>NZ_ASJA01000012.1 GCF_000412185.1 Euryhalocaulis caribicus
GGCTCTCAGAACAAAGCGCCTGCCTCCAACGCCTCCCCTCATCCGGCCCTCCGGGCCACCTTCTCCCCTCCACAGGAGAGAAGGGACGAACGGAAAACCTGATCAAACAAAACGGGAACCAAACCCGGCCCGGAGAGCTTCTCCAGCCACTCGATATTTCCAAGGGGGAAGCCGCCATGACCCGAATTCTCGCCGCCGCCGCTCTGGCCGCCTTCGCGCTCGCCGCCTGCGACACGGTTACCAAGGGCACGCCCGCCGGTCCCATCGCCACGGCCTGCGAAGACAATCTGGGACTGGGCGAGGGCGTCTGCGCCTGTATCGAGCGTAAGGCCGCCGGCGACCTCTCCGACGACGCCTATGACTTCCTCGCCGCCAGCCTGTCGGGCGATAATGACCGCGCGGACGGCCTGCAGCGCGACCTCAGCGTGTCGGAGGCGACGGCCGCCAGCATGATCATGGTCACCGCGCCCGCCGCCTGCATGTCGGAAGGCTAGGGGCGCTTTTTTTCGTTAGACCCTCTTGATCTGAACCGGGCTTGAGGTTGCAGGCTGCGCTTTCATTTCTTCTGATAGCGCCCGGAAACCTCATGACCCTCTTTCCCCTCGCCGCCCTGAACGCCTTTCACCTGACAACCTTTTTGACTGACAGAACGGGGCGAAGCGGCTAGGGCTGCGCGTCTCATGGCGCGCCCCGAACTCAACCGCAAACGGGCCTTCTCGCTGGCCTGGCCGCTGATCTTCGCCAATGCGGCGCAGCCGCTGGCGGGGCTCACCGACACCGCCGTCATCTCGCTGGAGGGCATGGCCGCCCAGATCGGCGGGGTGGGGCTGGGCATCGTCGCCTATTCGCCGCTCTATTGGGGCTTCTATTTCTTGCGCATGGGCACGACGGGCCTCGCCGCACAGGCCGATGGCGCGGACGACGAAGGCTCGCTCCAGCGCGTCCTGATGCGCTCCATCGCCGTGGCGGTGGTGGTCGGCATCCTGATTATCGCCTGCCAGTGGCTCTGGCGCGGCGCGGCGTTTTCCATCCTTCAGGGCAGCGCGGATGTCGAGGCCGCGGCCGACGCCTATCTCGCCCCGCGCCTGTGGGGCGGGCCGGCGGTGCTGGGCATGTTCGCGCTCACCGGCTGGCTGATCGGGGTGGGGCGCACCGGCTCGCTGATGGCGATCCATATCGTCTTCGCGGCGGTGAATATCGCGCTGGATCTGTTGTTCGTGCTGGGCTTCGGCTGGGGTCCGGCCGGGGTCGGCTGGGCCACCACTATCGCCGAATATGCCGGGCTGGCGGTCGCCGCTTTCTACGTGATCCGCGTCATCGGCCAGCGCGGCGGCTGGTCGGAGGACACGTTCAACGCCGACCGGCTGCGCGATATCACCGCCGTCATGGCGCTGTTCCGCGTCTCCGTGGCGTTGTTCATCCGCTCCATGACGCTGGTCGTCGCCTTCGGCTGGTTCCAGAACACCGCCGCGCGGCTGGGCGATGTCGTCATCGCCTCCAACCAGGTGCTGTTGCAGTTCATCACGCTGTGGGCTTTCGCGCTGGACGCTTTCGCCTTCACTGCGGAATCGGAAGTCGGGGCCGCGGTGGGCCGCCGCGACGTGCCGCGCCTGCGCCGCGCCATCCGCATCACCACGGAACTGGCGCTGGGCGCCGCGGTCGTCTTCACCGTCATCACCCTGCTGGCCGGGCCGCCCGTCCTGCGCCTGATTGTGGAGGACGAGACCGTGCGCGCCTTCGCGATGAACTACGTGCCCTATGTCGCCGCCGTGCCGTTGCTGGGCGTCTGGGCGTGGCAGCTGGACGGCGTCTTCACCGGCGCCACGCGCGCGGCCACCATGGCCATCGCCTCCATCGCCGCGGCGGGCGCCTATCTGGCCAGCGACGCCGTGCTCACCCCCGCCTTCGGGGTGGCGGGCATGTGGTGGGCGTTCCTGGCCTTCTATCTCTATCGCGGGATTTCGCTGGCCGTGGCCTATCCGGCGCTGGAGCGTTCGGTGTCAGCGCCGTCCGGTTCCAACCGCCTCGGCGACGCTTGAGACGCCCTCGGCCTTCAGCGCCGTCACCAGCTCGGTCTTGATGCGGGCGATTAGCGACGGGCCGTGCAGCGCCAGCGCGCTGTATAGCTGCACCGCGCTCGCCCCCGCCTTGATCTTGGCCAGCGCATCGGCGCCGGAAGCCACGCCCCCGACCCCGATCAGTTGCACGCGCGGCCCGCACTCGGCGCGGAAACGGCCCAGCAGGCGGGTGGATTTCTCGAACAGCGGCGCGCCGGAAAGCCCGCCGGCCTCGCCTTTGTATTCGCTGGTCAGCGTGTCCGGCCGGTCCAGCGTGGTATTGGAAATGATCAGCGCGTCCACGCCCCCGGCGCGCGCCGCCTCGCAAATCGGCTCGACCGCGTCATCGTCAAGGTCCGGCGCCAGTTTCACGAATAGCGGCGGCGAGGCCTTGTCGCCCGCCATCTGGCCACGCGCCTCGCTCAGCCGGTCGAACAGCTCGTCCAGCGCGTCCGGGTCCTGCAGCTTGCGGAGGCCGGGCGTGTTGGGGGAGGAAATATTGATCGTGAAATAATCGGCCAGCGGCCAGAACCGCCGCAGCCCGGTGATGTAGTCGCCGATCCGGTCCTCCGAATCCTTGTTGGCGCCCAGATTGACGCCCAGCGGGCCGGGCCGCGCGCCAAGCGCCTCCAGCCGCGCCGCGGCGGCCTCCATGCCTTCATTATTGAAGCCCATGCGGTTGATCACCGCGCGGTCCTCCATCAGGCGGAACAGGCGCGGCTTGGGATTCCCGGCCTGCGGACGCGGGGTGACCGTTCCGATCTCCACGAAGCCGAAACCGGTCTTCAGCATGGGGATCGGCGCGCGGGCATCCTTGTCGAACCCGGCGGCCAGCCCCAGCGGATTGGACAGTTTCAGCCCCGCCAGCTCTGTGCGCAGGATGGGGTCGTCCGGCTCGTCGTTCACCGGGCCGAACCCGGCCTCCAGCGCGCGGATGGTCGTGGTGTGCGCCAACTCCGGGGGGAGGCGGCGCAGGGCGGTCGCGGCAAGGTCGTGAAAGCCAGTCATAGGCGCCGCCACATAGGCTCAAGCATCGTTCTGGACAAGGCGGAAGGAAAGCCGCTATACAGGTTTATATTCCTATTCACGCCGGAAAGGCGGATCACAATGCTGACCCACCGCCAGATCTGGGCGGGCGTTGACCGCCTCGCCGCCCGCAGCGGGCTCAGCCCCTCCGGCCTTGCCAAGGCCGCCGGGCTGGACCCCACCACGTTCAACAAGTCCAAGCGCGCCAGCGCCGACGGCGCCAAGCCGCGCTGGCCCTCCACCGAAAGCCTCGCCAAGGCGCTGAAGGCGGCGGGCGCGAGTTTCGAGGATTTCGCGGCGCTCGCCGAGGGCCGCCGCGCCGGGGCCGGGCGCGTTGCGCCGCTGATCGGGTTCGCCCAGGCCGGCAATGACGGCTTCTTCGACGACGCCGGCTTCCCGGTGGGGGCGAGCTGGGAGCACGTGCATTTCCCGGGCGTGGAGGACGAGAACGCCTATGTTCTGGAAATCGCGGGCGATTCCATGGCCCCGGTCTATCGCGACGGCGACCGCATCGTGGTCTCCCCCGCCTCCAACCCCCGCCGCGGCGACCGGGTGGTGGTGAAGACCACGAAGGGCGAGGTGCTGGCCAAGGAACTGCGCCGCCGCACGGCCGAGACGATAGAACTGACCTCGCTCAATCCGGATTATCCCGACCGCACGTTGAGCGCCGCCGAAATCGAATGGATCGCCCGCGTCGTCTGGGCCAGCCAGTAGGGGAGCGTCTTACGGCTCGCCCAGCCAGTCACGGATCAGCGCCGCGCGCGCTTCATCCTCATCGAGAGCTTCGCGAAGCGCCCCGGCGCGCTGAACGGCCGCGTCGTCGAACGCTGTCTCCACCGGCTGCGCCAGCGTCCAGTCCAGCGTAGCCCTGGCGCGGTCGCGGTGGGCGGCCGGGTCCAGCGCCAGCAGCAAGGCGGCGTATTGCGCCCCGGCCATCGGCGCCGCGCCAAGCTGCAGCGCCGCTTCGAAATCAGCGATCCCGTCCGGGGCGTTCGCGCCGTAAAGGCGCTGCGCCGTCTCCCCGCCGCGCCACAGAATTTCCAGGTGCCAAGCGCCGGACACCGCCCGCGCCTGCGCGTTGTTCGGCTGCAGGGTCTGGGCGCGGTCCAGCGCCTCGCGGCCTCTGGCGGCGGAGCCGCGGAAATAATTGGCGATGTCGGAACTCGCCCGCGCCTCCAGCCCGTAGGAGACCGCCAGCTGGACCAGGGCGGACACGCTGTCCGGGTCCATCTCCAGCGCCGCCTCGGCATGACCGCGCGCGGTCCGCGCGGCGCGCGCATTCGCGCCCTCAAGGACCAGCCGCGTGCTGATCGCCTCGGCCGCCAGAACTTGCGCCTCGGCGCGTTCGATTTCGGCGGCCGTCTCCGCGGCGCGGACATAGTCGCCGCTGGCATAGGCCTGTCGCGCCGCGCCGATGTCCGCGAGGGCGGGGCCGGCGGCCGTGAGCGCCAGGAGGGCCGTTAGCAGGGTTCTCATGAAGGGCAAGGGTAGCGCGCCCGCCGTCCCGCGCCAGCGCACAGGGCAGGACAGAGCGGGCGGCGCTATGCCTTGGCGGCGGGCGCCTTGGGATACTGGAAGACCTCTTCCAGTCCCACGCCGAACGCCTCGGCCATCTGGAACGCCACTTCCAGCGAGGGCGAATAGCGGCCTTGTTCGATGGCGATGACGGTCTGGCGCGTGACGCCGACCTTGCGGGCCAGCTCGGCCTGGGTCATCTCGCCGGCCTCGAACCGCAGGCGGCGGATATTATTGGTGATGCGCGTTTTCTTCGCCATCAGATCGCCTGCCGGTAATAGACCAGCTTGGAGGCAAGGCTCACCGCCTCGCTGACGAACAGGGCGAAGAGGAGGGCGTTGGCGGCGGCGAAATTCGTCGCGCCGACCAGCATCAGGCCCAGCGTCAGCACCACGCCGACGCCCAGGATGAAACCGCCATTGCGCTCGGCCTTCAGGCTGATGAAGCGTTCGCGCTCGTCGGTCTCGTCATCGCCCTTCTCCATGAAGATCGCCACGACGATATGGCCGGCCGCCACGATGGCGACAAAGCCGATCATGGTGACGAAAAGGATGGCGGTGGAGGCCGCCAGCACCCCCTCGCCGCTGAGGATCATCTCCGCGTGCAGCGCGAAATAGATCCCGTACCAGATAACCAGGCCGGCCAGCGTGATGGCGGCGGATTTTTCGTGAAAGCTCATGTCAGGTCCTTCATACTAAAGGTCAAAGATTATTTACATCCCGATATGTATGATCAGGCCGACTTCATGTCAATAATATTTTACTAAACTCGAAAAAGAAAAAGGGCGGCCCGTTGGGGCCGCCCCCGATCCTTCAAGCCGTTATTGTCCGGCGAACCGCTAGTGGTTCTTGAACAGGGCCGGGAAGTTCTGGCGGATGATGTCATCGCCGCCCGGCGCTTCGGAAAGCGCCCGCATGAACAGGGCGGTGTTGGAGGCAGCGCCGCGGAAATCGAAGGTGAATTCCTCGAACTTGCAGCCGTCCAGAACCGGCGGCTCGCCCCCGGAATAGGCCAGGGTCACGTTGCGGAACGTGCAGTTCTCGAACGTCTCCCCGTCCAGATCGACCGTGGCGTTTTCGAATGTCTCGTCTTTATGCGTGGCCATGTGCGCGGCAGCTCCGTTGGGAATTGAGGTTTCGTGAAAAGGGATAGCGGTTCGGTGGCGGGTTTCCAAATCCCATACGTTTCAATCGTCATTCCGGACGGAGCGTAGCGGAGATCCGGAACCTACCGAGGGGCGAACAACGCTTGGCGCACTTGTGAGTCGCCCAAGAGGCAAATTCACGGTGGGTAGGTTCCGGATAATGGCCCTGCCATTTCCGGAATGACGGGAAGCGGAGGCGTGCGTTCAGAAAGGCTGATTACGGAGGGCGTCTTCGTAAAGGTCTTTCCAGGTGGGGTTCATGCCTTCGATCAGGGCGACCTTCCACTCACGCTTCCATTTCTTCATTTGTTTTTCGCGGCCGATGGCGGCTTCGGCGCTGGCGTGCTGCTCGAACCAGACGAGTTGCGTGATCTTGTATTTTCGGGTGTGGCCGGGGATTTCCAGAAGTCGGTGTTCCCAGACGCGTTTCACCAGATTGCTTGTAACGCCGAGATAGATCGCGCCGCGCGGCCGGTTGGCGAGCAGATAAACCCAGAAGAGTTTTTCATGCATGGCATTGCCTGTGCTCGAGGGCCGATTTCCTCATCCGTCATTCCGGACGGAGCGAAGCGAAGATCCGGAACCTACCGCGCTTGAAACTACTGAAGGCTCATTTGTGAGTCACCCAAGGGGCAAGTTCGCCGCCGGTAGGGATAATGGCTTTGCCATTTCCGGAATGACGGACAGGGGCCTTACGAATCCCGCGAGAGGGCGCCTTCGATCATGGCGATGGTTTCGGGGAGGCCGTAGATGGCGGCGAAGCTGCCGAAGCGCGGGCCCTGGCTCTGGCCGAACAGGACCTCGTAGAGGGCCTGGAACCAGTCGCGCAGATTCTCGAACTCGTGCGCCTTGCCGATGGAATAGACCTCGGTCTGGATCGTTTCCGGATCGGACTCCGCCGATTCCAGCGCGCGGAAGCGGCGCACCAGCTCCTCCATCGCCGCGCGTTCCTGATCGGTCGGCGCGCGATACTGTTTCGCCGGGTGCACGAAGTCCCGGTAATAGGCCAGCGCATGGCCGACCAGCGCGTCGGTCAGGGGATAGGTCTCGGGCGTCGCATCCGGCTGGTAGCGGGTGATGAAGCCCCAGATCGTCTCCTTGTCCGCCGCGCCGGCGGCGGAGACGAGGTTCAGCAATAGCGCGAAGCTGATCGGCGAGCCCTGTTCCGGCGGGTTCCCCTCATGGATATGCCAGGCCGGGTTCTCGACCTGCTTGTCCGGCTCCTGCCGCCCATAGGCGGAGAGGTGGGAGATATATTCGTCCACCGTCTTGGGAATGATGTCGAAATAGAGCTTCTTGGCCGTCTTGGGCTTGGTGAAGTTGAACAGCGACAGGCTCTCCGGCGGGCCGTAGGTCAGCCATTCCTCGACCGTCAGGCCGTTGCCCTTGGACTTGGAGATCTTCTCCCCCTTCTCGTCCAGGAACAGCTCGTAATTGAAGCCGTCGGGCGGCTTGCCGCCAAGGACGCGGCAGATTTTCGAGGAGACCTTCACGGACTCGATCAGGTCCTTGCCGGACATCTCGTAATCCACCCCCAGCGCGGCCCAGCGCAGCGCCCAGTCCGGCTTCCACTGGATTTTCACATGGCCGCCGGTGACCGGGACTTCGGTTTTTTCGCCGTCCTCGTCCTCGAACACGATCGTGCCGGAATCGACATTGCGCTCCAGCGTCGGGACCTGCAGCACCTTTCCCGATTTGGGCGAAACGGGGAGGAAGGGCGAATAGGTTTCCTGCCGCTCCCTGCCCAGCGTCGGTAGCATGATCTCCATAACCTGGTCGAAGCGGGCGAGCATGGTCAGCAGCGCCTCGTCAAAGGCGCCGGACTTGTACTGCTCGGTCGAGGACAGGAATTCGTATTCGAACCCGAAAGCGTCGAGGAATTCGCGCAGGCGGGCATTATTGTGATGGGCGAAGCTCTCATGCTCGCCGAACGGGTCGGGGACCTTGGTCAGGGGCAGACCGAGATGTTCGGCCAGCATGTCCTGGTTCGGGAGGTTGGTCGGGACTTTCCGGAACCCGTCCATGTCGTCCGAAAACGTGATCAGGCGCGTCTTGTAGGCGCCATCGGTCAGCGCCTCGAACGCGCGGCGCACCATGGTCGTGCGCACGACCTCGCCGAACGTGCCCATATGCGGCAGGCCGGACGGGCCGTATCCGGTCTCGAACACGACCGGTTTTTCCGTGCCGCGGGACTCGACGCGTTTGACGAGGGCGCGGGCCTGTTCGAAGGGCCAGGCCTTGGCGGAGCGGGCAATATCGGAAAGGTCAGTCATGGGAAGGCGTTGTAACGCGCCGCGATGGCGAGGCAAGCGGGCGGACTCACGCCTCGTCGTCGAAGATCTCCTCGATCGGGCGGCCGAACAGCCGGGCGATGCGGAAGGCGAGCGGCAGGGAGGGGTCGTAACGCCCCGCCTCCAGCGCATTCACGGTCTGGCGGGAGACGTCGAGCTTTTCGGCCAGCGCGCCTTGCGTCCAGCCCATTTCGGCGCGGAGTTGGCGCAGGATGTTCTTCATCCGCCATACCGCCGGTTGAGCACCGCCATGGCCGCCGTGTGAGTGAGCGCGGCGGCGGGCAGCAGCAGGAAGAGCGGGGGCTCCGGCCAGCCCATGATGAAGCTGAAGATGCCCCAGAGCGAGGCCGCGAAGACCACGCCGCCGGCGCTGATCATGATGGCGCGGAACTGGATCTCCCGCTGCATCTCGTCGCCGCCGCGCGTCATGCGCACGAACTCATACCCCCACCAGGCCATCGGCAGGACAGGCAGGGCGGCCAGCGCCAGCCGGACGCCCTGCTGCGAGACAGACGAGAACAGCAGGATGGAGGGCACCAGGACGGCGACATAGAGCAGAAGCGCCAGCGTGCCTGTCCGGCGAAAGCGTTTCAGGCGCGACTGGCTGGGCGCGGTCCCGCTCATGCCGCGCCGCGCCCGCACAGCGCGCGCCAGATGCGGGCGCGGTTGGAAAATGCGGTCCAGCCGAGCACCACCCCGCCGACCCAGAACACCGCCTCGGTCGATACCGCAGCGATGGTGACCAGCACGGTCCACAGCGCGACGCCCGGGTCCATGAACAGCCAGACGCCCAGCATGGTCAGCCAGGTGGTCGTGCAGACGCCCAGCGCGATGGCGAGAAGCAGCAGCTTGAGCGATTTCGAAGTCATGGCGATCTCCTGATTGGAAAGTGTGCTTTACAAGTATGCGCCGCCGCCCAGCCTGTCAAGCACGCTTTCCATTTTGTGCGCAAAAAGAGCCGGGCTGCGTCTGGCCGATAGCCAGCCATGGCAAGGCGCGGCGGGCGGCGTCTATCTGAAGAAACGTAGCGCGGCCGAGATAATGGCTTCAGGCGCATCTTCCTGCACCAGATGGCCGGCGCCGGGGATTTCCGTCAGTTCGCAATCGGGCAGCATGGCCGATAATTCGCGGCCGCGGGCAAGGGGTATCCATTCGTCATCACAGCCCCACAGGAGCGTGACGGGAAAGCGCAACTCCCCGTACTGGTCCTGAACAGCATCGGTGTATTTCAGATCCATCTGGGCGATCTGGCGGTAGAAGCCGGGTTGGCCGGATTCGCCCAGCCAGGGCGTCAGATAAGGCTCGAGTTCGGCATCGCTCATCGGGCGCGAAGCCGCGCCGCGGATATAGGCGCGCAGGATGGCGCGCTGCAGGTAATCCGGGACCCCGGCGAAGGCGGCTTCATGCTCGCGCACATGCTGCACGAAAGGCGAACCCCAGGGACGGATGGCGACCGGGTCGATCAGCAGCAGCCTTTCGTAGTCCAGCCGGTTGAGAAAGTGCGCGCGCAGCGCGGTCGCGCCACCGAAGTCATGCGCCATGACCTGCGGCTTCACCAGGCCCCAATGTTCGAACAGCGCGGCCAGCACCTCATTCTGGACGCCAAGGGAGACGTCGGCGTCGGGTTTGGCGGACAGGCCGTAACCCAGCAGATCGTAGAGATAGACCGTATGATCGCGCGCCAGCTCCGGCGCGATCCTGCGCCAGACGTGAGATGAGAATGGCGTCCCGTGCAGGAGGACAAGCGCGGGACCATCGCCAAGACGGTCCCACGCAATGTCATGGCCCTTGAATTGAAAGCGCTTTTCGAGCCGCACGCGAGGACGGCCTATTCCGGCTTGCGGAAGTGGAGGATGCCCCAGTTCAGCTTGCCCGTGGCCGCGCCGTCGACCCAGTGGCCGAGGCCCTCGATCATGTTGTCGATATATTCGGTGGAGACCGTTTTCTCGATATTCTCGCGGTCCTTGATCAACTCCTCCCGGACGCGGCCATAATGGCGGCCCAGCTGGTCGGGATATTCGCGAACATCGACCTCTACCAGGCCCGCCTTCTTCGCCGCTTCGCGGTAGAAGGCGACCGAGGCCAGAGAGGAGAGGCGGATGCGGTTGAGGATCGGCTGCAGTTCGCCGTCATCGGCATCGTCGGCCTTCATCGGGTCGGTGAAGATGATATCGCCGCCCGGTTTCACGATGCGGGCGCATTCTTCAATGATGCCTTGGCGGTCGCCGCCGTGCAGGAAGCTGTCCTGTGACCACATGGCGTCAAAGGCGCCGTCCTCGGCGGGGACTTCGTTGAACGAGCCGTGGATCACCTCGATCTCGTCATGGAAGCCGGCCTTGGCGTTCAGCTGGCGGTTAATCTCGTTCTGCTTGTCCGCGATATTGACGCAGGTCACTTTCCAGTCGCGATTGCGCACCATCCAGCGAGCCCCGCCGCCATAGCCGGCGCCGAGATCCACCACGTGCGCGCCCTTGGGCAGGTCCAGCATGTCGGCGATGGTCTCCACCGTGCGGATGCTGGCGTCCCGGATCGCCTCGTCCTCGGACTTGTAGAGGCCGACATGGATATCCTCGCCGCCCCAGACATCCAGATAGAAGCGGACGGCGTCGTCGCTGTCGTAATAGTCCTCCGCGACGGCGGAGGCCTGTTTATGATTTTCCATGATCAAATTTCTTTTGCGCAACGTGAATGAAGAAATCGGGGTTATCGACCGGCTTGTCGTTGAAATCGCCGTAGGTCTCGATGTTCTGGAAACCCGCCTCGGTCATCAGGCCCTCGACATAGTTCCGGCGCAGCGGAAACATGTTCAGGTGATAGGTCTGCCCGTCTGAAAATTCGTAGCAGAAACGCGCCAGGCCATCGTCGACCTTCTCGGGAAAGACATTGACGTCCTTGCCGGTATAGACCGAGTGCTTGGAGCCGTAATTGCCGTCCAGGATCGCATCGTAATTGCGGTGATCCATGATCAGCACGCCGTCATGTTTCAGCGCGGCGTAGAATTCGGCCAGGGCGCGGCGGCGGTCGGCCTCTTCATGCAGGTGGGTGAAGGAATTCCCCAGACAGATGACCGCGTCATACTTGCCCTGGATATCCTTGTTCAGCCAGCGCCAGTCGCTGCACACCGTCTTGAGGATCTGGTCGTGCTCGACGCCGTTGTCGAAGGCCATGGCCAGCATCTGGGCGCTGCCGTCGCAACTGGTGACGTCCAGCCCCGCCTTCTTCAGGCGGATGGAGTGGAAACCGGTGCCGGTGGCGACGTCCAGAATCTTGTGCTTGCCGTATTTTTTCAGGACGTCGACGAAGAACTGGCCTTCGCTTTTCGCGCGGCCTTCCCAGTCGATCAGCTCGTCCCATTTCTCGACGAACCCGCGGATATATTCGTTCTGGTAGTGATTGGTGTCGCGGACCTTCAGAGGGTCGCTGCCGTAATCCTGTTTGTTTGTGTCGCGACTTTTCAAGTCAGCTGACGTTGACATACCTTACCTGCGCTTTTGCTTCGTATCGGAGGCGCCAGAGCGCTCCTCCCAGGTTCCCATAACCGGCGCGCCGCACTTGGCATGCGGACTTTTTATGGGCCGGCTGGGGTGAAAATCTGGGCGGCCCCGGCCGTCTCGTGGAAACCCCCCGGATTACGAAGGGTTCCTCGACCGACCCAATATGCATAGGTGATATCGGCGGCGGTTTTAACCGGGCGCGCGGAAATTCATGAAAACTTTTTGCGGCGCAATATAAAACGCGGCGCGGAAAAAATAATTCCGCGCCGCGTTTCTTTAGGCAAGTCAGGGGTTTACCGGTTGGGCTGCGGCGTCGTGCGCAAATAAGGCTTAATTTTGTTATAGCCTTTTGTGAACAGTTGATCGGCCTCTTCGTCGCTCAGCGACGGTACAATGATCACGTCCTCGCCATCGCGCCAGTTCACCGGGGTGGCAACCTTGAATTGATCGGTCAGCTGCAGCGAATCGATCAGGCGCAGCACTTCCTGGAAATTCCGGCCGGCGCTGGGCGGGTAGGCGAAGAAGGCGCGGACTTTCCTGTTCGGGTCGATCACGAACACCGTGCGCACCGTCACCTTGGCGTCGGCGTTCGGGTGGATCATGCCATAAAGATTGGCGATCTGGTTGTCCTGATCCGCGATGATCGGGAAATTCACCGCGCAGCCTTGGGTCTCCTCGATATCGCCGATCCAGCCCTTGTGGTCCTCCAGCGGGTCGACGGAGATGGCGATGGCCTTGGCGTTCCGCTTGTCGAACTCGCCCTTCAGCTTCGCCGTCTCGCCCAGCTCTGTCGTGCAGACCGGGGTGTAGTCGGCCGGGTGGGAGAAGAAGATCGCCCACTGATCGCCGATCCAGTCGTGAAAGCTGATGCGGCCTTGCGTCGTCTCGGCTTCGAAATCGGGGACGGTGTCGCCAATCTGCAAGCTCATATCGGTGGCTCCTCTTTGCTGCCAGGCGGGAACGGGAATGCGTCCCGGACTAGGTGGCGCGAGGCCCGGCGCTTTGCAAGGGAGGACGATCCGGGAATTCCGGTCTGACCGGAACAGGATTCCGCCGCGGCGGCGCCTGCGCGCCAGAGCCGCAAGATTATTGCGGAAACAGCGCCTGAGTCAGGCCGAACAACTGGCCCCGCCCAGAACGCAGAACCGGGCGCAATGGGGGTGGTTGAGTTTGACCGGCTTCAGAGACCCGGCCAGCGTGCGCGCCAGCTCGAACTCCTCGTCATAAGGGGTCAGGGTGCAGGCGATCACGGCGGGGGCGTCATCGCCCCGGCGTTTGACGATCATGCGGCTGGTCGCGCACATCATCGCGCCTGGATCGACGCCCAGAATGCCCCAGCATTCGGTGGTGATCTCCGGCACGTCCGCGCTCTCGTCCATCTCGGGAAAGATCAGCAGGCGGGACGGGTCCTGCGCGGGGATATCCAGCCCCTCCCGCTCGAACAGGCGCAGGAATCCGGCGCGCGCCTCGTCTTCGGTTTCTCCGGTCAGGCTGCGTCCGGCGGCGGACAGGCGGAATCCCTCGTCCCGCAGCCAGCGCACGCCCTTCATGGTTTTCCCGAAAGCGCCTTCGCCGCGCTCGGCGTCGTGCACCGCGGCGCTGTAATGGTCGATGCTGATGCGCAGGGTCAGGCGGCCGCCATATTCGGCGTTCAGCGCCGCCATGTCTTTCTGCACCTTCGGGCGCATCATGGGGCGCATGGCGTTGGTCAGGATCAGAACCTCGTGCCCGCGGGCCAGCGCATCGCCCGCCATTGCGGCCATGTCGGGATTCATGAAGGGCTCGCCGCCGGTGAAGCCGATCTCCACCGGGCCGATCCCCATCTCGTCGATCTCGTCCAGAAAGCGCGCGGCCTCGGCGCGGGTCAGATAGACCAGCGCGTCATTGGTCGGCGAGCTTTCGATATAGCAGTTCAGGCACTCGATATTGCACAGCGTGCCGGTGTTGAACCACAGCGTCTCCAGCCGGGCGAAATCGACGCTGGCGCGGCGCTCTCCCTTCGCTGTGATGTCCGGATCGCGAAACTTTGCGGGGTCCAGGCGGGGTTCGGTATCGGTTTGCACGCTCATGCATCATGGATATGGGGCGCGCGGCGCGGTTTCCAGCCGTTCACGTCAGCGCTGGCGCAATCGTGATCGCGGCGCGCGCCGCTTGCCCGCAGGCGCAAAGCCTTGGTATTCCCCGTCCCGCGCGCTTCGCGCGGGTATGATGTAACGGTAGCCTGTCAGCTTCCCAAGCTGATCGTGCGGGTTCGATTCCCGCTACCCGCTCCAGCGCGCCTCCCGGCAGATGCGGAACACCGTCCCAATCGATCCGGGGTTCAGGACCGTCCGCTATAGAAAACGCCCAGCCTGAATACGGCCCAGAGCAGGCCCGTCGCCGCGGTCGCCATCATCATCAGCGCCATGTCCGGCAGGAACAGGTAGAGCGTGCCGATCGATATTCCGAACAGCGCGGGGATGAGATGGAGCGCGGTCCAGGCGAGCGCGATCATCATCGGCAAAGGAAGCCAGATGCTGACCAGACCGGAGAACCCTGACTTCGCGCGCAGCCTGTCCCGGTGCAGCCAGGCCCAGACCGCGCAGAACACGAAGAAGGGCGGCAGCAGCGCGAACATCAGAAAGACCGATTTACGGCTCCAGCCGCCCGCATCGCCGTCATGGTCGAGCCCCAGCGCTGTTGCGCTGAGCCCGGTGCGGAGCGTGGCCGTTTCCCCGAATCCGAAGCCACTGCCGGCATTCACCAGAACCACAGCCCCTTTGCGCTCCGCCGGAACGAAAAGGGCGAGCGTTTCGACCCCGCGGCTTGTGCCGGTGTGAAAGACTGTTCCGCTCTCGGCGTCCAGCGACCAGCCGAAGCCGTAATTTGGCGAGGCGCCGCTGGCCGGGCGCAGCATGTCCGCCTTGCTGTCGGCGCTGATGACGTCGTCCTGGCCGTTCATCATGACCGCCAGATACCGCGCCAGATCGTCGGCGCTGGCGATGACGCCGCCCGCCGGCGCGGTGACGCGGTTCGGACGGCTGTCCTTCACGGGCCGCTTTGTCCCGAACCACGGCAGATGCCCTCTCGCCACGCCGTCATGGCGTTCGCCGTCGGCGACAAAGCTGTTCTCCATGCCGATCGGCGCCAGAATCCGGCGCTCCACATAGCCGGCGTAATCCTCGCCGCTTACCGCCTCGATAACCGCGCCGAGGATCTGGTAATTGGCGTTGGAATAATCCCAGACGGTTCCCGGTTGATGGGCGGGCGTCCATTGCGCGATCTGCGCAACGTGCTGTGAAAGCGCGTCTTCGGCGCCGCTTTGATCGGTGTGCGCGCCATTGCCCTGCCGGGTCGAATATCCGCTGGTATGGCCCAGCAATTGCCGGATCGTGATCGCGCCGGAGGGCCGGTCCGCGAAGACCTCCAGATAGCGGGAAACCGGCGCGTCCAGATCGACCTGGCCGGCTTCGACCAGTTGCATCACCGCCATCGCCGTAATGCTCTTGGAGATGGAGCCGATCAGGAACGGGGTGTCCGGCGTAACGGGATCGCCGCTTCCGCGCAGGACCTCGCCCCGCGCGCCGGATGTGATTTCGCCGTCCTCGACCACGGCATAGGCAAGGCCCGGCGTCCCGGAAGCCGGCATTTCCGCGTTGATGAATTCATCAATGGATCCGGAAGACGCCGCGGCCTGAAGCGCGGCCGTCAGTCCCAGAACAACAAGCAAAGCCAAGACACGCCGCATAGTTCGCTCCCCCCGCTCAATGCTGCAATGCAGAGCATGGAGCGGCGGGATTTTTTTCGCCAGTCGCAGGCGCGATTTTTCAGCGTGACGCTAGAACATGCTGCCGCTGCGGCCGGTCTCGACGCCGGCCAGGTTCACGATATGGGTGAGGAACATCAGGGTCAGGGCGGCGAAGCCCAGCCCGATGAACATCCAGGGGATATAACGCACCTTGCCCAGCGTCGGCGGGCGCTGGCCGCGCCAGATGCAGAAGGCGGCGACGGCCAGGCTGGCCAGCGCGGCGAGGGCGGAGCCGATATAGCCCATCAGCGCGGCCGCCGGTCCGCGGCGCCGTGCTCTGTCTTTTCCCAAAAATGAGGCCGTCTGATCAGTTGCATGAGCGCCCACGCCGCCGCCGGTGTCTGGAACAGCCAGTAAATCGGCTGCCAGAGCGCCGCGCGCAAGAGGGCCGGCGCACGCGCGCGCCGCGCGGCGGGAATGGCGCTGGACGCCGCAATGGCCCAGACCAGCAATGGCAGGGCGTACGCCCAAAAGGGCGGCGCGGGCCAGACACCCGCGGCCGCGCCAATTGCCCAGCCGGCGAGCAGCGCCAGCGCGGGGGCATAGAGAAAGGCGCTCAGCACGCCCGCGCCCAGCGTGGCGCAGAGCGACAGCGCGCCCGCCGCGCCCGCGCCGGTTTCGCGGGGCCGGGCGCGCACCAGCAGGGTTTGCATATAGCCCTTGATCCAGCGCGAGCGCTGACGCGTCCAGTCGGCGCGATTGGTCGTGGCTTCCTCCAGCGTGGGCGGGGCGATCATGCCGCAGCGCCAGCCCTGCGCGGCCAGCCGGAAACCCAGATCGGCGTCCTCGGTCACGTTGAACGGATCCCATGCGCCCACCGCGCGCAGCTTCGAGACCACGAAATGATTGCTGGTCCCGCCCAGCGGGATCGGCAGGCCAAGCCGGACCAGCAGCGGCAGCCAGAGATGGAAGTGAATGGCGTATTCCAGCGCGAAGGCGCGGGTGATCCAGTTGTCGCCGCCATTATAGCATTCCAGAGGCGCCTGAACGCAGGCCAGCTCCGGGTTGGCCGCCAGCGCCGCAGCGGCCTCGCGCAGCTGGTCCGGGGCCGGCCAGTCCTCTGCGTCATAGATCGTGGCGAGGCTGCCGCGCGCGAATTTCAGGGCGTAGTTGAGGGCCTTGGGCTTTGTGCGCGGGTTGGCGGGCGGCACGGGAATGATTTCGAACCGGCTGTCCAGCTTCAGGGCGCGCGCAGCCTCCAGCGTCTCCCTGTCGTCCGCCTCTATGATCAGCTTGGCGTCCAGCTTCGCCGCCGGATAGTCCAGCATCTCGATGGCCCGCACCAGACCGGGCAGCGCGGCCGTTTCCCGGTAAAGCGGCACAAGCACGGTGTAGACAGGCAGGCCGGCATCGCTCAGCGGCGGCGCTTCATCGGCAATGGGCGGCAGAACAATGGAGAAGGCGCGGAGCACGATAAGCGCGCCGAAGGCGCTTCCCAGCACAAGGCTCCCCGCCCCCAGGGTGGCGGACGCCGGGACAATACAGGCCAGCGCCAGAAGGAACGCGCCGGCCGAGGCGAGGGCGATCTTCTGTTCGCCGATCAGCGTGTGGCGGGCCGAGGCCATGGGAAAGCGCCGCGCCAGCGAATGGATGGCCGATTCGAGAATCCGCGCGCGCAGTCTGGCCGAAAGCCTCGGCGGCTCTCTCCGCGCGCGAAAATGCGGCACAGGCGCAGACGCGCGGGCGCCCATGCCCGCGCGCTGCACGCCTGCGCGTCCGGGTCCGGTCCGGGCGTCAGGCAAGCCGGTCCTCCCCAGACCGTTAACTTTCCATTAACACACTTGTAGCCGCTGCCTGCGAAGGCTGGCAAGCCGAACCGATAATTTTCAATAAGTTGGAAGGCTGCGCGTCAGGCGGCCCTGGCGTCGGCCTTGTTCTCGAGGAACCATTCATAGGCGTTGGCCAGGCCCTCTTCGAGGCCGATGGAGGGCGCCCAGCCCAGGCCGCGAATCTTGTCGGCGCTCATCAGCTTGCGGGGCGTGCCGTCCGGCTTGGTCTCGTCCTTGGTCAGGTCGCCTTTGAAGCCGACGACTTTCATGACCTGACGGGCCAGTTCCTCAATCGTTACGTCCGTGCCGCTGCCCACGTTCACGTGCTGGTCTTGCGAATAGGTCTTCATCAGGAAGACCAGCGCATCGGCGCAGTCATCGACATGCAGGAATTCGCGGCGCGGCGACCCCGTGCCCCAGATTTCCATGGAGGACTGCCCGGCGAGCTTGGCCTCGTGCGCCTTGCGGATCAGGGCCGGAATGACGTGCGAGTTCTGCAGGTCGTAATTGTCGCGCGGGCCGTAGAGATTGGTCGGCATGGCGGAGATGAAGTCGTCGCCATATTGCCGGCGATAGGCCTGGCAGAGTTTCAGCCCGGCGATCTTGGCGACCGCGTACCACTCGTTCGTCGGCTCCAGCGCGCCGGTCAGCAGGGCGTCCTCGGTGATCGGCTGGTCGGCGAATTTCGGATAGATGCAGGAGGAGCCGAGGAAGACCAGCTTCTCCACGCCCACATTATGGGCGGCGTGGATGACATTGCCGGCGATCATCAGGTTCTCGTACAGGAACTCCGCCGGATAGGTGTCGTTGGCGAGGATCCCGCCCACCTTGGCCGCGGGCACGAAGACCGCGTCCGGCTTTTCCGCCTTCATCCAGCGTTCGACCTCGTCCTGACGGACCAGGTCCGCGTCGGCGCGCGTGGCGGTCAGCAGCGCGCCGATATTTTCCCGCTCCAGCCGCCGGCAAAGCGCCGAGCCGACCATGCCGCGATGGCCGGCCACCCAGACGCGCTTGCCTTCAAGACTGTATGCGGGGGCGTCAGCCATGGCGGTTTTTCCGGTCTTTCTCGCGCAGAACGGTTTTCAGATCGTCTTCCACCATCTCGGTTACAAGGTCGCGGAAGCTGGTCGTCGGCGTCCAGCCCAGCTTTTCCTTGGCCTTGGCCGGATCGGACAGCAGCAGGTCCACCTCGGTCGGGCGGAAATAGCGCGGGTCGATCCGGACCAGCGTCTCGCCGCTGTCGGAGTCATAGCCGACTTCGTCCACGCCTTCGTCTTTCCAGGCGATGGTCTTGCCAACCTCGGCGAAGGCCAGTTCGACGAATTCGCGCACGCTATGCGTCTCGCCCGTGCCCAGAACGAAATCGTCCGGTTCGTCCTGCTGCACGATGCGCCACATGCCTTCGACATAGTCGCGGGCATGGCCCCAGTCGCGCTTGGCGTCCAGATTGCCCAGGAACAGCGTGTCCTGCAGGCCGTGTTTGATGGCCGCGACGGCGCGCGTGATCTTGCGCGTCACGAAGGTCTCGCCGCGCAGCGGGCTTTCATGGTTGAACAGGATGCCATTGGAGGCGTGATAGCCGTAGGCCTCGCGGTAATTGACCGTCACCCAGTAGGCATAGGCTTTCGCGGCCGCATACGGGCTGCGCGGATAGAAGGGCGTGGTCTCGGTCTGCGGCGTTTCCACGACCTTGCCGTAAAGCTCCGACGTCGAGGCCTGATAGAAGCGCGTCTTCTCGCCAAGGCCCAGGATGCGGATCGCCTCCAGCATGCGCAACGCGCCGATGGCGTCGGAGTTCGCGGTGTATTCCGGCGTCTCGAAGCTGACCTGAACGTGGCTCTGCGCGCCCAGATTATAGATCTCGTCCGGCTGGCTCTCCTGAACCAGGCGGATCAGGTTCGTGGAATCGGTCAGGTCGCCATAATGCAGAAACATCCGCACATCTTTTTCATGCGGGTCCTGATACAAATCGTCGATCCGTTCGGTATTGAACGAGGACGAGCGGCGCTTCACGCCGTGAACGATATAACCCTTGTCCAGAAGCAGCCGGGCCAGATACGCGCCGTCCTGGCCCGTAATCCCGGTAATCAACGCCGTCTTGCGATCCATTTAAATCCACTCGAAACCTGCCGCGCCGGCCGGTGCAAACCGGTGGCGCTGGCGAACAAATAACCGCCCGCGGGCAACAGGAACGTCGCGCCCGGCTTTCTCGCAAAAGAAAGCCGGTCAGATACCGGGCGTGTCCTGTTTCCGGCGGAGAACCCCTCAAGAGCAACGGCGAAGCCGTCGAAACCCTGTGAAACCACGGGGCAAGCTGCCGATCAAGGCTTCTAGAACCCGCATTGCACAAACGCAAGGAAAGGCGCGGCAAACCATTGCCGCAGGCAGGCCTCTCCGCTAGTCACGGTCCTCCAAGGGGTTTTCCGCCATATGGCTGTTTTTCGATGACCGCCGCGTCGCCTGACATGGGTGTCCGCACGTCCCGCTGGGCCGAGGCCTGGCGCGACCTGACGCAGAGCCTGCGCCTGACGCCGTTCTGGATGCGGCTGGCCTATCAGCGCGTGCGCGGCCGCTACCAGCGCCTGTCGCTGGGCCTGATCTGGCACCCGCTATCCTACGCCTTCGTGGTGATTTCGCTGGGCTATATGTGGGCGGCGATCATGGGGCGCGAGGCGTCCTATTTCATGCCCTATGTGGCCGTGGGCTTCGCGACCTGGTTTTTCATCTCCAACGCGATCAGCGGCGCGACGGATATTTTCAACGGCGCGCGGCGGCACATCATGGCGCGGCCGACGCCCCTGATGATGTTCATTTTCGAACGCACGGCGGCGAACCTCATGGCCTTCTTCCTGGAAGCGCCGCTGTTTTTTCTCGTGGCGCTGCTGGTGGGGCGCGATTTCGGCTGGATCGTTCTGCTGGCGCTGCCGGGCCTGGGCCTGCTGATTCTCAACGCGATCTGGGCGAACCTGTTTTTCGCCATCGCGGTCGCGCGTTTTCCCGACCTTGGAGAGATGGTGCGCAACATCATGCGCATCGCCTTCTTCTTCACCCCGATCATCTGGTCGGTGGACGTCAATCCGCGGGTGGAGAACGTCTCCCAGTGGAACCCGTTCTATCACGCGGTGGAGGTGGTCCGCGCGCCGTTCATGGGCGCCCCGCCGGACCGCATCAGCTATATCGTCGTTTCGGCCATTGCGGCGGTCGGCCTGACCCTGACGATTCCGATGTTCGTCTATGCGCGCCGCCGCGTGCCTTACTGGGTCTGATCGTCTGATGGCCCGTCTGGTTCTTGAAAACGTCGTCATGGAGTATCCGCCCCTGCGGCGCAGCTTCGTGCGCTCCCTGGCCGACGCCACGCGCAAGCGCGCGCCCATGACGTTCGCCCTGAACAACGTAAATCTCACCCTTGAGGACGGCGACCGCGTGGCTCTTCTGGGCCCCAATGGCGCGGGCAAGACCACGCTGCTTTCGGTCATGGCCGGCATCTATCCGCCGCTGCGCGGCCGGGTGACGATCGAGGGGACGATGGAGACGCTGTTTTCCATCTCCGCCGGCGTCGACCGCGAGCTTCCGGGGCACGCCAATATCAATCTCCATCTCCGCCGCCTCGGCGTCACGGGCAAGGAGGCGAAGGAAGCGCGCGCCTATATCGCCGAACTCAGCGAGCTGGGCGGGAAGCTGGACAGCCCGGTTCACACCTATTCCGCCGGGATGAGCATGCGTCTGGCCTTCGCGATGGCCATGGCGACCGATCCGGAAATCCTGCTGATCGACGAATATTTCGGGGCGGGCGACCGGGCCTTTCAGGAAAAGGCGCGCGCGGCGATGCTGGAAAAGGTGGAGCATTCCCGCATCGTGGTCTTCGCCTCTCACAATCCGCGCCTGCTGGAGAGCATCTGCAACAAGGCGCTGATCATGAACGCCGGGCAGGTGCAGGATTACGGCGATTTCGAACCGGTCATCGCCCGCTATCTGGAATCGCTGCGGGAAGACCCGAAAGTCTCCCGCAAGGACATGATGGAAACCGCCGGCGCGGCCGAGCCGCCGTCCCTGATCCTCACGCCTTCGCGGCGCGCGGCCAGCCTTAAATCGCAAGCGTCCGGCGATACGCCGTCCTGCGCGGCGATCTCGGCCGCCGGCGAAAGCGGCGCGGCGTTTTTCTCCGCGTTGGGGGAGCTGGCCCGCAGCGCGGACATGACCCTGATTGATATTCCCGCCATGTTCGCCGAACAGGGCGTCAAACCGGCCGCGCGCGTGACCTCCCTGCGGGAGGATGCGCCGGCAACCGGCGCGCTTCTCACCGGGATGCGTGGTTGGCCGGCTTTCGGATCCAGCGTGCTGGCGACGGGTAAGGTCGCTGTCTTGATCCGCGATCCGCGCGAGCTGGCGGCCGAGTTCTGGCTGATGGAAAGCGGACTGGCCGAGGGCGGGCTGGACCGCGCGCTAGCGGAACTGGACGACCAGAAACCCTCGCGCCTGCCCGCCGCCATCGCCGCGGCGCGCGGGCTTTATGAAACGCTCGCGGCGGGCGGGGCGTATTCCCGCCCCGGCATCGCCCTGTTTTCGGCGGAGGCCGCCTGGGCCGACCCGGAGGGCGCGATCCGGGCCATTGCCGGCCATCTGGGACTGGCGGCGGACGATCAGGCCATGAAGGCCGCCGCGGCGGCCTTTGCCCCGCCGGCCCTGCGCTCCCCCATGTCGGCGCTGCGCGCGAACGAACAGGGACAGATTCGCATGGCGCTGAACCGCATCGCGCGGGAGCTGGGCTACCACACGCCGGAGCCGGCCAGGTGACGATCCTCGTCACCGCAAGCGCGTCTCCCGCCTCCGCCGGCGAATATGACGATACGATCCAGGTCGACCCGTCCGCGCGCTGGGCGGGGCCGAGCGCCTATCTCTTCTCCCTGCACAAGGCGGGCAGCAGCCTGCTGAACGGCATGGTGGAAATGCTGTGCGAGGCGAACGGCGCGGCGTTCATCCCCGTGCCGAACCTCCTGCGCCGGGCCGGGCACAACCCCAATCGCGACGTTGTCATGGATGACAGCGCCTTCGCCGCGACGGGCGTTGTCTATGGCGGTTTCCGTCTGCTGCCGGACTATAAGCTGCCCGGCCTTGAGGAGGCACCGAAAATCCTGCTGCTTCGCGATCCGCGCGATATCCTGACATCGCTTTATTTCTCGGTCGCCAGCAGCCATGTCGCGCCGGGCGAAGGGGCGCTGAAACAGGCGTTCGAGCGTAACCGCGAATATGTGAAGGCCGCGCCGATCAACCGGATCGTGAAAGAACGCGCGCCGAACCTGAAAACCCAGATAGAGCGTTATCTGGAAAAACTGCCGCGCCGGGGGCTGGCGGTCTATCACTATGAAGACGTGGTTCTGAACAAGGCGGCATGGATTGCGGACCTTGCCGATGTGCTGGGGCTGGACGCGGATGAGGAAACGGCGCGGGCGATTCTGGACCGCTTCGACATTGTTCCGGACAGTGAAGCGCCGGACAGTCATGTGCGCCGCGTCCTGCCGGGCGATCACCGGGACAAGCTGGGTCCAAAGACCATAGACATGCTGGACGCGCTGTTCACAGGCATTTATGACCCGCTACTTTCGGCGCGGCGGGAAATCCCGTCATGACGGCACACGGATAGATGGCGGAAGAATAACAAGATCAAGATGACCCTGTCCTTCAAGCTCAAGTCCGGCGAAAAGCCCCCGGTCGACCTTCCCGAAACCGAATCCGAGGCGCAAAGCGTTCTGGCTTTCTCCATGGCCAAGGCCGGCAGCACCTTGCTGTTCGACCTCCTGCACGATCTCGCGCCCGCCGCGGGGCTGGCCTATTTCTCGCCGGAAAACGCGGTCTGGGGCCGCAAGGACCGCAAGGCGGGCAAGGTCTATGACATGTCGCCGGTTTTCCGCGACAAGGGCTATTGCTATGGCGGATTCCGCTTCTACCCGGCCTATGACGTGCCGGTCATCGAAACCGCGCCGTCCATCCTTCTGGTCCGCGACCCGAAGGACATGCTGGTCTCCAATTATTTCTCCAACGCCTTCTCTCACCGCCCGCCCACCGATGACGAGGAGTCTCCCGCCTATCAGCAGTTCATGAAGCGGCGGGAGCGTATCCGGAACACCGACATCAACGACTATGTCCGCCAGATCGTGGGCAACACCCAGCGCATGTTCGCCAGCTACCGCGCCCTGCTGCACAAGCCGACGCTGAAGATTTTCCGCTATGAGGACGTGATCGAGCAGAAGCGCCCTTGGGTGGACGAGATTCTGGAGCATTTCGGCTGGGCCGTGCCGGGTGAAACGGTGGACGAGATCATCGCCCGCTACGACCTGTTTCCGGACGCCGAAAAACCGGACGCGCATGTGCGGCAGGTGAAGCCGGGCAATTATCGCGAGCATTTGAACAAGCAGACGGTCACGGCGATCAACGCCGCCCTCGCTGAGGATCTGGCCGTTCTCGGCTATACCCGCTGATGTCCGCCCCGCGCCGCCGCGCCAGACGTCCCGGCCGCTCCATAGGCGCGGTGCGCGGCATGCGGCAGGAGGTGCGCCGCAAGGACGTGAAGACGCTGGACCGGGCGCAGCTTGAAGACCTGCTGCGCAAGGAAATCCTCCGCCGCAAGGATGCGGAGAAGAATCTGGTTGAAGCTTGGCGGCTGGCCTCCGACCGCGAAGACCATATCCGGGCGCTCACAAACACTCTGGAAATTCTGCGCGCAAACCCCGTCAAACGCCTCGGCTGGGCGATCGCGCGCCGCACGGGCGGGTCGCTGAAACGGCAATTGCGCCATCGCGCCAATCAGGCGCTGCTTCGCGTCTTCAAGGTCGGGCTGAACGACTATAATCATTATGAGCCGCGGCCCATGCAGCTTCCGGCCGCCTATGCGAAGACGCGGCCGCCGGAAGACCCGCCGAAAATCTCCATCGTGACCCCGTCCTACAACTCGGCGAACTTCATCGCCGCGACGATCCATTCGGTGCTCGATCAGGAATATCCGAACCTGGAATATATCTGTCAGGACGGCGCCTCGAAGGACGGCACGGCGAGGATCATCAAGAGCTACGAGGACCGCCTGCATCACTGGGCCAGCGAGCGCGACAGCGGCTTCACCCAGGCGATCAATCGCGGTTTTTCGCACGCCACCGGCGATATTCTGGCCTGGCTGAACTCCGACGATCTGATGCTGCCCGGCAGTCTCGCCTATGTGGCGCGCTATTTCGCGGCGCATCCGGAGGTGGATGTCGTCTATGGCCACCGCATCATCATCGACGAATGGGACCGCGAGATTGGCCGCTGGATCGTGCCGCCGCATTCCGACAAGGCGATCAAATACGCCGACTATATCCCGCAGGAGACGATGTTCTGGCGCCGCAGCCTCTGGGAGAAAGTCGGCGGCGAACTGGACGAAGCGTTCAACTTCGCCATCGACTGGGACCTGATCCTGCGCTTTCAGGCGGCCGGGGCGAAATTCCACCGCCTGCCGCGTTTTCTGGGGGCGTTCCGCGCCCATCAGGCGCAAAAGTCCCAGGCGGCGATCACCTCGGTCGGCCATGGAGAAATGGACATCCTGCGCGAACGCGCGCTGGGCTACGCGCCCGACCACGCGGAAATCGCCAAAGTGGTCCGCCAGTACAAGCTGCACCACGCCGTTCTGAGCATGCGCGCCCGCGCGCGCAGCCGCGCAGGCCGCCGAAAGGCCCGCTGACGCCCGGCCGGCTATAGACTTTGCCATGGTCTGTTGTGCTAACTCTGGCTCTTCCTTTCCTGCCGGAGTGATCCCAAAGCATGTCCGAAAATCGAATTACCAAGTCCATTCTGCTTCTTTCCGTGGCCGGGGGCCTGCTCTGCGCGGGCGGCGCGGCGGCCGCGCAGGACGCGCCCATCGTCCAGCCCGGCGCGCCGGGTCAGGACGCGCGCGACCTGACCGCGGAAGAGGCCACGCGGATTGCCGATACGCGCTATTCCCCGGCGGACCGGCGCTACATGCAGGACATGATTCATCACCACTATCAGGCCGTTGAAATGGCCGCGCTGGTGGAGGCGCGCACCAATAATCCCGCTATCGTCACCGCCGCGGCCCGTATCGACGCCTCTCAGGAGGACGAGATCGCCTTCATGCAGGACTGGCTGCGGAGCCGCGGCGAGGACGCGCCCGACCCGGCGTCGCACGCCGGCATGGACCACGCCGATATGGGGCACGGCACGATGGCCGGCATGGCGAGTCCGGAGGAGATGGAGCGCCTCGCCTCCCTGCAGGGAACGGAGTTCGACCGCCTGTTCCTGGAACTGATGATCGACCATCACGACGGCGCGCTGGTCATGACCGATGAATTGCTGGATCAGCCCGGCTCGGCCTATGACCCGGCGCTGTTCGAATTCACCAGCGACGTGGTCAACAGCCAGGAGGCCGAGATCGAGCGCATGAACCTGCTCCTGTCGGAGCTGTCCGCCGATCCGCGCGCGGTTCTGGGCGCAGGTTTCCGCGACGCGGAAGAGGCGATTTCCAACATGACGCTGGTCGCCGCGCTACCCAAGCCGACCGGCTTTTTCGACCCCGAAAACCCGGCCGCGCTTCAGCCTGTCGTTCCCGATGAGGACGAGGATCAGGCGGAAGAAGACGCAAACGCCGGTGAGGACGCGGAAGGAGCCGCGCAGGAGGGGCCGCGCGAGGGCGATGGCGAGGACGACACCGTGTTTGGCGAACGCTCGCCGCTCCTCAGCTTCGCCAATACGGACATGGCCTTCTTTGGCGACACGCTGATCGCCGGCAATTATCACGGCTTCAACATCTACAAGCTGAGCGAGAACGGCGTGCCGCAGCATTTGAGCTCGGTCGTGTGTCCGGGCGGGCAGGGCGATGTCTCTGTCGTCGGCGACCTGCTGATCATGTCGGTCGAGCAGACGCGCGGCCGTGTCGATTGCGGCCTGCAGGGCGTCGCCGGGGATGTCAGCGATGAGCGCTTCCGCGGGCTGCGCATCTTCGATATTGCCGACCTGCGGCGTCCGCGTCAGGTCGGGCAGGTCCAGACCTGCCGCGGCTCCCACACCCATTCGGTGGTCTCCGCGAACGACGACCGCATCGTGGTCTATAATTCCGGCACCGCCGGGGTGCGCGACGAGGAAGAGCTTGAGGGCTGTGTCGGCGGCATTCCGGGCGATTCCCGCACGGCCCTGTTCCGCGTGGACGTGATCGAAATCCCGGTCGACAACCCGGGCCAGGCGCGGATCATCGATTCCCCGACCGTCTTTGCGGACTCTGAGACCGGCAATATCGCCGGCCTGTGGCAGGGCGGCGACCATGGCGAGGGGACGCAGGACACCAACCAGACCAATCACTGCCACGACATCACGGTTTTTCCGGCTCTGAATCTCGCGGCGGGCGCCTGTTCGGGCAATGGCATCATCTTCGACATCACCGATCCGCGGAAACCCACCCGCATCGACGCCGTGACCGACGAGGGCTTTGCCTACTGGCATTCCGCGACATTCAATAATGACGGGACCAAGGTGCTGTTCACCGACGAATGGGGCGGTGGATCCCGCCCGCGCTGCCGCGCCTTCGACCGCGCGGACTGGGGCGCCAACGCGATCTACGACATCGTGGACGGCGAACTGCAGGCGCGCAGTCATTACAAGCTGCCGGCCCCGCAATCGGACAAGGAAAACTGCGTCGCGCACAACGGCTCCATCGTCCCGGTGCCGGGGCGCGATATCTTCGTGCAGGCCTGGTATCAGGGCGGCGTCTCGGTGATCGATTTCACCGACTCGGAAAACCCGGTGGAAATCGCCTATTTCGATCGTGGCCCGATCGACGCCGAACAGCTGGTGCTGGCCGGTTACTGGTCCGCCTACTGGTATGACGGCCGCATCTACGGCACCGAAATCGCCCGCGGCCTCGACGTGTTCGCGCTGGAGCCGAGCGAATACCTGACCGAGGACGAGATCGCGGCGGCGTCGCTGGCCCGGCAGGGCGGGGCGTTCAACCCGCAGCAGCAATTCCCGGTGAGCTGGCCCGACCATCCGGCGGTCGCCCGCGCCTATGTGGACCAGTTGGCCCGCGCCGGCGCGCTGGACGAGGCGGCGGTCGAGGACATGGACGCGGCGCTGACGCAGGCCGAAGCCCGCATCGACGCCTCCGAACAGGATGCGGACCTGGCGGCGCGGCTGGAAGCCTTCTCCGGCTCCGGCGGCGCTGACGCCAAGGCCGTGGCGCTGGACGAGACGCTGGCCGGGATCGCAGCGCGGCTTCGCGGCTAGGCCGTATTCGGCAAAGAAAAAGGGGCGGGTCCGGCCGCCCCTTTTTTATGTGTGAGCCCTAGAGCAGCTTTTTCGGGCGGCCGACGCTGACATAGTCGAAGCCGCGGCGCTCCATGTCTTCCGGCTCGTAGATGTTGCGCAGATCGACCAGCGTATCGCCCTTCATGCCGTCTTTCAGGCGCTTGAGGTCGAGGGCGCGGAACTGGTCCCACTCGGTGATGATGACCAGCGCGTCGACGCCGTCCGCGGCGTCATAGGCGTTCTTGCACCAGGTCATGTCGCCGATTTCCAGAAGCTTCGCCGCTTCCTCCATGCCTTCCGGGTCGAAAGCGCGGATGGATGCGCCCTGATCGGCGAGGGCCGGCAGGATGGCGAGGCTCGGCGCTTCGCGCATGTCGTCGGTATTGGGCTTGAAGGTCAGGCCCAGCACGCCGATCGTCTTGCCTTTGACCGACCCGCCGCACGCCGCCACGACCTTGCTGGCCATCAGCTCCTTGCGGGAATCGTTCACCTTCACGACCGTTTCCACGATGTCGATGGGCGATCCGGCCTCCTGCGCCGTGCGCACCAGCGCCAGCGTGTCCTTGGGGAAGCAGGAGCCGCCATAGCCCGGTCCGGCGTGCAGGAATTTTGACCCGATACGCCCGTCCAGCCCTACGCCCCGCGCCACTTCCTGCACGTTCGCGCCGACATGCTCGCACAGCTCGGCGATTTCGTTGATAAAGGTGATCTTGGTCGCCAGAAACGCGTTCGCCGCATACTTGATCAGCTCTGACGTGCGGCGATTGGTGAACACGATGGGCGTCTGGTTCAGATAGAGCGGGCGATACAGCTCGTTCATCACGTCGCGGGCGCGTGCGGCGTCCGTGCCGACCACAACCCGGTCGGGGCGCTTGAAGTCGCTGATCGCCGCGCCTTCGCGCAGGAATTCCGGGTTGGAAACCACGTCGAACTCGGCGTCCGGACGCGTCTCGCGGATGATCTTTTCCACCTCGTCGCCGGTGCCGACCGGCACGGTGGATTTGGTGACGACCACCGTATAGCCGTCCATCTTCTCGGCGATTTCCTTCGCCGCGGCATAGACATAGGACAGGTCCGCGAACCCGTCGCCGCGGCGCGAGGGCGTGCCGACCGCGATGAACACCGCGTCCGCTTCCTTCACCGCCTGATCCAGCGTG
Organism: Euryhalocaulis caribicus; assembly: GCF_000412185.1. Lineage (GTDB taxonomy): Bacteria > Pseudomonadota > Alphaproteobacteria > Caulobacterales > Maricaulaceae > Euryhalocaulis > Euryhalocaulis caribicus. Next base: position 28,522 of record NZ_ASJA01000012.1, read on the forward strand.
GTGGCGAATTTCAGCCGCCCCGCCTCGACATTGGTCGCGACCAGTTTTTCCAGGCCCGGCTCGAAGATCGGGATCTCGCCCTTGTCCAGACGGGCGATCTTGGATTCGTCCTTGTCGACACAGGTCACGACATGGCCGAAATCGGCGAAACAGGCACCCGACACCAGGCCCACATAGCCGGTGCCGATCATCGCTACGCGCATGGGTTTCCTCCTGAGAAAGCGGGGTTTGCGGCGTTAGATCTTCTGGTCGAATTCGCCGATTTCGGGATGGCGCGCCAGGCGCGCCTCGATATCGCGGAACATGGCGACCATGTCGTCCTTTGAACTCGGGCTCTCCACCACCACGACAAGGTTGGGCGTGTTGGAGGAGGCGCGCACGAGGCCCCATGTGCCGTCGGACAGCGTCACACGGACGCCGTTCACGGTGACCACGTCGGTGATCTTGCGGCCCAGGATCTCGCCGTCATTTTCGGCCAGTTCACGGTATTCCTCGATGATCCGGTCGACGACATCGTATTTCTTCTCGTCGTCGCAATGCGGCGACATGGTGGGCGAGCCCCAGACCCTGGGCAGCGCCTCGCGCAGATCGGCCAGTGACTTGCCGGGATTGCGGTCCAGCATGCGCAGGATGGCGGCCGCTGAAATCAGGCCGTCGTCATAGCCGCGCCCGATCGGGGCGTTGAAGAAATAATGGCCCGACTTCTCGAACCCGGCCAGCGCGCCCAGCTCACGCACGCGGCGCTTGATATAGGAATGGCCGGTTTTCCAGTAATCGGTCTCGGCCTTGTTTTCCTGCATCACCGGATCGGTGTTGAACAGGCCCGTGGATTTCACGTCGGCGACGAATTGCGCCTCCGGGAATTCGTGGCTGAGATCGCGGGCCAGGATCACGCCCATCTTGTCGGCGAAGATTTCCTCGCCCGTATTGTCCACCACGCCGCAACGGTCGCCGTCGCCGTCGAAGGCCAGGCCGATATCGGCCTTCTCCTCGCGCACGCGCTCGGCCATGGCGTGCAGCATCTTCATGTCTTCCGGGTTCGGATTGTATTTCGGGAAGGAGTGGTCGAGATCGCAATCCATCTCGATCACCTCCGCGCCCAGCGCCTTCAGCGCCTTGGGCGCGAACGCGCCGGCCGTGCCGTTGCCCGCCGCCACAACGGCGCGGATCGGGCGGGACAGCTTGTCGCCGCCGGCCGCGTCCGCGATGTAACGCTCGGCGACGCCCAGCTCCCGCGTATAGTGCCCGCCATGGCGCGCCTGGGAGCGGTTCTCCAGAACGATTTCCTTCAGGCGCTTCATCTCGTCCGGTCCGAATGTCAGCGTCTTCTCGACGCCCATCTTCACGCCGGTCCAGCCATTGGCGTTATGGCTGGCCGTGACCATCGCCACGCACGGAATGTCCAGATCATATTGCGCGAAATAGGCCATGGGGGACAGCGCCAGGCCGATATCGTGAACCTCGATCCCCGCATTCATCAGGCCCACCGTCAGCGCCTGCTTGATGGACAGCGAATAGGACCGGTAATCGTGCGCGGTGATGATCTTGGGCTTCACCCCGGTTTCGTGGATCAGCGTGCCAAGGCCCAGCCCCAGCGCCTGAACGCCATAAAGATTCAGCTCCTCGCCGAATTTCCAGCGCGCGTCATACTCGCGGAAGCCCGTCGCCTTGATCAGGGGCAGCGTTTCATAGTCCCAGCTATTGGGCGCGATCTGGTCTTTGGGGTCGGGAAGCATGCGTGACGTTCCGTGTGCAGTGGCTCTTGAAGCTTGAACTGTGCATAGCCACGCCGCCATGGCGCGGCAAGCAAGCGGTCAGGCGATTCCCGCCCGCAGCAAATCGTGAATGTGCAGGATGCCGGCGGGCTTTCCGTCTTCCAGCGCGAACAGTACCGTAATGCGCGGCGATTGCGCCGTCATGCGGCGCAGCGCGTCGGCGGCCAGCACGCCCGGCTCCGTCGTGATCGGGTTGGCGGTCATCACGGCGCTGGCCGGCTGGTCCAGAAGGCCGCCGCCCATGTGCCGGCGCAAATCGCCATCGGTGATAATCCCGGCCAGCTTTCCGTTCGCACCGGTCACGCCGACCGCGCCAAAACCCTTCTCGCTCATCGCGATCAGCGCCTCGGACATGGGCGTGTCCGCCGCTGTCAGCGGCATCTCCTCGCCTGCGTGCATCAGGTCGCCGACCCGCATCAGCCGCGCGCCCAGCGCGCCGCCGGGGTGGAACTGGCGGAAATGCTCGGCGGTGAAGCCGCGCTGTTCCAGCAGCGCCACGGCCAGCGCGTCGCCCAGCGCGATTTGCAGCGTGGTGGAGGTTGTGGGCGCCTTGGTCTCGGCGCAGGCTTCCGGCGCGTCCGGCAGGACTAGCGCGATATCGGCGGCGCGGCCCAGCGTGCTTTCCGCCATGGCGGTTATGGCGATCAGCGGGATGGCGAAGCGGCGGCAATAGCCGATCAGGTCGCTCAGCTCCTGCGTCTCGCCGGAGCGGGACAGGGCGATCACCACGTCGTCGGGCGTGATCATGCCCATATCGCCGTGGCTGGCCTCGGTCGGGTGGACATAGAGCGCGGGCGTGCCGGTGGAGGCCATGGTCGCGGCGATCTTGCGCGCCACATGGCCCGACTTGCCGATGCCGGCCAGCACAGCGCGGCCCTTCGCTTCGACGATTCTGCCGACCGCCGCGTCGAACGCGCCGTCCAGCGCCTGCTCAAGCGCGGTCAGGGCGTCCGCCTCGATACGCAGGACGCGCTTTCCGGCCTCGATGGATGGGGTCTGTTTGCTCATTCAACCGGCTCCACGCTCAGCTGGGCGATGTCCAGCGTCTTGCCTTCGCCTGACGGATCCGGCCACACGCCCAGATAGTCGACGCCCGGCGGGCCGTCTTTCTCCGGCAGGGCGAAGGTGAAGACATAGGTCTCGAACTCCCGCGTCGGAGTAAACTCCCGCCAGCCGCTCGAGCCGGGGGAGTCGCCGGTGAAGTAACCGACCAGGAAGCGATCGGTTGCATCCGCGCCGCGCGCCCGCGCCAGCACGGCGACCCGCACGGTGCGCCCGTTCAGCGCGCGCTCCTGCCGCGGGGCGATGGTGATGAACACGCCGGCGGAGCCATCGCCCACGCCCTCGGCCCGGGTGGCGCGGGCGCGGGCGTATTCCACCTCGTCGCCATCCTCGCTTTCGTGCAGGTCCACGGACAGGCCCTCGGCGGCCCGCAGGGCGCGCAGATCCGCCCCCCGCGCCAGCATCGGCCCGTTCGCCGAATCCTGGTTCAGGGCCAGCGTGTTGCTGCGGTCCGGGCCGGGCAGGAGGGCCGCGGTGATCATCCCCGCGATCAGCAGGATGAACAGGGGGTAGAAAAGACGGTCAGGCATCAAATGGCTCGCGCTTTGCGCTGGAACTCAAGCGCGTGTAGACGGGCGGGCATGAGCGGTGTCAAGAGCGATCCGAACACGCGCGCCGTGCTTGTGCCGGCGCTGGACGACCGCGCGGCGTTTGCCGTGCTGGTCAAGCGGCTGGCCGCCGCCGCGCCGGACGCCTTTATCGTGGTGGCCGATGACGGCTCCATGAAGGCGCCCGTGCAGGCCGTCGATATCGCCGCCGCGGGGATGGACGGCGTTGTTCTGCGCCTTGAGCGCAATCTGGGCCACCAGCGCGCCATCCTCACCGGTCTCAACTGGATCATGCGCGAAAAGCCGGGCGCGGCCGTCATCGTCATGGATTCGGATGGCGAGGATGATCCCGCCGACATCCCGCGCCTTCTGGAAGCCATGGAGGCGTCCGGCGCGGACGCCGTGGTGGCCGAGCGCGGACGTCGCTCGGTGCCGTTCTGGTTCCGCATGTTCCTGCGCCTCTATTACGCGTTCTTCTGGGTGCTAACCGGCATGCGCCTGCGTCATGGCAATTTTTCGGCGCTCGCCCCCGCGGCCGCCCTGCGTATCGCGCGGATGGACGAGGCCTGGTCGCATTATGGCGCGGCCATCCTCTCCGCCCGTCTCGACGTGGCGCGCATCACCATCGACCGGGCGCAGCGGATCGAGGGCCGCTCGCGCATGTCGCTGACCTCGCTGGTCGTGCATGGCATGCGCTCCATCATCGTGTTCGCGGACCGGGTTCTTGCGCGCGCCACTCTGTTCGCCGCCGGGCTGGGCGCGGTCTGCGCCGCGTTGCTGGTGGTCGCCGCGGTGATCAAGCTGTGGGGCGCGGCGTCTCCGGGCTGGTTCACCGCTGCGGCGGGCCTGCTGACCGTGATGATGATCCAGTCCGCGGTGCTGGCGCTGCTGGCCGTGGTGCTGGCCGCGGCGGGCCGCTCCGCCGCGCCGCCCGCGCGCCCGGACGTGCTGGCGCTGATTGAGCGGGTCGAACCGGCGCGCCCGGACGGCTATGACGAAAAGGCCCAGCAGGGGAGAGGCCAGACATGAAATTCTTTCTCGATACCGCCGACACAGACGAGATCCGCCAATATGCCGGAACCGGCATGATCGACGGCATCACCACGAACCCGTCCCTGATCGCCAAATCGGGGCGCGACGTGTTCGAGGTGCTGGAGGAAATCTGCGGCCTCGTCTCCGGCCCGGTCAGCGCGGAAGTCACCGCCACCGACACGGACGGGATGCTGGCCGAAGCCGCGCGCCTGCGGGAGATCGCCGGTAATATCGTCATCAAGGCGCCGCTGACCTGGGCGGGGCTGACCGCCACGCGCAAGCTGGCCGATGACGGCGTGGCGGTGAACGTGACGCTGTGCTTCTCCGCCAATCAGGCGCTGCTCGCCGCCAAGGCCGGCGCGGCCTATATTTCCCCTTTCATCGGGCGGATCGACGATATGGGCGCGGACGGCATGGAGCTGATCCGGGAGATCCGCGCCATCTATGACAACTACCCGGATTTCAAGACCGAGATCCTGGCCGCTTCCATCCGCACCAGCGCCCATGTGCGCGACAGCGCGCTGGCCGGCGCGGATGTGGCCACCCTGCCGCCCGCCACGCTGGAGGCGCTGGCGAAGCACCCCCTGACCGACAAGGGGCTGGATGCGTTTCTGAAAGACTGGGCCGCCACCGGCCAGTCGCTTCTCAAAGAATAGGACAGCTACCGACATGCCCAAGCTTGCCCTGATCCGTCACGGCCAGTCGCAATGGAATCTGGAAAACCGCTTCACCGGCTGGGTCGATGTCGACCTGACCGAGCAGGGCGTGCAGCAGGCGCGCCGCGGCGGCGAGTTGCTGAAAGCCGAGGGCGTGGATTTCGATTGCGCCTTCACCTCCATGCAGACGCGCGCCATCCGCACGTTGTGGCTCGCGCTGGAGGAATTGGACGCGGTCTGGCTGCCGGTGACCAAGGACTGGCGCCTGAACGAGCGTTCCTATGGCGGGCTGAGCGGTCTGAACAAGGCGGAGACCGCCGAAAAACATGGCGAGGAGAAGGTCCTGGTCTGGCGCCGTTCCTACGACACGCCGCCGCCGCCGCTGGAAAAGTCCAGCGAGTTCCACCCCCGCCATGACCGGCGCTACAACCGCCTCTCCGACGAGGAGTTGCCGGACACCGAATCCCTGAAGACCACGCTGGAGCGCGTGCTGCCATACTGGGAAAGCGACATCGCGCCGAAGCTGGCGGGCGGCGAGAACGTCATCATCTCCGCGCATGGCAATTCCCTGCGCGCGCTGATGAAGCATTTGTTCAGGGTGTCGGACGAGGATATCGCGTCCTATGAAATCCCTACCGGCAATCCGCTGCTGATCGAGATGGGGCAGGACCTGTCCCTCCAGAATGCGCGTTATCTGGATTCGGACCGCGCCAAGCCTCTGCCCGATTTCAAGTGAGCACGGACGACGACACGCATTACATGATGCGCGCCCTCGCACTGGCCGAGCCCATGCGGGGCCGCACGGCCCCCAATCCGGCGGTCGGTTGCGTCATCGTGAAGAAGGGGGAGGTCGTGGGCGAAGCGGCGACGGCCCCCGGCGGCCGTCCGCACGCCGAAACGCAGGCGCTGGAAAAGGCCGGCAAACGCGCGAAGGGCGCGGACATCTATGTCAGCCTGGAACCCTGCGCCCATCACGGCGTCACCCCGCCCTGCGCGGAGGCGCTGGTGAAGGCGCAGCCCGCCCGCGTCATTGTCGCCTGCCGCGACGACGATCCGCGCACCAACGGACAGGGAATCGAGATTCTGAAAAAAGCCGGGATCAAGGTGACCGAAGGCGTGCTGGAGGCCGAAGCCCGCGCCCAGAACGCCACCTTTTTCGCAAGGTTCATACGCGGTGGGCCTTAGGTGCTAGCATTAGGCCTCCGTCTTTTTGAAAATCAATGAGAGTTCGGCAGAATCGTCTATACTCAAACGATGATTAAGAAACGTCTTGTGGTCGGCACCACCGGGATTATTTCCCTTTTCGCTTCATTGTTATTTGGCGGCGCCATATGGCTATGGCGGACAATAACTTTTGGACTTGATTTGCTTGGTTTAATTAACGTTCCAAATGAAGCTCAACGTGCCAAGGAAATGTTGAGCTCTGAGCCCAATCTGTGGGTCATTGCAGCTACTTTTGTTGGATTAGCGGGACTTTTTTATGCGTTAATGCCGATTAAACAAAAAGGTAATGTTAGAGGTGTCAGGAATTCTGATTCCGATGATAATTTAAAATATTCATTCAACGTATCATTGAGTGAGGAGAACGGCGTAATTTTAAATGGCTCCGCAGTTGATAAATTAATATTTACGACAAAAAGTAATTTGGAGAAAAGAATATTTTATAAGGTAAAAAATATGTCTCTAAAAATGGAAAACAGTCCAAAATTTTCTGTAAAAAGTGAGGCGGATCAAATTCATGTATTGCTACCGGGACAAAGCAATAAACATCCGATCGCAGTGCGATCAAAAAATGGTAATGCTTCGTCTAATAACGGCGAATTTCAAGTATCGACTATGTATGGTGAAAGAGATGATAATTTAAATTGGATATACAGGGTCAGCGGAAAAGTAATATTTCGCTTCAAGCCAGTAAAGGGAGTGACTGTCTTGTTTGAAAAAACCATGGAAACGTGGGATCCGGTAGCGTAAAATATAATCTCATATTTATTTAAGTTCGCTTAGAATCTTCTCGTAAAATGCCATCGAGTCCCGCTGGAAGGCCGCCTTGGTGAAGGTCGCCTCATAGGTTTCCGTGCCGCCCGCGACCAGCTTCTCCGCCAGGCCGTCTTCCTCCGCCACGCGCCGGATGGCCTCGCGGAAGGCGTCCACGTCGTCCTTGGGGACCAGCAGGCCGTTCTCGCCGTCTTTCACATAGGCCGCTGGGCCGACCGCGTCGGCCGCGACCAGCGGGCGTTTCGCTGCCCAGGCGTCCACCGTCACCGTCCCGAAAGGCTCATAGCGTGAGGGGAAAGCCACCACGTCGCAGGCCGCCAGCAGCGCGCCGCGGTCATTGCGCCAGCCGAGGAATTTCGCCCGGTCTGCGACGCCCAGTTTTTCAGCCTGTTCTTTCAGGTCCATTTCCAGCGGACCTTCGCCGGCGATCCAGGCGTAATGGCCGGGCAGATCGGCCAGCGCCTCCAGCAGGACATCCAGCCCCTTTTTCCAGTGCAGCCGCGCCAGCGCCAGCATGACGGGCGCGTCCTCCGGCGTCTGCAGCGCGGCGCGGTCCACCGGCGCGGTGTTTTCGAAATCGGCCGTGGTGTGGATCAGCCCGATCCGGTCCTGCGGCACGCCCTGTTCGCGGATATGGCGGCAGAGATCCTTGGTCAGGCCGACATGCCAGTCGCAATTGGTGAAGCGCTGCAGCTTGTAATAGCCGCCATACCAGCCGATCTGGCGGCGCTTGTAGGCGCGCGGCGCATAGGTGCCCGCCCGGCCCATCCAGTATTCGATCAGGTCGGGCTGGAAGTCCTTGATCGCCCGCTTCAGCACCTGGTCGGTGGGCAGGCGCCAGAGATTGTCGAACGAGGCGGTGTCGACCGTGATGCCGGCCTTTTCGAACTCCTCGATCCGGTGGCGATTGTCAGGCCGCGTCACGACCCGCTGTTCCACGCCGTCCATCTCGGCGAGCGCCAGAACGGATTCCAGCATGATGTTCTCTGCGCCGCCTTCCTTGGCGCCGGCCATCACATGCATGAGCCGCATGAGCGGACCTCCCCGAATCGGTGCATTCTTGTGGGCGGACTTCCGATGCAAGCGGTCCAGAGTCAATGCTCCGTTAACGGCAGAGGCGTAATTCTAACGATTGGAACAGGGGCTGGATGCGTCATGAGCGCCGCGCAGGAATTCAAGTACCGCAACATCACCCAGGCCGAGGCCGAGGAGATATGTGATCGCCATGACCGCCTGTGGCGTGGCGCGCCGGGCGGAGCCCGTGCGAATTTCTCGTTCTGCGACCTCAGCAATATCGTCCTGCCGGACCGTGACCTGACCGACGCCAATTTTACCGCCGCGATGCTGAATTACGCCGATATGCGCGGCTGCAAGCTGGATAACGCCACCTTCTTCATGGCCGATCTGCGCCGCGCGCGGCTGACCGGCGCCTCCATGCGGCGGGTCGATCTGCGCGGCGCCCTGCTGCGCGGGGCGGAACTGGATGCGGTGGACCTCTATGAGGCCGATCTGCGCGAAGGCTCCATCGCCCAGAGCGACAAGCTGGCCGGCCTGACCTATCTCACCCACGCCGCCACCTCCGCCGACGCCAGCGACGCCAATCTGCGCGGCGCGGACATGACCAAGGTGCGGATGTCCGGCTCCACGGCCGTGAAAGCCGATTTCACCGACGCCATCCTGCGCAACGCCAATCTGTCCCGCGCCGATATGCGTCAGGCCTGTCTTTCCGGCGCCAATCTGGAGGGAGCCGATCTTTCCAGCGCCAATCTCTGCGGCGCGGATCTGCATGATTCCGTTCTGACCGGCGCCAAGCTGGACGGCGCCCAGACGCGCGAAACCAATATGGACGGCGCGCTGACCGACGCGCTGGCCGGCCTCGCCCCCAATGAGCTGGAACGCCCGGCCCCGGACATGCTGGCCGATCACTCCCGCTGGTATGACAGCAACGGGAAAGAGGGGAAGCCCTGTATCTTCGACGGGGTGGATTTGCGATCGGTTCGCTCTCTCAAGGGACGCAACCTCACCGCGATGAGCGCCGTCGGCGCGATTCTCTATGGTCTCGACCTTGAGGGCGCACAGCTTCAGGGCGCGAAGTTCCGGGGCGCCGATCTGCGCATGTGCAATCTGCGCAAGGCCGATCTGCGCGGCGCGGACCTGACCGGCGCCAAGCTGGCCAATGCCGATTTGCGCGATGCGCGCCTTGGCCCGATCTATCTGGACGATCACCGCAGCGTGGCGGCCTCCCTGAAGGATGCGGCGGCGCGCTATGCCGATTTCCGCGGCAGCGACCTGCGGCGGGTGGACCTGACCGGGGCGGATCTCTCCTACGCGGTCATGGATTGCGCCCGGATCGACCACAGCATTTTCCGGAGCGCCCGTCTGGAGGGCGCGCGCCTGACCGGCTTCAATCTGGAAGCGCCGGAATTTTCAGGCGCGGAAGGCCTGAACAAGGCCACGGCATAAAAAAGGGCGGCGCCGCGCGCCGCCCTTCCTGATCGTTTCGACGAAGCAAAGCCTTACGCGGCTTTCGACTTGCCCTCGATCGCTTTACGGCTCTTGCCGTTTGAGCCGATCTCGATCTTGCGGGGTTTCAGCGCCTCGGGGATTTCCCGCTGCAGCTGGATGACCAGCAGGCCATCGACAAGATCGGCGTCTTTCACGAACACGTGGTCGGCCAAGTGGAAGCGGCGCTCGAACGCGCGCTCTGCAATGCCGCGATGAACGAAATTGCGTCCATCGTCTTCCTCGCCCTGGTTCTTGCGGCCCGTCACGGTCAGGACATTCTCGCGCACTTCCAGGTCGAGATCGTCCTTGCCGAAACCGGCGACCGCCAGCTCCACGCGATAGGTGTTTTCGTTGATCTGCTCGATATTGTAAGGCGGATAGCCTTGGCCGGCCTCAACATTGGCGGCGGCGTCCAGAAGATCCGCCAGCCGGTCGAAACCGACTATGGTCCGGTAAAGCGGATTCAGATCCATGGTTCTCATCTTCACGTCCTCCTTCGAAGCGACATGTTTTCACCTAAAATGCGCCCCATGATGGCGGCGCCTGAATGGCGAAGCGGGCGAAACTCTTCCGCTCCGCTCGCCGATCTTCTAGGTAAGAGAGGGCAACCCGGAATCAAGAGTTCGGCGCGCTGGATAAAGCGCTTGCCAGACCCCCCTAATGACGCTGCAAGAAACGCCCATGAAACACGCTATTCTGACCCTTGTATCTCTCACCGCCGCGACTGCGCTGATCGCCTGCGGCGACCAGTCCGCCACCGCCAATCAGGAGCCTGACGAGGCGGACGCGGCCGCAACCGCCGCCGATGCCGACGCCGACGGTACGGGGTCGTACGAAAACCTTTCCGCCGTCGCCGCCGCGCCCTGGCGCCCTGAAGAGGATTCCGCGCGCGATGAATGGCGCCACCCGGCCGAAACGCTGGAATTCTTTGGCGTGGACCCATCGGGCGCGGTGGCTGAAGTCTGGCCGGGCCGCGGCTATTACGCCCGCATTCTCGCGCCCTGGATCGCCGCCAATGGCGGGACCTATTACGCGATCCACCCGGCGGACATGAGCACCGATGACGGCGCCGACGAGCGGCAGGCCTTTGAAGCGGCCTTCCCAGACGATGTCTTTGGCGACATTCATCACGGTTCGCTGACCGGCGAGTCCGGGCAACTGGTGGATAATCCGGCCTCGCTCGACGCCGTCCTGACGTTCCGCAACGTGCATAATTGGGTGGGGCGCGGTTTCGATCAGAAAGCTTTCAATGATTTCTACGCCGCCTTGAAACCTGGCGGCGTTCTGGGCGTGGTGGAGCATCGCCTGCCCTCCGGGCAGTCCGATATCCGCGCCTCCAGCGGCTATGTCGCGGTGGAATATGTCCGTTCCCTGGCGGACGAGACCGGTTTTGAATTTGTCGAGGCCAGCGAGATCAACGCCAATCCGGCCGATACCGCCGATCACCCTTTCGGCGTCTGGACCCTGCCGCCGAGCCGCCGCTCGCCCGAGCCGGGCTCCCCGGAAGCGGAGAATTTCGACCGCGCCGCCTTTGACGCCATCGGCGAAAGCGACCGCATGACCCTGTTGTTCCGCAAACCGCTGGAATCCCCGCAAGCCGCGGCGGATGGTGCCGAGGCGGAGGCGGAAGACAGCGAAGCCGGTGAAGCCGGGGCGGAGCCGGACTCCGAATGAGCCTGACGCTTGAAGACGTGACCGACCGGCTGCGTGAGCGCGCCGGGCAGGCCGAAGGGCTGGGCAAGACCGCCAAGCTGGACTTTGGCGATGACGGCGTGGTGCATCTGGACGCCCGCAAGAGTCCGCCGGAAGTCAGCAACGACGATCACCCCGCCGACGCCACGCTGCGCCTGACGCTGGACGATTTGCGGGCGCTGGCGAAGGGGGAGCTGGACCCGATGCGGGCCCTGTTCACGCGCCGTCTCAAGCTTCAGGGCGACAAGGGGCTGGCGATGAAGCTGGCCTCCATTTTCCGGGAATCGCGGACTTAAGTAAGTGACTCTTCAGCCGTCGCGCCTTGTCAGCATCAATCGGGACACGCCGCCCGAGGGGGCGGAGGCCTTCTGCCTGCGCCGCGACGGCCGGAATATACGCTTCATGTTGGCCCCGGGCGGCGAGGAATCGCGCGGAACCGTGCTGATCTCTCCCGGCCGCTGCGAGTTTATCGAGAAATATTTCGAGGTGGCGCGGGAGATCCAGTCCCGCGGCTTCGCGGTTTTCATCACCGATCATTACGGACAGGGTCTTTCCGACCGTCCCCTGAAGGACCGTTTCAAGGGCCATATCGACAGTTTCGACACCTATGCGGCCGATTTCGAGGCCATGATCAGCGCCGTCTGGGACCGGCTTCCGGGGCCGCACGTGCTGCTGGGCCACTCCATGGGCGGCATGGTCGCGGTGAAAATGCTGGCGCGCGGACGCATTCCGGTGCGCGCCTGCGCGCTTTCAGCGCCCATGCTGGGCATAAACGGGCTGGCGCCGGGCGCATCCATCGCCGCCACCGCGGCCGTCCTTCTGGGGCTGGCGGCGCGATACGTGCCCGGACGGGACACGGATGTGAAAGCGCCCACCTATCACGGCAACATGCTGACCCATGATCAGGCGCGTTTCGACCGGATGGTGCGCTATTATGAGGCCGATCGCGCCCTGATGCTGGGGGCGCCGACCTTCGGCTGGGTCGCCGCCGCGGCGCGCGCAATTGACGAAACACGGCGTCCGGGCTTTGCCGAATCCATCCAGGTTCCCATGCTGATCGCCAGCGCCGCGGATGATTCCCTTGTCTCCACGCGCGCGCAGGAGCGCTTTGCGGCGCACTCTCTCAGCGCCCAACTGGTCGACATGCCTCATGCGCGGCATGAAATCCTGATGGAAAAGGATGAAATCCGGCAGCGATTCTGGGCAGCCTTTGACGCGCTTCTGACCCGCGCGAAACTCTAGAAGCTGGCGGCGCGGCGCAGCGACACCATCGCCTGATCATGCAGGCGCGCATCCCCGGCGGCGATAATCTGGCCGCCATCGGAAGGGTCCCCGCCCCGCCAGTCGGTAATAATGCCCCCCGCGCCCTCGACCACCGGGATCAGGGCGCGCACGTCATGGGCGGAAAGCCCGGCCTCGATCACCAGGTCCAGCCCGCCCTGCGCCAGCATGGCGTAGGCATAGGCGTCCAGCCCGTAACGGGTGACGCGCGCCGTGCATCGAATCTGCTCGAACGCGCCCGGTTCGCCGCCGGTAAAAAGTTTCGGATCGGTGGTGGAAAGCGCCGCTTGGCGCAGATGTTCGCAGGGTTTTGTGCGCAGCACGGTTTCGGAGCCGCCCTGTTTCAGAACCGATTTTTCCTCAAACCCGATAAAGCGCTCGCGCAAATAGGGCTGGTCGATAATTCCCAGCACGGGCTTTCCCTGCCAGGACAGGGCTATCAGCGTGGTCCAGCTGGGCAGGCCGCACATGAAGGCGCGGGTGCCGTCGATGGGATCCAGCGTCCAGGTGAAATCGCTTTCGGCGCGTTTGCCTGGAAATTCCTCGCCTTCGATCCCGTGATCGGGATAGGCGGCCTCGATCTTTTCGCGGATCGCGGTTTCCGCGGCGCGGTCGGCCTCCGTTACGGGGTCGAAATCGCCGTCCCCGGCCTTGTTCTCTATGACAAACTCGGACCGGAAAAAGGGCAGGGCAGCCGCGCCGGCCGCATCCGCCAGCGTCTCGGCGAAGCGGGCCAGCCCGGGCAGATCGGCGGAAGGCGGGATTGTTTCAGTCACGGTTCAGAGCGAATAGCACGCCTGCCCGCCTGAAAGCTATCAGGCCGCGTCGGCCGAATCCGCCCGCATCGATTTCGCCAGATCCAGCAGGCGCCGGCGCGGCGTTTCTTCCAGCTGGTAATAGGCGGTCAGCAATTCCCGCGTTTCCGGACGGGACATCATGTCCGCTTCCGGCTCCGCGTCATTGGACGGCCCGGCCTCCAGCCCGTCATAGAAATAGTTCACCGGCACGTTGAGCGAGGTGGACAATTCATACAGACGGCTGGCGCTGACGCGATTGGCGCCGCACTCATATTTCTGGATTTGCTGGAACCGCACGCCCACGCTCTCGGCCAGTTGCTGCTGGGTCAGGCCCAGAAGACGGCGGCGGCGGCGAAGCCGGGTTCCTACGTGATGGTCGATGGCGTTGGTCATGATCCCCCTCGCGCGATGCTTTACGGCAAGGCCAGTCCTGGCGGCCTCTGCCAAGGGTTGAGCAAAACCCGTGCCGGTTCGCTCAACGCGCGAGACGTTTCAGAATGGGACGAAACAGGGGTGCGGCGAAAATGACCGATTATTTTTGTGCAGTGCGGTTGCATCATTGTGCGCCGCAGCGTAATGTTTGTGCGTTGCAGCGAGAGCTGCTCGCGCCCTTCTTGGGCGTTTCCTCCCTATCTTACTCAGCCGCGCGCAAGCGCGGCTGCTTTTTTTCCGGGTCCCTCAAGCGGGCCTCCCAGTCAATTTCGCACAATATGCCGATCAGGCGGGTCATTCTCCGGCGCATCCGGTCAAACCGGGGCTGGCGCGGGGCGATCTCCGCCTCGTTCATATAGAGGCTGCGGCACAGCTCTATCTGCAGCGCATGAATTCCCGCCTGCGGCCGGCCATAGCGGCTGGTGGTGTAGCCCCCGGCATAGGGCGCGTTGCGGGTCACGCGATAACCCAGGGTGCGCAGGGTCATCTCCACCGCGCCGCTCAGCTGGGCGTCGCAGGACGCCCCGAAGCGGTCGCCCAGAACGATATCGGCCCGCCCGCCGCTGCCCGATGGCATGGAATGGCAGTCGATCAGGATGGCGAAGCCATGGTCCCGGCGCAGGCGCTCCAGCTCGGCGTCCAGCGCATCGTGATAGGGGTCGTGGAATTGCTCGATCCGCGCGACCGCCTCTTCCAGCCTCAGAAGACGGCGATAGATGCCGCGCCCGTCCGCCACCACGCGGGGAATGGCGCCCAGACCGTTCGCCACCCGCGGCGAGCGCGGATTGGCCCAGGCGGGCAGGGCGTCTCGGAACATCTTGGGGTCCAGTTCCCACGGGTCGCGGTTCGGGTCTATGTAGGCGCGGGCGAAATTGGCGCGCACCAGCGTCGCGCCGAATTCCGGCGCCGTCTGGAAAAGCTGGTCGACAAAGGCGTCTTCGGAGGTGCGGACCGCGTGGCGGTCGACTTCAATCTCGTCGAAAAACGCCTGTGGCGCGTATTCTCCGCTATGGGGGGAGGCAAACACCAGCGGCGCCGGCGCGCAATCCTCCGCGGGGCGAAATACGTCTACGGGTTGAACAGGCTGGCCATGCTCGGCGCTCATAAGCCAAGATTAGCGCACGCGGCCGGGTTTGCGAACTTGCAGCCCCAGCCCGGGCGTTAAAGAGGATTTTTACCCTCTTGGTGGCAGAAAGGCGCTGACGCGCGGCGACCCATGATTCGCCGCCGTGCTATTTAACGGACGACACGGCAAACGGATTACAGATTATGGCGACCATCCTTCTCGCCGAGGACGATCACTCCATGCGGGACTTCCTGTGCAAGGCGCTGGAGCGCGCGGGCCATGTCGTCACCTCCTGCGCCGACGGCGATGAGGGCATGCGCTCTCTGAAAGCCGCCGCCGGGTCCTATGATTTGCTGCTGACCGATATCGTCATGCCCGGGATGGACGGAATCGAGCTGGCGCGCGCCGGCGCCGATCTCGACCCCTCCATGAAGATCATGTTCATCACCGGTTTCGCCGCCGTGGCGCTGAACCCCAATTCGGGCGCGCCGGTGGACGCCAAGGTTCTGTCCAAGCCGTTCCATCTGCGCGACCTCGTCAATGAGGTCGACCGCGTGATGGCGGCCTGAACCGCCGCCAAGCGGCTTTCCTGCTAGATTCGGTGCGTTGATCCGGCCTCGTCCCAATCGGGGGCCCAGTCGGGATCGATGCGGCGACCGTCCGGATCGGCCAGATTGCTGATCGCGCTGATTTCGGCGGGCTCCAGTTCGAAATCGAAGATATCGAAATTGTCCGCCGCGTGGTCCTTGCTGGAGGTGCGCGGAATGGCGACGACGCCGCGCTGAACCAGCCAGCGCAGGGCCACCTGGCCGCCTGATTTTCCGTAGCGTTCGCCAATGCTGGTCAGCGTATTGTCCTCAAACACCTGCCCGCCATGACCCAGCGGCGAATAGGCGGTCACGGCGAGGCCCAGATTGCGCGCCGCGTCCAGAACCGGCGACTGGTCCAGATAGACGTGATGTTCGATCTGGTTGTCGGCGACGGGGCCGGGGCAGGCCTCCACGGCCTCCTTCATCAGCGCCACCGTATAGTTCGACAGGCCGATATGACGTGTCAGGCCCTGTTCGCGCGCATCGTTCAGCGCGCTCATCGTTTCCTCGATCGGCACATCGAAGACCGGCCAGTGCAACAGCGTCAGGTCGACATGGTCCAGATCCAGCCGTTTCAGGCTCTCCTTCAGCGAGGATTGCAGATCGCCGTCGCGGAACTTGTCGCGCCAGATCTTGGTGGTGACGAAAATATCGTTCCGGTCCACGCCCGAATCCGCGATGCCCGCGCCCACTTCGCTTTCATTTTCATAGGCCTGCGCCGTGTCGATATGGCGGTAGCCGATATCCAGCGCGGCCTTGGTCATGTTGCGCGCCTCGTCGCCTTTCAGCTCCCACGTGCCGAAGCCGAGCGCCGGAATTTCCGCGCCATTGCCGTTAATCTTTTTCATAGAAATTTCTGTCCCGTTATTGCTTGAATACGGCTTTGAAACGGGGCGCGCGGCAAGGCGGTTCCAGCCCGGTGCACATGGCGCGCAGCACAGCGCTTGCGGAGCGCGCCCGGCCCCGGTATATCCCGCCCCTTCCCTATGACGGGTCAGGGCGCGTAGCTCAGTGGGAGAGCACTACGTTGACATCGTAGGGGTCGCTGGTTCAATCCCAGCCGCGCCCACCATTCCTTTGAAAATTCAAACCGGATAGACTTGGCCCATGCGCCAGGCCGTTCCCCGTTCCGGTTATCCCGCCGCCGCCGAAACGGCGGCGTTCCGCGACGCCTACCGGGCGGAGAATGTCCCCGAATCCTATTCCGGCTGGGGGCATTTCCGGGCGATCTTCGGCGGTTATGGCGCGGTCTTCCTGCTTTGTCTCTTGCTGCTGGACCGTGTCAGCGGGTGGGAGTGGGCGGTCCCGCCGGTGACGTTTCTCTACGCCAATCTGTCGGAATATTTCGGGCATCGCTTCGCCATGCACCGGCGCGTTCCGGGCCTGTCGCTGATCCACAAGCGGCACGTGAAACAGCATCATCGCTTCTTCCTGAATGACGATCTGGCGATGGAAAGTCCGGATGATTTCAAGGCCGTGCTTTTCCCGGCCTATCTGACGGCCTTCTTCTTTATCGCGTTCAGCCTGCCGGCCGCGCTGCTGCTGGCCTGGCTGTGGTCGGATGACGCCGCCTTGCTCTTCCTGGCCACGTCTCTGGCCTATTACCTGGTCTATGAAGCGGCGCATTTCATTTGCCATTTGCCCGACGATTCCGCGGCGCTGCGCATTCCGGGCATGAAACGGCTTGTAACCCATCACCGGCTTCACCACCGTGCCGATCTGATGGCGCGCGCCAATTTCAACTTCATGTTTCCGCTGGGCGACTGGATTTTCGGCCCGCGCCGCGCCCGGGAAAACTGATAGTCTCTTAACCCTCTTGGAACTTATACCCGTCTAGGTTGTCACGCTTGGGGAGGAAGCATCGGACAGGAGCCGGTGTGACAAACAAGAGAACGAAACTGTTTTCACATCCAGCAATCGACGAGGCGGCCGCCGGGTCCGCCCGCATGTGGTCCGCGCGTCTGGTGATGATCATGCTGACGCTGCCGCTGGCCTATATCGGCGCCGGCGCCGGCGTTGCGCTGACCTGGGGCGGGGCGATCCTTTCGGCGGAAACCCTGTCCTTTATCGCCACGCGGCCGTTTCGCACGGCGCGCACGCGCAGCGATTTTCAGCGCGGGCTTTATCTGTTCTCCTCGCTCTACACCATTCTCGCCTGGCTGCTTCTGGGCGTTCTGTACTGGATGACCGGGGAGCCGGCGCTGATGATCACCGCGCTGGCCGTTCTGGCGGGCCAGCTGATCTATGTTCAGGGGTTCATGCACGGATCGCCGATCACCCTGGCGATTGGCGGCATTCCCGCCACGGCGGCGCTGATTGGCGCGCCCCTGCTGATCCACCCGTTCGAGCCGCGCTACCAGCTGGTGCTGGTGGGCAGCCTGATCCTGATGTCGGCTTTCGCCTGGCGCGCGGCGCGCCTGAACTTTTCCACGCGCGCCGCCCTGCGTTCCGCGACCGATCAGCTGGAAGATGAAAAGCAGTCTGTCGAGGCCGCCAGCGAAGCAAAATCCGCCTTCCTGGCGACCATGAGCCATGAAATCCGAACCCCGCTAAATGGCATGCTGGGGATGGCGCATGCGCTGGAAAGCGATGATCTGAGCGAGGAACAGAAAGAGCGCGTGCGGACGATCATCGATTCCGGTTATCTGCTGACCGCCGTGCTGAACGATGTTCTGGATCTGTCGAAGATCGAGGCCGGGAAGCTGGAAATCGCGCCCATCGACGATGATTTCCACCAGACGCTGCATCGGGTCGTCCGCCTTTTCGAGCCACAGGCCAGCGACAAGGGCGTGACCCTTTCCCTGACCATTGACCCCTCCCTGCCGCAATGGCTGCGCTTTGACCCGGTGCGGGTGCGCCAATGCCTGTCCAACTTGCTTTCCAACGCGGTGAAATTCACCGCCGCCGGGCGTATCGAGGTCTCGGCAAGGGCGGAGGACGCGCCGGACGGAAAACGAATTCTCATAAGCGTGTCCGACACGGGTATCGGCATGTCGCCCAAGGCGGTGGACGGCCTGTTCACACCCTTCACGCAGGCCGACGCCAGCATCACGCGGCGCTTTGCCGGAACCGGTCTGGGCCTGTCCATCGTGCGTCAGCTCGCCCGTCTGATGGGCGGCGAAATTTCCGCCCAAAGCGTGGAGGGCGAGGGGTCCGTTTTCACGCTGGATTTCCAGGTTCAGGAGGCCGAGCAGAAAGGGCCGCCGGAAACAGGCGGGGCGCGCATGGCGCAGGACGATGCGCGGAACCTTTTGCTGGAGCGCCGTATCCTGGTGGCGGACGACAACGCGGTGAACCGGCAGGTCACGCGCATCTTCCTTGCGCCGCTGGGCTGCGAAATCATCGAGGCGACCGATGGGGCGGAGGCGATTTCCGCGCTCGGCGAGCAGAAATTCGATATCGTCCTCATGGATATTCACATGCCCGGCATGGACGGGATCGAAGCGATCCGCCAGATCCGCAAATCCCCCGAAAACTGGTCCTGCGTGCCGGTTGTCGCCCTGACGGCCGACGCGATGGAGGAAGACCGCGCCCGCTATCTGGAGGCCGGCATGGACGGCGCTGCGGTGAAGCCACTGGACCAGCGCCAGCTTTTCACCGCCATGGCGACCGCCGTCGAAACGCGGCGCCGTCTCTCGGCCAGGGCCGCCTGATCTTCTTCCCGGCCTGACCGTCTGCACAGACAGCAGATTCTCTGCAGTCCTGTCATTGCTTCTTTGTATTAGCGCGCTAAAACGCTGATACGGAGATGACGATGACCGAACAGACAGCAAATACAGATGAAAAACCGCGGGCCGAGACGACAGAAGCGTCCCGCGACGGCCTGTTCAGGGCTGTCCTCACGCTGGGGTCGGAAGCGGACGCGCGCGCTTTCCTGACGGATCTGCTGACGCCGTCTGAGCTGCGCGCCTTGGCCGAACGCTGGCTTGTGGCCCGGCTGCTGGACGAGGGCGCGCTGTCCTACCGGGAGATCGCCGAACGCGCCCAGACCAGCACCACGACCGTGGTCCGCGTCGCGCGCTTCCTGAAAGAAGAGCCCCACCAGGGATACCGCCTGGTTCTGGACCGCATGAAGGATACGCCATGACAGAGCGCCGCCTGCGCATCGCCATTCAGAAGAAGGGACGGCTGGCCGACGCCAGCCTGAAACTGCTCAAGGACGCCGGCTATCGCGCCGTTCAGGGCAAGAACGAGCTGCTCTACCGCGTGGAGAACGCGCCGATTGATCTTATGCGCGTCCGTGACGACGACATTCCGGGTTTTCTGGAAGACGGCGTTTGCGAGCTGGGCGTCATTGGCGAGAACGTGATGGCCGAGGCCTTCGCCGGAAATGGCGAGCATGAGCGCCCGGAGATCATCCAGAAGCTGGGTTTCGGCAAATGCCGCCTGATGGTCGCCATGCCCGAGGCTGCCCGATATGACGGCCCGGCCAGTCTGGAAGGCATGCGCATCGCCACCTCCTATCCCGGCCTGCTGGGCGAGTTTCTGCGCCGGAACGGGGTGAAAGCGACGCCGATCCTGATGCATGGCGCGGTCGAGGTCGCGCCGCGGCTGAAGATGGCGCAGGCCATCTGCGATCTGGTTTCCACCGGCTCCACGCTCGAGGCGAACAATCTCAAAGCGGTGGAGCTGGTCTTTGAAAGTCAGGCCGTGCTGGCGCTTACGCGGGCCGGGATTGATCCGGCGGTGCAAAACGTGGCTGACAGCGTCATCGCCCGGATCGAGGGCGTGGTGGCGACGCAGGGCACGAAATATATCCTGATGAACGCGCCGCGCGCCGCATTGGATGAAATCGCGGAAATTCTGCCCGGCGCCAATTCCCCGACCGTGCTTCCGCTCGCGGGCAAGGAAGACAAGGTCGCGGTGCATGCCGTCTGCCGTGAATCGGTGTTCTGGGAGACGCTGGAAAAGCTGAAGGCCGCGGGCGCCTCCGCGATCCTCGTCCTGCCGATAGAAAAGATGATGATGTGATGCGCTGGCTGGATTGGAACAACGCCACGGAAGCCGAACGCGCCGCGGCGCTGGCGCGGCCCGCAGCCCGCATCGACCGGGCGTTGCGCGACCGCGTGATCGAGATTCTTGATGACGTTGCGGCCAAGGGCGCGGCGGCCGTGGATGAGTGGGCGCTGGAAATTGACGGCGCGGCGGTCAGGAAGCTGGACGCCGGCGCCATAAGCCGCGCCGCCGAAGGCGCGCTGAACAAGGCCGACCGCGCTGCGGTGATAGCCGCGCGGGACGCCGTTACCCGGTTCCACGAAGCGGTGCGGCCAAAGGATTCGCCGAGAATCGAGACCGTGCCGGGGATTGAATGCCAACGCGTCTGGCGGCCTCTGGATACGGTCGGGCTCTATATTCCCGGCGGCACGGCGCCGCTGCTCTCCACCCTGATCATGCTGGTTATCCCGGCGCGCATCGCGGGCGTCCGGCGGATCGCCGCCGTCACGCCTCCGGACAAGGACGGCGAGTTGCCGCCGGTGATCGCGGCGGCGGCGGAACTGTGCGGGCTGGAGGAAATCTGGCTGGCGGGCGGGGCGCAGGCTGTGGCGGCCATGGCCTATGGCGCGGGAATGCCGCGGTGCGACAAGATTTTCGGGCCCGGAAACGCCTGGGTCGCCGAAGCCAAGCGTCAGGCCAGCCAGCGCCCGGGCGGCCCGGCTATCGATATGCCCGCCGGTCCCAGCGAGCTGATGGTGATTGCCGACGCCAGCGCCGATCCGGACATCGTGGCCGCCGACCTGCTCAGCCAGGCCGAGCACGACCCCTACGCCCAGATCGTTCTGGCGGCGGAAGGCGAGGCCGTTGCGCATGCGGTGCAGGATGCGCTGGCCCGGCAGATCGACATGCTGCCGCGCGGAGAAATAGCCCGCGCCTCGCTGGCCGAGGGCCTCGCCATAATCGTTTCCTCCGCGGACGAAGCGGCGGCGGCGGCGGAGGCTTACGCGCCGGAACATCTCAGCCTGAACATTGAAAACGCGGACGCCATGGCCGCGCGCATCACCCGTGCGGGAACGGTTTTCATCGGCGCCTACGCCTCCGAGAGTTTTGGCGATTACTGCGCTGGGCCAAACCATGTTCTGCCGACGGACGGCGCTGCGCGGGCCTGGTCGGGTCTGTCGGTGGACAGCTTCATGCGCGCGATGACTCTGCAAACTGTCACCGCGCGGGGCGCGCGGGACCTTGCCCCGACCGCCGCGCGTCTGGCGCGGCTTGAGGGGCTGGAGGCGCACGCCCGCGCCGCGGAGTTCCGCCGATGACCGGATGGGAAATCACGGGCCGGCTGGACCTCAGCCGTCCGGCCTATGTCGCCGCGCCGGATTTGCTGGAGGCGGTCCGCGCCCGCCTGTCAGACATTCTGGGGGTGGACGCGGCCGGCGTCGTGTTGACGGCGGACGCCGATCGTGTCCGGGCGGAATGGCGCGCGGCGGCGGGCGATACCTTGAATGATCAGGCCGGGCGTCCGGTATCGGCGCTGCCCGGGATGACGCTGGACCTGCCGGCGCTGACCGCCGCCGGTCCGGCGGAGACCGGGCTGTGCGCGCTGGTTCTGGAAAGCGGCGCGCATGCCGGGGCGCTGCGCCGTGACAGTGAGAAGCGAATCCCGCCGCTTTTGCTGCGCGCTGCGCTGAAAGGCCTGGCGCCCGCGGGGCTGGCGGAGGACGACATACGGACCGGCGCCCGTGACGCCGAACTGACCCGGTTGATCGCGGCGCTGGACGCGGACCCCGCCATCGCTGGCGTCCGAATGGCCGGGGAGGCGCTGGAGATTGAATCTTCCGACCGCGCGGCGCTGGCGGAGCGTTTGCGCCGCGCGGGTCTGGTGTTCGCGGAAACGGATAGCGGCTATCGCGGCTATATTCCCGATGCGGCCACGGCGCGGCAGGCGGCGCTGGCGCTGGGCGCCGGGCCGGCGGCCGCGCGGCAGGCCTCCCGCCGCCGCTCGACGCGCGAAACCGATATTCTGGTCGCCGTCGATCTGGATGGAAGCGGGGCGCGCATCCATACGGGCCTGCCCTTCTACGATCACATGCTGGAACAGATCGCCGCGCATGGCGGGTTTGGCCTCACCGTTGCGGCGGAAGGCGATCTGACCGTGGACGCCCACCACACGATCGAGGACGTGGCGCTGGCGCTGGGCGAGGCGCTGGCCGAGGCGCTGGGCGACAAGAAGGGGATAGGGCGCTACGGCTTTACCGCGCCGATGGACGAGGCGCAGGCCTCTATCGCCATCGACCTGTCGGGCCGTCCCCTGTCGCGATTCGAGGGATCTTTCGCGCGCGACGAAATCGGCGGTTTCCCGACCGAGATGACGCCGCACGTCTTCCGCTCTCTGGCGGACTCCCTGCGCGCCGCCGTGCATGTGAAAGTCGAGGGCGAAGACGATCACCACAAGGTCGAGGCCTGTTTCAAAGGCTTCGGACGGGCCCTGCGGCAGGCCATCCGGATGGAGGGCGGCGAGACCCCCTCCACCAAGGGCGTGCTGTGAGCGTCGCCGTTGTCGATCTGGGATGCGGCAATATCGCCTCCATGATGTTCGCGCTGGAGCGGCTGGGCGCCCGGGCGGCGCTGACCCGCGCCGCGTCGGATATTGCCGCAGCGGACCGCGTGATCCTGCCGGGCGTCGGCACGGCGGGCTTTGCCATGCGGCAAATCGATGCGCTGGGCCTGCGCGATGGATTGATGTCAGCGCGCCCCCTTCTGGGCGTCTGTCTTGGCCACCAATTGCTGTTTGAGCGCAGCGAGGAGGGCGGCGTGGACGGCCTCGGCCTTATCGAAGGAGACGTGACCCGGCTTCAGGGCGCGCCGGACCGGCCCATTCCGCATATGGGCTGGAATACGCTGGACATAGACCAGCCGGATTGCCCGCTGCTCAAGGGCGTCGAGGACGGGGCGTTTGTCTATTTCGTGCACACGTTCGCCAGCCATGCCGGCCCGTCCACCGCCGCTTCCACGCGCTATGGGGAGGCGTTCTCCTCCGTGGCCGCTGCGGACGGCGTCTATGGCTGCCAGTTCCACCCGGAGCGCTCCGCCGCGCCGGGCGCGCAAATCCTCAAGAATTTTCTGGAGCTCTGACGTGATTATCTATCCCGCCATCGACCTCATGGAGGGCGCGGTCGTGCGCCTGAACAAGGGCCGTTTCGACCGCTCCACCGAATACTCGACCCGTCCGGCGGAGGTTCTGGAGAGCTTCGCGGCGGCCGGGGCCGAGTGGACGCATATTGTCGATCTGGACGGCGCCCGCGCGGGCGAACCGCGCCAGCATGACCTGATCGGCGAGCTGGCGGGCCAGACCGATCTTAAAATTCAGGCGGCGGGGGGCGTACGAAAGCGCGAGGATATTGCCCGCCTTCTGGATTCCGGCGTCACGCGCGTCGTCATCGGCTCCATGTGCGTGAAATCGCCCGATACGGTGGAAGCCTGGATCGCCGAATTCGGGACCGAACATATCGCCGCCGCGATGGATGTGCGGATGGAGGACAACGCCCCCGAAGTCGCCATTTCAGGCTGGGCGGAGGATTCCGGCATCGATCTGTGGACCGCGCTCAACGCCTTCCCGAAAGGCAAGCTGGTTCACCTGCTGACCACCGATGTAAACCGCGACGGCGCCATGAAGGGCCCGAATATGCGCCTGCTGGATCAGATGCGCGGGCGGCGGCCGGACCTCGACATTCAGGCTTCGGGCGGGGTGCGCGACATTGCCGATATCCGGGCGCTGGCCGAAATGGGCGCGGGCGGCGCGGTGGTCGGCAAAGCGCTGTATGAAAACCGTCTGGATCTGAAGGAGGCCCTGAGTGCTGGCGCGCCGGATCATCCCCTGCCTTGACGTAAAGGATCGCGCGGTCGTGAAGGGCGTGCGCTTTCGCGCGCATGAGCGCGTGGGCGACGCCGTGGCCCTGGCCGAAACCTATCGTGACGCCGGCGCGGACGAACTGGTCTTCTACGACATCACCGCCAGCGCGGAGCGACGCACGCTCGACTATGGCTGGGTGCGGGAAATCGCCCATGCGCTGGACATTCCGTTCTGCGTGGCCGGGGGAATCCGCAGCGTGGAGGCGGCGGTGAAATGTCTGGAGAACGGGGCGGACAAGGTTTCGATCAATTCCCCGGCGCTGGAACGCCCGGATCTGATCGACGAAATCGCCGCCGTGGCGGGCAGCCAGTGCGTGGTGGCCGGCGTCGATAGTTTGCATGTGAACAATGACTGGTTTGTCTATCAATACACAGGCAGCGAGGCGGCCACGCAGGAGTCCGGCCGCCGCACGCTGGACTGGATAAAAGAGGCGCAGGAGCGCGGCGCGGGAGAGATCGTCCTGAACTGCATGGATCAGGATGGCGTGCGCGCCGGATATGACATCGGGCAGCTGCGCGCCGCGCGCGATCTCCTGACCATACCGCTGATCGCTTCCGGCGGGGCCGGGACGATGGCGCATTTCCGGGACGTGTTCGAGGGCGCGGATGTTTCGGGCGCGCTGGCCGCCAGCGTGTTTCACAAGAACGTATTTACGATACCTGATCTGAAAGAAAGGCTGGACCAATGGGGCGTGAGCGTCAGGCGCTGACCGCGGCGGATATCGACACTCTGGACTGGGAAAAGGGCGAGGGCCTGATCCCGGCCATCGCGCAGGATGCGGATACGCTGCAGGTCCTGATGCTGGCCTGGGTCAGCCGCGAGTCGCTGGCCGAGAGCTTCAGGACCGGGCAGGCGGTTTTCCATTCCCGTTCGCGCCAGTCGCTCTGGCGCAAGGGCGAGACGTCGGGGAACACCCTGACCCTGAAAGCCATCCACCCCGATTGCGATCAGGACACGCTGCTGATGCTGGTCTCCCCCGCCGGGCCGGCCTGTCACCTGGAAACCACCAGCTGTTTCGGCGATGACGACGCGCCGGGGCTGGGCCGTCTGGCGCGGCTGGCCCGGACAGTGAAGAGCCGCAAGACCGCCTCCCCGGACGAGAGCTACACCGCAAGCCTGCTGGCTGAAGGGCCGATCCGCGCCGCGCAGAAGCTGGGCGAGGAAGGGGTTGAGACCGCGCTGGCCGGGGCCGCCGAAGACCTGCCCCACCTGCACGAAGAGGCGGCGGATCTTCTCTACCATCTCGTCGTGTTGCTGGAATCGCGCGACACGTCGCTGAATGCGGTGCTGAAGGTTCTGGAAGACCGCGCTAGACAAGGGACATGACAGACCCCAGCGAAGCCCGCCTCCTGAAAGCTCTATCGGACGTCCGGATCCCGGACGGCAAGCGCGACATCGTTTCCGCCGGCCGCGTGGAGTCCGTAAGCGCGAAGGATGGCGCGGCGCAGCTTGTCCTCGCCGCCGATGGCGATGAACCGCAAGCCTGGGAACAGGTCTCGGAAGCCGCCCGGACGGCGCTGGCGGGCGTCGAGGGCGTGGAGAAAGCGCGCGTCATCCTCACCGCCCACAAGGCCGGGCCTTCGGTTCAGGAAACCGCGAAAAAGCCCGAAACCAAACCCGAAGCGCCGGACGGCGCGAAGGACGTCAAACGCATCATCGCTGTCGCGTCCGGCAAGGGCGGCGTGGGAAAATCCACGGTCACAGCCAATCTGGCGGTGGCGCTGTCGCAACTGGGCCTGAAGGTCGGGCTTCTCGACGCCGACATCTACGGCCCCAGCCAGCCCAAGCTGCTGGGGCTTGAGGGACGGCCGGATTCCGACTCTGACCGCAAGCGCATCACGCCCATGTCCGCACACGGGCTGAAGGTCCTTTCCATCGGGTCGATGGTGGACGCGGAACAGCCCATGGTGTGGCGCGGGCCGATGACGTCCAACGCCATGCTGCAGATGCTGAACGAGGGGGATTGGGGCGCGCTGGACGTGCTGCTGGTCGACATGCCGCCCGGCACCGGCGACACGGCGCTGGGCCTGGCCCAGACCAAGCGGCTGAATGGCGCGGTCATCGTCTCGACGCCGCAGGACCTCGCCCTGATCGACGCGCGGCGCTCCATCGCGATGTTCGATAAGGTGAATGTGCCGGTGTTCGGCGTGATCGAGAATATGAGCCAGTTCATCTGCCCGCATTGCGGCCAGGCCAGCGATATCTTCGGTCATGGCGGCGCCCGGCATGAGGCGGAGGAACGCGGCCTGCCCTTCCTCGGCGAAATCCCGCTGACCATGCGTCTGCGCGAGTCGGGGGAAGAGGGCGCGCCGCTGGTCGCCACAGCCCCGGAAGACCCGGCGTCCGTCGTCTATTTCGACGTGGCGCGGACGCTGGTGGAGCGACTGCGCTGATCTTCACGGGAGTCCCCGGAATTGGCGCAGCCAATGTCCGGGGTCCAGAAAGGGCGGCGAACGAGAAGTCTGGATCCCGGATAAACGCTGCGCGTTTTCCGGGAGCTATGAAGAGGTTCGGGAGCTGAGGTCAGGCGAGTTCTAGATCGCCATTTTGCCGCCTTACGCCGAACACCCGCTCCAGTATCTTATCGCTCAACGCCTCGTCCGGCGCCCCGTCGGCGGCGATGCGGCCCTGATCCATGACGATGATCCGGCTGGCAAAGCGCGCGGCCAGCGAGAGATCGTGCAGCGCGGTCAGCACCAGCGTTCCGCGTCCGGCCTGGTCTTGCAACGCCTGCAAGACGCTCAACTGATGCGCCGGGTCCAGCGCCGCCGTGGGCTCGTCGGCCAGCAGGACCGGGGCCTCCACGGCAAAGGCGCGCGCCAGCAGGATGCGCACCCGCTCGCCCCCGGACAGGGTGTCGACATTGCGGTCCGCAAAGCCGTTGGCGTCGGCGGCGTCCAGTCCGCGTTCGATGGCGGCGCGGTCCATTTCGCTTTCGCGCCGCATCGGTCCGGCAAAGGGGTGCCGGCCCAGCGCCACCAGCGCCCGGCCGCTCATCGGCCATGCCGCGCGCCGTTCCTGAGGCAGATAGGCGATGGTCCGTCCACGTTGCCGCGGGGGCATCGCGGCGATCGCGCCGCCGTCCAGCGTCACCGCGCCGGCCTGAAGCGGCGTCAGTCCGCACGCCGCGCGCAATAGCGTTGTCTTGCCCGACCCGTTTGGCCCGACCAGCGCCACCAGTCCGCGTTCGGCGGCAAAGCTGACATCCGTGATGGCATTCTGCGCGCCCAGCCGCACGGTGACGTTATCGAAGCTGAGCGCGCTCATGCCGTCCTCGCCCTGTTGGACCGGATCAGCCAGAAGAAGAAGGGGGCGCCGACCAGCGCCGTCAGGACGCCCAGATAGATCGGCGTGCCGAAGCCCGAAAGCGCCCGCACCCCGATATCGGCGGCGTTCAGCAGCGCCGCGCCCAGAAAGGCGGCGGGCAGGATGGCCTTGCCCGGCGCATGACCCACAAATGGCCGCGCCAGATGCGGCGCCACCAGGCCGATAAATCCGATCGCCCCCGCCGCAGCGACCGACGCGCCCACCGCCAGCGTCGCCCCGATCACCACGATCAATCGCGTGCGCGGCACGTTCACGCCAAGGCTTGCCGCCGCGTCCTCGCCAAGGCTGAGCGCGTCCAGCGCGCCGCGCTGCGTCAACAGAACGGCGATGCCCGCGATAATCAGCGGCCCGGTTATCATCATGTCGCGCGCATTGGCATCGCGCAGCGATCCCATCAGCCAGTAGGCAATTTCCGAAAGCGCCCACGGATTGGGGGCCATGTTCAGCGCCAAAGCGGTCAACGCATTGGCGAACGCCGCCACGGCCACCCCGGCCAGGATCAGGGTCAGCGCGCTGGCCCCGCGTCCGGCGACCGCGAACAGCGCGATCACGCCCAGCGCCCCGCCGCCCATTGCAGCCAGCGGCACGATGTCGAACCCAAGGCCGAAATACAGCGCGATCACCGCGCCCAGAGAGGCGGAGGACGTGACGCCCACAATGCCCGGATCGGCCAGCGGATTGCGGAAATAGCCCTGAAGCCCGGCCCCGGCCGCGCCCAGCGCCCCGCCCACCAGCGCGCCCAGCAGGGCGCGGGGAAAGCGGATCTCGCGGGCGATGGCCACGGCCTCGTCACCGCCGGCCCCGAACAGCGCGGCAACCGCGCCAACCGGACCCATCGGATAGGCGCCAAAGCCCAGCGCCGCGACAAACAGGATCGCCGCCAGCGCCGCAAACCCCAGCGTCGCCTTGACCTCCGCGTTCACGATTGCGGGCGCGGCCAGGCCGAGAGCAGCGTCCTCAACGCCGCGATCAGGGCCAGCGGCTGATCCAGCATCAGGTGGTGGCGCGCCTCGGGGATAGAGATCATCGGCGTGCCTTCGGGCAGGATGCTGGCCATGTAGCGCCACACCTCGCCGGTCAGCAGGGCTGAAATCTCGCCGCGCATGACGGCCAGCGGACAGGCGACGTCCTTCAGATATTCAGCCGGCGCGTGATCGGGATATTGCATTTTCTGCCACAGCGCCGGATCGAACTTCCATGTCCAGCCCTGCTCCCCCTCGCCGGTCGTCACGGGTTTCAGGCTGTGCCGGGCGATATGATCCACGATGTACGGGTTCTCACAATCCTGATCGGGCAGCAGGCGGAAACGCGCCAGCGCCTCGGGCAGGTCTTTATATATACGGCCGCCGCGCTTGGGCGGGGCGGAGCGGCGTTGCTCGCCCGGCGGACGGATCGGGGAATCCAGGATCACGGCCCCGCCGATGTCTTCCCCGAACTGGCGCGCCAGCTCCATCATCACGAAGCCGCCGAAGGAATGGCCGATCATGACCGGCTTCACGCCGGATTTCATGGCGCCGGAATCTTTCGCCGCGGTCATCACTTCGCGCGCATAGATTTCCTGCCGGTATTCGTCCCGCCAGTCGGATTCGCCCATGCCGGAGAGGTTCAGCGCCGTGACGCAGCGATGTTTGGCCAGCGCCGGACCGATGAAATCCCACCATTTCATGTGCGCCACGCCGCCATGCACCAGAACGACGCCCGGCTTGCCGGGATCGCCCCAGCGCTGCCAGGTGATGCGCGCCCCTTCCACCTCGCTCTCGCCCGGTTCGGGCTCGTTCCCGATCAGCGCCTCGAACCAGCCGGGGCGGGGCGGCCGGTCGCCGCCATAGCGGGCCAGCGGGAATGTGCGTTCGGGGCGGCCGTCGGGATTGTCGACGGTGGGTTTCGTCTTCGGCATGAATTGAGCGGTATATCCGCTTGTGCGCCGCGTCAATTAAGTGCGGCGCGAGTCTGGAGCGCGGCGGCGCCTGTGTTTAATCTGGCGCCGGAGATGCAGGCAAAAGCTCAACTTCAAGCTTGGACCGGGTGGGGATGATTACGCCATGAATGATGAAAACAACGTCTATACGATGACGTCCCAGACCATTTTCCCGCCCGCGCGGCCGCGGGCAAACGCGCCCGAGCCGCGGGGAAAACCGCTGCTGGAGGCGCTGGCGCCGGAGGGGACGACCGTCGAGAGCCTGACGCTGGAAGGGGCCGCGGGCACGATCTCCGCGGCGATTGCCCGCCGCGCAGCGCCCGGTCCGCTGATCCTGTTTCTGGGCGGCAATAATCATTACATGGTCAAGCACGGGGCCAATAATGTCGAAAAGCTGATCCGTTTCGGCGACGTTCTGATGTTCGACCACCCCGGCTATGGCGACAGCGAAGGCCCGGCGCATTTCTCCAATATCCTGCCCGCCGGGGCGCGCATGGTCGGCCATGCGAAGGAACTGGCGGCGCAGCGCGGCCAGAAAACCGTTATCTGGTCGGCCTCGTTTGGCGGCTATATGGCCATCAAGGGCGCGGCGGAATACGGGCCGGACGCTCTTATCCTTGAAGGGCTGGCCCCCAGCGCGGTGGACTGGGCGCATGCGCTCGGCGCGCGTCACGGCCGTTCCAAGGCGCGGGTGGAGCGCGCCATGGTGGAGGGCGGCGTGCCTGACCCTATTGTCTCCTATGACGGTCCGGTTCTGCAGCTCGCCGGTATGGGCGACACCGTCGTGCCCATCGATCTGTCGCGGAAACTGAAAACCTGGTTCGAGGAGCGCAGCGTCGATCTGGCCTATAAGGAAGTCGATGTGGCCTCTCATGATTTGCGGGTCAGTCAGGAAACGATGCGCGTTGCGCGCGATTTCCTGATCGCCAGGGGCGTCATGACGGCGGAACAGGTTCTCGATCCGCTCAGCTTCCGGTCCAACGCGATCAGCTTCCAGTCGGGCTCCGGCGCCGTGAACTGACCGCCCGGTCAGATGATGGACCAGGTCTTAACCGGACCCGCGACCTGCGGGGCGCCCCGTTTCACCGCGAATTAACGACGTCTTCTAACCCCGTTTTTACCGCCGCTGTCCCATAACGGGTCGCGAAAGACAAAAGGGCGCCGCCGTACGCTGTGCGCGCTCGATACGGGGACAAGGGTGTGATGGTGAAGACGATCCTGATCGTGGACGACGATCCGGCCCAGCGCCGGCTGATGCAGGCCGTGATCGAGAAGCAGGGCTTCCGCGCCCTGCAGGCCGATGGCGGCGAAGTCGCGCTGGAAATGCTGAACGGGAAGAATCCCGAAGGCGTCGATCTGGTCCTTTTGGACCTCGTCATGCCCGGCATGTCCGGCATGGAGACGCTGGAGATCGTGTCCCGGCAATATCCGGATATCCCGGTTATCGTATTGACCGCACAAGGCGGCATCGAGACCGTGGTGAAGGCCATGCAGGCCGGCGCGGTGGACTTTTCGGTGAAGCCGGCCAGCCCGGAGCGCATCGGGGTGGGCATCCGGAATGCCCTGAAGCTCAGCCAGCTTTCAGGCGAAGTCACGCGCCTGAAGACCAAGAATGACGGTGCGCTGACATTCGAGAACATGATCTCTGCCGCCCCCGTCATGCGCCAGGTCGTACGGCTGGGCCAGCGCGCGGCAAAATCCAATATTCCGATCCTGATTACCGGTGAATCCGGCGTCGGCAAGGAGCTGATCGCGCGGGCCATTCAAGGCGAAAGCGACCGTTCGGGCCGTCCTTTCATCACCGTGAACTGCGGCGCCATCCCGGAAAACCTCGTCGAATCCATCCTGTTCGGGCACGAGAAGGGCTCTTTCACCGGCGCGGACAAGAAACATATCGGCAAATTCCAGGAAGCTTCCGGGGGAACCCTGTTCCTGGACGAGGTCGGCGAACTGCCGCTGGACATGCAGGTCAAGCTGCTGCGCGTCCTGCAGGAGGGCGAGGTCGATCCCGTCGGTTCAAAGAAGCCGGTGAAGGTGGATGTGCGCATTATCTCCGCCACCAACCGGGATTTGAGCGAACAGGTGCGTGAGGGCGCGTTCCGCGAGGATCTTTTCTACCGCCTCAATGTCTTCCCGATCGAGGCGCCGCCCCTGCGCGACCGCAAACAGGACATCCCGGCCCTGGTCGAGCATTTCATCCAGCGTTTCAACGCGCAGGAAAACCGCAATATCCAGAGCGCCACGCCTGAAACCCTGGCCATGCTGAAAGGCGAATACTGGCCCGGCAATGTGCGGCAGCTGGAGAATATGATCTTCCGCGCCGTCATCCTTTCCGACGGGGAAGAGCTGCATCCGGAGGATTTTCCGCACCTGACCGGCGTCGCCCCGGTGTTCGACGACGAGGATCACGCCGAGCCGGAACCGATCAATGGCGTGGAAACGCATGCAGACGCGGCGGAGGCCCTGATCGAGCACGCTGCGCCGGTGCCGATGATGGACGATAACGGCCATCTGCGTCCGCTGGAGGAGATCGAACGCGACCTGATCCAGTTCGCGATCGAGACCTATGCCGGCCGCATGGCGGAAGTCGCCCGCCGTCTCGGCATTGGCCGTTCGACCCTCTATCGCAAGGTGCGGGAGCACGAACTGGAAGTGGACTCGGCGCGCGAGGCGAGCTGAAGCGCCTCAGGCAATCGCTGGCCGCTTTGGCCAGATCATCTCGAAGCGTTCAAACACGGCGGGGGTTTCATCTGAGAAGGTGAAGCCCTCGCGCTTTGCCTGGCGCCGGAAAAAGTCGCGGTGCTGGCGCAGCCAGGCCGCCCGGCTTCGCGGCCCTTCGCCTTCCGACCAGGCAAAATCCCGCGTCACTTCGATGAAGGATTTTATGGCCACGCGGGTAGTCCGGATGACGGCGCGCGGCCGCCGCAATCCATCTATCACCAGCGAAAGATCGTCAATTTCGGGCATGCGCGCGCCGGATTCGTAGTCCCTCACCAGGCTGATGCAGGCGCGCTTCTTCCCGGAAACAATATAGCTGGCCAGCAGATTGGCGAGGCTTTGCGTATCGCCGAACCAGCAGACCTCGGCAGGGCGCCGCCAGGGCCGCGCGGTATCGGTCAGGAAGTCGCGCCAGAAAGTCGCCTGTCGCGGGCTCAGGCGGGGATCGGGTTTGATCTGGAGTGGCCGCATGGCGCTAGTCCTCCTCCTTGCCTCCCTTGACGACAGTCAGTTTTGGCGGGCCGGACGGGCGCGGCGCGGCCGCCGGGGGCGCAGGCGCGTCCGCGTCCGGCGCATCGGGTTCAAAATCGTCGGATATGTCGCGGACATTCGCTCGCGGCTGGAATCCCTTGCCGCGGTTCATGGGCTTGCGGGCCTGCAGGCCGCCGCCGCGCTTCATGGGTTTGCGCGCCTTGCCGGAGGCCTTCTTGTGGATTTCCTTGACCTTGTGGTTCTGCAGGGCCGAGAGCGGCTCTGAAAGGTCGCCCTTTTCCGGATTGGCGAAGGCGGAGCCGTACTCTTCCAGCCGCTCCTCGACGGAGGCGATGAACTCGGCCTCCCACTCGGAAAGGCTGATTTCCTCGCCTTCGCCCTGTTCTTCGCTTTTGCGCTTGGCGCGGCGCAGCCGGGCCAGCGCCTTGCGGGTCTTTTTCTCGTCGACCCGGCGCGTCATGGCGTTTCCTCTGTCCGGGCGCTTTTGCCGGATCGCATCCGGCGCGCCTCGTTCTTACACAGGAATTATCTGTCGCCCGCGCCTTGCGGGTCAATATCGCGCGGGGAAATTACGTCTCGCCGACCGCGTGCAGATAGAGGTCCAGAACCGCTTCCTGCTCGCTGCGGTCCTGCTGGTCCATTTTCCGCAGACGCACGACCTGGCGCATGATCTTGGTGTCGAAGCCCATCGACTTGGCTTCGGCATAGACTTCCTTCATGTCCGCCATCACCTCGGCCTTGTCCGCCTCCAGCCGCTCGATGCGCTGGATAAAGCTGCGCAGGCGCTCCTGACCGCTCTGGTCGAGGCTCTGGGGCTGTGTGACGTCGTCCATGATGAAAGGCTCCGCTCTTTTGGGCGCTAGAATTGAAGGCGTGGAACCTATGCGCCCGCCGCGCCGAACGGAAGGGCCGCGAGGCGCTTCAACTGCGCATTCTGCGCATCGCGGAACGCCGCATCGTCAATCACCCGCTGAACGAAGTCCGGCAGGGTCTCTTCGATCTCCAGAACATCCATGGCGTGCAGGATCGCTTCTTCCTGACTCATCACTTTCAGGCCCGGCGCGTCCTGGTCCGCCGCCGCGCTGGCGGCCGCGCCCTCGCCCGCGCGCAGCGCGCCGAAGCGGCTGATATAGGCCTCGTAGCGGTCGGGCTTCGCGCCGTGCTCCACGGTTTCAGGAAAGGGCGCGTCGACGCGGTCATATTCGTGTCCCAACGCCTCGGTCCCGTCCATCACATCCAGCTGACCGGCGTCCAGCAGGTTCACGAAGACTCGCGCCGTGGCCGATTGATGAGGGTGGAAGGTGGCGGGCATGGCGCCATAGCGGGTGAATTTCGCGCTATGAACCACGGCGTAGCCTTTCAGCTCTGCCCGCAGGGTCGGCACCACGGCCTCGCCGCCGAACTTTTCCATCAGGCGGGTGGGGGAGGCGTTGGACCCGCTGGCCAGAATCGCCACGCGGGGAACCGCCATCGCGGCGTTCAGCGCCTCCCTGAAGCCGGGATCGTCATCGAACACCGCTTCGCCGCCGGAAAACACATAGCTGCGGCGCGGCGGCGCGAACGGATAGGCCAGTGCGCGTTCAATCTCCGGCGTCACGATAGACCGCCTCGATATGCTCCTTGATCAGGGCCTGCCGGAAATGGTGCGGCATATGCCCCATGCCGGGCAGGATGGAGAGCCTGGAATCGGGGATTTCCTCCGCCATGCGTTCGGCGTGCAGGCTGTGGGAGACCGTATCGTCCGCATCGCCGTGCAGGATGGCGACCGGCATGTCCATCCGGCGGTAGCGGGACGACTGTTCGATCAGCTCGGCTTTCAGGCCCACCATGTCGTCAGAATTGGCCGCAAAGGCGCCGGGGCGCAGGAGCTGCCGGATGCCGGCGCGCTCGATATAGTTTTGCGGCGGCTCTTGCGGCGAAAACACGCTCTGCATGCCGCTTTCCAGCTGGCGCGGGGCGACCAGCGGAACGGCGGTGCGGTTGAACACCGGCCCGATCAGCGGTGCCGCCGACCAGTGATAATACCACGCGATCCCGCCCGGCCATTCATGGCTGGGCGCGGA
Organism: Euryhalocaulis caribicus; assembly: GCF_000412185.1. Lineage (GTDB taxonomy): Bacteria > Pseudomonadota > Alphaproteobacteria > Caulobacterales > Maricaulaceae > Euryhalocaulis > Euryhalocaulis caribicus. The sequence goes on from NZ_ASJA01000012.1 coordinate 63,319, forward strand.
AATCAGCACCAGACCCGAAATCGCTTCGGGGTGATCCAGCGCCAGGCGCAGCGCCACCGACCCGCCAAAGGAATGGCCCACCACCACCGGCTTCTCCAGCCCCTCGGCCTCGATCACCGCCAGCGCCGCCTCGGCCTGCCCGGCCAGCGTGCCCGCGCCCGCCGGGCGGCCCCGGCTGCGGCCAAGCCCCGGACGGTCATAGGCGACCACGCGAAACTGGTCCTCCAGCGCCGGGACCAGAGAGATTTCCAGATCGCCGCTATTGCCGGAGGCGCCGTGAATCAACAAAAGCGGCCGGCCTTCGCCCCATTCGCGCACATGCAGGTTCGCGCCCTGCCAGTCGATAAAGTGTCCGTTGGTCATCGGCTCCGGCCGGTTGGTGGAGGCGCAGGCGGCCAGCGTCAGCGCGACCAGCCCGGCGGTCAGGATTGCAAGAAATTTCAAAGCGCGCGCCCTTCGACCAGCGGCGCCAGCCGCTCCCTGCGCGTCGTGGCTTCTTCGTGGAAGGGGTGAATCTCCAGCGCCTCGCCATAGGCCTCATAGGCCGCTTCGTTGCGGTTCAGCCGTTCCAGTATCGTGCCCAGACCCACCAGCGCGCCAAAATGTTTTGGATCGGCGATCAGCGCCTTGTTCACAGCCTCCAGCGCCTGCGCGGCTTCGCCACCGGCTAGGTACAGCATGGCGCGGCGGTTCCAGGCTTCCGCAAAGTCCGGCTCCAGCGACAGCGCGTCATCCAGATGCCGCGCCGCGCGGTCCGCGTCGCCGGCCTCCATGGCCGCCTCGGCGCGGTCCATAAGCAGGTTCACCGTATCGCTGCCCGAATCGGTCCAGACCAGCCGGATCTGACCGGCCAGCCGGTTGGCGGCCGCCGCGCTTTCGGCCGCGGACAGCTGGTCATACAGCTTTTCCAGCGGCGCCTGCGGCTCGGCGGGCGTTTCCGCGCTCTGGCTGAAAGCCAGCGCGATAGCGGTCAGAAGGGCGGTCAAACTCATCGGGAAAGGATATTAGGGCGTTCACCGGCGAAAAGAAGGCGCCGCCCGCCACAGGCCTCAGTTTTTAAAGAAACCCGGCCTCTTTCAACGCCGCCTCGGCGCCGCCCGCACCGTCGAAAAGCCGGGCGTGATAGCCATAATCCCGCGCCGCCGCGACATTGGGTTCGGTGTCGTCAAAGAACAGCATCTCGGGCGGGGTCAGGCCGCTGGCGGTCTCGATATGGGCGAAGGCCTCGCGCGCGGGCTTCTTTGTCCCGATCAGGCCGGAAACCGTGATTGCCTTGAAATGGGTGAGGAAGCTGTAATCCGGATCGGCGGCGAAAGCGCGCCATTTATCGCCCGGAAAATTGGTCAGCGCATATTGCGGGACGCCCCGCGCGGTGAGTGTTTCGACCAGCGCCACGGCGTCCTCGTCCGGGCCCTTGAACATCTCGGGCCAGCGCAGGCGCTAGGCGTCAATTTCAGCGGAATATTGAGGGAACTGGTCTTTCAGGTCTGCTGCGGCTGATTCCATCGGCTCGCCGCCATCGTGGCGGCCGTGCCATTCCATGGTGCACACAGAAGACAAAAACCGCTCCATCTCGGAGCGGTTTTCAAAAATCTTTGAGTAGAGGTTCCGCGGGTTCCAGCGGACCAGAACGCCGCCAAGGTCCCACAGGACCGCCCGCGGCCTGTCGCCGGCGATCAGCCCTGACGCGCCTTGAAACGCGGGTCTTTCTTGTTGATCACGTAGACGCGTCCGCGGCGGCGCACGACCTGGCACGCGCGGTGACGGTTCTTCAGCGATTTGATCGAGCTTCTGACTTTCATCGTATTCCTGCCTTTCGCGCGGCCCGCCTCAATTGCGGGGCGCCTCGCGAGAAGGCGCGGAAACTATGGGCGGTCGGGGTGGAAGTCAATTGCCCTGCTGCTGCTAGAGTCAGGCCCGCCTAAACCGCCCCGTCGGCCAGCGCGCTGCGCACCGCGGGCATGATGCGCCGGCTCACCGGAATCGCCGCCCCGCCGGCCAGATAGAGCCGCCCCGCGCCCCCCGGATCACGCTCAAGCGACTGCACGAAATCGGCGTTCACGATGTGGGAGCGATGCACGCGTATGAATGTTTCGGGCAGGGATTCCTCCAGCGCGGCGAGCGGGCCGTTATAAAGCACGGTCCGCCCGTCTTCGAAGCAGACCTCCACATAATCCCCCGCCGCGTTCAGCCGGGTAATCTCATTGGCCGGCGCATAGATGACCCGCCCGGCGGACACGAACTGGATCTTCTGCGGCTGGGCCGCCTGCCGCGCCCGCGCAAGCGCGGCGTCCAGAACATGCGCGCGGCGTTCTTCTTTCAGCCGCCGCTGGCGTTCACGGGCAAAGGCAAAGCTCTGCTCGACCACCAGCGCCAGAACCAGTCCGCCCGCCAGATAATAAAACCACCCGTTCAGGAAGGCGCTGCCCGTCAGCCAGGGCAGGATCGCCGCGGCTCCAAGACCCGCCGCATAGAGCCAGCCCGGCCGGCGGCCCGCCGCGGCGCGCCAGATACAGATTGCCGCGGCGATCGCGGCGGCGGCGGACAGGATGCTGGCCGTCATCGCGTCAAAACCGCGGGACAGCGCCGCAGCGGCGATCATCGCCAGAACGGACCCTGTAATCAGCCCGGCTGCGGCCCGCCGCCCCACGCCAAACCGGACCAGCACATGCGCCAGCAGGGACAGGCCGAATCCCGCCGCGCAGAGCAGGATCGCGATAAGCCGGTAATCGTGCAGCGGATAGGCGTAACCAGTGACGCCGCGCAGGGTTTCGGCGGCCAGTTGCGCCCCGGCAAAGCCCGCCATCGCCGCGGTCGCCGCCGACAGCCGCCGCGCCGGACCGCGCCAGGCGGAGACGCCAAACACCGCTACGCCGATCACGAAACAGGCAAACACCGGCAAAACCGGCCAGTAAGCCGCCAGAACGGCCTGTGTCGGGTCGCCATAGGCGTGGACCGAAACCCACTGCATCGGCGCGGTCAGGCGCAAAAGGCCGTGATGGGCGGAGGCGCGCAGCGCAATCGTGTTTTCCCCTGCCCGGAACAGGTCGCGCGGGGCGAAGAAGGCCGCGTCGATGCGGCCCGGAATTTCCGCCGCCGCGCTGCCGCCCGGCCGCCCGTTCGCGCCCAGTTTCACGCCGTTCAGATACAGCTCCGTAGAGGCGCGCGCCGACACATACACGCCCAGCGGCCGCGCGCCGGACAGGTCTTCCGCCGTCATGGTCAGCGGGATTTCAATCCAGATTTCCCGGTTTTGGGGGTCCGCCGCCCAGAAGGACATGGTTTCACAGCCCGGCCCGGTGAAGCCGGGCGGTCCCGCGTCCGCCGGGCCGGCCGGGCAGACGCGCACCGAATCCAGCGCTGTTTGCGGCGCGCCGCTGGCTGTCAGGGGCAGGACCCAGAGCACGATCAGAAGAAAAAGCCATTGCCGCATACCGGCAGACTATATCCGCCCGGCGGCCGCGTCTCGCCGCTCACGGATTTGACGCCGCCGCTGACCGATCCGCCCGCGGTGCCACGGCGCAGCGCGTTCTATCCTCCGGCTCTGTTTCCCCGGTCCCTGGAGGTTCGCCGAGATGTCCCTGTTCAAGCCCGCCCTTGCCGCCGCCTCTCTGGTGCTCGCCACGCCCGCCCTGGCCGAAGAGCCCATCACGTTCGAGGCCGCCAGCGGCGAAACCGCCGAGGCCTTTCAGGGCGCGTTCGCGGTTCCGGAAAACCGGGCCGACCCGGACAGCCGCATGATCGAGATCGGCTATGTCCGCTTCCCGGCCACGACGGATAATCCCGGCCCGCCGATTGTCTATCTCGCCGGCGGTCCCGGCGGTTCGGGGACGGGCACGGCGGAGCGCCAGCGTTTTCCGCTCTTCATGGAGATGCGCCGCCATGCCGATGTCATCGCCTTCGACCAGCGGGGCACGGGTCTTTCCGATGACGCCCCGCGCTGCCACTCCTCGATCGGCGGGGATGACAGCCAGCGCGTCAGCGATGCGGAAATTGCCGCGGCCTATCGCGACGCGGTCGCCGAATGCCGTGAATTCTGGGACGGCGCGGGCCTCGACATACGCGGCTACACCACCGCCGAAAGCGTGCAGGACATTTCCGCCCTGCGCCGGCATCTGGGCGCGGAGACCGTGACGCTGTGGGGCATTTCCTATGGCAGCCATCTCGCCTTTGCCGCGCTGGACGCCATTCCGGACGAAATCGACCGCGTCATCATCGCCAGCGCCGAGGGACTGGACCAGACGGTCAAGCTGCCCGCGCGCACCGACGCCTATTTCGCCCGCCTGCAGGCCGCCGTGAACACGCAACCCGCGGCGAAGGCAGCCTATCCGGACATCGCCGCCCTTATGCGCCGCGTCCATGAAAAGCTGGATTCCGCCCCCCTCCTGATCGAACTGGAAAGCGGGTCGGGCGAGACAATTCCCTTCCTGTTCCAGCGCCCTCACGCCCAGATGATGGCGTCCGGCCTGATCGCGGACCCGGATAACGCTGTCTATCTGCTGCAACTTTACGCCGCGCTCGACGCCGGAAGCGCGGAGGCCGTGAAAGCCTTCATGGGCTATTTCTTCGAACCGGGCGAGCCGATCTCCCTTAATCCCATGTCCACGGCGATGGATCTCGCCTCGGGCGTCAGCCCGGCGCGTCTGGCGCAGGTCAGGGAACAGGCGGAAACCGCGCTTTTGCGCGATTATCTCAACTTCCCCATGCCGCATATTCTCGGCGTCTGGCCGGACATTGATCTGGGCGAGTCGTTTCGCGCCGGCCCCGTGGGCGATACGCCGGTCCTGCTGTTCAGCGGCACGCTGGACGGCCGCACCTATCCGGAGGGACAGGCCGAAGCTGTTGCCGGTCTGACCAATGTGCAGGCCGTCACCGTCGTGAACGCCGGCCACAATCTCTATATGCGCTCGCCGGAAATCGCCGCTGCGATGCACCGTTTCATGCGTGACGAGCCCATTGGCGTCACTGAAATCACCGTCGACCTGCCCGATTTCGCGCCTGAATAGGGCGGGTCCGGCTGCGCCGGTTCCCACTCTCGCGCTGAAATCTCCCTCTCGCCGCGCTAAATCCGGACCAGTATACCGGTATGCGGATGGAGATTTGCGCCGCACCGGCGCGAAACGGGAGACGGGATTAGCGATGAAAACGACAACGGGACTGCGCGTCTTGCTGATGGCTTCGGCCGCGCTGGGCTTTGCCGGATGCGCTACGGCGCAGACGCCGGAGGCGCAATTCACGTCTCCGGATGCCGTGGAGCAAAAGGCCGATGAGAGCTTCTCCGCCTGGACGGCCCGCTTCATGGAAGAGGCCGTCTCGCGCGGCTACAGCCAGGACCTGGTCAGCACCGCTTTCGCCGGCGTCGTTCACCCCGATCCGGTGGTGGTGGACCGCTCCGAAAGCCAGCCAGAATTCGTGCGCCCGGTGTGGGAATATCTGAATTCCGCCGTCTCGGAGTCCCGCGTTGCGTCCGGGCAGGCCGAATTGTCCGCCCAGCCGGAGCTGTTTGCGGGGCTGGAAGCGGAATACGGCCTCGACCGCGAAGTGCTGACCGCCATCTGGGGGCTGGAGAGCGCCTTCGGCCAGATCCTCGGCGATTACGACGTTTTCCGTTCGCTGGCGACGCTCGGCTGGGCCGGCTGGCGCCCCGACTTCGTTGAGGAACAGCTTTTTGCCGCGCTCGACATTCTGCGCGATGGCGAGGCGACCCGCGACCAGCTCAAGGGTTCCTGGGCCGGCGCGATGGGCCAGACCCAGTTCATCCCCGCCAGCTACCGTATCTATGCGCAGGACTGGGACGGCGACGGCCGCAAGAATATCTGGTCCGATGACGGCGACGCGCTCGCCTCCGCCGCCAATCTCCTCGCCAAGTCCGGCTGGAAACAGGACGTGCCCTGGGGCGTGGAGGTGCGTCTGACCGATGAATTCAACTGGGACATGTTCGACGGGCAGGAACGCCTGACCGCCAACTGGGCGCAGGGCGGCGTGGCGCGGGCCGACGGCGCGCAATGGGGAACCGATCTCTGGGGGCTGGACGCTGAACTGATCCTGCCCGCCGGCGCGCAAGGCCCGGCTTTCCTGACCTTCAGCAATTTCGACGCGATCATGCGCTACAACAACTCCACCGCCTATGCGCTGGCCGTCGGGATGCTGTCGGATGTCTATGCCGGGCGCGGCGGGCTCGTGGCGGACTGGCCGGACGAAGGCCGCCCCCTGCGCCGCGCGGAGGTCTATGAGCTGCAGGACAGCCTGACCGCGCTGGGCTTTGACACGCAAGGCTCGGACGGGCTGATCGGCCCGAATACGCGCAAGGCCGTCCGCGCCTTCCAGCGCGCCAATGCCATCACTCCGGACGGGCATGTGAATTCGGACCTTCTGGACCGCGTCCGCGCCGCCGAGCCCATTCAATAGGGCGGCGATCAATCAGGTCAGTGCGGGTCGTGCGCGTCCTCGATTTCGGGGGTCGCCGCCGCGCTGACCGATTTGATGCGCGGACTGAACCACGCATACACGCCCACGCCGGCAATCACCCCGACATTGATCCAGAAGGGCACTGAAGGCCCGAACGTCTGATAGACCAGCAGGCCGATAAAGGGCGCGGACAGGAACCCCACCCCGGCGGTGGAATTGACCATCCCCGCCACGGCGCCCTGTTCGGACGGGCTGACGGCGATGGAGGCCCCGCCCGCCATGCCGGGCCGCGACAGGCCGATGCCCAGCCCGCTGACCACGAAGGCAAAGAAGATTTCCCCGAAACTGCCGGCCAGCGCCAGGAAGATATTGGCGAAGAAGGCGATGCCCGCCCCCAGCAGCATCAGGGTGCGCGGCGAGGCCTTGATGCGCGGGATCAGCACCAGCTGCGAGATCAGCATGGCCAGCGCCCCGCCCATCAGCACCGCCCCGGCCAGCTGGGTCGCCTGCACGCCGTCCACTGCCAGCGTGTCCATGACGTAGAAATTGATGGTCTGCAGCGTCACCGCCTGCACGATCCAGACGCCGACTCCGAAAATCAGAAAGGGCGAAACTCGCGGGTCCAGCGCGTATCCGAAGCTGGAAAAGGCGCTGGAGCGCGCGCCGGTCTGCTGCGGCGGCGTGCGCTCGGGCAGCATGAACCAGACGGCCACGGCCATGCCGCCCGCGATGACCGAAATGGCGATCAGCGGTGAAATCAGACCCAGCCGCCCGCCCATCCAGGCCGCAACGCCCGGGCCGACCGCCGCCCCCATCCCGATGGCGGCGGTCAGCGCGGCCAGCGCCTCCACACGCGTCTGGGTGGTGGTGCGGTCGGCGACATAGGCCTGCGCCGCCGGGCCGCTGGCCGAGCCCAGCCCGCCGGACAGGCTGCGCGACAGGATCAGCAGCACGATGGTCGCCCCGGCCGAGATGATCCCGGACAGGCCCAGCGACACCACCACCGCGATCAGCCCCATGGAAACCATGTAGGCGGTCAGCCCCATGACGATGACAGGCCGCCGCCCGGCGCGGTCGCTGAGGCGGCCCCAGAGCGGGCTGGTCAGGATGAACAGGGTCGCGGCCAGCGTATAGACCAGCCCTACGAACACCTCGGCGATGTCCAGGCGCCGGGCGATGGGGGGAAGAATGGCGAAAAGCATGGAATTGCCGATGCCGGTCACCATCAGACAGCAGAATAGAAGCGTGAAGGCGCGCTTCCTCTGGGCCAGCGTCGTCTGAGTGGTTGGATCGGTCAAGACGTCTGCCGGTTATCCCATTTCGGCGACGCGCGCCAGAGCCGGGCATTGGCGGAATCGCCGGTTAAACCCGGCATTAAGCATTATTCGCCAAACATGGCGGCTTATGAGCGGGTCCGCATGCGCGGTTCGCGGCAGGGGCGATGACGGGGCGATTCACGCATGTTCCAGATAATTGGCGTAGTGGTTGTTTTCGCGATGGTTTTCGGGGGCTTCATGCTCGCCGGCGGCCATTTCGACGTGATCCTGAAAGCCCTGCCGTTCGAGCTGATGATGATTGGCGGCGCGGCGCTGGGCGCCTTCCTGATCGGCAATTCATCCAAGACGATCATGAAAACCGCCAAGGATTTCGCCAAGCTGATCTCCGGCCCGAAATGGAAAGCGGCCGATTACCAGGATCTTCTGAGCCTTCTCTTCACGCTGACCAAGACGATGAAGACCAAGGGCGTGATCGCGCTGGAAACCCATATCGAGCAACCGCACGACAGCGCCATTTTCAACGCCTATCCGCGCGTCCTGAAGGACCATTTCGCGACCGATTTCATCTGCGACACGCTGCGCATGATGACCATGAACCTGGAGGATCCTCACCAGGTCGAGGACGCGATGGAGCGTCAGCTGGAAAAGCATCACCACGAAGTCACCGGCCCTGCGCGCGCCCTACAATCCATGGCCGACGCGCTGCCCGCGCTTGGCATTGTCGCCGCCGTGCTGGGTGTCATCAAGACGATGGGCGCGATCGACTCGCCGCCTGAATATCTGGGCAAGATGATCGGCTCGGCGCTGGTCGGCACCTTCCTTGGCGTGTTCCTGGCCTATGGCATGGTGGGCCCGTTCGCGGTCCGCATGCAGGAAATCTATGATGAGGAACACCAGTTCTACAAAATCATCCAGGACGTGCTGGTGGCCCACCTGCATGGCAATGCCGCGCAGATTTCGGTTGAGATTGGCCGCGGCGGCGTTCCCACCGCCGTTCAGCCCTCCTTCGCGCAGCTTGAAGAACATCTTGGCGCTTTGCCGAGCGAAGCGGCCTAGCGTCCGGAAAACATTTCCTTTATGTAATAAATGTGTTTCTGGTTAATTGGCGGCTGAACACGCCGCCAAAAACTGTTGGGGAATCTAGAACTATGAAAACCACGCTTTTCGCCGCCGCCAGCCTGGCCGCGGTTCTCGCCCTTGGCGCCTGCGCCGAAGAAAACGCCGTTGAAGACGAAACCACGATGGAAGAATCGGCCGAAGACGCCGCTGACGCCATGGAAGACGCCGCCGATGACGCGGCGGACGACATGGAAGACGCCGCGGACGACGCCGCCGACTCCATGGACGAGCTCAACGACGACCTGACCTACGAAGACGAAATGGACAGCATGGAAGATTCGGCCGAAGACGCCGCTGACGCCATGGAAGACGCCGCCAACGACGCTGAAAACGCGATGGACGAGTCCGCTGAGGAAATGGAAGACGCGACGGAAGACGCCGCGAACGCCATGGAAGACGGCGCTGAAGACGCCGCCGAAGAAATGGCTGACGAGGATAATCCTCAGTAAGTCATACTGTCTTCCAAAGAAGAATTACGGGCGGCTGTGAACCAACAGCCGCCCGTTTTCGTTGTGCTTTCAGAACGAACCGGCCTGCCGTCCCTTTGCGGCCGGGGTTCAAACGTCAAAAGAAAGCCAAGCCCATGAAATTTCTTACATCCATTTCCGCCCTCGCGCTGGCCGCGGCCCTGACCGCCGCCTGCACGGACGAGGATCGCGACCAGGCCGAAAACGACGCCGAGCGCGCCGCCAGCGAAACCGGCGAATTGCTGGAAGAGGCGGGCGAGGAAATCGTCGAGGAAAGCCGCGCCCTGGGCGAGGCGGTCGTCGAAGGGTCAAAGGCCGCCGCCGAGCGCGGATCCGAGGTCTATCGTGAGCGCGAGGCCGAGCTGGACGCCATTGACGACGCCGAGGATGCGATGGAGACCAATCCGGAAGAATCCGACGCAGACAATGACACTGAAAGCGAACTCACCGACGAATATCCGCAATAACAGCCGCGCCCGCCATGAAGCGGGCTAATCTGGGCTGGACCGGCGGCGTGCCCGCCGCGCCGGATTTCGGGGATCATTACTATTCGCAAGAAGACGGCCTGGCCGAAAGCCGGGCCGTCTTTCTGCGCGGTTGCGGCCTGCCCGGGGCCTGGCGGGACCGCAAGCGTTTCACGGTGGGGGAGCTCGGGTTCGGCTCCGGGCTCAACTTTCTCGCCCTCTGGGATCTCTGGCGGCGCGCACGTCCGGCTGGCGCGCGCCTGCATTTTGTCAGTGTCGAAGGCTTCCCGATAGACGCGGCCGAGGCGCGCCGCGCCCACTCGGCATGGCCGGAACTGGCGGACCTTTCCGCCCGCCTGACCGGGGCCTGGCCACCTTCCGACCCCGGCGCGCATTTCCGGCGCTTTGACGATGACGGCGTATTCCTGACCGTCTTTTACGCCCCCGCGGCTGAGGCGCTTTCCGAAATGGACCTCGCCGCCGACGCATGGTTCCTCGACGGCTTTGCCCCGTCCCGCAATCCCCAGATGTGGTCGCCGGAAATCATGCGCGCCGTTGCGCAATGCTCCGCGCCGGGCGCCCGCGCCGCCACTTTCACTGTCGCCGGCGCGGTTCGCCGCGCGCTGGGCGAGGCGGGGTTCACGGTAGAAAAAAAGCCCGGGCATGGCCGCAAGCGGGAGCGGCTGGAAGCCTGTCTGCCCGGAACGCCCGCCCCGGACCCCGCGCCCGGCCGCATCGCTATAATCGGCGGCGGCGTGGCGGGCGCGTCACTCGCCAACGCCCTGACCGCGCGCGGCGCGGCGCCCCGCATCATCATGGAGGGCCCGGCCGCCAGCGACCCGCCGCGCGCCTTGCTGACCCCCCGTCTGGAAAACGCCGACCGGCCGCACGCTCGCGCCCTGACCAGCGCCTTTCACCACGCGGTCAGCCTGTACGCGGCGCTGGGCTATGCGCCATCGGGCGCCGTGCGGACCGCCAGGGACGACCGGGAAGCGGCGCGTTTCACCGCCCTGACCGAACGCTGGTCCGGCCTTTCCGCCGACGGCGAGCGATTGTTCATGCACGGCGCCGGGGTGCTTGATCCGCAGACCATTCTGCCCGGCCTTGCAGGCGGCGCGGCGCAAATCCCCGGCCGCGCGGCGTCAATCCGGCGCCAAGGCGATACCTGGCGGGTCATGGACGCGTCGGGCGCGATTGTCGCCGAAGCCGAAACCCTCATCCTCGCCGCCGGGGCGGGGACTCCTGCCTTTGAGCAATGCGCGCCGCTGGACCTGGAACTGAGCGCCGGTCAGGCCGGGCTGCACGCTTTTGACGGCGCGCTCGACCACCCTGTTACCGGCCCCGCCTATCTTGCCCCGGCGGGCGAGGGGCGGGTCATGCTGGGCGCGACCCATGGTCACTGGGAAAGCGCCGCCCCGCCGTCTCCCGGCCCGGCCCGGCAGCACGATCTGCTGGAAAAGCTCGCCGAAACCGCGCCGGACCTTGCCGCGCGCGTTACGCCGGAGCCGCTGGCGCTGTGGTCCGGCGTGCGTTGCGCCACGAAAGACCGCCTACCCGTGGCGGGCGCGCTGGAGGACGGGCTTTATATTCTCGGTGGCCTTGGTTCGCGCGGTTACGCGCATGCCCCGCTTCTGGCCGAGATGATCGCGGCGGAGATCTGCGGCGATCCGGCCCCGATTGAAAAAACCGGCCGGGACGCCTTTCGCCCCGGCCGGTTCGAAGACCGCCGCAGGAAACGCGAGGGCGCCTAGTCGGCCGCCGCGTGATCATAGCTGAGCACGCGCGTCAGCCGCCATTCGCCGTTTTCCCGTTTCCAGAGATGGCTGAACTTCGCATGACCCGTGCGCCGTTCCGCCTCGCCCTCTGGTTTCTCGTAAAAGCTGTGGGCGCCAACCTGCAGCGCGCCATAACCCTGCATCGGATAGGTCTCCATCGCGTCCAGGCCGCGCCGCGAAGCCGGGCGCTTGCCGTTCCGCCAGTCGGCGCAATTACCGGCGATCACCGCGATAAATTCGTCGCGATTATCGGCCACCTGGCCGTCCACATCGTGATAGAATTCGAAGTCTTCCGCGATCAGGTCTTCCAGAACGTCCAGCTCGCAGGTCTCGAACCCGGCCTCGAACAGTTTCGCGTCCAGTGCGGCCAGGGTTTCCGCGTCCGCCGCGGCGCTCTGGGCGACCGCGGCTGCGGCCAGCATGGCGATGAAAGTCATCTTGTTTCCTCCCTCAAAGAAAAGGGCGGGACATTGGCGGTCCCGCCCGTGAAGTTCCGGTCCGGCGCAATGCGCGCCCTAGATGTGCAGGCGGCGGACGGTCGCGCCCGTGGCTTTTTCAGCCGCGCCCTCGAACCGTATGGTCATCGGGCGGCACTTCCGGTCACAGCCGCAGGCGAAGCGTTCGCTAAGGCCGATGGCGACCGGGCTTTCCCCGCCCTTCATGGTCACGTTCAGGCCCGCCACGCAGACCGAAACCGGTCCCTGCCCGGCGAGCGCCCGGGGCGGGGCGATCGCCAGGGAGGCGATCAGGGCGGCCCCCGCCACGGTGGTGAATACGGCGCCTTTCAACATGGTCTGTCCCCCTTGACGATTGGCTGGCCGCAAGCGCGCTCTAGGAGCGCTCCAGGTCCTTGAATTCGCGGCGCAGGCGCCACTCTTCGGAGGTCACCACCCGTTCGATGTTCTGCAGCCGCTCGTCCATGTCGCGGAACGTGTAGCGGATATTGGAGAACGTCTCGGACGGCTTGCGGGCGACGCCGCGCAGGAACTCGTCCTCGTCCGGGCTTGCGGGTCGGCGCACGTCCATCGGGCGGCGCGGGATCACGATCCAGGCGATGACATAGCCGATCAGCATGAAGCCGGACGTGCCCGGGAACAGGAACAGGACGATGGCGGCGATCCGCAGGATGGCTGCGTCCAGGCCGAAATAATCGCCCAGCCCGGCCACCACGCCGCCGATCCAGCCGCGGTCCTTGTTGCGGTAGAGGCGATGCGGGTTCGGATTGTCTCTCATGGGGTCACTCATTGTCGTTGTCCTTGGTTTTCTTGTCTTTCTTGATCTCGAGGATGTCCTCGACCGTCTCGATCCGCCGCCTCATCTCCCGGGCGATCAGCCACAGATCCTCCAGCATTCTCTCGTCAGCGGGGTCCAGGCTGCGCGCCTTTTGCATCTTCGTGACGTAGTGCAGGACCAGCCACGGCAGCCCTATGAAAAGGATCAAAAGGGCCAGGATGGGGAGGAGGGTGGCGCTCACGACGCGATCACATCATGCGGTCGGCGGCGGGGCGGTCGCCGGCGGGACGGGTGCGGGGCTCAACGTCCAGGACTGATTCCAGGGCGTCGATCCGGCGCTCCATGCCCTTGGCGCTCTTCCAGAGATCCTCGAGCATCTTTTCGTCGTCCGGGGTCAGGCTGCCCTTCTCGCGCGCCTTCGTGGTGTAGTGGAAGATGATCCACAGCGGGGCCACGATGACCATGAAAAGGATGGCGAGTACTTCCATTGCTTAATTCCTCCGTCAGGGTAGGGAGGGCCGGTGATTAACCGGCCTCTCCGGGTGTGGACGCCGCAGCCGGCTTGTCGCCGCCCGTGCGGTTGGACATCCGCTTCTTGAGGGCTTGAAGCTCCTCTTCCACCTTGTCCTTGTCCTCGATCTCGTCGAACTGGCTCTTCAGGCTGCGGCCATTGTTCAGGTCATAGGCGTCGACCTGGGCTTCCAGCTCGTCGACCTTGCGCTCGACATGGGCGTAGCGGGCCAGCGCGTCGTCGATCTTGGTGTCGGCGACATGGCCGCGCATCTTGATGCGTCCTTCGGCCGTCTGGCGGCGCATCATCAGCGCCTTGTGCTTGGCCTTGGCCTCTTCAAGCTTGTCCTGAAGCTTGTTCATGTCGGACTCGGCCTTCTCGATCGCTTCCTTCACGATCTTCAGCTGGTTGGCCTTGATTTCGGCGGCCTGCTCCAGCTTGCGCTTCTGGGCCAGCGCGCCGCGGGCCAGGTCTTCGCGGCCCTTCTCGACGGCCAGCTCGGCCTTGGTTTCCCATTCTTCGGCCTGGCGCTTCAGTTCTTCGACTTCACGCTTCAGCGTCTTCTTGTCGGCGATGGAGCGCGCGGCGGAGGTGCGGACCTCGACCAGCGTGTCTTCCATTTCCTGAATGATCAGGCGCGCGATCTTCTCGGGGTCCTCGGCGCGCTCAAGCATGGCGTTGAGGTTGGAATTGATGATGTCTCCAAGTCGGGAAAAGATGCTCATCCTGGATACTCCTTCTTGTTTTTTGTGTCGGCGGTTAGCGTTTGCCGGTTAGCGATTTTTCTTTTCTTGATCTGTCGTGATGCGCGGGGCGGGGTCAGCCGATGATCAGGCCGATTACCAGACCCACCGCGAAGAAGGCCCAGACCTCGCCCGAGCGGCTGCGCAAATAGCGTCCGAACCGGCTCAGCGTGTCTCGCGAGTCTCCGTGGCGGGTTTCATAGTCAGTCATGGTCTTTCGTCCCTTGGCTCGTGAGTTCCGTGCCTCACGTCTTCATATCAGCAAGGGGTGTGCCAGTTTTTTATTAATTATATAAATTATTGAAAAATATAGATAATTCAGGAAAATAGGGCAATTATGTTTACCAATAAAATAACTAAAAATACGAAATATCGTAGATTTAGCCGGTTAAATATATAAATTATCGGCCATGGCGCTCACCGATCTCCCGCCGCTCGTCGGCCAGTCCCCGCAATTCCTGGAATCGCTGGAGCAGGTCTCACGCGCCGCCCCGCTGGACCGCCCGGTCCTGATCGTGGGCGAGCGCGGCGTCGGCAAGGAGCTGGCCGCCGCCCGCCTGCACTTTCTGTCCCCGCGCTGGGACCAGCCCTATGTCACGCTGAACTGCGCCGCTCTGTCGGAAAACCTGCTGGAGTCGGAGCTTTTCGGCCATGAGGCCGGGGCCTTTACCGGCGCTTCCAGCCGCCATGTCGGGCGGTTTGAGCGCGCCGATGGCGGCACGCTGTTCCTGGACGAAATCTCCAACGCCTCCATGCGCGTGCAGGAACAGATCCTGCGCATCCTGGAATATGGCGAGTTCGAGCGTCTGGGCGGTTCGGAAACGATCAGCGTCGATGTGCGCGTGATCGGGGCGGCGAACGTGCACTTGCCGGGCGCGGTGCGGAAAGGTGAGTTCCGCGCCGACCTTCTGGATCGTCTGGCCTTCGATGTGGTCACCCTGCCGCCGCTCCGCGCCCGGTGGGAGGATATTCCGATCCTGGCCCAGCATTTCGCCCAGCGCATGACGGCGGAGCTGGGCGCCGATCACTTTCCCGGCTTCGGGATGAAGGCGATGGGCGCGCTGATGAACCATGACTGGCCCGGCAATGTGCGAGAGCTGAAAAACGCCGTGGAGCGCGCCACCTATCGCACGCTGGCCGCCGAATCCCGGTCCCGCCAGCCCATAGACGCTATCCAGCTGGATCCCTTTGAATCGCCCTGGCGGCTGGATGGCGGCGCGGAGGAAGAAGCCGGAACGCCGGACGGAAGCGCCGCGCCCGCGCCGGATTCCAAGCCTCGTGATTTCAAGCAGAGTGTCGAGTCTTTCGAAAAATCACTCGTAGAAAGCGCCCTGAAAACCCATGACGGCCATCAGGGAAAAGCCGCGGAACATCTGGCGCTTAGCTATCATCAATTCCGCAACCTGCTCCGGAAACATGAAATCAACTCGCACCAATACCGAACTTAACGCGGCCTGACGCATTCATCTTCGCACGAGGGAGCTGTCGAAGGTTATTACAATGCTCAGGCTAGTGGTTGCATCCAGCGTTATCGCCCTGTTCGGCTGTGCGTCCGATATGGATACGATGGACAGCGCTTCGGGCGACGCGCCGCAGGCCGCGCAGTCGGCCGAACGCGATTGCTTCCCCGTGCGGAACGTGAACGGCTTCAGCGAAGTCGATGACGACACGGTCCGGATCAGTGTTGGCGCCAACGACCATTATGAGGTCGATGTCTACAAGACGTGCAGCCAGCTCAACTGGTCCTGGAATCTGGCGCTGGAGTCTGATACCGGCAACTTCATGTGCGCGGGCGAGATTGCGCCCGGCCGTATCTATGCCCGCGGCGAATCCTGCGACATCAAGGAAATCACGCGCGTCTATCCAGACGCGGAAGAGAACGATCAGTCCGGAATGGACTGATCCGGCTTTCTGACCCTCTTCAATAGCTGATCAGCGGATAACAGCCGCGCGCCGGGAATGGCGCGCGGTTTGCTTTGTGACGCCCGTGCGCCCCTCACGGGCGCGCGAACTGCAGCGTTTTGGGACGAGGGGAGACGCGCCGATCATGACCGCCATCAGCGAAACAGGCGCCGACCGCCGCCGCGGATCCCGTCATATCTGGTTTCTCAATGGGGGTTTCGACCGCATCGGCATGGACACCGCGTTTCAGCGCGTCACCGAACGCCCGGCGGACAAGTCCTTTGAATTCGTCGTCACCCCGAATGTGGATCACCTGGTCCGTATCGCCCGCGGCAATCCGCGGGAGGCCGTGCTCTACGCGCAAGCCTGGCTGACGGTCTGCGACAGCCGCATTCTTGAACTCATCGCAAAAATCTCCGGCGAAAAAGTGGATGTCACGCCCGGCTCCGACCTCACGGAGCGCCTGTTCGCGGACGCCATCGACCCGGATGAACCGGTGGTGGTCATAGGCGGCACGCAATCGGTGATCGAGGCGATCGAAAAGCGCTATGGCCTGACCGATCTGCGCTGGCACGACGCGCCCATGGGATTGAAGAAAAATCCGCTGGCGGTGCAGGACTGCGCGGAGTTCGTCTTCCGCAACCCGTCCCGTTTCGTCTTTCTCTGTGTCGGGTCTCCGCAGCAGGAGATGGTGGCGCAGGCCATACGCGACCGCCGCGACTGCACCGGCATCGGTTTCTGCGTCGGCGCGTCGCTGGATTTCCTCGCCGGCAAGGTCTCCCGCGCCCCGCGCTGGATGCAGAAGGCGCGGCTGGAATGGCTGCACCGTCTGGCCAGCGAGCCCAAACGCATGTGGCGGCGCTATCTTGTCGAAGGGCCCAAAGTATTGCTGCTCTGGCTGGAATGGCGGCGCAACCGGCGGCAACTGGACCGTCTGGCCCGCGACCTCAATCAGAGTTTCGCCTCCTTCTGACGCCACTTGAAACCCGCGGGCAGGGGGCATACACCCCTCTCTGCGTCGGTTCCCCTAACCGGGATTAATCGGGAACCCGGTGCGGAGCGCGCGGGCCTTTCTTTCTTTGCGCGACTCTCAATCCGGGGCTGTGCCCGCAGCCGTCATCGGCGAGTCTGGACCGCATCACGCCACTGGAGCCCCTGGCTCTGGGAAGGCGCGATCCAGGCGCGATCAGCCGAGAGCCGGAAGACCGGCCGGCGCAGTCGCTCGATCATCGCGCCCGGGATAAGGCGCGAGGGCCGGAACCTTTGTTTTTCCGAAGCAGCGGCATCCGTTGAACCCGCTTCCCGCCCGCCTTCGCGGCGCGGGGCGCGAAGCGTTTGGAGATGTCGATGACACGCACGCTACTGACCAGCACGGCGCTGGCCCTTCTCGCCGTACCCCCCGCCTTCGCCCAGACCGCCAACACCAGCGAAGAGCTGGACGAACTGATCGTGATCGGCGCGCTCGACCCGATTCCGCTGGAGGACGTCACCTCCTCGGCCACCATCATCGGCCGCGATGAAATCGCCGCGCGGGGCGATGCTTTCATATCCGATATATTGCGGGGATCCGCCGGGATTGCGGTGTCGCAATCGGGCGGCTTCGGCGGCCTGACGCAGGTGCGCCTGCGCGGCTCGGAAGCCAACCAGACCGTTGTGCTGATCGACGGGGTGGAAGCCTCCAGCCCCTTCACCGGCGAATTCGAGTTTGCGAACCTGCAGACCGCCAATGTGGAACGGATCGAAATCCTGCGCGGCGAACAATCCGCCCTGTGGGGCTCGGACGCGATTGGCGGGGTGATCAATATCGTCACCCGCCCGGGCGGCGGCGCGCCGTCCTATTCTGCCGCCGTTGAGGCCGGCTCCTTCAACACGGTCCGCGGCTCGGCCCGTATCGCCGGGCGGGTGGGCAAGGGGCGCGCCAGCCTCTCGGCCTCGGCCTTCGACTCGGACGGAATCGATGTTTCCGGTCAGGGCGGCGAGAAAGACGGGTTCGAGAACCTGACCCTGAACGGCAGCTTCGCCTATCCGCTGCTCGGAAAGGCGGCGCGTCTCATTCTGACGGGCCGCTATCAGGACGCCGAGGCGCAGTCCGATCCGGACATCGATTTCGATGGCGCGCTGGATAACGCCGACCGTCTGCGCGCGACCGAGGAAGTCTTCGGCCGCGCCGCCCTGAAAGGCGATCTGGACGGCGGCTTCTTCTATGAAGGCTCCGCGGGCCTAACGCTGGTGGACGCTGAAAACTACGCCGATGGCGCTTTCGACAACGCCTCCATCGGCCGCCGCTGGGACTTCGAGGGTAAAGCAGGCTGGCGCGGCCGCGCCCTGAACGCCGATCACCGCCTGGTCGCGCTGGTCGAGTCAGAAACCGAGATGTTCAAGAATGACGGCGGCATTCCCGGCGCGGGCGAAAACCAGAAGCAGGAGATCACCAATGACGCCGTGGCGCTGGATTACGGCTTTTCCGCCGGCCCGGCCCTCCTGAACGCTTCCATCCGGCGCGATTTCAATGATCGCTTCGATAACGTCACGACCTGGCGCGTCGGCGCCGGCTGGCGGTTCGCCGCGATTGACGGCAAAGCCCGCGCCAGCGTGGGCGAGGGCGTGACCAATCCCGGCGTCTTTGAACTGTTCGGCTTCTTCCCGGGCAGCTTTGTCGGCAATCCGGACCTGCAGCCTGAAAATTCCACGGGCTGGGAAATCGGCTGGGATCAGCGCGTGGACCCGCTGAATCTCGATCTCTCCGCGACCTATTTCGAGTCGAGGCTGGAGAACGAGATCTACACCGCCTTCAATCCGGACTTCACCTCGACCGCCCTCAATCGTCAGACCGAAAGCGAGCGCAATGGCGTGGAACTGGAGGCCAGCTGGCGTCCGCTCGAGACCCTGTTCATCGACGGCGCGCTGACCCTGCTGGAGTCGGATGAAAACGGCGCCGAAGAAATACGCCGCCCCGAAACCACCGGCAGCCTCACCGCCGGCTGGCGTCCGGCCGACCGCTGGCGCATCGGCGCGTCCGCCGACTATGTCGGCGATCAGCTCGACACGGACTTTTCCACGGGCCAGACGATCACGCTGGACGCCTACACGCTGGTCGGCGCGGTCGTCGGCTATGAGTTCGCGGACGGCTGGGAAGCCACGCTGCGCGGCGAGAACCTGCTGGACGAGGATTATGTCGACGTCATCGGGTTCGAAACTCAGGGCGCGGCCGTGTTCGCCGGGCTGAGCTGGAAAGGGTGATTTCGCCCCGCCGATATCGGGGCGGGGCCGCGCGGAGCGACTGCGCTGCTTCGCGCGCGCCTTTCCCGGCCCCGACACTTACCCCCTCTTCCTTGTGGGGAGGGGGCCTTTTTGCCGCGCTCATCGCGCTGGCGATGATGCTTTCCGCTCCTGCCGCCGCAGCGCCGCAGCGCGTGGTTTCCGCCTCGCTCTGCGCGGACCAGTATGTTTTGAGCGTTGCGGACCGCGATCAGGTCGCCGCGCTGAGCTGGCAGTCGCGGGACGCCGTCTCGCTGGCGCCGGACTGGGCCCGGGACCTGCCGCAGGCCGCCCCGGACGCCGAACGCCTGCTGATGCTCAAGCCAGATCTCGTCGTTTTCGGCCCGGGCGAGGGCGGGCGCGCGCAGGCCATGCTGCAACGTCTCGGCGTGCCCACCCACGAAATAAGCTGGACCGAGAGTTTCGACGGCGTCGCTTCAAATATCGAAGCTCTCGCCGCCGCGCTGGACCGCCCCGAAGCGGGCGCGGCGCGCCTCGATGATCTCGCGGCCCGCCGCGCCGTCCTCCAACGGCGCGCGGAGGCGCGCGGAACCGCGCCCGATCTTCTCTATCTCACCCCCGCCGGCGGCACGTCTGGCGCGGGCACTTATGCCGACGCCGCGATGCGCCTGGCCGGGGGCCGAAACCTGCTGGCCGATCGCCAGGGCTGGTTCACCGCCCAGCCGGAGCGCCTGACCGCGCTCGCGCCCGACATGGTCGTCGCCTCTTACTTCCGTGAAGGCTACGCCAGCCAGCAATTCCGCCGCGCCCGCCACCCGGCGATGCAGCGCATCCTGGCCGCCCCGCGCGCCGAAATTCCCGGGGGTCTGTGGCCCTGCGCCGGTCCCCGCCTGATCGAGGCCGCCGAACGCATGGCCGATACGATGGATATGCAAGCCTCAAAGCGTTGACCTTCACGGCAATCGGTCATACCTCGCCTCTCACGCGATCCCTTCCACCGACTTTCAGGACGAGACAAGAATGGCCGACAAATACGACGTGGTGATCATTGGCGGCGGACCGGGCGGTTATAACTGCGCCATCCGTTGCGGACAGCTTGGCCTGAAGGTCGCCTGCATCGAAAGCCGCAAGACGCTCGGCGGCACATGCCTGAATGTCGGCTGCATCCCGTCCAAGGCGCTGCTGCATGCCTCCGAAGTCTATGAAGGCGCGAAGAATGAATTCGAGGGGCTGGGCGTGGAGTATGAGGGCCTCTCCCTCAATCTCGGCCAGATGATGAAACAGAAATCCGAAGCCGTGGACGGCCTGACCAAGGGCGTCGAGTTCCTGTTCAAGAAGAACAAGGTCGACTGGATCAAGGGCAAGGGCGCGGTGGCCGGCAAGGGCAAGGTGTCGGTGAAAGGCGATGACGGCGAGAAGACGCTGGAAACCAAGCATATCGTCATCGCCACCGGCTCCGAAGTCACCCCGCTGCCGGGCGTGGAGATCGACGGCGAGCGCATCGTCACCTCCGACCAGGCCATCGCTCTGGACAATGTCCCGGACAAGCTGGTCGTCGTCGGCGCCGGCATTATCGGGCTGGAGCTTGGCTCGGTCTGGCGGCGTCTGGGCGCGGAAGTCACGGTCGTTGAATATCTCGACCGCATCCTGCCGGGCGTCGATTCCGAGCTCGCCAAAACCGCCCAGCGCACGTTCAAGAAACAGGGCATCGAGTTCAAGCTGGGTCAGAAAGTGACCGGCGTGGAGAAGGGCAAGCGCCTTTCCGTGAACATCGAGCCCGCCAAGGGCGGCGACAAGGAAACCATCGAGGCCGACACGGTTCTGGTCGCCATCGGCCGCCGTCCCTTCACCGAGGGTCTGGGCCTGGACAAGGCCGGCGTGAAAACCGACGAGCGCGGCTTCATCGTCAATGACGGTCTGAAGACCAGCGTCGAGAATATCTGGGTGATCGGCGACTGCACCACCGGCGCCATGCTGGCCCACAAGGCCGAGGAAGAGGGCGTCGCCGCGGCGGAGCTGATCGCCGGCCAGCCGGGCCATGTCGACCACAACCTGATCCCCGGCGTCGTCTATACGAACCCGGAGATCGCCTGGGTCGGCAAGACGGAAGACCAGCTTAAGGAAGAGGGCGTGGACTACGCCGTCGGCAAATTCCCGATGCAGGCCAATTCCCGCGCCCGCACCAACCACACGACCGAAGGCATGGTGAAGGTCCTGGCTGACAAGAAGACCGACACGGTTCTGGGCGTCCACCTGATTTGCGTCGGCGCCGGCGAACTGGTGGCCGAGGCCGCGCTCGCCATGTCGTTTGGCGCGGCGTCGGAGGACATCGCCCGCACCTGCCACGCCCACCCGACCATGTCGGAGGCCGTTCGCCAGGCGGCCATGGGCGTCGAAGGCTGGACGATGCAGGCCTGACGCGCTTCCAGGGTTCAAACAGAAAAGGGCAGGGTTTTCCCTGCCCTTTTTCATATCCGGCGCGGGCGGCAATGGCATCATCACGCCAATCCCCGCAACGATTCTAAACCCTTGCCGCAAAAGCGAAAAAATCATCGGCCGGAATCTCTTGACGATCCCCGGCTTCGCCCCTACCTAGCCCTCCGTTAGCAGCCGGGGTCATAGAGTGCTAACGGCGCTCACCGGCTCACGAAAAAACGCTAAGTCTCAATATTACGGGAGCAGAGGTAATCCGATGAATTTTCGTCCGCTGCATGACCGCGTGCTGGTGAAGCGCGTGGAGGAAGAGCAAACCACCAAGGGCGGGATCATCATTCCCGACACCGCCAAGGAAAAGCCGCAGGAAGGCGAAGTTGTCGCCGTCGGCGCCGGCGCGCGTGACGACAAGGGCGAACTGATCGCCCCGGACGTCAAGACGGGCGACCGCATCCTGTTCGGCAAGTGGTCGGGCACGGAAATCACGATCGACGGCGACGAGCTGCTGATCATGAAGGAATCCGACATCCTCGGCGTCATGAACGCCGGCTAGGAACCGCTTCGCAAAGGCCATCCGGCCGCAAGCGGTTTTTTGATACCCGAACGAAACGCACGAATTAGAAAACAAGAGGAACTCACGAAATGGCTGCCAAAGAAGTTCATTTCGGCTCCGACGCCCGCAATCGCATGCTCAAGGGCGTCGATATTCTGGCCGATGCCGTGAAAGTCACGCTGGGCCCGAAAGGCCGCAACGTCGTCATCGAGAAATCTTTCGGCGCGCCGCGCTCCACCAAGGACGGCGTCTCTGTCGCGAAGGAAGTCGAGCTCGAGGACAAGTTCGAGAACATGGGCGCCCAGCTTCTGCGCGAAGTTGCGTCCCGCACCAATGACGAAGCCGGCGACGGCACCACGACCGCCACGGTCCTGGGCCAGTCCATCGTCCGCGAAGGCATGAAGTCCGTGGCCGCGGGCATGAACCCGATGGACCTCAAGCGCGGCATCGACGCTGCGGTGAAGAAGGTCGTCGAGGACATCAAGTCCCACGCCACGAAGATCTCCGGCTCCGAGGAAATCGCCCAGGTCGGCTCCATCTCCGCCAATGGCGACCGTGAAATTGGCGACATGATCGCCAAGGCCATGGACAAGGTCGGCAATGAAGGCGTGATCACCGTCGAGGAAGCGAAGTCCCTGGAGACCGAGCTGGAAGTCGTCGAAGGCATGCAGTTCGACCGCGGCTATCTTTCCCCGTACTTCGTCACCGACTCCGAGAAGATGGTGGCGAACCTCGAGGATCCGATGATCCTGCTGCACGAGAAGAAGCTCTCTTCCCTGCAGCCGATGCTGCCGATCCTGGAATCGGTCGTTCAGTCGGGCCGTCCCCTGCTGATCATCGCCGAAGACATTGAAGGCGAAGCCCTGGCCACCCTGGTGGTCAACAAGCTGCGCGGCGGCCTGAAGGTCGCGGCCGTCAAGGCTCCGGGCTTCGGCGAACGCCGCAAGGCCATGCTGGAAGACATCGCCACCCTGACGGGCGGTGAAGTCATCAGCGAAGATCTCGGCATCAAGCTCGAGAACGTCACGACCGAAATGCTCGGCACGGCCAAGAAAGTCACCATCACCAAAGACGACACCACGATCGTCGACGGCGCCGGCGACAAGGAAGCGATTGAGGCGCGGACCAACCAGATCCGCAAGCAGATCGAGGACACCTCCTCCGACTACGACAAGGAAAAGCTGCAAGAGCGTCTGGCCAAGCTGGCCGGCGGCGTTGCGGTGATCCGCGTCGGCGGCGCGACCGAAGTCGAAGTGAAAGAGAAGAAAGACCGTGTCGACGATGCGCTGAACGCCACGCGCGCCGCGGTTGAGGAAGGCATCGTGCCGGGCGGCGGCGTCGCCCTGCTGAAAGCCTCCAAGGTTCTCGAGAACTTCGAGGCCGTGAACGCCGACCAGGCCGCGGGCGTCAAGATCGTCCGCCGCGCCCTGCAGGCTCCGATCCGTCAGATCGCGGCCAACTCGGGCGTTGAAGGCTCCATCGTGGTGGGCAAGCTGCTCGAAAACGACGACTACAAGTTCGGTTTCGACGCCTATCTGGAAGAGTACAAGGACCTGATCGCCGCGGGCATCATCGACCCGGCGAAAGTCGTCCGTCACGCTCTGCAGGACGCCGCGTCCATCGCGGGCCTGTTCATCACCACCGAAGCCGCCATCGGCGAAGCGCCGAAGAAGGAGAAATCCGGCGGCGGCGCGCCCGACA
Organism: Euryhalocaulis caribicus; assembly: GCF_000412185.1. Lineage (GTDB taxonomy): Bacteria > Pseudomonadota > Alphaproteobacteria > Caulobacterales > Maricaulaceae > Euryhalocaulis > Euryhalocaulis caribicus. The sequence goes on from NZ_ASJA01000012.1 coordinate 87,124, forward strand.
TGGGCGACATGGGCGGAATGGGCGGCATGGGCTTCTAAGTCCAGCCACCTTCAAAGCCTTACGCTTCAAAGGGAAGGGCGGCTCCATCGGGGCCGCCCTTTTCCTATGCGCCTGTCATTTTCTTCGCATCAGCAGCATTTTCTTGTTGAGAATGCCTTGCAATAACAGACTGCCCCCGATATGAGGCAAATGAGAATTATTCGCAAATAGCGCGGCCGCCCGGTTTCGCGCTGATCACGTTCGGGGGACTTGTTTTTCGTGAAGATTTCATCTGTTTCATGGGGCGCTCTGGCGCTCGCCCTGGCGGCCGGCAACGCCGCATTCGCGCAATCGGAAAATAACGAAAATGATGACAGCGCCACGGCCGTCGACGAAGTCGTCGTCACCGGCATGCTGTCCCAGTTCGGCGTTACCAAGTCCAACACGCCGATCCTCGAGACTGCCCGTTCGGTCTCGGTCGAAACCGAAGAAATGTTCCGCGCCAAGGGCGCGCTGACGCTGGATGACGCGCTGACCTACACGGCCGGCGTCTCGGGCGACACTTACGGGTTCGCCACGCGCGGCGACTTCGCCACTGTGCGCGGTCTCGACGTGCCGGAATACCGCGACAACATCCAGGTCCTGTTCGGCTTCTACAACAACACCCGCTCCGACATTTACATGCTGGAGCAGGTGGAGGTCCTGAAAGGCCCGGCCTCGGTTCTTTACGGGCGCGGTTCTCCGGGCGGCATTGTGAATGTCGTGTCCAAGATCGCCAATCCGGAACCCCGCCGCGAGCTGGTCGTGGAGTATGGCTCCTATGACCGTTTCCAGGTGGGCGCGGACATCAACGGCCCGTTGTTTGGCGATAATAGCGGCCTCTCGGGCCGCGTGGTGGCGCTCTATCGCGACTCCGACACCCAGATCGATTACGTCAATGACGACTCCATGGTCATCTCACCCTCCCTGACCTGGCAGCCCGCGCCGTCCACGCGCTTTACCGTGCTGGCTGAATTCCAGGAATCGGAATCGGACACGGCCGGCCAGTTCCTGCCGCTGACCGGCACCTATCTCGAAAGCGCCAGCGGCGAGGAGATCGAGCCCTCCACCTATCTCGGCCATCCCGATTTCAACAAATACGACACCGACTCGGTCTCCCTGACCCTGATGGGCAGCCATGAGCTGAACGAGATTTTCTCGGTCGAGGGGACGGCCCGCTACAAGAACGGCATGGCCGATTACAGCCAGCGCTGGGTCAGCTTCGCCGGGGCCGGCGTTCCGCGCATCGACGCCGCCGGAAACGGCCTTAGCACCTGGTATGCGGGCGACGCCTCGTCCCAGCAGCTTTCCGCCGATGTGCGGCTGCGGGCGCAGTTCCAGACCGGCATGATCCGGCACGAACTTCTGGCCGGGGTGAACGCGCAGGACGTCCAGACCGACAGCGATGTCGGCTATTATTTTGGCGAGGTCATAAACGTCTTCAATCCCGTTTATGGCCCGCTCTCAGAGGCGGTGAAGAACCTTAAACCGGTCGACACGCCGCCCTCCACGACGGAAGACCTGGGCGTTTACATAAACGACCAGGTCTCCATCGGGAATCTGTTCCTGAATGGCGGCGTGCGCTTCGATACGGTTGAAAGCGACAACGGCTCCGCGACCCAGGAAGACGACGCCACCAGCTTCTCGGTCGGCGCGATCTACAAGTTCGACATGGGCCTGTCGCCCTATGTCAGCTACGCCGAATCCTTCGAGCCGGTTCTGGGCGTCGATACGGTCACCGGCGATAATCTGAAGCCGCAGGAAGGCCGCCAGTACGAGGCGGGCCTGAAATACCAGCCGCTGGGCACGCGCACCTATATCACCGCGGCATATTTCGACATCGAACAGTCCAACCTGTCGAACCCCGTCGCCCTGCCCACCGCCCCCTCGCAACAGGAGGGCGTGGCCAAGATCACCGGGTTCGAACTGGAAGCCCTGACAACGCTGGGCGATTGGTATCTGGAAGGCAATTTCAGCGCCCTGGATACCGAGGACCCGAACGGCGTGCCGCTTTCCAGCATCCCGGAGACGCAGGCCTCCGCCTGGGCGATGTATCAGCCGGAAGCCGGCCCCCTGGCCAATTTCCGCGCCGGGTTCGGCCTGCGCTATGCCGGCGAGAACGAAAGCAACGGCATCAACCCGTTCACCGGAGAGCGCGTGCAGATCGTCAATGACTCCTACACGGTCGCGGACGCCATGATCGGCTACCGCGCCGAAGGCTGGGACTTCACGGTCAATGCCCGCAATCTCGCCGACAAGGAATATTTCGCCACTTGCCTTGCCCGCGGCGACTGCTTCCCGGGCGAGGGGCGCACCGTTGTCGCCCGTCTGGCGAAGCGGTTCTAGGCGATGCTGCCCGGCGCGCTTCCCTCCCTTGGTCTGGCGCTGGCCGGAACGGCCATGATCGCGGCGGGCCTCTACCTGCTGCGGCGGGCGTGGCGGCGGCGCGCAGGCAATCGCGGTCCATCCATCCTTGGCGGATGGGCCCTCCTTGCGGGGGCGATGGTTCCCTGGTCTGCCTTGGGCGGGCCGGACCGGGGAATCATTCTCGGCATCCTGGCGGCGTGCATCATCGCGCTGGCCGCCGTCACGGTCAGTATCGTCATGCCGGCAAAGCGCCGGAAAACGCGAGAGCCCTCCGCGGCGGAGGAAATTTCCCCCGGCCGCATGTCGTGGCACACGCCGCTTCGCATCACCTATGTCACGCTGCTGACCGGCCCGCTGGCCGGCGCGGCGGCGATCCTGCTGACCATCTCGTTTTATCGTTTCCTGACCGGCGCCGGCGTCGGCGCGGCCGATACCGGGGCGGCGGCCTTCATCTTCGCGGTCACCGCATGGGCCGCGCTGGCCTCATGGGTCGCGATGGATAACAGTCTTGTGCGCAAGAGCGCGGTCGTGGCCGCTTTCGCCGCGATCAGCGCCGCGCACATATTCCTGCTGCCCGTGGGAGGGGCTTGATCCCGATGGCTAAGACAATCTGGCCGAAAATGGCCCCGGGCTTCGTGGCAAAAGCCCTTTCCGGGCACATGGCGATAGGCGTCGCCCTGTCGGCGCTGCTCTATATTCTGACGATCAGCGGCACGCTGCTGGTCTTCCATCAGGAGCTGGAGCGATGGGAGCAACCGGGCGCGCCGGAGATCGCGTCCCTGTCCCCGGACGCGGCCGAACGCGCCGCCCAGGCCATTATCGACCGGCAGGGCCAGTCCACCACCCACCTCTATGTCGGCCTTCCAACGGCGGAATTTCCCCGCTCCGTCATCACCACCGATCACGGCGCGGCCTTCGCCAACAGCGACGGCTTGCTCGCCGGGCGGGAGCATTTTCCCTGGACCCAGTTCGTGCTGGACATGCACTACTATCTGCACATTCCGGGCGTGCTGGGCCTGACCATTGTGGGTATTCTGGGCGTGATGATGGTCGCCATGGCGATGACCGGCTTTCTGGCCCATCCGCGCATCCTGAAAGACGCCTTCTCCATGCGCTTGGGGCGTGGGCGGCTGACCCAGGCGGATCTGCATAACCGGCTCAGCGTCTGGACCGCGCCGTTCCACATCGCCGTCTCCGCGACCGGGGCCATTCTCGGCCTCGCCTCCATCGTGGCGTTCGGCATTGCGCTGGCCAATTTCAACGGCGACACGGGAAAGGTGTTCGAACCGGTCTTCGGGTCCGAACCGCCGCCCGACGAGAACCCGGCGCAACTGGCCGATGTTTCCGCCGCGCTTGGCCACTTCAACGCGCAGGGCCACAACGCCATCCCGACCTATGTGATCGTCCACGACCCGCAGACGGCGGGCCAGCATATCCAGATCATCGCCGAACATCCCGACCGGGTGATTTTCGGGGAATATTACAATTACAACGCCGCGGGCGAATTCCAGGGCACGACCGGCATGTCGGACGGCGCCATCGGCCAGCAGGTCTCCGCATCCCTCTACCAGCTCCATTTCGGCTCCTTCGGCGGCATCCCGGTAAAGGCGATATATGTCCTGCTGGGACTGGCGCTGGCCGTCATCATCGCCAGCGGCATGCGCATCTATTTTCTCAAACGCGCGGAGAAGGGCCGTCCGGCGGTCCGGCTGGATTGCGCCTGGACGGCCATTGTCTGGGGCATGCCCGCCGCGCTGGCATTCGCCTATCTGGGCAATGCCGCCGCTGGGCTTGAGGGCGGCGCGCTGACCGCCATTTTCTGGCTTTCCCTGATGGTCTTCATCATCGCGGCCATGGTCGCGGCCCGTCCGGACGCGGTTTCTCGGATTGCCCGCGCCGGGTCGGGCGGTCTCGTCATTCTCGCCGCGCTGGTCCACGCTGTCCGTCATGGCGGATCATTCGAGGCGCCGGCGGCCTTCTGGGTGACGGCGATCTTCCTGCTCACCGGGCTGGCGCTGGCGGTTTCCGCCTCCGGCTCGCTGCGCTCCCGCCTTGCCGCCCTGCCGCCGGCGGGCTGAGGAATCACCGCGCGCAAACTGACAAGAAAAAGGGCAGCGGAAGATCCGCCGCCCTTTGCCTTTTGCGGAAAGTGCTCGCCCTATTCGGGATAGCTCATGTCCAGCGAGACCGCTTGCGCGCCTTCCTGGACGGTGAAGCGGGCGTCGGAGAATTGCGGCGGGCGGTTCATCTTCACCTCGCCACTCATCGCCCAGCCTTCCTGCGGCAGATATTGCTCGCTCAAATCCATCTTCCAGTCGCCATTGGCGTCATGGAGAATGGAAAGGGCGTACTCACCCGCCGGCACGTCCTTCAGCGTCGTGGTCAGCGTTCCGGCCTGCGCGCCGTCCAGCATGTCCGAAGCGGCGTATTCCCGCGTCATGAACTGCTCCTCGGTCTGCAGGGACACCAGAACCTTCCCGCCTTCCGGCTGCACGCCATTGATCGTCAGCGCGATGTCCCCGGCGAAGGCCGGCGCGGCAAGGGCGCTGAGGGCGGCGGCGAGGGCGATTGTCTTTTTCATGTCTGTCTCCTTGGTTATCGGTTAGCGACAAGTACTTTAATAAACAAAGTTATTTATCGGAGTCAATGCCGCTGCCGGCATTTTTTATCGTTGCGCGAGGCGGTTTTATCGATTATCAATATGTTCGGGCTGCCGATGGAACCAGGGACCCATCGGAAGGAACAACATGAAACGCTTTATTCTGGCCGCCATCGTGGCGGCCTTCGCGGCTTCGCCCGCCTTTGCGGCGGAGCGGCCCTTTGAACTGGAAGTCATCGTCTCGGGAGAGGACGGCGTCGTCCATTATGTCCGCAATACGGATGAGGGCCTGTCCGCCGCCATGTGGACCGATGGCGAGGACAAGGATTCCGCCCGCCTGATGACGGGCGGCGACGCGGACGCGGCTTATAGAAAGGCGCTGGATACCGCCGATATTCAGGGCGCCGACTTGGGCGATCTGAAGCTGAAGCTCTTTGGCGTGTCGATCTATGCCTCCGATGAAGAAGGCGGGGACGCCGCGCGCGTCGTGGTGAATGCGCCCGGCGGTGACAAATCCGTCGTGATCGATGCGCAGGATAACGGCCCGACCGGCGACTCCGCGCATATCGTCATAACCGGCGCGGATGAAGACGGCGCGGAGGATTTCATCGACGATATCGATGACGCCCCGCGCAGCCTCAAGCGCGAGATGAAACAGGCTGTCGGCCTGTAACGTCTGCGCCCAATCTGTCGAACCGATTACCAAACGCTCACCCGCCCGCCAGCATCGCGACAGGCGCTGGCAGGCATTCAAGAAAGCGGGGCTGCTCGTCTAGGCAATGAAGGGACTACGCCCATGACGAAAACGATCACCGCTGCGCTCATCGCGGTTTCCGTGGCCACGGCCGGCCTCGCCGGCTGCGCCACCCAACCCGCGGGCAATGACATGGCCAGCTCGGCCGATGGGGCCGAGAAAGCCGCCAAGAAGGAAAAGAAGAAAGAGCGGACTCCGCCGCCCTTCTATTGATCCTTCATCCGGGAAAGCGCGCGGGAGATGGTCTCGATCATCTCCCCGCGCGGCACCGTCTTCTGCTGCTCGTTGGCCAGCCACTCTTCGCGGGTCTCGGCCTCCGCTGACAGCTTCGCGCCCAGCGCCAGGTCCTTGATGGTCACCTGGCCGTTCTCGCGCTCTTCGGAGCCAACGATCACCGCCACCGGCGCGCCGCGCTTGTCGGCGTATTTCAACTGTTTCCCGAAATTCCGGCCCGACCCGACATAGACTTCCGCCGGGACATTCAGCTTTTGGCGGATCTCCGCGGCCATGCCGAAATATTCCGCCGCCTGCCCGTCCTCCAGCGCCAGCACCACGACCGGCCCGTCGAACTTCGACGCCTCGCCGCTCTCCAGCGCCCGCAGCGCCGCGGCAAACCGCGACACGCCGAAGGAGAACCCGGTCGCGGGCACCGGCTGGCCCTTGAAGCGGGAGACCAGATCGTCATAGCGCCCGCCGCCGCCGACCGAGCCGAACTGGATCGGCTTGCCGTCCTCATAGGTCGCGGTCTTCAGAAGCTCCGCCTCGAACACCGTGCCGGTGTAATAGCCAAGGCCGCGCACGACGGAGGTGTCGATACGGAATTGCGCCGGGCCGAAATCGAGGCCCTTCAGGATATCGTTGATGACGCCCAGCGCCGCGACGCCCGCCTCGCCCTGTTGGGAGCCGTCCAGCGCCGCGCCCAGCGCGCGGATCGTCTCGCCCGCCGGGTCGGCCGCGCCGGACTCATAAGCGCCCGAGGCTTCGGTAAACCGCTTCACCGCCTCGATCTGCGCATCGTCCAGCTTGGCGCCCTCGGTAAAGTCGCCGGACTCGTCCTTGCGCCCGCCGCCCAGAAGTTGCGCCACGCCGTCCCAGCCGAACTTGTCCAGCTTGTCCAGGCTGCGCAGGACGCGGCCCTTTTGCGCCGCGTCGCCGACCCCGGCCAGATCCAGAACCCCGTCCAGCAGGCGGCGGTCGTTCACGCGCACCACGAAGTCGCCCTCGCCCAGGCCCGCGGCCTCCATCACCTTCGCGGCCAGCATCACCATCTCGGCGTCGGCCTCGGGGCCCGGCGCGCCGACGCTGTCGGCGTCGCACTGGGTGAATTCCCGGAACCGGCCCGGCCCGGGCTTCTCGTTGCGCCACACGCTGCCCGCCTGCCAGCGGCGATAGGGCTTGGCGAGGCCGTCGAAATTCTCGGCGACATAGCGGGCCAGCGGCGCGGTCATGTCATAGCGCAGCGCCATCCACTGCTCGTCATCGTCCTGCAGGGCGAACACGCCCTCGTTCGGGCGCTCCTCGTCCGGCAGGAACTTGCCCAGCGCGTCGGCATATTCGAACGCGCCGGTGGCCAGCGGCATGAAGCCATGCGCCTCGTAAACCTCGCCGGCGCGCGCGACCAGGTCGCGCTCGGCCTTCAGGATATCAGCGGGGCGGTCCTCGAAACCGCGCGGGCGGCGCGCCTTGGGGCGGAAGGGTTTGTCTTTCTTGGCCATAGGTCTGCGGAGTTAGCGCGCCACGCCGCGAAAGGCGAGGGGGCGCGGCGGCGGGAAGCATCTAAATCTGTGCAATTTGGCTGGGAACGTCACATCGGGTAAAGCGCGGTTGACGTAATGATATAACATATCATACATGATTCTTATCAAATTTCGGGGAGAAGCATCGTGATCGTTGTCATCAGACGGCAGGCGAGGGCCTGCCTTTTTTCGTTCGTATCCGCACTCGCCTTACTGCCGGCCACGGCGCAGGCACAGGAAACCAGTCTGCAGAATAAGGGCAAGCAAAATATTGAAAACACTGAAGAATCAAACGCCGATACGATAATTGTCACCGGTCATTCGCTAAGCTCGTCCGGCGATGCGGCGGTGCTGCCTGTGGCCGTTCTTGCCGATGAAGAGCTAGTGCATCGCCGGCGCGGCACCCTCGGCGAAACGTTGGAAGGTTTGCCAGGCGTGCACATGGATAATTTCGGCGCCGGGGCGTCGCGCCCGGTCATTCGCGGACAGACTCTGCCGCGCATCGAAATTCTCACCGATGGGGCCAACCTATTCGATGTCGCTTCCGTCTCGCCCGACCATGCAATCGTGACGGACCCGCTGCTGCTCGACGCGATCGAAATTCAGCGTGGACCGGCCGCTGTTCGCTATGGCGGGAGCGCTGTAAACGGCGCAATCAACCTCATTGACAGCAAGATCCCCAAGACACTCCCTGACAAGGAGGCAACGGGCGCTTCCGAATTGCGGTTCGGATCCGCGGACAAGGAAAAAGCCGCGGCCGGTCGCCTTACTACCGCGCTGGGACCCGTCGCTCTACACGCGGAAGGCTCGTATTCGCAACGCGCGGATTACGACGTGCCTGACGAATACGGCGCCGACAAATTGAAAGATTCCTTCGGCAAAAGCTCAAGCTACGCCTTCGGCGCTTCGTGGATCACGGACAAGGGTTATATCGGCGCCTCCTATGCCAGGCAGGACGCAGAGTATGGGCTGCCCGGACATAGTCACGCCAATGGCGTTTGCCACACGCATTACTATTCCGATTACCTCGACCTTCATTGCAGCGCCCATGCAGGCTTTGTGGATCCGGTGACCTCCCCAGACAGTCACACGGCCTATATCGATTTGCGCAGCGAGCGTGTCGATCTGCGCGCGGATTATGAGAATTTGCTGCCGGGTTTCAGCCATGTCCGGTTGCGCGGATCCTACACAGACTACCAGCATGACGAGGTCGATGGCCGGACGCTGTTCACGCGCTACACGAACGAAGTGTGGGACGGACGTATTGAATTGACCCATAAGCCGTTGTTTGGCTTCACCGGAACTTTCGGCGGCCAGTATACTGATGGCACATTCACTGGCCTCAACATCAACGACTTGGCTGTGCCGTTTCCCGATGACGATTATGGCCTTGACGGGGTGCCCGACTATCTTACCGAAAATATCGGAATTTTCCTGAGCGAGCGCCGTTCATTCGGGCCCGTCGATTTCGAAATCGCCGCCCGAAAGGATTGGCGTGAGATAAGCGCGTCCCCGCCGCCCTTCCGCACCACTTTGCCGGAAGATAACTGGTATTCCCAGAACTATGGCCCAGACTGGCGGGAGATTCTTGAGGAGCGCTCTCTCAACAGCTTTTACCAGCAGAATCCACCCACTAAACACGATCCCTTTTCGGCTTCGCTTGGCGCAACCTGGAACATCAAGGGCGGTTATGCGGCGGCGCTGTCACTCGCCCACACCGAACGTGCGCCGAGCGTCCGTGAACTTTACGCGAGCGGGAACAACATGGCGACCAACAGCTATGAGCAAGGGCTCGTGCAATCTCCGGGGGACTGGTTGTGGGACAGTTTTCCAGTTTCCTTTGCGCCCAGCGCGCCGGATCTTATAGAAAAAACGGATTCAATTAATCTGACCTTCCGCAAGACCGGCGGCCCGCTCGAGTTCGAAGCCGGCCTGTTCTACCAGGACATTGAGGACTACGTCTTCGCCCGCTTCCTCGACATGGACGATGAAACCGGGGTCCCCCATAACTGGCTGATCTACACTGCCGCCGATGCCAGCTTCACTGGCATTGACGGGCAAATCAGCTATGGCTTCACGCCAAAGGCGCGGGTCACGGTGTTCGGTGATTATGTCGACGCCAACCTCAAGAGCCAAGACGACAATCTGCCCCGAATTCCGCCTGGCCGCCTCGGCGCGCGGCTCGATTGGGCGCAGGGGCCGTTGTCTGCCGATGTGGAATATTACCGCACCTTCGAGCAGGATGAGGTCGCTTCCTATGAGACGCAGACTGATGGCTACAACATGGTCAACGCCACCATCGCCTATCGCCTGGAGGTCGAGGGTGGAAGCGAGCTTGAAATCTATGCGCGCGGCACGAACCTGACCGATGAGCTGGCTTTCGTACATACGTCATTCGTGAAGGACCAGTCACCCTTGCGGGGCCGCAATCTTGTCTTGGGGCTACGAACCAAGTTCTGAAACTTGGCACGGCGGCCGGTATGAGCCGGCCGCCGTGCCAACAGGATTAAACAGTTCGCAGAATGGCTTGTTGGGAGGTGACACTTACCCCCTGAAAAACACTCCAGTGCAACACTAACCGCGCCCATACCCTGAACCGCCTCGCCCCAATGGCGGACAGGACTAATCGGAAACCTGATGATATTCCGAGACACGACCGTTCTCATCCAGTCGGATGATGAGCCATTCGAAGTCTATGGGAAAAATGGGCGTGGGGCCGAGAACATAAACTATGTCCCAGTCACTGAAATATTCTGTAGGCGTCGGTTCGCCCAGAAGTTCAATGACCTCCTGACGGGTAAGGCCCTTTAGGGCGTGTTGTCCCTGTAGCTCGTCCATCATTCTTGCCCGCTCCCTTGTGAGCAAGTCGGCTTCGCGCCATTTTTCGCGGTCGAATTTACGGGGACAACTGGCCAGCAGTATCAGCGCGCTCGCGCCGAATAAACGCAAGAATTGCCGTCTTCCGTTCACTTCAATTCCGGGCGTTGCACGTATCTATCCGCCATCGTCGGCAAACTGGTATTGCAGTCCTTCGGGTTGCTCCGAACTAAGCCGTAATCGCCCCGAACCGAGATAGATCAAATAGCAATTTCGCGCGACGCCCACACGTCTGGCGAACTCTGTGCTGTCACAGGCCTTCTCAAGCTCTCTGATTGATTCTGTCGACAGGGAGTAAAGCCGTTCGCCCTCTGCGATCCGGAGGCCGTCAATATCCTGCACCCAATGCGCCCGCGAAAGCATCTTCGCATGATCGGGGGCAATGGAAATTGGGCCGGACCAATAATCATATGCGGAATGATGGTAACGGATAGTGATGGGTGACGGGGCCTGATTATCCACGACTGTTGGCCAAGCGTCACATCCCGCCAGCCACAGAACACTCAAAAACGCCAAAAATCGCATTTCGAAAGCTTACTCAGCGCCGCAAATGCGCGATCAGCGCAGCGCTGGTTGCGTCGACGCCCTGATCCGTCTCGCCCTCGATGGCGGGCAGGGCGCGTCTGGCGAGCGTCTTTCCCAGCTCCACGCCGTACTGGTCGAAACTGTTCACGCCAATCAGCGCGCCCTCGGCGGCGGTCTTGTGTTCGAACAGCGCCAGCAGCAGGCCCAGCGTCCTGGCGTCCAGCCGGTCGAGGATGAACGTGGTGGAGGGGCGGTCGCCGGGGCAGACGCGGTGCGGCGCCAGCCGGGCGATCTCCGCATCGTCCGCGCCGCCGGCCTGCATCTCCGCCCGCACGGCTTCCGCGCTGCGCCCGCGCATCAGGGCCTCGCCCTGCGCGATGCAATTGGCCAGCAGGGCGCGGTGCATGTCGTCCCGCGCCTCGTGGGATTCCTTGACCGCCATGAAATCCACCGGCGCGCCCTGCGGCCCCTGGTGGAGCTGCTGGAAGAAGGCGTGCTGCGCGTTTGTCCCCTCCGCGCCCCAGACGACGGGGGAGGATGCGGCGACCGGCGCGCCGTCCAGCGCCACGCCCTTGCCGTTCGATTCCATCTCCAGCTGCTGTAGGAAGCCGGGCAGCAGGCGCAGCCGCGTGGAATAAGGCGCCACGCAGCGCGTCGGATAACCCAGCGCCCGCGCATTCCACAGATCGGTCAGCGCTTTCAGCAGCGGGATATTCTGGTCCAGCTTTGCATCGCGGAAATGCGCGTCCATTGCCGCCGCGCCGGCGCGAAGGGCGTCCATGGCCCCGGCCTCCAGCGCGATTTCCAGCGACAGGCTGACCGAGGACCACAGCGAATAGCGTCCGCCCACCCAGTCCTGAAATCCGAAGATACGGTTGGCGGGCACGCCGAAATCCTGCGCCTTTTCCGGATTGGCGCTGACCGCGGCCAGTTGCGCCTTCGCCGCCTCCGCATCGCCCAGCCCCTGTTCCAGCCAGAACCGGGCGTGGCGGGCATTGGTCAGGGTTTCCGGCGTGGTGAAGGACTTGGAGACGATGATGACCAGCGTGGTTTCCGGGTCCAGCCCCTCCAGCGCGTCATTCAGCTCCGCCGGGTCGATATTGGCCGCGAAGCGCAGCGTCATCAGCGGGTCGCGCTCGTGCTTCAGCGCGTCATAAACCAGCCGCGGCCCCAGATCGGACCCGCCAATCCCCAGATGCAGCACCTGCCGGATCGGCCGGCCGCGTGCGCCCGTGATCTCGCCGGACCGGATGCCGTCCGCCAGCGCTCGCATCCGCGCCCGCTCGTCCGCCACCGATTCCGCGATGTCCGGCCCTGCCGCCGGATAGTCCGCCCCGCCGTCGGCGCGCCACGCCATATGCAGGGCGGGGCGGCCCTCGGTCGCATTCACCGCTTCGCCCGCGAACAGGCGGGTGCGGAAATCCTCGAACCCGCGCGCTTTCGCGAACCCGGTCAGCGCCTCAAGCGCTCCCGCATCCAGTTTCTGGCGTGAGAAATCGATCAGCAGCCCGTCCAGCGCATGGCTGAACGCCGCGAACCGGCCTTCATCGGAATCGGAAAGGGCGGCCAGCGTGGTTTTCGACAGGCGGTCCGCCGCCGCGTTTACGGGAGTCCAGTCAGGGCTCATCGTCGCGCGCGGCTCAGGCCATGCCGGTCATGGAGGACAGCATCGCCGGATTGACGCCGATGGAGCGCAGGGCGGATTCCCACTTGGTCTCCAGATCCTCGCCAAACACCAGCGCCTCGCTGGCCTCGCAGGTCAGCCACGCGCTGGCGCGCAGCTCTTCCTCCAGCTGCCCCGGCCCCCACCCGGCGTAACCCAGCGCCAGCGTCGATTGCTGCGGCGCGGTTTCGGAGGCGATGGCCTCCAGCACTTCCTTGGTCGCGGTCAGGCCCAGCCCGTCGCGGATGCCAACGGTGGAATCGTCGGAATGATAGTCGTCGGAATGCAGGACAAAGCCGCGCTCCTTGTCCACCGGCCCGCCGGCCAGCACCTGACGGTCGGGCAGTTCGATGGTGGATTCGATCCCCAGCTGGTCCAGAAGGTCGCCCAGCCTGATCTCCCCCATCGGCTTGTTCACCACGATGCCCATGGCGTGATCGTCGCTGTGCGCGCACACCACGATCACGCTGCGCTCGAAGCGCTCGTCGCCGATGGCGGGCGTGGCGATCAGCATCTGGCCGATCAGCGGGCTTTTCTCGGTCTGTTTTTCTTCCGGCGTCTCTTCCATATCCGCAATCATAATGGGGACGCGCCGCTTTTTAAAACCGGCAAAACGCTTTTCGCTGCGGCGCATCGGCCCTATCTAGAGGGCGAACCCGAAAACCATACCCATAAATGGAGTGATCCGAACATGACCATCAAAGAAGGCGACACGCTGCCCGAAGCCACCTTCATGACCATGGGTCCCGAAGGCCCGCAGCCGCTCTCCACCGCGGACGTGTTCGGCGGCAAGACCGTGGCGTTCTTCTCCGTTCCCGGCGCCTTCACGCCCACCTGCTCGGCCAAGCACCTTCCGGGCTTCGTCCAGAAAGCCGGCGATCTGAAAGCGAAAGGCGTTGATTCCATCGCCTGCATGTCGGTGAACGATGTTTTCGTCATGGACGCCTGGGGCAAGGACCAGAACGCGGGCGGCGACGTCCAGATGCTGGCCGACGGCAATGCCGATTTCGCGCAGAAGCTGGGCCTTGAGATGGACGGCTCCAAATTCGGCATGGGCACCCGCGCCCAGCGTTTCTCCATGCTGGTCGAGGACGGCGTGGTGAAAAAGCTGAACGTCGAAGCCCCTGGCGATTTCCAGGTTTCCAGCGCCGAACACATGCTGGAACAGCTCTAGGAAGCAGCAAGAGGGGAATCGCCCGGGGCGATTTCCCCTTACTTCCCTGTCCATATCGGCCATTCTAGCGGCAGAGGATTCTGCCTGTTGGAGGGACGCAAATGGACTTCGCCTTTACCGGACTTGTGATCGCCGCCGTCGTGCTGGCGCTGATACTGGTGACCGGCACGATCAAGGTCGTGCCGCAGAGCATGGAATACACGGTGCAGCGTTTCGGGCGCTATACGCGCACGCTTACCCCCGGGCTGCACTTCATAACCCCCTTCATCGACGCCGTCGGCTTCAAGATCTCGATGCGCGAGCGCGTCGTGGACGTCCCCAATCAGGAAGTCATCACCCGCGACAACGCCATGGTTTCGGTCGACGCGGTGGTGTTCGTGCAGGTGATGGACGCCGCACAGGCGGCCTACGCCGTCGATAATCTGGACTTCGCGGTGGTCAATCTCTCGATGACCAATATCCGCACCGTGGTCGGCTCGATGGATCTGGACGAGGTGCTCTCTCGCCGGGACGACATAAACGCCCGCCTGCTGGGCGTGATCGACGCCGCCACCAATCCCTGGGGCGTTAAGGTCACAAGGATCGAAATCCGCGACCTCACCCCGCCGCCCGACACGACCGAGGCGATGGCCCGCCAGATGAAGGCCGAGCGCATCAAGCGCGCCGAAATCCTGGAGGCCGAAGGCGACAAGCAGTCCGCCATCCTGCGCGCCGAGGGCGAGAAACAGTCCCAGATTCTGGAGGCCGAGGGCCGCCGCGAGGCCGCCTTCCGCGACGCCGAGGCGCGCGAACGCTCCGCCGAGGCCGAAGCCAAGGCCACCGAGTCCGTCTCGGACGCCATCGCCAAGGGCGACGTCGCCGCGCTCAACTATTTCGTGGCGCAGAAATACGTCGCCGCGTTCGAGAAGCTGGCCACCAGCGAACAGCAGAGAACGCTGATCCTGCCGGCCGAGCTTTCCAGCCTCGCCTCCACCGTCTCGGGCATCGGCGAACTGGCGAAATTCGCCAAGTCCGCCGAAACAAGAGAGGAGGGCTAGGGCATGAATGCTGTGGTCGAATTTCTGGAGGGAATGACGATCTGGCGCTGGGGCATCCTCGGCACCGTCCTCCTGATCGCCGAGCTTCTGACCGGCACCACCTATCTGCTCTGGCCCGCCGCCGCCGCGTTCGCCACGGGCGTGATCGTGTTCGGCATAGACCTGCCCTGGCAGTTCCAGTGGCTGATCTTCGCCGGCCTGACCATCGCCCTGACCGTGCTGGGCGACCGCTTTGTCCGGCCGAACCTGTTCAAGTCCAGCGCCCCCAATCTCAACCGCCCGCGGGAGCAGATGGTCGGCGCCCGCGCCATCGCGCTGAACGATTTCAGGGACGGCCTCGGCCGGGTGAAGATCGGCGACGTGGAGTGGACGGCGGAACTGGACGGCGCGTCCGATGTCGCGGCCGGGACCAGCCTGACCGTCACATCGGTGGAATCCTCGCTGGTGCGGGTGATCCCGCGCGCCGCAGGCTAGGCGGCCTCAGCGTCCGCCCATCATGTCCTGCTGGGTGTAGCCGGCGGGCGGCTCGAACGCGCTGGCGGGCAGGTCCGCCGCCTCGCGGGAGGCAATCTCGGTTCGCGTTTCCAGCGCGCCCGATGCGCCATATTCTTCCATCAGCACCGGCATCCGGCCGTCGAAACTGCCGTCCAGATCGAACATCCATTCGACCTTTTTGGTCATCGGCATGCCCTCATAGAACGCCGCCATGTCGTTATAGAGCACGGCCAGCTCGCCGCCGCCGGTCAGCGCGCTCGGCTCGACGGCCCAGACGCGATGGGTCAGCGCGCCGTCGCGCATTACTTCATATTCATGCGCGCTGTCGCCATCGATCGTTTTCGATTCCCCCGTGGCGTTGACCGTGACGCTGGATTCCGCGCCGCCGCCCATCATCGCGGCCATGCTTTTTTCCATGGCGGCGCGTTGCTCTTCCGGCACGCCTTGCAGGGCTTCCCGCATCTGCGCCTGAAGACCGCTCATCGTCGCGCGCATCTGGTTGGCGGTCATTATGGAATAGGTCTGGTTCTGGTGATCGACCATCACCATTTCCTGAGCCTGGCCCCGGAAAATCGTGGTCGAACCGGGCAGGCCATATTCCGGATCGCCCTGGCTTTTCATCAGGACCTTGCCGTCCTGCACCGTCGTTTCGGTGCTGGAAACGGTCTTTCCGTCCGCATTGGTCATCTTGGATTCGAAGACCACGCTGGCGAGCGCCGGCGCGGCGGCGAGACAGAAAGCGGCGGTGGCGGCGAACAGTTTCATGATGAACCTCTCTCCCTTGAATTTCGTGCAAGTCTAGCGAGCCGAACGGGCGAACCTCAACCGTTTCACGGTCAGGCCTCGAAAAAAATCGCCCTCGCCTGAATAAACGGAAACGCCCGGCCGCTCAGGCCAACAGCTTGCCTTCCATCACCGCCACCGCGCCGCCGGCCACGCGCACCGCCGTCACCGCGCCGTCCTTCTTCTCCGCCCGCGCCTCGATCCGGCTGGGGCGACCCATTTCCACGCCCTGTCGGATGGAAAGCGTCACCTCGCCATTCTCCGCCGGGTCCAGATGCGCGGTCAGGCCCATCAGGGCCGCGCAGGCGCTTCCGGTCGCCGGGTCTTCCGGCACCGCGTCCAGCGGCCCGAACATGCGGGCGCGCGCCTGCCCTTCGCCGGTGCGGACATAGATCATCAGGTCATGCGCGTTGGCGGGCAGGGCCTTGAACGTCTCGACGGGGCCGATCTTCGCCCGCTCCAGCGCCGACGAGTCTCTCAACTCCGCGAACGTGAAGGGCAGGCCGACCGAGGCGACGACCGGCTTGTGCCGGTCCACCGCGATATCGTCCGGCGACAGCCCGGCGCAGCGCGCCACGAAGTCCCGGCCGATCTCCCCGCCCGTCCGGTAGGGCTCGGGCGCGGTCAGCTCGGCGGAAACGGCCTGTCCGTTTTCCCGCGTGATGGCGATGCGCACCAGTCCCGCTTTCTCGTCGAACACGATCTCGTCGCCGATTTCCCGGCCGAACAATTCTCCCTCCCACGCCACGGCCAGCGCCGCGCCGATATTGGGATGGCCGGCAAAGGGCACTTCGCGGGCCGGGGTGAAAATACGCAATGTCGCGGTGTGGCCGCCATCGCGCGGCGGCAGCAGGAAGGTGGTCTCGGAATAATTGAACTCGCGGGCGATGGCCTGCATCTGGTCGGTGTCCAGCCCGTCCGCATCGAACACCACGCCCAGCGGATTGCCGCCGAACCGGCGGTCCGTGAACACATCGACGGTCAGGTAGCGGCGGCTCATGGCGTTCAGCGAACCTCGTCTATCCCGGCGCGGGCCAGCTCGTCCGCGCGGTCATTCTTCTCGTGCCCGGAATGGCCCTTCACCCAGCGCCAGTCGATTGTGTGGCGCGCGGCGGCTTCGTCCAGCGCCTGCCACAGATCGGCGTTCTTCACCGGCTTCTTCGCGGCGGTCTTCCAGCCGCGCTTTTTCCAGCCGGGCAGCCACTCCGTGATGCCCTTCATGACATAGGTCGAATCGGTGTGTAGTTCGACCTGCGAGGACCGCTTCAACGCATTCAGCGCCTCGATGGCGGCGCGCAGCTCCATGCGGTTATTGGTGGTTTCCGCCTCGCCGCCCTTCAGCGTCTTCTCGTGCCCGTTCCATTCCAGCAACGCTCCCCAGCCGCCGGGGCCGGGATTGCCGCTGCACGCGCCGTCCGTGTGAATGATGACTGTCTTTCCGCTCACAAAATCCGTCCGATGACCGTATCCAGATAAACGATCGCGGTGATGGTGGCAGAGCCGACCAGATAGGCCAGCACATTGGCCGCCCATCCCGCGCCCGCGCGCCGCGCCGCCACGATCGTCACCCCCAGCAGGGCCAGAACCACCACGATGTGCGGGATATAAGGCCCGACGCCCAGCATCAGGCCGATCTGCGCCTCGTCGTTCGGGTTGACCGCCACGGTGATCCCCAGCGCCATCAGCCGCATGAAGAAGGCGAAGAACACCACCGCATAACCAATCGCCGCCGACCAGCGCAGGATCAGCAGGCCGATCAGCCCCTGAACCAGCGTCACCCCGACGCCTCCCGCGATCATGATCAGCAGCGCCGCCTGTGTCGGCCCCGGTTCGGCGTCCACCGGCGCGGCCCGGTTCAGGCCCAGCGCCATGTCATGGCCCAGCAGCTCCCCCGCCGCCCAGTGCCCGCCCTCATGCAGCAGGAAAGTGGCAAATCCCGCGAACGGCAGGGCCAGGGCCAGCGCGACGATATTGAGGCGCTTGCGGGACGTATCGGACGCGGCTTCGCTCACGCGCCGTACTTTTCGGCCATGGCCGCCCAGGATTCCGCGATCAGCGTTTCCAGAACGTCCCGGTCCACATCGTCCAGCTTGTTGATGTACAGGCAGGATTTCCCGGTCTTGTGCTTGCCGAGCCGGTCCAGAAGCGCGTCATGGCGCGCGAAGCCGGGCATGATATAGAGCACCAGATTGGCCTTGCGGGGCGAAAACCCCACCCGCATGAAGTCGCCCTCCCGGCCTGACTCGTATTTGTAGTGATACTCGCCGAACCCGATGATGGATGGCCCCCAGAGCCGGGGCTCCTCGCCGGTGATCCGCCGCATCATGTCCAGCACGGCGAACGCATCCTCGCGCCGCCGCGCCGGCTCCACGCCGTCCAGAAACGCGGTCACGTCCGCGCCGGTCGGCCTGGTCTTGTTTTCAGCGGAACTCACGCCACGGCCTTGGGCAGCTTGAAGACGACATTCTCGTCGGTCACGCGCAATTCCTCGACCGACAGGTCAAAGCGTTCGCGCACCGCGGCGATCAATTCGTCAGTCAGCACTTCCGGGGCGGAGGCCCCGGCGGTCAGGCCCACGGTGCGGGCCCTGGCGACCGCCTCCCAGTCCACCCGGCTGGCGTTCTCCACCAGCCGCGCGTCCCGCGCCCCGGCCTTCAACGCCACCTCCACCAGCCGCTGGGAGTTGGAGGAGGTTTCCGACCCGATCACAAGAACCAGATCCGCGCGCGCCGCCATCGCCTTCACCGCCGCCTGGCGGTTGGTGGTGGCGTAGCAGATATCTTCTTTGTGCGGCCCGGTGATCGCCGGGAAGCGGGCTTTCAGCGCGGCGACAATATCGGCGGTGTCATCGACCGACAGCGTGGTCTGCGTCACAAAGGCCAGCTTGTCCGCATCGCGCGGGTTCAGCTTTTCGACATCGTCCACCGTCTCGACCAGGTGCATCGCGCCGTCCGGCAACTGGCCCATAGTGCCGATCACTTCCGGGTGGCCGGCATGGCCGATCAGCACGATCTCCAGCCCGGCGCGGTGATGGCGCTCGGCCTCCACATGCACCTTGGACACCAGCGGGCAGGTGGCGTCGACATAGATCATGTTGCGGCGCTCGGCGCGCTCGGGCACCGCCTTGGGCACGCCGTGGGCGGAAAACACCACCGGGCGGTCTTCCGGGCATTCGTCCAGCTCCTCCACGAACACCGCGCCCATTTCCTCCAGCCGGTTCACGACATGGCGGTTATGCACGATCTCGTGCCGCACATAGACGGGCGGCCCCCATTTATCGAGCGCCCGCTCGACAATCTGGATGGCGCGGTCGACGCCGGCGCAGAATCCGCGCGGCGCGGCCAGCAGCAGCGTGATGGGCTGTTTTGTAGGTTGTGCGGCGTCGGGCATGGTTTTACGCACGCTTCGCGTTGCGGTTCATCGAGTGAAACGATATGAGGCCCATGGTCTAGCAAGTCTATAGGCGCGGGGCGACGGCCTCAGCGCAGAAAGATCTCTGATAAGCTCAATGACGCATAATGTCCGCCTGATCCTCGCTCTCGCCGTTTCGGCCCTTGCCCTTGCCGGATGTCAGTCCACCAAGGAAGTCTTCCGTTTCGGCGACGCCAAGAACCCCAATCCGGGGCCGTGCCCGAACGCGCAGGCGCTGTTCGACGCCGCGCGCATCGTCAAGATCGATGGCGCGGAAACCATGGCCAATGTCGGTTTCACGGGCGAAATCAACGGCGTGCGCAGCTTCTGCCGCTATTACGGCGAACAGCCGATCCGCGCGGAGCTGGAGATCGATTTCGGTTTCGGCCGCGGGCCCAACGCCCGCGGGGACGAGCACGTCTATAATTATTTCGTCGCTGTGACCCGCAAGGATCTGGCCGTGATCGAAAAGCAGGTCTTCCCGATCCGCGTGGACTTCAATGGCCGCGACCGCGTCTACAAGACCGAAACGATCGATAATATCGTGATTCCGCGCGCCAGCGAGACCACGTCCGGCACCAATTTCGAGATCATTGTCGGGTTCGAGGTGAACGAGCAGCAGCTCGAATATAACCGTCTCGGCAAGCGATTCCGCGAAGGCATCATCCAGGCCCCGTCCGAATAGGCGACACCGGCATGCAAATTCCGATAGAGACCGCGCTCGGCGAGCGCCTGGGAAAGGCGTTCGAGGCGCAGGGCCTTCCCGCGACTCTGGGCGCGACGGCCCGCTCCACGCGGCCCGACCTCGCCCCGTATCAGTGCAACGGCGCCATGGCCGCCGCCAAACAGGCCGGCAAGCCGCCGCGCGAGATCGCGCAGGCCGTGGCCGACGCCGTATCCGGCGACCCGCTGATCGAGTCGGTGGAGATCGCGGGTCCGGGTTTCATCAATCTGACCCCCAGCGCCAAGGCGCTGGAGGACCGCGCCAATGCGCTGGCCGAAGATGACCGCGCCGGCGCGCGCATCGTGGATGAGGCCCGCACCGTTGTCATTGATTTCGGCGGTCCCAACGTCGCCAAGCCGATGCATGTCGGCCATTTGCGCTCATCCATCATCGGCGACTCGCTGCAGCGCCTGTTCCGCTTCCGCGGCGACCAGGTGATAGGCGACGTGCATCTGGGCGACTGGGGCCTGCAGATGGGCCAGATCATCACCGAACTGGCGCGAGAAAAGCCGGACCTTCCCTATTTCGACAAGGACTTCGAGGGCCCGTACCCGGACGAGTCTCCCGTCACGATCGAGGAGCTGGAGACCATCTATCCGCGCGCCTCGCAGGCCTGCAAGGCCAATGAAGCGCGCATGGACGAGGCCCGCATGGCCACCCAGGCGCTGCAGGAAGGCCGCCCCGGCTATATCGCCCTCTGGCGGCATTTTCTGGAAGTCTCCAAGGCGGCCCTGAAGCGCGATTTCGCCGCGCTGGACGTGCATTTCGACCTCTGGAAGGGCGAGTCTGACGTGCAGGACCGCATCCGCCCGATGGTGGCGGACCTCGTGGAGCGCGACATCGCGACCGAGGACAAGGGCGCGATCGTCATCCCGGTGGCGCGCGAGGACGACAAGAAAGAGCTGCCGCCCTTCATCCTGCTGAAATCGGACGGCGCGGCCCTCTACACCACCACTGACCTCGCCACGATCCTCGACCGGTCGGAGACGCTGAATCCTGACCTCATCCTCTATGTCGTGGACAAGCGCCAGTCGCTGCATTTCGAACAGGTCTTCCGCGCCGCCGCGAAATCGGGTTTCGCCGAAGACATTTCGTTTGAACACCTCGCCTACGGCACCATGAACGGCCCGGACGGCAAGCCCTTCAAGACCCGCGCGGGCGGCGTGCTGAAACTGGCCGATCTGCTGGACCGCGCCCACCGCCGCGCCGTTGCGCGGATGGAGGAGGCGGGCATCGCCTCGGACATGGAAAAGGCCGAGTACGAGGCCGTGGCCGACAAGGTGGCGCTGGCCGCCATCAAGTTCGCCGATCTCAGCCATGACCGCGCGACCGACTACATCTTCGATCTCGACCGCTTCATGACGTTTGAGGGCAAGACCGGCCCCTATCTTCTCTACGCCGCCGTCCGGGTGAAATCCCTGATGCGCAAGGCCGAAGACGCCGGCGTCGAGCCCGGCGAAATCCGCATCAAGGAAAAGGCGGAAGCCGATCTTCTCTACGCGCTGGACGCCTTCGACCGCGCCTCGGCCACCGCCTATGAAAAGCGCGCCCCGAACTTCCTGTGCGATCACGCCTACACGCTGGCGCAGGCCTTCTCCGGCTTCTACTCGGCCTGCCCCATCGTCACCGCCGAAGACGCGGAAACCCGCGCCTCCCGCCTGGCGCTGGCGCAGCTCACCCTGACCCAGCTCAATCTCGTCCTCGGCCTCATCGGCCTCGAGGCCCCGGACCGGATGTAGCGGCAGGCCCTCGCCCCCGCGAGGGGGAGAGGGTTTTGAGGCTCCAAATCTAATAAGATTTGGTCAGCCGAAAGGGTGAGGGGGCGGCTCTCAGGATAGAGCGCGTTTTTCAACG
>NZ_ASJA01000013.1 GCF_000412185.1 Euryhalocaulis caribicus
GTTTGACGTTCGCGCCGCCCCCTCAGTCAGCTTTGCTGACAGCTCCCCCGTAAACAGGGGAGCAATTCCTTACTCCTCCGCCCCCTGTCGTTGCAGCGCCCATCTTACGCAGACCAGCGATTGGCCCTTTTCGGCCTTGCGGGGGATGACGCCGTAGATGACGAGCTGTTCGCTACGCGCGGGCGGGGCGCCGGCGGCGAGGAAGGCGGAGCGTTCGATGCGGATCGGCGGGTGGTCGGTGCGGAAGCGCCAGCCATCGCCCCGCGCGGTGGCGAGGATCGCGCTGGCCCCGTCGCGAGAGATCGAGGCCTTCACGCCCGGCGGCAGGTGGAAACGTATGGCGAAGCTGAGCGTCTCTGTGCGGGTCTTGGTCTGTGAGCCCGGCGCGGGCACATCCAGCGTATCCTCGCCCCGCAAATCATTGCCGTCGGCGCTCAAGTAAAGCCGCCGCCGGTGGATCAGCCCGAAATCCTTGAGATAGCCGTCATGGGCGCCGTCCAGCCACGCCCCGGCCTCTTCCTCCCGCGCCTTGGCGGAGAGGGAATTGGAGCCGATCTTCAGCTTCGGCCCGGCAATGGCCCGGCCCGGTCCCGGCGGGACGAGGCGGGAGGACGAGGTCTCCGCCACGGTTAGCGTCGAGTGCGCGGCGGTGGAGCGCACCGGCTCCCGCCAGGCGGCGGGCTGATCCGGCGACCAGCCGCAA
Source organism: Euryhalocaulis caribicus (assembly GCF_000412185.1). Classification (GTDB taxonomy): domain Bacteria; phylum Pseudomonadota; class Alphaproteobacteria; order Caulobacterales; family Maricaulaceae; genus Euryhalocaulis; species Euryhalocaulis caribicus. The sequence continues at coordinate 704 of NZ_ASJA01000013.1, forward strand.
TTGACGATCAGGCGCTGGCCCTGCGCCGAAAACTCGAATGACAGCGCCCCGCCATGCGCCTGATCGGAGAAGGCTGCGGGCGGCGAGGCCCCGCCATCCATGATGACGATGGCGTCATGGGCGCGGGCGCGCAGGTACTTGGCGTGCGGGGCGACGGCGAAAATGCGCTTGGGCGGTTCGTCGCGGGCCAGCGCGTCCTCGATGGTCGCGCGGTCGCCCGCCCCGCCGCCATTGAAGGCGGCCAGACCGCCATCGGCGTGGCGGAAGAAATGCAGGGCCGGGCCCAGCCGCGCCAGCGCGCGGGCCACGCCCTCCGGCGGGTCCATGTCGCGCTGGAACAGCGCGTCCTCCAGCAGCGACAGCTCGATCATCGCCTCCAGCGTCGCCTCGGGCGAGCGGGAGGCGTGGACGCCGTCTTCCAGGATCTGGTTGTCCAGCTCCTCGCCCAGCAGGTCGAACAGGCGTGTCTGGCGGCGCTGCGGCCAGTCGAGACAGACCGAGGCCAGAGCGGCGGAGGCGCGGGCGATCAGGCGCGGCAGGCCGTCCGCCGTCTCGCCGCCCGAACGCGCCACGTGACGGGCCTGCGAGGCCAGCGTGTAGAAACGGCGGGAGCGGCGCACGGAGTCCTCGTCCGCGAACAGGTCCCGCGCGGCGACCAGCCAGTTGCGCAGGCGTTCGGCGGACAGGCCCGGCGACCAGGCGAACACATTGAAGCCGCGGCCGAATTCGTCGATCCACAGATCGGTCAGGCGGCGCGCTTCCTTGCGGGCGGCAGGGTCCTGCACCGCCAGAAGGTCGCGCATCCATTCAAAGGCGTGCAGGCGCTCGGCAAAGCGGCGGGACGGGGTGGAAACCGCCCACGGGTCGCCGCCCTCCCCGACATTCAGCTCAAGGCCCGCCAGCTGGAAACGCCCTTCCAGAATCGCTTGCCCGGCTTCCGGGTCGGCGGGGCGCAGATGGCGCGGGCGGGCTTTCAGGGTGTCGGGGACCGTGCCGCGCAGCACCAGACGCTGATAAAGCGGCAGGGCGCGCCATTCCTCCATCACCAGACGCGCCACGCCACGCGAAATGGCGTTGAGATAGGCGCGCGGTCCGGTCAGGCGCGCTGGCATGGGCGGTCCCCCTAAGGCGCTTCAGGAATCACCGCGAAGCGCGGCAATATTCTCAGCGTAACGCGATGAACCGCCCGAAAATACGGCAGTGCCCGCCACAAGCGCAGTGGCCCCGGCGGAAAGGGCGCGCGGCGCGGTTTCCGCGTTTACCCCGCCATCGACTTCCAGCTCGATATCCGCGCCGGCGCGGTCGATCATGCCGCGCAGGGTCTCGATCTTCTTCAGCTGGCTGTCGATGAAGCTCTGGCCGCCAAAGCCCGGATTGACGCTCATCACCAGCACCAGGTCGATATCGCCCAGCACGGTTTCCACCACGCTGGCCGGGGTGGCGGGGTTCAGCACAACCCCGGCCTTCTTGCCCAGCCCGCGAATGGTCTGGAGCGAGCGGTGCAAATGCGGGCCGGATTCGGGATGTACGCTGATGATGTCGGCCCCGGCTTCGGCGAAAGCCTCCAGATAGGGGTCGGCCGGTTCGATCATCAAATGAACGTCGAACGGCTTGTCCGTCACCTTGCGGATCGCCTTCACGACGCCCGGCCCGATCGTGATGTTCGGAACGAAATGCCCGTCCATCACATCGACATGGATCCAGTCGGCGCCGGCGGCGTCGATCGCGGCGACCTCCTCGCCCAGGCGGGCGAAGTCGGCCGAAAGGATGGATGGGGAGATTTTGACTGAGGACATTATGTGAAAGCGCATAGCAATACGCCCGCCCCCTTAGCAAGCGGGAGCGGGCGTGATCGCAGCCCCTCAGCCGCGCGGGCTGGAGGTTATGTCAGCGGGCGATGCGCCTAGTAGCGATAGCCCGCGCCGCCGGTCTGCGGATAGACCCGCGCGTTCGCGCCGGTTTCCACGAAGACCCGCGTGCCGACCGGGATCGGCTGCTGGCCGCCCTGGGCGACGGTGACCAGATCGCGGTTATCCAGTTCGACGGTGTAGGCGAAGCCGGTGCCGGAATAGGCCTGCTTCTGCACTTCGCGGCCGATCAGCGCGCCGGCGACAGCGCCGAGCACGCCGCCCGCGATGCGGCCTTCAGTATCGCCGCCAAGGGCCGCGCCGCCCACGGCGCCGACAGCGGCGCCGGCGGCCGTGCCGCCTTTAAGCTCGCCCTGTTCGAAACGGACCGGGCGATAGCCTACCACGGTGCCGGATTCGGTATAGGCGGCGACGCCCGCTTCAGCCTGGCCGTACGTGGTCGGGCCATAGGTCGTGCCGCAGGCCGTCAGGCCCAGCGTGCTGGCGGTCGCCAGAACCGCGATAGCGGCTTTCGTCCGGGTGTTGAATTTGATCATGTCTGAAGCCTCCTCAAGGCTAAATCTCCGCCACGGTCTGCGGGCGGTTCGGGCGTTTTGATAACAGGACTGACTTAAACGCCGGCTGAACGGGATTTGTTCATTCGGGCCGCGAAAAAACCGTCCATGCCGCCGCGCTCAGCCCAGAAATCTGGCCGCGTGCGCACCCAGCCGTCCAGCGTCACCGCCTCATCCGGCAGGCCCAGCCCGGACGCATCCGCGGCGGCGGTCTGGAATTCCGGGTGTTCGGCCAGGAAGGCGCGGACAATCGCCTCGCCCTCGTCGGGCTGAAGGGAACAGGTGCAATAGACCAGCGACCCGCCGGGCGCGACCAGCGACGCCGCGTGGCGGATCATGGCGGTCTGGGTCCGCGCCAACGCCGCCACGTCCTCCGGCGATTTTGCCCAGGCGACATCGGGCGACCGGCGCAGCGTGCCGGTCGCCGTGCAGGGCGCGTCCAGCAGCACCGCATCGAACAGCGCGCCGTCGGGCGGCGTCCATTTCGCGGCGTCCGCCTTGACCATCGCCGCCGACAGGCCTGTCCGGGCAAGGTTTTCCTCCACCCGCTTCAGCCGGCTTTCGGACCGGTCCAGCGCCGTGACCTCCGCCCCGGCGGCGGCCAGCTGCATGGTCTTGCCGCCCGGCGCGGCGCAGAGGTCCAGCGCGCGCTTGCCCGTCAGATCGCCCAACAGGCGCGCCGGGATGGCCGCGGCGGCGTCCTGCACCCACCAGGCGCCGTCGGCAAAACCCTCAAGCCGCGTCAGGTCGCGCGGCGCGCGGGCAAGGCGCAGCGAGCCGGTGGGCAGGCATTCGGCGTCCAGCGCGGTGGCGCGTTGCGCCGCCTCGGCCGGGTCTTTCAGGGTCAGGTCCAGCGGCGGCTCGCCCATCCAGCTTTCGGCCAGGCCCGGCATCGCCTCTTCGCCATAGGCGTCGGTCCATCCGACCATCAGCCAGACCGGCAGGTTCGTTTCCACCGGCGCCAGATGGCTCAAGGAGTCCGCGTTCTGGCCCACCTTGCGCAGCACCGCATTGGCCAGGCTCTTGTAACGCTCCGTCTCCTTGCGCTCGCCCATCAGGGTCACGGTCGCGCCGACGGCGGCGTGGGGCGGGGTCTCCAGAAAGATCATCTGGGCGGCGGCGGTCTCCAGCAGCGCCATGGCGTGGATGGCGTTGTCGGGCAGCGGGCGCTCCAGAAATTCCGAAAGCGCGGCGCCGATCTGGCCCTTGCGGCGCAGCGCGGTGGCGCCGATCAGCCGGGCGAAGGCGCGGTCGCGCGGGTCCAGCCGCTTGAAGTCGGGCTGGCTGGCCAGAGTCTGGTCCAGCGGACGTCCGCGCTGCAGCGTTTCGGCATAGGCGCGCGCGGCGGCGCGGCGGGCGGGAAGGCCGGTTTCCGGGCTGTCTTGCATGATTTGACGCGCTAGCACGGCGCGCGGCGCTTTGACAGAGGCGTGAGATGCGCCATTTAGGGTGCATGAGTAATGCGCCAGACCGTCAGGCCCGGATCGAGGACGCCGCGAAACGCGCGCTTGCCGAGGCCAAAGCCCGCCGCGCCGAGTATGACCGCCGCGCCAATGAGCGCCCCGCCGAGCTGGGCGGGCCCAAGGGCGAAGAACCCACGCGCTACGGCGACTGGGAAAAGGACGGCGTCGCCAGCGATTTTTAGGGCGGCATTTGAGGTTGTGCAGGTCGTTGACCTCGCGCTCTAATGCCTCATGGCTGACGCTATAAAGCCAGCGCCACGCGAGCAGTCTGTCGAGATGCCGCCTTTGCCCGAGGGCTGGCACGTACAGAGTTATGATGTGCTTTCAGACGGATGCCTCGCCATCCTTGGGGCCGACATCGACATCTGGGCGGAATTTGCGAAATTGCGGGATTCCGGGTTGGGGGGAATCCCTAGCTCAGCTGCAAAAGCCACAGCGAAGATATGGACCTTCGACGGTTCGTCTCTGGCGGCTGGACCAATTTTCCCATTGCACAAGCCTGGCTTAATCGTGGCCCGATTCCCCGACGGTCGTTGGTTGGTTTGCAACTCTACTTGCGTAGAACGCCCCAGCGGTCGAATCCTTTCTTCTGACGGAGATTGGATTGGGTCAATCGAGCTGGGTTACTGCGTCAACAACGTTAAAATCGATAACGCCAGCCGTATCTGGGTGAACTGGATTGATCAGGGCATTTTCGGAAATGATAGCTGGACTGTTTCTAATCTGGAGTGGTCTCCAGCCTCATACGGACTGGTTTGCTTCGATGAATTCGGCGAGGTCGTGAGGCATGCGCGATCCTGCCCCCACGCGGTGGGGATCGCGGATTGTTTTGCCCTCAATGTGATCGGCTGCACGGCCTGGGCCAGCACGGATCCGGACTCGTTCTTGGTAGCCTTGCGCGACAAACAAGAAGAACAATGGTGGGCAACAGGTCTCAAAGCATCGCGCGCGATTGCGGTGGACGAGCCATATATTCTTGCGGCAGGCGGATACGATTTTGCTAGTCGTGCAGAGAAGGAAAGTGCGCCCGCGTCGCGCATTGCTGGACTTGATTTATCAGATAATGGCCGGCGCGTTTCGCTACTTCGCCTTGCCGACGGCCAAGCAGAACTGTACGGCCAATGGGAAATGCCAATACAGGTGGGATTCCCCAACAGCCTTGATCTGATCGATGGCCAAGGCGATACGCTACATATCGTTGATGAAGACGTGTGGCGCCGCTGGCGGGTTCGCGATTTTCTGAATGAATAGCATCCCTCCAATCCGGCTTTCCGCTCTAGTGCCCGGCGAGCAGGAATTCGCGTGATGCGCTAGATCGCTTTTCCGGCATGCTTAATCACTGTTAACCTTTTGCGTCGCCGCCTGTTTTGCAGAAGGTTCAATTTGAGATGCTGCGCGCGCTCCTGATCGCCGGTTCCGCCGGCGCCGCTCTTTTCGCCGTTCCCGCCAACGCCCAACAGGTCTGCCTCAGCGGTGGTCCGGACGGATCGCGGTCCGTGGCGTGCGGGCCGGCTTTCTCCGGGCTGGATGCGCGCGGGCGGACCGAGCTGGATTCCCGGTATGTCCGCAGCACGACCGCCGCCGCGCCGGCCGGGCGCATCACGTCCAGCGCCTATGCGGACGCGCCGCGGCGGAATATCCGTTCCTATTCGGACGGGCCGGACGCGCGCTTTGTCAGCTCGACCTCTTATGGCGGAGGCTATGGCCGCGCGGACGCCGAACTTCTGGGCGGCCCGGCGCGCTATGACGTCGGGGTTTCCTATGGATACCGCGATCAGCGCCAAGGCGGTTATTACGATTATAATGACCGTTATGCCGAGCCGGCGCGCTTCACCGCCGCCTATCGCCATGACGCCGATCCCTATTACGGGCAGGGCTATTATGGCCGCGACTATTATGAACCGGAATTCCGCGCCAGCGGGCGCGCCGGGTATTACGGGTCTGACTACCGGTATGACCAGCGCCGCATCTATGGCGGCGCGTATGTGAATACGAATACGTATTCACAATACAGGACATATGATGATTATCGCCGGGTTTCTCCGGGCCGCTCCTACCAGTACGGACATGAATATCGCGGGGGCGATGTCCGGTATGGCGGCCAAGCGGCGGGCTGCGCCGCCCATCACTACAGCGCCCAATATGTCGATCCCTGCCAGATCGCCCGGGATCACCGGTCGGTCGAGGTGGTCCGCGCGCGGCATTATGAGCCGCGTCGCGGAATCCATCTGGGGTCGCTGGCGCTGACGGGCGGCGTCGGTTACGCCGACGGGGGAAGCTATGGCGGCGGGGGCGGCGGCGTTGTCATTGTCGATAATCGCTCACGCTTCTCCGGCCTGGCGGGCAGCCGCGCCAGCGCCTCGGCCAGCGCCACGGCGCGGGCCAATGCATCCATCAGCGTCCGTCAGAGTTTCCGCGGCGGCTATCGCGGCGGGCACAAGGGCGGCGGCAAGGGCCACTAGGTTCAGGCCGCTTTCATCTCCGCGACGATCGCCTCGGCGGCGGCTTTCGGATCACCGGCGCCGGTAATGGCGCGGCCGATCACCAGGTGCGTGGCGCCGGCTTTCAGCGCGCTTTCCGGGGTGGCGACGCGCTTCTGGTCGTCGGCGGAGGCCCCGGCGGGGCGGATGCCGGGGGTGACGATCAGGAAATCGTCGGGCGTGCGGGCGCGGATTTCCTCCGCCTCGTGCGCGCTGGCGACGATTCCGTCCATTCCGGCCTCCACCGCCTGATCGACGCGGCGCAGAACCAGATCCTTCGCGGTGCGCTGATAGCCGATTTCGGCCAGCGCGGCGTCGTCATAGGAGGTGAGGACGGTGACGCCCAGCAGCTTCAGATCACTGTCGCCGCGCCCCTTCACGGCGGCCTTCATGGCTTCCGGCTCGGCGTGAACGGTCAGGAGGTCGGCGCCGATTCCGGCCAGCGAGCGCGTGGCTTTCTCCACGGTGGCGGCGATATCCAGCAGCTTGAAGTCCAGAAAGACCGATTTGCCCTGCGCTTTCAGCTCTTGGGCCAGCGCCATGCCGCCAATCGGAATGAGCTGGAGGCCGATTTTATGGAAGCTGACGGCGTCGCCGACAGCGTCCGCCATGGCGCGGGCCGCGTCCACGCCGGGCAGGTCGAGGGCAAGGATCAGGCGGGAATCGGCTTGGTTCATGAGGCGTCTCTTATCTTTTCGGACTGTTTGGCCATGATCCCCAGCGCCCAGCTTTCCGGCAGGACGCGGGAGAGCGTGGTGATCACCTTGTTATGGAAGCCGGGCACGCGCATCGGGACGTTGTTCTCCACCGCGTCATAGCCGGATTCGACCACCGCTTCCGCGCTTTGCCACATCCATCGCGAAGTCTTTGAAACCATTTCGCGGGTATTATTGACGTCGTGGAACTCGGAATAAGTGAATCCCGGCGACAGCGCGGTCACGTGGACGCCGTATCGGGCGTTCTCCAGATGCAGGGACTGGCTGGTCTTGATCAGAAACGCCTTCGAGGCGCCGTAAAGCGTGTGGCCGCGCGCGCCGGGAACATAGCCCGCGACCGAGCAGACATTGATGATCCGGCCGAATTTGCGCTCCTGCATGCCCGGCAGGACGAGGCGGATCAGGTGCGCCGGGGCGGTCATCATCAGCTGGATGAAGTCCGCATGAGTGCGCCAGGGGGCGGATGTGAACACGCCGGGCAGGCCGTAACCGGCATTATTGACCAGCGCATCGACATGGCGGCCCTGGTTTTCGATCGCCTCGACGATGTTTTCCGGCGCGCGGCTGTCCGAAAGATCAGCGGAGATGGTCAGGACATCGATGTCGTGCTGGGCCGTCAGCTCTTTCGCCAGCGCCTCAAGGCGGTCCTTCCGGCGGGCGGTCAGGGCCAGATCCCAGCCCGCGTATTTCCGGGCGAAAGCGGCCCCGATTCCGGCCGATGCGCCCGTAATCAGGCAGAGTTTCCGGCTCATTCAACGTCCCCGTCGCTTCGATTTCGTATCGCGAATGACTTGGTAGAGGGCAAACCGGCCCGCCTGCAAGCGCGCAAGGCGCGCCGGCAAGGGCGGGCGTTCACCTTCCTTTCACCCGGAAAGGCGCAGGCTTTAACCCGCGTAGGGACGATCAGGCCCGGCGCCGCAAAAGAAACCCGTCCTGCGCGGCGCCCGGTTTGAGAAAACGGGAAGGAGCCGCGCCATGGATGACACGTTCTGCGAAATGGAGCTGAAGCTGAAGGGCTACCGCCTGACCACGGCGGAAATCCTCTATTACATGCCGGACCATCCGGACCTGCTGCAGAGTTTCCTGTGGCAGACCTATGACCTCGCGCCGAAATTCCCGCGCGTGCACAAATTCCTGATCTTCTGGAAAGACGAGATCGAGGCCGCGATCCATTCGGTGCGCCTGGCCTCTTCAGCCCTGATCAAGCCCAGCGAATTCCGGCCCGTGGACGGGGAATTCCGGCTGCACTAGCGAAGGTCAGCCCTCCGGCGCGGCGGCGTCCTCGCTGCATTTCTTCTCCACCGCCTCGGCGTGTTCATAGGCGATGGCGAAGGCGTCGGCGACCTCGCCCGGCGTATAGCCGAGGGAGTCGGCGTGCTGCAGCGCCTCGGGCAGGGCCTGGGCGTAGTCCTGACGGTCCAGGAAGGGCGTCATTTCAGCGAACAGGATCAGCTCCCGGTCGGAAAGCTTGTCGCGCGCGACCTCCATGCCGCAGACACATTCGGTCTTCGTGCCGCCCTGCTTCTCGCAGGCGTCCAGCAGCATGGTCTGCGCCTCGGCGGCGTCGGCGACGAGAAGGGCGGCGGCCAGTGCTATAAACATAGGTAAAGCCTTTTTGGCGAAAGGATGCGTCGTTTGCGCCTTTAAGGCCACGCAATTGCGGCCCATATTAGGCGTAGAGGGGCATGTACATGCAACGAGGAAACACTGTCATGCTGATACGAGCCGCGATTGCGGGCGCGCTGCTGGCCGGACTGGCCGCCTGCGCCACGCCAACGCCTTACCAGCCGGCCATCGACACGCCTTACGGCTTTGCCGAACAGCGGATCGAGCCGGACCGCTACCGGGTTACATTCTCCGGCAACACGATCACCGACCGGGAAACGGTCGAGAACTATCTGTTGCTGCGCGCCGCCGAGCTGACGCTGCAGCAGGGCCATGAGTATTTCCGCGTGGTGACGCGGGATACCGACGCCGAAACGCGGCAATACGCGACTTCCGCCTATCCGGGCTACGGGTTCAACGCGCATTACCGCTATTACCACCCGCATTATGGCTGGTACGGGCCGTATTCGCCCTTCTTCAACGATGTCGAAGTGCGCGAATCCACACGCTATCAGGCGATTGCGGAGATCAAGTTCGGCCCCGGTCCATATCCGGACGCGGCGAACGTGTTCAATGCGCGCGAAGTGGCGCGGAACCTGTCGCAAGTGCAGCGCCCGGCCTATTAAGGCCGGACGCTTCGAGCCTTGTCGTCCCGCCTAGCGCGGAGGCATGCGGGAGCCGGAGTCGAGACGGATCGACTCGGCGTTGAGATAGGCGTTGCGGACCATTTCCACGACCAGCGAGGCGTATTCGTCCGGACGGCCGAAACGCTGCGGGAAGACGGTCTGGGCTTGCAGCGCCTGTTTCACTTCCGGCGGCAGCTGGTCATAGATCGGGGTTTCGAAGAAGCCGGGCAGGATGGTGTTCACGCGGATGCCTTCGCGGGCAAGATCGCGCGCCATCGGCAGGGTCATCCCGACAATGCCGCCCTTGGAGGCGGAATAGGCGACCTGGCCGATCTGGCCGTCCTCGGCCGCGACGGAGGCGGTGTGAACGATCACGCCGCGCTCGCCATTGTCGTCCGGCTCGTTGTTCAGCATCCCCTCGGCGGAGCGGGAGGCGACGAGGAAGGAGCCGATCAGGTTGATATTGACGACTTTCTTGAAGGCGTCGGCGTTATGCACGCGCAGATCGCCTTCCTTGCCGCGCCCGGCGGTCTTTTCCGCCCAGCCAATGCCGGCGCAGTTGACAGTGACGCGTTCCTGGCCGTGAGCCTCGCGGGCCTTCTTGAGGCCGGCCTCGATGCTGTCGAGGCTGGAAACGTCCACCTTGCAGAAAACGCCGCCGAGTTCGCCGGCCACCTTTTCGCCCTGCTCCTCGTTAAGATCGAAAAGGGCGACTTTCGCGCCATTGGCCGCAAGGGCGCGGGCCGTGGCTTCGCCGAGACCGGAAGCGCCGCCGGTGACAATGGCGGCAAAGGAGCTGTCGAGCTTCATGAAATAAGTCCTCTCATCTGCAATGATTGTGATCGGGGCGCGCAGCGCCCATTTATGTGAGCCAGTTGGACAATGTCTTCGCCAAGCGAAATAGACGATATGCACGTTGAAACAAAGGACCAGACCGCCGATGCGGCGTTTTACCCGCCCGTGAAGGTCGATGAACCGGAACGGAAGCTGGAGCGGTTCTGGCCGAAATTCTGGCGCAATGTCGGGAAGATTCCGTTTTCCGAAGACCTCGCCGCCGCCTGGTATTGCTATCGCGATCCCAAGACCCCGGCGCGGGTGAAGGGCGTGCTGGCCGGGGCGCTGGCCTATTTCGTGATCCCGACCGATGCGCTGCCCGACATGATCGTGGGGCTGGGCTTCACCGATGACGCCACGGTGCTGGCCATGACGGTCGGCATGGTCTCGGCCCATATCAAGGACATCCACCGGGCGGCGGCGCGGGCGCTTTTGAAGAAGCCCGACCCGCGGACCGAGCCGATCGAGCTTTAGAATGAGGCTGGCGCTGTTCCTGTCAGCGCTGATCGGTCTTGTTGTTGCGGCCTATATCGCACTGAACGCGTCCGGCCCGTCGGCTATGTGCGGGCAGGAACAAGTTGCCAGTGAGGCAGGCGTTACGGCTTGGCGGAGAGATTGCGGCGCCACGACAGGGTATTCGTTGGTGCTGGTGGCCGGGACGGAATTCCCTGAGCGTATCGATAGCCCCGCTGTGATTGCCGTCACGGACTTTCCCGAGCGTTTTGAGATTTCTGCTGCCCGCGATGCGGTAGTTCTGAGGCTGCCGGATTCAGCGGACGTCTTCTCCCAGACTCCGCGTTTCTCCTCTGAAGGAAATGAGCGCCGTCTGGTCATCGAGCAATTTTGATACTTTGCGTCGGGCTTAGGCCCGCGCTTTGATAGCGGGCGATGAGTTTCGATTCGGCCCTTCTCGACGAAATTGACGCGGCGCTGCGCGCCGGCACGGCGGACGACCGCTGGAGCGCCTGGTCATGGACGCAGGGCGCGCCCGAGCGCGTGGATATCTGGCGCGGCGGCCGCATCGCCCATTTGTCGCTGATCCGCGACGGCGGGGCGTTCGCCCTGATGGACGCCGAGGGCCGCGAATGGTGGCGCGGCCGGGACATGGCGGGCATGGCTGCGGCGGCGCGAAGGGTGCTGCTGGAGAGTTAGTCCCCTCTCCCCCTCTCGGGGGCGAGGGGACTCAAAACTTTTTTTACGTACAGTCCAGAACCAGCTTTCCGGTGGCGGTGCGGTCGGCCAGCGCCTGTAGGGCCTTGCCGGCGTCTTCCAGCTTGTAGGTCTGGCTGATGCGGGGGCGGATCTTGCCTTCGCCGTAGAGCTGGAAGAGGGCTTTGAGGTTTTCCTTGTGGGCTTCGGGTTCGCGGCCCGTATGGGCGCCCCAGAAGACGCCGACCAGGTCCGCGCCTTTCAGCAGCGGCAGGTTCAGCGGGATTTTCGGAATGCCGGCGGGGAAGCCGATGACGAGATAACGGCCCTTCCAGTTGATCGAGCGGAAGGCCGGTTCGGCGTAATCGCCGCCGACCGGGTCATAGATGACGTCCGGGCCTTCGCCGCGGCAGGCCTCCTTGATGGCGGCTGAAAATGCCTTCTGGGCGTCGCGGTCCAGTTCGCCCTTGGGATAGACCAGCGTCTCGTCGGCGCCGAATTCCTTGGCGATCTTCGCCTTCTCCTCGCTGGAGACGCCGGCGACGACTTTCGCGCCCATCGCCTTGCCAAGCTCGATCGCCGCCGAGCCGACGCCGCCCGTGGCGCCGAGGATGAAGAGGGTCTCGCCTTCCTTCAGGTCGCCGCGCTGGGCGAGGCCGTGGCGGGTGGTGCCGTAGGTCAGCAGGAAGCCCGCCGCTTCGTCGAACGGCATATTGTCCGGAATTTTGATGGCGGTGTTGGCCGGGACAACGGCGCGCGTGGCGTAGCCGCCATTGAGCATCATCGCCAGGACGCGGTCGCCCTCTTTCAGATTGTCCACGCCCTCGCCGACGGATTCGACGACGCCGGAAACCTCGCCGCCCGGGGCGAAGGGGCGCTCGGGCTTGAACTGATACATGTCGGCGATGATCAGCAGGTCCGGGAAATTCACGCCCGCGGCGTGGATGCGGATGGCGACTTCGCCGGCGCCGGGGGACTTGTCCTCCTGCTCGGTCAGGGCGAGGCTGTCAGGGCCTCCGGGCTGGGTGCTTAGCATCGCTTTCATTACGGTTCGCCTTCCTTATGGTGCGCGGCATTCAATTTCTTTCGGACGCTATGGAAAAGGGATTTCGCCGATGGCGCAATCTGTTGCTTCGATCGCACTGCATGGCGGGGCCGGCCCGGACCCGTCGAAAAACTACGACAAACACGAAGCGCATCTGCGCGAACTGGCGCGGGACGCCCACAAACGCCTTCTGGACGGCGAATCCGCGATGGACGCGATTGTCTGGGCGGTGAAGCAGCTGGAGGATTCCGGCCTTTATATCGCCGGGCGCGGATCCAGCCCGAACGCCAATGGCGAATATGAGCTGGACGCTTCGCTGATGGACGGGTTCACGCGCCGCGCCGGCGCGGTGGCCGCGATGCGCGGGTTCCGCTCGCCTGTGGAGGCGGCGCGGGCCGTCATGCGGGAAACCCCGCATGTCATGCTGGTCGGCGCGGGGGCGGAGGAATTTGCCCGCGCGCAGGGGCTGGAGCGCGTGGACGATCCGGCGGATTACTACAAGCCGGCCTCCGACAAGAAGCTGGCCACCGGCGAGCTGGGCCACGGCACGGTGGGCGCGGTGGCGATGGACGCCGAAGGCCATCTGGCGGCGGCGACCTCCACCGGCGGGGTGATCAACAAGATGCCGGGCCGGGTTGGCGATTCCCCAGTGATCGGGGCCGGCACGTGGGCGGACAAGCGCGTTGCGGTCTCCTGCACCGGTCAGGGCGAGTTTTTCATGCGCGCCGCGGCGGCGGCGGACGTGTCCGCGCGCATCCGCTATGGCGGGCAGGACGTGGAAGAGGCGACGCTGGGCGCGCTGCAGGACATGAAACGGCAGGGCGGCGATGGCGGCATGATCGCCATTGACGGCCGGGGCCGCGTGGTCATGCCGTTCTCCTCGTCCGGCCTCAAGCGCGCCTGCGTCCACAAGGACGGGCGCGTCGAATCCGGGGTGTTCTAGGGAAACGGCATGGCGGAATACGGCATCAAGCCGGCGCGCGGATGGTTCGCCGTGGGCGCGGAGGGCATCTCCAAGCCGATGAATTACGGCGCCATCATGCGCACCGCCCACGCCTTCGGGGCCAGCTTCATGTTCACCATCGGCGCCCATCACCGGGTGCGCGAGGTGCAGTTTGCCGATACGTCAAAGACCGATCAGTCCGTGCCGTGCTTTTCCTATGAAACGCTGGGCGATCTGACGCTTCCGCAGGGCACGCAGCTTGTGGGGGTGGAGCTGACGGCGGATTCCATCGACCTGCCGACCTTCCGGCATCCGCGCATGGCGGCCTATGTGCTGGGCCGCGAGAAAGGCTCGCTGTCCGAAGAGATGCAGGCGGCCTGCGATTTCATCGTGAAAATTCCCACGCGCTTCTGCGTCAATGTCGGCTACGCGACCGCGATCACGCTTTATGACCGCACGCTGGTCATGGGCGGGTGGCCGGACCGGCCCGTGAAGCCGGGCGGGCCGGAGCTGGGCGATCCCAATGAGTGGAAACGGCCGGGACGGCCGGACGCCAACGCCTAGCGGAAGCCCAAAATCTTCTGCAGCAGGCCCGCGACGCCGCGATATTTCAGCGGCGCTTCCGTCACGGCATAGACCAGCACGTCCTCCTCGCCGTCTGCGCGGGGGGCGTGAACGGTTTCGCCATCGGCGATAACCATGTCGCCGCGGCCATAGACCTTGCCGTCCTGCAGGAATTCGCCTTGCAGGCAGAGCGTGTATTCGCGGCCCGAGTGGCCGTGAGCGGGCACGCTGACGCCGGATTTCACGTGGATCAGCTCGGCCGTCAGGTCGCCGTCGCGCATCAGCTCAAGGCGGCGCACGCCCTTCATCGGGCTTTTCCAGCCGCGGCCCGAGGCCGCTTCGATTGCGTGATCCAGAATGGGTTCGGGAACGGCGGCCAGTTCCGCCAGACGCTGCCCGGCCTGACGGGCGGCGCGGGCGGCGGGGTCCATCGGGGTTTCGCGGATGCTGGAAAGCGCGGTGTCCAGGGCATTGTCCTTCATAGGCGCGGGGTCTTCGGATTCCAGCCACGCGCCGCCCGCCGCGGCCGCAATCTCGCTGTCGCGCGCGCGCTCGCCGTCGATGGCGTCCTGCGCCTCGACCATCAATCGCAATGCCGGGTGAAGCACGCCGGCCGCGTAATCGGCGGTCATCTGGTCCCTGTTCATCCGTTCTCTCTCACATCCTGCAAGCGGGCGGTTTCCCCAAACCGCGCCGAAAGTCCCTTACGAACCTGATATTGTCCGCTTCTCTTACGATTCAAATAAGCCAACCGGATCACAGCCCCGCTTCATCCAGCGCAGCGCGCAGCTTATCAAAGGCCAGGCGGAAGCGGGATTTCACCGTGCCAAGGGGAATCTGGCGGGTTTCCGCGATCTCCGACTGGCTGAGCCCTTCATAGAAAGCTAGACGCATCGTCTCCTGCTGGTCCTGCGGCAATTCGCCCAGCGCCCGGCGGATAATGGCGTCCCGCTGGCCGCCTTCAAGGGCGCGGTCCGGCGCCATTTCAGCCGGCGGGTGAAAGAACGGATCGTCGGGGTCCAGCTCCGGGCGGTTGCCGCGGCGCAGCTGGTCGATACGGCGGTTCCGGGCGATGCGGAAAATCCAGGTGGAAACGGCGCCGGCTTCGGGCTTGTAGCTGCGGGCCTTGCGCCAGACCGTGGTCATCACTTCTTGGGCGATTTCCTCGGCGGCCTCGTCCGCCGCGCCCTCGCGCATCAGATAGGATTTCAGGCGCGGCGCGAAGAAGGCGAACAGCCGCGCAAAGGCGTCTTCGTCCTGCGCTTCGGCTATGGCGCGCATCCATTCGGCCTGGGCCGCCCGGTCCGCGCCCGGGTCAGGGTCTTGCAAGACTGTTTTATTCACCCGCGCCCGCTCGCCGCCGTGTGGAAAGGTGATATAATCGCCGCCTGGTATTCACGATTCCTTTTTTGCGGCACGGCGCGCGAAAACGAAAGGGATAGGGCATGGTTAGGAACAGTCTCGTTATTGCTGCGGCCGCGCTGGCGGCAACGCCCGCGCTAGGCGCGCCGGTAAAGGAAGCGACGTTCGGCGACTGGAGCGTCTATCGCGCCAGCGAGGCGGGACGCGAAGTCTGCTACGCCGTCACCGCGCCGCTGGACGCCGCGCCCAAGGCGTTCAATCACGGCGATGTGTTCATGATCGTGTCCAGCTGGAAGGGCGAGGGCGCGGTGGAGCCGAGCTTCCACGCCGGCTACCCGCTGAAGCCGTCCCGCGCGCCGGAGATGAAGGTGGCCTATAGCGCCTTCGACAGCTTCGCCGACGAAAACGAGGCCTTCATCGCCGACCGCGGCGAGGAGCGCCAGCTGGTCGAATCCATGAAAGATGGCGCGACCATGCGCGTGGAGGCCACGGCCGAGGATGGCGGGTTCGCGGCCTATGAATTCTCTCTGTCGGGCGTGACGGCGGCGATCAACCGGATCGGCTCCAGCTGCTGAGCGCGCGGCGCTGAAACAATCAGCGCAAATTCGTTAGGTGATCGGGCGGCGCCCCTGTTCCTATAGTGGGCCGGCGATGCGTCTTCCCCCGTCCGTTGCCGGCTATTTCGCCAAGTTGCCGCCCGGGCAGCGCCTGGCCTGGCTGCTGGGCGCGTCCGCCCTGTTGCATTTGCTGGCGTTTCAACTGGCCGGACTGCTGCCCGAGCGCCGGGTGCGCGCGCCGGAGCGGCCAATCCCGGTGACGCTGGTTCCGGCCCCGCCGCGCGAGGCCCCGCCCGCCGCCGTTCCAGACAATGCGGTTCCCGCCGCCCCGCCCGCCATCGAGGCGCCGCAGGAGGAAACGGCGGAGCCGCGGCCCGCCCCGGCGGAGGCGGTTTCGCGGCCTGTCCGGCGGGACGAGGCGGAAGACGACCCCGAAGAGGAGGCCGCCCCGGACGCGGAGGCGGAAACGCCCGGCGTCAGCCTGGTCGCGCCGGACGGCGCCGCGCCGCGCTATGCGCCGCTGAACGAGGGCGAGTCTTCCGGCCGGCTGGCGCCGTTCCGTGACGGCCTGCCGCCGGGCGTGGCGCTGGACCGGGCCGTGCGGTCGCTGGAATGCCGCAAGCTGGACCCGGACGATCCCGAACATGACGAGGTCTGCGCGGGGGTGACTCCGGCCGAGCTGGTCGACCGCGACATGCCGGTGCGCGTGATCCGCGAGGCCGAGTTCGAGGCCATCCTGGAACAGCGCCGCGAAATGCGCCGCCGCAACGCCGAACAGCCCATGGACATGGCCCCGGAAAAGCCGGGCTGCGTCCTCGGCGTTTCGGGCGCCGATTGCTAGGGGGTTCGAGCGCGCTCATAATCGGGCGCGGCAACCGCGAGCAGGAGACGACCCATGTCCAGCGCACCCGCCCTGACCCCGCATCTGGTGATGAAAGATGCCGGAAAGGCGATTGAATTCTACAAGGCCGCCTTCGGCGCCGAAGAGCTGTTCCGCCTGACCGAACCCTCCGGCAAGATCGGCCATGCGGAGATGAAGATCGGCGGGTCCGTATTCATGCTGGCCGATGAATATCCCGATATGAGCGCGGTGGGGCCGCAGACGCTGGGCGGCACGCCGGTCAAGCTGCACCTGGCCGTGGAGAACGCCGATGCGGCTGTCGAGCGCGCCCAGAAGGCGGGGGCCGAGCTGGTCCGCCCGCCGCAGGACGAGTTTTACGGCGAGCGCACGGCGATGATCGCCGACCCGTTCGGCCATCAATGGTTCCTGGCCCAGCATCTGGAAGACGTGCCGCCGGAGGAGATGCAGAAGCGGTTCGAGGCGCTGATCTCGGGGGGCGACTGAGACCCCGCCCTCGCAAAATCCCGCGCAAACCGCTATATGCGCGCGCAATGACCGTAACGCTCGACCTTTCCACCGCGCGGCCCGCCGCGCCTGACGCCCGGCCGTCCCTTGTCGGCCTGACGCGCGAGAAGCTGCGCGCCGCGCTGATCGAAATGGGCGTGGACGAGAAGAAGTCGAAAATGCGGGCCAGCCAGCTCTGGCGCTGGATCTATCATTACGGCATGACCGATTTCTCGGAGATGACCGACATCTCCAAGGATCTGCGGGTGCAGCTGGCGGAGCATTTCACGCTGGAGCGGCCGGAGATCGTGGACCGTCAGGTCAGCGTCGACGGCACGCGGAAATATCTGATCCGTATGTCGCCGGGCGTGGAGGCCGAAGTGGTCTTCATTCCGGATGTGGGCCGGGCCGGGGCGCTGTGCGTTTCCTCCCAGGTCGGCTGCACGCTGAACTGCACCTTCTGCCACACCGGTACGCAGGCGCTGGTGCGCAACCTCACCGCCGAGGAGATCGTGGCGCAGGTCATGGTGGCCCGCGACGATCTGGAGGAATGGCCGACGAGCACCGAGAACCGGCGGCTGACGAACATCGTCTTCATGGGCATGGGCGAGCCGCTCTATAATCTCGACAATGTCTCCGACGCCATCGACGTGATCGCGGACGGCGACGGCATCGCCATTTCGCGCCGCCGCATCACGGTTTCCACCTCCGGCGTGGTGCCCAAGATCGTGGAGCTGGGCGAGCGCACGCGCACCATGCTGGCGATCAGCCTGCACGCCACGAACGACCCGCTGCGCGACGAGCTGGTGCCGCTGAACAAGAAATTCCCGCTTGAGCAGCTGATGGACGCCATCCGCGCCTATCCGGACCTCGGCAATTCCAAGCGGGTGACGTTCGAATATGTCATGCTGAAAGACGTCAATGACTCCCCGGCGGAGGCGCGGGCGCTGGTCAAGCTGCTGGAAGGCGTGCCGGCCAAGATCAATCTGATCCCGTTCAATCCCTGGCCCGGCAGCCCGTATGAGTGCTCCGACTGGGAGACGATCGAGGCGTTCGCCGAAGTCATCAACAAGGCCGGCTACGCCTCCCCCATCCGCACCCCGCGCGGCCGCGACATCTTCGCCGCCTGCGGCCAGCTGCGCAGCGAGTCCAAGAAGGTGCGCGCCAGCGAGCGTAAGAAGCTGGAGCGGGAGCAGGCCGCGGCCTCCTGAATCGGTCCGGAACAGTCGCCGCGCCCGTTCCGTTCATTCTCCAAATGATAAGATGGAGGATGAACCCCATGGCCGGTCAGGCGAAACAGCCGAAAAAAGACCTTCGCTATCAGCAGCCGACGACGCGTGAAGAACAGCTTCACAGCGATATTGATCTGGCGGACCAGCCTCCTGCGGGCCAAGGCGGCCGCGCCGGTGGCGAGATGAACCGCGATATCGGCTCGCGTGACGAGGAGAAGCGTGCATTCGAGCGCCCGGCTGGCGCGACGCGTGTCACCAAGTCCGACGAAAAGCCCAAGGAAGACCGCAATTTCTCCGAGCAGGAGGAATATATGGACGAGGACAAGCTCGATCCGAAGGACAAGGCCGCCGCGCGCTATCACGGGCGCAGCGACGAGGCCTAGCCCGTCAGCTTCAGACGATTGTGAGTTTTTAGAAAATCCGCCCAGGGGTCGGTCTTCTGGCCGAGCCTCTGGCGGATATTTTTTATGGTGTATTGCTGAGGGTGGATGTCGCTGGATGTCAGTTCGTCCCAGTCGAGCGGGCAGGCGATGGGGGCGCCGTCCCTGGCGCGCAGCGAATAGGGGGCGACGCGGGTCTGGCCGTAGGCGTTGCGGTAGGTGTCGATGAAGATCTTGCCGCCGCGCTTGTTCTTGCGGTGCTGAGTGGTGGTGGCGTCCGGGCAGTGTTCTTCCAGTTCCTTGGCGATGCGGCGGGACTCGTCCCGCATCTCCTGGAAATCATGGTCGCGGCGCAACGGCACGCAGATATGGAAGCCGCGCGAGCCGGTGGTCTTCACGAAGGATTTGAGGCCCCGCTCCTCCAGGATCCCTTTCAGCTCCAGCGCCACCTTGCGCACCGTGTCGGAATAATCCTCGGACGGGTCGAGATCGAAGACCATGACGTCCGGGTGGTCGGGCTTGTCGGTGCGGGCGAGCGGGGCGTGGATGACCAGTATGCCGGCATTGTTCGCCATCCAGACAAGGTCGGCCTCGGCATGGGCGGAAAGCTGGGTCATGGACCCGCCCTCCCGCTTGTCGAAATCGACGCGCTTGATCCAGTCCGGCGCGTAGTCGGGGGCGTGTTTCTGGTAGAAGCCCTCGCCTTTCAGCCCGTCGGGATAGCGTTTGAAGGTGAGGGCGCGGTCCTCGAGATAGGGCAGGGCGAGGTCCGCGATATCGGAATAATATTCGATGACATCGCCCTTGGTGACGCCCTCGTCCGGGAACAGCACCTTGTCGAGGCTGGAAATTTCCACCTCGTGATTGCCGACCTTCACCGTCTGACTCTTGCTCATTTCGGGCGCTCCCGGACCACCGATTTTGGATCCTTGTCGTCGCGCAGTCCCAGAAAGCGCGGATGACGTAATTTTCCCGAGCCGGTCCATTCAGTGAAACCCACCTCGCCGACGAATTTGGGCTGCACCCAGTGCACGTTCTTGCCGTCCGGCGGATCGGCGAAGGGCGACGTCTTGCGTTCCGCGCTTTTCAGCTTCGCGCCAAATTCCTCCAGGAACTGATCGTCGAAACCGGTGCCGACGCGGCCGGCATATTTCAGATCGCCGTCTTCGTAATAGCCGAGAAGAAGCGCGCCGAAGCCAATGCGCGAGCCTTCCGGCTCGCTATAGCCGCCGATGACCAGCTCCTGGCCCTTGTCGCACTTGAATTTCAGCCAGTCCTTGGAGCGCTTGAAGCGATAGGGGGCGTTCGCCTTCTTGGCGATCAGGCCTTCCCACCCCTTTCGGCAGGCCTCACGGAGGAAAGTTTCGCCGTCCTCGTTCCTGTGCTCGGTGAAGCGGATCGGGTCTTTGAATTTCAACGCGCCGCGCAGCACGGATTTGCGGGCGCGCAGGGGCAGGCGGGACACATCGGACCCGCCGAAATGCAGTATGTCGAAGGCGTAGAAGAAGACCGGCACGCCGGAAGCTTTCGCCCGTTCGGCGTCATGGATGCCCATGCGGTCCTGCAGCTTCGAGAAGCTGGTGACGTCGCCGTCGAACGTCACGACCTCGCCATCGATGATCAGGTCCGGGCCGCCTTCCAGCGCCTCGGCGATCTCGGGATAGGTATCGTCATTGCGGTTCTTGTTGCGGCTATAGAGCCTCACCTTGCCGTCCTTGCGGAAGGCGAGCAGCCGCACCCCGTCCAGCTTGCGCTCATAAATCCAGTTCTCGTCGGAGAAATACTCGTCGGTCAGCACGGCGAGCTGCGGGTCCACCCAGTCCGGGAAGGCCTGATCGCGGACCTTCTCCCGGTCCTCCCCGGAAAGATCGGCGAGCGGATCGCTCATTCGCCTTCCTCGTCCGCAATCTGTTTCATCGTGCGCCCCGTGAGGGCAGATTTGGTCTCCGTGCTCACCGGGTTGCGGCGGGCGTCAGCCTCGTCATCGCCGATCTTGGCCAGCAGCCAGTTTTTCTCTCCCCGCCCAGCTTGGCGTGGATCAGCGCCCAGCCGCCGGTCAGCTTCTCCCCCTCCAGCCACACCTCGACATGGCCCTTGGCGAGCGACTCCTCCATCGAGAGCGGCTCGTCCTTGTCCGACATCAGGTTTCTATAGGGGCCGCCATCCCAGACCATGACCGTGCCGCCGCCATATTCGTCTTCCGGGATCACGCCCTCGAAATCCTTGTAGTCGAGCGGGTGATCCTCGGTCCGCACGGCCAGGCGCTTGTCGCCGGGGTCCATGGAGGGGCCTTTGGGCACGGCCCAGCTGACCAGAACGCCGTCAATCTCCAGCCGGAAATCGTAATGCAGGCTGGAGGCCGCGTGCTTCTGGATCACGAAGACCGGGCGGTCGGAGGATTTCGCCTTCGAGCCGTCGGGCTCGGGCGTTTTGCGGAAATCGCGTTTTTCGAGATAGGTCTTGAGTTTGTTCTGGCTCATGGCTGGCGCGATTGCGTGTTCCGGGGCTAGTAGAGTGACGCGCCAGAAGAACGGCGCATCGCCCGGAACGGTTCCCGCCATGGCCTCTCTGCCCGCCCTTGCCACAGACCGCCTGACGCTGCGCCCTCTGGCGGGCGAGGACGGCGCCGCCCTGCATGCCGCCTTCTCCGATCCCGGGGTGATGAAATACTGGTCAGGCGGCCCGCATGAAACAGTGGAGCAGACGCTGGCCTATGCGGCCGAGAACGCGGCCGGGGAGCCTTACGCCACCTGGGCAATTACCGAGGATGGAGGCGAGGCGCTGGGCTGGGTAACGCTGGGCAGTGAGCGGCCGGGCGTGGCCGAGATCGGATTTATCCTGCGCCGGGACCGCTGGGGCCGCGGCTATGCGGGCGAAGCCGCGCAGGCCGTTCTGGCGTACGGTTTCGCGGAGATGGGGCTGCACCGGGTCTTCGCCGATATCGATCCGGACAATGCGGCCTCGATCGGCGTGGTCGTGCGGCTGGGGTTTCGGCTGGAAGGGCGGCTGCGGCAGGCGTGGAAGACCCATATCGGACTGCGCGACAGCCTGATCTATGGCCTGTTGAAAGACGAATATCGGACATGAAAAACCCCGGCGCGGCGCGCCGGGGTTTCTCTGCAAGGTCTGTTTACGCGAAAGCGAGGCTTATTCGGCTTCGCTGTCGTCGGACATGTCATGGTCTTCCATGCCATCATCCATCTTTTCCGCGTCATGCGCGGCGTGCCAGGCGTCGACTTCATCCTTGCTGAGGTCGCCGCTGCCATCGGTGTCGGCTTCAGCGAAATCGGCTTCGGTTGCGTCTTCCTTGGCGGCCGCAACTTCTTCCCAGGACAGGGCGCCGTTGCCGTCAGTGTCGGCGGCGGCGAACTTGTCTTCCTTGTCGCCGGGGTTGCCGGCCATGGCGGCGGACGCGGCGAAAAGGGCGGCTGTGGTGATGATCAGGGTCTTCTTCATGTTGGTTGTTTCCTCCCATACGCGAAAAGCGCCGAGCGGGGGCGTCAGGCGCGGCTTGTTATTTAGTCTTGCTCCCCAAGCGGGATGAATAGCGCAAATTGAGGTGTCGCTTTCAAGTCTAAAATTGGGCGAAACCGGGGCGGTCCAAATTTTTCTGACCTATCAACTTGATTGTGCATAGAAAAACCCCCGGCGCGGGCGCGCCGGGGTTTTCCCGATTGGAAAGGCGTGACGCTCTAGTAGGTGTCGTCAGCCTCGGGCTCTTCCATGGAGCCGGAGTCCGACATGTCGTCGGCGCGCTTCTTCTCTTCCTTCCAGGTGTCGAATTCGTCCTCCGACAGGAAGCCGTCGGCATCCGCGTCATAGGCGTCGAAGTCTTCCTGGGTGACTTCCGGCTTCTCGGCCTGCACCTCGTCCAGCGTCAGCTGGTTGTCGCCATTCGTGTCGACGGCGGTGAAGTCGATATTGCCGGCCAGAGCGGCGGAACCCGCAAACAGGGCGGCGGCGGAAATGATCAGAGCGTTCTTCATGGCTATCAAAGCCTCCTTTTTCCATCCTCGTCCCCGCGGCATTCTTGTTGTTCGTGTCTTGCGGAGACGGGTCAGAAAACGAGGCGGGAGAGCAACAGTTCCTGCGCGGCTGGAGGCCATTTCGTGACCTGAATCGGGCAGGAATCAGGCGCCGCCGCCCATCGCTTTTACCGGCGCGTGACGGTGGCAATCGGTGGTGTGGTCATTGACCATGCCGACCGCCTGCATAAAGGCGTAAACAATGACCGGCCCGCAAAACTTGAAGCCGCGTTTCTTGAGGTCCTTGGCGATCTGTTCGCTCAGCGGCGTTTTCGCGGGAACCTGGCCGCTGGACGGAAAATCGGTCTGTAGCGGTTTTCCGCCGGCATAGGTCCAGAGAAACTCCGAAAAGTCCTCGCCCGCCTCGCGCATATCCAGAAAGGCCTGCGCATTGCCGATGGCGGCGGCGGTCTTGGCTTTCGACCGGATGACGCCGGGGTCGGAAAGGATGCGGGCGATGTCCTCCTCGCCATAGCGGGCGATGGCCTCCGGATCGAACTGATCGAAGGCGGCGCGGATGGTTTCGCGCTTTCGCAGGATAGTGATCCAGGCGAGGCCCGCCTGCATGCCGTCCAGGATCAGTTTTTCCCAAAGCGCGCGGGAATCATATTCGGGCACGCCCCATTCGGTATCGTGATAGGCGCAATAGAGGGCGTCGTTTTCCGGGACCCAGGCGCAGCGGGATAGCGTTTGATCGGCGGGCATGGGGACTCCTATGCTGGACATCCCACCCGTTAGCCGAAGAGGCGCCCGATGACCATTGCCGTCTTGTATCGCTGGACCGTCAAACCCGGCATGGAGGAGCAGTTCCGCCAGGGCTGGGTGGAGGGCACGCGGGCCATCCACAAACATTGCGGCTCCTATGGCGCGCGGCTGCACAGGAACGAAGACGGCGTCTATGTCTCCTATGCCCGCTGGCCGGACGAGGAAACGCGGCAGGCCTGCTCGGGCAAGGTGGATCATTCGAAAGACGGTTTCCCGGAGATGCGCGAAGCGACGGAGGAATTTCTGGGAGAGGAGTTGTTGCCCATTACCGACGATCTTCTGGACGAGCCGCAATGAGCGGCTTCACGCTGGATCCGCGGCTTGAGGCCGACTCGGTCTTCGTCGCCGATCTGGCGCTCAGCCAGCTGCGGCTGCAGAACGATGCGCGCTATGTCTGGTGCGTGCTGGTCCCCCGCCTGGAAAAACTGACGGAGCTGGATGACCTGTCAGCAGAGGACCGCGCGGCGCTGATGGAGGAGGCGGTGGCCGTGGGCGCGGCGATCCGCGCCGCCACTCAAGTCGACAAGATCAATACCGGGGCGCTGGGCAATATCGTGCGCCAGCTTCATGTCCATGTGATCGGCCGGCGGGAGGGCGACGCCGCCTGGCCCGGCCCTGTCTGGGGTCATGGCGCCGCGGAGCCGTATGAACCTGCGGTGCTGGAGGCGCGCATAACGGCGCTCCGCAAGGCGGCCGCCTAGTCAGCCTCGCTACCGCAATCCTGCGACAGGACCGCGGCCAGAAGGCCGGGAAATCGTTTGTCCAGTTCGTCGCGTCGCAACGTGTTGCGCATGCTAACGCCGTCGCGTTCGCTCCGCACCAGTCCGGCCTCCCGCAAAATGCGGAAATGATGCGACAGGGTTGAGCGCGGCAGTGAGGGGCAGCCCGCCTCCCCGCATGTGCGCGGGCAGGACTCATCCAGATTCCTCACGATCTGAAGACGCGCAGGATCGCTCAGCGCATGCAGCACGCCCTCCAGCGTGATTGCGCCCGCGGCGGGATGATGGAGGCTTCTCATAACAGGAAGATAGATCGACCTTTCACTCGTAAATTTCAATAGTTCAATATTCTTGAACAATGGGAATAGGCTCCCATATGGGGACGCGTTCGCCGCAATCAGACGGCGTCAGACAAGGAATTTTGAAATGGCTCTCCCCCTCGAAGGAAAATCGGCGCTGGTCACGGGCGGCAGCCGCGGCATCGGGGCCGCAATCGCCCATCGCCTCGCCGAAGACGGCGCGGATGTCGCGATCACTTACGCCAGATCCGACGCCGCGGCCGAGAAGGTCGCCGATGCAATCCGCGCCCTTGGCAGAAAGGCCCTGCCGATCAAGGCCGACTCCAGCGATCCCGACGCCGTGCAGGCGGCCGTCCGGCAGGCCGCGCAAGAACTGGGCGGTCTGGACATCCTGGTGAACAATGCGGGGATTTTCGAGATGGGCGTAATTTCCGATCTCGGCGTGGAAGATTTCGACCGCATGGTTGATGTGAATGTACGGGCGGTTTTCGCCGCCGTTCAGGAGGCCTCCGGCCTGATCAGCGACAAGGGCCGCATCATCACGATCGGCAGCGTAAACGCCGATACGACGCCTTTGGCCGGCATGTCGCTTTATGGAATGAGCAAGGCGGCGGTGCAGGCCCTCACGCGCGGCTGGGCCCGTGACTTCGGCCCCAGAGGCGTGACGGTCAACGTGATCCAGCCCGGGCCGATCGATACGGATATGAACCCGGCCGAAGGCGAGTTCGCCGGACCGATGAAACAGCTGACCGCGCTGGGGCGCTATGGCGAGACGAAGGACATCGCCGATCTGACGGCCTTCGTGGCGGGTCCGGACGCCGGCTACATCACGGGCGCCGCGATTGATATCGACGGGGGCTTCCGCCTCTAGGGCGCCGGCTGGCGCGGCGCCGCCCCTCCCGCGCCGCGTCAGCCGCCCGTCTTGACCCTGTGAAGAAGCGTCCAATCTAACGCGGCAGACTTCCCATGGAGACATCCCGAATGAATATCGATCTATCCGGCAAGACCGCCTTTGTTTCCGGCTCGACCAAGGGCATTGGCCGGGCCATTGCCGCGCAGCTGGCGCGTCAGGGCGCGGCGGTGATGATCAATGGCCGCACCCAGGCCAGCGTCGATACCGCGGTGAACGAACTGCGCGACGCGGACGAGAACGCGGAAGTGTTCGGCGTGGCGGCTGATTGCAGTACGGCGGCGGGCGTGGAAGCAGTGCTGAAAGCGGCGCCGGAAGTCGATATTCTGGTCAATAATGTCGGCTTCTTCGATCCCAAACCGTTCTTCGATCTGGACGATGATGACTGGACCGGCGCGTTCGATGTGAACGTGATGAGCGGCGTGCGCCTGTCACGCGCCTATGCGCCGGGCATGAAGGAAAAGGGCTGGGGCCGGATCGTGTTCATTTCATCCGAATCCGCCCTGAACATCCCGACCGAGATGGTGCAGTACGGCATGACCAAGACCGCCCAGCTGGCCGTGGCGCGCGGCCTGGCCCAGACGCTGCGCGGCACCGGCGTGACGGTGAATTCCGTCCTGCCCGGACCGACCAAGTCGGAAGGCGTGATCGACATGATGGAAGGTCAGAGGAAGGACGGCGAAAGCGTCGATGAGGCGGGCGTGCGCTTTGTGCGCGAAAACCGCCCGACCTCCATCATCGACCGCATGGCCGAGGTTCAGGAAGTCGCCAACATGGTCGGCTATGTCTGCTCCCCGGCCGCCAGCGCCACCACCGGCGCGGGACTGCGCGTCGATGGCGGCGTGGTGGGATATCCGGTCTAGGCGGCTAGCCTTCGTCGTCGCCGGCTTGCTGCGCCGCGATCCAGCGGTCGATCTTTTCGTCCAGAAGGTCCAGCGGCAGGCCGCCTTCGACCAGGACGGCGTCGTGGAATTCGCGGACGTCGAAATCCGCGCCCAGCGCGTCTTCGGCGCGCGCGCGCAGCTCCCACAGTTTCAGCTCGCCGATCTTGTAGGCCAGCGCCTGGCCGGGCCATGAGATATAGCGGTCGACCTCGGTGCGGATATTGTGCTCGGCCAGCGCCGAGTTCTCCAGGAAGCAGGCCTCGGCCTCGTCCCGCGTCCAGCCATACCAGTGGATGCCGGTGTCCACGACCAGGCGGCAGGCGCGCCACATCTCGTAGGACAGACGCCCGAAATGCTCGTAAGGCGTCTCGTAGATGCCCATCTCGACGCCCAGCTTCTCCGAGTAAAGGCCCCAGCCCTCGCCGAACGCGGTGGGGTAGAGCCCTTTGCGGAATTCCGGCAGGCCCTCCAGCTCATTGCTGAGCGCGATCTGAAGGTGATGGCCGGGCACGGCCTCGTGCAGGGTCAGCGCCGGGATGTTGTAGAGCGGTCGCTGCGGCAGGTTATAGGTGTTCACCATATAGCCGCCGGCCACGCCGTTCTCGTAATCCCCGCCCCAGTAGCGTCCCGTCGTATAATTCGGGGCGATGTCCTCGGGCACCGGGCGCACGCCATAGGAATTGCGCGGCAATGTCTTGAAGAAGGCCGGAAGCTGGTCGTCTGCCTTCTTGGCGTAATAGGAGGCGAACTCCAGAAGCTCCTTGGGCGTCTCGGCGTAGAATTGCTCATCGGTGCGCAGATAGTTCAGGAATTCGGCGAACGTGCCCTCGAACCCGGTCTCCGCGATCACCGCGTCCATTTCGCCGCGGATGCGTTCGACCTCGGAAAGGCCGATCTGGTGGATTTCCTCGGGGGTCAGGTCGGTGGTGGTGAAATACTCGACCAGCGCCGGGTAATACTCTTCGCCGCCCGGCATCTCGCGGGCGCCCAGGCTTTCGCGGCTGGCGGGCAGATACTCGTTTTCAAGAAACTCGACCAGCTGGATCGTGGCCGGGCGAACCGATTCATTGATCGCCAGCACAGCCTGCTGTTTCAGGGCTTCCTGACGCTCCGCCGGAATCGTATCCGGCATTTTGGTGAGCGGCAGATAGAAGGCGCTTTCGGCGGCGTCCTCCGCCGGCACTTGCGCCTCGGCGTTTTCCAGAACCCGCTCGGCAATCATGCGCGGCTGAACCCAGCCCGTCTCGATCGCGCGCTCCAGATTGGCGATGTTCTCGTCCATGTAGCGCGGATAGTCGTTCAGACGGGAAATCCACGCCTCGGCCTCTTCGGCGGTGTTCAGCCGGGTCTGGCGGGCCATGCCGCTGAGCATGGTGTGGAAACCCGAATCATTGACGAAGGGAATGCGGTCGGTGTCGTAACCGGCCAGCATGATGCGGCGCTCCAGCATCCACTCCATCAGATCGTAATTCAGGCGCTCGCCCTCGGGCAGGGCGGCGCGGTCGATGGCCTCAAGCTGTTCGAGAAACGCCTCATTGGCGTCCGCGCGGCGCGCTTCGGCTTCAGGCGTGACGGCGGGCATCCGGCCCAGCGCCTCGATATCGCCCTTGCGGCCGGCCTCAAGCGGGTTCTCGGAAACGTCGAAGGCCTCGACTTCGTCAAACAGCGCGTGGAGGTCGTCGACCGGGGCCGCAAGCGCTGTGGGCGCGGTCAGGGCCAGCATTGCAAACGCGGCCAGCGCCGCGCGGAAAAATCGTGTCATGGAACTCCCCATCCCGTTCTTGATGTGAGCGGGCCGGGGACGCGCGATCAGCGCTCCAGATCCTCGGGCCGCAATCCGACTTGTTTGACGGTTATCTTGTCGACCATCCGCTCCGGCAGCAAGCGGGGGATGGTCCAGTTCTGCAAACGCTGCGGCACGAGGGCGTAGCGCAGGCGCGGCTTGTCCGCCGTGATGGCGTGTTTCACTTTCTCGCCGATGACTTCGGGTTTCAGCCCGTTGGGGCCGCGCGTCTTCATCCAGTTCAGGACGTTTTTCATGGCGGGCACATAGTCCGTGTCGCGGTATTTATCGATGTCGATATCGTCCGCCTTGTCCCAGATCGGCGTGGCCACAGCGCCGGGGCCGATGATCACTACCCCGATATCATAGAGCGCCAGCTCCTTGCGGAGCGATTTGGAAAGCCCCTCCAGCGCGTGTTTGGAGGCGGCGTAGGGGCCGACAAAGGGCATGCCCATCTTGCCGCCGACCGAGGACATCATGACGATCCGCCCCGGCGCGCCCGTCAAGGTCTTGTCCGCGCCCAGAAGCGGCGCGAAAGCCTGCGTGGCGCGCAGCACGCCCAGCAGATTGACCTGGAATTGCTGCTCCACTTCCTCCGGATCAATGTGAAGCAGCGGACCGGCCACCGCGATACCCGCATTGTTCACCAGCCCCGCCAGCGTGCGTCCGTCCAGCCAGTTGCGGACCGTCCGGGCGGCGGCGTCCAGCTGGTCCGGCCGGGTGACGTCCATCATCAAGGGCGTGACGGCCCCGCCGAACTCATCGGTCAGCTTTTGCGCATCCTCGTCCTTCCGGACGCCCGCGAAGACGTGAAAGCCGGATTCGGCGAGCACTTTCGCGCAGGCATGTCCGATTCCGGTGGAGGCGCCGGTGATAACCACGGCGCGGGTGTTGCTGGAAGCCATAGTGCCGGTCCTTCTGTCGTTCCCACGGGAAGATAGGGCGCGGCCAAGGCGCTGACGAGGCGGATTTTTATGAGAATTGAAGTTCACATAAATGGCGCTGAAACTTGCGAAACGCTCGCAATGGCAGGGGTGTGGCGGGAAGCGCATTGACACGCTAGGCGCTCAGCCTACCCTTCCGCGCAAAATTAGAACGCACGCTCATATTTTTCTGTCATGAGGGGCTACAACGATATGGCGTCTGACCGGGCCGACTCCCGACCCCTGTCCCCGCACCTTCAGATCTGGCGGTGGCATCCGACGATGGCGACATCGATCCTGCACCGCGCCACCGGCATCGTGAACTATGTCTGGGTCAGCGCGCTGGCGCTGTGGATCACCTATGCGGCGTGGAGCGGCGACGCCGATTTCACCGCCCTTCTGAGCGGCTGGGAAGCGGTCATCGCCTATCTGCTGATCTTCGGCGCGCTGGTTTCCATCGCCTTCCACTTCTTCAACGGCATCCGCTATCTGTTCTGGGATTCCGGGAAGGGGTTCACCCCGTCCCTCGCCAGCAAGATCTCGCTGTTCAACATCATCACCGGATTTGGCGTCGGCATCGCCGCCTTTGTCTGGTTCCTGATCGCGTCGGGGGCGCTGTAGACCGATGGCGAAAGATTTCTCGACACCGCTGGCGCGCGTGCGCCGCGACGGCGCGGCGGGCGAAGGCCCGGGCCATTTCATCGGCCAGCGCGCAAGCGCCGTGGCGCTGGCCATCCTGTCGCCGCTGACATTGATTTTCGTCCTGACGGCGGCCGCGTCCGGACCGGGCGGCGTGACCGATATGCTCTCCACCGGCTGGGGCGCGATCGTCACCATCCTGTTCTTTACCGCGGCGCTGTATCATGGCCGGCTGGGGGCGCAGGACGTCATCGACGACTATATCGCCCGGCAGGGAACGCGGATTGTCCTGCTGCTGGCCAACACGTTCTTCACCGCCGCGCTCTGGGTCGCGGTTACGGTGTCCATCCTGAAGCTTTCTTTCGGAGGTTAAGCGCCAGATGGCTGCTTACGACTGGATCGATCACGAATATGACGTCGTCGTTGTCGGCGCCGGGGGCTCGGGCCTCCGCGCGGCGGTCGGCGCGGCGCAGGCGGGCCTGAAAACGGCGTGCCTGACCAAGGTTTTCCCGACGCGCTCGCACACCGTGGCGGCGCAAGGCGGCATCGCGGCCAGCCTCGGCAATATGGGCGAGGATGACTGGCGCTGGCACATGTACGACACCGTGAAGGGGTCGGACTGGCTGGGCGACCAGGACTCCATCGAATATCTCTGCCGCCATGCGCCGGAAGCGGTGTACGAGCTGGAGCACTGGGGCGTGCCCTTCTCCCGCACCGAGGAAGGCAAGATCTATCAGCGCGCCTTTGGCGGCATGACCAAGAATTACGGCGGCGACTCGGTGCAGCGCACCTGCGCGGCGGCCGACCGCACCGGCCACGCCATGCTGCACACCATGTATGGCCAGTCGCTGAAGCACGATGTCGATTTCTTCATCGAATGCATCGCGCTGGACCTGATCATGGACGAGGACGGAGCCTGCCGCGGCGTCACGATGTGGAATCTGGACGACGGCACGCTGCACCGTTTCCGCGCCCATCAGGTGGTGCTGGCGACGGGCGGCTATGGCCGCTCCTATTTCTCCTGCACCTCGGCGCATATCTGCACGGGCGACGGCAACGGCATGGCGGCGCGCGCCGGCCTGCCGCTGCAGGACATGGAGTTCGTGCAATTCCACCCCACCGGCATCTATGGCGCCGGCGTGCTGATCACCGAGGGCGTGCGCGGCGAAGGCGGTTTCCTGACCAATTCGGAAGGCGAACGCTTCATGGAGCGTTATGCGCCGAACGCGAAAGACCTCGCCTCGCGCGACGTGGTCTCGCGCGCCATGACGATGGAAATCCGCGAGGGCCGGGGCGTCGGCAAGGACGCCGACCATATCCACCTGAACCTGTCGCACCTGGACCCCGACATCATTCACAAGCGCCTGCCCGGCATTTCGGAAAGCGCGCGCGTGTTTGCGGGCGTGGACGTGACCAAGGAGCCGATCCCGGTCCTGCCGACCGTGCACTACAATATGGGCGGCATCCCGACCAATTATCATGGCGAAGTGCTGAAACCGACCGAGGCCGAGCCGGACGCGACCGTGCCCGGCCTGATGGCGGTGGGCGAGGCGGCCTGCGTCTCGGTCCACGGCGCCAATCGGCTGGGCTCCAACTCCCTCATCGACCTGGTCGTGTTCGGCAAGGCGGCGGGCGAGCGTTGCGCAGAAACCGTGGAGCGCGGAGCCACGCACCGCGAACTGCCGAAAGAGATCACCGACAAGCATCTGGAGCGCTTCGACCGCGTGCGGAACGCAAACGGTTCGACCACCACGGCCGAACTGCGCAGCCGCATGCAGAAATCCATGCAGAACCATGTCGCGGTCTATCGCACCGAAGAGGTCATGGCTGAAGGCGCCGAGCAGATTGCGCAGATCTACAAGGACAGCGCCGACATCAAGATCACCGACCGCTCGATGATCTGGAATACCGACCTGGTCGAGGCGCTGGAATACGAAAACCTGATCATCAATGCGGCGGCCACGGCCAATGGCGCGGTGGCCCGCAAGGAAAGCCGCGGCGCGCATGCGCGCGAGGATTATCCGGACCGCGATGACGCGAACTGGATGAACCACACCATCGCCTATGTGCGGGAGGACGGCTCGGTCGATCTCTCCTACCGGCCGGTCCATTCCTTCACGATGACCAACGAAATTTCCTACATCGAGCCCAAGGCGCGGAGCTATTAATGGTTGAGCTCACTCTCCCCCGGAACTCCAAGCTCAAGAAGGGCAAGCGCTACGACGCCTCCAACGGGGCGAAGGATACGCGCACCTTCAAGATCTACCGCTACGATTCGGACGCCGACGATAATCCGCGCTGGGACGAATATGTCGTGCCCACCGACGAGCTGCGCCCGATGATTCTGGACGCCATGCTGTGGATCAAGGACAACGTGGATTCCACGCTTTCCTTCCGCCGCTCCTGCCGGGAAGGGGTGTGCGGGTCCTGCGCCTTCAACATCAATGGCCGCAACACGCTGGCCTGCACCAAGGGCTGGGACGAGGTCGGCGGCGGCGCCATCCAGATTTCCCCGCTGCCCCACCAGCCGGTCATCAAGGACCTGGTGACCGATCTTTCCAATTTCTACGCGCAATACGCGGCTATCGAGCCGTACCTGCAGACGGTCACCGCCGAACCGCAGAAGGAATGGAAGCAGAGCCAGGAAGACCGCGACAAGCTGGACGGCATGTATGAGTGTATTCTCTGCGCCTGCTGCTCCACGGGGTGCCCGTCCTACTGGTGGAATTCGGAGAAATTCTTCGGCCCGGCGGCCCTGCTGCAGGCCTATCGCTGGATCGAGGACTCGCGCGACGAGATGACGGGCGAGCGTCTGGACGCGCTGGAAGATCCGTTCCGGCTGTATCGCTGTCACACCATCATGAACTGCGCGCAGGTCTGTCCGAAGGGCCTCAATCCGGCGGAAGCAATCTCCGGCATCAAGCGCAAGCTGGCGGAACGGGCGGTCTAGCGCCGCCTGTTCAGACCGGCCGGGCCAGAGGGGGGCTGGTGGCCGAACAAGAAAACCAGGGCGATATCGCCACGGCGGACCCGTCCGCCGAACCCGCTGAACAGCCGGCCCCGGCGCCCGATGCGCGGCCCTGGGCGCGCTGGCTGGCGAAGATGACCGATCTGGCGCTGACGTCTTTCGTCTTTTTCGTTCTGGTTAGCGGCGCGTCGTTCGTCTTTTTCTTCGTCCTGTCATCGTTGAATCCGGCCCGGGCGGAGCAATATCTGCTCCAGCTCGCCTCGATTCCGTTCATGATCGCCTCGGTCATCCTTTTCTTCATTCTGTTTCTGCTGGGCGAGGCGACCCTGATCAGCGCGACCGGTTCGACGCCGGGCAAGGCCTTGCTGGGCATTCGCGTCATGGACCGTTCCGGCGGGCGGCTTTCTTTTCCCAAAAGTCTGCTGCGAAGCGCCCGCGCCTGGGCGCAGGGCCTTGGCCTCGGAATCCCGCTGGTTTCCATCATCGCGATGATTTTCGGCTATATGGCGCTGTCGGACCGCGGCGACACCGCCTGGGACCGGGGCGTCAATGCAGACTACCGGACCCATGAAGTCGGCCCGGTTCGCTGGACCATCGGCATTCTTGTCTGGCTGACGAGCGTCGCCATCGACATCGCGAACCGGGTTCTGACGCAGAGCGGATTCTAGCCGCTCTTGTCCCCGGCGCGTTGCGCGGTTTCGGCCGCCGCGCCCAGGATAAGGCCGAAAAGCAGCGCAAATATCAGGCTGTCGAACAACAGCCAGCCCATGACCGCGCCGGCCAGGAAGCCGCCTATGTTCAGGCCCGCGCGCTTCATGCCGCCGCCGGCGGCCCGTTCCGTTTCTTCTTCATCGGCCATGCCCGGCTCCCTGCAATTTCCCGGACGATATAGCGCGGTATTGGGGCGCGCGACATTGAATAAGAAAGAATCCGCGCCCGCTCCTGCCGCCGGTTACCGGTCGCGCGCCGCGGCGCCCGTGGCCGGGAAATCGGTAAAGACGCCATCGACGCCAATCTCCAGCGCGCGGCGGATTTCCGCCTCTCCGGTCAGGCCGTCGGGCGGCGGATCATCATCGCGGAAGGTCCAGGGGTGGACCGCAAGGCCCAGCGCATGGGCTCGCGCGACAAAGCCGGTGTCATTGCCCGCCCGGTCAATCACCAGAAACTTGTTCGGGCCGACCCCGTCCGCATAGGCGGGAATCTGCTCCAGCGCGACGCTGCTCTCGAAAGGCAGGGCCGGGTCCATCTCGCTTTTCGGGAAGACCAGCTGGATCAGCGGCGCTTCTATCATGGCGTCCAGCCGCACAAGCGATTCCGGCTCGAAACTTTGCACGAAAACCGGCGCGTCCGCGCCGTCCAGACCATGGGCCTTCAGAATGCGGGCAAGCTCGGGCGCCGGGTCGAGGCCAAGGGCCGCCAGCGCGGCCGGGTGCTTGGTTTCGGGATAGACGCCAATGATCCGCCCCGCCTCTTCAGAAGCCCTGGCGCGCAGGGCCAGCACTTCCTCGAACGACGGGATTTCGAACTGGCCGTCATAATCCTTGGCGCGTCCCTCGCGCGGCTGAACGGCGCGCAGGGTCTTTATTTCTTCCAGCGTGAAATCCTCCGCCCACCAGTCCTGGCGGCCCTCCTTTTCCACCCGGCGGTCTGCAAACTCCGGATGGGCGGAGACATCCGTGGTGGTGGAAAGATAGCGGTCGTGACGGACGATCAGGACGCCGTCCCTGGTCATGACCAGATCGGGCTCGATGAAGTCCGCGCCCTGCTCGATGGCGAGGCTGTAGGCGGCAAGGGTGTGTTCGGGCCGCTCTCCGCTGGCGCCGCGATGGGCGATAATCACCGGCCGCTCGCCGGTCAGCGTGTTCCATCCGGGAGCGGAGTCTGGGGAAGTCATAAGCGCGCCTGCGAGGATGGCGAATAGTAATCCGGTCATGCCGCCATCCTAGCCTGATCTTTATGTCGGTTTCGATACGCGGCGCAGAGCCCCGCCAGCCGCGATTGGGGGTTTGACGCGCCCTCGCGGCGCGGCGATGGTCGCGGGCATGAGCGCAGATCACACACGCCACCACACGCTGAAGGACACGGCGTCGCGCTATGCGGCGCTGAGCCTTGAAAATTACGCCCATATCCGCGCGCTGGCCGAGCGGATTGCGCGGGAGATGTGCGCCTATCTGCACCCCAATAACCCGCCCTGCGTATTCCTGGTGCCGCCGCAGGGGCCGTTCCAGCCGCGCGATTATGGCGGGCGGGCCTTCACGGTTTCAGGGCGGGGCTTCCTGCCGCTCGGTCCCATCGGTTTCGGGCTGGCCGTGCGGGTGTCGGACCACGCGGATTTCCTGCGCGTGGGCCTGTCCTGCGCCAAGGAGGGCGAGGAGCTGGTGGTGCGGATCAAGGATGGCGGGGCCTATGAATTCCACGCCGGAGAGGCCGACGCCGATCTCAGCGACTTCTTCGAGCATCTCTATCAGCACATCCTGAACTGGTACGAGGAACGCATCCGCCTCTACGAGGAAGGCCATTATGGCGGCGGCGGAATGGGGTTCGAGATGGTGCGCATCGGCGATGAACAGCCTGATGAGGACGCCGACCGGCCCGACCCCGATCACGCCACCGCGCCAGTAAGCGACTACTGAGCCGGAAATCGCGTCCAGCGCCTAACATCGTCTCTTGCCGCCGCGCCGCGCCGCGTTACAACCCTTCAACTATATGGCTATCGAAACCGCCGCCGCCCTGCTGCCCGCCAAGATCGCACTGATCGGCGCGCTTGGCATTGGATCCCAATGGCTTGCATGGCGCACCAACTGGCCCGCGATTGTTCTGATGAGCGTGGCAGGCCTCATTGTAGGCCCGTTCTGGGCGATGGCGGCCGGCGAGCCGCTGATCAACCCGGAAGCTGATTTTGGCGCCCTGTTGCGGCCCACCATCGCTATCGCGGTGGGCATCATCCTGTTCGAGGGCGGACTGAACCTGAACTTTACGGAGCTCAGGGGCGCGGGACAGGCCGTGCGGCGGCTGATTTTTGTCGGCGCGCCTGTGGGCGGCCTGCTGGGGGCGCTGGCCTCCCACTATGTCGCCGGGCTGCCCTGGGACATCGCCTTCCTGTTCGGCGGCCTGATGGTTGTAACCGGGCCGACAGTGATCATTCCCCTGCTGCGCCAGTCCAAGCTGGCCGGGCGCAGCGGCGCGGTGCTGCGCTGGGAAGGGATCGTCAACGATCCCATTGGCGCGCTTCTGGCCGTGCTGGTCTATGAGGTGATCCGCTTCCTCAGCGAAGGGCGGACCTGGGTCGACGCGGCCACCTGGATCGCGCTGTCGGCGGTGGCGGGCGCGGTGCTGGGCATTGCGGCGGGCTGGCTCCTGGCCTGGGCCTTCCGCAAGGGGCATGTGCCGGAATTCCTGAAAGCGCCGGTCGTGCTGGCCGCGGTTCTGGCCGTGTTCGTGACGGCGGACCTGATCGCCCATGAAACCGGGCTGCTGGCGGTGACGGTGTTCGGCGTGATGATCGCCAATAGCCGTATTGCCTCCATCGAGGAAATGCGGCGCTTCAAGGAATCCATCGCGGTCATACTGGTGTCGGGCGTGTTCGTGATCCTGACGGCGTCCCTGACGCCGGAGGTCATCACCTCGGTCGATCTTTCGATCCTGCTGTTCGTCGTCACGATGATGTTCGTGGTGCGTCCGATCACGGTTTTCGTCTCCACCGTCGGAACCAAGCTGACCTGGGCGGAGCGTTCGCTGGTCGCCTGGATTGCCCCGCGCGGCATCGTGGCCGTCGCCGTGGCCGGCTTTTTCGCGTCTGAGCTGACGGCGCTGGGGCGGCCGGAGGGGGCACAGCTCGTGCCGCTGGCTTTCGCCATGGTGTTTGCCACCGTCGTGGCGCACGGCTTTACCATCAAGCCGCTGGCGCAACGCCTGAACCTGGCCACCAAGGGCCCGGAAGGCGTGCTGATCGCCGGGGCCAATCCGTGGAGCCTGGGTCTGGCCAAGGCGATACACGAGCTGGGCGTGCCCGTGGTGATCGCCGATTCCAACTGGCGCCGCCTGCGCGCGGCGAGGCTGGAGGGGCTGAGAGTCTATTTCGGCGAAGTGCTCTCGGAACATGCCGACCACCGGCTGGACCATTCCCAGCTTGGCCATCTGGTCGCCTCGACGCCCAATGACGCCTATAATTCGCTGATCTGCGTGGAATACGCCCCGGAATTCGGCCGCCACCGCGTGTGGCAGCTTTCGGGGCTGGAGAAGGAAGACCGCGACGCCAAGGCGATTTCCTTCACCGCGCGCGGCCGCACCCTGATCGGTCCGGGCCGCGGGTTCGATGCGGTCAGCCAGGACTGGTGGCGCGGCTGGCGTTTCCGCGCCACGCCGCTGACCGCGGAATACAAGCTGGAGGATCTGCGCAAGGACCGCCCGGACGCCGATTTCATCATGGAGCGGCGCCCGGACAATTCCATCGCCTTCATCGGGGCCAATTCGCCTGCGCGCGGCGGTCCCGGCGCTGTAATTGTCACCTATGGTCCGCCGCGCCAGGAGGATAAACCCGAGGAAGCGGCGGACTGAGCCAGACAGGCCGGTCCGGCGCGCATCACGGAGATTGAAGACCCATGACCCTGCGCCCTGAAATCATCACCGTCTTTGGCGGGTCCGGCTTTGTCGGCCGCTATGTCGTTCGCGAGCTTTGCAAGCAAGGCTTCCGCGTGCGCGTGGCCGTGCGCTATCCGCATTCCGCGCAGGACCTGAAAGTCGCCGGCGAACCGGGCCAGATCCAGCTGATCCAGGCCAATGTGCGCAACCGCCCCTCGGTGGAGCGCGCGGTCGAGGGCGCCTGGGGGGTCGTGAACCTTGTCGGGATATTGTTCGAGGAAGGCCGCCAGAAATTCGCTTCAACCCAGTCGCGCGGCGCGCAGATGATTGCGGAGGCCGCAGCAGTCGACGGCGTGCAGCGCTTCGTCCATGTCTCGGCCATCGGCGCGGACGCGGAATCTGAATCCAGCTATGCCCGCACCAAGGCTCAGGGCGAGAAGGCCGTGAGAGACGCATTCCCTCAGGCGGTGATTGTCCGGCCCTCCATCGTGTTCGGCGCGGACGATGATTTCTTCAACAAGTTCGCCGCGATGTCGCGGCTGTCGCCGGCGCTGCCGCTGATCGGCGGCGGCAAGACGAAATTCCAGCCGGTCTATGCCGGCGATGTGGCCACCGCCATCGCCAATGCCCTGACGCGGGATGACGCCGCCGGAAAGCTGTATGAGCTGGGCGGCCCGCGCGTTTACAGCTTCAAGGAGCTGATGCAGACGATGCTGAAAGTCATCGACCGCAAACGCGCCCTGATCCCGGTGCCGTTCTTCGCGGCCGGACCGATGGGCGTGGCCGGCGGAATCGTCGGCGCGCTGCCCTTTATCCAGCCGCCGATCACCGCCGATCAGGTGAAGCTGTTGAAGAGCGACAATGTCGTGACGGATTCAGACGCCGTAGGGACCATTGAGGACCTGGGCGTGACCCGCATGGCGACTGTCGAATCGATCCTGCCGACCTATCTGTTCCAGTACCGGCACGGCGGCCAGTTCCACGAAGTCGCGCCTGACCCGCGCAGCTCATAGAGCCTGACCGGTCTCGGGCGGCGCGTTCGCGGCGCGCTTCCTGATTGCGAACACAATCCCGCAAAGGGCCAGGCCTGTAACGAATCCGCCTACGCCAAGCGTTCCCTTGAAGGGGAATTCCAGCCCCGTGAGCGCCAGCACGCCAAGGCCCGCCCCGGCGTTCAGGGTTCCGTGGAAGAGACCGGCGTGGAACACCGTTCCCCCGGCCTCCCGCACCCAGCCGATCAGCGGTGAAATCACCAGCATCAGCGCGGTCATCGCCACCGGCCCCCAGACGGGCAGTTCCGGATAATTATAGCCCTGCGCGATCAGCGGCGCGTGCCAGAGGCCCCAGAACAGCCCGATCAGCAGATTGCACCGCCAGAAACCGAGGCCGCGCCAGTGGTCCCAGAGCCAGCCGCGCCAGCCCAGTTCCTCCGAGAGCGTCAGGAACATGTTCAGGAACGCGCCCAGCGTCAGGCCGGACGCGACTCCGAACCAGTAGAGCGAGACCGGATCGACCGGGGAACCGGTCAGGTCCTGGCCTTGCGATTCCAGCAGCGCCCGGTAATTCGCGCCCGGATCGAACATGGCGGGCGAAAAGACCAGGTCGATGGCGAGCGCGCCCAGGATCAATGAAACCGGGATCAGCCACGCCCAGACCAGCGCGCGGTTGAACGGCTTGGCGACGCCAAGGCTCTGACGCATCCGGCCCCGGTCGAACCGCGCCGCGCAGACCAGCGCGGCGATGGCAGGGCCGCACATGTAGATAAAGGCCAGGCCGGTAAACAGAAGCTGGCGCTCCATGGCGCCGGTCGCATGGATCACGCCGCCGATGGCGCCGCTGAACGCAAAAGCGATCAGCAGGAAAAGCCACACGCCATTACGAAAGATCGTCATAACCGCTCCCCCGGATCATTTCTTAATTAGGAAATATCCGAAATAAGATCAGACCACAAGGAAAAGCAGGGCCGCCCCCAGAAGCAGGCGATAGATCACGAAGGGCAGGAAGCTCATCCGCTCCAGCAGCTTCATCAGAACCGCAATGGCGGCCAGCGCGGAAATGAAGGACAGGCTCATCACGATCAGGCCGTCCGTCAGGCTGGCTTGCGCGCCTTCCACATAGAGGTCGATTCCGGCCACGACGCCGAACGCGGCGAGGACCGGAATGGACATCAGCATGGAAAAGCGCGCCGATTCGGGCCGCGTCATGCCGAGCGCGCGTCCCGCCGTCATGGTGATGCCGGAGCGCGACGTGCCGGGGATCAGCGCCACGGCCTGCGCCAGACCGATCAGAAACGCGTCCCGGAAAGTCAGCGATTCCGTGTCCCGTTTCTCCGGCATGAAGGAGTCTGCGACCCAAAGGGCCAGCGCGAACACGATGGTCGCCCAGGCGATCAGGCGCGGATCGCGAAGGAATCCCGTGGAATCGGTCAGGAAAAGGATTGCCCCGCCGATCAGAACCGGCGGCGTGGCGGCTCCGACCAGCAGCGCCAGACGTCCGCCCGGCGTCATTTTGCCTTTCAGAAGCGCCAGTTTTCCCGCCGCGACCTGCGCGATATCGCCCCTGAAATAGACCAGAACGGCGAACATCGTGCCCAGATGCGCCATCACGTCGATCAGCGCGCCCTGATCGGCCCAGTCCATCAGGACAGGCAGCAGTATCAGGTGCGCCGAGGAGGAGATCGGCAGAAATTCCGTGATCCCCTGAATGAGCGCCAGAAGGATCAGGTGAAAAAGACTCATGAAAAATCGCCCGGCCGGTGAGGCCCGCACTTAACCGCCCGCTATCGCCAAGTGCAATCGGCGGGTGCGTCTGCTATTCCCGAAATCATGCCGCATGACGCCGCTCAAGCCGGCGGTCCCGGGCGCCTGCCGCCCGCCGAGTCCGCCAGGATCACCCGCACCGTCGCCCGCCTTTCGGTGGCGACCGCGGTGGTTCTGACGATTTTGAAAATCGTCGCCTGGGTGATGTCGGATTCCGTGGCGCTGCTGTCCTCGCTGGCCGATTCGGCGCTGGACCTCACCGCCTCTCTGGTGACGCTGTTCGCGGTCGGTTACGCCGCCACGCCGCCCGATGCGGAACACCGCTTCGGTCACGGCAAGGCGGAAGGGTTCGCTTCCCTGTTCCAGGCCATGCTGGTGCTGATCTCCGCCACGCTGGTGGCGCGGGAGGGCGTGGTGCGCCTGATTGACCCTGAACCGATACAGCGGTCCGGCGTGGCGCTGGGCGTCATGGTCATTTCCATCCTGCTTACCACCGTCCTTGTCCGGGCACAGGCGCGGGCCGTCGCGAAAACCGGCTCCGTCGCGGTGGCCGGCGACCGGGCGCATTATATGAGCGACCTTCTGGCGAACGCGGCGGTGATCGCGGGCGTCGCCGTGGCGGCGTTCACCGGCTTTGAGCGGGCGGACGCTCTGGCCGGCCTCGCCGTGGCGCTCTGGCTCGGCTGGGCGGCGTTCGAGGTGTTCCGGGGCTCCTGGGACCTACTGATGGACCGGGAGCTGCCCGATGCCGACCGCGCGCGCATTCTGGAGCTGGCGGCCGATGACGACCGCCTGCTGGGCGTGCATCAGCTGCGAACCCGCGCCATGGGGCCGGGCGTTCAGATCCAGTTTCATGCCGATCTGGACCCGAACCTGTCGCTGGAGGCCGCGCACGCCATCATCGTCGCCGCGGAACGCCGCATCATGGCGGAATATCCCGCCGCCGACGTGCTGATTCACGCCGACCCCAAGGGCCGGGCCGAACCGCACGGGCCGGAAACGCTGCGCGCTCTGCCGGAAGATGCAGAAGAGGGCGCTTAAAACCGCGGCCAAGCCGGTGTAAGCCTTGAATCCATGCGCACGTTACATCACTGGACGCTCGACCCGCTCTGCCGTCAGGTTCGCCTGGCGCTGGGCGAGAAGAAGCTGGACTTCAAACTGGCCGACGAGACGCCGTGGAATCCGCGGCCGGAATTCCTGGCCGTCGATCCGGGCGGGCTTGGCCCGGTCCTGACGCGAGACGAGGCCACGCCCGTCATCGGCTCCCGCGCCATCCTGGAATATCTGGAGGAAGTCCATCCCGATCCCGCGCTCTACCCGGCCGATCTGGAGGCGCGGGCCGAATCCCGCCGCCTGATCGAGTGGTTCGACCGCAAGTTCGCCACCGAATGCGGCGCGGTGATCCTGCAGGAAAAAATCGTCAAGCGCGCCGCGGGCCTTGGCTCGCCCGACATGGAGGCGCTGCGCGGCGCCCGCGAGCGGGTGCGCTGGCACATGGATTACATGGCCTGGCTGCTGGAACAGCGGGACTGGCTCTCGGGTCCGAAAATGTCCCTGGCCGATCTTTGCGTCGCCGCGCACCTCTCCGTCACGGACTTTCTGGGGGAGGCCCCGTGGGATGATTTCGAGGGTGTGAAGGACTGGTACGTGAAGCTGAAATCGCGCCCGTGCTTCCGTCCGCTCCTGACCGACCGCGTCCCCGGCCTGACCGCCCCGCCGCATTACGCCGATCTGGATTTCTAGAAAGCCTTCAACGCGGGCTGACAAAAAGCGGCATACCGCCTTTCGGGCGCAGCGTGATGCGCAGGACCGGGTGGAAGCGATGGTCCGGCTGTGGCGCGAAGCGGCAATCGCGGACAAGGCGGGCCAGAATCACCGCCGCCTCCATCATCGCGAAGCGCATCCCGATACAGATATGCGGCCCGCCGCCGAACGGAATATAGGCGTAGCGGTCCCGCGCCTCGGTATTTTCGGGCAGAAAACGGTCCGGATCGAACCGGTTCGGGTCGTCCCACCATTTCACATGGCGGTGCAGCGGATAGATCAGGGCATTGACCATGTCGCCCGGGACCAGATGCTTGTCGGCGACCTCGAAGGGTTCGGTCACCATGCGCGCCGCCACCGGGGCGGGCGGAAACAGGCGCATGCTCTCTTGCAGCACGCGATTATGCAGCGCCAGCCTGTCGATATCGTCGGCGGAGACGTCCGCCTCGCCGCATACGCTCCGCGCTTCTTCGGCCAGCCGGTCCTGAAGCTCCGGCAGGCGCGCGAGGATCCCCAGCGTCCATGTCAGGGCCAGCGCCGTGGTCTCGTGCCCGGCGGCCACGAAAGTCAGCAGATTATCCACCAGCTCCGTCTCGGTCAGGCGCTCGCCGGTTTTGGGATCCGTGGCGCGCAAGAGCTGCCCGCTCAGCGTGTCGCTCGGCTCCTCTCGCGCCGCCTGCCGCCGCACATTCTCCCGTACGGCCGCCCGCATCCGTTTTGCCGCGGCGATCCCCTTGCGGTTGGCCAGGCGGGAGGTCCAGAGCGGGGCGTCGAAAATATCCAGAACCCCGACATGGCCCTGCGTGGCGAGATACAGCGTGATGTCGTCCAGCACGTCCTGCGCGTCGAACTCTCCGCCATCCTCGAACAGCGCGGCGACGATGATGTCGAATGTGGCGTGCATCATCTCCGGCATCACGTCCTGCGCGCGATCCGCCGGGCCGGCCAGAAGACGGCCCGAAACGTCCCGCGCCGAATGCGCCATGGCGGGAACCAGCGATTCCAGCGACTGATGCCGGAAAGCGGGGGAGGCGGCGCGCCGCTGCGCCCGCCATTTCGGCCCGTCCGCCATGATCAGGCCTTCGCCCAGCGCGGGCTCCAGCGTGCGGCGTTGCAAATCGTGCTTGATGACCTTGTCGGCCTGATCTTTCAGGATGATCCCGATCAGCGCCGGGTCGACGAGATTCATCACCGCCTTGCCGCGGAATTTCACGTAAGTGTAGCGCCCCTCATAAAGATGGCGCGGCCAGGTCTGGACCGGATTGTCCGCCAGCGCCGGAATGCCCCTGATCCAGCCCAGCGGCCGGTCGGGCGGGGTTATGGTTTCCGGATAATGCGGGTCTATGCCCATGGGGTGATCCTGACTGCGGTCCTGACGGTTCTATTAAACGCGGCATCGATTATCTTGCCCATATGACCAATGCGCCCCACGAC
Source organism: Euryhalocaulis caribicus (assembly GCF_000412185.1). Taxonomy (GTDB): domain Bacteria; phylum Pseudomonadota; class Alphaproteobacteria; order Caulobacterales; family Maricaulaceae; genus Euryhalocaulis; species Euryhalocaulis caribicus. Next base: position 43,880 of record NZ_ASJA01000013.1, read on the forward strand.
AATGCGGTTTCGCCGGACGATCTGCGGCGCATGGCCGGCGAGGCCGGGTTCGACGCCGTGCGTTTCTGCCGCGCGGACGAGGACTGGGCGGCGGAGGCGCGGCTGAACGAATTCATCACGCTGCAGCGCCATGGCGAGATGGGCTGGATGGAAACCACCGCCGCGCGGCGCGCGCGCCCCACCGCCATGTGGCCGGACGCCAGAAGCGCCATCGTTCTGGGCATGAATTACGGGCCGGACAGCGACCCGATGGAAAGCCTGAAACAGCGCCGCCGCGCCACGATCAGCGTCTATGCCCGGAACGAGGATTATCACGACCTGGTCAAGAAGCGCCTGAAACAGGTGGCGCGCCAGTTTGCCGACAAGAGCGGCGAAGAAGTGAAGGTCTTTGTCGATACGGCGCCGCTGATGGAAAAGCCGCTGGCGGCGAAATCCGGCCTCGGCTGGCAGGGCAAGCACACCAATCTGGTCAGCCGGGACTATGGCTCCTGGCTGTTTCTGGGCGTGATCCTGACCACGGCGGACCTTCCCGCCGACGAAGCGGGCGAGGATATTTGCGGCTCCTGCCGTCGCTGTCTGGATGTCTGCCCGACCGACGCGTTCCCCGCGCCTTACCAGCTGGATGCGCGGCGCTGCATATCCTATCTGACGATCGAACATGCCGGCCCGATCCCGCGCGAATTTCGCGAAGCCATGGGCAACCGGATTTATGGCTGCGATGACTGCCTCGCCGTGTGCCCGTGGAACAAATATGCCCGCACGGCCCGGCAGAGCGCCTTCCACTCCCGCCCGGAGCTGACCGGCCCGCTGCTCAGCGAGCTGGCGGCGCTGGACGACGCCGCGTTCCGCGAGGTGTTTTCCAAGTCGCCCATCAAGCGGATCGGACGCGACCGTTTCGTGCGCAATGTGATGATCGCCGCCGGGAACTCCGGCGACCCGGACCTGATCGAGTCTGCACGGGCGCTTCTGGACGATGAAGCCCCGGTGGTGCGCGGCGCGGCGGTCTGGGCGCTGTCGCGGCTTCTGCCGGCGAACCGCTTCGCGGACCTTGCCGCGGCGCGCCTTCCCCGCGAAGGTGACGCCCAGGTTCGGGACGAATGGCGGGGCGGGGACGCGGCTTGATGCAATCGACAGGGTTTTGGGCGGGCGCCGGGCGCTGGGCCGGACGCGCGGGGGTGGCGTTGCTCAGCCTGATCGCGCTGGGCATCGGCGTGTCTTTCCTGATGGTGGCGGTCTATCGCTTCGTTCCGCCGCCCGCCACGGCGCTGATGGCGTGGCGCGGGATACAGGGCGAAACAATCCGCTATCACTACGCGCCTCTGGAAGAGATTTCCCCTTATCTGGCGCGCAGCGTCATCGGCGCGGAGGATTCCCGCTTCTGCCAGCATAACGGCTTCGATGTGGAGGCAATCCGCAAGGCGATCCGGGAGGCGGAGCAGGGCGCGCGTCTGCGCGGCGCCTCCACCCTGTCGCAGCAGACCGCGAAAAACGCCTTCCTGTGGCCCGGCCGCGACTGGGTCCGCAAGGGGGCGGAGGCGTGGTTCACCCTGTTGATCGAGACGGCCTGGCCCAAGCGCCGGATCATGGAAGTCTATCTGAATATCGCCGAATGGGGCGATGGCAATTTCGGCGCGGAAGCGGCCGCCCGCGCATGGTTCGGCAAGACCGCGGCGGACCTTTCCCCGCGTGAGGCGGCGATGCTGGCCGCGGTTCTGCCCAATCCGAACGAATGGCGGCTGGACCCGCCGGGACCGTATGTATCGGGCCGGGCGGGAACGCTGCAAAGCCGGGCCGGAACGGTGCGCGCGCAATCGCTGGACGCCTGCCTGTTCTAGCGGCGCGCCAAGGGGTGCGGCGCCGTTGCGCGGCCTCAGGCGCTTGCCGGATTCGCGCGGGCCGTGCTAACCGCTCCCTGACCTCAGAAATTATCCTTTCGACGGAGCAACAGGACGATGGCGGCGGAAGATCACTACGTGCATGGCGAAATGGACGTCTCCCAGCACAACATGACCTATCGGGGCTTCATGGCCGCCTGTAAGTGGCTGTCCCTGATCATCGGCGCGCATATCGTGTTCTTCACTGTCTGGTTCGGCGTGGGCGCGGGTTTCATCGCCGCCGCCGCTTCGACGGTGATCATGGTGGTCGCGGGTTACTTCTTCATCAGATTTTTCTTTCCCCCGCCCTCTGACTCACACTAGGGTCTGACGCCTGACACGGGAGCAAGGGGTCCTGACAGGCGAATGAAGATTGCGGTTTTCAAGGAAACACGGAACGCGGAGACTCGCGTCGCCGTCACCCCGGACACCATAAAAAAGCTGGCCGGCGCAGGCCATGAAATACGGGTCGAAGCCGGGGCGGGCCTCGCCGCGGACTTCCCGGACGAGGCGTTCCGCGAAGCCGGCGCCTCCATCGCCGAAACCGCGCAACAGGCCGCCGCGGGCGTGGACGCCGTCTTCTGCGTGCGCCTGCCTGAAGGCGGGTCGCTTGCCGCCATTCCCGACAATGCCGCCCTGATCGGCCTCGTCGCCCCGCACGACAATGGCGAGGAAATTCGGCAACTCGCCGCGCGCGGGGTGGAAGTCTTCGCCTGTGAATTCACGCCCCGCATCACGCGCGCGCAGTCCATGGACGCGCTGTCCTCACAGGCCAATCTCGCCGGCTACCGCGCGGTGCTCGAGGCCGCGCACGCCTATGGCCGCGCCTTTCCCATGATGATGACCGCGGCGGGCACCATTGCCCCGGCCCGGGTCTTCGTGATGGGGGCGGGCGTCGCCGGGCTTCAGGCCATCGCCACGGCCAAGCGCCTGGGCGCGCAGGTCAGCGCCACCGACGTGCGCCCGGCGGCGAAGGAACAGGTCGCCTCGCTGGGCGGCAAGTTCGTCGCGGTTGAGGACGAGGAATTCAAGGAAGCCGAGACAGCCGGCGGCTACGCCAAGGAAATGAGCGACGAATACAAGGCCAAGCAGGCCAAGCTCGTCGCCGAGCACATCACCAAACAGGACGTGGTGATCACCACGGCGCTGATCCCCGGCCGCCCCGCGCCGCGCCTGATCGATGCGGAGATGGTCGCCAGCATGAAGCCCGGATCGGTCCTTGTGGATCTGGCGGTTGAGCGCGGCGGCAATATCGAGGGGGCGGAACTGGACCGCATCGCGCAGAAGGACGGCAAGTCGATCATCGGCTACGCCAATCTGCCCGGCCGCCTGCCCGCCGACGCCTCCTCGCTCTACGCCAAGAACCTCCTCGCCTTCCTGCCGCTGGTTACCGCCGAAGACGGGGCCTACGCCCCGGACTGGGATGATGAAATCGTCGCCGGCATGGTCCTGACCAAAGGCGGCGAGGCCGTGCATGACGCCGTAAAAGGATAGGGTTTCCCATGGAACACGCCGCGATTGATCCGTTTATTTTCCGGCTGGCGATTTTCGTGCTGGCCGTGTTCGTCGGCTATTACGTGGTCTGGTCCGTCACCCCGGCGCTGCACACGCCGCTGATGGCCGTCACCAACGCCATTTCCAGCGTCATCATCGTCGGCGCCCTTCTGGCCGCCGCGGCTGGCGGGGCGAGCGGTGAGGCCGGCGTCTCCACCTGGCTGGGCGCGGTCGCCGTGCTGCTGGCCAGCGTGAACATCTTTGGCGGCTTCCTTGTCACCCAGCGCATGCTGGCGATGTACAAGAAGAAGTCGTGACGCCGGCGCGACACCCTTCGTGACCCAGGCTGCATCCACGCTCGAAACAGACGCGCCGCAGGCGGAAACGCAGATCGCGCTGCCGCCCTCGCCGCGCGGTCCGGAAGGCTTCCGCGCCGTGGCGCGGCGCACGGGCGTGACGATTTCCGGCGACTGCGCGGTCGTCGCCTCCTATCCCCGCAGCGGCAACAAGATGACCCGCACCTTCCTGCATTTCTATGCGGGCAATCCCGACCCGGCGGCGCTGGAGCGCCTGCGCGCGGAGGAGGGGCGGTTTCTGGATTATCTGGGCCGGTTCAAGTCCGCGCTGGTCACGCCCAAGGGCCGCGTGCTCTGCCATCGCATCGCGCCGGAGGATTTGAAGGACATCGAGCTGATGGGCCGGCCCGGCGTACTGGCCAAGACGCATGCCCCGGACTGGCCGGAACGCTGCGTGCTGAAGCCCTTCGTCCATATCTATCTGGTCCGGCACCCGCTGGACGTTCTGGCTTCCTCGCTCAACTTTCTGTTCAGCCGTAAGCTGGCGGAGGGTTTCACCCACAGCGCGCCCAAACCGCTGGATGCGTTGATTGAGAGTGGAGAGATCGCCGCCTATATCGACGACTTCATCGCGAAACAGGGCGTCGCGCATTTCACGTCCAGCTTCGGCTCATGGCTGGATCACGCGATGACTTGGCCGGATCGTGAAAGTGGCGCGCCGGTGGCCTGCCTGAAATATGAGGATGTCGTCGCCGACCCGGCGGGCCAGTACGCGCGGGCGTTCGCGGCGGCGGGCGCGCCTTTTGACGCTGCGCGCGCGGGCCGGGCGCTGGCGCTGGCCGACCAGTCGCGCGGGATCGAGCTGAAGCGCGGCGGCGGCTATCTGGGCGATGTCCTGACACCGGCGCAGAAAGCGGCTGCGAAAGACGTCTTCGGGCCTGCGCTGGACCGGTTCGGCTATGAGATCTGAGACGATGACCGCGCCCCGCCCGACCAAGGCCGCAAGCGACCGCGAGACGGCCGTGCTGTTTCCGGCCGCCAGCGCCGGCCCGGCGGGCTTCGAGGCCGCGCGTCGCGCGGCGGGCGCGGATATCTGCGGACGGGCCATCGCCGTCGCCTCCTATCCGCGCAGCGGCAACAAGATGACGCGCACTTTCCTGCGCGCCTACGCCCTGCACGTGCAGCCCGAATTCGACGTTGAAAATCACGACGACCCGGCGCGGCAGGCCTTCCTGAACGCCTATTTCGAGGCGGCGGTGAACCCGCGCGGAGAAGTGGTCTCCAGCGTGACCTCGGCGCGGGAACTGACCGATGTTTCCCTGTTCGGCCGCCGCCTTGTGATCGCCAAGACCCACGCCGCGCGCTGGCCGGGCAAGTGCGTGCTGGACCCGGTTTTCCGCCTCTATGTCGTCCGCCACCCGCTGGACGTGCTGGCCTCGTCCCTGAATTTCCTGATGCGGCGCAAGCGCGGCGGCGGCGCGCTGGACGCCCTGATCGCCAGCGGCGAGATCGCCGGCCATATCGACGACTTCATCGCGCGCCGGGGCGTGGCGCATTATCAGCGCCCGTTCGGCTCCTGGCTGGATCATGTCACGGGCTGGACCGATGCGGACGGCGAGGCGGCCTTCTGGCTGCGTTACGAGGACATCGTACGCGACCCCGTCGCCGAATATGGCCGCGTCTTCGCCGCCATGGACGCGCCGTTCGACCGGGCGGCGGCGCAAGCCGCGCTCGGCCCGGCGAATGCTGTTACCGAAATCGAGCTGGGGCGCGGCCGGGATTATCTCGGCGCTGTCCTTACCGAAGATCAGAAACAACGCGCGCGGGACGCCTTCGCCCCGGCGCTGGAGCGGTTCGGCTATGAGATCTGAAACCGCGCATTTCCCGCCGCAGGAAAAGGGCCTGTCATGAACGCCAATCTCGTCGCGCTGCTCTATCTCGTCTCGGGCGTCCTGTTCATTCTCGCCCTGCGGGGCCTGTCGAACCCGGAAACCGCCCGGCGCGGCAACCAGTACGGCATGATTGGCATGGCCATCGCCATCGGCGTGACGCTGACGCTGCTGAGCTTCAATCCCATGATCATCGGCCTGATCGCGGGCGGCGCGCTGATCGGCGGGGGCGCGGGCGTGGTTATCGCCCGGCGCATTCCAATGACGGCGATGCCCCAGCTGGTCGCCGCCTTCCACAGCCTGGTGGGCCTGGCCGCCGTGCTGGTCGCCGCCGCGGCCTTCCTCTCGCCCGAGGCGTTCGGAATCGCCGACGCGGCGGGGCAGATCAAGGCGATCAGCCGGGTGGAAATGGCGCTGGGCGCGGCCATCGGCGCGATCACCTTCTCCGGCTCGGTCATCGCGTTCGCCAAGCTGAACGGCAACATGTCCGGCGCGCCGATCCTGCTGCCCTTCCGCCATGTCATCAATATCGCCATTGCGCTGGCCATGACGGGCCTAACGGTGGCCTTCGTGCTCAGCGACGGCGCGGCCTCGGGCGGCGGTCACCTGCTCTGGTACATCACCGCGCTGGCCTTCCTGATCGGCTTCCTGCTGATCATTCCGATCGGCGGGGCGGACATGCCGGTCGTGGTCTCCATGCTGAACTCCTATTCAGGCTGGGCGGCGGCCGCGCTTGGCTTCACGCTGGAAAACACCGCTCTCCTGATCACCGGGGCGCTGGTCGGCTCTTCCGGCGCGATCCTCTCCTACATCATGTGCAAGGGCATGAACCGCTCCTTCATCTCGGTGATTCTGGGCGGGTTCGGCGGCGATACGGCCGCGGCCAGCGGCGAGACCGAGACGCGCCCCGTCAAACAGGGCAGCGCGGACGACGCCGCCTTCATCATGAAGAACGCCGGCCGGGTCATCATCGTGCCGGGCTACGGCATGGCCGTGGCGCAGGCCCAGCACGCGCTGAAGGAACTGGCCGACGTGCTGAAAGAGGAAGGCGTGGACGTCGCCTACGCCATCCACCCGGTGGCGGGGCGCATGCCCGGCCACATGAATGTGCTGCTGGCCGAAGCGAACGTCCCCTATGACGAGGTGTTCGAGCTGGAGGACATCAATTCCGAATTCTCCAACGCCGACGTCGCCTTCGTGATCGGCGCCAATGACGTCACCAACCCGGCGGCGGAGGACGATCCATCCTCTCCCATCTACGGCATGCCGGTGCTGAAGGTCTGGAACGCCAAGACCGTGTTCTTCATCAAGCGCTCGCTCGGTTCGGGCTATGCCGGGGTGGAGAACCCGCTCTTCTTCCGCGACAACACCATGATGCTGCTCGGCGACGCCAAGAAGATGGCCGAGGAGATCGTGAAGGCGCTCTAGGACGCGCGACATGTCCTTCTACGAAAACCGCATCCTTCCGCACCTGATCGGCCTGTCCTGTTCGCAGAAGCCAATCATGATGGAGCGGGCGAAGATCCTGCCCCATGCGGAAGGTCGCGTGCTGGAGGTCGGGCTGGGCGCGGGGCCGAACCTGCCGCTCTATAATCCGGCGAAGGTGACGCAGCTGATCGGGCTGGAGCCGAGCGCCGGGATGCGCCGCAAGGCCGCGCCGGCGATTGCGGCCTCCCCCGTGCCGGTGGAGTTGATCGGCCTGCCGGGCGAGGAGATCCCGCTGGACGATGACAGCGTCGACACCGTGGTCCTGACCTACACGCTCTGCACCATCCCGGGTTTCAACGCCGCCCTGGCCCAGATGCGCCGCGTCCTGAAGCCCGGCGGAAGACTGCTGTTTTCCGAACATGGCGCGGCCCCGGACCCGGGCGTCGCAAAGTGGCAGCGGCGGATTGAGCCGGTGTGGAAGCGGATCGCCGGCGGCTGCCATCTGACGCGGCCAATCCCGAAGCTGATTGAGGAATCAGGCTTCGCTATCGGCGACATGGAGGCGTGGTATTTGCCGGGCGCGCCGAAGATCGCGGGTTTCAACTATCGCGGCTTCGCGTCGATCCGCTGAGCGGTCAGATCCATTTCGCCCATTTGAAAAAGGCCAGCTCGATCACGCAGATCAGCGTCAGCAGGCCGGAAACGATCCAGAACCCGTTCGGGTGATCGGACAGCGGCACGCCGGCGACATTCATCCCCAGCATCCCGGCGATCAGCGTCACGGGCAGGAAGATTCCGGCGGCCAGCGACAGCACCATCGTGTGCCGGTTCATCCGGTCGGCCTGCTGGCTGACCAGCAGGTCATGCAGCACCATCGCCCGTTCCCTCAGGGAATCTAGGTCCTCGGTCAGGCGCGCCATCGCCTCGGCCGCCTCATGGAAGATCCGGTGATCCTCCTCCCGTATCCATCCGGCCTCGGTGGCGGCCAGCGCCCGCAGCGCCTCGCGCTGCGGGGCGATATAGCGGCGGATCTGCGCCGCTTCGGAACGCGGCTCGGTCACCGCGATCCGCTCGATGCTCTTGCCGTCGTCAAAGACGTCGTCTTCCAGCTCGTCAAAGATATCCACCATCTCCGCGATCACCGGTTCGATCCGCAAGGAAAGCCGCAGCGCCAGACGGGCGATCAAATCGCCGGGCGTGACCGGCGCATCGCCCTTTTCAATGTCGTCGCGCAGGTCGCGGACAGCCATCAGCTTGAACCGGCGGGAGGTGATAACCCGCGTCGGCGTCACCCACATGCGGACAGAGACCATGTCTTCCGGCTCAGCGCCCGGATTGTGGTTCACGCCCCGCAGATTGACCAGCGCGCCCTGCTCGGCCGGTTCAAAGCGCGGCCGGGTTTCCTCCGCCGTCAGGGCGGTCACGGCGAAATCGGGCGCGCCGGACTTTTTCGCCAGCCAGTCGCAGGCGCGCGGATCGTTCGCGTCCAGATGTATCCAGTCAAAGCCGGGGGCGTTTGCGGGATGATCGTCCAGCGCCAGCTTTACCGCTCCGCCCGCGCCGTCCATGCGCCAGGCGCAGATCAGCGCGTCGCCAAGGGAATCGTTCATGGTCATGGGGTGCGAGAATAAGGCGCGGCGGCCGCGCGGCAAACCGGCCGGTCAGGCGACGGCGGCTGCCGCGTCTGCGGGCCGCGGGAAATGCAGGCGGACCGCCGTTCCCTCGCCAATACGGCTCTCGATCTCCAGCCGGCCGCCATGCAGCTCCGCGAAGCCGCGCGCCAGGGGCAGGCCCAGGCCCAGGCCATCATGGCTGCGTGTGGAGCTTTGCGAAGCGGTGGAAAAGGCGGTTGCGGCGCGCCGGGCCATTTCCTCATCCATGCCACAGCCGGAATCGATAATTTCCATGACCGCGCCGTCATCGCCGCTCCGGGCCGCCAATCGGATGGTTCCACCCTTGTCCGAGGCCAGAGCCGCGTTCTCGATCAGACCGGCCAGCGCCCGCGCCGCAATACGGTTATCCAGATCCAGAAGCAGCCCTTCTTCACACTGGATTTCCAGCGTCACCTCGCGCGTGGTCAGGGTGTCGGCGGCAAAGGCCGCCGCCTCCGACGCCAGAGGGCCGATATCGGTCGGGGCGGTGATGATTTCGGCCTGTCCCTGGGAGGCGACCTGTATGTAGAGGAACAGATCATCCACCATGTCCAGAAGCCGCCGTCCGCTCTGGTCGATGATGTCCGCCGCGGCCTTTGCCTCCGGGGACTTCACATTCCGCAGCAGGTGAACCCCGCCCAGCACGCCGTTCAGCGGCGTGCGGAATTCATGGCTGACGACGGACAGAAAACCGGTCTTGGCGCGGTCGGCGTCCTCGGCCCGTTCCTTGGCGGCCATCAATTCATGCTGTTGGGTTTCATAGGCGTCGATGGACCGGCGGACATTATCCAGCAGGAAATTGACCATAAGGGCCAGCTTCTGGACCGCCGGGGTGGGGTCCGTCACCGCAATGCGCACATTGAAGTCGCCGTCGACGGTCGAGCAGAGCTGGTCCGCGATCGTCTCGACCGATTGCAGCGGATCCGGCACGCCTTCATTTCCCGGCTTGCCGGTCACGCCGCCGCCTCGCCGGCGCCAGCCCAGCGTATGGCGACCCGGCAATCGGCGGAATCCGGATCGTCCAGGGCCTCAACCTCGGCGGTTTCCCCGTAATGATCCAAAAGCGCCCGCGCCAGCGACATATAGAGGCGGGCCAGCCGGTTTTCCGATTGATAATGCGTGATCAACCCGTCTTCGGTTTCCGTCACGCCAAACTTGTCGCCCAGACGGCTGTCGCCGCCCGTAACGCCGGAGCCCATGGAGTTGTGGATCGTGGGCTGACGTTTCAGGAAGTCGCGGGCCGTCGGCGCCATGGCGAAGAAGACCGGAAAGCGCGATTGCACGTCTTTCAGGAAATGAACCGCATAGGCGTCATAGGCCTGTTGCGGCGTCAGTTCCAGAACATCGCAGGCATGCCCGATAAGGGCTCTCGCCTCTTCATCGGGATAGTCCGTGTCGATGCGGAATTCGAAATCATCCGGCAAGCCGCCCCGGCGGCGGACCTCGGCCAGTTTGTCTTTTCCCCCGGCCTGCTCGACCAGGTCGAGAAGAACGAGCTGTATCAATCCAATCATGGCGGCGCTCACTATATCGCAATGTGCGAAATAACTAACACCGGGTTCGATAAAGAAAGCCTAAAATTCTAGCGCTTGTTTGCGTTAAAAATTTACCTAGGCGGCCCTTGCGCACTGTACGCAGACCGCCGTGGCCGGATCCAGGTCCAGCCGCTTTGGCGGAATTTCCTCGCCGCAAACGGTGCAAAATCCGTATTCGTCCGCCGCCATTCGCGCCAGCGCCGCATCGATCTTGCGGATTTCGGCGCGGCGCTTGACTTCGGTCGCCTGATCCATCGCCTGCGCCCGCATGGCGTCCATGCGCGACAGCCGCCCCTGCGTCTGCTGGTCCAGCTCCACGGGTTTGCGGCCCTCCGCGCTGCCGGCGGACAGGCCCTCCAGCTCCGCCTTCAGGGCCTCCAGGCGGCCTCGCATTTCTTTTATTCCGGCGCGTGTCGGGGCCATTAGCAGAAACTCGGCTCGTTACGGGCTGACGAGTATGAATCGAGCCTCTATCGTGACGCCAGATGCACAATCAGTTCAGCCGCGACGGGGACAATTCATGAATAACGGGCCGGACGCCCCGCCGCTTTCGCTTGAGGCGGTTTCCAAGAGCTTCAGCGGCAAGCCCGCCGTACGGGATCTCAGCTTCACGGTCCGTCAGGGCGAGATTTTCGGCTTTCTCGGTCCCAACGGGGCGGGCAAGACCACGTCCCTGCGCACGGCCCTTGGCATCATGACCCCCGATCAGGGCAACGTCATGCTGTTCGGCGCGCCGCCCAGCCAGAAAAACCTGCGCCGGGTCGGTTTCCTTCCCGAAGAACGCGGCCTCTACAAGAAAATGACGGCCGAGGCGGTGATCGTTTTCTTCGCCCGCCTGAAGGGCATGGGCCGCGGGGAGGCGCTGAAGAAGGCGCGCGCCTTGCTGGACCAGTACGGGCTTGGCGACGTGGCGCAGAAGAAGCTGAAAACCTTTTCCAAGGGCATGGCCCAGAAGGTCCAGATTCTGGCCGCCATCGCGCATGATCCAGAGCTGGTCATCCTGGACGAGCCGTTTTCCGGCCTCGACCCGGTGAACCAGCGCACGCTGGAATCGCTGGTCCGCGGCCTGGCCGACGGCGGCGCGACGGTGATCTTCTCCACTCATGTGATGGAGCACGCCGAACGGCTCTGTGACCGTATCCTGCTGCTCTCGAAGGGCCGCACGGTGTTTGAGGGCGCGGTCTCCGCCGCGCTGGACGCCGCGCCGCGCCGGGTCTTCGTGGAAACCGACGCGGACGTGGACGTGGCGGCGCTGACCGCCGCCATCCCCGGCGCCTCCGCGGCGCGCGAGGGCGAGGCGGAGACGGAAGGCGTGCGCTGGCGCGTCGATCTTCCCGAAGGCGCCTCCACACAGCCCGTGTTGCACGCTTTCGTGGACAAGGGCGCGCCCCTGCGGATGTTCGAACCGATGCGCACCCATCTCCATGACGCCTTTGTTGAACTGGTCGAGCGGGAGGACCGCCCCTCATGAATCGTCTCTTCCTGATCGCCCGCCGCGAATATCTCTCCTATGTCGCCACCTGGGGGTTCTGGATTTCGCTGGCCACCGTTCCGCTGTTCATGGCGGCCGGCTTCATCGTGCCCCAGCTGTTTGAACGCTCCACGCCGGAGCGCGCCTATGTCGTGATCGCCGATGATCCGGCGGTCGGGACGGCGATCGAGGATTATCTGGACGCCGAATACGCCGATGAGGTGGACGCCGTTCTGGGGGCCATGGTGTCCGCGCAGGGCGGCGATGCGGCAGGCGACGCCTATGACGCGGCGCGCGAAAACGGCGCCGCGCCTCTGGATGCGGCCATGGAGGCCGGCCTGGCGCCGGAAGCGGCGCAGGCCGCCGCCGACCAGACCCGCCGCAACTATGTGCGCGTAGAGGCCCCTGAGCGGACCGTGGAGGGCTTGCGGTCCTATCTGGCGGGCGCGCGCCAGCTGGACACGCCCGAAGGCCCGCGCGACCTCCACGCGGCCCTGTTCGTGGAAGGCGATGCGCAGGCCGGATATTCGCTGGATTACTGGAGCGCCAATCTGTCCAATCAGGACCTGATGGACGAGGCCCGCCGCGCGCTGGGCGCGGACATGGCGGACGCCTATCTGCGTGACGCCGGTGTGGACCCGGCGGTGGTGGCCGAAGCCGAGGACCGGCGCCCGGAAACCCGCGCGCTCAGCCCGGAAAAAACCGAAGGCGCGGAAGAGGTCACGTTCGAGGACCGACTGCCTTACCTGCTGGGCGTCGGAGCCGGATTCGTCCTGTGGTCGATCCTGTTCTCGGTCGCCAACATGCTGCTGACCTCCACCATCGAGGAAAAGGGCAACAAGATCCTCGACTCCCTGCTCGCCTCTGCCCGGCTGACGGAGATTCTGGCCGGCAAGCTTCTGGGCGTGGCGGGGGTCAGTTTCACCCTGCTGGCCGCATGGATCATCGCCGGCCTGGGCTTTGTCACGGTCGTGCAATTCGTGGTCGGCGGGGATGAGCCGCTGGCGCCGATCTTCGGCGCGGTTCTGGATCCGGGGCTCCTTCTGCCCTTCGCCTTCTATTTCGTGGTTGGCTATCTGATGTATGGCGCGGTGTTCATGGCCATCGGTTCGCTCTGCGAGACGATACAGGAGGCGCAGACCTTCATGAGCCCGCTGATCATCATTTTGATGATCCCGCTCGCCTTCCTGGTGTTCGCGGCGCAGAATCTGGATTCTTCGCTGCTGGCCATCGCCAGCTGGATCCCGCCCTTCACGCCCTTCCTGATGATCGCGCGCCTGCCCACCGATCCCCCGCTATGGGAGATCGTGGCGACCTCGGCGCTGATGCTAGGGACGATGCTGGCCATCCTGCTGGCGGCCTCCGCGGTCTTCCGCATGGGCGCGCTGGGCCAGGCCGGGATTGGCAATCTGCGGCGGCTGGTGCCGGGCATGAAAAGCTAGGGAAGCCGCAACTTCCGGCATTCCGGAAACACAAAGCGCCGCGCGGAGGTCAGCCTCCGCGCGGCGCTTTTTTATTCAGGTCGCTGTCGCGCGCTCCGGCAGGGCGCCGGAGCCGTCGCGCCTAGCGGCGCTTGGTGGTGAGACCTTCGCGCTGAGCCCGTTTACGCGCAAGCTTGCGCGCGCGGCGAACCGCTTCGGACTTCTGACGAGCGCGCTTTTCTGAAGGCTTTTCGTAGAAGGCGCGCCGCTTCATTTCGCGGAACGTCCCCTCGCGCTGCATTTTCTTCTTCAGCGCCTTCAGCGCTTGCTCGACATTGTTGTCGCGAACATAGATCTGAACGATGGCTCTCGCCCTCCTAAACGCATGTTTGTTGACGCGGCGGTCGATGCCGCTACCAGCGCCAAACACGAAACCCGTGGAAGGCGCGCGATATAGCGGAGCTAAAAGGGCCTGTCCAGATACAAGCCGCATCGCCGCATGGCTGTTTCTCACCAGATTAGATAGTGTCTTTTCGCGATGATTGAAGAGTTTCCCCATCTGGACGCCGCCCGCCGGGCCATTCTGGAGGCCGCGCTGCCCATCGCCGCCTTTGACGGCTGGACCCGCAAGACCCTGATCGAGGCGGCCCGCGACGCCGGCCTGCCTGACGGCGCGGACGAGCTTTACCTGCCCCGCGGCCCCGTCGATCTGATCGATTTCTGGGGCAGGGAGTGCGATCTGGCGATGGAAAACGCCTATGCGGCGGCCGATACGGCGGACATGAAGGTGCGCGACCGCGTCACCTTCGCCGTGATGGCGCGGCTGGAGCCGATGCGCGGCGACCGGGAAGCGGCGCGGCGCGCGGTGGCGCGGCTGTCCCTGCCGGACGCCGGCGGGACCGCGCCGCGCATTCTCTGGCGCGCGGCCGACAGCATCTGGCGGGCGATGGGCGACAAGTCCACGGACGGCAACTGGTATTCCAAACGCGCCACGCTTTCGGGCGTGATCGGCTCCACTTTCGCGGTGTTTCTGGAAGACCAGGACCCCGAAATGGCCGAAACGCGGGCGTTTCTGGATCGCCGGATCGGCAATGTGATGGAGTTCGAGAAGGCGAAAGCGAACTTCCGGCGCTTCAAATCAGCCCTGCCGGACCCGCTGAAGACGCTCTCCAAACTGCGCTATGGCGGCGTTAAACGTTACAATTAGGCCTCAAAACAGGCCCGTTTTCTTACGATTTCAGCGGCGAAACGCGCGTCACATGGCCCATTTTACGGCCCGGACGGATGTCGTTCTTGCCGTAAAGATGGATGTGCGCGCCTGATTCCCGCGCCAGATCCGGCCAGGTTTCCGCGTCTTCTCCGATCAGATTGACCATTTGCGCGCGGCCCAGCGGCGCCGGATCGCCCAGCGGCCAGCCCGCGACGGCGCGGATATGCTGTTCGAACTGGCTGGTTTGCGAGCCTTCGATGCTCCAGTGCCCGGAATTATGGACGCGCGGAGCGAATTCATTGACCAGCAGCGCGCCGTCTTCGCACTCGAAAAGCTCCACCCCGATCACGCCGACATAGTCCAGCGCCTCCAGAATGGCGCGCGCGATGCGGTTTGCCTCGTCATTGACGGCCGGTTTGGCCTCCGCCGGCGAGGTGCTGCGCCACAGAATGCCGTCGCGGTGTTCATTTTCCGCCAGCGGATAGGGCACGAAATCGCCGTCCAGAGACCGCGCGGCGATCACGGAGACCTCCCGCACGAAGCCGCACATCGCTTCCAGGATGCAGGGACGGCGGCCCAGCGAATCGAAAGCGCTTTCCAGTTCGGCCGCGGAGCCGACTTTCGCCTGCCCCTTGCCGTCATATCCGCCGTGGCGGGTCTTCAGGATGGCGGGAAAACCGACCGAATCCGCCGCGCCCGCAAAGTCATCGGGGGATGAAACAGCGGCAAACGCCACGGTCGCCGCGCCGGACTCATTGACGAAGGTCTTTTCCTTCAGGCGATCCTGCGCCACTTCCAGCGCCTGCGCGCCGGGCCGAAGCGGCACGCCGGCGCGCTCCACGGCGCGGGCGGTGTCGGCGGGGACGTTTTCAAACTCGTAAGTGACCACGTCGCAGCCGCGCGCGAACGCTTCCACCGCGTCCAGATCGTCATATCCGGCGACGGTAGCGCCAGCGGCGGTGCGTTCGGCGGGGGAATTGTCCTGCGGAACGAAGATTTTGACGTCAAAACCCAGCGGCGCGGCGGCCATGGCCAGCATGCGGCCCAGCTGACCGCCGCCCAGAATGCCGATCGTGGAGCCGGGAGGGAGCGCCGTCATCAGCCTTCGGGCGACTCCGGCACGGAATCACGTTGCCGGTCGCGCCACGCCTGCAGCTTCTCCGCGACAGCTTCATCCTGCAGGGCGATCACGGCGGCGGCCAGAAGCGCGGCGTTTTTGGCCCCGGCCTTGCCGATGGCCAGCGTGCCGACCGGAATCCCGGCGGGCATCTGGACGATGGAGAGGAGCGAATCCAGGCCCGAAAGCGCCTTGCTTTCAATGGGAACGCCGAAAACGGGCAGCGGCGTCATGGCGGCGGCCATGCCGGGCAGATGCGCCGCCCCGCCGGCGCCGGCGATCACGCACTGGAAGCCCTCGGCCTTCGCGCCCTTGGCGAAATCATACAGACGGTCAGGAGTCCGGTGGGCCGAAACCACGCGCGCATCATAGCTGACGCCGAGTTCGTCCAGAATCCCGGCGGCTTCGGAAAGGGTCGGCCAGTCCGAGGTCGATCCCATGATTATGGCGACCCGCGGCGCTTTGCTCATGTCGCTGCCCCAGTTGAAAGAAGCGCGGGAGAATAGGTGCGAAGTCTATCGCGTCAAGCGTGGCCGTCATTGACGCTTTCTTAACCGTGAAACGCGATTTTCTATTTTGATTAACCATGATCCGCTGCAAGAGGCCCGGACAAGCCGCAATGAAAATCGCGCCCGTTACCCGGAAAAGCCCCGAGCAATTCGAGCCGGATTCGACCCAGCGTCCGAATCTGACCATCGCCGCGGACAATGATCCAAAACCCGATGACCGGTTCAACCGCCTGCTTTCAGAAATCCGCCGCCTGCACGCCGAATCGGAACGGCTGCGCGGCCGGATACAGGAGCTGGAGGACCTGGCCGACACTGACGCTTTCCTGCCGATCTTCAACCGCCGCGCCTTCGAGCGCGAGCTGGAGCGGGAAATCGCGCTGGCCGACCGCCACCGCACGCCGCTGTCCGTGGTCTTTATCGATCTGAACGGGTTCAAGCAGATCAATGACCGCTTCAGCCACGCTGCGGGCGACGCGGTTCTGATGAATGTCGCCGATATCCTGCGCCACAGCGTCCGCGACACCGATGTCGTCGGCCGGCTGGGCGGGGATGAATTCGGGGTGATCCTGCACCGCTCTGCCTATGACGACGCCGCCGCCAAGGCGGAGCGTCTGGCGCATGCTATCGCGGGCCAGCCCATCGTGTTCGAGGGCAATCACTGTGAAGTGGGGGCCGCGGCCGGGGTCTGCGCCTGGCGCAAGGGGGAATCGGCCTCGGAAATCCTGGCCCGGGCGGACGCGGCGATGTACGCCAACAAGGCTGAAAGCAAGCGCGCCGAACCGGCGGCCTGAAATCGCGCTCTTCCGCCTGTGTCTAGGCGATGATGTCCGGCGTCAGCTGGTCTTCCAGAAAACCGATCCGGTCTTTCAGGGCCAGCTTGCGCTTCTTGAGGCGGGCAATCTTGAGCGGATCGGAATTGGCCGAACCCTGCATGGCCACCACCTCGTCATCCAGTGAGCGGTGCTCGCGCCGCAATTCGTCGAGAGCCTGAAGAATTTCCTCGTTTTCGCCCAGCACGGCCGCGCGCCTCCCGTGAGTTCCGCTGATCAGTGATTATACGTCATTCCCGCTGAGGGGGAAAATATCAAGCCCGCCATATGGGCGTGATTGTGATGTGACGACCGCCCCCGACTGTGTTCTTATGGAGTCATTGTCAATCATTCCACCGAGAGGAGATTGGGATATGGCGAGTGAAGTCCGTATGCAGGACCTTGATCAGAAACACCGTTCCGTCGACATGAAGCTTCAGGCGGAACTCAAACGACCAACCTGCGACGACCTTATGGTAGCTGAACTCAAGAAACAGAAACTCGCCCTAAAGGATCAGATGCGCGCCCTCAGACACGGCGGCCACTGAAACAAGCTCCC
Source organism: Euryhalocaulis caribicus (assembly GCF_000412185.1). Lineage (GTDB taxonomy): Bacteria > Pseudomonadota > Alphaproteobacteria > Caulobacterales > Maricaulaceae > Euryhalocaulis > Euryhalocaulis caribicus. The sequence goes on from NZ_ASJA01000013.1 coordinate 61,144, forward strand.
GCTGACATCAGCCTGGGAGCTTTTTTAATTCCGGAAAGAAAATAGGGTCCGCCGACAGGCAGCGGCGGATCACAGGGAGCCCTGATGGCTGAAGAACGCGTGGCAATCGTCACAGGCGCGGCGCGCGGCATCGGACTGGCGTGCGCGCGGCGCTTCGCCGCCGATGGCGCAAAGGTCGTGCTGGCGGATCGTGACGACAAGGCGGGCCGCGAGGCGGCCAAGGAACTGGGCGACGAGAAGACCGCCCTCTATGTGCATTGCGACGTCTCGTCACGGCTGGAGGTTCACAACCTCATCGCCGAGACGCTGTCGGCGTTCGGGCGGATTGACGTGCTGGTGAACAATGCCGGCATGATCTCGACCGGCACGATACTGGATCTGGAAGAGGACGCCTTCGACAAGGTGATGGGCGTCAATCTGAAAGGCGCGTTCCTGGTGGCTCAGGCGGTCGCCCGGCAGATGGTGAAACAGGTCGAGGATTCCGACGAGCGGGTGCGCGACCTTCGCCGCCGCCACGCCATCATCAACATGTCCTCGATCAACCAGACGGTCGCGATTCCCAACCAGCTGGCCTATTGCGTTTCCAAGGGCGGCATGGGGCAATTGACCAAGGCCATGGCGCTGGCGCTGGCGCCCTACAATATCCGGGTCAACGGCATCGGGCCGGGCAGCGTGCAGACCGACATGCTGGCCGCGGTGAACGAGGACAAGGCGGTGATGAAGAAGCTGCTGTCCCGCACGCCGATGTCGCGCATGGCGGACGCGGACGAGATTGCGGGCGTGGCGGCGTTCCTCGCCTCCCCGGATTCGTCCTACATCACCGGCCAGACCATCTATCCCGATGGCGGGCGGCTTGCGCTGAACTATACGGTCCCGGCGCCGGGGGAAGAGGAATAGCGTACGTTCCCGTGGTTCCGGACGCGGCAGTTTTCATGGTCCGAAAGTGATTCCATGACGGCGCAGGCGGCGATTTCTCCGCCCGCGCAAACCGCCGCCATGCGCTTCAATTCCTTCTCCAGCGCACGAAGTTGCCGCATCCGTTCACGCACGTCCGCAAGCTGGCGGCGCGCGATTTCGTCGACCGCCTCGCAGTCGTTTCCCGGCTGAGTCTGCAGATCGATCAATTCGCGGATCGCGGTGACGGGAAAGCCCAGTTCGCGGGCGTGGCGGATGAACGCAAGGCGCCGGACCGCCGCATCGTCATAGACGCGCTGACCGCTGACCGTCCGGTCTGGCGCGGGCATCAGGCCGATGGATTCGTAATAACGGATCGTCGTGATTTTTACGCCGGCGTCCTTCGACGCGCGCCCGATCGTTCGCGTGCGAGTCATCCCGGAATGCTCCTTGCCTCTACAGTGGCTGTAGACATTAGACGTCTTTGCGAAGTTTCAAAATTCGCAAGGAGACACCCGCCATGCTTCCCGAAACAGACTCGAAAACTGTCCTGGCCGCCGCGATGGCGGCGAACGCCTTCCTGACCGCGCTTCTGGCGTTGCTGATAAAGCGGGATTTCCGGCGTCTGGGCCGGGCCTCATGGGCGGCGGCCGTCTGGAGCGGGATCGCCATGCACGGCCACGCTTTGGCGACCTTCCTGATCGCGTGGCTGGACCGGGGCTCGCTCTATGCGCCCGCGGCGTGGAGCGCGGCGGCGGGCGGGGCGCTGGCCGGCACAGGGCTTTTCATTATCGTGCTGGGGCGCAGGGCCTATGCCTCGCGCGCCCGGGTCTACGGCCTGAGGGAGGACGAGTTGATAGAGCGGGGCGTCTATCGCAGGACGCGCAATCCGCAATATGCCGGTTATGGCGTCATGTTCGCGGGCGCCGCCATTGCGGCGGGCTCATCACTGGCGTTCGTCTTTGCAGGCGTGTTCGCTCTGCTGATCCATGTCTACATCACATGGGTGGAGGAGCCGCACCTCAAGCGCGCGTTCGGGGCCGAATATGACGCCTATTGCGCGCGCGTGGGGCGGTATTTCCGCCTCTAGCGCGGCTCCTCTGCAAGCTTTTGGCGAAGCCGTCAGTCCTTCTTGGGGGACTCGCCGAACAGTTCCTCGACCGTTTCGGGGGCCTTGCGGACCGGCTCGGGGTCGCGCATGGCGCCGCCGGTTTCGGTCGCGGGCTTCAGCGTATCGCCTTCGTCTTCCGGCTTGATGCCCTTGGCGGCGTCCTCGCGGCGCTTCTTCTCGGCCGCTTTCTGGACGATGGCGTCCAGTTCGGACTGCGCGCACAGGCCCAGCGCCACCGGGTCGACCGGCTTGATGTTCTGGGTGTTCCAGTGAGTGCGGTCGCGCACGGCGTTGATCGTGGTCTTGGTCGTGCCGATCAGCTTGGCGATCTGGGAATCGGGGATCTCCGGATGATTGCGGACCATCCAGGCGATGGCGTCCGGGCGGTCCTGACGGCGCGACAGCGGCGTATAGCGCGGCGCTTTCTTCTTGTTGTGGCTGAGCTTGTCGGCGTGTTCGTGCTCGACCGCGGTCAGCGCGTAATTCCCGTCATTCTCGGCGCGGCCGATTTCATCCCGCGTCAGCTGGCCGTTGGAAATCGGGTCCGCCCCGCGCACGCCGGCGGCGACGTCGCCATCGGCGATGCCCTTCACCTCAAGCGGGTGCAGGCCGCAGAAATCGGCAATCTGCTTGAAGCTGAGCGAGGTATTGTCGATCAGCCAGACAGCGGTGGCTTTCGGCATCAGGATTTCGGTCATCGAAGGGCTCCTTAAAGCAAGGCGTAAAAACAAAAACCCGGCGCTGCGGCGCCGGGCTTTGGAACTCAAAACGGTCGTCCGCCGCCCCGGCCGTGGAGCGAGCGCGTTGAAAACGGCTCAGCTGCAACGCGGACGGTGCGTCTTAACAGGCACCATATAGGCGAGCGCCGCGCGTTTGAAAACACCTTCACACTGTCAGCAGGATCTTTCCGGCGTGATCGGCGCTGTCGATGCGTTCATGGGCCTTTACGGCCTCTTCCAGCGGGAAGACGCTGTCGATTACCGGTTTAAGCTTGCCCCCCGCGATCAGCGGCCAGGCATGGTCGCGCACCTGCCCCGCGATGCGCGCCTTTTCCTCCGCCGGGCGGGCGCGCAGGGTGGAGCCGGTGAGGGTCAGCCGCTTGAGCATCAGACGCATCAGGTCGAGCTGGACTTGCGAGCCGTTCAGATAGGCGATCTGCACGCAGCGGCCGTCCATGTTCAGAAGGTCGAGATTTTTCTGAACATAGTCGCCGCCGACCATGTCCAGCACCACGTCCGCGCCGCCGGCCTCCTTGACGATCTCCGCGAAGTCTTCTTCGCGATAATTGATCCCGCGCTCGGCCCCCAGGGTTTCGCACAGCGCCGCCTTGTCCGGCGTGCCGGCGGTGGCGAACACGCGCGCCCCGCGCGCCGCGGCCATCTGGATGGCCGTCGTGCCGATCCCGCTCGCCCCGCCATGCACCAGCAGGGTTTCGCCCTCCTTCAGGGCGCCGCGCTCGAACACATTGGTCCAGACGGTGAAACAGGTTTCGGGAAGCCCCGCCGCCTCCTGCAGGGTCAGGCCGTCAGGGACGGGCAGGACGCTGCCGGCGTCGGCGAGGGCGTATTCGGCGTAGCCCCCGCCGCCCAGCAGGGCGACCACGGCGTCGTCCTCTGAGAAGCCCTCCACGCCTTCGCCGAGGGATGCGATACGGCCGGAGACTTCCAGGCCCAGAATATCGGTGGCGCCGGGCGGGGGCGGATAGAAGCCCATGCGCTGTATCACGTCGGGGCGGTTCACCCCGGCGGCGGCGACGCGGATCAGGACCTGTCCCGGTCCGGGGCGGGGGATTTCGCGGGATTCGAGAACCAGCGCCTCCGGCCCCCCGGGCTCCGGCGCTGTGACCGCGCGCATCGATTCCATAATCAAGACTCCGAAAAACCTGCCTGATCCGCTACAATGACGGTTTCGCGACGCGCCGGAAAGGCGCGCGGGTGAAGCTTGAGGAGGAGAGGCCATGTTCGACGATCTGGAGCCTGCGAAACCGGCTGGCGCGGTGCTGGGGGAAGACCTTTCCCGACTCTCCTGCGAGGAACTGGAAGAGCGGCTGGGCGCGCTGGACCAGGAAAAGGACCGCGTCAGCGCGGAGCTGAAGTCCAAGCGCGCGGGGCGCGACGCGGCGGATTCGATTTTCGCCCGATAGGGGTATGGCCCGGGCGTTGCTAGGGACGTTACAAGTTCGCCGCCTTCGGGGCGGAAATCTGTAACGCTCCGCATGAATGGGGGAGCGCGGCCTGATGAGGGCTGCGCGCAATCTTGTAAATATGACCGAACCGGCGATTGACCCGCTTGATGATTCCACGAATGCCCGCGCGCGCCGCGTGCGGGATTTTGCTTCCTCTGAAATGTTCTCCCGCGCCTTCGAGGAAGGCATGAACCTAGTCGAAGAGACCGCCGCCTATCTGGACGGGCCGGGCCGCGAGGAATCGCGCCAGCTGTCCCGCGCCGGGGCGGTGGCCTATGCCAGCGAGAGCATGCGCCTGACCACGCGCCTTATGCAGGTGGCCTCATGGCTGCTGGTGCAGCGGTCCGTGCGGGAAGGGGAGATGACGCCGGAAACCGCGGCGCAGGAGAAATTCCGCCTGGCGGAAGAGGCGAAAGGGCGGGCTGGCGCGGAGGATCATGAGATTCCGGCGCGGCTGAAAGATCTTCTGGCGCGGTCGCGCAAGATCTATGAGCGCTCACAGCGCATCGACCAGGGCCTCTACAAGACCCTGAAGTCAGCCAATCCGGTTGGAAAACAGGTCGACCGGCTGCGCGAGGCGTTTGAAGCGCGCCGGCCCTGACCAAAGCAAATGGCGTTGCTTAAACGCCGAAGCCCTTGAACTTGTCCTTGAAGCGGGAAACGCGGCCGCCGCGGTCCATCAGCTTCTGGTCGCCGCCGGTCCAGGCCGGGTGCGTCTTGGTGTCGATGTCCAGCTTCAGGACATCGCCCTCTTTGCCGTAGGTCGAGCGCGTCTGATAGGTCGATCCGTCCGTCATCTCGACGGTGATCATGTGGTAATCGGGATGAATATCCTTTTTCATCGCACGCGCTCTTTCAGCCAAGGTTGTGGAGCCCTTGCGGCCCCGTTCAATAGGAAGGCGGGCGATATATAGCCTATTCGTCCGGGCGTAAAGCCGCGGCGCTGCGCTTTACTCCCCCCAGACGCCGCGTCCGGCGCGCCTGGCCTTGCGTTCGGCGTCCTTCAAGAGGCCCGGCGCGTCGTCCGCCGCCTTGCCGCCGCCATTGAAGATCACCGCTTCGGAAAGGTCCACGCCGCCCGCCTCGCACCGCCAGGCTTCCAGCCGCGCGGGGCGGCAGACAACCTCGCCATTGCCGCGATTATCGATATAGGCGCCCATATTGGCGGCATAGGGATCGCCCAGACCGTCCACGCCTTCCAGCCGCACGATCTGGCCCTCCACGCGCAGCGTTCCGGTGTCCAGCACCTCCGCCGCGCCGGCCAGCGGCTGCGAGGAGCCGCGTTCGCGCACCACCGGCACGGCGCCGGAGCGGGCCCTGGTCATGAAGGCTTTCCAGGTGCGGGCTGGCAAGCCGCCGCCGGTCACTTTCGCCTCCATCGGCGAATTGTCGTCATTGCCCATCCAGACGCCGACCACCATGCCGTCGGCAAACCCGATGAACCACGCATCGCGGTAATCCGAAGTGGTGCCGGTTTTCCCATAGACGCGCGCGCCGGGAATCTGCGCGGCGCGCCCCGTGCCGCTGGCGACCACGGAGCCGAGCAGAGTCAGCGCTTGATTGCGCGGCCACGCCGCCTGATCGGCATCGCCCACGGGGGGCGAGAACACCGCGCCGCCGGGCGCGGCGGCCAGGCTGGCGGCGCCGGAGAAGCGCTGTTCCTGATTGGCGGCGATCACGGTGATCATGTGCGGCGAGACGCGCTCCCGGTCCGCGGCGACCGCGGCATAGGCCGATGTCAGCTCCAGCAGGGTCGCCTCGCGCGCGCCCAGCGCCAGGGAGGGTTCGGGCTGCAGCGGGCCCTGCAGGCCCAGACGGCGGGCGACGCGAATGACATTCTCCCGTCCCACCGCCTCCTGCACGCGCACGGCGGCTGCGTTGTAGGAATTGGCGAAGGCCTGACGGATCGTCACCCGGCCATGGAAGTCGCCGCCATAGTTTTGCGGTTCATAGCCTTCGATATTGATCGGGGCGTCGTCGATGGCCGATTCCGGCGTAAAGCCCTGTTGCAGGGCCGTCAGATAGACAAACAGCTTGAAGGTGGAGCCGGGCTGGCGTTCGGCCTGCGCCGCGCGGTTGAAGGCGCTGGCGGTGTAGTCGCGCCCGCCTGTCATGGCCAGGATCGCGCCGTCATAGCTCATCGCCACCAGCGCGGCCTGATCGGGGCCGCCTTCGCCGGCGTTTTCCAGCGCCTCGTCGATGGTCTGGTCGGCCAGGATTTGCAGGCGGGGGTCCAGCGTGGTCTCGACGCGGAAATCACCGCCCGTGCCGCCGATCAGCACCCGCGCCTCGGAGGCGGCATAGTCGGCGGCGTAGCCATAGACCGGCGCTTCGGCCGGCGGGCGGGCCAGATGCGCAGGCTCTCCGCGGGCGGCTTCCGCCTCTTCGGCGCTGATCGCGCCGGCATCGACCATGGCGCCCAGCGCGACGTCCGCGCGCTGCACGGCGGCGTCATAGGAATGCAGGGGCGAATTGCGGGACGGCGACTGTATCAGCCCGGCCAGCATGGCGGATTCGGACAGCGTCAGGTCGGCCGCGTTCTTGCCGAAATAGCGTTTGGACGCGGCCTGCACGCCATAGGCGCCGCCGCCCAGATAGACGTTGTTCAGATAGCGCTCCAGGATCTCGTCCTTGGACAGCCGGGCTTCCAGCCACAGCGTGATGACCGCTTCCTGCGACTTGCGGGCGAAAGTGCGGTCAGCGGAGAGATAGGAAATCTTGGCCAGTTGCTGGGTAATGGTGGAGCCGCCCTGTTCGACCCCGCCTTCCTGCACATTCACCCACAGCGCGCGCGTGATGCCGCGCGTATCGATGCCGCCATGGGCGTAGAAGCGGCGGTCCTCCATGGCCAGAACGGCGTCGAGGAGATGCTCGGGAAAAGCCTCCAGATCGATATAATCGCCGCGCGAGACGCCGCGCGTGGCGACGATCGCGCCATTATTGGCGGCGATGTCATAGGCGGCTTCGGAGGCCGGGCGGCCGTCGCCGGGCGGGGGCAGCGTCCACAGAACGGCCAGCGCGACAATGGCGAACGCCGCGATGGCGGTGAACGCCGCGCCCAGCGCAATCAGTCCGCGCCTTATTGCCGCCGTCCGCGAACGGTTCGATGATGGCGTCTGGTCATCGCGCCCGTTTGGGCGTTCAATCTGAGTGTCGTTCATCTGGAGGTTCGGTCCATGATCCGCGTTTCCCTAAGTCTGGCCCTGCCCGCCGCCCTGTTACTCGCCGCCTGCGAAACCTACGCCCCGCCCGCCCCCGGCGCCACGCCCTACGGGACGGTTTCCGGCGGCCAGCAGGGCGAAGGCCCCGCGGCTGAAAGCACGATCCTTGAAATTCAGCAACGCTTGAACAGCCAGGGCTATGACGCCGGCCCGGAAGACGGAATCATGGGGCCGCGCACGCGCACCGCCATTCAGGCCTACCAGGCCGATCACGCCCTTGTGCCGGACGGGGTCCCTGACGAAGACCTGATCCAGCGCCTGCGCGCCGGGGTTGGCGAACGCCGCTCGGGCGAGCCCGCGGCCGATGATGGCGGCTGGGTCGATCCCAGCGTCTGAAACAAAATGTGACGATCCGCCGCGCTTCCATTTTCCAGGCGCGCGCACCAAATACTCCGCACCCGCTGACGCCCGCAGAGGCGCGCAGGGGGAAATGGAGATTGCATCAATGAACGAGAAAGCCTCGCGCGCGCTTCTGGCCGCCCCGCTTCTGGGCGCGGTTATCGTCGCGCTTTTCATATATCCGGTGTCAGCGGCCCCCATGGAAATGATGGTCTGGGCCTTTGCCGGCATGCTGCACCTGCCCTTGCTGATTGAACGCACCGCAGAGGCGCTGGTTCTGGCCGTCGCGCTGATCCCCACCGCATGGCTGGCCATGCGGGCGTATCGCGCGGAAACCCGCATGGCGGCGGGCCTCGAACCGTAAAAGCGGCTCATCGGCTGGTCAGCTTCAGCTCTATCCGGCGATTGCGGGAATAGGCCGCTTCGCTGTCGCCGCGCGCGATGGGATGGTGTTCCCCGAACCCGGCCGCCACAAGGCGGTCGGCCGGAACGCCCTGATCGGTGAAATAATTCACCACGGAAATCGCCCGCGCCGCCGACAAGTGCCAGTTGGAGGGGAATTGCGCGGTATTGATCGCGCGTTCGTCCGTATGCCCGTCAACGCGGATGACCCAGTTGATGTCGTCGGGAATGTCGCCGGAGATTTCGTTGATGGCGTCGGCGATTTCCGCCAGTTGCTGCTGGCCTGCCGGTTTCAGTTCGTCAGAGGCTGAATCGAACAGCACGTCCGTCTCGAACACGAAGCGGTCGCCGACGACGCGGACATCGGTGCGGCCCTCCAGCGCCTGCATCAGCTTTTCAAAAAACTCGGAGCGATAGGCGGCCAGCCGGGCCACTTCAGAGGCCAGCGCCTGATTGAGGCGTTTGCCGAGATTGGCGATTTCCGCCTTCTGCTCGGCGTCGCGCTCCTCGGCGGCCTGTAGCGAGGCTTCCAGGCGGCGCAGCTGTTCATTCAGGGCTGCAATCTGCTGGTTCAGGATCGCCAGCTCGTTCGCCTGTTCCTCGGTCAGTTCCTCCGCATCCTCAAGATCGGCGGCCAGCCCCGCGCCGCGGGACAGGGCGGCGGTCAGCGCCTCTTCCTTCTCCTCCAGCGTCGCCTGCAATGTGGAAAGGCGCGCGGTCAGGTCCGCGTTTTCGTCTTCGGCCAGCGCCAGCTGGTCGGCCAGCTGGGCGATCTGGGAGGTCAGGCGGGAGACTTCCTCGTCCCGGTCGTTCAGGGCCTGGCTGAGCGCGAATTGCGCCAGCACGAACAGCGAAAGCAGGAAGATGATGACAAGCAGGAGCGTCGCCAGGGCGTCGACGAAGCCCGGCCAGTAATCGCCCGTATCCGCGCGGGCGCGGATGGAGCGGGGGCCGCTCACGCCTCGCGATCCTCGATGGCGTCGCGCGCGGCGCGTTTCACCGCCGCTTCGTCGCCGGATGCGGCGGCGGCCAGCACGCGGGCCACCATGCGCAATTCAGCCTTCAGTTCGCGCGTCGTCTGCTGGCGGCCGCGTTCGGCTTCGTCCGCGATGCGCTCAAGCGCGCGCTCCTGACGGCTCAGCCGGTCGTCCAGCGCCCGGATCAGGCCCGCGGTTTCGGTGGATCCGCCGCCTTGGGATTGCAGCGCGCGGCTCAGTTCCTCGACATTGTCGGACATGCGCTCGATCAACGCGCCCAGATAAGGGTTCGCGCCGCCATCGCCTTCGGATTCGATAGACGGGCCGCCGGAGCCCAGCCGCGTATAGGCGGCCAGCCATTCCTCGACCTCGTTATAGAAACGGTTCTGCGCCTGGCTGGCCTGCAGGTCCAGAAAGCCAAGGATCAGCGACCCGGCAAGGCCGAACAGGGAGGAGGCAAAGGCCGTGCCCATGCCTTGCACCGGTTCGCGCAAAGCCGCCATCATGGCGACGACATCGGCCTGTGACCCGGTCGTGGATTCCGAAAGCGCGGAGACGGCATCGCCCACGGCGCCGACCGTCTTAAGAAGGCCGTAGAACGTGCCGAGCAGGCCCAGAAAGATCAGCAGACGTCCGGCGTAACGGGTGATTTCGCCCGCTTCCGCTACGCGCGCCCCGACCGAATCCAGAATGGCGCGGGACGAGGCGGAAGACAGCGCCAGCCGTCCGCGCTGCTCCGACAGCAGGGCGTGCATGGGGGCGATCAGGGTGGGCGGACGGCCAATCCGCTCAGACCCGCCCTCCTTCTCGAACTTGCGAATCCAGTTGGCCGCCGGCTGCACCGAGAAGACCTGCTGGAAGACATAGACCACGCCGATCAGGAAGACCGCGACGATCAGGCCGTTAATGGCCGCATTGGCCATGAAGGCGTCGGCCAGGAAAGGGAAGAGCAGCGCCGCGCCGACCGCCACGATGCCCACGAACACGATCATGCGCGCGGCGTATCGGGCCGATCCGGTGAAATTGGGCGCGTAACGCCGGTCCATGGAAGCCATGCGCGTCTCCGTCTTGAAACATGCGGGGCGCGCATGGCGCGCGCCCTTCTAACGGGCTAGGCGCTCATTAAGACCATTTTTCGGCGCCCGGCGGCTAGCCCGCCGCTTGTAATCGCTTGGAAAGCAATTTCAGGACCGGCTCGTTCCCGACGATGATGTTGCCGGTATAAACCGGGTCCCCGCCCGTATCGAGATCGCGAACGAAACCGCCCGCTTCACGCACCAGCAACTGGCCCGCGGCGATGTCCCACGGTTTCAGCCCGCGCTCCCAGAACGCCTCGTAGCGGCCGGCGGCCACATAGGCCAGATCCAGCGCGGCGGAGCCAAAACGGCGCACGCCGGCGACATGCGGCGAGATCTCGAACAGCTCTTTCAGGAATTTCGCGTGGCCCGGCTTGCCGTGGAAGGGAATGCCGGTGGCGATGACGGATTCTTCCAGCGTCTTGCGGGAGGAAACCCGGATGCGGCGTTCGTTCAAAAACGCGCCCTTGCCCTTTTCGGCGGAGAAGAACTCGTCCTTGGCAACGTCATAGACCACGCCCGCCACGATCACGCCGTCGCGCTCCAGCGCGATGGAGACCGCGAAATGGGGCAGGGCGTGCATGAAGTTCAGCGTGCCGTCCAGCGGATCGACAATCCAGCGATGCGACTTGTCGCTGCCCGTCACCTCGCCGCGCTCTTCCATCAGGAAGCCATAGCCGGGACGCAGCTCGCTCAGCGCCTCGAAGATCTTCTCCTCGGCCTTGCGGTCGGCGGCGGTGACGAAATCGGCCGGTCCCTTTCTGGAAACCTGCAGGTTTTCCACCTCGCCGAAGTCGCGGGCCAGCCCGCGGCCCGCCTTGCGCGCCGCGTCGCCCATCATCTGGATCAGGTTTGAAACGCGCGCCATGGCTCTATTCGGCGCGCTTGACGTAGGACGCGTCTTCGGTCGCCACCACGATCTTTTCGCCAATGCCGACAAAAGGCGGCACCTGGGTGCGGATATCGTTCTCCAGCATGGCCGGTTTGAAGCTGTTGGCCGCCGTCTGGCCCTTCACCACCGGCTCGGTCTCCATGACTTCCATGGTGACGTGCTGGGGCAGGGCGAAGCCGATCGGCTTGTCCTCGTGAAACTCCACCATCACCTGCATGCCTTCCTGAAGGAAGCGGGCCTTGTCCTCGCCCACGAAATCCACTTGCAGCTCGATCTGCTCGTAGGATTCCAGGTTCATGAAGGTCAGCATCTCGCCGCTGGCGAACAGGAACTGGTGGTCGCGCTGTTCCAGACGCACGCGCTCGACCGACTCGGTGGCGCGGAAGCGCTCGTTCATCTTCGATCCGTTGAGAAGATTTTTCAGCTCGACCTGCGCGAACGCGCCGCCCTTTCCGGGCTTCACATGGTCGGTCTTCACCGCCACCCACAGCGAATCGGCGTGCTGGATGACGTTTCCGGGTTTGATTTCGTTGCCGTTGATCTTCATCGAAGTCGTGTTTCCTGCGTGAATTCTGTGCGCGGCCCTAGCCCAGACTGCGCATTCCTTCAATAGCGCCGCACCGCAGCGTTGACGCCGGGCTCAGCCTTCATTATGTCAGCCGCCTTCCGAGCACACCTGCCCAGGTGGCGGAATTGGTAGACGCGCTAGCTTCAGGTGCTAGTGACCGTATGGTCGTGGAGGTTCAAGTCCTCTCCTGGGCACCACTCTCATCGAAAACATATATTGCTCGCTCCCGTCAGGCTTTGCCAATCGGGGCGGAGACGATATGCGTCTGGGCATGACTGACCGCTCCATTCCCTTCGACATCCCCACAATCGAAACCGACCGCCTGATCCTGCGCGCGCATACGCTCGATGATTTCGAGGATTGCGCGGCGATGTGGGGGGACGAGACGGTGACGCGGCATATTGGCGGCCGGCCCTTTGCGCCCGGCGACGTGTGGGCGCGCCTGCTGCGCTATACCGGGCACTGGGCGCATCTGGGGTACGGCTTCTGGGCGATCGAGGACCGGGAGAGCGGCAAGTTCGCCGGGGAGTGCGGCTTTGCCGATTTCAAGCGCGATCTTGTTCCCTCGCTGGACGGGATGCCGGAGATCGGCTGGGCGCTGGCGGTGTGGGCGCAGGGCCGCGGCGTGGCGACCGAGGCGATCCGGGCCGCGGTGGAATGGGGCGATGCGCATTTCGATGCGGGCACGCGCACATCCTGCATGATCGACCCGGACAATCTGGCTTCGATCCGCGTGGCGGAGAAATGCGGCTATGAGGAATTTGCCCGCACCGAATATCGCGGGACGCCGACAATCCTCTATCGCCGCTAGGTTTCGGGTTCGCCGCCGCTTTTGTTCAGGCGGGTGAACAGGATCCACAGACCCCCGCAGGCGGCCATAAGCAGGCGCATCAGATAGATGCTGGCGGCGATGGCGAAGGCCTGGTCCACGGACGCGCCCGCGCCTTGGTAGAGCACCACGCCGGTCACCTCGGTCGGGGTTACGCCCAGCAGCGAAATCGGAATCATGGCGGTGACGGCGGAGGCGGCGAAGGCGAAGGCCACGCCCAGCGCGTCCGTTACGCCCTGAAGCTGTCCGGCCAGGATCGCGGTGATCACCAGGAAGCTGGACGAGGCGAAGGAAAAGCCCAGCATCCCCGCCACCTGTTTCGCCGTCAGTTCCGACAGCGCGCTCAGAAGCTGCGCCAGCCGGGCGCGCAGGGGGCGGGCGAAGATCAGCGCGAAGATCACGGTGATGACCGCCAGCGCGATGACAATGACCAGCCAGACCGGCACGGCGGGCAGATGCGGGCGGTCGGCGACGCCCAGAACCACCGCAATCGTGCCCACGCTGATCAGTCCGGCGAACCGGTCCAGGATGACGGAGGCGCTGACCCGGGCGACATTCAGTCCCGTCGCTGTGCGGATCGTGGCGGCGCGATAGACCTCCGCCCCGGCGCCCAGCGGCAGAAAGAAATAGAAAAACAGCGACTGGATATTGGCGCGCAGCGCGACGCCATAGCTGATATGGCCGCCCAGTCCCGCCAGCACATAGCGCCAGCGGGCCGCGCCCAGCGCCAGCGCGGTGAAAAAGGTCGGCGCCAGCAACAGGCTTTTCCAGTGCAGCACGTCGGACAGCAGGTCGCCGCGCGCCCAGGCCAGCAGGCCCAGCAGGCCGGCGGAGACGGCCAGGAAGATCAGCTCCGCCCAGAGCGGGATTTTTACGCCCTTTACGCTCACGGCTCGGCCCGCCAGCTTCGGGGCAGGGGGCGGCCGGTCAGCATCTCGATCGTGTCATATTCGCGGGAAAAGAATTCATGGGCGAAACGGCGGGCCTCCACGCTGCCCGGGTCGGATTCGGCCTTGCGGTAGATCAGGCGCGTGAAGGCGGGATGGGTGCTGACCCGGCCCACCAGTTCGGCCAGACCCGCCTGCCGCAGCGCCTGCCCGCCCGCGTAAAGTATGCGGGTGAGGGCGGGATTGCGGGCGGCGCGCGCGCCCCAGACTTCCTTGTCGATCACTTCTGGCGTGAAATGCGCCGCGCCGATGAAATCGCAGATCTTGTCCAGAAAGCCCTGCGGGTTCTGGCGCAGCTCCGCATGGAAGCTGACCTGGATTTGCTGGCGCGGGAAATGGTCGAAGATGCGCTTCAGCGCCGGGGCGTAGAGATGCGCCTCCAGCGTCGCCGCATCGGTCAGCCATTCATCGGCGGTGTCGACGTCCTCGCCCAGCGAAATGCGTTGCTGGCGCCATGACAGCAGACGTTTGACCGGCTCGCGCAGCGTGATGAGGATTTTTGTCGAGGGATCATAGGCCGCGATGCGGGCCGCGGCCTCCGGGTGGAAGAGATATTCCGGGCTGAGATCGCCCGTCACCGCGCCGTCGGGCGCGCCGGAAAACTGCTTCTCGTACCAGTCCTCGCCCAGCTTGTAGTGCTTGTCGAAGAATTGCAGCTCCTTGCCAGGGGGCAGGTAGATTCCGGGGTGTTCGGACAGCGCCGCGTGCAGCCAGGTGGACCCGGCCTTGGGCGCGCCGGCATGGATGAACGCGGGCGGCCGGTTCATCGCGCGCGGCCCGCGCGGTTTCGGCCATTCTCTTTCAGGCAGGCCTCGAAACCCTCCGTCAGGGGTTCGGCGTTGTTCTTGAGCCGGTAGATTGAGGTCATGCCGTAGGCCCGGTTGGGATAGCTTTCAATCAAGCGGTAGCGCGGATCGTTGCGAATGGCGAATTCGCGGTCCTCGCGCGCGTGCGCGATCACGAACAACACATCCTCGCCAAACACGACCTGGTCGTTGAAAGCGTGCATCAGGGTCGGGCGCAGGGACCGCCGGTAAAGTTCTGGCGTATTCTCGTAGACATGGTCGATGCAGAGGCGGGCGTCGACATATTTCCGGGTGACGATGACGTCATAGATGTCGCGGTCGAAATCCCAGTTGAACAGGACATTGGAATCGAGCGTGTTGTAGCCGCTCTTGTAAACCTTGCGGATGAAGGTCGGGTAGAAGAGCGGGTAGATGTGGCCGCGGGAGCCCAGCTCCAGCAGGCTTGCGCCCTGAAACTTGTTCAGATGATCCACCATGCCCGGCGTGATGCCGGGATTGATCCGCGCCGCCTGCGCCATGCGGTCCGGGAAATAGGGGATCAGGCGTTCCACGGTCTGCCATCCCCGGCTCTGGCCGCCCATGACGAACCAGCCGGTCATGCCGATGAACGCCACGGCCAGGCCCGTAAACAGCACCGCGCGTAGCCAGGCGCGGGCGGGCGTCAGAACCGCCGCCAGAGTGGCCAGCAGGGCCGGCCAGACCAGCTGGTAGCGCGCCAGCGAGGAAAAGTCCGGCGTTGCCTTGTTGAGAAGCTGCACGCCCCACTGGGAGGCCAGGACGTAATTCACGAT
Organism: Euryhalocaulis caribicus; assembly: GCF_000412185.1. GTDB lineage: Bacteria > Pseudomonadota > Alphaproteobacteria > Caulobacterales > Maricaulaceae > Euryhalocaulis > Euryhalocaulis caribicus. The sequence goes on from NZ_ASJA01000013.1 coordinate 76,182, forward strand.
CAGCGCCGCGCCGAACAGCGACGCCCAGAGACGCAGGCCCGGAACCCCGGCGCCGCTGCGGCGCCAGCGCCACGCGGCGGCGGCCAGCAGGACCAGGGCCACGGCCAGAAGGACCGGCGACATATAGCCCAGACCGGAGCTGTTCGCCCCGCCGATATCGGCCAGCGGCGGCAGAGCCAGCAACATGGCGGGAAGCAGCATAATGACGCGGAACAGCGCGGTCAGCGGAGACGCGCCGCCCTCGATGACCGCTTTTCTGTAGAAATCCTCAGGGGGCCGCTGACCGGCCTGCAGATCGATGGGGAAATCATACGGGTAGAGCGGGTTTCCGAACTCGAGGAAATTATACCCGTAGACCCACCCGCCAATCAGCAGCGCAATCAGGCCCGCCCCCACAGCGCGCGCGAAGACGGGCCAGAGCGGCGCGGCGTCCTTCCGCGCCCGCCACAGCGCAAGGCCGAACCAGAGCGCCAGCGCCAGCGGGGCGGAAACAATGCCGAAGGACTTTGCCCCCAGCGCCAGCCCGGCGGCGAGGCCGATGGCCAGCCAGACGCGGCCGAACCCCTCGCGTCCGGTGAAGGCCAGATAGAAGGTCAGCAGGCTGGCCGACCAGAACAGGACGTCCACGGCCTCGTTCATGCCCTGAATGAAGACCGGCGCGACGGCGGCCGAGCAAAGCGCCAGAACAATGCCCGCATCCCGCCGCGCCCCGCAGGCCGCGGCGATCAGATAGACCGTGGCGGGCCAGAGCAGGAAAACGGTCAGAACTGGAAACAGGCCGCTATAGAAATCGGTGCGGGTCAGAACCAGCGGCCAGCCCCAAAGAAGACTCATCACGTGAGGGAAGTGGTTCACCCGGTAGTCGGCGCCGGTGATCTGGGTGATGCGCCCTTCGGCGTGCCAGTGCGCGACCGCGGCCAGATGGTAGCGCAGCGCGTCCGGCACGTCCGGCGGGGCCAGGACATGGGCGGTAAATATCCAGACCGCCAGCGCGGCCCAGACCGCCAGAAACGCCCAGACGATCGGCTTTGTCGCCCAGGAATCGGACAGCGCCGGCGGAATGGGGCGCGAAAAGCAGCGGCGCGCGGCAAAACAGGCAGCCAGGCCCAGCGCAGCGGCGAGAAATGTTCCAAGGGTCAGGGATAGCGGCGTGTAGGCGACCCGCCCGGCAATCTCCGACATCACGACGATTACCGCAGCCGCGGACATCACGCCGCCCGCGATCCAGGCAGAGGCGCGTCGCGGCCGGGTCAGGGCGGTCAGACCGCCTGCCGCGATCAGCGCCAGAACGATATTCAGCGCCAGTAGCTGCGGGGAATGGCTCATAGGGCCGCTTCCGTCATCCTAAGCCCCTTTTTCCGCTTCGGGCCGTGTCATGGGTCAGGCCGGTTTCCGCGCCCGGACCCATACATTCTTGCCAAACCATCGCTTGGTCACGCGGTGCAAGGCGCGGCTGACCGGAAAGGCGAGCGTGTCGAACAAAGCCACGCTGCGGTCGGAGATTTCGCCGGAATCCGATCCGATGAATTTGTGAGCCAGCGCGGCGAAGAACCCGACCGGGTCGGCATAGCCGCTGTCCTGAATGGCGAACCCGGCCGCTTCAACGCGCTTGCTCAGCACGGAAAGCGTATAGCGGCGGTGATGGCCGACAAGCCGGTCCATGGAGCCATAGAGCATCTGATAGGCGGGCACATAGATGAACAGGGTGCCGCCCGGGGCGACGCGCTCGAACAGATCGCGCAGCGCGGCCACGTCATCCTCGATATGTTCCAGCACGTTCAGCGTATAGATATACGGGCGGGAGGCCGGGCCGATTCCGGAAAGGTCCGGGGCGGTCTCGAACCCCTCGCGTTTCAGACGCTCCCGCAGGGCGGTGTCAGGCTCCACGCAGGTCACTGTCAGTCCGTGCGAGGCCGTGCGGCGGGCAAACTCGCCGCCGCCGGCGCCGAAATCCAGCGCGGTTTCCGCACCGCCGGATGCGTTGATCACCATGTTTTCGAGGAAGGCGTTATAGCGTTTGGCGACCGCCATCACTTCCAGATTGGACGCGCCGACATAGCCTTCGTCATCGCTCGGGCTGGGTTCGCTCATTGGTCGTCTCCGGGGGCGGCGTGGCGCAGATAGGCCAGGCGCTTCATCTCCCGCCGGCCTTGCGTGACTGTGGAAAGGATCAGGCCGGTCGCCAGCGAAATCACCCCGACCATAACCAGCCCGGTGGCCAGCACCGCGGTGCCGACAAACGGGAACAGGCCGGTATTGAGAAATTCGATCAGGCGCGGCGTGGCGATGACCAGCGCCAGCAGGACCAGCCCCAGCGCCACCAGCGAAAAGAAGGGCAGCGGGCGCTCGTCCTTCACAAGGGTCAGGATCTTCGCGCCGATGCGGGCCCCGTCACGGAAGGTGGAAAGCTTGGATTCGGTGCCTTCGGCGCGCTCGCTATAGGCCGTGTCATGGTCGGCCATGGGCAGTTGAAGCTCCAGCGCGTGCACGGTCAGCTCGGTCTCGATCTCAAAGCCGCGGGACAGCGCCGGGAAGGATTTGACGAAGCGGCGCGACATGACGCGATAGCCCGAAAGCATGTCCTTGGCGCGGTCGCCGAAAATCATCCGCACCATGCCGGTCAGCATCCGGTTCCCGAAGCGGTGACCGGGGCGGTAGGCCTCTTTCTGGTCGGAAATCCGCACGCCGGTAATCAGGTCCAGATTCTCGTTCTGCAGGCGGGCGGCCATGGCCGGGGCGGCAGCGGCCTCATAGGTGTCATCGGCGTCGCAAAGAATGAAAATATCGGCGTCGATATCGGCGAACATGCGCCGCACGACATGGCCCTTGCCCTGTTGCGGCTCTGTCCGGACGATGGCGCCGGCGGCGCGCGCCGCCTCTATCGTGCCGTCCCTGGAATTATTGTCATAGACATAGATGGCCGCGTCCGGCAGCGCCGCGCGGAAATCGCCGACCACCTTGGCGATTGCGCCTTCTTCATCATAGGCCGGCAGCAAGACCGCCACGCGTTCGCGCCCCATCGCGTTCCATCCCCTTGAAAGCTAGCGACCGTAATCGAAAAATTGCTCGCGGTGTCTTAGCGGCCCTGCGCGCGGCGCGAAAGCCGCCGCCGCACGGCGCGACCTACCAGTCCGGAATTTCGCCCGTGCGCCGCGTCTCGCGAATATTGCCCAGCACAAGACGCGCATCGATGTTTTCCGGGTCGGCGTCTATGGCGGCCATCGCGTCCGCTTCCGCGGCGTTGATCTCGCCCTGATAAAGCCGGGCCTCGGCCCGCAGCGTCAGGGCCAGCGCGTCGCCGTCGCGCGCATCCAGCGCCGCGCTTAGATCGCTTTCAGCCTCGGCATATTCATCCAGCATGGCCAGCGCGCGGGCGCGGTCGATCAGCAGGTCCGGATTGCCCGGCTGGAACTTCAGCGCGCCATCCAGCGCGCGGCGCGCCTCCGACGGGGCTTCGGCCAGCAGATAAGCGTTGCCCGCCTGGCTGAGCATTTCCGCCTTGGCGACTTCCGGCGCGGGGGTCGAGGAATGGCCGATGGCCTCCAGCCGCTCCGCCGCCTCGCGCGTTTCGCCCAGCGCCAGCAGCGATACGGCCACGCAATGGCGGGCCGGCAGGCCGCCGCCCTCCATGCGCCAGGCCAGCGCGTCCTCATAGGCGTTGTCTGGATCGTCCTGCGCCTTTTTCAGGCAGGATTCGTAGCGCGTCTGGCGCGCCTCGTCGCCGGCGCTCTGGGCAAAGGCCGCGCCTGACAAAAGGCAAAGTGGAAGTAGAAACCGGATCATTGCTTGTCCCCTGCCGCGCCTGACGCGCCCGTTGCCAGAAGCCATATCATTCCGCGCGTTCAGCGGCGAGAGCGCGCACTGTCTGTTTTAAACGGTGCAGATCGGCCTCGCGGGACAGGCGGTGGTCGCCGTCCTTGATCAGCGAAAACACCACGTCGCCGCTTTCCAGCTCCTCGACCAGCCGGAAGGCGTGACGCCAGGGGACGTCCGGGTCCTGCATGCCCTGCAGGATGCGGACAGGCGCGGTGACGCCGATGCCGCCCTTGCCCAGCAGGCAGTGCTGCGCGCCGTCCTCCAGAAGGGTTTTCGTGATCGGGCTGGGATCGTAGCCATAATCTGAAGGCTGCATCCAGACGCCTTTTTCCGCGATCTCCGCCAGCGCCTCCTCCGGCAATTCCGGCTTCATCAACGCCTCCGTGAAATCGGGCGCGGGCGCGATGAGAACCAGACCCGCGACGCGGTCCGGGCGCGCCAGCGCGGTCAGCAGGGCGGTCCAGCCGCCCATGGACGATCCGACAAGGATCTGCGGACCTTGGGTGAGATGATCGAGAACGGCGATGGAATCGGCGGCCCAGTCGCCGATCTTCCCGTCCGCGAATTCTCCGGATGATGCGCCATGTCCGGAATAATCAAACCGGATGAAGGCGCGGCGGTCCTCAATCGCCATGTCGTGCAGCGTGGTCGCCTTGCCGCCCTCCATGTCGGAGCGGAACCCGCCCAGCCAGACAAGACCGGGACCTGAACCCGGGCTGCGGCGAAAGGCCAGGCGCGGTCCGTGCGGCGCGTCGAAATATTCGGGTCGGGTTTCAGTCATCGTCAGCAGCTTAAATCAGGGTGAAACAGCGTCCCCGCCGTGATAGGCGTCTGGCCGCGCGCTTGTCGAGGCGCGGCGAGAAGGATCACCCGGCGAACCATGCGCGTATTGCAGGTCATACCAGAGCTTGAGGCCGGCGGCGCGGAACGCACGACCATCGAGATTGCAGAGGCGCTGACCGCCGCCGGCGGCGCCGCGCCGGTGGCCAGCCGCGGCGGGCGCATGGTGGCGGAGCTGGAGGCGGCCGGGGGGAGCTGGATCGAGATGCCGGTCCATTCCAAGAACCCGTTTGTCGCCTACGCCAATGTGAAGCGGCTGACAGACGCGATGGCAGCGCACGAGGCGCAGATCATCCATGCGCGCTCCCGCGCCCCGGCCTGGAGCGCCCTGCTGGCGGCGCGGCGGGCAAAAAAGCTTTTCATCACGACCTATCACGGGACCTACAAGGCGCGTTCCGCGCTGAAGCGTTTCTATAATTCGGTGATGGCGCGCGGCGATATCGTCATCGCCAATTCCGGTTTCATCCGCGATTACATTCTCAGCCAGCATGAGGTTGCGCCGGAGCGCGTGCGCGTCGTGCCGCGCGGCGTCGATATAAGCCGGTATGACGCCGCGAATGTGGAGCCGGGACGGATCAGCGCGTTCCGCGAAGCCTGCGGGCTACCGCCCTATGACCGCCGGCCGCTGATTCTGCTGCCCGCGCGTCTGACCCGCTGGAAGGGACAGGTGGAAGCGATCCGCGCGCTGGCCGCGCTGGACAGTCAGGCGGTGCTGGCGCTGGCCGGCGACGCGCAGGGGCGGGAGGCCTATGTAGGCGAGCTGAAGACGCTGGCGGCGGAGACGGGCGTGGCCGGGCGCGTTGTATTTGCCGGACATGTCCATGACATGCCTGCCGCCTATGGCGCGGCCGATCTGGTCATCACCCCGTCCGTTGAACCTGAAGCCTTTGGCCGAACCGCGGCGGAGGCGCAGGCGATGGGGCGGCGTGTGATTGCGGCCGACCATGGCGGCGCGCGCGAGGTGGTGATTCCGGGCGAGACGGGGTGGCTGTCGCCGCCGGGCGATATAGATGCGCTTGCAAAGACAATGGAAGCCGCGCTTTCCCTGCCTGAATCGCGCGCCTTCGCTATGGGCGAGGCCGCGTCGGCGCGCATCCGCGCGGAATATTCGACACAGGCGCTGCAACGCGCGACATTGAACCTCTATCAGGAACTCTTAAAGTCCGACCATGACCGCTAAGCCCGCCCCGGAGAAAATACTGATCTGCCTTCCCGGCAGTCTCGACGCGCTGGTCAGCGCGATGGCGCCGGCGGCGGCCATCCGCCGCCATCATCCGCGCGCGCGGATCGAGGCGTTTGCCCCCGAAGCGCATGTGAAGCTTCTTGAACCGTCTTCGGATTTCGACACGGTGGAGGCGGAGCCGGAAATCGACGGGCTGAAACAGATTCCCGCCTACGTGCAGCGCATCCGGCGCGGCAATTACAATATCGTCTATGACCTGCGCACCTCGCCCAAGGCGGCGCGCTATGTCAGCGCCGCGCGCGCCTTCGCCGGGCGCTGGGTCGGCCCGATCGGGCTGGAGAAATCCTCTGCCCCGGACGGGCATCTGGTCACCCATTACGGCATGGCGCTGCGCGAGGCGGGCCTGAACGTGAACCCGTCCGCCTTGGTGCCGGACATGCGCTGGATCCTGAAACTGCGCCGCACGACGCGCACGCTTGAGCCGGCCTATTTCGGGCTGGGCGAGAATTACGTGCTGATGATTCCGGGGCTGCGGCCGGGCGCGGCCAATCCCTGGGAGGTCTCCAACTGGTCCGCGCTGGCGCGGGAGCTTCTGGCCAATGGCGTGGGCGTCACGGTCGCCGGCTCCAAGGCGGATGCGGCGCTGGCCAACGAGATTTGCCGCAACGCCGATGGCGCGCGCAGCCTGGCCGGGCGGACCGACCTGCTGCGTATCGCGGCGCTGGCCGCGCAGTCCCGCGCGGTGTTCACGCCCCTGAATGCGCTATCCTATCTGGCGGCGGGCGCCGGCGGGCCGACTGTCGTGCTGTTCGGCCGCAAGGACCCGCCCAGCAAGGCCGCCGCGCCGCGCGGTCCGGGCGGGGTTATTTCCCTCAATCCGACCACCACCAGCTTGGTGACTCTGGAGGATGCGCTGCAGGCGGCGCGCGTTCTCGACGCCTTTGGCGGCGCCAAGACCCGTGAGTCCGCTTGATTGCAAGGCTTTCCATCGCCATAACACTGTGCTGCGCGCGGAACGCGTTTCGCGCGGCGATGTTTTTATGACTGACAGAAATCATTACGGAGAAGACGCATAGCCCGCCGACCCGCACCCCAGACCCCTCCCAAGAAGGATGGGCCCCGCATCAATGACGATATTCGCGCCGCACGCGTCCTGCTGATTGACGCCGAAGGCGAAAAGCAGGGCGAAATGCCCGTAGACGCGGCCTTGGACGCCGCCCGGGAGGCCGGGCTGGACCTGGTCGAGGTTTCGCCGAACGCCGAAGTTCCGGTCGTGAAAATCCTCGATTACGGCAAGCTGAAATACCAGGAACAGAAAAAAAAGGCCGAGGCGCGCAAGAAGCAGAAGACGCAGGACGTCAAGGAAATCAAGATGCGCCCCAACATCGACACCCATGATTATGAGGTGAAGACGCGGGCGATGACGCGCTTCTTCGAGGAAGGCGACAAGGTGAAGGTCACCGTGCGCTTCCGCGGCCGTGAAATGGCGCACCAGGATCGCGGCATGGTTCTGATGAAACGGGTTCAGGACCAGTTCAACGAGGTCGCGAAGGTGGAATTCCACCCGAAACTGGAAGGCCGCCAGATGATCATGATCATGGCGCCGCGCTAGGGCGCGTTTGCCTGATAAGAATGAGAAAAGCCGGGGCGGTCCGCCCCGGCTTTTTCATGTCAGTGGCATTTCTTCAGGCCGCGATTGAGCAGCCAGTAATTGATCGGCCAGGCCGCCAGGAAACCGGCGGGAACGGCCACGGCGACGCCCAGCCAGAACTGCCAGTGGAAAACCGATCCGGCCTGCATGCCGCCCACCGCATAATCCGCGGCGTTCATCGCGATTTCCATCACGCCGATGGATATGACCTCCCCCACCCAGATCAGCTGCAGGGCGCGCCAGAACGTGACGCCCTCCCGGCGCATGACGGGGACAAGGCCCAGCGTAAACCCGGAAAGATAGGCCAGCGCGGTCGCCAGCCCGATCGTCGCCCAGACGCCAAGCCCGATGCTGACCCCGATCATCAGGCCGGCGACTTCCCCAATCACGCACCCTGTCAGGCAGTGCAGCGTCGCTTGCGCGGCCGTGACAATTTTCGAGCCGCCATGCGGGCCATGTCCGCCCGTGGTCTCGCATCCGGAATGATCTGCCGCCGTCATCGGGAAAGTCCTTTGCCCTGTCTCAATCTATATACCCCATTGGGGTATATATGAGGAGCCCTCCAGGCCGGTTCAAGCGGCCCGGTCAGCCGATCAGCGGCGGAACCAGCAGGCCCAGCCCCAGCCAGCCAAAAGCGGCGAGGGCGAGGACGAACAGGATCCGCTCCGACCACTGGCCGCCGGTCAGCGCGCCAAACCCGGCCGTGCGCCATTTCCAGAGCAGGAAGACCGCGCTCACCGCCGCGAAGGCGATATTGAGGAACATCGTGTAATCGACGGAAAAGAAGTCCCTGTCCGTCACGCTCTGCGCAGAGGCGGAGTCCGGCAACAGCCCGAGCGCGGCAAAGCCGTAATGCAGGACCAGCGCGGTCGCGATGAGGATAGCCAGGAATACGCCCAGTATGTAGAGCGCCATTCTCCATCCGTAATATTTCGCCTGTATCCGCAGCACCGGGAAAACCACCAGGTCACTGAAAATGAACGCCATGATCCCGGCGAAGCTCACTCCATTGCCAAACAGGACCGCGGCCAGCGGAATATTCCCCATCGACCCGATGAAGGTGAAAAACGCGGCGACAGGGCCGATCAGCGTATGGACAAGAATCTGCCAGAAGGCGGGATCCTGTCCCTGCCCGGAGCCGACGAACAGCGCCTGGAAGAAGCTTTTGGGCACGAAGGCTGCGATGATTCCGGCGACGGTGAAGCCCACCGTCACGTCCTTCCACACCATGCCCCATTCCATGACATAGCGGTTGGCGACCTTGCGCCAGCCCTCGGCGCTCCGGATCAGCGTCTTCCAGTCGGGAATATCGGAGTCGTCTTCGCCGCTTTCCTGTTCGCGGGCGGTTTCCCGCGCCTTTTCGACCAGTTTTTTCGGGAAGGTCAGACGGACCAGAAGCCACATCAGCAGGATCAGCAGCACGCCGCCGGCATATTCGCCCACCACGAATTGCCAGCCAAGAAACACCGCGATGACGATGCCCAGCTCCACCACCAGATTGGTGGAGGCCAGCAGGAAGGCGAGCGAGGGGATCAGCCCGGCGCCCTTCGTGAACAGAGCCCGCGTGGTGGAGAGCGCCGCGAAAGAACAGGAGCTGGAGATGAAGCCGAAAAACGCGCCCAGCCCGACGCTCTTCGCCCCGGTCTCGCCCATGCTCTGTTTCATTCGCTCCCGGGTCACGAAGACCTGGATCATGGACGAGATCAGATAGCCCAGCCCGAACGCCCAGAACGCCATCCAGAACAGGCCCGCCGTGGTGACGGCGGACTGATGCCAGGTTTCGAGGAATCCATTGGTCATAAAGCCTCTCAGCCCTGGCTGGCGGCGGACATCGCCCGCCGTCTCCGGCGGCGGACCCATTCGGGCTTCAGGATGCGGTAAAAGATCAGGACAAGCCCGCTGATCGAAACGGCCAGCCCAAGGCCGGAGGCCAGCTTGACCAGCCAGTTATTGAAATTGTCCCGCCCCTGATAATCCATGATGTGGAGCATCCAGGCGACGTCATAGATGCGCCAGAGCCGGGTGCGCACGGTCTCCACATCCCCCGTAACCGGGTTCATGTAGAGCCGGGTGGCGGCGCTGTCGTCGAACTCCACCTGCCAGACGGGGGTATAGTTTCGCCACTCGATGGGCGCTTCGGTCAGAAGGCGCGCGGACGCCACCGCCGCGTCCCCGCGATAAGCCCCGCGCGCAAGGTCACGGATCGCGGCCTCGTCCAGCGGCGCCGCTTCAGCCCCGGTGCGGGCGTCGATCAGCCTCGCGCTCGTGGCGCCTTCGACGCGGTAGAGCATCCGGCCGGCGGACGGGCGCAGGGTTATCGATCTGGCTTCCCCCTGATAGGCGGCAAGGATCTCGCCGGGCGGGATGATTCCTTGCGTGCTGATAGCGCCAGAATAGCCCCGCTCGGCGCGGTCCTCGCCCCGCACGGTCTCGATATCATAGAGCACCATCACCAGGCCGCTGGCGACCCAGAGCGTGACCTGTATGCCGATCGCCAGTCCGATCCATTTATGGATCCAGGTGAAGAATTTCTGACGCTTGATGGCGCTCATGCGTTTCCCCTCTTTCGTACCGGCCCGGTTTCTCGATTTCGGCGAACACGCCGCCATCGCCGCCGATTGTCATGATCTTGAACGGGGCGGCCTTGATCCCGCCCATGCCGGGGGAGCCCAGCGGCATGCCCGGCAGGGAGACGCCGATGATGTCGGGTTCTTCGGCCAGCAATTTCTCGATGGCCTCGACCGGAACGTGACCCTCGACCACATAGCCTTTCACCAGAAGCGTGTGGCAGCCCTGAAGGGCGGGCGGAATCTGATGCTTCTCCTTGATCGCGGCCAGTTTCTCCGGCGGCGTTTCGACGACGGTCACGTCAAAGCCGTTCTCTCGCAGATATTCCGCGTGGCCCGTGCAGCAGCCGCAGAACGGATCCTTGTACATGGTCGCCGACTGCGCGACGGCGGTCAGGGGAAGCAGCAACGCCGCGGCAAGCAGAATAATGAAGCGTTTCATTGTCATATCCTTGTCTAGTACCAGAGCCGCACGCCGATAACGGCGGAAACGGCGTCTTCCTTCTCGCCCAGCCCCCGCGCAATGGAGGCCGTCTCGCCCAGCGTCCGCGACCACGAAACGCCGATATAAGGCGCGATTTCGCGCTTGATCTCATAACGCAGGCGAACCCCGGTCTCGAGTTCCGTGAAGCCCGCGCCCAGATCGCGGTCCGCGACATCCTGAAAGGCGAAGCCCGTCTCTATCCGGGGTTGCAGGATCAGGCGCTGGGTCAGAAGAAGGTCGTATTCCCCCTCGAAGGATGCGGTGAAATCGCCTTCCTCGCTGAGATAGCCTTCCAGATCGACCTCGAACCAGTAGGGCGCGAGGCCCTGAAGCCCGATCTGCGCATAGGTGCGGGAATCAGGCTCGATGTCCTGCCGTATGCCGGCCTGAACATCGAAATAGGGGCTGATGGCGCGGCCATAGAGAAGCTCGATCTCCGCGGCCTCCGTCTCTCCGTCGATCAGGGTCTCGCCCTCCGTTTCGACCCAGACGCGATTATAATCGCCGCCATACCAGGCCGATCCGTCCCAGACGAAAACCTCATCGCCATTGCCGGACTGCCATTCCAGCCGGTCGGCCAGGATCATGTATTGCGGCTCTCCGCCCATTTCGTGCCGGACATCGCCGCGGCTTTCGCTGTGACCGCCGCCGCTCTGGGCGAACGCCGTCAGGGGCGCGAGGGCGCAGGCGAGCGCCAGTTGCATGGTCCGCGTCATTACAGAACCTCCCCGTGATCGCCATGTTTCGAATGAGAACCGGGATGGCCGGGCGCCACATCTTCAGCCACCCGGACCACGCGCATCATGCCCGCCTCCATGTGGTAGAGAAGATGGCAGTGGAAGGCCCAGTCGCCGGGCTCGTCGGCGGTGATCAACATGGATCGTTTCGTACCCGGTTCGACGTTTACGACATGCTTCAGCGGCCGCCGGGCCGCCCCGGTCTCCAGCTCCACGAACATGCCGTGCAAATGGATCGGGTGCGCCATCATGGTGTCGTTCACCAGCGTCAGGCGAAGCCGCTCGCCATAGCGGAACAGGATGGGGCCATCGACTTCGTTGAACTTCACGCCGTCGAACGACCACATATAGCGTTCCATATTGCTGGTCAGGTGCAGCTCAACCTCCCGCGCCGGCGGGCGGGGATCCTTGTTGGGGCCAAGATTTTCAAGCTGTGAATAGGTCAGCACCCGCCAGCCGTCATTGCCCAGCCCGTTGCCCGGATCGTCCAGCCGCTCCTGCGGGTTCATCGCCTCCATGGCGACGGCGGGACCCCCGGGGTGGTTATGGGCGGCGTCCATCATGTCCATGCCGCTCATATCGTCCATGGCCATGCCGCCTCCGGCGCCGGCTGCGCCCTCCTGCATCTTCATGCCGCCCATATCGTGGCCGGAATGATCCATGCCGGACATGTCATGACCGGAATGGTCCATGCCGGATTTCATCTTTTCGCCGGGTTTCGCGGCGGCCATGCCGCCCATCGCGCCGTGGCTCATGCCGCCCATACCCATGTCCTGCATGGTCAGCAGGAAGGGCTCGCGCAGGGCCGGAACTTCCGCGCGCATACCGGCGCGCGGGGCCAGCGTGCCGCGGGCATAGCCTGAGCGATCCATGGATTCGGCGAAGATCGTATAGGCCCGGTCCTCGCGCGGCTCGACCATCACGTCATAGGTTTCGGCGACCGAGATACGGAATTCATCGGTCTCGACAGGGCTGACATTCTGGCCGTCCGTGCCCACGACCGTCATGGGAAGGCCGGGGATGCGCACGTCGAAATAGCTCATGGCCGAGCCGTTGATGAAGCGCAGCCGCACCCGCTCTCCAGGATTGAACAGTCCGGTCCAGTTCGCATCCGGCCCCGTCCCGTTCATCAGATAAGTGTAGGTGGCGCCGGTCACGTCTGCGATGTCGGTGCGCATCATGCGCATCTCCGCCCACATCTTGCGGTCGGAAATCGCCTGCCCCAGCCCCTTGTCGCGCACGTCGTTCAGAAAGTCGCCGACCGTGCGCTTGTTGTAATTGTAGTAGTCGGAGTGCTTCTTCAGCTTTGCGAAGATCCGCTCCGGATCCTCGAAGCTCCAGTCCGACAGCATGACGATATATTCCCGGTCATAGGCGACCGGGTCCGGCTCCGCCGGGTCGATGATGATCGGCCCGTAAACGCCGGTCTGTTCCTGAAACCGGGAATGGGAGTGGTACCAGTAGGTGCCGCTCTGACGCACCGGATAGCGGTAGGTGAAGGTCTCGCCCGGCGCGATCCCGTCAAACGTCACGCCGGGCACGCCGTCCTGGTCATTGGGCAGCAGCAGGCCATGCCAGTGGAGGGACGAAGTATCGGCAAGCCGGTTGGTGACGCGCAGCGTCACGTCCTTGCCCTCCTGAAACCGCAATAACGGGCCAGGAATGCCGCCATTGATGGTGGTGGCGACGGCGCGCCGCCCGCCCAGCTCGAACGGCGTCTCGGCGATGGTAAGGTCGAAGGCCTGTTGCGCGCCCGATTGAAGGGATGCGGCGCGCGCCCAGGCCGGGACCAGTTGCGATGCGCCAAGGGCGGCCGCGCCGCCTGCGGCGCTTTGCAGGAATTGTCGTCTGGAAAACATGTCTGATCACTCCTTCACGGGCGAAAACGCCCGAAACGATCCGGTCAACGCCGCGCGCAGGACGTACGCGGCTGCGAAAAGTCAGGAGTGATGTTTGGGCGGCGAGTCCGGCGGACCGCCGGGGCGTAGAGGCACGGTGTCGGCCGCCATGCGGCGTAAATGCCGGGCGGCGGGGGAGGTTATAGGCGGAGAGGCGAGCACAAGACCCGATAGCGCGCTGAAACAGGCGGCGCAGACGCATCCGTCGCAATCCTCGCCGCAGCAATCCTGCATATCCGTATCCACGGGCGTCTCCGCATCATGGCAGGCTTCCGCGTCCGGCGCGGACATCATGGCGGAGGCCATCTCCATCGGCGCGTCGTGCGCGGCCATCGCCGGCGCGGCGGGCAGCGCCAGACTGGCCGCCAGAACCAGCATCGCGGCAAGCCGGGCCAGAGCGCGGCCTCCGGTCATCAGGCCGCGCCTTTCGTGCGCGGCAGGATGCGGATCAACTCGTCCACCTTGGCGCGGCGCTCCTCCAGATCGTCGGAGGCCAGCGCCGTCTGGACACAGGTTTCCACGTGATCGGCCAGCACCAGCGACTCGACCTTGTCCAGCGCCGCGCGCGCGGCCTGGATCTGGGTAACGATATCGATGCAATAGCGCCCTTCCTCGACCATGGAGGACACGCCCCGGACCTGCCCCTCGATACGGGACAGGCGCTTGCGGATCGCGGCGGTATTATCGGCGCTCATGCACATACCCTAGCGGGGTATGGGCGCGGCGGTCAATTGCGTCCTAGCACGCCGCTTGCAGCGCGGCTTGCGAAAGGACTCTTTCGTTATGAACGCCAGAACCGACAACCCTTTGAATGGACGGGATAATTATCTCACTCCGATCCGCCTGACGCTGGCGGCGGTTGTCGCGGTCTGGCACGCTTTTGCGGTCACTGGCGCCGAAAGGTTCCACGAACCGGCCATTGCGGGCCTGTCGCCCAGCTATATGGCTGTGAACGGGTTTTTCATCCTTTCGGGCTTCCTGATCGCTTCCAGCCTTGAGCGGCGGCGCGCGCTGATCCCGTTCGGGGTTTCGCGCCTGCTGCGCCTTTATCCGGCCCTGATCGCGCTGGTTGTCACGGGCGCGATTCTGACGCTGTTCATTGGCGGGGACGGGGCGACCGGCAGCTGGCTCTATCCGCTGAAATCCCTGGTCTTCATGGATTCCTCGGGCAGCTATCCGGGGCTTTTCTCCGATCATCCGCGCATCGCCTGGTCCATCCCGCTCTGGACGCTGCGATATGAAGTGATCGCCTATCTGATCGCGCCGGCGCTCTTCTTCCTCGGCTTGCGGGGCATTCGCGGCGCGGCGCTGATCTTCGCCTTCTTCACGGTCGGGTTCATCGTGGTGCAGCTGTGCAATTGCAGTCCGCACGCGGCAATCGTGCAGATGTTCCGCCTTGTCGCGGCCTTCTCTCTGGGCGGGCTGATCTTCGCTTTGCGAGACCATATCGGGTTCTCGTTCACCCGGCTGGCGGGGGCGCTGGTGCTCTGCGCGCTGGCCTGGAACACGCCCGCCTTTGAGGCCGCGGCCAATCTGGTGCTGGCCTGGCTGCTGTTCCGGCTGGGCTATGCGCAGGGCGGGCCGCAGGCGCTCAAGAAAATTCCGGACTGGTCCTATGGCCTCTATATCTGGCACTGGCCGGTCTTCCAGCTGGTCTGGATGGCGCAGCCCGGAATCGCGCCGCTGGCCATTCTGGCGCTCGGCATGCCGGTGTCGCTGGTCATTTCGGCGCTGAGCTGGCGTTATATAGAGCGCCCGGCGCTGAATCATAAAAAGACCGTCTCCGACTGGCTCACGGCCCGCGTCTCGCCTGTGTTTAACGGCGCCCGCGCCTTGATATTCGCCCGTTCAGGCGTATAAGTCCGGTCCTTTCGAGAAGACCAGTCGTCCGTCCGGGCCAATTAACGGCATTGCCCGGCGACGCGAAACTCTAGCGGGACAGCGTATCGGAGGTCCCCGAACAAGGAGACAAAAATGCCGAAGATGAAGACGAAGTCGGGCGCCAAAAAGCGCTTCAAATTCACCGCGAATGGCAAGGTCAAGGCCGCGCAGGCGGGCAAACGCCACGGCATGATCAAGCGCACGCCCAAGCAGATCCGCGACAAGCGGGGCACGGACGTGCTGGCTCCGGCCGACGCCAAGATCGTCAAGAAGTTCATGCCCTACCAGCGCTAGGCGCTTTCGGTAGACGGCAGATCATTTCGAATTTGAAGGAGCAATAGAATGGCTCGAGTGAGTTCCGGCCCGGCGTCGCACGCCCGCCACAAGAAAGTTATCGCCAAGGCGAAAGGCTATTACGGCCGCCGCAAGAACACCTTCCGCGTCGCCAAGCAGGCCGTGGAAAAGGCCGCCCAGTACAGCTATCGCGACCGGCGCGTCCGCAAGCGTCAGTTCCGCCGCCTCTGGATCACCCGCATCAACGCCGCCGCGCGTCTGAGCGGCATCACGTACGGCCAGTTTATGCACGGCCTCAAAGAGGCCGGCATCGAGCTGGACCGCAAGGTCCTGGCCGATATCGCGGTGCGGGAGCCGGAGGCTTTCGCGGCGCTGGCTGACCAGGCGAAAGCGGCCCTCAAGTAGGGCCGCCCCGCCATGCCGCTTGAGATGAAACCCGCCTGTCAGACATGCCAGGCGGGTCTCGAGCGGAACGGACCAGCCTTTATCTGCAGCTATGAGTGCACGTTCTGCGCCGATTGCGCGGAACAGAAGCACGGCAAGGTTTGCCCCAATTGCGGCGGCGAACTGGTCCCGCGGCCACGGCGCAAGCCTTGAAGACTCGCTTCGTCCGCGGAAAAACACGGGGATGCGGGTCATGGACGATCTGGACAAGCTTGAAAGCGATCTGCGCGGCGAGATAGACGCCGCGCAGGATCTTCGCGCGCTCGACGATGCGCGGATTGCCGCGCTCGGCAAGAAGGGCCGCGTTTCCCTGATGATGCGCGAACTGGGCCAGATGGACCCGGAACAGCGCAAACAGGCCGGGCAGGCGCTGAACGCGCTGCGCCAGAGGCTGGAAGACGCCGTCACGGCCCGCCGTCAGGCGCTTGAGGAAGCGCATCTGAACGAGCGTCTGGCGACCGAGCGCGCGGATGTCTCCCTGCCGGTCCGCCCCCGTGCGCAAGGCGGCGTTCACCCGGTCAGCCAGGTGATGGAGGAGATCGCGGTGATCTTCTCCGAAATGGGTTTCGTCGTCCGTGAAGGCCCGGATATCGAGGACGATTTCCACAATTTCACGGCGCTGAATTTCCCGCCCGATCATCCGGCGCGCGAAACGCACGATACCTTCTTCCTGGAAGAGACGGACAAGGACGGCAATCCGCTGGTCCTGCGCACCCACACGTCCCCCGTGCAGGTCCGCACGATGCTGAACCAGAAGCCGCCTATCCGCATTATCGCGCAGGGCCGGACCTATCGCTGCGACTCCGATCAGACGCACACGCCGATGTTCCACCAGACCGAAGGGCTGGTGATCGACAAGGCCACCAATATGGGCCACCTCAAGGGGTGCCTGATGGAGTTCATCAGCGCCTATTTCGAACGCGACGTGGAGGTGCGCTTCCGCCCCCACCACTTCCCCTTCACTGAGCCCAGCGCGGAGATGGACGTTCGCTATGAGCGCGCGGGCGATGAAATCCGCATCGGTCAGGGCGAGGACTGGATGGAGATTGTCGGCTGCGGGATGGTGCACCCGAACGTGATCGCCAATTGCGGCCTCGACCCGAAGGAATATCAGGGCTTCGCTTTCGGTTTCGGCGTGGACCGCCTCGCCATGCTGAAATACGGCATGCCCGATTTGCGCGATTTCTTCGCCGCCGATTCCCGCTGGCTGAAACACTATAATTTCCCGGCCCTGATCCAGCCGAACCTCGCCACGGGGCTGAGCTGAGATGAGCCCGCGCGGTTCGTCCCGCCACTGGCGCATGCGGTTCGAGACGGTGGGGTCGATCAGCGCCATCGTCGTGGGTCTGGCCGCGCTGGTGATTGCGTGGGACCAGGGCCGCGTGATGCGCGCCCAGCAGCACGGCGAGGTTTATCCCGCCCTGCAGGTGGACGCCTTCACCTCCACCCAGACCGATACGTTCAGTCTCGGGCTGCGTGTCTCGAATAATGGCGTCGGCCCGGCCTTCATCGAGAATTCGAGCATTCTCCTTGATGGCGAACCGCAGGCGCTCGACGCTCTGATCAGCATATTGCCGGAAAATCTCGAGGACCGTTCATGGATGGCCATGGAGGGCCGGAGCGTCGCGCCGGGCCAGACCGTCGAGGCTTTCTCGGTGAGCTGGAACCGGGACGCGGTGGACGACGCCGTTCTCGCCAAACTGCTGTCCCAGTGGGACCGCTGGGACGTTGAAATCTGTTACTGCTCGGTCTTTGACCGCTGCTGGACCGCCACCGCCAATGATATGCGGCGCGATCCCGTCGACGCATGCCCCGTGATCGAGGGCGATGTGTTCGAGGAATTTGGCCGCGCCGCCTACCAAATGGAAAACCTGCAATGAAATTCACCCTGAGCTGGCTGAAAGAGCATCTGGAAACCGAGGCCACGCTCGACGAAATCGTCGAAGCGATGACCATGGCCGGTCTGGAGGTCGAGGATGTCGAGGATCCCGCCGCGCGCCTCGCCGCCTTCTCCACGGCCAAGGTGATCTCCGCCGAAAAGCATCCGGACGCCGACAAGCTGAAAATCTGCACGGTCGAGACCGTGGACGGGATGAAGCAGATCGTCTGCGGCGCGCCGAACGCCCGCGCCGGCATGATCGGCATCTATGCGCCGCTGGGGGCGTATATTCCGGGTCTGGATTTCTCGCTGGACAAGAAGCCGCGCAAGATCCGCGGGATCGAAAGCTACGGCATGCTCTGCTCCACCAAGGAGCTGGAAGCGGGTGAAGACCATGACGGCATTGCGGACCTGAAGGACGAATGGCCCGTCGGCACGCCCGCCGCAGAGGCGCTGGGCATGGCCGACCCGGTGATCGATTTCGAAGTGACGCCCAACCGCCCGGACTGGCTGGGGATTGAGGGCATCGCCCGCGATCTGGCCGCCGCCGGGCTGGGCAAGCTGAAGGACCGCGCGCCGCGCACGGTCAGCGGCGCCTTCCCGTGCCCGGTCAAGGTCGCGATCCGCGACACTGATTTCTGCCCGGCTTTCGGCCTGCGGCTGGTGCGCGGCGTGAAGAACGGTCCGTCGCCGGACTGGCTGCAGGCGCGCCTGAAGGCGATTGGCCTGCGTCCGATCAATGCGCTGGTCGATATCACCAATTTCATCACCTATGACCGTGGACGCCCGCTGCATGTTTTCGATGCGGCCAAGGTGAAAGGCGATCTGGTCATCCGCCGCGCGCTGGAGGGAGAGACCCTCAAGGCGCTGGACGAGCGGGAATACGCGCTGGACGAGGAAGTCGGGGTGATTGCCGACGATGCGGGCGTGGAATCGCTGGCCGGCGTCATGGGCGGCGAGGAAACCGGTTGCACGGACGAGACCACGGACGTTCTGATCGAATCCGCGCTGTGGGACCCCATCGCCATAGCGAAGATCGGCCGCAAGCTGGGCATCATGTCGGACGCGCAATACCGCTTCGCGCGCGGCGTCGACACGCATTTCATGAAGGCCGGACTGGAACTGGCCACTGAAATGGTCATGGAGCTGTGCGGCGGCGAACCGTCCGAGGTCGAAATCGCGGGCGAGATTCCCGCCCCGCCGGAAGCGATCCGCTTCAATTTGTCGGAGCCGGGCCGCCTTACCGGTCTGACGCTGGGCGAAAAGCGCGAAATGGAGATCCTGACCGATCTCGGCTGCACGATTGACGGCATGGGCGAAGAGACGATCGTCCAGCCGCCGACCTGGCGCCGCGACCTGACGCAGGACGCCGACCTGGTCGAGGAAATCGCCCGCATTCACGGCTATGACAAGCTGGACGCCACGCCGCTGCCGCGGCTGGAAGGCAATCGTGAGCCGGTGCTGAGCGAAGGCGCGGAGCGCGCCCGCCGCGCCCGCCGCGCGCTGGCCGCCGATGGCTGGTCGGAGGCGGTTACGTGGTCCTTCTGCCGCGCCGATCAGGCCGCGCTGTTCGATGGCGAAGACGCCCCGCGCGTCGCCAACCCGATCTCCTCCGAACTGGACACGATGCGGCCGACACCGCTGGTGCACCTGATCCTTGGCCTGCAGAAGAACGCGGACCGGGGGCAGGGCGGCGTCTGGCTGGCCGAAATCGGCCCGGCCTGGAAAGGCGCCAAACCGGAAGACCAGATGAGCATCGCCGCCGGCGCTCTGCGCGCGGACGCGGCGCGCCACTGGGAAGGCGCGCAGACGCCGGACATCTTCACAGTGAAGGCTGCGGCCCTGACCGCGCTACAGGCCGCCGGCGCGCCGGTGGACAACCTGCAGACCGACCGGGATGTCGCCGGCTGGTGGCATCCGGGCCGTTCGGGCGCGATGAAGCTGGGCAACCGCACGCTGGCCGTATTCGGGGAAATTCACCCGCATGTCCTCAATACGCTGGATATCGAGGGCCGGGTGCTGGCCTTCGAATGCTATCTGGATCAGCTGCCGCCGGTGAAGAAGAAGGACTCCAAGTCCAAGGGCGCGCTGAACAAATCGGACCTCAATCCGCTGACGCGCGATTTCGCCTTCCTGGTCGACGCCGAAACGCCGGCCGAGCAGGTGGCGCGGGCGGCCAAGGGCGCGGACAAGAAGCTGATTTCCGATGCGCGAATCTTTGACCTCTATGAAGGCAAGGGCGTGCCGGAGGGGCAGAAATCACTGGCCATCGAAGTGACGATCCAGCCGCGCGACGCGACCTTGTCCGACAAGGAGATCGACAAGGTTTCGGACGCCGTCGTCGCCGCGGTCAAAAAGGCCACGGGCGCGGAACTCCGCGGCTGATCAGTATAAATCCCTCGCCCCCTTAGAGGGGGAGAGGGTTTTGAGCGCCCAATCTCTGATTGGCTTTGCGCGAAAGGG
>NZ_ASJA01000014.1 GCF_000412185.1 Euryhalocaulis caribicus
CATCCGCGTTGCAGCGTTATTCAAGCGGTATCGAGCGTCAGCTCCACAAGGCGCGAGAGCTTGGTCTCGGCAATGCGCACCATGTTCTCGAATTCACGCACGTCCTGGAAGTCGGCCATGACCTCGGACGCCTCCTGCAGCGTCGCGCGTATCTGCTCCAGATCGTCCAGCACCTGCCGCGTCGCGTAATAGGCCATTGCCCCTGCCGTCCACGAAACCGGCGGCCATTCCCCGCCCTGCGCAGCGAAGATTAATCCTTACCCGATACCAAGGCGTTGATCTGAAACTTAAAAATTTAAATCTCCCGGCCAGACCTTAACGAGATCGTACACGCTTTGCCCGCGGGCGCAGGCGCGCCGCCGGGATAAAGGATCGGGTTTTCCAGGAGAGGAAGGAGAAAATGGTGCCGCTTAGGTGACTCGAACACCTGACCCCATCATTACGAATGATGTGCTCTACCAGCTGAGCTAAAGCGGCCCCGTTTGAAGCGCGCGGAAGCTAATCTCTCCGCCGCGCGGGGGCAAGCGCGCAATGAAGCTGCACTGACATTCACGCAAAGAGCGTCAGCTGAGCTTGCGTGAACGGGTCAGGGCGTCATCCCCCGCTTCCTCGTATGTCTCGCCTTCCGGGCCCGGGTCATCGGGCGGCGGCGGGGGCGGGCTGGCCTCCGGCGCGCGGTCCTTGTCCTTCGGCCTGGCGGCGCGCGGTTTCCGCGGCTTGAGCGCCGGTTCGGGTTTTTCCGGTTCGGATTCCGGCTCCGGCGTCTCTTCCGGCGGGGCGATGACAGCGGCCGAGGCATAGTCTGGCTCCACGGCCGGTTCGGGATTTTCCGGCTCCGGCGCTGGCAGCGCGGCCAGCGGCGGGGCAAGCTGAATCTCGCGCTCATAACGCTCATGGCGCGGATGGATCAGCTTGGCGGCGTCGCCATAGCTGAACACCATGCGCATCCAGTCCTCGTCACGATAGTCGAAGGCCGGTCCGTCGGGGTCGAGGTCCGACCAGTCGGCCTCGCCCGGCGCGCTGGCCGCACGGTCGATCCAGTCGCGCGCCTCTTCGATATGGCCGCTCTTGTGCTCGATCTGGGCCATCAGGCCGCAGAGCCGGGCGCTGGGCGCGTCGCGGTCGATCAGGGGTTTCAACTCGTCCCGCGCCTTGACCATGTCGTCGCGCAGCAGCGCCGCCTCGGCGCGCTGGATGCGGCTTTCGCGGTGATCGGGATTGAGCGCGGCGAGCTTTTCCAGCCGCTCGGCGCGGTCAAGATTGGGCTCGTCCGGTTTCAGATCCCGCCATGCAATCGCGAGCGCGGGATGCGGCGCGGCGCGCCAGGAATCCTCGATCAGGCGCGAGGCCTTGCGCGGATGGCCGCCCTCCAGCAACAGGCGGGAGGCCAGCGCCACGGCGGGCGCAAAACCGGGCGACAACCGCGCGGCGGTCTCTGAAAGGCGGCCCGCGCGCTCCATCTGGCCCTGCGTCTCCGCCTGGCGCGCTTGCGCGGTCAGCAGCACGGCGCGGCGGCGCTGGGCGTTGTCGGGCGGCACATGGGCTTCCGCCTCGCCGGTCTTCAAGGTGGCCGCCGCATCGTTCCATTTGGCCTGACGGACCTGCGCCTCGAACAGCGTCTCGAACGCCCAGCGGCTGGCCGGGCGCGCCTCGAAGGCCGCGCGGGCGTGTTCGCTGGCGCTGGCCAGATCTCCGCGCTCGAACGCCGCGGCGGCAAGGCCCCGGCGGCCGACCACTTCCGTGCCGGGCGATTCCAGCAGCAGGCGGTATTGCGATTCCGCTTCGCCGATCAGCCCGTCGGCTTCCGCCGCGCGGGCGGTGAGAATGCGGGAAATGGCCGGACGGTCCAGAAGGCGGCCCGCGCTCTGCGCCTGTTTGCGCGCCTCCCCGCCCTCGCCCGAGGCCGAAGCGATCAGCGCTTTTTCCAGCGCGTCATAGCCGCGTGTCTGGCGCGAACGCGCCGCCGAGTCCCGCAGCCGTTCGGGCAAGTTCATCAACCAGCCGATGGAGCGCCACAGCACCGCCATCAGCACGCCCAGCGTCAGCAGGATGAACAGCGCCGCCCCGGCCGTCGTCTCGAAGACCCAGCCGCGGAATTCCAGCGTCGCCGCGCCGGGCGAAGCGGCGATCCAGGCCGCAAAGGCCGCCGCGAGGGCGGCGATAATCAGGATCGGGACCAGGCGCCTCATGGGGCGGCCTCCATCAGTTGATCACGTAAATCGTCAAGGGCAGAAATCGCCTGACGCCGGGCGCGGGCATCATCCAGCCAGTCGCTGGCGGCGTCGGCGGGCGCGCCGGTCAGGCTTTCCATGGCTTCAATGGCGGCCTCGAGGTCGCCGACTTTCAGGCTGGCGCGGGCGACATCCAGCGGATCGCCGGAGGCTTCCTCGTCAGAGCGCCGGAGCGTGCCAAGCCCGGAGAAAGCGCCGCGCGCGCGCTCGGCGAGACTCGCCTCACCCTGCCGCGCCGCGCGCACCTCCGATACGGGCAAGGTCTCCAGAAGCTCGGCCTCCGTCGCCACGCGGGCTGCGGCCAGCGGGCGCAGAACATCCAGCGCCCGGGCGTCGGTTTCATTCTCCAGCGCCGCCAGCTCCAGCTGGAACGCCGCGCCGCGCAGGGCGGCCTCGCGCAGGGCGGCGTACTGGAAGGCCGTCTGGGCCTTGCGGTCGCTCCCCGCATTCTGCTCCAGCGCCGTCAGGCGGGTTTGCAGGGACTGGAGCTGAGACTGCGCCTGTTGCGCGTTGCGGTTGGCCGTATCAGCGCGGTTCAAGGCCTCGCCCGCGCGTTCATCCTGTCCCGAGGGACGCGATTCCAGCGCCGCAATACGGTCCAGCAGCGTATCCAGCCGCTGCCGCAGCGGCGCGGGGTCGAAACGCTCGCCATTCTGGCCGCTTCTGACCTCTTCCACCTCTTCAGACAGCGTGGTCAGGCGGCTTTCCATGTCCGCCAGCTGGTTGCGCGCCTGTGAATCCTCGGTCGAGGGCGCGGGCGCGTTCGCCAGACGGCGTTCAAGCGCGGACTGATCTTCCTCAAGCTTTGCGATGCGGGCTTCCAGCGGGCCGAGATCGACAGTCTGCGCCGGCGCGGCGTCCGGCGCGCGGCGGTCCAGCCACCACGCGGCGGACCCGCCCAGCGCGCCGCCGACAAGCGCGGCGAAGATGATCGAGAAGACAAGCGCGCCGAAACCGACGCCGCCGGATTGGCGCGTGTCTCTGACTTCAGCGAATTCGGCGTCAATCGGTTCTGACTCGGGCGGCGCCGCGCCGGGGTCGTCGCTCTTGGGATCGTCGCTCATGGAGCCTCGTGTCTGTGCGGACGGTCTCTATGTAGGATGCCGCCCACCGGGCGAACAAGTCAGCGCGCCCGCCGGCAGATGCGATCCAGCGTCGCGAGGAGAGATTCCTCATCCGGTTTGGCCGCGGTTTCATAGGGAATGAAAAGCGGCCCCGCGGCGTTCCTGCTGATCGTGACATAGCGGAAAAGCCGGGCGATCCGGGCCGGGACGACAAGCGTAAAGGCCTCCGCCGCGCGCGCGGAATGAAACAGCACCACGTCTATGCCGCCCGCTTCGATGGCCTCCTGCGCGGCCTCGGGAATCGAATCGGCGGCGGCGGCGCGATAGACGATGCTGCGGTCGACCGAATAGCCGGCCTTCCCCAGCGACTGATGGATTTTCGCGGCGATATGCTCGCCCGAAGCGAACAGAACCGGCCCGCCCGCCGGGTCCAGCGTCCGCTGCGAAAGAGCCAATAAATCGTCCGCATCGCCCGCCGCGCTCTCCACGTCCGTGAAGCCGGCCTCCCGCGCCGCTTCCGCCGTGGCGTCGCCGACGCACAGCGCCCGCAGGCGCGCATCGCTGAGCGCGGCAAAGGCGCGGACGCCGTTGGCGCTGGTGAACAGGACCGCCTGATATTGCGACGGGTCCCGGTCCAGTTTGGGCGCAGGTTCAATGGTCAGCAGCGGCGCTACCAGCGGTTCATAACCCCGTTCGCGCAGACGTTCGGCCGTCTTGGACGCGCCCGGTTCGGAGCGGGTGATCCAGATTTTCTTCAAAGTTCGTACCGGATGGCGTCGCCCGCCTCCTCGCGGATTTCACCGCCAATCGTTTCGCCCAGCATGCGGGCGATGGCGACGAAATCGCCCGATAGCGGCGCACGGGCGTCACGCGCCCATTTCTGCGCGCCGTCCGGGGTCAGAGCCTCCCCCCGCAGCCGCAGATCGCCGTCTGCGATCTCAGCCAGCGCGGCGATGGGCGTGCGGCAGGAGCCGTCGAGCGCAGCCAGAAAAGCGCGTTCGGCGGCGATGGCGATGGTCGTCTGGCGGTCCGCGACATGGGCGGCGATCTCCAGCGCCCGCGCATCGTCCTCCCGCACTTGCAGGGCCAGCGCGCCCTGCGCGGCGGCGGGCAGCATGACCTCCACCGGCATGGGGTTTTCCGTCAGTTCGGGACGGCCGAGACGTTTCAGGCCGGAAACGGCCAGATAGGTGGCGTCCGCCTCACCCGCCGCGATCTTGTCCAGCCGCGTCCCGACATTGCCGCGCAGATTGACGATCTTCAGATCCGGGCGCCGGTTCAGCGTCTGCGCCTGCCGCCGCAGGCTGGCCGTGCCGATACGGGTGCCCGCGGGCAGGTCGTCCAGCGTGGCGGCGTCATAGCAGATGAAGGCATCACGCGGGTCCTCGCGCGGCGGACTGCCGGCCAGAACCAGACCGTCCGGATTTTCCGTCGGCACATCCTTCATGGAGTGAATGGCGAGACCGATCCGGCCCTCCAGCAGCGCTTCCTCGATCTCTTTCGTGAACAGGCCCTTGCCGCCCGCCTCGATCAGGCGGCGGTCCTGAATCCGGTCGCCGCTGGTCTTGATGACCTCGATCGGGAAGAGGCGCTCTTCCTCTTCCACCGGGACTTCCAGCGCGACGGCCAGCGCGCGGCGGACCTGTCTGGTCTGGGCCAGCGCCAGGGGGGAGCCGCGCGTTCCAATGACAAGGGGTGATTGCATGGAGGGGATCGGGGCCTTAATCGGTTGGACTGACATGGCTTTTGCCGCCGACCCATCCAAACCGCAAGGCGCGTCCGCTTCAAGCGGGCTTGTCGTGCTGGGGCTTGAAACAAGCTGCGACGAAACCGCCGCGGCGGTCCTGCGCCTGCGCGAGGACGGGTCCGCCGAGGTGCTGGCCGACTGCGTCTATAGCCAGATCGAGGAACACACCCCGTTCGGGGGCGTGGTGCCGGAGATCGCCGCCCGCGCCCATGTCGACGCGCTGGACGCGCTGATCCGGCGCGCGCTGGACGAGGCGCAAATGGGGTTCGCGGATCTGGACGCGGTCGCCGCGACATCCGGCCCCGGCCTTGTCGGCGGGGTGATGGTGGGGCTGATGACGGCGAAGGCGATTTCGCTGGCCGCCGATATCCCGCTGATCGCGGTGAACCATCTGGAGGGGCACGCCCTCTCCCCGCGCCTCACCGGCGCCTGCCCGTTCCCCTATCTTCTGCTTCTGATCTCCGGCGGGCATACGCAGCTTCTGGCGGTGGATGATCTGACCGAGATGACGCGGCTTGGCTCCACCATCGACGATGCCGCGGGCGAAGCGTTCGACAAGACCGCCAAGATCATGCAGCTGGGCTATCCCGGCGGACCGGCGATGGAGCAGGCGGCGCTGAGCGGCGACGCAACCCGCTTCGACCTGCCGCGTCCCCTGACCCGCTCTCCCAACGCCGATTTCTCGTTCGCCGGGCTGAAGACCGCCGCCCGCCGCGCCTGGGACGCGCTGGACAATCCGGACGAACAGGACCGTAACGATCTGGCCGCTTCCGTTCAGGCGGCCATCGCGGACTGCCTGGCCGACCGGTCGCGCAACGCGATGGCGATGTTTATCGAGCGCCACCCGGACGAGGCGGAGCGCCGCTTCGTGGTGGCCGGGGGCGTGGCTGCGAACAAGGCGGTGAAGAGCGCGCTGGAAACGGCCTGCGCCGATTTCGGCTTTACGCTCAGCGCCCCGCCCGCAAAATGGTGCACAGACAACGCCGTGATGATCGCCCTTGCCGGGGCGGAGCGGCTGAAACGCGGCGAAATCAGTGATCTGGACGCGCCGGCGCGCCCGCGCTGGCCGCTGGACCAGCGCGCCGCCGCCGATGACCCCGCCTCCGGCGCGGGCAGAAAAGGACCCAAAGCATGAGTGAAGCCTTCTCCAAAGTCGCCGTTCTGGGCGCGGGCGCGTGGGGCACGGCGCTGGCGCAGGTGCTGGCCCGCGCAGGCCGTGACGTCGTCCTGTGGGCGCATGAGCCGAGCGTGGTCGAGGCGATCCGCGAGGAAGGCGAGAACGAGATTTACCTGCCCGGCGTGGACGTGGAAGACGGCGTCACCGCCACCGGCGATTACGAGGATCTGGCCGACTGCGAGGCCGTGCTGGCCGTGGTGCCGGCGCAGCATCTGCGCAGCGTTCTGGAAGGCGCCGCGCCGCATATCGCCAAGGGCGCGCCGGTGGTGCTGTGCGCCAAGGGGATCGAGCGCGACACCGGCAAGCTGATGACCGACGTGCTGGCCGAAACCCTGCCCGGCGCGCCGGCAGCGGTCCTGTCCGGTCCCAGCTTCGCCATCGATGTCGCGCGCGGCCTGCCCACCGCCGTCACGCTGGCCTGCGCGGACGAAGCGCTGGGCATGAAGCTGGCCGAGACCATCTCCATCCCCGCCTTCCGTCCATACCTGGCCGACGATCTGATCGGGGCGGAAGTCGGCGGCGCGATCAAGAACGTGCTGGCCATCGCCTGCGGGATTTCGGAGGGCAAGGATCTGGGCGCGTCCGCCCATGCCGCGCTGATGACGCGCGGCTTTGCGGAAATGGCGCGGCTGGGCGTGGCCATGGGCGCGAAGGCGGAAACGCTGTCCGGTCTGTGCGGGCTCGGCGATCTGGTTCTGACCTGTTCGTCCACCAATTCCCGCAATATGAGCTGCGGCATGGCGCTGGGCCGCGGCGTGCCGCTGGACGCCATCATGTCCGGCCGCAAGGCGGTGACGGAAGGGGTCGCGACCGCGCCCGCCGTAGTGGCGCTGGCCGAAAAACACGGCATTGAAATGCCGATCTGTCAGGCCGTGGCGGCGATTCTGGAGGACAGGGTCAGCGTCGAGGGCGCTATCGAGGAATTGCTGAACCGGCCGATCAAGACCGAGCGGCTCTAGCCCCTCAGCGGATACTCCGCTTCCGAAATATAATGGTTCGCGCCGTATTTTGCGGGGCGCGAGGACCATAGCTCGAACCGGTCGACGGGGAAGCTGGGCAACTCGAACAGCGTCAGGCGCTGCACGAAGCTGATCACGCGCTTGATCTCCGCGCCGTTCAGATAGGCCATCGTCACATGCGGCGTGAAGGGGCGCTTGTCCGGCGCCAGACCGCTTTGCCGCGCCGCCTTGTTGCAGGCCGCCGCCAGCCGGGTCAGCGACTCATTCTCCTCCACGCCGATCCACAGCGCGTGCGGATCCTTGTTCCCGAAATACCCCGCGCCTTTCAGCGTCACCTCGAACGGCGGCTGGTTGATCTGGGCCAGATTGGCGTCCAGCTCCGCCGCGTCCGGCTCCTCCAGTTCGCCGAAGAAGCTGAGCGTGATGTGAAAATTCTCGCGCGGCCGCCATTTCGCCCCGCCCACGCCCTTTTGCAGCGGCACAAGGCGGTCCGCTACCTCTTCGGGAATCTCGATGGCGGTAAACAGGCGCAACGTCATGCGTTCTCCCTAACGCCGCCAGTAGGCGGGGCTCAAGAAGACGAGGATGGGAAACAGCTCCAGCCGCCCCAGAAGCATGGCGAAGACCAGAGTCCATTTGGCCGCGTCCGGCAGGCTCTGGAAATTGCCCGCCGGGCCGATGATGTCGCCAATGCCCGGGCCGACATTGGCCAGCGCCGTCGCCGCGCCGGAAAACGCCGTCGCAAAATCCAGCCCGATCATCGCCAGCGCCAGCGCCACGCCCAGAAAACACAGGACGAACAGCGCGAAAAAAGTGGTGACGTCGTCCTTCAGCTGCTGGTCGATGCGTTTGCCGCCATAGGTTTCCGGGATCATGCGGTTGGGCGAGGTCAGGCGCTTGAACCGCCAGGCGACAAGGCGGCTCAATATCTCGAACCGGAAAATCTTGATGCCGCCCGCCGTCGAGCCCGTGCACCCGCCAATGAAGGTCAGCACGAAGAACAACCCGACCGGGAACGCGCCCCATAGCGTGTAGTCGGCGGAGGCAAAGCCGGTCGTGGTAATGACCGAGACGATGTTGAACGCGGCCTGCCTCAGCGAGAATTCCACCGCGTGCCCGTGAAACATCAGCCAGAAAGACAGGATCACGGTCAGCGCGGAGATCAGTATCAGGAACAGGCGAACCTGGCTGTCCAGGAACAGACGCGCCGATTCCGAGCCCCCGACCAGAAGGCGCAGATAGAGCAGGAAAGGCAGCGCGGCGAGCGCCATGAAGACCGTCGCCGTCCACTGGATCGCGCCGCCATAACCGCCGAACGAGGAATCCAGAACCGCATAGCCGCCCGTGGCGATGGTGGTCATGGCGTGGTTTGCGGCCTCGAACATCGACATGCCGAAAAACTCGTACAGCACGCCGCAGGCGACCGTCATGGCGACATAGATGCCCAGAATGCCCGCCGCGATCTGGCCGGGACGCGGCAGCACCTTGTCCGGGCCGTCGGAGCGTTCGATCTCGAACAGCTGCATCCCGCCGACCTGCAGGAAGGGCAGCAGCGCGATGGACATGCCGATAATCCCGATCCCGCCCAGCCATTGCAGGAAAGACCGCCAGAGCAGGATGGAAGCCGGCATGTCGTTGAGGCCCGACAACACGGTGGATCCGGTCGTGGTCAGGCCCGAGACGCTTTCGAATACCGCATCCGCCAGCGTCAGTTTCAGCGGACCGAAGACGAAGGGCAGCGCGCCGAAGATCGACGCCGTGAACCACGCCACAACCGTCAGCAGGAATCCCTGCCGCAGCGTCAGCCGGATGCGCGTCCCGCGGAACATCAGCGCCAGCGCCGCCCCGGCGAAGGCGGTGAAAAAGGACGACAGGAAGAAGCCCGACCAGCGCCAGCCCGCATTGGCGACGTCCAGCCACGCCGTCAGGAACATCGCCCCGGCCAGCGCCAGAAGCAGCAGGCCAAGAGGATAGAAAACCGGGCTCAGGAAGCGCATGACGCCATGGCTCTACTCGGCCTTCGCCTCTCTGGCCAGCGCGGCTTCGTCGAACGTGAATCCCATCAGCAGGGTGCGCTGGCTGTTGGAGAAGTTATCGTCCGAGATCAGCCACAGCGCCGTCGAGCCGTCAGACTGCCCGGTCGCCGCGATCCCTTCGAAATTATCCAGCGTCAGGGGCGGTTCGATGATGGCCAGCCGTATCGGCTGAACCCGCCCCTCCGCCTCCGCCGCGGTTTCGCCGTCCAGCCAGCTGACCGCCGCGCGGTTTCCCACGCCCGGTAGATAGAAACGCTCCAGCAGGACCAGATTTCCGGCCGGCGTCACATCCATGCCCACCAGTCCGAAGCCGCCACCCGCCGCCGCAATCTCGAAGGCCGGGCCGGAGCGTTCGGCCGGGTCCTCGAACCGCCAGACAGGATGCCAGCCGCCAATGGCGTTGATGCTTTCCTCGCCGGCCAGCAGGCGGCCGTCGGAAAGAAAAGCCAGCGCCTCTATCCCGTGATTGCTGTCCAGCGGGTCGAGCCCCATCAGTTTCGGCCCCTCTGCGCGGGTGTTTGTATCGGGGTGGTAATATTCGATGCGGTGGTCGCGCTCGAACGACACCGCGATAACCCCGCCATGTGAGGCCAAGCCCTCGGAATCGCCGCGCGTCTTGCTCAGAGGCGCGCCCGCATCGTCCAGAAACGGATAACCGCGCAGCATGACCGATTGCGGACCGCCGCGTTCATCCAGACCGATGACGATTTCGCCCGCCATGCCTGAATCGCTGATCAGCCCACCGGACAGTGCGTCCGGGTCCGCGCGCTCCAGCTCCAGCGCCGAAAACCCGCCAAAGCGGGAATCCTGGGAATGCAGCTCCACCCCGCCCAGATAGGTCAGGCGTCCGACCGTCGATTGCGACGGATCTTCCGGGTTCATGTGCACCGGCGCGGTATCGACGCGAATAATGCCCGGATCTTTCGGCGGGTCTTCGGCCAGCGGCGACAGCGCGGCGGTCAGGGCAAAAAAGATTGCAAGCATTATGTGCGTGACTCCGCTTCAGGCCGGCGCACCCAGCCCGGATATTCCGCCAGCGCGCCAATCACGCTGATCACCAGCAGGGCCGCGATGGTAAACCATAAAAGCCCGTCAATCGTGACACCGGCCAGCATCATCCAGCCAAACAGCGCCGGACCGATGGCCGTGGACACCACCATGAAGGCGGTCATGGCGCTGCGCGCCGCGCCCAGCCGTTCGGGGCGCACCAGCTCGGCGATGATGGCGTTGCGGATCGTGCCGCCCAGTCCTGCCGTGGCGCCCGCCAACGCCATATAAAGGATCACCGCCGGCAGGCTGGCGCTGACGATCAGGGCCAGCGGGCCCAGCGCGAACGGGATCAGGTGAAGGGGAAACAGGCGATGCGCGGTGTAGCGGTCAATCAGGGGGCCGGAGATCAGCGATCCGGCCACCTGCGCCACGGCGAAAACCGTGAAAGCGGCGGCGAAGATCTGCAGCGTCATGCCCTTGGCCTCGGCGATCAGGCCCTGATGGAAAATCAGCGCGGTGACCAGAAGCGGGCCCGCCATGAACAGCGGCGCGACCAGCAGGAAATAAGCGGTGCGGAAGACGCGCGGCGGCGGCCCGTCATCGGCATTGGCGGCGCCGTCAGAGGCGGCCCGCCTGAAATCCTCCCGCCGCATGATCAGCATGATCGCCAGCGGAATGATCAGCGCCACGGCGGCGCCGGAAATCGAGTAGGTCATGCGCCAGCCCGCCGCGCCGATGGCGAACACCGCCAGCGCGGGCAGCATGAATTCACCCAGCGGAAAGCCAAGCGTGGACAGCGCCAGCGCCTTGCCCCGGTCGCCATGGAAGAAACGCGCGATGGAGGTCAGGGCGACATGAGACATAAGCCCCTGCCCGCCCAGCCGCACGAAGGCCATGCCGGCCGCCAGCGGCGCCAGACTCCACGCGCCGGCGATCAGGAAACAGCCCAGGCTGAGGAACACGCAGACCGCCGCCGAATAGGTCATCAGGTCGGTGCGGTCGATGAGCCGGCCGATAAAGGGAAGCGAGAATCCGCTGAACAGGGTGATCGCCAGATAGATATTGGCGAACCCGGCTTCCGACAGGCCGAATGTCTCGCTCCATGACGGCACGAACAGCGAAATGAAGAAGGTCTGTCCGACGCTGGAGCCGAAGCAGAACAACAGCCCGAACCCGATCAGGGCGGGCTCCTTCCATAAGAGCCGGAAAAAATTCAAGGCGTGTCCAGACCGTGCGGCCGCTTGAGCGTGGCCGCTCTCTTACTCCGCCGGGTTGTGTTTTTCGAGTGCGCGTTCCCGCGCATCCAGCGCCAGTTGCGTGGCGGCGAACACTTCACGGTCCTCCGGCTGGCCTTCGCGGCCGTCCTGGTTGGAGTGGCCGCGCGTATATTCGCCATTCTCGAAATACAGCTCCTTCGCGAAGGGCAGCGTTTCCGGCTCGCCCGAACCTTCGCCGACGATCACGCGCTCGCCGGTCTCGGTAAACTTCACCGGCTGCCCGTCCGCGCCGTACTGGATCAGGACTTCGGAGCCGCCATATTCGCCCAGATCCTGACGCTCGACCACGCGAACCAGCTGTCCATCCACGAACCAGGCGTCCCATTCGGCCGAGAGGTCCCCTTCCGAATAGCTGCCCTGCAGGGTGGGCGCGTTCATGGCGCCGTCCGCCGGGCGCGCCTGCGGCGCGGGCGCGGCATCGGCCAGGGCCGTATCGGCCTGGTCCGCCGCCGTTTCAGAGGACTGCGCCGGGGCGTCCGTGTCTTCCTGTGCGCTTTGCATCGCGGAATCCTCCGCCGGCGGTTCAATCGCCGTGTCCGCCCGTTCGGTCGTGTCCCGGTCGCCGCAGGCGCTGAGCGCCGCGGCGCAGGCCGTGATCAGGAAAATTTCGCGTATCGCCATCGGTCCCTCCGCTTGTCTGGAGCGATGATAACGCGATTCCGCGCCAAAGGGTTCGGCAATCAGGCGCTTTTTGCGCGGGAGTGCGGCGGAACCGACATGGCGCGCGGATGCGGGCCGTTCTCGTCAAACAGGGACGCCATCTGTTCGATCATGGCCCCGCCCAGCTGTTCCACGTCCACGATAGTCGCCGATTTCCGGTACCAGCGCGTCACGTCATGGCCGATGCCGATGGCGGCCAGCT
Organism: Euryhalocaulis caribicus; assembly: GCF_000412185.1. Classification (GTDB taxonomy): domain Bacteria; phylum Pseudomonadota; class Alphaproteobacteria; order Caulobacterales; family Maricaulaceae; genus Euryhalocaulis; species Euryhalocaulis caribicus. The sequence goes on from NZ_ASJA01000014.1 coordinate 12,344, forward strand.
CCACGTCCGAGCGCGTCTCGATCCAGTCGATGACCTGCCGCAAATGGCTTTCCAGATAGGCCCCGGAATTGACCGACAGGGTGGAGTCGTCCACCGGCGCGCCATCGGAAATCACCATCATCACGCGCCGCGCTTCCGGCCGGGCCATCAGGCGGCGATGCGCCCAAAGCAGGGCCTCGCCGTCGATATTTTCCTTCAGCAGGCCCTCGCGCATCATCAGGCCCAGATTGTCGCGCGAGCGCCGCCAGGGGGCATCGGCGCTCTTGTAGATGATATGTCGCAAATCGTTCAGGCGGCCCGGTTTCTCCGGGCGGTCATCGCCCAGCCAGTCCTGACGGCTCTGGCCGCCCTTCCAGGCCTTGGTGGTGAAGCCCAGAATCTCCGTCTTCACCCCGCATCGCTCCAGCGTCCGCGCCAGGATGTCGGCGCACAGCGCCGCCACCATGATGGGCCGCCCGCGCATGGAGCCGGAATTATCCAGCAGCAGCGTCACCACGGTGTCGCGGAATTCGGTCTCCGTTTCCTGTTTGAAGGAAAGCGGCGCGAACGGGTCCATCACCACCCGCGACAGGCGCGCGGTGTCCAGCACGCCCTCTTCCAGGTCGAATATCCAGGAGCGCCGCTGTTGCGCCATCAGGCGTCGCTGCAGCCGGTTGGCCAGACGCGCCACGACATGGGAGAGCGGGCGCAAATGCTGGTCCAGATAGGCGCGCAGGCGCGCCAGCTCCTCATCCTCGCAGAGGTCTTCGGCGGCGATGGTCTCGTCATGCGCGGTCGTGAAGACCTTGTATTCGGTGTCCGGCCCGTCAGCGGCGCGCACAGGCTTGGGCGTCGGCTTTGCCTCGCCGTCCTCGCCGGGCTGTTCGTGGTCTTCTTCGAAATCTTCCGGGCCCAGTTGCGACTGACGGTCGCCGCCGTCGGATTCGTCGTCCATGGCGTCCGGATCGTCCTCGCCGGGATCATCGTCGCCATCGCCTTCCTGGTCTTCGGGCTGATCCTCGTCGCCCTCGTCCGGCGGCTCGTCGGGGGCAGAATCGTCGTCCTCGTCGGTTTCCTCGCCGCCGCGGTCTTCTCCCAGCTCCAGGTCGCGGATCAGCTTGCGCGCCGCCTTGCCGTATTTCGCCTGATCCCCGGCGATGCCGGCCAGCGCGTCCAGCGCCGCGCCCGCCTTGTCTTCCAGCTCTTCGCGCCAGATATCCATGACGCCGGCGGCGGCCTCCGGCGCCTTGCGTCCGGTCAGGCGCTCGCGGATCAGCAGGTTCAGCGCATCGGCCAGCGGCGCGTCCTGCCGGTCCTCGATCCGCTGGAAGCCCTTGCGCTCGCAACGCTCGATCAGCGCCGCCTCGAGATTGTCCGCCACGCCCGGCAGGCGGTTGGCGCCCAGCGACTCCACGCGCGCCTGCTCGGCCGCCTCGAAGATGGATCGCGCCTGCCCGCCCTCGGGCCGGTTGGCCACGTGCGTATCGGAGTCGTGATAGGCCAGCCGCAGCGCCAGCGAATCCGCCTTGCCGCGTAGGCGCCGCGTATTGCCCTCCGACATATCCTTGGGGATAGACGGCAGGCGCACATGCCCGGCGACAATCCCGGCCGTGTCGCCGCCAAACCGCACTTCCAGCTCCGGCGCGCCCGAAATGGAGCGGACCGCATGCGTCAGCGCGCGCTTGAAAAGGTCTTGAGGGGTGTCCTTGTCGCTCAAGCCACCTTCACCCGGGTCGCCGCCTCGGGCAGGTCTTCGCCGAAGGCGCGTTGATAGAATTCGGCGATGGTCGGGCGCTCCAGCTCGTCACACTTGTTCAGGAAGGTGAGGCGGAAGGACAGGCCCAGATCGCCGAAGATCTGGTTGTTCTCCGCCCAGTTGATCACCGTGCGCGGGCTCATCACCGTGGAGATGTCGCCATTCATGAAGGCGTTGCGGGTCATGTCGGCGACCGAGACCATGCGGCTGATCGCCTCCCGTCCCGCGTCATTCTGATAATCGGGGGATTTCGCCAGCACGATCTCCACCTCTTCCTCATGGTCGAGATAGTTCAGCGTGGTGACCAGCGACCAGCGGTCCATCTGGCCCTGGTTGATCTGCTGGGTGCCGTGATACAGGCCCGTCGTGTCGCCAAGGCCCACCGTGTTGGTGGTCGCGAACAGGCGGAAGGACGGGTGCGGGCGGATCACGCGGTTCTGGTCCAGCAAGGTCAGGCGGCCCTGCGCCTCCAGCACGCGCTGGATCACGAACATCACGTCCGGGCGGCCGGCGTCATATTCGTCGAAGACCAGCGCGACCGGGCGCTGGATCGCCCAGGGCAGGATGCCTTCGCGGAATTCAGTGACCTGCTTGCCCTCTTTCAGGACGATGGCGTCTTTCCCCACCAGGTCGATGCGGCTGACATGGCTGTCCAGGTTCACCCGGATCAACGGCCAGTTCAGGCGCGCCGCGACCTGTTCGATATGGGTCGATTTGCCGGTGCCGTGATAGCCCTGAACCATGACGCGGCGATTGTGCTTGAACCCGGCCAGGATCGACATGGTCGTCTGGGGGTCGAAGCGGTAGGCGTCATCGAAATCGGGGACATATTCGTTCGCCTTGGAGAAGGCGGGAATCTTGATGTCGGCGTCCACGCCAAAAGTCTTTTTCGCCGGAATTTCGGTGTCCGGTTCGAAAATGGGAAAGGCGGGATCGTCGGTCGGGGCGGTTTGAAAATCAGTCATCGCCCGGAAACATAGGCAAGACCGTTCCCATCTTCCAGCCGCAAGCGTGTCGCGGACTCAGCCTTTCAGCTTGGCTTCCACATCGCCGCCCGGACGCGCATCGCCGATGCCCAGCCCCTGCGCCCCGTCAAAGCCCATCTCGGCGGCCAGACGGAAGGCCGCTTCGGTCTCCACGCCCTCGGCCACGGCCTCGATCCCCAGATCCTCGGCGATACTGACCACGGCCCGCATGACGGCGCGGGCGGCGGGATCTTTCACCGCGCGGATGGACAGATCGCGATCCGTCTTCACCGCGTCCAGCGGCAGATGGGACAGGCGGGTGAGCGAGGAATGCCCCGCCCCGAAATCGTCGAGCGCGATGGAAGCCCCCGCTTTTCGCGCGCCCTCCAGGATGTCGCGCGCGGCGCGGATATCCTGAATGGCGTCAGACTCGGTGATTTCGAGGCGCAGCGTCCCCCCCGGCAAATGCGCCTTGGCGCGCAGCTGGGCGATGGTGTCCGGCAGATCGAACGCGCCAATGTCGGAGCCGGCGATATTCACCGCCACGTACAGCCCCGCCGGCGAGATTTTCAGATTGCGCCAGGTGCGCAGCTCCCCGCACGAGGCCGCCATCATGCGCTTGGCCAGAATCGGCCCCAGCCCGCCGCGCTCCACGACCGGCATGAACGTCTCCGCGGTCAGCAGCCCCTTCTTGGGGTGGTTCCAGCGGGCCAGCGCCTCGAACCCCAGTGGCGCGCCGGTCTTCAGCGACACGATAGGCTGGAAGTGCGGCTCTATCCGACCCTGCTCGATGGCGGCGGGCAGTTCCGCCTCCAGCGGCAGGTTCGCGTCCTCGTCCTTCACGCCGCCGCCATTGACGGTGTCACCGCGCACGATGCCGAACAGAAGATGGTCCTGCCACTCGCCGTTAATGCGCAGATAGTTGCGGGCATAACCCTCCAGCCGGAAGCCCACGCGCTCCAGCACCCGGCGGGAGCCTTCATTGGTCGGGATGCAGGCGGCCTCCACCCGGTGCAGGTTCAGCGTCTCGAACGCAAAGCGCACCACGGCGGTCACGGCGCTGCGGGCATAGCCGCGGCGCGCGAATTTCTCGCCAATCCAGTAGCCGATTGTCCCGGTTTGAAGCACCCCCCGCTTGAGGCCGGAAATATTCACCCCGCCCACCATGGCGCCGTCGGAAGAGCGGAAGATCAGGAACGGATAGGCGGCCTCATCGCGCATGTCCTGCGCATAGCGGCGCAGGCGGCGCTTATAGGCGGGACGGGTCAGGTCGTCGGTCGGCCAGGATGGCTCCCAAGGCGTCAGGAAGCCGCGATTCTCGGCGCGAAGCTCCGCCCACTCCTCGAAATCCGACAGCTGTGGCGGCCGCAGGAAGACGTCATTTTCCTTCAGTGCGCCAAACATATCGGCAGGGTCCTGCAGGAGCGTCATCAAGCTCGCCATTGAGAAAACACCGTTAAAGAATTCTTTACCGATGCGATCTCCGCAAGAGGCGGGCCACTCTATTTCAGTCGAAAACGTCCCTCGCGCACGTGGTACGCGAAATATACCCCTATGAGCGTAAGCGCGAGGCCGAACCAGGTCAGCGCATAACCCAGATGACGGGACGGAGGCGTGCTGGACAGGGACGCCGGCGGCGCGTCCTGCCGCGCCCAGACATCGGCCAGCGCACCCGGGGCGAGGCCGAACTCAACCGCCAGCGCCGCGCGGTCGAAACGATGCCATTCATTGGAGCCGGGAATGTTTTCCGGCGTGAACGGGCCGGGCTCCGGCGTGGCGGCCAGGCGCAGCAGCTCCACGCTATCCATCACGCCGGTGGCAAAATGTTCGAACCCGGTCTGGACCAGAACGGCCCGCGCCTGCGTCAGGCAACCCGGCGCGTCGGCGATCTGAAGGATACGCCAACCGGGATTGCCTTCGCTGTCAAAGCCATACATGCGAACGGACTGCTCGCCGCGCAGTTCGGGCGGCAGGACCGGGCGCTGGCGGAACTCGCCGCCGCCGCAAATCGCCGTGGCCAGCGTCACCGGCTCGCCGGCGGACACGGCCGCATACTCGGCGATCAGGTCCTGTTTCCATTCCCGCCGCTCCAGCTGCCAGACGCCCAGCCAGATCAGAACGGCCAGCGCGATCAGCGCGGCGGCGGTCATTACGGGTTGCGGGCGGAAAATCATGGCGGGGCGGTCAGTCTTCGCGCAGCCGGGCCTCTTCCGCCCGGTTCTTGTATTGCAGCGCGTACATCAGGCCGCGGAACGGGCGCATCAGCGCCAGACAGCCGATCAGGGTCAGGGGCAGCCAGACCAGCATGTGCAGCCAGAACGGCCAGCCATAGGCGACCTCGACGATCAGCGCCGGAATGACCACGGCAAAGCCGACGATCAGGACGATGAAGGCGACGGGACCGTCGCCCACATCCTCCCCGCCGAAGTCCAGCCCGCAGGCGTCGCACTCATTGGCGATCTTCAGGAAACCGCTGAACAGAAAGCCTTCCCCGCAACGCGGGCAACGCCCCTTCAGCCCGGCCGCGATCGGGTTCGCGGCCGCCTCATCAGCCATAGACCACGTAGACGAAGGTGAAGAGGAACAGCCACACCACGTCAACGAAGTGCCAGTACCAGGCCGCCGCCTCGAAACCGAAATGCTTCTCGGGCGTGAAATGGCCCGCCATCAGGCGGATCAGACACACCAGCAGGAAGATGGTCCCGATAATGACGTGCGCGCCGTGGAAGCCGGTCGCCATGAAGAAGGCCGCGCCATAGAGCGAGCCGGAGAAGGCGAAATGCGCCGTGGCGTATTCGTAGAATTGAAGCGAGGTGAAGCACAGACCCAGAACCACGGTCAGCGCTAGGGCCAGCTTGGCGTCCCGGCGATTGCCGATCTGCAGCGCATGGTGCGCCCAGGTAACCGTGGTGCCCGACAGCAGCAGGATCAGCGTATTGATCAGCGGAATATGGAACGGGTCGAAGGTCTCGATGCCTTCAGGCGGGAACTGGCCCCAGCCCTCGGTCAGGCGCGCTTCGTGGAAGATCGCGCCTTCGAAGAATATCCAGAACCAGGCGACGAAGAACATCACCTCGGAGGCGATGAACAGGATCATGCCATAGCGCAGACCGATCTGGACCACGGGCGTGTGATCGCCGCTGCGCGATTCCTTGATCACGTCGCGCCACCAGCCGACCATCACATACATGATGCCCAGCGCGCCGAGTCCCAGCAGCCAGGGCTGACCTTCGCCGAAGAAGAAATGCAGCGGCGACGCCGCGTCGCTGACAAAGCCCTTCATCAGGACAACCAGCCCGATCGCCAGGACGAAGGCGAAGATGGAGCCGACCAGCGGCCACGGGCTGGGATTTACAAGATGGTAGTCGTGCTTGACGGCGTGATCCGCCATGGCGTTCCCCGCTAGGTTATAATCATACGGCCCGCGCCACCCCCGGCGCAGGAAAGAAGTCGATGCGAGCTATACCCTCAAAAATCACGCCGCCGCAACCGATGCTAGCCGCCGGAAGCGGGACTTGCCGCCGCATCCGCAGCGGCCACGCTTTCCCCGTCCGTTTTCTGTTCGAAGAAAGTGTAGCTGAGGGTGATGGTCCGGACGTCGTCGAGCGTGCCTTCGTCGTCCATTTCCGGGTCCACGTAATACAGAACCGCAAGCTCCTGCGTCTGGCCCGGCTCGAAACGCTGAGCGGTGAAGCAGAAACATTCCAGCTTCACGAAATACGGCCCCGCCTTGTAGGGCGTGACATTATAGGTGGCGGTCACGTCGACCGGGTAATCGGCCTGGTTCGTCACCTTGTAGAAGGCCAGCGCGCGTTCGCCTACTTTTAGGCCCTCGCGCGTCTCCGCCGCTTCGAATTTCAGCGGAATGCCGCGGGAGACGGAGCCGTCGAAGCGCACATTCACCGTCCGGTCGATGACCGAGACATCCTCGCCCCCGCCAACCTGCGTGGTGCCGCCATAACCGGTCACCGCGCAGAACAGATTGTACAGCGGGACCGCGGCGTAAGCCGCGCCAACCATGCCCAGCGCAACAGCCACGCCGCCGGTCAGCATCATCTTGTTGGACAGTTTGAACATGTCAGAGAGGCCTGTCTGGTATGCCGTTCTTCAGATTGATCACCGTGACGATGAAAACGAACACGGCGAATCCCGCCAGCGCCAGCGCGATGGCCAGATTGCGCCGCTTGCGCGCCTTCATCTCTTCCGGCGTCAGGGCGCGATAGCCCTGCGGCCGGTGATCCTGCGGATCATGGCGGCCGGTCAGCGGATCGGTGCGGTCTTCCTCTTCGGCCATCACGCGGCCCCGAACAGCGGCGCGTAAAGACCGAAGCCATGTTCGGCGATCAGCGCGCCGAACAGCAGGAACAGGTACAGGATGGAGGCCGCGAAGAGTGACTTTGCGTTCTTCGGCGAGCCCTCCCGGCGCAGGCGCCAGGCCGGAACGACGAACAGGACCGTGGCGACCGAGGCGGCTGCCAGATAGACCCAGCCCCCCAGCGCCACCGCCAGCGGGGCAAACCCGACCGCCGCGGTCAGCAGCGCATAGATCCAGATCTGGCGGCGGGTCGCGTCATCGCCCCGCACATTGGGCATCATGGGATAGCCCGCGGCGGCGTAGTCGTCCTTGGCCAGCAGCGCCAGCGCCCAGAAATGCGGCGGCGTCCAGATGAAGATGATGGCGAACAGAATCCAGGCTTCCAGCGGCGCGGCGCCGGTCGCCGCGGCCCACGCCACCACGGGCGGAAGCGCGCCGGAAGCGCCGCCGATCACGATATTCTGGTCGGTATGCGGCTTGAGCCAGAGCGTATAGACCACCGCATAGAAGAAGATGGTGAAGGCCAGAAGCCCCGCCGCGACATAATTCGCGGCCAGCGCCAGGCCCAGCACGGAAAACATCGCGATCGCGCCGCCAAAGGCCAGCGCGTCCGCCGCCGCGATCCGGCCCGTGGCCGTCGGGCGTCCGCGCGTGCGGCTCATGCGGGAATCCTGAACCGCTTCCAGCCCCATGTTCAGCGCCCCGGACGCGCCCGCGCCCAACGCAATGCACAGGATGGAGGCCACCGCCAGCACCGGATGAATGGATCCCGGCGCGACCAGAATCCCGGCCGCGGCGGTGAACACCACCAGCGACATGACGCGCGGCTTCATCAGCGTGACAAAATCACGCCAGCTGGCGACGCCCGCCGGTATGGCTGCGCTTGTATCGCTCATCTCGATCAGCCCGGCTCCCTTTGCGGGAGGTGAGGCCGCGCCCCGCTTCTAGCGGATGCGCGGCAGCTCCTCATACTGGTGGAACGGCGGCGGGGACGGCAGCGACCATTCCAGGGTGGTCGCGCCCTCGCCCCACGGATTGGCGCCCGCGGGGCGGCGCACCAGGAACGCCTCCACGATGCCGATCATGAACACCAGCACGCCCGCCATCGACAGATAGTTGCCCATGGAGGAGACGTGGTTCCAGAACGCGAACGCTTCCGGGTAGTCGATATAGCGGCGCGGCATGCCGGCCAGGCCCAGGAAGTGTTGCGGGAAGAAGATGATGTTCACGCCCACAAACGTCAGGATGAAGTGGATGCGCGCGATCAGCGGGTTGTACATGTAGCCGAACATTTTCGGGAACCAGTAATACCAGCCCGCGAAGATCGCGAAGACCGCGCCCAGCGACAGCACGTAATGGAAGTGCGCCACCACGTAATAGGTGTCGTGCAGGGCCTGATCGACGCCGGCATTGGCCAGAACCACGCCGGTCACGCCGCCAACGGTGAACAGGAAGATGAAGCCCAGCGCGAACAGCATGGGCGTCCGGATCGATATCGATCCGCCCCACATTGTCGCGATCCATGAGAATATCTTGATGCCCGTTGGCACGGCGATAATCATTGTCGCCGCCACGAAATAGGCCTTCAGATTCACGTTCATGCCGACCGTGTACATGTGGTGCGCCCACACGATGAAGCCGATCAGGCCGATCGCGACCATGGCGTAGGCCATGCCCAGATAGCCGAAGATCGGCTTGCGGGAGAAGGTCGAGACGATGTGGCTGATGATGCCGAAGCCCGGCAGGATCAGGATGTACACTTCCGGGTGGCCGAAGAACCAGAACAGGTGCTGGAACATCACCGGGTCGCCGCCGCCGGACGGGTCGAAGAAGGTCGTCCCGAAATTACGGTCGGTCAGCAGCATGGTGATGGCGCCCGCCAGAACCGGCAGGGACAGCAGCAGCAGGAAGGCGGTGACCAGAACGGACCAGGCGAACAGCGGCATCTTGTGCAGCGTCATGCCCGGCGCGCGCATGTTGAAGATGGTCGTGATGAAGTTGATCGCGCCCAGAATGGAGCTGATGCCCGCGATATGCAGCGACAGGATCAGCAAGTCCATCGCCGCGCCCGGATGTCCGATGGTCGATAGCGGCGGGTAGAGCACCCAGCCCCCGGCGAAGCCGTTGAACGCGCCCACGCCCGGCACGAACATGGACAGCACCGCCAGCGCGAACGCGAACGGCAGCAGCCAGAACGAGATATTGTTCATGCGCGGGAAGGCCATGTCCGGCGCGCCGATCATCAGCGGCACCATCCAGTTCCCGAAACCGCCGATCAGGGCGGGCATGACCATGAAGAAGATCATGATCAGGCCGTGATAGGTGATCAGCATGTTGTAGAAATGCTTGGCCGCCTCGGGGTCGCCGCCGGTGAAGGCGGTCAGCACGCCGATGCCCGGCGCCTGCAGCTCCATGCGGATCAGCCATGACATCGCGCCGCCGACCAGGCCGGCCATGATCGCGAAAATCAGGTAGAGCGTTCCGATGTCCTTATGGTTCGTCGACAGGAACCAGCGGGTGAAAAAGCCCGGCTTGTGATCGTCGTGCGCGTGCGCTTCAGCGGTCGCCATGTCCAAAAACGCTCCTTACTGCGTGTCCGCGGCGGCGAGTTGCGTGTCGCCGCCCGTCTGTTCGTTGACCCAGGCCGTGAATTGCTCCGTCGGCAGCACGTGAACCTCGATCGGCATATAGGCGTGGTCCTTGCCGCAAAGCTCCGAACACTGACCGAAATAGATCCCCGGCTCATCGACCCGGAACCAGAGTTCGTTCAGGCGGCCCGGAATGGCGTCGGTTTTTACGCCGAAGGCCGGCACGGTCCAGGAATGGATCACGTCCGCGCCCGTGGTCTGGACCCGCACAACCGCGCCCGCCGGCACGACCAGCGCGCCCGCATTCGCGTAATCGGTTCCGTCCCAGGTCGCCAGCAGATACGGACGGTCAAGGCGCTCGGCCTCTTCTTCCGGCAGCATCAGCGAGGTCACGGAGATGTCCTGATCCGGGTAGGAATACTCCCAGTACCACTGATAGCCCGTGGCCTTCACCGTCAGATCGGCTTCCGGAACGACATCCTGATAGTAGAGCAGTTTGAAGCTCGGCACCGCGATCACGACCAGGATCAGCACGGGCACGGCGGTCCAGATCACCTCGACCAGCGTGTTGTGGCTGAATTTCGCCGGGTCCTTGCGAACCTTCGCGTTGTAGCGAATGACGGCCCACAGCATCAGGCCGAGAACGACCAGCACGATGGCGGTGATGATCACCAGCAGCCACAGGTGAAAACCGGTCAGCATTTCCATGATCGGCGTGGCGGCTTGCTGGAAACCGACCTGCCCGTCTTCGGGCGCGCCCATGACAGGAAGCGAAGCGGCCGCGAGGGCGGCGTGTAGAATGGATGCGATCATAGGATCCCCGAGCACTCTGCAGACAGCCGCCCATCAAGGCGCCTGTTCGGAATACGAGTCAATTGACGGCGTCGTTTAGCCAAGTGCGCGCGAATATAGAAGCCCCCGACATGCAAGTCAGCGTCTTAACTGCGCGCATCCTGTCGCAGGGCGCGGCCCGGATTCCCCCTTCATGTTTCCCGCATCAGGCGAAAAGTGGTATGATACAGGTCATCAGGGCGCGCGCGACGCGCCGGTTTTACTGACGGTCCGCCGCGCGGCGCCTCCAGAGGACGGGAGGCTCCCATGAGGCCGTATTCAATTTTTGCCGTTTTCCTTCTCGCCGCCGGAATGTCCGGCGCGGCGGGCGCCGGGCAACTGGTCATCGGCCAGACCGCGGCGGCCGCCTGCTACAAGGCGGCCGAGGCGCAAAACTACTCCCGGTCCGCCTGGCGCACCTGCACCGAGGCGCTGGACGAGGACATGTCGCGACGCGACCGGGCCGCCACCCACATCAATCGCGGCATCGTCGCGGCGGGCGGCGGACGGATCGACGACGCGCTGACCGACTACCAGACCGCCATCCGGATGCGGCCGGAGATCGGAGAGGGCTACGCCAATCGGGGCACGGTCTTCAGAACCCAGAAACGCTTTGACGCCGCGCTGGCCGATTTCGACAAGGCGCTCAGCCTCGGGGTGAAAGAGCCGCATCTTGTCCATTTCAACCGCGCCGTTGTCCTGGAACAGACCGGCCGCGTGAAAGAGGCCTATTTCGATTACAAGAAGGCCTCCGAACTCGCCCCGGACTGGGATATGCCAAGGCGGGAGCTGGAGAGATTCACGGTCACCGAAACGGGCTGACGCGCCCGGCGCCACTGTTTGCGGGGACTCGCAACCGGCCCTTGGACTGCTATCTCTAGGGAAAGCCAAACCTTCAGGAGCTCCCATGCCCTTCGACGCCCCGCAGGACGATCTTGATCTGAACGCCGCCGAGCCGATCCTCGACGCGGCGCTGACCGGCGCCGATGACGGGGAGCTGTTTATCGAGCGGGGCGTATCAGAGAGCTTCGTGTTCGACGATGGCCGGCTGAAAACCGCCGCCTATGACCTGACGCGCGGCTTCGGCCTGCGCTGCGTTGCGGGCGAGTCCACAGGCTACGCCCACTCGGCAGAGATGAGCGTGCCCGCCCTGAAGCGGGCCGCCGAAGCCGCCGAGAGCGCCAAGCGCGGGCGCTCCGGCGGGATGGCCGAACCGCCCCGGCGGACCAACGCCAAACTCTATACCGATGTCGACCCCAGCGCCGCCCCGTCCTTCGAGGCCAAGGTCAAGCTGCTGCAGGAAATCGACGCCTATGCCCGCGCGAAAGATCCGCGCGTGGTTCAGGTGACCGCCTCACTGGCCGGCTCGCGCCGCGACATTGAAATCCTGCGCGCCGGCGGCGAGCTTTACCGCGACGCCCGGCCGCTGGTGCGGCTGAACGTCTCCGTCGTTGTCGAGAAAGACGGCCGCCGCGAAGCCGGTTCGGCCGGCGCGGGCGGGCGCACCACTTATGAACAATGGATCACGCCCAACGCCTGGAAAGGCTCCGCCGACGAGGCGCTGCGTCAGGCGCTGGTCAATCTGGAAGCCGAAAACGCCCCGGCCGGCGAAATGGATGTGGTCCTCGGTCCGGGCTGGCCCGGCGTGCTGCTGCATGAAGCCGTCGGCCACGGACTGGAAGGCGACTTCAACCGCAAGGGCAGCTCCGCCTTTTCCGGGCGCATGGGACAGCGCGTCGCCGCGCCGGGCGTGACCGTCGTCGATGACGGCACGATGGCCGAACGCCGCGGCTCCCTGACCATTGACGACGAAGGCACGCCGACCGACCGCACCGTGCTGATCGAGGACGGGATTCTGGTCGGCTATATGCAGGACCGCCTGAACGCCCGCCTGATGGGCATGGAGGCGACCGGCAACGGCCGCCGCGAATCCTACGCCCACATGCCCATGCCGCGCATGACCAATACTTTCATGCTGGCCGGGCAGGACGACCCGGACGACATCGTCGCCTCGCTGGAGGACGGCGTCTATGCGGTGAATTTCGGCGGCGGCCAAGTGGACATCACCAACGGCAAATTCGTTTTCCAGTGCACCGAGGCCTATCGCGTGAAAAACGGCAAGATCCTTCACCCCGTGAAGGGCGCGACCCTGATCGGCGACGGCCCGACGGCGCTGACCCGGATCTCAATGATCGGCAACGACATGAAGATGGACCCGGGCATCGGGGTCTGCGGCAAAGGCGGTCAGGGCGTTCCGGTGGGCGTGGGCCAGCCGACCCTGAAGATCGCCGGACTGACGGTGGGCGGCGCGGGTTAAAAGCCCCCCGGTCGCGCCTCCACGCCGGTCATTATTACAATGATTTCACATTCTTACCTCCGGGATAGACTTATCACGGGGTTGTGAAAACAGTGTCCCGAACTTAACGGGTCAAACGCCCTCTCCGCTGTCACCTTGTCCCTCGGGGAGGCGTTTTCTTGTGGGGACAGACAAACATGCAACGCACATTACTCGCGGCTTGCGCCGCGGCGGCAATATTTCCTTTTGCCGCTTTTGCCGATGACGACACGCCGGCTCAGCCCGCCAAACCGGAAGCGGTGCTGACCTATCAGCCGGTCTTTTTCGAGACATTCAACGCCCTGACCGCGCTGGACATGGTTCAGAGGGTTCCGGGCTTCAGCATGGATGAAGGCGAGTCGGTGCGCGGCTTTGGCGGCGCAGCCGGCAATGTCCTGATCGACGGCGAACGGCCAAGCTCCAAGGAATCGCTCGGCTCCATCCTGCAGCGCATTCCGGCCAGCCAGGTGGAGCGGGTCGAGCATATTCGCGGCTCGGTCAGCGGCATCGACATGCGCGGCCAGACCGAAGTGGTCAATGTGGTGCGCGCCGAGGGCGCATCCGGCGGCAGCGGCGCCTGGGAGGCCAATTTCCGGATTCAGGAAGGCGAACCCGTCGTGCCGTTCGGCGAGGCCTCCTATTCCGGTCAGGCCGGGCGCGCCGACTATACGGTCAGCTTCGAGTCAGACGGCTACCGCGCGCCCTGGAACGGTCCGGAATTCCTGTTCCGGCCTGACGGGACCCTGATCGAGCGGCGTGAAGAGGAAGGCCGCGACACGTTCCGCAACTACAAGATCGCCGGGAATACGGAGATCGAGCTGGGGGCCTGGACCGTGCGCGCCAACGCCGACGCGGACTGGCGCTGGTACGAATATCCCGAACCGGGCCGCGCCTTCGGTCCGGACGGAGAATTCCTGCGGCTCGATGAACTGTTCATCGATGACAGCAGCGAGAATTTCTCTTTCGGCGGCGACGTGGAGCGCGATTTCGGCGAGGCGCTTTCCTTCAAGCTGATCGGCCTGCAGAAACTGCGGGAGTTTCAATCCGAACAGACCTCCAGCCGCTTCGACTCCGGGGGATTCAACAAGCGAACGCGTCAGACCATCGCCAATGACGAGGGCGAATCCATCCTGCGCGGCGTGGTCACATGGATTCAGTCGCCGCGCAGCGCCTTCGATTTCGGGGTCGAGGGCGCCTATAATTTCCTCGAATCCGATGTCGATCTGACCGTCGATGAAGGCAATGGCTTCGTGGTTATTCCCCTGCCGGTGACCGAAGCCAAGGTGGAGGAATATCGCGGCGAGGCGTTTGCCTCCTGGGTGTGGGAGCCGAGCGACCGCCTGACCATCGAGCCGGGCCTGACCGTGGAGGTTTCGCGCATCACCCAGTCCGGCTCCGCCCAGGCCGAACGGGACTTCATCTATCCCAAGCCGTCCCTGGCCGTGACATGGGATTACGCCAGCGACCGCCAGATCCGCCTGCTGGCCGAACGCGAGGTGGCGCAGCTCAACTTCTTCGACTTTGTTACCTCTTCCTCGCTCAGCGATGACCAGACCAATGTCGGCAATCCGGACCTCAAGCCGCAGCGCACCTGGCGGCTGCGCGGCGAATGGGAAAAGCGGTTCTGGACAGAGGGCGTCATCACGCTGCTGGGCGAGTTCGGGTATGTCGAGGAGGTTCAGGATCTCATTCCCATCGGCGAACCGGGCAAGCGTTTCGACGCGCCGGGCAATCTGGGAGACGGCGATTACTGGCGCGCCCGGGTCAGCGCGACCGCGCCGCTGGACCGCCTTGGCCTGACCAATGCGCAGCTGGAAGCCTATGCGGAAACCGGCGATTCCAGCGTCACCGATCCGGTCACGGGCCGCACCCGCATCTTCTCCGACCGGCGGCACGAGGAATGGTATGTCGAGTTCCGGCAGGACTTCCCCGACCGGAAATTTTCCTACGGCTTCGACTATTATCAGGGCGGCGACGTCGAGCTGTATTTCATCGACGAGGTGCGCCGGTTCGAGAACGGGCCCGGCGATCTGGACGTTTTTGTCGAGACCACCCGCGTTCCGGGCGTCACCGTGCGCCTGTCGCTGGAGAATATCGGCAATGTCGATTTCGCCCGCCGCCGGGATTTCTTCGACGGCCCGCGCGATATCGGACAGCTCGCCGCCTATGAAACGCGCGAGAAACAGAACGGCGTAACCGGCTATCTGACCTTCCGCGGCACCTTCTAGTCCGCTCTGCTGTGCGATCGCGCAAAAGAAAAGGCCGCGGAGGATCATCCTCCGCGGCCTTTCTCATTCAACGGCTCAGACCAGGCTTACGGCGCGCCCGAGGTGCGGTCCAGCGACGGGCCGCCCGCTTCCGTTTCAGTCGGATGCGGCTTCAGGGACTCGGCCCGGCCATGCCCCAGCCGCTTCAGGAAGGGCGACAGCACCAGCACGATCACCGCGATGACCACCGCCACGATGCCCACATTCATGTAGACGCTGGCGTACTGGTCCTTGGCCGCTTCCATATTGACGATCTGGCCGCCCACGGTCTCGGCGCCCGTGCTGGCGGCGATGATGCCGGCCAGATAGTTGCCGAAGCCCGAGGCCAGGAACCACGCGCCCATCATCATGCCGACAACCTTCGGCACGGACAGCTTGGTCACCGCCGACAGGCCCACCGGGGAGAGGCAAAGCTCGCCCGTGGTGTGCAGCAGGTAGATCAGGAAGATCCAGATCACCGGCACCAGCGCCGCCGCGGCGGTCATGTTGATGCCCTGCACCAGCACGATGAAGCCCAGACCCAGCTGCAGGATGCCGAGGCCGAACTTGGCCACCGTGTTGGGCTCCAGCCCGCGCTTGGCCAGCGCCACCCAGAGCCAGGC
This sequence comes from Euryhalocaulis caribicus, assembly GCF_000412185.1. Taxonomy (GTDB): domain Bacteria; phylum Pseudomonadota; class Alphaproteobacteria; order Caulobacterales; family Maricaulaceae; genus Euryhalocaulis; species Euryhalocaulis caribicus. The sequence goes on from NZ_ASJA01000014.1 coordinate 27,982, forward strand.
GAACAGCGGCGCCAGGGTGAAGATGTAGATGGCGTTCAGCGACTGGAACACCGGCGCAGGCACGGTGAACAGGCCGAACACGCTGCGGTCGACCACGCGGTCGGTGAACAGGTTCAGGGACGAACCCGCCTGCTCGAACAGCGCCCAGAAGGGCAGCTGCAGCATGATCAGGAACAGCGCCAGCAGCATCCGGTCGCGGTCCACGGACGGAATCTTCATCACGTCCAGCACCACGACGCCCGCCACCAGGATCGCCCCGATGGCCAGCGGCCAGGTAATCAGCGCCTGCGGGGCCGCCTCGGCAATGCCCAGCGTCACGCCGGCCGACCACAGGATCGGCACGGCCATGATCAGGAAGCCCAGCACGAACAGCCCGATTTCCATCTTGGGATTCTTGCCGTCCTCCGGCCGCCCGAAGACAAATAGCGACAGGCCGATAATCACCGCCATCATGAACAGGCCGAACACGTTCAGCAGGTCGCCGACGAACGCCTCGTTCATGATCAGGATCCAGGAGACCAGCACCATGCCGACGCCGCCCAGATAGACCATCCATTCCTTGTTGATCGGTCCGAACACCTTGGACTTGAGGTCTTCCCGGTTGGGCGGCTCGGCCAGCCCGGCGAGGAATTTCTGACCCCACAGGAATACCAGCAGGCCCAGAAGCATGCCGATGCCGGCAAGGCCGAAGCCGTATTTCCAGCCATAGGCGACGCCCAGCCAGCCGCAAAGCAGCGATGACGAGGCCGCGCCCAGATTGATGCCCATGTAGAAGATGGTGAAACCGCCATCCCGCCGCGGATCGTCAGGCCGGTAGAGGTCGCCCACGATGGTGGAGATATTGGCTTTCAAGAAGCCGACGCCGGAAATGATCAGCGCCAGGGACAGGTAGAAGATGCTCAGGAAGAAATTGTTCTTCTGAACCGTGATCTCGTATTCGTCCGCGGGAATCGTGCCGGGAAGGCCGGCCGGGGCCGCGTCCTCGAACACGATGCCTTCCTCGGCGAAGGAGACCGGCGTGCGGCCGGCTTCCGAGACCAGGAAATTCATCGTTTCGTCGCCGCGCCCTTCAACCACCAGCTCGTATTCGGAGCCGGCATAGTTCACGGTTTCTTCGGCCCGCGTCCCTTCGAACGCCATGCCGAAATGGCCCAGCACCAGAAGGATTGCGCCGAATGTCACCGCTTTGCGCGACCCCAGATAGCGGTCGGCCAGCGTGCCCCCGATCACCGGCATGACGTAAACCAGCGCGGTGTACGCGCCGTAGATCATCGCCGAACGCTGATCGGAGAACAGGAAATGTTGTGTCAGGTACAGGATGAGCAGGGCGCGCATCCCGTAATAGGAAAAGCGCTCCCACATCTCGGTGAAAAACAGGATCAGAAGGGCTTTTGGATGACCAAAGAAACTATGGTCGTTCCATACCCTTTCAACAGCCGCGTTGGTATCGCTCACGCCGTCTCCCCTTATTCCGTTATGGCGTTTTTGTGTCGGCGCGCACTAGAGCACGGCGATTGAAAAGCGCCAAGCATCCCTCACGGGGTTTTTAACAGAACGGAAAGCAGGGGTGGCAAGGCGGATAACGGGCTCATGCGCAGTAGCGCCGGTTACCTGTCGCAGAGGCCGGCAAGGCCAGCATCCGCCCTTATGCCGCCCCGGGAGGCGCGGCGCCTAAGCGGCTTTACCTTAGGTATTCTTCGTCAGTGACCGGTTCGAGCCACTCGACATTTTCCCCGTCCAGCTTCTCCTGAACAGCGATGTGCGTCATCTCCGCATCCGGCGTTGCGCCGTGCCAGTGTTTCTTGTCCCGCGGGCAATCCATGACGTCCCCGGCTTGGAACTCGACCTTGGGTCCGCCTTCGACCTGGGTCCAGCCAACGCCGCTTGTCACGATCAGAAGCTGGCCAAGCGGGTGTTTGTGCCAGTTGGTCCGGGCGCCCGGTTCAAACGTAACACGAGCGGCCGTGACATTGGACGGCGCCTCGGGATCGTTCACGATCGGCTCAATCCAGGCCTTGCCGGTGAACCACTCGGCCGGTCCCTCAATGGTTGCGGGATCGGCGTGCCGTAGGATCTTCATGGGGGTGTCTCCGTTTGAATCTTCTGTGCCGGCGGACGCCGCCGCGCAGCCTGTGAGAAAAGCGCCCAGCGTGAGCGCTGCAGCCAGCCGGGCGGCGGCGCCGCTCCATCGGCGGGAAACGCCGGCGGATATGATCGGATTGTTCCTGTTCGTGGCCATGCCTATCGAACTCCTTGCTTGATGATCCCGCCGCCGCGTCCATTCGGTCAGCGGCGGCGGGCTTTGTTTTTTCTCGGGCTCGCGCGCTAGAGGTTCGTCTCGAAGAACGTCTCGAGCTTATCCCAGGGGATGAGTTCCACACGGTCGTAGAGGTCGACATGTCCGGCGCCGGGGACGAGGACCAGTTCCTTCGGCTCCGCCGCGCGCGCGTAGGCGTCTTGGCTGAATTCAATGGAGTGCGCCTGGTCTCCGGTAATGAACATCATCGGACGCGGGGAGATCGTCTGGATGTCGTTGAGCGGATAGAAGTTCATGAACTTGACGTTGCTCGACAGGGTCGGGTGCGTCGTCAGCTCCGGCGAAGAACTTTCCGGCGTGTATTCGCCCCGCGGCGTGCGATAGAAATCATAGAATTCACGCTGGATCGGATGCGTATCCCCGGTCAATTCGTGGACCGTGCCGCCCGTATATTCCATTTCGCCGCCTTCATATTCGACATAGCGTTGCTCCACCGCGTCCGCGATGACCGCCTTACGCTGTTCAAGCGTCTGCGAATTGTTGAGGGCATTCCGGGTCGCGCCGCCCATGTCGTACATGCTGACCGTGGCGATAGCTTTCAGCCGTGAATCGATCTTCGCCGCGGCGATCGAAAAGCCGCCGCTGCCGCAGATTCCGATCACGCCGATGCGTTCGCGGTCAACAAAGCCTTGGGTTCCAAGGAAATCGACCGCGGCGCTGAAGTCCTCGACATAAATGTCAGGAGCCACGGCATTGCGCGGTTCGCCGGCGCTCTCGCCCCAGAAGGAGAGGTCAAAGGAGAGGGTCACATAGCCCATCTCCGCCATTTTCTGGGCGTAGAGATTGGCGCTCTGTTCTTTCACCGCCCCCATCGGGTGACCGACGATGATGGCCGGGTATTGCTTCGTCTCGTCGAAATCCTCCGGCGTGAACAGATTTCCGACAACTTGCATCTTGTACTGATTATCAAAGGCGACCTTCTGCATGGCGACCTCCTGGCTGCGGTAGAAATTGTCAGCCCCGTCAGACAGGTCCTGGGAAACGGCCGGGGAGCTGACCACCGACATCAGGACAAGCGCGCTGGCGATAGAGCCAGTGAGTTTCAGCTTGCGCATTTCGAGCTCCGTTCGCTGAGAATGGATCGTTCGGGCCCAGGGCCGTTGAGCGGCCCCGGCAACGCTCTGAACGTATCGCAGCCGGCTCGCAGAGCGTTAGCGCGATCCTTTCCAATTCTTGCCTATTTCTATTTGTATGGATAATTTCGGATTGTAGCGCGGAGGAACGAAATGCTAGGTTTGGCTTCATTCCGGGAATAGAAAAATGGATATTAATTATAAATAGCAATGACTTATAATAAACCAAGCGCAGGAAAAAGCGAGCGAAACCCTTCAGCGGGGTCCGCCGCGTTCGCAAAACGAATTGCCAAATGGACCGCCGGCAAGAACCAAGCGGACACGCCGGTCCCAGGGCTGACCCTGCATCGCTGGCCGCATCCGACCGAACCGACCAGTTACATGCTCGCCCCCAGCATCTGCCTCATCGGGCAGGGGCGGAAGCGGCTTTTCCTGGGCGACAACGCCTATGTGTATGACGCCTCTCAATTCCTGATCACGTCGGTCGACCTGCCGGTAGTGTCGCAGATCATCGAGGCGACAAAGGGGGCGCCCTATCTCGGCCTCACACTGGAGCTCGATCTGAAGGGCATCGCCCGGATGATGCTGGAGCGTGAACGCCCGCCGCAGAAACAACCGGTCAATCGTGGCGGAATCGCCGTCAGCGAGGTGTCACCGCCGCTGCTTAACGCGATCGAGCGCCTGATCGATCTTCTGGAGTCCCCGGAGGACATCCCCGCGCTGGCGCCCCTCCTCATGCAGGAAATTTCCTACCGCCTGCTGATCGGCGAACAGGGCCCCCGCCTTTATCAGCTTATATCCGCCGAAAGTCATAGCTACCGTATTGCCCGCGCCATCGACTGGCTGAAGGACAATTTCGACAAACCGCTGAGGGTCGGGGATCTCGCGTACAGGGCGGGATTGAGCAGTTCGGCGTTTCACAATCACTTCCGCGCCTTAACGGCGATGAGCCCGCTTCAGTATCAGAAGAAAATGCGCCTCAATGAGGCCCGCCGCCTGATGTTTACAGAACATCTGGGCGCGTCAGACGCGGCGTTCGAAGTCGGCTATGAAAGCCCGACGCAGTTCAGCCGGGAATATAGCCGCATGTTCGGCGCGCCCCCGGCCCGGGACATCCAGAATCTGATACAGGAAACCGCGCGCTAGGCTTTTCGCCGGAGCCTAGTCTAGTAGGCCAGCGTCTTGAAGACCGGGTCCACGTCCTCGCCCCACTCATTATAGTAGGAGTCGAGAAGCGCCTCCGCCGGGGTGACGCCGCTGTCCGCGATTTCCTGTATTTCGTCCAGGAACAGCGACTCATTCTCGCCATGCGCGTTGAGGCGCTCACGGCGGCTGAGGCCCTGGCGCGAAATATCCAGCGCCTGTTTTGCGATATCCTGCAGCGTACGGCCGCGGAACGGGGTTTTCAGGGCGATGCGCGCGGCTTCCATGCGCATGGTTTCGCGCTCTTCCGCCGTCCAGTCCTTCACCAGATCCCACGCCGCGTCGAGGCTGGCGGAATCATAAAGAAGCCCCACCCAGAACGCCGGCAGGGCGCAAAGGCGGCACCACGGCCCGGAATCCGCGCCGCGCATTTCCAGGAACGTCTTCAGCCGCACTTCCGGGAACAGCGTGGAAAGATGGGTCTCCCAGTCGCCGATATTGGGCCTCTGGCCGGGCAGTTGCGGCAGCTTGCCGTCCAGAAAATCGCGGAAGCTTTCCCCGGCCGCGTTGATCAGCCGGCCATCGCGCACCACCAGATACATCGGCGCGTCCAGGGCCCAGTCGACATATTGCTCGAACCCGAAACCGTCCTCGAAGGCAAAGGGCAGCGTGCCGGTGCGCGCCGCGTCCGTATCGGTCCAGATATGGGAGCGGTAGGACAGGAACCCGTTCGGCTTGCCGTCCGCGAACGGCGAGTTGGCGAACAGCGCCGTGGCAATCGGCTGCAGCGCCAGCGCCACGCGCAGCTTCTTCACCATGTCCGCCTCGTCCGCGAAATCCAGATTGGCCTGCACGGTGCAGGAGCGGAACATCATCTGATGGCCCAGCGCGCCGACCCTGGGCATGTAGTCCCGCATGATCTTGTAGCGGGCCTTGGGCATGAGCGGCGTGTCTTCCAGGCTCCATTTCGGCGAGAAGCCGAGCCCCAGAAACCCCGCGCCGATCTCGTCGGCGACCGTACGCACCTCTTTCAGGTGGCGATTCACCTCCGCGCAGGTCTGGTGCAGGGTTTCCAGCGGCGCGCCGGACAACTCGAACTGTCCGCCCGGCTCAAGCGTGACGGAGCCGCCATTGCGTTTCAGCGCCACCGGCTTGCCGTCTTCGGCGACAATTTCCCAGTCGAATCGCGCCATGCCCTCCAGCATCTTGCGCACGCTGGGACCGTCGCTCTCATAGTGAAGCGGTCCATGATCGGCGAGCCGGAAGCCGAACTTCTCGTGCTCTGTGCCGATGCGCCATTCGGATTGAGGCTTGCCGCCCTGGGCCAGCGCCTCGATCAGGTCGGATTTCGACTCGATAGGCCGATTGTTTTCGAAATTGGCGGACATGCGGCCTCGGACGGCTTGTGAGTAATAGCGGGAGTTAGGACGCGGCCCCGGACTTCGCAAGCGCGCAACCGCAAACTTAGTCCCAATCGCCCCATGCGCTCTGGATCAGCGCCAGCGCCGCGGCGGCGGCGGTGTCGGCGCGCAGAATGCGCGGGCCAAGGCTGACCGGCCGCACGAAATCCAGCGATTTCAGGCGCGCCCGCTCATCCTCGGAAAACCCGCCCTCCGGCCCGATCAGAACGGCGAGTTTGCCGGTCTCCAGTCCGCCCAGCGCCTTCAGCATCGGCGGAACCTCCCCGCCCTCATCGCAATAGATCAGCGGCCGCGCCGCGTCCCAGCCGTCCAGCGTCTGATCCAGGGTCCGCGCCTCCGCGATATCGGGCAGGTCCAGCCGTTCGGTCTGTTCGGCGGCCTCCCGCGCCAGCGCCTCCATGCGGTCCATGCGCACGCGCTCGCTGTTGGTATAGCGCGTGAAGACCGGCGCGATGCGCGCCGCGCCCAGCTCGGTCGCCTTTTCGACAATGAAGTCCGTGCGGGATTTTTTCACCGGCGCGAACAGCAGCCACAGATCGGGCGGCGCATGTTGCGGACGCGTCTGTTCCGCCAGCTTTATCGTGGCTGCGCGCTTGGTCGCCTGCGCGACTTCGGCGCGCCATTCGCCGTCCTTTCCGTTGAACACGCGCACCGGATCGCCGTCCTTGCGGCGCATGACATTGACCAGGTAATGCGCCTGATCCTTCTCCAGCGCGATTTCCGCGCCTTTTCCCAGCGCGGCGTCGATGAAAAGTCGTGGAACAACGGCCATATCTGGCGTCTTATCAGGGGCGAACGCCCCGTCAACGCTCCGCCCTTCAGAGAGGTCCGCGCCATGAGCCTGAAATCGGTCAATCCCGCCACCGGCGAAACCATCCAGACCTATGAGCCCACATCGGACGCCGATATCGACAAGGCGCTGACGCAGGCGGAGTCCTATTGCGCCAGTCTCAGGCGAACGGACTTCGCAAGCCGCGCGGAAAAGATGCGCAAGGCGGCCGATATCCTGGAGCAGGACAAGGACCGCTGGGCCAAGCTGATGACGTCGGAGATGGGCAAGACCATCACGGCGGCCCGCGCCGAGGCTGAGAAGTGCGCCTGGGCGTGCCGCTTCTATGCCGACAACGCGGAAAGCTTCCTCGCCGACGAGGCAATCGAGGCGGACAAGTCAAAATCCTTCGTGCGCCACCTGCCGCTTGGCCCGGTTCTGGCGGTGATGCCGTGGAATTTCCCGTTCTGGCAGGTCATTCGGTTTGCCGCGCCGGCCCTGATGGCGGGCAATGCCGGCGTGCTGAAACACGCCTCTAACGTTTCCGGATGCGCGCTGGCGATCGAAGAAATTTTCAAAAAGGCCGGCTTCGAGGACGGCGCCTTCACCACCCTTCTGATCGGCTCTGACCGGGTCGAGCGCGTCCTGAAGGATGACCGCATCAAGGCGGCCACCCTGACCGGGTCCGAGCCCGCGGGCTCCGCCGTCGCCGGAACCGCCGGCGCCGAAATCAAGAAAACCGTGCTGGAGCTTGGCGGTTCGGACGCCTTCATCGTCATGCCTTCCGCGGATCTGGAGAAAGCCGCCGAGATCGGCGTGAAGGCGCGCACGATCAATAACGGCCAGTCCTGCATCGCCTCCAAGCGCTTCATCGTTCACGAGGATGTCTATGAGGATTACAAGGCGTTGTTCCTTGAGAAACTTCAGGCGCTGAAGGTCGGCGACCCGATGGACGGGGACACCGATATCGGCCCGCTCGTCTCCGAAAAGGCGCGCGAGGATATCCACGCCCAGGTGTTCGATTCCATCGAGGCTGGCGCCGTGCGCACATGGGGCGCGGAGGTGATGGACGGGCCCGGCGCTTTCTACCGGCCCGGCATTCTGGAGGAGATATCCCCCGGCTCCCCCGCCTATGACGACGAGATTTTCGCCCCCGTCGCGCTATTCTTCCGCGCGGTCAATCTGGACCGCGCCATCGCGCTGGCCAATGACCATCGCTATGGCCTGTCCTCGGTCATCTGGACGAAGGATGAGGCGGAGCAGGAACAGGCGATCGAACGCCTGCAGGCCGGCGCCACCTTCATCAATGACATGACGGCCTCCGACCCGCGCCTGCCCTTTGGCGGCGTCAAGAAGTCCGGCTATGGCCGGGAGCTGGCTCAGGACGGCATCCGCGAATTCGTCAATCGCAAGACCGTGGCGGCGGGCTGATCGTGACCCTGAAAACCGTTCTCGCCTCGCTCCTGCTGTTCGCCGCCGCGCCTGTCCTGGCCGCAGCGGATGAGACGCCGCCCGCTTACGGGCCGATGCTGGAAGGCTTCGATTACCCCTATCCCGTGCAGACGTTCGATTTCTCCTCACAGGGAGAGGACGTGCAGATGACCTATCTGGACGTCACGCCCGAGACGGCGAACGGCCAGACGATTGTCCTGCTGCATGGCAAGAATTTCTGCGCGGCGACCTGGGAAGGGGTGATGGGGCCGCTGCTGGAAGCCGGTTATCGCGTCATCGCGCCTGACCAGATCGGCTTTTGCAAATCCTCCAAGCCCGCCGCCTATCAATATTCCCTGCACCAGCTGGCGGCGAACACGCATGCCCTGCTGGACTCTGAAAATGCCGGTCCGGTCATCGTCATGGGCCATTCCATGGGCGGCATGCTGGCCATGCGTTATGCGATGCAGTTCCCGGATTCGACCGCCGGTCTGGTTCTGGTCAATCCGATCGGGCTGGAGGACTGGAAAGCGAAAGGCGTGCCCTATCTGGGCGTCGACGCCTGGTTTGAAAGCCAGAAGCAGACCAGCGCCGAGGGCATTAAAGCCTATCAGAAATCAACCTATTACGCGGGAGAATGGCGGGACGAGTATGACCGCTGGGTGGATATGCTGGCCGGAATGTATCGCGGCGATGAGAGCGATATCGTCGCCTGGAGCCAGGCCAGAACCACCGACATGGTCTTCACCCAGCCCGTGATCCACGAGCTGGAAACCATCACGGCTCCCACGCTTCTCTTTATCGGAGAGAAGGATAATACCGCCATCGGCAAGGGCTGGTCGCCAGAGGCCGTAAAGTCACGCCTTGGCGATTATTCGGTTCTGGGCGAGGACGCGGCGGGCCGTATTCCGCAAGCCCGCCTGATCGAATTCCCCGATCTCGCTCATTCGCCTCATATCCAGGCGCCGGAGCGATTTAATGCGCGCTTGCTGGACGAACTGGAATCATGGCCCGCCCCGGCGGACTAGAACCGGGCGCCGCCTAGACCGCCTTCTTGCCGGTTGGCGGTTCATGGTCGTTCGCCGCGTCGCGGCTCTCGATCTCACGGATCAAGGGCTCCAGCGCCGCATCCGGCTGCTCCAGCAGGGATGGCGCGTAACGCGAGGCGAGGCGCCGGCCAACGGCGCGAAACTGGGTATTGTCTGAGTCTGTCCGGCTCATAGCGGGTCCTTCGAGCATTCTGCCCTCCCCTGTGGCCAGGGTGGGGATATTAACCTTAATGACAGGTTAAACCGCTTCTATATCAGCGACTTGATTGCAGTAAGCGTTAATCCACATGCTGTGGACAGAGCAAGCCTCAGGTCTCGTTCGGCTCGGACTGCAGCAGGATGTACCGCTCGATACCGATGCGGCCGATCAGTTCGATCTGGGTTTCCAGATAATCGACATGGTCTTCTTCGGAGCGCAGGATATCGGCGAACAGATCGCGGCTGCCATAGTCGCGGACGCCCTCGCAATGCTCCACCGCGTCGCGATAGAGGATCAGCGCCTCTTTCTCCAACTCAAGGTCGCATTCCAGGATTTCCAGGACATCCTCGCCAATTTTCAGCTTGTTCAGGCGCTGAAGATTGGGAAGCCCGTCCAGGAACAGGACCCGTTCGATGAGCGTGTCGGCATGCTTCATCTCATCGATCGATTCTTCGTACTCCTTCTTGGCCAGGACAGAGATGCCCCAGTTCCCGAGCATGCGGGAATGAAGGAAATACTGGTTGATCGCGGTGAGCTCGTGCGTCAGCGCGTCATTGAGATACTGGATAACTTTGGAATCGCCTTGCATGCAGGCATGCTAATCGCCGCCGGCGATCATGGCCAGACGCCAATCTTCAGGCCGCGACAGTCTCGCGCAGCGTATCGCCCGTCTCGATCTCGCGCAGCATGCCCTCGATATGGTTCAGGCAGCCGCCACAGCTGACTTCCACGCCGCAGCTGGCATGAACGTCCTCGGCCTTCTGCGCGCCGGTCTGGATGGCCTGACGCACGCTCTTGTCGTTCAGACGATTGCAGAGACAAACGATCATGGCCGTATCTTTCATGCAAATGCGAATGATTGTCAACCACATCTGTGAAACGCCCCCGCCCCGGCCCGGCGGCCCGCGCGCTGCGTTTAATAAAAGCTTGATCGTTTCGTCATGTTGGACTTAGCGTATTCGCGCGCCACGCGAAGAAATCGATTCGCGGGCGATAAAAAAATGGGGAGGCAAAGCATGTCTTTGGCTAAAATTATCTGGGCGGTCGCCGTTCTGGCCGCAATCATCTTTGCATTCGTAACATTCGAATACGCAGGCCTGATCCTGGTTATTCTGGGACTCGCCGGCGGATGGTTCGTTTCACTTGAACATCGCCGGGGCGTTCTGGTCGCCGCCATCTTCCTGATCGCCGGCGGCGCCGGCGCGCTGGGCCCGATTCCGGAACTCGGCCAGTATCTGACCGCGATCCTGTCCAGCTATGGCGTGGTTCTGGCCGCCGCGTCCGTGATGATAATCGTCAAGACAACCGTGGAGCGGCTGACGCCGGGCGCCAGCGCCGCCTGACGCGCCCGCTGCAACATTGAAATGACGGTCCCGTTTTCACATGAAGACGGGGCCGTTTTCATTTCCAGGCGCCGCGGACGCCTTGGCGGAACCGCGCCTTGTCCTTATTCCGGGTTCCCATGATCACGCGCTCCGAAGACCGCCGCGTTCAGGACAGCCTGCCGCAAAGCTGGGTCGACCGCGCACCGCGCGCCATCCGTCCCTATCTGCGGCTGGCGCGTTATGACCGTCCCGCCGGTTTCTGGCTGCTGGGCCTGCCCGGCTGGGCCGGGATCGCGCTGGCCGGGATCGGCCGGGGCTATGGCGCGGCGGACCTTCTCTGGGCCTTGCTGATCGCCCTTGGCGCGGTCGCCATGCGCGGCGCGGGCTGCACCTATAATGACATCGTGGACCGCGACCTGGACGCGCAGGTCGCCCGCACCGCCGACCGACCGCTGGCGGCCGGGACGGTCACGCTGCGCGCCGCCTGGGCTTTTCTTCTGGCCCAGTGTCTGGCCGGGCTGGCGGTCCTCTTGCTGCTCCCCCTGCCGGCGCAGATCGTGGCGCTTGGCTCCATCCCGCTCGTCGCGGGCTATCCATTCATGAAGCGCCTGACCTGGTGGCCGCAGGCCTGGCTGGGCCTGACCTTCAACTGGGCGGCGCTGGTCGGCTTTGCCGCCGCATCGGGAACGCTCGGCGCGCCCGGACTGATCCTCTATGCGGGCCTTGTGTTCTGGACGCTCGGCTATGACACGATCTATGCCTGTCAGGACAAGGAAGACGACGCGCTGATCGGGGTGAAATCCACGGCCCGCCTGTTCGGCGCCCATGCGCCGCTCTGGGTCTCCGCTTTCTACGCCGTCTGCGCGATCGCCGCGGCGGCGGCGGGCTACGCGGCCGGTCTTTCATGGATTGCCGCGCTGGCGGCCCTGCCCTTCGCGGCCCATCTGGGCTGGCAGGCCGCGCGCTTCCGCCCCGATGACGGGGCGCTTTGTCTGGGCCTGTTCAAATCGAACCGGGAGGCGGGCCTGCTGCTGGCCGCCGGCTATGCCAGCGTACAGTTGTTCCTTCTGGCCTGATCCGGCGCGCGATATATGTCCTGCGAATGTCCGTCTTCTGTCCGCCGGGTGAAACTGGCTTCACGGAGCGTTTCGCGCTCTTGACGGAACGGCCCGCGCGGACTGCAATCGCGGCGGGGCTTGAAATGCGTGGGGGGATTGAGATGACCAGGGTGTCTATAAGATTTTTTGCGGCCATCGCCGCCTTTTCCCTTCTCGCCGCTTGCGGCCCGGACGATTCCGGGCGCGAGGACGCGCAGGATCCGCCGGAAACGGCGGCGCCGGCCGATAGTGCTGAATCCGGCATCCGCATTGATGTCAGCTACCAGACGCTGGATAACGGCCTGCGCGTTGTCATGGTGCCGGATTCGACCATCCCCACCGTCACGGTCGGCGTCTATTACGGCATCGGCTTCAGGATCGAGCCGCGCGACCGCACCGGCTTTGCGCATTTATTCGAGCATCTGATGTTTCAGGGCTCGCGCCATGCCGAAAAGGGCGAGTTCGACAAGCTCATCAATGGTTCGGGGGGCGTAAATAACGGCTCCACGCGCTTCGATTTCACCAATTATTTCGAGGTGGTTCCCTCCAGCGCGCTCGAACCTGTGCTGTGGATCGAGGCCGACCGCATGGCCTTCCCCGACATCACCCAGGAAAAGCTGGCGAACCAGCAAGGCGTCGTGGCCAATGAGGTCAAGGTGAACGTCCTGAACCAGCCCTATGGCGGTTTTCCGTGGCTCGACATGCCGCAATACGCCAATGAGAACTGGTATAACGCGCATAATTTCTATGGCGCGCTGGACGATCTGGAGGCCGCCACGCTGGAAGATGCGCGCGACTTCCACGACAGATATTACGCCCCGAACAATGCCGTGCTGGTGATCGCGGGCGATTTCGACCCCGCAAAAGCAACCAGATGGGTCGAAAAATATTTCGGTCCTATCCCGCAGGGCGACGCCATCACCCTGCCCGACATCTCCGAACCGCGTCAGGAAGAAGAGAAAACCGCCGCCAAGACCGATCCGCTGGCGCCGCGGCCGGCGCTGGCCTTCGCCTATCACATGCCCGAACGCGGCACGGACGAATATTACGCCATGGCATTGCTGGACCAGATCCTGATCCAGGGCGAGGACAGCCGTCTCTATCAGGCTCTGGTGAAGGACAAGGGCTACGCCTCCGGCGTCGAGGGCGGCATCAATCTGCTGGGCAATATGTTCAATTATGACGGGCCGATGCTGTGGACCGCCGCCATGATCCATGGCGAGGAATTCACGCCGGAAGAGATCATGACCACGGTGGACGGGGTGGTTGAAGGCCTGCGCGCCGAGCCGGTGACAGAGGCGGAACTGGCGCGCGCCAGAACCAAGCTGCTTTCGGAATTCTACGGCGTGGTGGACTCGCCCACCCGTTTCGGCCTGGTTGACCTGCTGGCCTCGTTCGCCCTGTTCGACGACGACCCGGCCCGGATCAACCGCATCGAGGGCGGCTTCGACAATGTCACCCCGGCCCTGATGCTGGAAACCGCCGAAGAATATCTGCGCCCCGGCAACCGCACCGTCCTGCGGATAGAGCCGGGCGCGGCGCAGGATCAGCAATAGGAGCGGACGATCATGGCACGCCTCATCACGCTTTTCGCCCTGCTCATCGCGCTGCCCGCCGGCGCGCAAACCGGCGGCAATGACGGCGACTGGCTGGCCGAACGGCCAAAAGCCGGCGAGCCGAAGAATTTCGATTTGCCGGAGATCGACACGGTCGAGCTGGATAACGGCCTGGAGATCACCTTCATCCCGTTCGGCCTCGCGCCAAAAGCCACGATCAGCGCGCGTATCCGCACCGGCAATGTCAATGAGGGCGAGAATACCTGGCTGGCCGATATCGCCGCGGAGCTGATGAGTGAAGGCGCGGGCGAGCGGACGGGCGAGGAAATCGCCATCGCGGCCGCCGAAATGGGCGGCGATTTGGAGGTCGGCGTCGACCCCCACGTCACCGCGTTCGACATGGCCGTCCTCTCCGGCCACGCGCCGGACGCCATCGCCCTGATGGGCGACGTGATCCAACGTCCCGCCCTGCCCGAAGACGACATGGAGCGCGTGAAGGCCAACTTCATCCGCAATCTCTCCGTCGCGCTCAGCCAGCCGCGCGGGCAGGCCGCCTCCGCCTTTCTCGGCGCGCTATACGGCGACCACCCCTATGGCCGCGTCTTCCCGACAGAGGCGCAATTGCGCTCCTATGAGATTGACGACGTGCGCGCCTATTACGAGCAGAATTTTGGCGCGGAGCGCACCCATATCTATATCGCCGGCCGGTTCGACCGCGACGCCGCGGAAGCGGCAATACGCGAGAGCTTCGGAGACTGGCGCGAAGGCCCGGCGCCGCTGGTCGCCCCGCCCGATCCGCGCATGGGGCCGGAAGTCATTCTGGTGCCGCGCGCCAGCGCGCCGCAATCCACCATATATCTGGGCCTGCCCGTTTTCGGACCGGAGAATGAGGACGCCATTCCGCTGGAAGTGACCAATGCCCTGCTCGGCGGGTCTTTCTCCTCCCGCATCACCCAGAATATCCGCGAGGACAAGGGCTATACCTACTCCCCCACCTCGCAGATCCTGTACAATTACCAGGACGGTTACTGGCGCTTCCGCGCCGACGTCACGACCGACGTGACCGGGGCCGCGCTCGGGGAGGTCTTCAAGGAAATAGAGCGCCTTGGCGCAGAGGCCCCGCCGAAGGACGAGGCCGAGCGCACGCGCAACTACATGGCCGGTATTTTCGTGCTGAAGAACGCCTCCCCCTGGGGCCTGATCGACCAGATCGCCTTCACCGATTTCCACGATCTGCCCGGCGACTGGCTGGAGGATTATGTCCCCCGCGTTCTGGACGTCTCCGCCGAAGACATGCGCCAGACCGCCGCCCAGCGCCTGCAACTGGACAACATGATCCTTGTCGTGGTGGGCGATCTGGACGCCATCAAGCCGCAGCTGGAATCCCTGCCCCGGCTTTCCGGCGCAACCTTCGACATTCGTGACGAGACCGGCGCCCCGGTGGAGAACGAACAGGACGCGCAGTGAGCAAGGACGCCGCCGACAGCCTGGCCCGCGCCCATCCCGCTTTCGGCGCGCTGATCGAACAGCACGGCGTTCTTACGCTGGAGGCAAAACCCGACACGCCATATGAGGCGCTGTCCCGGCACATCGTCTATCAGCAGCTTTCGGGAAAGGCCGCCGCCACGATCTATGGCCGTTTCGCCGCCCTGTATGGCGGCGAGGGTCCGCCGCCGCCCGCCATTCTGGCCGAAGCCGATATCGAGCATCTGCGCAGCGCCGGGCTGTCCCGCAACAAGGCGCTGGCCCTGATTGATCTGGCGCGGAAAACCGACGCGGGCGAAGTGCCTGAGCGCCGGCTTTGCGAGAGCATGGATGGCGACGCGGTGATCCAGCGCCTGACGGCGGTGCGCGGGATTGGCGAATGGACGGCGCAGATGTTCCTGCTCTTCACGCTCGCCCGGCCCGATATCTGGCCGACCGGCGATCTGGGCGTGCGGCAGGGCTGGCGGAAAGCGGCGGGGCTGGAGGACGCCCCCAGCCCCAAACAGCTCGGCGAAATTGGCGAGGCCTTCAGCCCGTGGCGCAGCTATGCCGCGCTTTATCTCTGGCGCGCCGCCGACACGCCGGACCCCGCCGCGACCGGCAAGGCCTAGGCCGCCAGCTTCTTCGCCATTTTCGCGAAATGCTCGCCCTGGAAGCGGGCGATGCCCAGCTCGTTATCCGAGGGCTGCCGGCTGCCGTCGCCGTCCGCGATAGTGGAAGCGCCATAGGGCGTGCCGCCCGAAACCTCGTCAACGCCGACCAGACCGGTGCAGCTATAGGGCACGCCGATCACCGCCATGCCGTGGTGCAGCTGCATCGTCTGCACCGCGCGCAGCGTTGTTTCCTGCCCGCCATGCTGGGACGCGGTCGAGGTGAACGCTCCGCCCGCCTTGCCGATCAGCGCGCCCTTCTGCCAGAGCGGCCCCGTCTGATCCCAGAAGGCCTGCATCTGCGAACACATATTCCCGTATCGCGTCGGCACGCCGATCACCACGCCGTCATAATCGCCCAGCGCATCCGGGCCTTCGATAACCGGCGCATCCTGGTCGGTCTTGAAACCGGCATTCTTCACAACCGCTTCCGGGGCGGTTTCGGGGACGCGGCGGATATCGACCTGAACGCCGTCAACGCCTTGCGCGCCCTCGGCTATGGCCTTGGCCATGGTTTCGATATGGCCGTAGCTGGAATAGTACAGCACAAGCAGCTTCGTCATTGTCCGGGACTCCATCGATTGTCATTCTTCAAGAATGTGAATTGATGTTCGCCAAACGATTTTCAAGTGCGCCCGGCGCGCGCCCCGCAGCTTCACGAAAACCGGAACCCGATCGTGATGGCCTTGTGAACGGACATCGTCCGCGTCCGCCCTATATTGCAAGCCATGAAAACGACACGACGAAACCTGGTGATTGGCGGGCTGGTCTCCGGCCTCGCCATTCCCGGCTGCGCTAAAGCCGCCTCCGATCCGGAGGACGCTTTCAAGGACTCCGAATGGCGCGATCTTTCCGCCGATGCGTGGAAAGAGCGCCTTGATCCGCTGGCCTACAAGGTGCTTCGCAAGGAAGGCACGGAACGCGCCTTCACCAGCCCGCTGAACGACGAGAAACGCGAAGGCGTGTTTGTCTGCGCGGGCTGTGAGCTGGAGCTTTTCAAGTCCGAATGGAAATTCGATTCCGGCACGGGCTGGCCCAGCTTCTACACCTTCATCGAGGGCGCACTGGGCGAAAAGACGGATCTTCGCCTGTGGACGCCCCGGCGCGAATATCATTGCGCGCGCTGTCTGGGGCATCAGGGCCATGTCTTCGATGACTGGCCGGACGTGCCCACGGGGCTGCGCTACTGCAATAACGGCGTCGCCCTGAAATTCATCCCGACCTGAGCCTAGAAGGCGCGCTCCGCCCGCGCGCCTTCGCCCCATTCCCGCATGCCGGGCAGGGCCCAGATGGTCTGGCAGTAGGCGTCGAGAACCTTGTCGCCGATCCTGCCGCGATAGGTCATGAACCGCGACACGACAGGCGCATACATTGCGTCCGCGGCTGAAAAGGCGCCGAACAGGAACGGGCCGTCCGCGCCATGATCCCGGCGGCAACTGCGCCAGATGGCGTCAATCCGGTTCAGATCCGATTCCAGATCGGGCGTGATCTCCCCGCCAATATCCAGATCCGCAAACTTCATCGGCCAGAGCCTGCGCAACGCGCCGAACCCGGAATGCATTTCCGCCGAAACGCTGCGCGCCACGGCCCGCGCCGCAGGGTCCGCCGGCCACACCGCCTGATCGGGAAACGCCTCGGCCAGATATTCGATGATCGCCAGGGAGTCCCAGACGGTCAGGTCGCCCGCCGTCAGAACCGGCACCTTGCCGGCCTCCGATCGCCTGGCGATCTCATCAGCGGTGTCGGGTCGGTCCAGCCTGATCGAATCTTCCTCGAACGGCAGGCCGAACGTCTTCATCACCAGCCACGGCCGCAGCGACCAGGATGAAAGGTGTTTATCGCCTATGGTCAGGCGTAGGGTCGTGAACATGAGCGATTCCTTCTCGGGCGAACCGGCTGCGCTGGGCCCCATTGATCACGCAAATCCGGCCGCCCGCCAAGCTTTCATCCGCTCGGTCACCCGCATCCAGTCGCCGCCTCTGGCTCCCGAGCTTCGCCTGTATCTGGCCCATCCCGGCTTCAGCATCTGGCGTCATTCGGAAGAATCGCTGGAGGCCGCCGGCCTGCCGCCGCCTTTCTGGGCGTTTGCATGGGCGGGCGGGCAGGCGCTGGCGCGTTACGTGCTGGATCATCCCAATTTATTTCATAAACGAAATATTCTGGATTTCGCGTCGGGCTGCGGCGTCACCGGCATCGCCGCCGCTCGCGCCGGCGCGAGTGTGACGGCCAGTGAACTGGACGCTTACGCCATCGACGCCATCGCCCTGAATGCAGACCTCAACGGGGCGGACATTGAAGGGCGTCTGGGCGACCTTGTGGGCGCGCCCTGCGAATGGGATGTCATTCTGGCGGGCGATATTTTCTATGACGACACGGCCGGGGCGATTGGCGGCTGGTTATCCGATTGCGCCGCGCAAGGTTGTCAGGTTTTCATCGGCGACCCGGGCCGCGCCCGGCTGCCGCGCCAGCGCGTCGAACAACTGGCCCAATACGAAGCCCGGCGGTCGGAGGGCCTAGAGGATCAGGATATCAGGCGCACCCGGGTGTGGCGTTACCGCTAAAACCGCCAATTATTATTCACATACAAAATATAACATGCTAGATCCCGTGCCATGGCTATCGCCCGCGCCGTTGACCGCCGCCTTTTCCTGCTTCTCGAACGCGCCCATACGCGCGTCTTCCGCGACGCCAATAATCACCTGAAATCCTCCATCGGACTGACGGTCTCGCAAGGCGGCGCGCTGTTCTTTCTCAACCGGCATGACGGCTGCCGCATCGGCGATCTGGCGGTCGGGATCGGCCTCGGCGCACCGGCGGCCACCGGGCTGGTGGACCGCATGGCGAAATCGGGCCTGGTCCGCCGCGGGGCGGAGAAGGACGACGCCCGCGCCAGCCGCGTCTACTTGACCGAAAAGGGGCGGGGCCTGTCCGGCGCGGTCGCCGACGAACTGAAGATATTTAACGACGCCATCGCGCACGACTTCACGGACGCAGAGATGGAAACGGTCTATCGTTTCCTGACCGGCCTTGCGCGCGGCGATTACGAAGGGAAACTCTAATGACCGAATATGTGAAAATTTCTGACGCCGAAGGCGTGCGCACCATCGCCTTTTCCCGCGCCGACAAGAAGAACGCCCTGACGCGCGAGATGTATGACGCCGCCGCCAACGCCCTGAACGGCGCGCAGAACGACCCCGAAATCCGCGTCGTCCTGTTCGCGGGAGAGGGCGATTCCTTTACCGCCGGCAACGATCTCAACGACTTTCTGGAACACCCGCCCTTCTCCGAGGACGGCCCCTCCCCGGTCGAGCGTTTCATGACCGCGCTGATGGAAGCGAAAAAGCCGGTTGTCGCCGCGGTAGGCGGCCTGTCGGTGGGCATTGGCGTGACCATGCTGCTGCATTGCGATCTGGTCTACGCCTCCCGCATGGCGACCTTCTCCACACCGTTCGTGAAGCTGGCGCTGGCGCCGGAATTCGCCTCCTCCATCACCATGCCGGCCGTCATGGGCCGCGCCAAGGCGGCCGAGATGCTGCTGCTGGGCGAAAAACTGTCAGCCGAGGAAGCCGAGCGCGCAGGCCTGGTCGCCCGGGTCTTCGCCGATGAGGAGCTGATCGAGCAGGCGACGGCCCGCTGCCGCAAGCTGGCGAAACTCGCCCCCGGCGCGGTCGCCGACGCCAAGACGCTGCTGCGCGCCCCGGCGGAGGATCTGGCCGCGCGCATGCAACGCGAAGGCAAGCTGTTCAATGAACGCCTCGGCTCGGACGAGTTCAAGGAAGCCGCCGGCGCGTTCTTCGAACGCCGCGAACCGGATTTCTCGAAGTTCGGCTAGGCCTGACTAGCGGACGTAGGACGCCCCGTTCACGTCAATCGTCGCCCCCGTCATGGAGGGGACGGTTCCGGTGGAGAGATAGGCGATCAAATCGCCAATCTCTTCCGGGCTCGCCACGCGGCCCAGCGGGATGTCCTTGATCGCGTTGGCGCGCGCCTCGATGTCCTGCGGCCCCATGCGGGTCTCGATCCAGCCCGGTGCGATGCCGTAGGCCAGCACGTTCTTGTGGCCGCTGCCCCGCGCGATCGTCTTGGTCAGGGCCAGAAGGCCGCCCTTGGACGCGGCATAGGCGGAATGGTCGATATCGTCGCCCCGCTGCCCGGCGCGGCTGGCGACATTGATGATAATGCCCCCGCCCTGACCGGAGAAATGCGCGCAGGCCGCCCGGCACAGATGCGCCGGCGCCAGCAGATTCACCTGCAGCGTCCGCCGCCAGCCCTCGACCCATTCCAGGTCCGACCCGTCAACCGGCGTCGCCTGAAAGATGCCGGCATTATTGACCAGCACGTCGATGCGGTGCGCCCGGTCCAGCGCCGCGGCCCAGACCGCCGCCGGGTGTTCCGGCACGTTCAGATCCGCCTCGATCAGGTCGCTTTTCTTCGCCCCGATCTTCTCCGCCACGGCCTCCGCCGCCTTGCGGTCGCGTCCGTAATGCATCAGCACGCGCGCGCCGGCCTTCATGCAGGATTCCGCCGCCGCCGCGCCCACGCCGCGGGACGCGCCGGTGATCAGCACCGTCTTGTTCTTCAGATCAATCATGTTTCTTGTATGCCGCCGCCCGCGGAACCGCAGGCCACCGAATGAATTCGATTAACCTATGATAGGCCGCGCCGCGAAAAGTCAAACGCAACCAGACCGCGCATGCGCAAGAATGCCGCACTGTCACCCAAAGAGCGCACGCGACGGCGCGCCGCGAAACTGTTATGAAATCCCCTCATCAGTCTGGAGCGGAAATCCGTGATGCTCGACACGCCCGATGATTCCATCCGCCATGACCGCAGCGGCGCAAGCGGCCGCTACGGCCTGCAGGTCGAAGGCGCCGAGGCCGAACTGACCTACAGGCTGAAAGAGAACGTCATGGTCATCGATCACACCTATACGCCGCCGGAGCTGCGCGGCCAGGGCCTGGCGGACCGCCTTGTGGCGCGCGCCGTCCGGGACGCCCGCGCGGAGGGCTGGAAAGTCGATCCGGTCTGCTCCTACGCCGCCCGCTGGTTCGAGGACCATCCAGAACACAGGGAGATTCTGGCGTGAGCAGCGACACCGCCGTAACCATCACGCGCGAGGACGGCGAGTCCAAGGGCCGCTACGTGGCCCGCGTTGAGGGCATCGCCGAGACGGCGGAAATGACCTATTCCCGGGCCGGGACCAGCCGCATCATCATTGACCACACCGGCGTCCCCACCGCGATGCGCGGCATGGGCGTGGGCGAAAAACTGGTCCGCCGCGGGGTCGAGGACGCGCGCAAGGAAGGCGTGAAGATCATTCCGCTCTGCCCGTTCGCCAAGGCGACGATCGAAAAGCACAAGGAATTGCAGGACGTTCTGAACTGATGGACCGTCAACAGACCAAGGCCCGCAATGTTCTGGGCGGCCCGCTGGACGATTGCAGCCACGATCCTCTCACCGGTTTCTTCCGCGACGGCTGTTGCAATACCGGCCCTATGGACCGGGGCGTTCACACGGTCTGCGCCGAACTGACCGATGATTTTCTGGAATTCTCGAAAGCGCAGGGGAATGACCTGTCCACGCCGCGTCCGGAATTCGAATTTCCCGGCCTGAAGGACGGCGACCGCTGGTGCCTGTGCGCGGCGCGCTGGAAAGACGCCTATGAGGCTGGAAAAGCGCCGCGCGTGGTGCTGGCCGCAACCCATGAAGCCACGTTATCTGTGGTCACGCTGGAACAGCTGAAGGCGCACGCCATTGATGGCCGCGCCCACTAGATCCCGATTTAACGCCATTAGACCGACAGTCATTTCAAAGAGGAGACGCCCATGAAAACCCGCGCCGCAATCGCCATGAAAGCCGGAGAGCCGCTGGTCATCGACGAAGTGGATCTGGAAGGCCCCAAAGCCGGCGAAGTGCTGGTGGAGATCAAGGCGACGGGCGTCTGCCATACCGACGCCTTCACCCTGTCGGGCGACGATCCCGAAGGCGCCTTCCCGGCCATCCTCGGCCATGAGGGCGCGGGCGTGGTGCAGGAAGTCGGCCCGGGCGTGACCTCCCTGAAACCGGGCGATCACGTCATCCCGCTCTACACCGCGGAGTGCCGGGAATGCGAATATTGCCTGAACCCGAAGACCAATCTCTGTCAGGCCGTGCGCTCCACGCAGGGTCAGGGCGTGATGCCGGACGGCACCTCCCGTTTCTCATACAAGGGCGAGACGATCCGCCATTACATGGGCACGTCCACCTTCGCCAATCACACCGTCCTGCCGGAAATCTCGCTGGCACGGATCCGCAATGACGCGCCCTTCGACAAGGTCTGTTACATCGGCTGCGGCGTCACCACCGGCATCGGCGCGGTGGTCTTCACCGCCAAGGCGGAGCCCAACTGCACGGCCGTCGTGTTCGGTCTCGGCGGCATCGGCCTGAATGTCATTCAGGGCCTGAAGATGATCGGCGCGCGGCAGATTGTCGGCGTCGACCTGAACCCCGAAAAGCGCGCCATCGCCGAGAAGTTCGGCATGACCGATTTCGTCAATCCGAACGAGGTGGACGGCGATCTTGTCGGCCATCTCGTGGAGCTGACCGGCGGCGGCGCCGATTACAGCTTTGAATGCATCGGCAATGTGAATGTCATGCGTCAGGCGCTGGAATGCGCCCACAAGGGCTGGGGCCAGTCCATCATCATCGGCGTCGCGGGCGCGGGCCAGGAAATCTCCACCCGCCCGTTCCAGCTGGTGACGGGCCGCGTCTGGAAGGGCTCGGCTTTCGGCGGCGCCAGGGGCCGCACGGACGTCCCGAAGATCGTCGACATGTATATGGAAGGCCGCATCAATATCGACGACATGATCACCCACAAGATGCCGCTGGACGACATCAACAAGGCGTTCGACTTGATGCATGACGGCGACAGCATCCGCTCGGTCATCGAGTACTAGGACGCCGTATTGAACGGGTGCGGCGGAGCGGGCGTTTACCCGGCCCGCCGCACGCGTCACTATCCGCCCCGTCATGAAGACGGGGAGACAGTTTATGCTCAAGAGCCTGATACTGGCGGGCTTTGCTCTGGCCGCGGCCGGCGCCGCCGCGAATGCGGAGGATTTCTCGAAATACAGCGAGGACGCGCTGCGCGCGATGCTCGCCGCAGAGGCGGACGTGGAGAAGAAAGTCCTCGTCCCGATGCGCGACGGCGTAGGCCTCTCCACAGACATCTACCGCCCGAAAGGCGCCGAAGGCCCGCTGCCCACCGTCTTCTGGCGCACCCCGTATAATTATAACGAGCTGTCCGGCGGACGCCTGCGCTTCGCCGCGGAGTCGGTCAATCGCGGCTATGCCTTCGTCGTCCAGAACGAGCGCGGACGCTATTTCTCCGAAGGCGAGTTCGAGATTCTCGGCTATCCGCGCACCGACGGCTATGACGCGCTGGACTGGATCGAGGATCAGGACTGGTCCAACGGCAAGGTCGGCACGCTGGGCTGTTCCTCATCGGCCGAGTGGCAGCTGGCGCTGGCCGCGCAGGACCATCCGGCCCACGCCGCCATGATCCCCATGGCCTCCGGCGCCGGGATCGGCCGCGTCGGCGAGTTTCAGGAACAGGGCAACTGGTACACGGGCGGCGTGCCCCGCAGCCTGTTCTTCGTCTGGCTCTATAATGTCGACAATCCGCTGCGCGCCCAGCTCCCCTCCGGTCTCGACCCGGCCACGCGCGCCCGCATCGGCGAATATAACGACCTCGCCGCCTCCAAGCCGGAAGTCGACTGGAAAAGCCGCATCTCGCACCTGCCCGTGTCCGACATGCTGTCGGGCCTGGGGGAGCCGCCGGCCACCTTCGACGCATTCATCCAGCGCAAGCCGGACGATCAGGGCTGGTTCGAGGGCGGCCTCTATCACGACAACGAGGGCTGGGGCGTCCCCGCCCTGTGGTTCAATAGCTGGTACGATGTCTCCATCGGCCCGAACATGGCGCTGTTCAATCATGTCCGCGAAAACGCCTCCGACGCGGAGGCGCGTGACAACCAGTACGCCGTCATCGCCCCCACCCCGCATTGCCAGTTCTTTGATCTTGGCCCCGATACGGTCGTCGGCGCGCGCAATGTGGGCGACACCAGCTTCGACACGACCGAGGAAATCTTCGCCTGGTTCGGCAAGTGGCTGAAGGGCGACAAGGCCGCCTTCGCCGCCGACACCCCGCATGTCCGCTACTACACGATGGGCCTGAATGAATGGCAGAGCGCGGAGGTCTGGCCGCCACAAGAGGCGGAACCCGTCCGCCTCTATCTGCAAAGCGACGAGGGCGCGAACAGCCTCTATGGCGACGGCACGCTGATGCGGGAAGCGCCCGCCGGCAACGGCTCCGACAGCTTCATCTATGACCCGATGATTCCGGTCCTCACGATTGGCGGCGGAGACTGCTGCAATGGCGGCATCGTGACCCCCGGCGCCTTCGACCAGCGCCCGGTCGAGGCGCGCGAGGACGTGCTGGTCTATACCAGCGAACCGCTGACCGAACCGATGCAGGTCACCGGCTTCGTGGACGCGGTGCTGGCGGTCTCCTCCGACGCGCCGGATACCGATTTCGCGGTCAAGCTGGTCGATGTGGCGCCCGACGGCACGGCCTGGATCATCGACGACACCATCATGCGCGCCCGCTACCGCGAGGGCTACGATACCGAAGTCATGATGCAGGACGGCGAGATCTACACCCTGGACCTCACCCCCATGACGACCAGCGTGGAATTCCAGCCGGGCCACCGTATCCGGGTGGAGGTCACCTCCTCCAACTTCCCGAAATTCGTCCGCAACCTGAATACCGGCGGCGACAATTATAATGAGAGCGAAGGCGCGCGCGCGGCCAACACGGTTCATCACGGCGCCGAACACGCCTCATGGATCGAACTGCCGGTCGTTCAATGACGGGATTGCGCGCTTGAAAATCTATGTCGACGCCGACGCCTGCCCGGTGAAGGACGAGACGGTGCGCGTGGCCAAGCGCCACGGCGCGCCGGTCCTGATGGTGTGCGATGGCGGCCTGCGGCGCATGGATCATCCGCTTGTGGAGCTGGTGATCGTGCCCGAAGGCGCTGACGCCGCCGATGACTGGATCGCGGAACGCATCGCGCCGGGCGATCTCTGCGTCACAGGCGACATCCCGCTGGCCCATCGCTGTCTGGAGGCGGGGGCGCGGGCCATCAATCACCGGGGCGAGGCGTTCACGCCGGACAATATCGGCGCCGCGTTGGCCACGCGGGACCTCATGGCCTCCCTGCGCGAGGCGGGACAGATGGGCGGCGGCGGGAAACCCTTTTCCCCGCGCGACCGTTCCTCCTTCCTCGACGGCATGGAGCGGGTGGTTCAGGCCATCCGCCGCAGCCGTTAGACTGACCTTCGAGCAGACCACCAATCCACACAGGAGACGACATGGAGACGATCAGCGAGAACAAATGCTTCGGCGGCGAGCAGGCCGTGTTCGAGCATCAGTCCGACGCCCTCTCCTGTCCCATGCGGTTTGGCGTCTATACACCGCCCGGCGACGGCCCGTTCCCGGTCCTGTTCTGGCTTTCCGGCCTGACCTGCACGGAGCAGAATTTCATCACCAAGGCCGGCGCGCAGGGCAAGGCCGCTGATCTCGGCATGGTCATCGTCGCGCCCGACACCTCTCCGCGCGGCGACGATGTCGCCGACCAGGACACTTATGATTTCGGAAAGGGCGCGGGCTTCTATCTCGACGCGACAGAGGACCCCTGGGCCAAGCACTACAAGATGGGGACCTATATCGCCGAGGAACTGCCGGACTTCATCTTCTCCAACTTCCCCGTCGACAAGATGCGCGCCGGCATTTTCGGCCACTCCATGGGCGGGCACGGCGCGCTGGTCCATCATTTCCGCCAACCCGACCTGTTCCGCACCTGCAGCGCCTTCTCTCCCATCGTCGCGCCCAGCCAGGTTCCCTGGGGCCAGAAGGCGCTGGGCGGCTATCTGGGCGGCGACGAGAAAGCGTGGGCGGAATGGGACGCCACGGCCCTGATCCAGTCCGGCCGCACGTCAGACGCCCACATCCTGATCGATCAGGGCGAGGACGACGAATTCCTGGAAGAACACCTGAAACCGGAAATCTTCGAGGCCGCGGCCCGCGAAACCGGCCAGAGCCTCAGCCTGCGCCGCCAACCGGGCTACGACCACTCCTACTACTTCATCTCGACCTTCATCGACGATCATCTGGAGTGGCACGCAAGGGCGCTGGATTAGGCTAGTGGGCCGGCCCCGCCTGCTCCGGCCGGCTGGATTCTGACGGCATGCCGTCCGCCAGCGCCGCCTTGCGATAGCCGGTCGGGGTTTCCCCGGTGGCGTCGCGGAAGGCGCGGTTGAACGGCGCGATGGAGCCATAACCCAGATCCAGCGCGATCTGCAGCACCTGCCGCCGCGCCTGTCCCGGGTCGGACAGCGCCGCTTTCGCGGCATCCACGCGGTAGCGGTTCAGGAAGGCCGCGAAATTGCGGTAACCCAGCCCCTGATTGATCACCGCGCGCAGGCGATGTTCCTGCGTGTTCAGCCGTTCGGCCAAATTGCGCACCGTCAGCCCGCTCTCGGCAAACCCGCCCGCCTCCATGAAGGCGATCAGCCGGTCCAGCAGCGCCCGGTCCTCGGGCGCCACGCCCGGGCGCGCGCCGGTCTGCACGCTGACCACGGCGGGCCGGCGGCTCTCCATGGGCAATAAATGGCGGCGCGCCAGCAGCAGCCATCCGCCAACCCCGGCCGCCGTCACGAAGAACGCCACGGCCTGCAGCATGTGCAGCCCGTCCGGCTTGGGCGCGAACACCACCCACATCTCAAGCGTCACGGTGACGCCTGAAACAAGGGCGATCACGGTGCTGGCCAGTACCCGGAACTTGCGACGCGGCTCGACCAGATCATCGCCCCAGTCCTTCAGCGCGATAATCAGGACATGAATCATCAGGATCAGCGCGATCGTGCGGCAGCCCAGCCCGGCGGCGACGCGCATGTCCGGCGGCAGGCCCGCCATCCTCTCCAGCGCCAGGAAGGCCGCGACCAGGACAAAGGGCGCCAGCCGCCAGCTCTTCCAGCGGAAATCGTCGCAGAACAGCGCCAGCGCGAACCACCAGAAGAAAACCACTTCCAGATTGGCGAAATAGCCCAGCGGAAGCGCGGCCAGCCCCAGACTGTCCGCGATCAGCGGCGAGGCGAGCGGGATATAGACCGCCGCCGACAACGCGAACAGCGCGCCGAAACGCGCCGCCTGCGACCGGCCGCACAGCCTGAAGAACGCGACGGCGATCAGCAATGTCATGCCCATCGCCGCCCCGCGCAGCAGGATTTCAAGAATGTCGGTCTCGCTCATGGGCCGCTCGCTGGAAGGTGGCGCTTATCGTGCGCCGTCCGCCGCATGACTGGCAAGACGCATCGGGGCCGGACGGCCCTCTAGGGCCCGCGCCAGCGCCGGCGACCCGATTTCGGCGACCGTGCGCTCGACCGTGTCGGCCATGCAGATGCGCAGCCCGCGGTCGCTCATCGCGCCGTGGGCGTTCTCCTGGCGGCAGACTTTCTGCGCCGTGCGCTCGATCTTCTCGATCACCGCCCCGGCATAGGCCGGATCGGCCAGCGCCGCCCGGTCGATTTTCAGGGTTTCGGTCTCCGCCGGTCCGGCGGCCATGGCCGGGGCCGCGATCCCGGCAGCGCTGACGACCATCAGGGCGGCGGCGAATGTTCTGGCAAACGTGTTCATGGGAACCTCCAATCGTTGGAACGCCCCCAGACTGAGCGCCATCTCCTTCGCCATCTCCGCGATTTCGCCGATGCAAAGCCTTTTGCGGAATCGATCAGCATTTTTCGGAAATGACGCGTCCGAAGTCCTATCCGCCCGGCCTGCGATACGGACACGTGATGATTCGGCCTGCAAATCTGCGCGGCGTTAAACAAACGGAATATTCCCGGCTTTCAGCCGTAAAATTCGGGAGACGCCCATTTTCCACTGGCGCAATCTCTAGAAACTGGCATCTGCTAATCGCCGTATCGCTAATCATGTTCTGGAGACAGCATTGGCGCTTATCAACGGCACTCCCGCACCCGACCAGATTAAGGGCGGAAGGGGGGACGATTTCATTTTCGGAGAATCCGGCGTCGACCTGATTTATGGCGGCGCGGGCGATGACGCCATCAATGGCGGGCGCGCCGGCGACCGGCTCCTGGGCGAGGCTGGCGATGACCGCCTGTATGGGGACGCGGGCCGTGATTACATGGACGGCGGCGGCGGCGCTGACCGGCTTTTTGGCGGATTTGGCGCGGATATTGTTTACGGAGGCGGCGGCGCGGATGAAATCTCCGGGGGCGCGGCGGCCGATCATCTGTTTGGCGGCGGCGGAAACGATCTGTTCCTCTTTTACGGCAATGATGGCGCGGACATCGTCCATGGGGGCGAAGGCTTCGACACTGCGGATTTTTCCGGGTCCGGCGCTGGCGGCTACGTATTCATTATTTCCGCGGACGGCTCCGTTACGGCGCGGGGCGCGTCCGGGGGCGATGTCATGCTCTTCGAAGTCGAGGCTTTCATCAGCACATCGGCCAGCGACGTCTTCCTCGGCCACGGCGCCGATGATGTCCTCCACGGCGAATCAGGGTCTGACTTTTTCTATGGCGGCGGCGGGAAAGACCGTATTTTCGGCGGCTCGGGGAACGACTCCGTTTATGGCGGCGGCGGCCGCGACCGCATCTATGGCGACCAGAGCGATGACAGGCTGACCGGCGGGGGCGGCGGCGATCTGGTTTTCGGGGGCCTGGACTTCGACGACATATATGGCGGCCGGGGAAATGACCGCCTGTACGGCGGCGGCGGCGCGGACGGGCTGTTTGGAGGGTCAGGGGACGACTCCATCTATGGCGGCGCCGCGAGCGACGCCCTGTATGGAGACGATGGCGATACGGCTGGCGCGGACAGGCTGTTCGGGGGCGAAGGCGGCGACTTCATCGAAGGCGGGCATGGCGATGACTTGATCCATGGCGGCGCGGGTGCCGACCTTCTCTATGGCGGCGCGGGCCGCGATGCGTTCGTCTATTCAACCGCATCGGATTCTTTTGGCGCCCGCAGCGTCACCGCTGACAGTATATTTGATTTCGATGCCGCGGCAGACACGCTCGACCTCGCAGAGATCGACGCCGATAGCACAATGCCGGGCGATCAAGCTTTCAGATGGGTTACCGCCTTTACCGGCCATGCGGGCGAACTGGTCCTGACTCTCACCGGCTCTTCAGACTGGACTTTACTGGCCGACACCAATGGAGACGGCATTGCCGACCTGACGATTTTTGGCGAAGGAGGCATGATCGGCGCAGAGAACATTATTCTTTAGAACGCCGCCCTTACACGCAGTCTTTCAAGCGAGTCTGTTCACCGAACTGATTGCGATCATTCTGAAATCCGGATTGAGACGACCTCCCTCGATCCGGATTTCAGATTTTATACAGAACAAGGTTTCTACTGGCGGCCGCCACAGCGCCTACAGGTTGAAATCCATCATGAGCGGCTCATCGCCATAAACGACGATTTGTAGGTCGGCTTTCGCATCACCATCCAAGTCAGCCTGAATCAGATATCGCGTGCCTTGGTCTACAACGCGGATCTGACCGGCTGCTGTGAAAGACCCTGTGACGAAAGTGAAATCCTGATCGCCGGCAACGCCTGGCAAGGCGTCAATGAGATTGACCCAGATATCATCCTCACCGCTCACGAAATCGAAAATGATGTCGCGATCTGCGCCTGAAGTGGAATCTGAGGGCGAGGTAAACAGAAAGCGGTCAGCGCCTTCACCGCCAAAGAGCTTGTCACGTCCCTGGCCGCCAGCCAGCATATCGCTGCCGTCGCCGCCTTTCAGAACGTCGTTGCCTGTCTGTCCCGATAACGAATCATTGCCGGTTCCGCCTGTCATAATGTCCTGACCGGATCCCCCTGACAGCAAGTCACGCATTGCGCCGCCATAGATAAAATCGTCCCCCTCCGCCCCGTGAAGCGAATCTTCGCCATCGGCTCCAATGAGGATATCTGTTCCGCTTCCCCCATACAGAAAATCGTTTCCGCCTTCCCCGAGGAGACGATCATTTCCTTCCGAACCGTTGAGACGGTCATTACCGGCGCCGCCCTTCAGGCGATCATCGCCCTGACGGCCATATAGCCAATCAGCGCCCTCGCCGCCGTTGAGAAAATCATTGCCCTCGCCCCCTTCTATCCAGTCGTCCCCGCCATATCCAAACAGCCTGTCCGATCCCGAAAAACCTTGAATCGTGTCCGCTTCGCTGCCACCGACAAGAACGTCATCTCCGCTTGTGCCATTTATCAGAGCCATCGCAGCCGCCTCTAAATTGAACCTAATTCTCGCTATAACGACTGTTTTCGCCTCGGCAAGCGAAATCAGTGTCACCCTGTATCCATCGCGTGGTCACTGGTTTGTCTATGATCGAGGCGTCTAGGCGGTTAGGCTCCGCCGGTGCAGCAAGAGAGGCGCACCTAAGTGAGATCGAACGCGCTTCTTGTCACCGCGTGTCTGCTGATCGCCTGCTTTCTGGCCGCCCTGCTCGGCGCGTTGCAGAACCTGCTTACCTATTCGGTCAGCCGGTCATGGTTCCATGACTGGAAATTCTCGCAATTCGATATTCCGTCCGCACTGCATGGCCGGGCCGGCGCCAGCCTCGTCGGCCTCCTGGCGACCTGGTGGCTGGGGCTGATCCTCGGCCTCGTACTGCTGATCCCCTGCCTGTTCCAGCCGACGCCGCGCCGAATGTTCAGCGCTTTCCTGAAAGCCGCGCTCTTCGTGCTTGCGGCCGCCCTCATCGCAGAGATCGCCGCCGCGCTCTGGGGGCTGGCGCGCATCAATAGCGAGACCGCGCCCGGCTGGACGCGCGTCTTCGACGACCCGGCCGCCGCCGCCCGGGTCCAGTTCATCAATTTTATCGGCTATCTCGCAGCGGCGTGCGCAACCATTGCGGCGGCCGCTTACAGCTTTCACCGCCGAAATCATTGAATTGAAAAAGAGAAAATGGTGGCGGGGGGGAGACTCGAACTCCCGACCTCAGGATTATGAGTCCTGCGCTCTAACCAGCTGAGCTACCCAGCCACGTCTCATTGACGAGAGGGGCAGGGATATACGGGTCAAAGCCCCGGCAAGCAAGCAGGGCTGTGCAGCGCGCGCCGATTATCAGGCGTTCTCCGGCGGATACCGCCCGCTGGCCGCGTCCGGCCCGTCAATATGAGAGGCCGCCGCATCGCGTTTGCGCAGCAGCAACAGGCCATCGCCCAGCGACAGGAAAACCTGGTCGAACCGGCCATCGGATTTCGCCGTCACGGCCACTTCGCGCAACGCCCGCGTGGCGGGATCGTCCGCGTCCTGCTCGGCCACCTTGCCGCTCCACAGAACATTGTCGAGCACCATCAGCCCGCCCGGCCGCAACAGGCTGGCCGCCTCTTCGTAATAGGCGCCGTAATTTTCCTTGTCGGCGTCCAGGAAGACCATGTCCACGCTGTCGGAAAGCCCCTCCGCGCCCAGCGCCTTCAGGCTGTTCATGGCACCGCCGGGCCGTTTCTCGATCACGTCATCGACCCGGGCTTCCTTCCAGTAGCCCTCCGCGATGTCCAGAAACTCTTCTGAGATATCGCACGCGATGACGCGCGCGTTTGTCCCGTGGATTTCCTTCATCGGCAGGGCCATGGCCAGCGCCGAATAGCCCGTGAACGTCCCGACCTCGATATAGATTCGCGCCCCGGTCAGCCGCGCCAGAAACGCCATGAAGGCGCCCTGCTCGGCGCCGATCTGCATATTGGCGTCGTCGCGCTCCGCGGTTTCGGCGCGGCACCGGGCGAGGGCGGGATGCTCCTCGCGGTTGGCGCTGACGATATAGGCGTCGAGCTTGTCGCTCACTCCGATGGTTCTGCGGGACATGGATCAGGCTCTCCTACTGATTGTGGGGCGTGATCTCCGCGCGTCTCATCTCCTGTATACGCGAGGCGGCGCGTTGAAACTCGAAGGAATAATCGCCGCGCCCATAGAGTTGTTCCGGCTCCGACTCAGCGCGCGCCACCAGCACCGTGTCGTTCTCGTAGAGCGCATCGATCAGCGTCACCAGGCGTTTCGCCGCGTCGCGCCGGCTCTCGTCCAGCGCCGGGATATCCTCGACAAACAGCACGCGGTAGCGCCGCGCCAGCGCCAGATAGTCTCCCGCGCCCAGCGCCCGGCCGCACAGATCCTCGAACGGGAAACGCGCGCACCCCGCCGCCGCCCGCGGCACGTTCAACACCCGCCCCTTCACCATCACGGACTCCGCCTCTTCAGACGCCCCGCCGGTCGCGCGCTCCCACAGCGTCTCCAGCTTGCGTTCGGACGCCGCGTTCAGCGGGGTCAGCCACAGATCCTCCCCGGCCAGCGCCTGCCGCCGGTAATCGTGCCCGGCGTCCAGCTGCACCACCTCCATCGACTCGCAGATCAGATCAATGAACGGCATGAAGAGCTGGCGGTTGATCCCGCCCTCATACAGCTCCGTCGGCGCCCGGTTGGAGGTGGCGACCACCGTCACCCCCTCCCCGAACAGGTGATCGAAAAACCGGCCCACGATCATGGCGTCGGCGATGTCGTTGATTTCCGCCTCGTCCAGGCAGAACAGTCTCGCCGATTTCGCCATCACTTTCGCGGTCTGGCGGATCGGGTCGCTCTCCCCGGCCTTGCGGCGCGTTTCCAGATCGTCGTGAACCTCGGCCATGAAGTCGTGGAAATGCAGGCGGCGCTTCTCGCGCAGCGGCGCGTGTTCAAAGAACAGCGACATCAGCATGGACTTGCCGGTGCCCACGGGGCCATAGATCCAAAGCCCCGGCGGCGCGCTTTTCTTGCGCCCGAACCAGCCGCGCCCGGATTCGCCGACGCCCTCGGAAACGCGGGACAGGATCTCCGCCGCGTGCTCCTGTTCGGGATCGCGCTTCAGCGTTCCGGCCGCGACCTTTTCGCGCCAGGCTTCAAGAACGGATGGGCCCCTCAACCGATCAGCCGCAGTCGTTTCGGCTCGAGAATGCGCAGCGCCATCGCCAAATCCCGTCCGCGTTTGAGAATCTGTCCGCCCATGCCGACAATCATATACGCGCCCTGGCGCTGGGCCAGTTGCGGGTGCTTTTCGATGCGGTAGAGCGGCGCCTCGCTGGCGCGGCGGAAGACAGAGAACACGGCGCGGTCCTCGAGATGGTCGATCGCATAGTCACGCCATTCGCCGCCGGCCACCTGCCGCCCGTAGAGCGACAGGATCGCGTCCAGCTCGCGCCGGTCGAAGGCGACCTGCGCGCGGCGTCTGGAACGCCCGCCGGACTGATTTGCGGCGGGCGGACTCATATGGGATCTCCCAAATCGTCTCCTCTCATCACGAAAACCATATTACCAAGATTTAACCGGCGCCACGCAATAGCCTTATTTCGGTCAGGCTGCGGACAAATCCTGCTTTCAGAGTGTGAATTGTCGGCTGGTGCTGCTTCGATAAGTCCGCATCCTGGTTTTGACAGCCCCCCAGCCCCCGGGATCTGCGTCTTGCGGCCCAGCCGACATCCCTCCTTCCCCCACACCCCTTGCGATGACCCGGCGCTGGCGCGCGTCCCCCATGCCCGCTAGGCAATAGGGATGCGTCTGAACCAGGTCACGTTTCCGGTTGCCGATATCCCGCGCGCCCGCGCCTTCTGGCTGAAGCTGGGTTTCGCGCTGATCGTTGATTCGCCGCACTATTGCCGCTTCGAAACGCCGGAGGGCGAGGCGACGCTCTCCATCTCCCTCAATCCGGAAGCGGCCGGATCCGGCCCGAAAGTCTATTTCGAATATGAAAGCGCCGAGGCGCTGGATTTCGCCGTCGCCCTTTATGAGCGCAACGGAATCGAATTCGAGACCGCGCCCGAAGATCAGTCCTGGCTTTGGCGCGAAGCCCGGCTGACAGATCCCGACGGCAACCGCCTCATCCTCTATTACGCCGGCGAAAACCGCCTCAATCCGCCGTGGCGGGTATAGGGCAGGCGCGCAGGATCGGCGCGGCGAGGAGTTCGTACGGAGATCGCGCATCATCGGAGGGCCGTTCGGCTGGAACGCTTCGCCCGAGAATGGCCAGATAACGGTCCGCGCCTTTGCAAAAATGAAACGGGACCTCGTGATAGGGCAGCTGCCCCAACGACAGACTCGCCCGCAGTCTGATCTGTTCGAGCTGATCCGGGTCAGTTTCGCCACGCGAACGATGGTCGAGCCAGGCCAGCGTCGCCAATCCATTCAGGCGCGGCGCGCAATCCGGATCAATCATCTCAACCGCTTCACGGAAACTCTCCTCGGGATTGCTCGCCTGCGCATCCCTCTCAAGAAGCGCCTCCTCCAGAAGGCCGGCATTGAGATAAGCCAGACCAGCGGTCAGTTGGCGCATATCGGGGCCGTCCGTGGGCGTTTGGTCTCCGTAATCTCCCGCGCTGACGCTCACAGTCTCGGGCTTGATCTCTTCGACGCGCTGGCGGCTTCGCTCATAATCGCCGGAAATCACGCCGCGCCATGCGTCATGAATCCGGGACCGGAAAAGGTCCGGATAAAAGCCGTACAGACCCGTCAACCGGCCATGGACTGGCTCTCCTTCTCCCGCCTTGTCGCCATCATGGGTCTCGTAAAAGTCCAGATATTCCGGGCCAGTTAGAGGATACTCATTCCGGAGAAATCGCCGCGTAACGCTCTGATCGAGCTTTTCCTTGAATGCCTCGTTTGTGATCGCTGCGGAAGACCGCGCCCCGGGCGGAATGAGCGCCTGCCGTTCCGCATACTCCCAATTGCTCGGGCTGAAGCTGACCGGAACCCGGTTGCCGAGGCCCGCCAGGTCAACGCTGCCCGGCCGGCAGGCGCTTCTATCGATAAGCGGCGTGTATAGCTCTTCAAAAGCATTTTCTGTCTGGGCGCTGCCTTCAGCCGGGCTGAACGCAAGGAAGATAAAGGCGGCAAGGCAGGTTCTGGCTTTCATGCGGACAGGGTGACCGTCTGCCTGACCACGTCAAGCAGACGGGAAAAGCCGCCTACGGCAACCGCCCCGCGCCCAGCACCGGCCCAAGCCCGCGCGTCTGGACCAGCACCGCGGCGCCGTTTCCGTCATCGGCGACGGAAAATGTCTCCGTTCCGCCCGTCCATTCGCCCAGCCGCTCGATATCGGTGACCGGATTGACCGCCGTATAGGTGCGCCCGGCATTTTCCCCGCGCGAGACATCCACGCTGACCTCGCCCGGCTGATACCGCACCAGCCACACATCCGCCCCGCCTTCCGGCGCGGCGGCCGCTTTGACGGTCACAGACACCGCGTCGCCGGCGGTTTCCGTGGTGATTTCCGGTCCTGTAGCGGCGCCGGATTTGCGGCTTTTTATAAAACCGCCCACGTCGCCGCGCCGCGATCCGACCCCTTCCAGCGTCCCATCGGCCACGATTTGCGGCGTATAGACCCGCTTGGCGTTGAACGCCTTGGCATAGTCGCGCTGGCGTTCGGTGAACTCCGGATCGCCAAACGTGTCTTCCCAGCCCAGATAATCCCAGTAGGTCACGCCATAGGTCAGGATCAGCAGGTCGTCCCGTTCCGCCGAAAGATCGCGCATCAGCGCATTGGCCGGCGGGCAGGAGGAGCAGCCCTGGCTGACAAACAGCTCCAGAACCACCGGCTTGTCCGCAGCCTCGGCGGAACAGGCGGCGGCGAGCAGGGCGGCGGATAGGCTGAGGGTCTTGAACATCATGCCCGAAGGATAAGCGCCGCCCCCGCGCACGGCCCAATCACTTCGCTGTTATGGCCGGTTACGGGCGCAATCCGCATTGACCGCCGCGCCGGGACGCCGTATCGAGCGCGCGCTGGGCCTTGAGGAAGCGCCCGCCGCTCGCGGGCGAGCAATCGTCACGGTGAAGTCTTCCGCCTTATTCACGGCCTTGCTGGTTTTCAGAAAACAGCATGCGGTCCGATGGCAATGCGAGCGCCCGTCCAATTTCCGCATGCTTGTAACTGGAACAGGCTTGCCATGAATGACTCAACACCCCTTCCCGCCCTTGATGCGCTCAAGAATCAGGCGAAACGCCTGCGCGCACGCCTTGCAGAGGACGGCGATTTTCTTTCCCACAGCGAGACGCTGGAGCTTGTCGCGCGCCAGTATGGCTATCGCGACTGGAACACCATCCACGCCGCCTGCGGCAACCGGCCCCGGACTCCGGTCGCGGTCGGCGCTCAGGTCAGCGGCCATTATCTGGGCCAGCCTTTCACGGGCGAGGTGATCGGAGTCCAGAAACTCTCGGACAACGGCCGCGCCCGCATCACGCTGGACTTCCATGAGCCCGTCGATGTCGTGAAATTCGACAGCTTCTCGGCTTTTCGAAAGCGCGTTTCCTGCGTCATAGGCGCGGACGGCCGCACGGCGGAGAAGACCTCCGACGGTCAGCCGCAAATGATTCTGACGCTGTAACGATAAGAAAAGGGCCGGCGAGCCGCCTCGCCGGCCCTTCTTTTCACTCATTGAGAACGGATCAGGCGGCCAGATTGCGCAGCACGTAGTGCAGGATGCCGCCGTTTTTATAGTATTCCAGCTCGTTCTCGGTATCGATCCGGGCGCGAACCTTGGCGGTTTTCGTCTCGCCGTCGGCCGTGGTGATCGTGATGTCGAATTCCGCGCCGGGGGTCAGGCCCTCGATGCCCGGAATATCGACCTTCTCGTCGCCCTTCAGGCCCAGCTCTTCCCAGCTCGTCTCCTCGAACTGCAGGGGCAGCACGCCCATGCCGATCAGGTTGGAGCGGTGAATCCGCTCATACGATCCGGCGATAACGGCTTTCACGCCCAGCAGGATCGTGCCCTTGGCCGCCCAGTCGCGGGAGGAGCCGGTGCCGTATTCCTTGCCGGCGAACACCACCAGGTCCGTGCCGTCCTCGATATATTTCATCGCCGCGTCATAGATCGGCATGACCTCGCCGGACGGGATGTACTTGGTGTAGCCGCCCTCTTTCTCCGGGGTCATCTGGTTGCGGATGCGGATATTGGCGAAGGTGCCGCGCATCATCACTTCGTGATTGCCCCGGCGCGAGCCGTAGGAGTTGAACTCGCGCGGCTCCACGCCGTGCTCGATCAGATACTGGCCGGCGGGGGATTCTTTCCAGATCGAACCGGCCGGAGAAATGTGGTCGGTCGTGATGGAATCGCCCAGCAGGGCCATGATCCGCGCGCCCTTCACATTGGTCTTGGCGTCCGGCGTTCTGGACATGCCCTCGAAATACGGGGGATTGCGGACATAGGTGGATTCCTCGTCCCACTCATAGGTCTGGCCGCCCGTCACCTCGATGGCGCGCCAGTCCTCGTCGCCCTTGAAGACCTGTCCGTAGCGTTCCTCGAACATGGCCGGCGTGATGGATTCGCGAACCAGATCCTTGATCTCGTCCGTGCTCGGCCAGATGTCTTTCAGATAGACCGGCTCGTTTTCCTTGTCATAGCCGACCGGGTCTTCGGTCAGGTTGATATTCATGGAGCCGGCCAGCGCATAGGCCACGACCAGCGGCGGGGAGGCGAGATAGTTCGCCTTCACGTCCGGGCTGATCCGCCCCTCGAAATTGCGGTTGCCGGAGAGAACGGAGGTGGCGACCAGATCGCCTTCCTTCACCGCCGCCGAGATCGGCTCGGGCAGCGGGCCGGAATTGCCGATACAGGTCGTGCAGCCATAACCCACAAGATTGAAGCCCAGCGCGTCCAGATCGTCCTGCAAATTCGCGCGCTCCAGATAATCGGTCACCACCTGGGAGCCCGGCGCCAGCGAGGTCTTCACCCACGGCTTGACCTCCAGCCCTTTCTCCAGCGCGTTGCGCGCCAGCAGGCCCGCGCCGATCATCACGGACGGGTTGGACGTGTTGGTGCAGGAGGTAATGGCCGCAATCGTCACGTCGCCATGACCGATGGAATAATCCTCGCCCTCGATCTTCACGCGGCGATGACCGTCTTCGGCCTTCTTGAACACCTCGGCCAGATCCTCGGCGAACTTGTCGGCGGCGTTGGACAGCTCGATGCGGTCCTGCGGGCGTTTCGGCCCGGCGACGGACGCCACCACCGAACCCAGGTCCAGCTCCAGCGTGGAGGAGTAGAGCGGCTCCTCCTGTTCCGGGCGCCACAGGCCT
This sequence comes from Euryhalocaulis caribicus, assembly GCF_000412185.1. Taxonomy (GTDB): domain Bacteria; phylum Pseudomonadota; class Alphaproteobacteria; order Caulobacterales; family Maricaulaceae; genus Euryhalocaulis; species Euryhalocaulis caribicus. The sequence continues at coordinate 65,664 of NZ_ASJA01000014.1, forward strand.
TGCGCCTTGGCATAGGCCTCGACCAGCTTGATCCGCTCGGGATCGCGGCCCGTGGCCTCCAGATAACGCAGCGTGTCGTCATCGGTCGGGAAGAAGCCGCAGGTTGCGCCATATTCCGGCGCCATGTTGGAAATCGTGGCCTCGTCCTCGATGGACATCGTGTCCAGCCCCTCGCCGAAGAATTCGACGAACTTGCCGACCACGCCGTGCTGGCGAAGCATGTCGGTGACCGTCAGCACCAGGTCGGTGGCGGTCACGCCCTCGGCCAGCTTGCCGGTCAGCTTGAAGCCGACGACCTGCGGGATCAGCATGGAGATCGGCTGGCCCAGCATCGCGGCCTCGGCCTCGATGCCGCCCACGCCCCAGCCCAGAACCGACAGGCCGTTGATCATGGTGGTGTGGCTGTCCGTGCCGACAAGGGTGTCCGGCATGGCGTATTCCACGCCGTCCTCTTCCTTGGTCCAGACCGTCTGGCCCAGATATTCCAGGTTCACCTGGTGGCAGATGCCGGTGCCCGGCGGCACGACGCGGAAATTCTTGAACGCGCTCGCGCCCCATTTCAGGAACTTGTAGCGCTCCAGATTGCGCTCGTACTCGCGCTCCACATTCTTCTTGAAGGCGGTCGGGTTGCCGAAATAGTCGACCATGACGGAGTGGTCGATCACCAGATCGACCTGCGCCTGCGGATTGATGGCGTCCGGGTCCGCGCCCAGCTCCTTCGCCGCGTCGCGCATGGCGGCCAGGTCCACCACGGCCGGAACGCCGGTGAAGTCCTGCAGCAGGATGCGCGCGGGCTGATAGGCGATCTCGGTATGGCTGGAGCGTTTCTCCATCCAGTCGCGAACCGCTTCGATCTGCGCCTTGGTGACCAGATTGCCGTCTTCGCGGCGCAGCAAATTCTCAAGCAGCACTTTCAGCGTGTAGGGCAGTCGCGAAATGCCGTCGAGGCCGTTCTTCTCGGCCTCCTTCAGGTCGAAATATACATAGGTCTTGTCGCCGACCTTCATTTCGCGGCGGCAATTGAAACTGTCCTTGGACGCCATGGGCGGGCTCCTTATCATCGGGATGCATTTGAGTAGCTGGCAGTTATCTAGCCAAGCCAGCGCGCGCCGTCCACGCGGCGCATGTGTTTGCTGATATGACGCATGAGCATAAGGAAAGGTCCATGACCGCCCCGGTTATTCTCACACGCGATAAAAATATCGCGGCCGTCTCCATCAACCGGCCCGCCGCGCGCAACGCCGTTGATGCTGCAACTGCGAACGAGTTGCGAAAAGCTTTCCTCTCTCTGGAGCATGACGGGGATATCCGCGTCATCGTCTTCACCGGCGAGGACGGCGCATTCTGCGCCGGTTGGGACCTCAAGACCGTCTCGCGGGACACCGGCCTCGACATCGCCCCGCCCACGGGCGAGGCGCTGGACACTGGCGGACCGATGGGGCCGACGCGGCTGCAGCTTTCCAAGCCCGTGATCGCCGCCATAGAAGGCCCGGCCGTGGCCGGCGGCATGGAGCTGGCGCTCTGGTGCGACCTCCGCGTCATGGCGAAATCGGCGTATCTCGGCATTTATAACCGCCGCTGGGGCGTCCCCCTGATCGATGGCGGCACGACGCGCCTGCCGCGCCTGATCGGCGAGTCCCGCGCCATGGACCTGATCCTGACCGGCCGCAAGGTGGACGCGGAAGAGGCCTTCGCCATCGGCCTCGCCAACCGCCTGACCGATGACGGCGCGGCGATGGAAACCGCGCTTGAGCTGGCGCGTCAGATCGCCGCCTATCCGCCCAATGGCATGCTCGCCGACTGGAAAAGCGCGCGCGAAGGGCTGGATGGGGATATGATGGGCGCGCTCGAACGCGAATTCGCACGCGGCGCGGAAGTGATCCGCAGCGGCGAAAGCGCCATGGGCGCGGGCCGTTTCGCTTCCGGCAAGGGCCGTGGCGGCGATTTCGGCGACATCTAGGAATTTTCGATTACCGGGAGAGACACATGACCGCCCCAATCCGATTGCTGCTCGGCGCCGCCGCCATCATCGCCCTCGCCGCCTGTGACCGCGAGGCGGAAACGCCCGCGGCGGAACAACCGTCAGCCGCGCAGGACACCGCCGAAACCGGACAGGCCGCGGCCGAGGCCGGCGCCGGCGCTGGCGACTGGGCCGCTGAGGCCCCCTTCTCACTCAAGGAGGAGACCGACACCGCCACGATTGAAATATCCACGCCGGAAGAGGTCCTCTCCCGCGACCGCGCGCTCTATGAACAGATTTTCGTGGAGGCGGACGCCGCGGCGGAGCACTTCAAGCAAACCGCCGAGGAGGGTAAGGCAGACGCCGAGGCCAATGACTATCCCTTCCGCCCCTACACGCGGGAAGTGGAATGGGCCGCCCCCTTCGACAATGGCGAAATCGCCAGCCTGATCGGGCAGGTCTGGGAATATACCGGCGGCGCCCACGGCAATAATTACTACGACACGCTGACCTGGTCCTTCACCGAATCCGGCTTGCTCGTCACCAGCGACTTCTTCGTCCCGAACCAGGAAACCTGGGACGGGCTTTCCGCCATCGCCAGGGAAAAACTCTTGCAGGCCAAACGCGAGCGCTTTGCCGAATACAGGGAGGCTTCGGAAGACGTCGACCCCATGTGGATGGACGCCATCAAAGACGCGACCGCGCCCGAGGTTTCGTCCTTCGACCTGATGACGCTCGTCCCCTCCACGGAGGACGGCAAGGCCGGCGGGATCAAGCTCTACTACCCGCCCTACGCGGTCGGCCCCTATGCCGAGGGCTCGTATGAAATTGTCCTGCCGCAAGCGGACATCGCGCAATATATCGCCCCGGCGTACCGGGATTTGTTCGCGGGCGGTCCCGCGCCGGATCCGCAACTGAACCAGGGCGGCGAAGAATGATGCGTGCGGCGCCGCGCGCCCTTGGCCGCGGCGGCCTGACTTCATAAGACACGGCCATGAGCACGCGCCTGATCGCCTTCACGCCGCTGGCCATCCTGCTGGCCGTTATCCTCGCCTTTCTCTCCCTGCTGGTGCGGGGAGAGCCCGAGGCGCGCGACCCGATGGCGGGCAAGCCCTTCCCGCAGGTCGAGCTGGCGGCGCTGAACGGCTATGACCGTTTCAACCCGGCGGAGGGCCTGCCCGAAGGCCCGGCCCTGGTGAATATCTGGGCGTCATGGTGCACGCCATGCCTGGCCGAACACCCGCTCCTGATGGCCCTCGCCGAAGAGGGCGTCCCGCTCTACGGCATCGACTACAAGGAGCGCGAGCCGGGCGCGGGCGAGGCCTTCCTGCAGCGTCACGGCTCCCCCTTCGCCGCGGTCGGCGCGGACCCGGAAGGGCGCATGGGGCTGGAGCTGGGCGTCACCGGCGTCCCTGAAACCTTCGTGATCGATTCCAACGGCGTCATTATCGCCCGCCATGCCGGCCCGCTGACCGAGGAAATTATCCAAAACAAGCTCCGCCCGGCGCTCGACTCCGCCCTCTAGGCTATTGAATTAATTCACCTATCGATAAAATCTCGTCATCAGGCTTGCTTTTCATTTCGATGTTTGGCTAAATGTCGATATGAACACTGCCTTCAAAGCCCTCGCCGATCCCACGCGACGCCGCGTCCTTGAACTGCTCAGGAAGCGGCCGATGAGCGCGGGCGAACTGTCGAGCCACTTCGATGTGGCGCAATCGACCATGTCGGCGCATTTCGCGGTCCTCCGCGAAGCCGATCTCGTGACTTCCGAGAAGCAGGGAAAATCGGTGGTCTATCAGTTGAAACTGTCCGTTCTGGAAGAAGCCCTTCTGGGCTTCGCCCGCGCCTTCGGCTGGGAGTTGCAGAACGCCGGGCCGGCGGAAAATACGCCGCCGGAAACCAAAGGAGCCGATCAATGAGCACGCAATCCCTGACCCGGTCCGACAAGACCGCCGCCACCCTTGGATCACTGCTTGTGATCACGGTCATCGGCGTCGCCTTTATCAAGGAATTCGGCGGCATCGATAACATGGCCGCCAAGCGCATCATCGGCATGGCGATGGGCGGCTTGCTGATCGTTGCGGGCAATCTTCTGCCCAAGCTGGTGCTGCCGCTGGGCGGACGCCGCGACAATCCGCGCGCCGCGGCCGAGCGGCTGGCCGGATTGCTCTTTGTCATGGCCGGACTGGTCCAGATCGCCGCCTGGCTGTTTGCGCCGCAGGACGCCCCGCTCATCGCCTCCATCGCCGGTCTTTCGGCCGTGGCGCTCGCCGGCGCCAACTATCTCCTGAAATCCATACGGCGTCCGGCGCAGGCGGCCTCAGGGGCGGACCCGCACGTCCGCGATAACCGCCTCCTTATCGGCAAGCGCGACGTGGTCTTCCACATCCTGCATGCGCTGGCCTGGGTGTTCGCCATGTTCCTGGCGGACGAAATCTGGGGCGATGCCTCCGCCAAATGGATGGTCATCGGCTTTGTCCTCAGCCAGGGCATGTTCATCGCCGCCCTGACCACCAGCCGCGTCATCCTTCAGGGCGGAAAATCCTAGGCCCGCTCCACCCGGAAGGCGAAGCAGCCGGCGCGCGAGTTTCGCACATGGACATAGGCGACATCGGGATGGATCAGCGCGCCGCGCAATTCCATCTCCAGCGCCGCCGGGTCGTCCACCAGACGGTTTTCCGCATAGACGATCCGGTGATCCGCGTCATAGGCCCGGATCGTCCGCGCCCCGCCCCGCGCCACCGTCGGCAGGCGGCCATTGCAGCGCCGCCGCCTGCACGCCGCTTCATGGATGAAAACCGGCCCGGCTTCCCAGAACGGCCCCGGCGGATTGGGGGCATAGGAGAACAACAGCGCCCCCTCCCCCTCGCCAATGTTCCGCAGGCACAGCCGGCACGGGAACCCCGCCCCGGTCGAAACCATGCGCGCGGCGGGCCGCCCCGCCGCATCCGGCCCGCCCGCGCGGATCGCGTCAGCGGTTTCGGCGGTGATGGGAACGATATTCAGGATCATGGGGAAAACTCCGTCTTTTGATGACGAAGCCTTGGCCTCGAATTCCGGCGATGGCGACCCGAACCTTGCGCTCCCCGCCCTCGCGCGCAGAGGGTTTACCTCACCGCATAAAGAAACCGCGCATAGCCGATCTCTGCCGCGTTCTTCATCAGTTCGATATTCACCCAGGCCGCAACATCGCCAAAGGGCCGGTCGCGGAACGGCCAGCGGGTCCGCTCGGCCGAGGCCAGATCCGCTTCGCCGAGACCCTCCAGCCGTCCCCGCCAGTCTTCCCGCAACCCGTCCAGCCACGCGCGCACGCCGTCGGCCTCCCCCGGCCAGACCACGTCTTCATGGGAGAGCGTCCCCTCGCCGAACGCATGATCCAGCGCCATCGACCACCAGAATCCGATATGCCAGGTTGTCCAGGCGATGGAGGGCGGGCCAAGGTCATAGCCCTCGCTCTCCGGCCATTCGCCGCGCCACGCCCCGCCCGCATCCTTGCGGACATGCAGCCCCTTTTCCGCGGGCCGCCACAGGCATTCTTCGGTCGTCAGGTCTTCGAGATGATATTCAGTCAGCGCCCAGGCCGTATCGAACTGGCGGAGGAGATATCCGCGCGCCGCGCTCATCGGCTCAGGACGCTTCCTCTTCCTGCTCGGCCGACTTGTTGTCGCGCCCCGCTTCGTAGTCCTCGTTGGACCGGTCGGTCCATTTCAGGGTCAGCGGCACATTGGCCATGGCGAACACGAAGGTCAGCGGGATTACGCCCAGCACCTTGAAATTCACCCAGAACCCCTCGCTCATCGTGCGCCACACCACTTCGTTCAGGATGGCCAGGAACACGAACCACAGCGCCCATCGCACGGCCAGCGTGCGCCAGACCGGATCGGGCAGGGTGAACATGGACCCGAAGGCCAGCTTCCAGACATTCCGCCCGGCCACCAGCGACCCGAATATGATCACCGCATAGACCAGATTCATGATGGTCGGCTTGATGTAGATGATCAGCTTGGAATGGAAGGCCAGCGCGATGCCGCCCATGGCCAGCACCAGCACGGTGGTGGCGATCAGCAGATAGGACAGCCGCTTTTGCACCAGCTTGGCGTAGATGAAGGCCACGGCCGCCGCGGCCATGTACAGTCCCGTCGCCCAGAAAATCGCCTGATCGGCGCCGATCAGGCCGCCGGTTCCGTCCTCGCCCGGCTCCATCCGGAAAAAGACGTTGTAGGAGAGGGTGAAGAGTAGAACCGGACCGATATCGACCAGCAGCTTCTTCAATTGCTGGCCGGCCTGTTCGTCGGTCATCTTTTCCGTCTGGCTCACGCGCTCTCCTTCTCCAGTCCGACCAGCCCGCGCGCGAATGCTTCCGCGTCGAACGGCTGCAGGTCGTCCACCCCTTCGCCCACCCCGATATAATAGATCGGCAAATCGTGCTTTTCCGCCACCGCCATCAGCACGCCGCCCTTCGCCGTGCCGTCCAGCTTGGTCATCACAAGGCCCGAGACCTCGGCGGCCTGTTTGAAGATTTCCGCCTGGCTGAGCGCGTTCTGGCCGACCGTGGCGTCCAGCACAAGGATCACCTCGTGCGGCGCCTTGGGATCCTTTTTCTTCAGGACCCGGACGATCTTCTCCAGCTCTTCCATCAGTTCGCGGCGGTTCTGCAGCCGCCCGGCGGTGTCGGCCAGCACCACGTTGCGGCCCTGCATCATCGCCTGCCCGTAGGCGTCAAAGATCAGGCCCGCCGCGTCCGCGCCGATATCCTTCTTGATGATCGGCGTGTTTGTCCGGTCGGCCCAGGCGGCGACCTGTTCCACGGCGGCGGCGCGGAACGTATCGCCCGCCGCGATCAGGGGGCGCCAGTTCTCGTCGTTCAGCTTCTGGGAAATCTTGCCCAGCGTCGTGGTCTTGCCGGAGCCGTTCACGCCCACGAACAGCACCACGCGCGGCGGCGCGCCGGAAAGGTCCAACGGCTTTTCATAGGGCTTCAAGCGCTTGGCGATCTCGGCCGCCAGCGCTTCCTTGATCTCGGCCTCGCTGACATTCTCGCCGAAGCGCTGTTCTTTCAGCGCCTCGACAATCTCCATCGCCGCCACGCCGCCAAGGTCGGAGGCGATCAGCAGCTCTTCCAGCTCGTCCAGCGTCTCCCGGTCCAGCGGCTTTTTGGCGATCGCCGCCACCCCCTCCGACAGCCGGTCGGAGGAGCGTTTCAATCCCTTCGCAAAGCGGGAGAACAGGCCGGGCTTCTTGTCCTGATCGCTCACGCGGCGGCCTGCATCTCTTTTTTCGGGTTCACCCCGCCCAGCGTCAGTTCAACGATGTCGCCCGGCTGGCCGCCGATCATGCGGACCGGGGTGAAATCCTCGTCCCGCGCAAAGCCCGGCTTCTCCACCAGCGCCCGCGCAGCCGTCCCGGCGCGGCGGTCCAGATGGCGGTTCAGCGCCGCGTCCCCGGCCTCACGCAGGCGCGCCGCGCGCTCCTTGACCAAGGCCCGGTCCAGCTGCGGCATCCGCGCGGCGGGCGTGCCCTCGCGGGGGCTGAACGGAAAGACGTGCAGATAGGACAGCCCGCATTCCTCCACCAGGCTCACGGCGTTATCGAACATCGCCTCGGTCTCGGTCGGGAAGCCGGCGATCAGGTCCGCCCCGAACGCTACGTCCGGCCTTGCGGCGCGGATCTTGTCGGTCAGCGCGATGGCGTGATGGCGCAGATGCCGCCGCTTCATCCGCTTCAGCATCATGTCGTCGCCATGCTGCAGCGACAGGTGCAGATGCGGCATCAGGCGCGGCTCGCTTCCGATCAGCTCGAACAGCACATCGTCAATCTCCACCGCGTCGATGGAGGACAGCCGCAGGCGCGGCAGTTCGGGAATCTCCCGCAGGATGGCCCCGGCCAGCACGCCCAGCTCCGGCTTGCCGTCCAGATCCTCGCCCCAGGAGGTGATGTCCACGCCCGTCAGCACGATTTCCTGGTGCCCGGTCTCCACCAGCCGCCGCACCCGCGTCACCACCTCGTCGGCGGGGACGGAGCGCGAATTGCCGCGGCCATAGGGAATGATGCAGAAGGTGCAGCGATGGTCGCAGCCGGTCTGGACCTGCACATGCGCGCGGGCGCGCTTGTCCATGCCCTCCACCACCGCGCCGCGCGGGCGGGTGGCGCGCATGATGTCGGAGACCTGGACCCGGCCGCCCTCGCCCTTGGCAAGGCGGTCCCAGGCGCCGCGGGTCAGCTTTTCCTCATTGCCGATCACGCGGCTGACTTCCGGCATGGCGTCGAACGCGCCCGGCTCCACCTGCGCGGCGCAGCCCGTCACGATGACCTGCGCGTCCGGATTGGCGCGATGCGCCTTTCGGATGCGCTGGCGCGTCTGGCGCACGGCCTCGCCGGTCACCGCGCAGCTATTGACGATGACGGCGTTTTCCAGCCCCGCGGCCCGCGCATGGTCGCGCATGACCTCGCTCTCCCAGCTGTTCAGCCGGCAGCCGAGCGTCTCGACCCGCAGATTATCTTTCGCGCCTGTCGTCATAGCGGCGGGAAACTGGGCTTTCACAGGAATTTTATCAAGCGCGGGAACTGTTCGCCCCGTCCGTCATTTAACTGTCACGCGCCGCGCCAACGCACACATGAGTTATCCCCATGACAAGACGCTATAACGAAGGCACCAAGGTCGAGTGGTACTGGGGCCAGGGGGAGGCCACGGGAATCGTCTCCGAAATCTTCACCCATGACGTCACCCGCACCATCAAGGGCTCGGAAATCAAGCGCGAAGCGTCGGAGGACTGCCCCGCCTACCTGATCGAACAGGATGACGGCGACTCCGTCCTTAAATCCCACTCAGAGGTCCACAAGGCGTTTTAGGTCTAGAGCGGAAGCGACCCTTCGCCTTCCAGCTCGACCGGGCCGGTCATGAAAACATGGCCGTTGCCGCGCCAGTCGATCAGCAATTCGCCGCCATCCACGATCACGCTGGCCTTGCGCTCGCACATCCGCCGGCGGTGCGCGGCGACCAGCGCGGCGCACGCGCCCGTGCCGCAGGCCTTGGTCAGGCCCGCCCCGCGCTCCCACACCCGAAGGCGGATGCGGTCCGGCGCCTGCACTTCGGCAAAGCCGACATTCACCCCTTCCGGGAAGAGCGGGTGGCGCTCGATCATCCGGCCCACCGTCTCGGCGGGGGCCTTCTCCGCGTCCTCAACGAAAAAGACGACATGCGGATTGCCCATATTCACCGCCCCGGGCAGCTGCAGCACCGGGTTGTCGATCGGGCCGATCTTCAGATCGATGCCGCGCGTATCCATGCGCTCTTCCAGCGGAATCTCCGTCCAGTCCAGCTTCGGCGGCCCCATATCGATGGTGATGGCATGCTCTCCGGCGCGCTCGGCGCGCAGGTTTCCGCCCGTTGTCGCAATGGTCAGGCGGGAATGGCCCGTCTCGTTCATCAGGAACCAGGCGACGCAGCGCGCGGCGTTGCCGCAGGCCCCGACCTCACCGCCATCGGCGTTCCAGATGCGCATGAAGACATCGGCCTCGCCGGACGGCTCCATGGCGATCACCTGATCGGCGCGCGTCGCCTTGGCGATGGCCGCGGCCTGGTCCTCGGCCAGGGTCAGGCGGCCCTTCTCCCGGGCGTCGAAGATGGCAAACGCGTTGCCGGCCCCGTTCATCTTCAAAAACCGCATATAACCGCCTCTGTCCGCCGCGCCCGCATCCTGTGAATGACCAGACGCATATGGCGTTTTCATGAGCGTGGACACTGGAACTCTCCGCCCGGCTGCGCTAGCCGGAGTGATGAAACAAATCGCACGCCAAAGATAGGAAGGCCCCGATGATCGCAAGGTCCATCACTGTCCCCCGCCCGAACTCTATGCTGGCCCTCCTTTCCAGCGCCCTAATCGGATCGCTGATTCTGGCGCTGGCCGCGCGCATCAACGCGCCGATGTGGCCGGTGCCGATGACGCTGCAGACGCTGGCCCTGGTCCTGATCGGCTCCTATGCCGGGGCGCGCGGCGCGGCGCTGGCCGTCACCGCCTATCTGGCGGAGGGCCTGATGGGCCTTCCCGTCTTCACCGCCGGCGCGGGCCCGGCCTATTTCGCCGGCCCGACCGGGGGATATCTGATCGCCTTCCTGCCGGCGGCGTGGCTGGCCGGTTACGCCTCTGACCGCGGCTGGCTGCGCAACGCCTTCGCCGCGTTTGCCGTGTTCGCCGCGGCGCACGCCATCGTGCTGGCCGGCGGCGTCGCCTGGCTGGCCGTGACGCTGGGCGCGACGGCGGCGATTGCGGGCGGCCTGCTGCCCTTCCTGCCGGGCGCGCTGGTGAAATCGGCGCTGGCGACGGCGGTCACCGCCGCCGCCCGTCCCGCAAAACGCGCCGCCTGACCGTTTCCCGCCTTTGCCTCTCCCGTCCGCTCGGCTAGGTTCGCCCGCGGGGATGTTCGGGAGAGGCAAGAGGCAAGACTCCATTATGAGACACATGACCGCCGCCGCGCTGACCGCGGCGCTGATGTCCACGTCCGCGCTGGCGCAGGATGCGGATACGACTGAGGATTCACAGGACACGATGAGCGAGACGACCGAGGCCGCGGCCGCCGACCCCTTCCTCTGGCTGGAAGAGGTGGAGGGCGGGCGTGCGCTGACCCAGGTGCGCGAATGGAATTCCGGCACGCTGGATACGCTCAAGGCCGATCCGCTTTACGAGGAGCTCTATAACGAAGCCCTCGCAATCGTGAACTCCGAAGACAAGATCGCCTATCCGTCGCAGCGCGGCGATCACGTCTATAATTTCTGGCAGGACGAGACCCACGTGAAGGGCATCTGGCGCCGCGCCACGCTGGAATCCTACATGTCGGGCGCGCCCGAATGGGACATCCTGCTGGACGTCGACGCGCTGGCCGAGGAAGAAGGCGAGTCCTGGGTCTATAAGGGCTCCTCCTGCGCCGAACCGGCCAATCGCCGCTGCATCATCACCCTGTCGCCGGGCGGCTCCGACGCCGCAGTGCGCCGGGAATTCGATGTCGAGACCAAGTCCTTCGTCGAGGATGGCTACGCCCTGCCCGTCGCCAAGGGCTTCACGAGCTGGATCAGCGAGGACGAACTGCTGGTCGCCACCGACTGGGGCGAGGGTACGATGACCGAGTCCGGCTACCCCTTCGTCGTGAAGACGTGGCGGCGCGGAACCCCGCTGGAGGACGCCGAGGAAGTGATCCGCGGCGACCAGACCGATGTCGGCGTCTGGCCGTTCGCCATTCATACCGAGGCCCGCACCTATGTCGCCTTCTCCGAGGCCGACACTTTCTACGAGACCAAGTGGTGGATGCTGGACGCGGAAGGCGAGAAGGTGCAGCTGCCCCTGCCCGCCAAGTCCTCCATCACCGACATCCATGAAGGCCAGCTTTTGGTCGCCCTGCAGGAAGACTGGGCGCCCGAATCGGGCGGCGCGTTCACCTCGGGTCAGCTCGTCTCCTTCGATATCGACCAGTATCTGGAAACCGGCGAGCTGGGCGGCGTACAGGCCGTCTATACGCCGGACGACCGCTCGGCCTTCCAGTCCGCCTCCGCCACCGCGGCGGGCGTGATCGTCTCGATCACCGAGAACGTGCAGGGCCAGGCCTGGCTCTACACGCTGGACGACGCCGGACAGTGGCAGTCCACGCGCATTCCGCTGGCTGAAAACTCCGTCGTCTCGCTGGCCGACGCGGACCGCGAGTCCGCCCTCGCCTTCTTCTCGGTCGAGAACATGCTGACCCCCGACACGCTCTACGCCGTGGACCTGACCACGCTGGAGCCCTCCGTCGCGGCGCAGCTTCCCGAATGGTTCGACTCCGCCACCATGGAGGTCGAGCAGATGGAGGCGGCCAGCAAGGACGGCACGAAAGTCCCGTATTTCGTGATGAAGCCCAAAGGCATTGAGCTGGACGGAACCAACCCGACCCTGCTCTACGGCTATGGCGGCTTCCAGGTGACGATGGACCCGTCCTACTCCGCCCTGCGCGGCAAGCTGTGGGTGGAAAACGGCGGCACGTTCGTGCTGGCCAATATCCGCGGCGGCGGCGAATTCGGCCCCGCCTGGCACCAGGCCGGCCTGAAGACCAACCGCCAGGTCATCTATGACGACTTCATCGCGGTGGGCGAGGACCTGATCGAGCGCGGCGTCACCGCCCCGGAGCATCTGGGCATCATGGGCGGCTCGAACGGCGGCCTGCTGATGGGCGTGATGTACACCCAGCGCCCGGATCTGTGGGGCGCGGTCGTCTGCCAGGTGCCGCTGCTGGACATGCTGCGCTATCACAAGCTGCTGGCCGGCGCGTCCTGGGTCGGCGAATACGGCTCCCCGGAAATTCCGGAAGAGCGCGAATTCCTGCAATCCATCTCGCCCTACCACAATGTCGCGGCGGACGCGGACTATCCGCCGATCTTCTTCGTGACCTCCACCAAGGATGACCGCGTCCATCCGGGCCACGCCCGCAAGATGGCCGCGCGCCTCGCCGAAGAAGGCCACGCCTTCGACTATTACGAAAACATCGAAGGCGGCCACTCCGCCGCCGCCAACCTGATCGAGACGGCCAACCGCGTCGCCCTCGAATACACCTGGCTCTGGGACCGCCTCAGCGGCGACGACGCCTAGAACCAGACCTGCACGCGTAAAAAAGCGCCCCTTCCGGAAACGGGAGGGGCGTTTTCCATGGAAAAACAGCCGGATTTGCCGGGGAAGTTCGCGGTTTCTGAAGTCCGCCTTCGAGACGCTGCTCCGCAGCTCCTCAGGCTAAGGGTGGGGGTTGGAAGCCGCTGTTTCTCAACCCGCCTCTATCACCCTTCCCCTGAGGAGCCGCGCCAAGGCGCGGCGTCTCGAAGGGCTCTGAAAACAGGGACAATCCCGAAAATATCAGACCGGCTTCCGGGACGGCGTAAGCTCGTCCCTGTTCGCCGTCATGCGAGGGGCTTCGGATCCGGTCGCCCGAGGGACGGAGTGAACGCGGTTCCCGGGATACGGGGCTCTCTGACCAGAGGGCCAACCGTCCCGGCGCACCGCCAGGCGCCAGTCTGAGGCTGAAATGCCCTGGCTATTAAGACTCTGGCGGCAGCGGATGGAGAGGCCGGTCGAGGCGACTCCCGCCCTCCGCAAAAGAACCGCGCGGCGCGTCTCTTTGTGGGCGCGAAACATACAAACACACGGTAACCGGCGTCCCGAAAGACGCGCCGCGCCACCCTTGCCCTCTGACTTGATCAGAGGGGTCGTGTTTCTTCCCTAACCTCTGCGGCGAACGCGCCGTGGAGCCAAACGCGTAACCGAAAACACCAAACAAACCCATCATCCTCCGACGGACCCCGGCCTTGAGCCGGGGGAAGATCGGAGGACCCAGTTGAAGTCTTTGCGCCTCACGTTCCCTGGGTCCTCCGGTCAAGCCGGAGGATGACGGTGAAGAGAGGTGGAGAATGAAAGAGAAAACCCTCGCCCCCTTAATGGGGGTAGAGGACAATGACGTCCCAAAGGCCGAAGGGCTTTGGCTGACGGAATGGGAGAGGGGGTGGCTTCAGAATTATCACCAAATCCGGAGAGGTCCCCCTCTCCCTTTCGCGCAAAGCCAAGCCGCTAACGCGCCTTGGGCGCTCAAAACCCTCTCCCCCTCGCGGGGGTGAGAGAAGACAGGAACTACCCCGCCTCCGGCTTGAGGATGTCCCGCAATGTCGTCGCCAGCGCCTCGGCGTCGGCGTCCCAGACGGAGCCGCCGCGCCAGACCACGCCCACCTGTCGCCCCATCAGGGGGGCGTCGAAGCCGCGGCAGGCGACGCGGTCATGGGCGATGGCGCCGGCATCCATCATCAGGCGGGGGGCCAGCGTCACGCCGTATCCCGCGGCGACCATCTCCAGCAGGGTCTGCAGGCTGGTCGCCCCGAACTCCCGCGACTTGGCCGCGTCCGGGGTCTTGCAGGCGGCCAGCGCGTGCTCCCGCAGGCAGTGCCCGTCCTCCAGCAACAGCAGCTCCCCGGTGGGCACGTCGGAGGGTTTCAGCGTCTTGCGGTCCAGCAGCTTGTGGCCGCACGGCGCGACCAGCAGGAATTCGTCATCGAAGGCCGCCAGCGTCTTCAGGCCCGGCGTCTCGAAGGGCAGCGCGATAATCGCCAGGTCCAGCCGCCGGTCGGCGAGGCCGTCCAGAAGGCGCGTGGTGATGTCTTCTTTCAGGCGCAGCTCCAGCTCCGGAAAGCGCGTCTTCAGTTCCGGCAGCGCGCGGGGCAGCAGGTACGGCGCAATGGACGGGATGACGCCCAGACGCAGCGGTCCGGTCATCGGCTCCCCGCTCTCCCGCGCCGACAGGACCAGGTCCTCGGCGTCGGCCAGGATGCGGCGCGCGCGGTCCAGGGCGGACTCCCCGGCCGGGGTCAGCGTGGCGCCCCGGGGGCCGCGCTCGAACAACACCGCGCCGGTCAGGTTCTCCAGCTCCTTGATCGCGGCCGAAAGCGCGGGCTGGGTGACGCCGGAACGCTCCGCCGCCTCGCGGAACGAGCCGGTCTCGGCCAGCGCAACGAAAAAACTCAACTGGCGCAGGGTGGGCGGATGGATGACAGACATAAGCTCAGATTATCAAAATTCTGACCTCTATCAATCCAATCGCTCACCCGATGCTGCGCCGCCGCATAAGGCCAGCTTACCCGGCGGATCAATATTATAAATTATCTCGATGCCCGGCCGCGTGGTAATTTGGGAGCGTTCAAAAAATAAAACTGGATCAGGGAGCTTTAAACATGGACGCGAAGGTCGACGATAAAATCGCCCGCTGCCCGGTAATGCACACCAATTCGGGCGGTGGACCTTCCAATCGCCACTGGTGGCCGGACCAGCTTGATCTCAGCATTCTGCATCAGAATTCGCCGCTCGGCGATCCGATGGACGAATCCTTCAACTATGCGGAAGCCTTCAAGTCGCTGGACCTGAAAGCGGTCAAGCAGGACATCTTCAACGTGCTGACCGACTCCCAGGAATGGTGGCCGGCCGATTACGGCCATTATGGCCCCTTCATGATCCGCATGGCCTGGCACAGCGCCGGCACCTATCGCATCGGCGACGGCCGCGGCGGCTCGTCCTCCGGCTCGCAGCGTTTCGCCCCGCTCAATTCCTGGCCGGACAACGCCAATCTGGACAAGGCGCGCCGCCTGCTGTGGCCGGTGAAGAAGAAATACGGCAACAAGATTTCCTGGGCCGACCTGATGATCCTGACCGGCAATTGCGCGCTGGAGTCGATGGGCTTCAAGACGTTCGGCTTCGGCGGCGGCCGCGAGGACGTGTGGGAGCCCGAACAGGAAATCTACTGGGGCACGGAAGAGGAATGGCTGGCCACGTCCGACAAGCCGGGCAGCCGTTATTCCGGCGAGCGTGTTCTGGAAAACCCGCTGGCCGCGGTGCAGATGGGCCTGATCTACGTCAATCCGGAAGGCCCGGACGGCGAACCGGACCCGCAGAAGGCCGCGCACGATATCCGCGAGACCTTCAAGCGCATGGCCATGAATGACGAGGAAACCGTCGCGCTGATCGCCGGCGGCCACGAATTCGGCAAATGCCACGGCGCGGGCGACGCCTCGCTGGTGGGCGCGGAGCCGGAAGGCGCCGACATCGCCGAACAGGGGCTGGGCTGGACCAGCAAGCATGAGAGCGGCAAGGGCGGCCACACCATTACCAGCGGCATCGAAGGCCCGTGGACCAACACGCCCACGCGCTGGAACAACGACTTTTTCCGCCTGCTGTTCGACTATGATTACGAGCTGACCAAGAGCCCGGCCGGCGCGTATCAATGGGCGCCCAAGGGCGAGAAGCCGGAAGACCACGCCCCGAACGCGCATGAGACGGACAAAACCGTCCCGACCATGATGCTCACCACCGATCTGGCGCTGAAGATCGACCCGGACTACGAGAAAATCTCGCGCCGCTTCTATGAGAACCCTGACCAGCTTGCCGACGCCTTTGCGCGCGCCTGGTACAAGCTGACCCATCGCGACATGGGCCCGGTCGTCCGCTATCTGGGCGAGGAAGTGCCGCAGGAGGAACTGCTCTGGCAGGACCCCGTCCCGGCCCGCGATTATGAACTGATCGACGCGCAGGACCTCAAGGCGCTGAAAGGCAAGATCCTGGACTCCGGTCTGTCGGTTTCAGAACTGGTCTCCACCGCCTGGGCCTCCGCCTCCACCTTCCGCGGATCGGACAAGCGCGGCGGCGCCAATGGCGCCCGCGTTCGCCTCGCCCCGCAAAAGGACTGGGAGGTGAACCGCCCCGATCAGCTCGCGAAAGTCCTCGACAAGCTCGAATCCGTTCGCTCGGACTTCAACGGTTCGCTCTCGGGCGGCAAGAAGGTCTCCATGGCCGACATGATCGTCATTGGCGGCGCCGCGGCGGTCGAGAAAGCCGCAAAGGATGGCGGCCATGAGGTCGAGGTTCCGGTCACGCTGGGCCGCACCGACTCCTCGCAGGAGCAGACCGACATCGAGGCGTTCGAGCCGCTGGAGCCCAAGGCGGACGGGTTCCGCAACTATGTCCATGGCGACATCACGGTCCCGGCCGAGCAGATTCTTCTCGACCGGGCGCAGCTCCTCACCCTCACCGCGCCGGAGATGACGGTGCTGGTCGGCGGAATGCGCGTTCTGGGAACCAATGCAGACGGCGAGAAGCACGGCGTCTTCACGGACCGCCCCGGAACCCTGACCAATGACTTCTTCGTCAATCTGATCGACATGGGCACGGCGTGGAAAGCCGACGCGGACAACGAGCATCTGTTCATCGGCACGGACCGCGCGAGCGAGCAGAAGAAATGGACCGCCAGCCGCGCCGATCTGGTGTTCGGCTCCAACTCCCAGCTCCGCGCGCTTTCGGAGGTCTATGCCCAGGACGACTCGAAAGAGAAGTTCGTGACGGACTTCGTGAAAGCCTGGAACAAGGTGATGAACGCCGACCGTTTCGACATCAACTGAGCCTCTTCCCCGACGCTCAGAGAGGCCCGTTAAAGCGGGCCTCTTTTTTTGCCGAAATCCATAAGAAAAATTTATCGCAGTCACTATGGAGATCGATTTGGAATTTTGTGCGTTGCACCCATATAGGTTGTGCGTCGCGGCGCAGAGCGTTGCGGCCACGAGTTTTCATCTATGACCGAGAGGAACGATTTATGTTGGGTGTTGGAGAGAAGCTCCCCGAATTTGAAGTTGTCGGCGTGAAGCCGAAATTCATGAAGCACGAGGAAAACGGCGAGTCGGCGTTCGAACCGATCACCGAAAAGAGCTTCGAAGGCAAATGGAAGATCATCTTCTTCTATCCGAAGGATTTCACCTTCGTGTGCCCGACCGAGATCGCCGAATTTGGCCGTCTGGCCGGTGAATTTGAAGACCGCGACGCGGTCGTCATGGGCGGCTCGGCCGACAACGAATTCGTCAAGCTGGCCTGGCGCCGCGACCATTCGGATCTGAACGAGCATCCGGCCTGGTCCTTCGCCGATACGACGGGCTCGCTGATCGATGCGCTGGGCATCCGTTCCGAAGAAGGCGTTCCGCTGCGCGCGACCTATGTCGTCGACCCGCACAACGTCGTTCAGCACGTCTATGTGAACAACCTGAACGTCGGCCGGAACCCGCAGGACACGCTGCGTGTTCTGGACGCCCTGCAGACGGACGAGCTGTGCCCCTGCAACCGTGAAGTCGGCGGCGACACGCTGGCGGCTTAAGCCTTCACAGGCTGACCTGAATTGGAGGCGGGCCCTTACAGTCCCGCGGCATCCCTCCCCCGCCGAATTCCCCCCACGGAACGGGACGGGGCCCGCCTTCAAGCTTTTCATTTCAAAGAATAAATTTTCCCAAGGAGACCGCGATGTCCCTCGAAGACCTGCGTGGCGAACTGCCCGCCTACGCGAAAGACCTGAAACTGAACCTGGGATCTCTCGCCAATGAGACGGTCCTCGACGACCAGAAGAAATGGGGCGCGTACCTCGCCGCCGCTCACGGCGCCGCCAACCCGGCGGTCGTCAAGGCGATCGAGGCGGAAGTGGCCGACAAGCTGTCCGAGGAAGCGGCCGAGGCCGCCCGGGCCGCGGCGGCGATCATGGGCATGAACAATGTCTATTACCGCTTCACGCACCTGGCCTCGAACAAGGACTACCGGAACCTGCCGGCCAAGCTGCGGATGAACATCATCGGCAAGCCGGGCGTCGACAAGGCGGATTTCGAGCTGTGGTCGCTGGCCGTCAGCGCCATCAATGGCTGCGGCATGTGCGTCGACTCGCACGAGGCCGAGCTGAAAAAGGCCGGCGTGACGACCGAGCAGATCCAGGCCGCGGTCCGCATCGCCTCCGTGGTCAACGCCGTCTCCAAGGTCATGCAGGCCGAAGAAGGCCGCTAGAGCCCTCTCACAGCACCTGCACGGACGCCGGCTGCGGCGGCGTCATTCAACCCGGCGCGCTCTTCCCCCCGGAGAGCGCGCCATTTTTTTGCGCGCGCCGCGCCAATTGACGCCGCGCCGCTTGCGGGTAAGTCTCCGTCCCGAAAAGACAAATCATATCCGGGGGAGCGCGGGGACATGAGCGACCAGCAAGATGGCGGCGAAGCGGCTGACAAGAAAGGCGGATTTCTCCGCGGCTATTTCCAGATGACGCTGTGGAAGCGCGTCCTGATCGGCCCGGTGCTGGGCGTCGCGGCGGGCCTGATCCTGCGCGCCGCCTTCGGGCCGGATGCGGCCTCGGCTTTCGCCACCACCTGGATCAAGCCGTTCGGCGATCTGTTCATCCAGCTGATCCGGATGCTGATCGTTCCGCTGATCTTCACCACGCTGGCCGCCGGCGTCATGGCCATCGGCCACCCCTCCAAGCTCGGCTCCATCGGCGCGAAGGCCATCGGGCTCTACATGATCACCACGCTGTTCGCGGTGACCATCGGCATTTTCATGGGCGCGATCTTCCGCCCCGGTGCGGGCGTCGATTTCACAGGCGTCACGCCCAATGAAATCGCGACCGACGCGCCGACCATGGTCGAACGCCTGATCGCCATTGTCCCGGCCAACCCGTTCAGCGCGCTGGCCAGCGGCGACATTCTGGCGGTGATCTTCTTCGCCATTCTGGTTGGCGTCGCCATCCTGATGCTGCGCGACAAGGGCAAGGCCGTGGGCGACGTCATCCAGGGCGGCGCCGACATCATGATGGCGATCACCGGCTGGGTGATGGAACTGGCGCCGATCGGCGTGTTCGCCCTGATCACCTGGGTCACCGCCGACAAGGGGCTGGCGACCTTCACCTCCGTCGCGCTGCTGGCGGCGGCGGTCTATCTGGGCTGCATCCTGCACATCGTGCTGGTCTATGGGGGGCTGGTGCGCTTCGTGCTGGGCCTGCCGGCAGTGCGTTTCTTCCGCGGCATCTTCGACGCGCAGGCCGTGGCCTATTCCACGTCCTCCTCCTCCGCCACGCTGCCGGTCACCATTTCCAACGCCCGCAAGAATCTGGGCATTGATCCGGCGGTCGCCGGCTCCGTCCTGCCGCTGGGCGCGACGGTGAACATGGACGGCACCTCGCTCTATCTGGGCGTGCTGGCGCTGTTCGCGGCGCAGGCTTTCGGCATCGACCTGTCCATGGCGGATTATTTCATCATCGCCCTGACCGCGACGCTGACCTCCATCGGCACGGCGGGCATCCCGTCCGCCTCCCTCTTCCTGCTGGCGACCGTGCTTGGCGCCATCGGGGCGACGCCGGAACAGACCGCCCTGATGGTCGGCTTCCTGCTGCCCTTCGACCGGCCGCTGGACATGATGCGCACGCTGACCAACGTCACCGGCGACGCCGCCGTGGCGACCGCGGTCGCCAAGAGCGAAGACGAAATGGACGAGGAAATCTTCCGGAAAGTGACGGTCGTCTAGGCCGCCGCCGACCGGCTAGATCTGGATGCCGCAGCGGCGGGCGACAATTTCCGGCGCCATCATGGGCGGGCCGATATTCAGGGCCTCCGCCTCATGCACCAGGGCGGCGATGGCCGCGTTGATCGGGGCGCGGCGGCCCGCGGCCTCAGCCATGCGGGCAATCTCGCCCTGAAGGTCCTCGATCTCGGTCTCCCGCCCGCGGCGCAGATCATCCTGCATGGAGGACGTGGCTTTCGGGTCGATCCGGTTCATGCGGCGTATCAGCGGAATGAAAATCCAGTTCGGCTGGCTGAGCAGGACCGGCATGAAGAGCGGATTGAGCGGGCCGACCTTTCCGAAGGGCCGCTTGGATGCGCGGGCGACCTCTATCGCCTCCGCCATGCACGCCGCTGACAGGGCGCGCCAGCGCCAGTCGGCCATCTGCACGGCCAGAGGCAGGCCGGACAAGGCATTGATGGCGTTGTTCAGATTGATCAGCAGCTTGGAGAACTGGATCTTGTCCATGTCGGGCCGCGTCTGGACGGGAAGCCCCGGCGCGGTCAGGCGCGCGGCCAGCGCATCGCCCGGCGCGGCCTGCATGATCAGCGGGCCCTGCGTGGTGCGGGTGGCGGTTACCGGCGCATCCGCGTCCAGCACCACATTATAGGGCACCATGCCCGCACGGACATCGAGACCGGGCAGCGCCTCACGGAGCCGCGCGGCGTTGCGCACACCGTTCTGGAAACTGACCACGGCGCGGGCATTGGGCGCGCGATGGGCGATTTGCGCGGCCATGTCGGCGGTGTCCTTGCTCTTCACCGTCACCAGGATCAGGTCCGCCCCCGCGAAGGCGGCGTCCAGATCAGACGTCGCCTCGAAATCGTCCGGGGAGACATGTTGTTCAAAACCGTCCGCATCGCTGACCGTCAGCCCGTCTTTCCAGAGCGCCTGAACGATGCGGGAGCGCGCCAGAAAACTGACCTCATGTCCCGCGGCCGCCAGCCGTCCGCCGATATAAAGCCCGATGGCGCCGGCCCCCGCGATGGCGATTTTGGAATTCTTCTGCGTCATGAATCAGAGACTTCCGCAATCTGGCCGGAAGCGCAACGCGAACTAGATCCTGTCCCGCCAAAGTCCGGCCAGAGGGAGACCCGTCCATGTCCGCCGCCTTACGCATCGCTTTCGCCATTCTTGCGCTCGGCCTTGTCGTGCTGATCCTCATCGCCTTGCCGGGCGGCGACGGCGGCGCGGCGATCAATTTCCTCACCGCCACGCCGTGGGGGCAGGTGACCACGGCCGACCTCTATATCGGCTTCATCCTGTCCGGCGCGCTGGTCATCGCGTTCGAGCGGAATGTGCCGGGCGTCGTGCTGGCCGTGGCGATATTATTGCTTGGGAACGTGGTTACGGCGTTATGGTTTGCCTGGCGCTGGCCCGAACTTGCAAAATTGATTTTGAATCGGCGCGCAGCGCGTTAAACCTCGTGCGTGCCTGAACTTGCAGATTTTCTATCCCTGATATCCGGCGCGCTGGTCGGTCTGGTCCTTGGCCTGATCGGCGGGGGCGGGTCGATCCTGGCCGTGCCGCTGATGGTCTATGTCGTCGGCGTGGACGATCCGCACGTGGCCATCGGCACCAGCGCGGCGGCGGTGGGCGCGACCGCGTTCGCCAACATGATCCATCACTGGCGGCTGGGCACGGTGAAATGGGGGTGCGCGCTGGCATTCGCCGCGTCCGGCGTGGCGGGGGCCATGGGCGGGTCGACTCTGGGCAAGATGACGGACGGGGAGGCGCTGCTTTCCCTGTTCGGGGTCGCCATGATCGCCGTGGGGCTGGCCATGCTGCGCAAGCGCAAGGGCGGCGAGGATGCGGGCGTGTATCTGTGCCGCGATACGGCGGGACGGCTCCTGCCCCGGCTGATCGCCTCGGGCCTTCTGGTCGGGGCGCTGTCCGGATTTTTCGGGATTGGCGGCGGATTCCTGGTGGTGCCGGGGCTGGTCGCATCCACCGCCATGCCGATCCTGAACGCGGTCGGCTCATCGCTGGTCTCGGTCACCGCGTTTGGCTCCACAACGGCGGCGAATTATGCGCTGGACGGGCTGGTGGACTGGCGCATCGCGGGGCTGTTCGTTCTGGGCGGCATGATTGGCGGCCTTGGCGGGGCCTTGCTGGCGCGGCGGCTGGGCCAGGGCAAGGAGACGCTGAAGCGGATTTTCTCCGCCGTGGTCATCGGCGTCGGCCTGTTCGTGGCCGGGCACGGGGCCAGCGCCTTCATCTAGGGCAGCCGCGCCGTCTGATTGACTCTTTCTCCACAGGCGCTTATTTGCGCCCGTAATCACGAAGGCTCCAAACCTTCGTCTTGACCGGCGCTGGACGCCGGCGAGGCCCCCCGCTCGGCGAAGGTTCGCTCAGCGGGGCGCTACCGGTTTGGGCCATCGTTGCGAAATGAAGCGGCGTAACGGGCAAGCATGTTTGATGCATTAAGCGATCGGCTCCAGGGCGTATTCGACTCCCTCACCGGCAAGGGCTCCCTGTCTGAAAAGGACGTGGACGCGGCCCTGCGCGAGGTGCGCGTCGCCCTGCTGGAGGCCGATGTCGCCCTGCCCGTGGTCAAGGATTTCGTGGCCCGCGTGCGGGAGAAAGCGGTCGGCGAAGATGTCATCCGCTCCGTCTCGCCCGGCCAGCAGGTCGTCAAGATTGTCCATGACGCGCTGACCGAAGTTCTGGCCGGGGACGATCCCGCGCCGGAGCTGAACCTTCGCGCCACGCCGCCGGTCGCCATCATGATGGCCGGCCTGCAGGGCACGGGCAAAACCACGACGGCGGGCAAGATCGCCCTGCGCCTGAAGGAGAAGGACAAGAAGAAAGTCCTTCTCGCCTCGCTGGACACCCGCCGCCCCGCCGCCATGGAGCAGCTGCAGCAGCTGGCCGAGCGCGCGGGCGTGGCCTTCCTGCCCATAGTGCAGGGCCAGTCCGCGACGGAAATCGCCAAGCGCGCCATGAACGCCGGCAAGCTGGGCGGCCATGACGTGGTCATCCTGGACACGGCGGGCCGCACCACGGTCGATGAAGACCTGATGGGCGAAGCGGCGGAAATTGCCCGCATCGCCAATCCCGCCGAGACCCTGCTGGTCGCCGACGCCCTGACCGGTCAGGACGCAGTGGAGACCGCCAAGCGCTTCAATGAAAGCCTGCCGCTGACCGGCCTGGTTCTGACCCGGATCGATGGCGACAGCCGCGGCGGCGCGGCGCTTTCCATGCGCTCCGTCACCGGCCTGCCGATCAAGTTCCTGGGCGCGGGCGAGAAGCTGGACGCGCTGCAGGCCTTCGACGCGCGCCGTCTGGCGGGCCGGATCCTGGGCCAGGGCGACGTGGTCGAGCTGGTCGAGAAAGCCTCCGAGCAGGTCGATCAGGAAGAGGCCGAAAAGCTCGCCAAGAAAATGAAGAAAGGCCAGTTCGACATGGACGATCTGGCCAATCAGCTGCGCCAGCTTCAGAAGATGGGCGGACTTGGCGGCGTCATGGGTCTGCTGCCCGGCATGGGCAAAATGAAGAAACAGATGGCCGGGATGGAAATGGACGATTCCATCCTGAAGCGTCAGGAGGCCATCATATCCTCCATGACGCGGGAAGAACGCGCCAAACCGATCATCATCAAGGCCTCCCGCAAGAAGCGCATCGCGGCAGGCTCCGGCGTGGCGGTGCCCGAGGTCAACAAGCTGATCAAGATGCACCGCCAGATGGCCGACATGATGAAGAAGGCCGGCAAGGGCGGCATGAAGGGCATGATGAACGCCATGGGCGGCATGGGCGGCGGAATGCCCGGCGGCATGGACCCGAACAAGCTGAAAGCCCTGGGCGCCGGCAAGGCCGCCAAGGGCGAGGGCCTGCCCGGACTGCCCGGCGAGGGCGGCCAGATGCCGGGCCTGGGCGGCATGCCGCTCGGCCCCGACGGCCTGCCCATCGGCATGCCGAAGGACGGCAAGAAATGATCGCCCTGACCCTCATCCCGATGATCGCCGCGCTGGGCCTGCAGGCGGCGGATGCTGTGCCGGCGGAGGAGCCGGAATGGGTGGAGCGCTCTGCGCTGCAATATCCGTGGGGCGCGGCAGAAAACGATGTCGTCGCGCGATGCAGCATCACGCTCGATATTCGCCCGGATGGATCGACAACCAATATGTGCGGCGACTGCAACACAGCCTCGCCGCACGACCACGTGAAACCCGGGCGCTACGAGAGTTCGTTTGTGCGTGCGTCACTCGAGGCCGCGCGCGAATGGCGGTTCAAGACGACCGATAACGGTTTCGAGGCGCATAATCAGACTTTCGACTTCAATCTGGCTCATCTGAGCCCGGACGTGCTGGCCTCGGTCGAGACGCCGGTGGCGCCGGTTTGCGATTGAGGGGATGAGTCTTGATCCGCACCTTCCTCATACTCGCCCTACTAGCCCCCACCGCCGCGCAGGCGCAGGATGCGACGCCAATCAATAGTTATACCGTCACCTACCCGGCGATGGCGCATCGGCTCGGGGTTAGCGCGCGCTGCGCCATGACGTTTGACGTGAACGCTGAGGGAACGACCGAAAACATTTGCGGCGTCTGCAATACCGACGCGCCCGCGCGGGGCGAGATCGCCCAGACGATCGCCAATCTGTTCGTCAATGAATCCGTCACGACGATCCGGACATGGGAATACGCCAAGGGTTCGCCGAGGAAGAGCGTCGAGACGACCCTCAACTATCAGCTGGCCGACGAGGAAGGTTCCGTCTCTGGGGAGATCGACGAACCAGCGCCGCCGGTCTGCAACGCGGGAGAAATCTCATGAGTTTGCGGGCCGTAATCATACTGCTTGCGCTTGCCGCCTGGGGGTGCGCGTCCGACACAGGCGAAAAACGCGTTGCGCGCGATTATCCCGCCGCCGCCGCGCCGCAGGGCGTGACCGCGATCTGCGATCTGGTGTTCGACGTGCGCGCAAACGGCTCGACAGAAAATATCTGTGCGGCCTGTTCGACCACCGCGCCCGCGAACCCGGCCATGAAAGCCGCCTTCGAGAGAAGCGCGAAAAGGACGCTGAAAGGGTGGAAATATTCCGCACCGGACGGCGCGCGGAAAGATGTGGGCACCCAGCTTACTTATGGCATGGCGACCGATAGCGGTGAGCCGCTCCCGCTGCCCGAACCGCCCTCCAACAAGACATGCAGACCGTCTCAAACAACTGAAAACTAACCGCAATCCAAGCTAAGCAAGGAAAACAAAAATGGCTCTGAAAATCAGGCTCGCCCGTGCGGGCGCCAAGAAACGCCCCTATTACAAGATCGTTGTCGCCGACAGCCGCATGCCGCGCGACGGCCGCTTCATCGAGCAGGTGGGCCGCTATGACCCGCTGCGCGCCAAGGACGACGAGACCCGCGTCACCATGGACCTGGAAAAGGTCGGCGAGTGGATGAAGAAGGGCGCGCAGCCGACCGACCGCGTCGCCCGCTTCCTGGGGGCCGCCGGCGTGATCGAGTGGAAGCACGGCGACAACCCGAACAAGGGCAAGCCGGGCGCCAAGGCGCAGGAACGCGCCCAGGAGCGCGCCGACAAGGAAGAGGCCCGCAAGGCCGCCGAGGAAGAAGCCAAGAACGCCCCGGCGGAAGAGGCCGAAGCCCCGTCTGAAGACGCCGAAGCGCCGAAAGACGTGGATTCCGACGCCGAAGCCGATACGGACGGCAAGACGGACGAGCCCGTCGAGGAAACCTCTGAAACCGGTGAAGCCCCCGTCGAGGGCGCGGCCGGCGAAGAAGAAAAGCAGGCCGGCTAGTCACGGCCCCATGCCCGCCCTCTGCACGGGGGCGGGCGGCTTTTCCCCGTGTCCGCGCCCGCCGATACGCGCATGGTCTGCGTCGCCGCGATCCGCGGCGCGTTTGGCGTGCGCGGGGAAATCCGCATCGAGTCCTTCACCGGGGACTCCGAAGACTGTTTTGCGTACGGCCCGCTTCTGGATGAGGCGGGCCGTACGATTCTGACGGTCACCAGCCACCGGCCGATGAAGAAGGGCTGGGCGGCGAAGGCCGAGGAAGTCGCCACGCGCGAAGACGCCGAGGCGATGAAGGGGACGCTCCTCCACGTCCCGCGGGACGCGATGCCCGAGACGGACGAGGACGAGTTCTATCTCAGCGACCTTGAGGGCCTGGCCGTGCGCCATGCCGACGGGCGCGAGATGGGCGTGATCAAGCGCGTCGCCGATTTCGGCGGCGGCGACCTGCTGGAGATCAAGGGGACGGGGCCGAGCTGGTTTCTGCCCTTCACGAAGGAATACGCCCCCACCGTCGATCTGGACGAAGGCGTTGTCTATATTGATCCGCCTGATGGGATGGTTCCGGAAGAATAACTGGCTGAAACTCGCCGCGCTGCTGGCGGCGGCAGGCCTTGTTTACGGGTTCGCGCTTTCCGGCGAATTCAACGAACGCAAGCGCACAGAATGCGCGGTGATCGAGGCTTTCCTTCTGGACGCCGTCGCCGCAAAGCGGGCTGGCATACCGCCGGCCGAACAGCTGGACGCCTATATCTTCGTCGATGCAACGCTCTCGCCGAATTCCTTTTTGAGGAAGATCGAAGGACGGAGCTACCGGCAGCGCGGCTATATGTACCGAACCAGCCGGAGTTTTTCGGGGCCTGAAGCGGTTATCGACTTCAGCGCCCTGCAGAGCGGTTTCGGGGCTTCCAGCCCCCTCGCCTGCGATCATCTTGGCGGTATATCACCCTATGTCCGCGAGTTGCGGCGGAGGAAGGGCGAGCTGACGCTGGATTATTTCAAGCGGGAACTGGGCGAACACGCCGTGTCGGAAGACGACCTGAAAAACCGGCCGCGAACCTACGGCTTTTCGCGGGTTGGGCTCGATCGGAAGCGCGAATTCGCGATGGTCTACGCCGAATCCAGTTGCGGCATCATGTGCGCCTATGGCGGCGTCTATTACATGCGGAAGAATAGCGAGGGCAGCTGGGAGCGTTACGGCTATAACGTGCTCTGGAACAGCTGACGCCTAGCGGCACTGCTCCGCCGGTTCGGCGAAGCGGTAGTTGAGGGCCATCAGGTAGGCCTCATTGCCGGCGATCGGGTGAATGAACGTCCCTTCGGGTTCGCGGCTGGCCGGGCCGGCGCCCAGCTGGCTCTCGGCATAATCGAACATCGCGTCCTTCAGGTGCAGGTTCAGCGTGTTCCAGACGATCAGGCACTGCCCCTCGCCCGCCGGCCGGGCATAGGCGCGGCGCGGGAACTGGCTGGAGATCAGGCGCGCTTCCGGCATGGCGGCGCGCAGGTTTCCGGCCAGGTGATAATCATTGGTCAGGATCGTGCCGCCGGCGAACCCGGCTTCCCTCAAATCCTGCGCCCAGGCGGCGACGGGTTGTTCGGTGCGGCATTCCGGCTGGCACGCCATCGGCTGGCCGATATCCAGCGCGACGCGATAGATCATGACGCCGGCGACCGAGACCGCGGCGAGCACGGCCAGCGCCGCGTCCCGGTTGGCCGAGGCCGCGCCGCCCAGCCGCGCGGACAGCATCAGGACCAGCGGCAACGGCGCGATCACCGAATAGAACCAGCGCGGCTTGAAATCCCCCGCCCCAAGCAGGAACACCCCGGCCAGCGCCAGTCCCGCCCCGGCCGCGACAGCGACCAGCAGGAGCCGCCGCCACGCGGCGCGCGATCCCTCCCGCTTTCCGCGCCGCAGGGTCTGCGGGAACAGGACCAGGAATACGGGCAGAAGCGGGCACGCGGCCAGGAACAGCGCCCAGATCAGACTGCCAGTCCCGGCGGCCCAGCCGACGAGAAAATTCTGCGGGTCCGCGCCCACGACATCGCTGGTCAGCGCCGCGAAGGAATGGCCGGACTGCGCGCTCCATCCCAGATAGGGCGCGACAATCAGCAGCCCCAGCAACAAAGACACGCCCAGCCGGATCGGGTTGATGCGGGCGCGCAAATAGGGCGTCAGGGCAAGGCCCAGCAGCAGGCCCGCCGGGGCCAGCAGGAAGGCGTATTTGGAAAGCGCGCCGAGCCCCAGCGTGGTGCCGAAATAGACCCAGTCGCTCCAGCCGCCGCGCTGCACCGCGCGCACGAAAGCGTGCAGATTGGCGAACACCAGCACGGTCATCAGCACCGAATGGGTCAGGTCGATATGGAAGCCGGCCGCCATCACGAAGACCAGCGCCAGTCCCGCCAGCGCCAGCGCCGCGTCCAGCCCGGAGGCGAGGATGCGCCGCGCCGCGAAATAAAAGGCCGACAGGCCGCCCGCCAGAAGAATGTATTTCACCGCGTGGAAGGACCAGCGATGCAGGCCGAACACATCCTCCACCCCGGCATAGATCCAGGTCATCAGCGGCGGGTGGCGGAAGCGGTAGCCCATGCGCCAGACTTCCGAGAGGAGGACCTGCTCGGCCTCGTCCAGCGTGTAAACCGGCGACAGGCCCAGCCGGATCAGATAGTGGATCAGGCAATAGGCGGCGATCATCAAAAGGATCGCCTTGGGCGCGATCAGGCGTCCGGCAAGCGCACGGCGGTCCATGAAGCCTACTCCCTGACCCGCCCGTAGCGGCCGCGCCGCACCAGCCACATCATGCCCAGCAGGTCCGCGATCCCGGCGCCCAGCCGGCCGAAGAAACCGTATTTGGAGACCCCGGCGCCCCGCGGCCGGTCATTCACCGGCGTCTCGATCACGGTGTATCCGGCGCGTTTGACGAGAGCTGGCAGGAAGCGGTGCATGCCGCCGAAATAGGCCAGATCCCGCGCCGCCTCCGCCTTGATCAGCTTGAAGCCGCAGCCCGTGTCGGTGGAATCGTCGCGCAGGGCGGCGCGGCGGATGCCGTTCGCCAGGCGGGAAGACAGCCATTTCACCCCGCCATCATTGCGCGTGCGCCGCCGCCCGGCGATCAGGCCCAGCTCCGGGTCCGCGCCGGGGGCGATGATCTCGTCCCACAGGCGGCGGGTGTCGGCGGGATCGTTCTGGCCGTCGCCGTCCAGCAACTGGATCCAGCGCCCACGCGCGGCCTTGAACCCGGTCCAGAGCGCCGCGCTCTTGCCTGCGCGGCGCTCATGCTGGAGGAGTTTTCCGTCCGCAATCTCCGCCAGCGCCGCGCGCGCCTCCTGCGCGCTGTCATCGGCGGACCCGTCATCGACATAGATCAGCTCGAAAGACGGCCCTCCCTCCAGAACCTGCGCGATCTCCCGCGTCAGTGCGGCGATGTTTCCCGCCTCGTTATAGAGCGGGACCAGCACGGTCAGGTCGGGGCGCGCGTCGGGCGGGGCGTCTTGCATGTATCGGCGATAGCCTGCGCCCTTGCGCCCGGTCAATCGCCAAGGATAAGGGAGACCATGGAAAAACCATGGACAGCCACCGTTCTGACGCTGTTTCCGGACCTCTTTCCGGGGGTGCTGGGGGGCAGTGTTATAGGAACTGCATTGAATCGGGGTCTGTGGCGGCTAGAGTCTGTGGACATCCGGGATTTTTCCAAGCATAAGCACCGATCTGTCGACGACACGCCGGCGGGAGGCGGGCCAGGAATGGTCTTCCGGCCCGAGGTTGCGGCGGCGGCGATAGATGCGGCGAGGTCTGATGACCGGCCGCTGGTTTATCTGAGCCCGCGGGGACAACGCTTCGATCAGTCCATGGCTAAGGACTGGGCGGGCGGTTCCGGCGTGGTTTTGTTTTGCGGGCGCTTCGAAGGTCTGGACGAACGGGTCATCGAAGCGCGCGACATGCTGGAGGTCAGCCTCGGCGATTTCGTGCTCGCCGGCGGTGAAGCGGCGGCGCAGGCGATGATCGAGTCCTGCGTCAGGCTTCTGCCGGGGGTGCTGGGAGAGGCCGGATCCGCCAGCGAAGAGAGTTTCGAGGACGGACTCCTTGAATATCCTCACTATACGCGTCCGCGCGTTTGGGAGGATCGGGAGATACCGGACGTGCTTTTGAGCGGGGATCACGGGGCAATCGCCCGGTGGCGCCGCGAAAAGGCGTTGGAATTGACGAAGGCGCGCCGCCCGGACCTTTTGGGCGGTCATGGCGCGAAGGAGGACGAGCGATGAATGTGATCGAGCAGCTCGAAAAAGAGGAAGCCGCGCGCGTTCTGGGCGGCAAGACCATCCCCGATTTTTCCGCCGGCGACACGGTGACGGTCGGCGTGTGGATCCGCGAAGGCGAACGCCAGCGCGTGCAGCGTTTCGAAGGCGTGTGCATCGCCCGTAACGGCGGCGGCCTGAACGAGAGCTTCACGGTCCGCAAGCTGTCCTTCGGCGAAGGCGTCGAGCGCGTCTTCCCGCTCTATTCCCCGATGATCGAATCCATCGAGGTGAAGCGGAAGGGCAAGGTTCGCCGCGCCAAGCTGTATTATCTGCGCAATCTGCGCGGCAAGAAGGCCCGGATCACCGAGCGTACGACCGGCCGCGCCGACAGCGAAGGCATCGTGGGCGAAGCCCCGGCCGCCGCGCCCGAGGAAACGGCCGCCAAATAGGCCGCGCCTCACAAGCGATTACAGAAAAGCCCGCCCGGTTCGCCGCGGCGGGCTTTTTGTTTTTAGCCCGCCGCGAACCGGAATGATCCCCTCTCCCTTGTGAAGGGGAGAGGGCTTGAGCGCCCAATCTTTGATTGGCTGCGCAAAAGGGTGAGGGGATGGGTTGAACCAGATTGCCTTGTCCTGCGAG
>NZ_ASJA01000015.1 GCF_000412185.1 Euryhalocaulis caribicus
CCATCGTCAGGCGCGGGTTCAGCGTGGACTGCGCCAGATCGTCGCGGAAGCGCTCTCCGGCCTCGAATTCGGCCCGGGTGAGGAATTGTTCAGCCGGATTTCCCGCTGGATCGAACAATCGGCCCAGCGGAGATTCGTCCCGGTTGACCCGCACCGGACGGCGGACGCCGCAGCGGTCCTTGCGGGTCTCCTCCGCCATATTGCGGTGCTGGGCCTGATGCGCGTCACGGCCGGCGCTCAGACGCAGCAGGCGCGCCCGGCCCTCGGCGGTAATGACGCGGCGCTCCGCGTCGCCGCTGATTGCGCCATCGGCCAGCAAGCCGCCGGCCTCCGCGTCGCTCAGGCGGCAGACCGGCCGCCGCCGCCGGTCGCCCGCCGGATAAACGGCCCAGTCTCCCCCGCCCGGCATCGGCATCAGCGCCGCCCCGCCCACGGCAAGCCGCCGCAAGGCGCGGTCCGCTCTGCGGCCGCTCATGGCGCGGGGGCCGCGCGCAGGCAGTCCTCCAGCGCGTCCAGCTGCGCGTCCAGCGCCGGATCGTCCCGCGCGTCCTCAATCCTGTGGCAGGCATAGGCCGCCGTGGACCGGTCGCGCCCGAACGCCATCGCCACGCGCGCCAGGTTCATGCCGAACCCGACATGCGCCAGATACATCGCCACCTGCCGCACGCGCGTCAGGTCGCGCCGTCCGCCGCGCCGCTCCTCGGCCACCGCGTCCAGCGGCGCCCCGAACGCATAGGCCGCCGCCGCCAGCGCCAGCTTCGCCCGCGCCATATCTTCATTCACCGTTTCCGCCGGATTTGTCATTCCAGTCTTTTCCTCCATTCAGACCCACATAATAGGCCGGAATTCCAAAAGCGAGGAAAATAATCACAATTATATACTTTACAAACCCAACTGATTCGTCTATGTTAGGGTCATAGACGGAGAAGAGTTATGTCACTGCTTTCAAAGCCATATTTCCACGACGAGAAGGCCGCTTTCGAGAAGCTGGAATCCATCGTCTGGCCGCGCGGTCCCGTTTGCCCGCATTGTGGAAACAGTGATAGGATTTACGTCCTAAATACGGCGCGCATGGGTTTGAAGAAGTGCGGCGAGTGCCGGAAGCAGTTCACGGTGCGCGTTGGCACGGTGTTCGAGGCGAGCAAGGTTCCGTTGCACAAGTGGATGCAGGCGACCTACCTGATGGTGTCGAGCAAGAAGGGCATCAGCGCCCATCAGCTTCACCGCATTCTGGAGGTCACCTACAAGACGGCTTGGTTCATGGCGCACCGCCTGCGCGAAGCGATGCGAGAGGGCCGCTTGCTTCCGCCTCTGGGCGGCAAGGGCAAGAACGTTGAGGCTGACGAGACGTATATCGGCAAGAAGGACTCGCGCCGCGGCATGGGCGGCAAGCGTCAGGGCGGCGCTTACAAGGTGCCGGTTCTGGCTCTGGTAGAGCGCGGCGGCAAGGTTCGCAGCTTCGCGATGGACGCGGCCAACAAGCGCAATGTCGGTGAACTGGTTCGCCGCAACATTCTGAACGAGACGACGCTCCAGACGGACGAGAGCAATCTCTATGTCGAGGTCGGCCAGCGTTTCGCCCGCCATGAAACGGTGAAGCACTCGGACGGCGAGTATGTTCGCGGCGATGCCTACACGAACACGGTCGAGAACTATTTCTCGGTCTTCAAGCGCGGCATGAAAGGCGTCTATCAGCACTGCGCTGAGAAGCACCTGCACCGTTATCTGGCGGAGTTCGATTTCCGCTATAACGCGCGCACGGTGAGCGATGTGGAGCGCGCTGAGAACGCGCTAGCGGGCATCGTTGGCAAGCGGCTCAAATACCGAGGGGGAGTTGATTTCCGAGCGGCCTAGCTGGCGTATTCTCCTAATGCGCCGCAGATAGAGAATTCTACCGAATTGGTTGAATTTTTAAGAATGAGTCTCTAGATTCACATCTGCGTGTTCACAAAGCCGGCCATGAGCCGGTGGCGTAACCGACTGAGCGGCCCCGAAAGGGGCCGTCTCTATTTCTAGAGCCTGACAATGCCGTCTCTAATTACGCCGCGAGACACGTTGGTGTTGATAAGCGTGGCGGGAATCTCGTCATAAGCGGCGCTCCAATTGTATTTGACTTGCCATGGGGTCAAGTCCCGGCGCTCGGATTTCACCTTAAGGAACGCAACGTAGGCGACTATGTCAGCGGTTTGGGTGAACCAGCAGTGTTTTGAATCTTTGTCGTTCCCGTCTTCAAAAAACATGCTTAGAGGCAGGTTCCGGGTCCTGGTGCCGAACAAGCTTCCGGTGGGGAGGAAAACCTGAGCTTTGCGGTATAAGGTGCGATATTCGGGATGCCCCCGGTCAAAGAACGTCAAAGCCACGCGCTGATTCTTGTCGCAGTAGGTTCGCATGCGCTGGAAAAGGGCGACCATGACGGCTTCGAGGCGCTGATTACCGTAGAGGTGTTGGGGGCCTCGATGGACTGACGCCGACATGATCGATTGGCTGGGAAGAAAATCGATAGTTTGAAGCGCCTCATTGTATGCTCCGCGGGCCTTTGCCCGGTCAAAATTGTGTTTGCCTTTCCTGTAATTGCCGCGCCCAGAGGCTAGTTTATGACCGTGGAGTTCTTGGGTTGTTGGGATATCAAGCGACCTTTTCAGGCCACGCCGCCAGTCTCGCGCCCCCTCCCAAGTCGCCTGCCAAACGATGGTCCAATTGCCATCAATGTTGCGGAGAAATGGGACTCGGATTGCGGTCGTGACGTATGTTTTCTGATCGTGTGATTCATCAATATAAAAGATGTCGATTCCGCCGGGAGGCAATTGCATGACCAAAAAAGAACCCTCTCAATCTGACAAATTCAAAGAGGCCGCTCGCGAGCATGAATGCGACGAGAGCGAGGAACGCTTTGAGCGGGCGTTAAGGCGGATCACGCCAGCGCCGCCGAAGCCCAAGGAGTCTGGCCAAGACGAATGATTGCCTCTCTCGCTGTTTCGCCAGAGCAAATACGCTACTGGACGGAGCACGCGCTTGGCTGCTTGGAAGAGCTGGATAGGGATACGGCGATAGAGGAGGTTCGGCATGATCTGGAGGCGATTGAACGCTACCTAGACGCGCTCTCGTTTGCAGATGATCCCGTGCTTGTATCGGGAGCTTGTGGGATCAAACCGGGGGTCAGGCTCGAACTTCTCGTCAAGGATCACGACGCCTAGCATTTTGTTCGGGTCATAAGACCTCTGCTCCCAGCCCGTTGCTGCCTTCTTGCGTCCGCCTGCCAACGTGGTCTGTCTGTCGGCTTTGGCGTAGTGGACAATATCAGGCGCAAATTTCCGCTTTTCGAGCGTCGGTTCGTAGGTGAACTCAATGAGCCGATTCTGTTTGATGGCTTCGCAAATGGTTTGTTCGTGCACGCCGTTCCGCATTGGCATTCTCCGGTTAGGAATGCAGTCCGCGAAGCGCCTCTAAAATGGCGTGAGGCGAATCACCGTTTGCACCCCTAGATTGATGAAATACCAGATATCACAAGATGTAGGGGTTCGCGAAGTATATAATCCGCAAAATAATCCTATTATCCACGCAGGGATAATCCCAAAGGCCTGAAATGCTTGAGGTTCGGATCAGATTTTACGGTGGAAAAAGCCTAGCCGGCCCACGCGATTGCGGGCGTGTGAAGGGATTCTTCAAACGGGCGGAAAACGTCGTGGCCCAGCACCATATGGTCGCGGCCGTCATCGGAAGTCAGGGGAAGGCGCACCCAGAAGCGGGCGATGGCGCGTTCCTCGCCGCGCCAGCAGACGCGCTGCGCCCCGCAGACCGGGCGCAGGGTCTCGCGGGCAAGATCCAGCGCGCGGCGCCAACTGCGGCCTGTCTCGCCCAGCGGCAGATCGTCTATGACGGCGCCGCTGATTTCTTCGCCCAGCGCCTCATAGAACCGCGTTCCCGCAAGTCGAATGCGCCACTGGCCCTGCTTGATTTCGAATACGCTCAGGCCCGGCAGCAACCGCGGCATCTCGCCAGGGTCGAGTGCTTTCCTGTTGGGCGGCTGATCATCTTCAAAGCTGTCGCGCCACCAGTCATGCAAGGCGCGATGCTCGTCCAATACCAGCTGAGCACGAAATAGACTTCCACGCGCGGACATGAGTCCTCGCCGACCCCCCGATTAGTGCTTCGGCTAAGTTGCGAATCACTATTCAGTGATTTGGGGACTCTTGGCAAGAGTCCGATTCGCATTCTGATTCAATGAATGAATCGAAATAAAAAAAGGGCGGCCCGCCGGACCGCCCTTTCGCAATAATATCAACGGATTTCGCCGCTGTTATTTTTTCGCCTTGCGGCCCAGGCCCATTTTCTTGGCCAGTTCGGAGCGTTGCTTGGCGTAATTGGGCGCGACCATCGGATAGTCGGCCGCCAGGCCCCACTTCTCGCGGTATTCCTCGGGCGACATGTCGTACTTGGTGCGCAGGTGGCGCTTCAGCGACTTGAACTTTTTCCCGTCTTCCAGGCAGACGATATAGTCCGGACTGACGGATTTCTTCAGCGGGACGGCCGGCTCCAGCGGTTCCGGCTCAACATGTCCGGCCTCGATCTGGCTGAGGGCTTCGTGAACGCCGCGGATCAGCTCCGGCAGCTCGGTCGAGGGCACGACATTATTTCCGACATAGGCGGAAACCACGTCAGCCGTCATCTCGATTAGTGCGTTATTATCGTCCATTATTGTGAACCTGTTCGTTTTAGAAAGACGGGGGGAACGTAGTCTTGGGGTCCGGCCCTGACAAGTATTTCAATGTCGCACTTACAGCTAAAAACCAAATAAAATTGCAGTGAGGACGCCGCGGAGGTTCTTTCGGCGTATTTTAGAAAGTGAGTTAAGGTTTGATTGCTGTATTCGAAAGCACGCAAAGCGTGTTGAAACAGAAAAATTGAACCGCCCTTCGCCATTGCGGCAGGCCCGCCCGGTCTGTAATGCGGTCGCGGTTCCAATCACGGTTCTACTTACACCCTATGACTGACGCGCCTGAAATCGCTGCAGAGGCCGCGCGCCGCCGCGCCTTCGCCATCATCTCCCACCCGGACGCCGGCAAGACCACGCTGACGGAAAACCTGCTGCTGTCCGCCGGCGCCATCCGCCTGGCCGGGGCGGTGCGGGCGCGGGGCGAACAGCGCCGGGCGACATCCGACTGGATGAAGATCGAGCGCGAACGCGGCATTTCCGTGTCCGCCTCCGTCATGACGTTCGATCACCGGGCGCTGGTCTTCAACCTGCTGGACACGCCGGGCCATGAGGACTTCTCCGAAGACACCTACCGGACCCTGACCGCCGCCGACAGCGCGGTGATGGTGCTGGACGCGGCCAAGGGCGTGGAGCCGCAGACGCTCAAGCTGTTCGAGGTCTGCCGCCTGCGCGACATCCCGATCACCACCTTCATCAACAAGATGGACCGGGAAGCGCGCGATCCGTTCGAGCTGATCGAGGAAATCCAGGAGACGCTGGCGCTGGACGCCGCGCCGATGCAATGGCCGGCCGGGTCCGGCGGGCGGTTTGCGGGCCTGAAAGACCTCTCGACCGACGAATTCATGGTCTATTCGCGGGATGAGGACCGCGACGCCGGGGCGCCCGCCGACCGTATTCCGGCCAGCGGCAATTCCATCCGTGAGACGCTGGACGATGCGGTTTACGAGGAAATGGAGGAAGGCGCGCTGCTTGCGCAGGACGGCTATTCGCAATTCGATCTTCAGGCTTACCGCGAAGGGCATCTGACGCCGGTCTATTTCGGGTCGGCCCTGCGCGGGTTCGGGGTGCGGGAATTGCTGGACGCGCTGGCCGATATCGCGCCGCAGCCCGCCCCGGTGAAAGCCCAGACGAAAGAGGGCGAGACGACGATCCAGCCGGGCGATTCCGAAGTCTCCGGCTTTGTGTTCAAGATCCAGGCGAACATGGATCCGAACCACCGCGACCGCGTCGCCTTCCTGCGGCTGACTTCGGGCAAGTTCGAGCGCGGCCAGCGCCTGAAAACCGCGACCGGCAAGCCGGTTCCGGTGCATTCCCCGGTCTCTTTCTTCGCCCATACGCGGGAAACCACCGACATCGCTTATGCCGGCGATGTCATCGGCGTGCCGAACCACGGCCTGTTGCGGGTCGGGGACTCGCTCTCCCAGTCCGGGAAATACGAATTCTCCGGTCTGCCGAATTTCGCGCCGGAGATGCTGCGCCGGGTGCGGGTGACCGATCCGTTGAAGCAGAAGCATCTGAAAAAGGCGCTGGAAGGCCTCTCCGAAGAGGGCGTGACGCAGCTTTTCCGCCCCATAATCGGCGCGGATTTCATCGTCGGCGCGGTCGGTCAGCTGCAACTGGAAGTCATGGCGGAGCGCCTTTCCAGCGAATATAATCTGGATGTGGTTTTCGAGCCCTCGCCCTATGAGACCGCCCGCTGGGTGGCCGGGGACGAGAAGGAAATCGACCGGCTGGGCGAGCAGCGCAAGATGCAGATGGCCGAGGATATCGACGCCGCGCCGGTCTTCCTGGCCAAGAGCGAATGGGAAGCGGGCTATGTTCAGGAGAAATTCCCGGACTTGCGCTTCCTGAAGGTGCGCGAACGCAACTGATTAAAAATATTTGCCGCGCGGAGACCGTTTTGTCGTGGTTGCGCGTTATATTCCCCGTCGATTGCGATCGGGGGCGATCATGAAACATTTGTTTGCGGCGTGCATGGGCGCGCTTCTTCTTTCCGGGTGCGGACAGGTTGGCGATAAATTCGGCGAACTGGCCGAACGCGGCCGGATCTATGCGGAGCGTATCCGCGTGCTGATCGCGGGCGAGGACGTGCCCAATACGAACAATAGCGATCAGGACGGAGCCGCCCGCGCGGCAAGCGATGGCCCGGCGGCGCCGGACAACGCGCCGCTCTTGCCGGCGCGACTGGCCTTCGGGGCCGATGGATGGTTCGTCTGGGCCAGCTGGCATTATCACCAGTCAGGGCTGGTCTGCGCGCCGAAGCTGGGCGAGTTCACCTTCTCAAGGGCCAGAAGCGGCGATGACGCCGCCGCCTGGTGCACCTATTACGGGACGGAATTCCAGACGCTTCGCCTGTCTCATGACGGCAAGGCGGAGGCCTATGGCGAGGCCGCGGCGCTGTCGCGCGAATTCGACAATGCTTCGGGCGGCGCCTTGCGGGTGGAGTGTGAATGTGAATCGCCCCGCCATGACGCCGCGTTCGAGACGGCGGCGGAGGAAGCGCGCCGTGCGCAGCTTGCCTTCGACAAGCGCGACAGGCTATCGGGAGCGACGTGACCGCCGCTCTACTGGCCCTTCTTCTTCTGCAACAGGACGCGACGGGCGACCGCATCGGTGCCCGCGCCGCCCCGGAATCTCTGGTCTGCCCGGAGACTCTGGGCGCGTTTTCGCGCGATGCGGCGTCTGAAACGGGCGATTTCTGCGCCTATTCCCACCCCTCCGGCGCCGATGCGCGCATCTGGCTGCAGGATGCCGCCGCCCCGGCGGATGAGGCGGCGGACCGGGTGGCGACGCTTCTGGACCGCCGCACCCCGCAACCCTTTGACGGGCGCGTCCTGCATCTGGGCGAAACCGACGCCGGGGACCTGCGAGAGGAGGTCTGGCTGGCCGCGTTCGGGGGCCGTGAAATCCTGATTCGCAGCCGCTACGCCATCCCCGGCTTCGCCCGCGCGCCGCTGATCGCGTTTGGCGAGGCGTTTTCGCTTGAGAACGGCCTTGTCCCGGAAACAGAAACCGCCGCCGCGCCGGGCGATTGCCCGGCTCCGCCGGACGGTTTCACGCGCGAAGAACGCCTGACCGGCATTCAGGCCGGGGCCGCGGCGCGCTGGAGCTGCGCCTATGTCAGCGGCAATATCTTCGGATTCTATTACGCCCCCATCGATTCAAGGCTGGCCCATGAAGGGTTTGACGGCCAGCTTTCAGACGGGGCGGAGGCCGTTTCGGCGCCCGCGCCCATGCCCGCGGCGGAGCGTCTGGTGATCGACCAGCAGGTCTATCGCGGCCAATGGCTGCGCGGGGAGGGGCCGGACGCCCGGGCGCTGGAAATCGACTGGGAAACGGCGGAAGAAACGCCGCAGGCGGCGGCGCTGGCGCGGGCGCTGGGCTTCTAGGCGGCTTCGGTTTCCGCCGCTTTGCGCACTTTCCAGAACCGCATCACGCGCTCCGCCGCCTCGCGCGGGGTCTCGTCATAGACTTTGCCCAGCGACTGGGCGTGGCCAAGATCCGGCCCGCCTTCGCCGGCGCGCAGCAGCGCCAGCGTCACGAACAACGACCGGTCCAGCCCGGCGGCCTTGCAGACCAGCGCCAGCGGTTCCTGCGACGGGTTGCGGAACACCGAACGCGCGGCGTTGAAATCAATCTGCGCGGTGTCGGCGAAAGCGATCAGGAAGCGCGTTTCCTCGCCGTCGCGGAGCTGGCGGGCCAGGAAGCTGGCGTCGACCTGTTTGCGGAGCTTGGCGTTGCGCACGAATTTGCGCGCGTCCTCGTAATCGGCGGGCAGGGAGTCGTCCGGGCGGGCGCGGCGGTTTTTCAGCGCGCCTTCCAGCTCCGACTCGCTAAGCGCCTCATTACGCTCAAGAATTTTCTGTTTCAGCCGGTCCTCGACGAAGGCGTACATCTCGTTCAGGAGGTCGGGCGGCAGGCTGGCGCGCTGCACCAGGGGGCCGTGCAGGATGGTGGCGTCCTGCGCCCGGTCGACCAGTGTTTCCATGGACTTGCGGGAAATCGCGGCGCCTTCGTTGGAGGCGAGGCGGGCGAGGGTTTCGTCATCGCCGCGCTGGACCACCGCGTCCGAAACCGCTTCGGGGACATGGTCGCGCCCGGCTATGGCGAGCAGGTGTTCCTGACCGCGGGAATGGGCGATGGTGACCAGGTCGTCGTCCTTGAGGGCGAAGGATTTCTGCAGGACTTTCCCGGCGACGGAGATCTGTTCGTCCGAGGCCAGTTGGCGGACGAGGCGGTAGGGCGCATCGGGCGTATCGGCAAAACGCTCGGCCAGCTCGATCCGCACTTCCTCGGCCATTTCCTGCGAAACGGAGGACAGGATGACGTCGAAATCCTCCGATTCCTGCGCGCTGCGGTCCTGATCGCTGGTTTCGAAGAACAGGTCGGTGACTTCACGCAGCAGCACGCGGCGCTTGTCGCTGGACTTTTCCGCGGCGAGCGCGGTGAGGGATTGCAGCGTTGACGGCATGATTGGCGGCCCCGGGCATTGGCGTCTGTACGGGGGTGTAAGCCAGGGGTCGTAAAGAAAGCGTCGCCGGAAAGGGCAAAAGTGAGTGTTTTTCGCCCCGAAGAGCGAAATACCAGCGCGGAAATCTCACTGAAAATGAAGCGGCGCCGACCGGTCGCGCAAAAGCGGCGAGCCGCCCAGAAACGCCGCGCGCAGAACCCGGTCAGCGCCTGTGTATGTCAACGCCGAGACGCCCTGCGAGTTTCGCGCAAATCTGTCCAATCACAGTCTGGCCCCTGAAAAAGCGGGGACGTTGCCGCCGTTTTCCACGCGGCGAGATCTCCAAAACCTAGCGTTAACAATGGCTTGCCGGAAAAGAGCCGCCCGCAACCAGACCGGCTGCGCGGCGGGCGCAAGATTGTCGCGGTGCGGGCGAGACCCGCGTGAGGAGGGAGTTCAAGGATCATGACGATCTCGACAAGCCGGCAGCGGCGCAAGCGCGTCGCGTCAAAAATCATGGATGCGGTGGAAGCCGCGCTGGAGGCGGACACGGCCGCCGAGGCGGAGAAATGGGCCAAGACCCTGACCGTGCTGACCGGGGCGATGAAGTCGGCGGGGGGCCTGTTGCCCGAGCCGGCGGAGACGCCGGACGCGCCGGACCCGGCGCGGGAGCGCAAGCTGAAGGAAGAATTCAACGCCGAGGTGGACCGTCTTGTCGAACAGCGAATCCGGGAACGGCAGCAGGCTGGATCTCAGCGAGGCTGAACGCGGCGCGGTCCGCCGCGACTGGGAAGTCTGGCGGGCCGGGCATCAGGTTCCGCCGCGGGGCGGCTGGCGCATCTGGCTGATCCTGGGCGGGCGCGGCGCGGGCAAGACGCGGGCCGGGGCCGAGTGGGTGCGCGCGGCCGTGGAGGCCGAGCGGGCGGGCCGCATCGCCCTGATCGCGCCGACTTTCGAACTGGCGCGGGAGGTGATGATAGACGGGCCGAGCGGGTTCCGCGCCATCGCCCCGGCAAAGGCGCGGCCGCGCTATGTGGCCTCCCGCCATGCGCTGGAATGGCCGAACGGGGCGGTGGCCAGCGTGTTCTCCGCCGAGGATCCGGACTCCATAAGAGGGCCGCAGCACGATCTGGCCTGGGGCGACGAGTTTTGCGCCTGGCCCCGGGCGCAGGCGGTGCTGGACATGGTGCGCATGGGGCTGCGCGTGGGCGAGGATCCGCGCTGTCTTCTGACCACCACGCCGCGGCCGATCCCGGCGCTGAAAGCCCTGCTGGCGTCCGGCGAGACGGTGGTGACGCGCGGGCGGACGGACGAGGCGAACTTCCTGCCCGAAGCCTTCCGCGCGGCGATGCGCGAAGCCTATGGCGGCACGGCGCTGGGCGCGCAGGAGCTGGACGGCGAGGTGGTGGAGGACCGCGCCGGGGCGCTGTGGACCCACGCCATGCTGGAAGCTGCGCGGGGGGAAGCGCCGGCGCGGCTGGACCGCATCGTGGTGGCGGTGGACCCGCCGGTGACGGGCGGCCCCCGCGCCGATGGTTGCGGCATCGTGGTGGCGGGCGCGGCGGGCGAGGGACTGGCGCGGCGGGCCTTCGTGCTGGCCGACGCCAGCGTGCAGGGGCGGTCCCCCGACGGATGGGCGCAAGCTGTGGCGGCGGCGTTCGAGGCGTGGGAGGCGGACCGCGTGGTGGCCGAGGTAAACCAGGGCGGCGACCTGGTGACGCAAGTCTTGCGCAGCGCCGCGCCCAACCTGCCCGTGACCACCGTCCGCGCCAGCCGTGGCAAGGCGGCGCGGGCCGAACCCGTGGCGGCGCTTTATGAGCAGGGGCGCGTGACCCATTGCGGCGTGTTCGGGGCGCTGGAGACCGAGTTGCGGGCGCTGGGCACGGAGGCGGCCTGCGCCGACGACCGCGCCGACGCGCTGGTCTGGGCGCTGAGCGAGCTGATGCTGAACGCCCCGCCGGAGCCGCGGGCGCGGTGGTTGTGAGGGGCGCGCAGGCGGGCATTTGGAAGCTGATTTACGCGCGGTTTGGATGTAGTCTTCGCCTGTAACGATGGGGAGACTATTTCATGGCGCGTATGACGATCAGTCTGGGCGGCGTTACGGCTGCGATGGCTCTGGCGGTTGCGCCGGGCGCCCTTGGGCAGGACAGGGACGGCGAACCGGAAACCGGAAACGCCGAACTTCTGGCGCTGAATACGGCGCTGTTTGAATCCATGATCGTGGAGCGGGACGCGGCGCTGTTCAACGAGACCGCGGCCGAGGATTTCCGCGTGCTGGCGCCCGGCGGCATGGTCGAGGGGAAGGCGCAGGCGGCCGCCGGGGTGGCGGCGTGGGACGCCTCGGGCATTACAGTTTCCGGCGAGGAGGTGGTTCGTCAGGGCGATCTGGCGATTGTGACCGGGCGGCTGGACATTGACGGAGTCATGAAGCCGGTCGGGCGGTGGGGACCGCTGAAGCATATGTCCGTGTATCAGCAGACGGATGGCGAATGGCGACTGGTTTCGCGGTCGCTAACGCCGTGCGCAGAGATGCTGATCAAGCTGGACCGCTGTTAGAGGCGCGGGCCGCTTACGG
Source organism: Euryhalocaulis caribicus (assembly GCF_000412185.1). Classification (GTDB taxonomy): domain Bacteria; phylum Pseudomonadota; class Alphaproteobacteria; order Caulobacterales; family Maricaulaceae; genus Euryhalocaulis; species Euryhalocaulis caribicus. The sequence goes on from NZ_ASJA01000015.1 coordinate 11,740, forward strand.
GTTCCGGGCGATGGCGCGGGAATGTGAAGACCGGTTTCCCGGTGAGCGATTGGCGCGGCCGGGGTGAACGTCCTGTCCGAGGCTGCCGGAACGACAGGACAGGACGGGACGGATTTCCCCTGTCCTTGGAAATACAGTTCGCTGGATCAGGACGGCTAGGCGTTATGTCTCCGGCTTCGCCTTTGCGCCTTCGGCCGGGAGGTCCGTGCGGATCACCACGCCGATATCCAGAAGGCGCCAGTTGTCGCTTTCCATAAGCTGTTCAGCTATGGCGGTGGGGAGGTGATGCGCATCGGCCGGTTCGATGCTGACGCGGATATAGCGGCCGGTCTCCCGCATCTGGACGTGGACATTGCCGTAGCGGTTCTCCAGTGACTGACGGATGCGCCGGGCGTCTGGATCGATTTCGCCCGATTCCAGTTTGCGCGGGGCGCCGTCCAGCAGCGCGGCGATGGACAGACGGACGCCATTAATCCCGTCGCGCAAGATAGAAAAGGAGATCGCAAGGGCCATGGCCGCATCCGCCCACCATAGGCCGAGCGCGATGCCAACAATGCCGATTACGCCTGCCAGACCCGTCTGCCAGTCCGCGGCATTCATCTGCGCGTCGGTATAAAGCACCTTGTCGTGAATTTGGGCGGCGACCTTGCGCTTCATGCGCCCCAAGATGACCGGCGGGATGACGGAGAAGATTAGCGCGGCGATCATCAGCCACCCTAGCCAGACCTGATGACCGAGCAGAGTCCATGAGCCAAGCGTGGGGTGTTCGCGCATGATGAGGGTCTTGCCACCTTCATAGAACAGGAAGCCGCCCATTACAGTGAGCGCGGCAGCGGAGAAGAAGAAGGCGAGCGTCCCCGCCCGCTGAAACCCAAAGGGGAATTTCTCTGTCGAGGGCTGTTTTTCCTGCCAGCGTGTGAACAAGAAAAAGGCCGGGGGCAGGAGAGACAGCATGTCTTCTATCCAGGCGGTGCGGAAGGCTTGCGAGCCGCCTGCGACAAGACCCATCACGGCCACGATCAAGGCCAACCAGAACAGCGACCACCATTCCAGCCTTTCGCCGCGCTTCAGCGCGTCGCCGACGCTTCGTGGATGGTCGGGCTTGCATTCGCTCATGACGCGTCTGCTTCGGTCTGCATCAGAAAGATATTGACGCGCAGCAACCATGCGTTCTCACCCGCGCGGACGGCCCAGACGGGCGGTTTGGCGTCCGGCGCAGCCCTCGGCCCGGCGGGATGGCTGAATCCTGCTTTCATGAAGGGCGTGTTCTTCGGGAGTGAAGCGACGATATCCAGCTCACCTCTCTCCAGCTTCCTCATCAGAGCGTGAGCGTCACCGGTCTGTGTAACGAGCTCGGCGTCCATTTCGCTGGCGAGCGCCTGAAGCTTTGCGCGGTCGTCGGCAAGGCCGGCTACGCCTGCCACCAGGCCGGCGCGGAGCTGGCCACCCTCAACCGCTTTCAGGGTGGAGTGCGGATCCCTCGGCGCGCCGCAGGCGGCGAGCCCCAAGCCGAGCACAAGAAGCAGAATCCTCATGGTTGCGTAAACGCGCAATCGCCGGACCGGGTTCAAATGGACCTGGTTACGGGGAAAAGAAACGATTTTTCCCTACTCTTTGCGTGCATAACCGCAGCGTTTTCAGCTGCCTGCAAGTTTATCGCCGGGAAAAATCAGACCGGGACGGGCGCGGCGCTATATTCGGCAGGCTCGCGGGATTGGGGGTCAGGCGGCTTCCGCCTCGTTCAGCCAGGCGCGGGCTTCGGCTTCGGTGTAGAAATCGGTGATGCGGATGCCGAGATTTTGCAGGTTCCAGCACACCATCGAGGACACCAGGAAAGCCGGATTGACAATGACCGCCGTGTGGCGGCCTTCGAAGGCTGCGGTGAAGCGGGAGATGGAGCGTGCGAACTCGATCTCCTCCCAGGTGTCGGAGTCGGTGTCGACGCCGGACAGGTCGATAATCGTATAGGGGCAGGCGGCGCGGGTTTCGGGCTTCGAGAGGGCCTCCATCACGGCCATTCTGTCATCCATCGTCATGACGCCGCTAAGGCTGGCGCGGGCAAGACCCTTGCTCTGATCTATGACGATCTCATGCATGGCGATCCTCGTTTGCCGGGCGCGCTTCTCTTTGACTTGTCCACAGCCTCGCCCGGCAATGGTTAAGAGGGTCCGAACGCCGCTGTCATCGGGGCGCCGAATAGGTCAGTAAAAACAAATAAATAACAGGAGTAAGCGATGCTGGGTCTGATGCAGCGCGCGTTTCAGCGCGCGCCGGCGGCGAAACAGGGCGCGGGCGGTCTGGTGGCGCTATCGGCGCCGGGCGCGCCGGTGTGGACGCCGCGCGATTACGGCAGGATGGCGCGCGAGGGCGTGGCGGCGAACCCGGTGGTCCATCGCTGCGTGCGGATGATCGCCGAAGGGGCGGCGGGCCTGCCCTTCCTGGTTCGCCGGGACGGGACGCGCGCGGCGGCGGACGATCCGGCGGCGGCGCTGCTGGCCGCGCCGAACCCGGGCGAGAGCGCGCCGGAATTGTTCGAGACGCTTTACGGGCACTTGCTGACCGCGGGGAACGCCTATCTGGAGGCGGCGGCGCTGGATGGCGCGCCGCGGGAGCTTTACGCGCTGCGGCCCGACCGGATGCGGGTCCGCGCCGGGACGCGCGGCTGGCCCGAGGGCTGGGATTACAGCGCCGGCGGGCGGACCGTGCGGTTCACGCGGGATGCGGCCAGCGGGCGCTCGCCCATCCTGCACCTGAAACTGTTTCACCCGGCGGACGATCACTACGGGCTGTCGCCGCTGGAGGCGGCCGCAAAGGCGGTGGACATACACAATGCCGGGGCGGGCTGGACCAAGGCGCTGCTGGACAATGCGGCGCGGCCCAGCGGCGCGCTGGTCTATTCGGGCGGCGACGGGCGTCTGACGGGGGACCAGTATGAACGGCTGCGCGCGGAGCTTTCCGACGCGCACCAGGGGGCGGCGAATGCGGGGCGGCCGCTGGTGCTGGATGGCGGGCTGGACTGGAAGCCGCTGTCGCTCTCGCCCGCCGAGATGGAGTTCCTGGAGGCGCGGCGGGAGGCGGCGCGGGAGATCGCGCTGGCCTTCGGCGTGCCGCCCATGCTGCTGGGCATTCCCGGTGACAATACCTACGCCAATTACCGCGAGGCGAACCTGGCGTTCTGGCGGCAGGCGGTGGTTCCGCTGGCCCGCAAGACGGCGCGGGCGCTGACGCTGTGGGCGCGGCCGTGGTTTGGCGAAGGCGTGGAGATTACCGCGGACGAGACGAAGACGCCGGGCGTAGAGGCCGACCGGGCGGCGGAATGGAAACGCGTGGCGGAGGCGGATTTCCTGAGCGATGCGGAGAAGCGCGCGGCGCTGGGGCTGGAAGGAGACGGGCAATGAGCAAGGTGTTGCCGGCGCGCGAACGCTGGCGGCTGGAGCGACAGGTGACGCTGGGCGTGATCATGGCGATGACGGTTCAGGCGGGCGCGGCGCTGGTCTGGGCCGGGTCGGCGGGCGAACGCCTGAGCCAGCTGGAGCGGCGGGCCGACCTGGCGCAGCCGCTGGGCGAGCGGCTGGCCCGGATCGAGGCGAAGGTGGAGCTGTCCGGCGCGGCGCTGGCGCGGATTGAAGCCCGATTGTCGCCAAACAGTAATGATACGGGACTGGCCGAGACGCGTGCGGACCAATAGGTTCCGCCGCGCGAGAGAAACAAATTGAAGGTTTGACTCGAATGAAGAACGTAATTTTCGCCAGCGCCGCGGCGCTGGCCGTGTCCGCCGCGCCGGCTCTGGCGCAGGACGATGGCGCGGCCCAGTCCCAGCTGACGCCGGCCCCGGCCGAGCAGGGCGCTGCGCAACAGCAAATGTCCCCCGAGCAACAGCAGGCTGCGCAAATCGTGCAGGGCTACATGGTGATGAAAGCCGTGGACGCCTATTCGCAGAAATGCGGCGCGTTTCCGGCGGGCGAACAGGCCATCCTGAACAGCCAGATGGATGAGGTCGAGGCGCGTCTGGCCGAAGCCGAGATCGATCTGAGCGCCGATGTGCAACAGGCGGTTTCCGGCGCCGAGGCGGCTGAATGCGGCCAGGGCGAGTATCAGCAGATGTACGAAGCGGTGGGCGGGCAGCTCTCCGTTCCGGTCGACGTGCTGGTTCTGGGCATCGCCGCGGTGGAGGATTCCTGCCGCGCCAAGCTGCTGGATGTCGATAGCGACGCCAGTTTCGATGCGCTGGTGACGGCCCGTCAGGCCAATTATGAAGGCCCGATGCCGGAAAATCTGAAACAGGGCGTCACCCAGACCAGCGCCCAGCTGACCCAGCTTTGCGCCTCCGAGGACGCGGAGATGGTGGCGAACGCCAAGGGCAGCGTGGAGATCGCCGCGGTTCAGGCCGCGCTCGACGCGCAATAGGCTTTGCCTGACAACTGAATAGCTTATCGGAAACCGGCGGCGCGGAATGCGCGGCCGGTTTTCTTTTGCGCGAAGGAAAATCGCCGATGACGAAGATTGCCGGTTACGCCTCCCTGTTCGGGGCGGCGGACCTTGCGGGCGACGTGGTGCGCCCGGGCGCGTTTGCCGCCGCGCTGATGCGGCGCGGGACGGGCGGGGTGCGGATGCTGTTCCAGCACGAGGCCAGCGAGCCGGTGGGCGTGTGGCGCGCGATCCGGGAAGATTCCCGCGGCCTGTACGTGGAGGGCGAGCTGCTGGCCGCCGGACCGCGGGGAGAGACGGCGGGCGCGCTGGTTCGGGCGGGGGCTCTGGATGGCCTGTCCATCGGCTACCGGCCGACCCGGATGCGGCGCGGGCCGCGGGGGCGGGAGCTGCTGGAGCTGGATCTGTGGGAGGTCTCCATCGTGACCTTCCCGATGTTGCCCGGAGCGAGGCTCCGACTGATCGAAACCGAAGACGTGATGGCGGCCTGAGAGCCGCTTTTTTTGTGCCTGGAAACAAGGAGAGACCATTGAAACAGGACGCCAAGACGATTGCCGCCTCGCCGGAGACCAAGGCGGCGCACCATGATTTCCTGAGCGCCTTCGAGGCGTTCAAGGCGGCCAATGACGAGCGGCTGGCCGAACTGGAGAAGAAGGCCGCCGCCGACACGCTGCTGGAGGACAAGGTCGGGCGGATCGACGATGCGCTGACCCGTCAGAAGGCGGCGCTGGACCGCATGGCGCTGGACGCCGCGCGGCCCGATCTGGGCGAGGCGAAATCGGCCGGGCCGAGCGAGGCCAAGGCCGCCTTCGACGCCTATGCCCGGCAGGGCGACGCGGCGCGCCTGATGCAGGTGAAATCTCTGTCCGCCGGGTCGGACGCCGATGGCGGCTATGTGGTCCCCGAGGAGACCGAGCGGACCATCGAGGCGCGGCTGGCCGAGGCCTCGCCCATCCGCGCCATCGCCAGCGTGCGGCGCATCTCCGCGGGGACCTACCGCAAGCCGGTGAGCTTGGGCGGGGCGGCGTCCGGCTGGGCGGGCGAGACGGCGGCGCGGCCGGAGACGGACTCCCCGACCATGGACTTGCTGGAATTCCCGGCGGCCGAACTCTACGCCATGCCGGCGGCGACCCAGAGCCTGCTGGACGATGCGCTGGTGGATCTGGACGACTGGCTGGCCGGCGAGGTGCGCGACGTGTTCGCGGCGCAGGAAGGCGCGGCGTTCGTCAGCGGTGACGGGGTGAACAAGCCCAAGGGATTCCTGAGCTATGACGTCGCCGCCGAAGGCGCGCAGGACTGGGGCGAGCTGGGCTATCTGGCGACGGGCGTGGACGGCGATTTTGCCGCCTCCGACCCGCTGGATGACCTGATCGAGTTGATCTATGCGCCCAAGCCCGGCTACCGCGCCAATGGGCGGTTCGTGATGAACCGGCGCACGGTCTCCAGGGTGCGGCGCTTCAAGGACGCGGACGGGAATTATGTCTGGCGGCCAGCGGCGGAGGCGGGGCAGGCCTCGACCCTGCTGGGCTATGCGGTGAGCGAGGCGGAGGACATGCCGGATGTCGGCTCCGACGCCATGGCCATCGCATTCGGCGATTTCCGGCGCGGCTATCTGGTGGTGGATCGCCAGGGCGTGCAGGTGCTGCGCGATCCCTACAGCGCCAAGCCGTACGTCCTGTTCTACACGACCAAGCGCGTGGGTGGCGGCGTGCAGGACTTCGACGCGATCAAGCTGCTGAAGTTCGGCGTCTCCTGAGACCGAGCCAGCGCGATCCACGAACAAGGACCCCGGACGGGAAACCGTCCGGGGCTTTTTATTTCATGACATTGAAAATCATCACGCCGCCGGCCGCGGAGCCTGTCTCCCTAGCCGAGGCGAAGACCTATTTGCGGGTCGATCATGACGCGGAAGACGCGCTGATCGGCGCATTCGTGACCGCCGCGCGGCAACGCGTGGAGGCGCTGACCGGGCGGGTCCTGATTTCGACGCGGCTGGTGGAGGTCCGCGATGGCTGGGCGATGAGCAGCCAGCACGCGCTGCCCGCCGCACCGGTGAGCGAGGTTCACGAGATCCGGCTGCTGACGGCGGACGGAACGGCGGAGACGGTTGCCCCGGCGGACTGGTACGCGGACCTGAAGAGCGATCCGGCGCGGCTGGTCTCGCTGAAAGGGATATGGCCGCGCGTCAGGCGCGAGGCCGGGGGAATCGAGATCGAGTTCACCGCGGGCTATGGCGCGGCGGCGGAGGAGGTTCCGGCGCCGCTACGCCAAGCGGTGCGGGCGCTGACGGCCGAGGCTTATGAGGGGCGCGGGGCGGAGGCGATGCCGCTCTCCGTCCAGGCGCTGATCGCCCCCTATGCGCTGGCGCGGCTGTGAGGGCGGACCTGAACCGGCGGGTAAGCCTGCTGGCGCCGGTGCGCGCGGCGGCGCCAGGCGGCGGGGCGGCGCTGAGCTTCGACGAGGTTGGCGTCGTCTGGGCCGCGATTGCGGCGGAGAGCGCGCGCGAGCGCGGGCGGTTCGAGACGCTGCAGACCGCGACGCGGTTTTCCGTGCGTATCCGGCACCGCGGCGACGTGAAGCCCGGCTGGCGCGCGGGCTGGGCCGGGCGGGTGCGGCGCGTGACGGCGGCCTATGACCCGGACGGGTCGCGGCAATTCCTGATCCTGATCTGTGAGGACGAGACATGAGTTCGGCATTCGCCGTTCAGCGGGCGTTGCATGAGGCGCTGTCCGCGGACGCCGGCGTGACCGCCCTTCTGGGCGATCCGCCAAGACTGTGGGACCGGCCCCCGCGCGAGGCGTTTTTCCCCTTTGCCAGCTATGGCGGGACGCGCAGCGAGGAATTGCCCGACGGGCTGCAGGCGCACCGGATGACGCTGTTCGCCTGGTCCCGCGAGACGGGGCGGGAGGAAGCGGCGTCCGTGATCGCGGCGATGCGCAGCGCGCTGCACCATGCGGCGCTGACGCTGGAAGACGGGACGTTGGTCAGTTTGCGGGCGGTCTATTCCGACGTGCTGAAGAGCGACGGACGGACCTTTCAGGGCGTGCTGCGGCTGCGTGCCGTCACGGAAGCGGAATGAGCGCCTTTCGGCGAGATTTTCTTGAAGGCTGGGTCCTCCGGTCAAGCCGGAGGATGACAGCGGAAGTTTGGGGAGTGGGCTTATGACCGCGCAGGCGGGGAAGGACATGCTGATCAAGATCGGCGACGGGGCGGCGGAGGAGAGTTTCGCGACGCTGGCGGGGCTGCGGGCCAGGACGATCAGCCTGAATGCGAGGACGGTGGACGCGACGGATGCGGACAGCGCCGGCGGGTGGCGGGAATTGCTGCCCGGGGCCGGGGTGAAATCGGCGAGCGTGTCCGGGACGGGGATCTTCCGCGACAGGGCTGCGGACGAGACGGCGCGGACGGTGTTCTTCGCGGGCGAGGCGCGGCGGTTCCAGCTGGTCATCCCCGATTTCGGGGTGCTGGAGGGGCCGTTCGTGATCGCGGCGCTGGAATATTCCGGGCGGTTCGACGGCGAGGCGCAGTATGCGCTGACGTTGGCCTCGGCCGGCGAGATCGGGTTCTCGGCGCTGTGACGAACGGCGCGCGGGGAGAAGTGCAGGTCGAGATTGGCGGCGTCTCGCGCAGGCTGTGCCTGACGCTGGGCGCGCTGGCGGAGATCGAGACGGTGCTGGAGGCGGACGGGCTGGAGGCGCTGGGCGCGCGGCTGTCCCGCCTGGGCGCGGCGGATCTGGACGTGGTGCTGCGGGCGCTGCTGCGCGGCGGCGGCGAGGCGGCGCTGGCCGGTCAGGCGGAGGCGCTGAACATCAATCCGAAAGAGGCGGCGCGGGGCGTGGCGGAGGCGTTCCGCCGGGCTTTCGCGTGAACGCGGTCTGGCGCGGGGCGTTGCGTGCCGCCGCCGGGATGGGGCTGACGCCGGAGGCGTTCTGGCGGCTTTCGGTGGCAGAGTGGCGGGCGTTGAACGGCGAAGGCGGCGGGCTGAAGCGCGCGGCGTTTGAGGCGCTGGCGGCGCGGTTTCCCGACAAGGAGGATCAAGGCGGTGAGTGACGGATACGGGGCCGAGGAGGCCGAAGCGGCGGGCGATGCGCTGCTGGTCATGGCGGAAGGGCCGGCGCGGGAGTCGGCGGAACTGATCTCGGCGGCGTTTCGCGAGGCGGGGCGGGAGATCGAGGACGCGCTGGCCGGCGCGGCGCGGACGGGGGAGTTTTCGTTCAAGGTGATGGCGGCCTCGATACAGGCGGAGTTGTCTTCGCTGGCGATTGAGCGGTTTGTGCGCGCGCCGCTGAATTCGCTGGCGGACGGGCTGATGGGCGCGCTGCCGTTTGCCGGCGCGCGGGCCGAGGGCGGGCCGGTGGTTCCGGGCGGGGCGTATCTGGTGGGCGAGCGCGGACCGGAAGTGTTTCGGCCCGCGAGCGCCGGGGAGATTGGCGGCGCAGCGCCAAGCGTGACGGTGAACGTAAATGCGCCGCCGGGCGGCGGCGGGCGCGTGGACGAGCGGGCGCTGGCGGCGCAGGTGGCGCGGCTGGCCGCGCGCGGGATGCGGAGGCTCTGATGACAGCGTTTCACGAAGTGCGGTTTCCCTTCTCCATCGGGTTCGGCGCGAGCGGCGGGCCAGAGCGGCGCACGGAGATCGTCACGCTGGGGTCGGGCAGGGAGGAGCGGAATACGCCGTGGGCCCGCTCGCGGCGGCGCTGGGATGCGGGGCCGGGCGTGAAGACGCTGGACGCGCTGCACGAGGCGCTGGCGTTCTTCGAGGCGCGGCGCGGGGCGCTACACGGATTCCGTTTCCGCGACCCGCTGGACCACAAGAGCTGTGCGCCGTCGGCGGCGGCGGGGGCAGAGGATCAGCGGATCGGGACGGGCGATGGAGAGACGCTGCAGTTCCGGTTGAGCAAGGTTTATGAGAGCGGCGGAGCGAGCTGGACGCGCGAGATAGCCAAGCCGGTTGAGGGGAGCGTTCGCGTGGCGGTGGACGGCGTGGAGCTGAATGCGGCGGCGTTCAGCGTGGATGCGGCGGCCGGGGTCGTGACGTTGTTGCAGGCGCCGGAGAATGGCGCGGCGGTAACGGCGGGGTTCGAGTTCGATACGCCGGTGCGGTTCGACACCGACCGGTTCGAGGTGACGATCGAGGCGTTCCGCGCCGGGGCGCCGGTCAGCCTGCCGGTGATCGAAATTCTTTCGTGATTGTCATTTTACGGAGCGCCGGGAAGCGGCGATGATCGCGCCTCAAATCAATGGGGGAGAGACGCGATGCGCATTCTGACCGGGGCTTTGCTGGCGGCGGGACTCGCTGCGCCGATGGCGGCACAGGCCAAGACCGAACAATTCACCACGCAGGGCTATTCGATCAGCCAGAGTTACGAGATTGCGGCCGATCCGCAGACCGTGTTCGACGCGGCGACGGGCGATGTCTCCGGCTGGTGGGATCACAGCTTCTCCCGCGGATTCGGGATGGATCCGGACGAGTTTTACCTGGAGCCGAAAGCGGGCGGGCATTTCATTGAACGCTTCGGGGATGGCGCGGAAGTGCTGCACGCGACCGTGATCTATGTGAAGCCGGGCGAGGCGCTGCGCTTTGACGGGCCGCTGGGCTTCAACGGCAACGCGATGAATTTCGTGGTCAGCTACAAGCTGTCGCCGACCGAGGCGGGGACGCAGTTCGACGTGCTGGTGAATATCAGCGGCCAGATCAACGAGCAGGGCGCGCAGGCCGCCGCCGGGGTGTGGGACCACTTCATCGGCGACCGCCTGAAGACCTATGTCGAGGCGGGGTGTCATGAACGCCCGGATGAGCCGTGTTCGGCGTTTGAGGAGTCAGGCGTTGAAGAGGGCGAGGACGAGGGTGACGCTGAGCAGTGAGAGCAGCGTTGTCACCGTGATCGCGGCGGCAATGGTGTTCTGATAGACGCGCTCATGCGCGGTCTGGACGAAGACGGCGACGGCGGTCGGCATTGAGGTGAACAGCACAGCCGCGCCGGTCTGTTCCGGAGTCGCGCCGATCAGGATCATGCCGAGCCAGGTGAGACCGGGCATGGCGATCAGCTTCATTAATGTGATGGCGGTAAGCCGCCCTGCACGCTCGGCCACCGGGCCGCGCGGGGCGACGGCGAGGCTGACGCCCAGCGCGAACAGCGCGGCGGGACCGGCGGCGCGGCCCAGCAGGCGGAAGAAATTTTCCGCCGGCTCCGGGACCGGCAGGCGCAGCATGGCGACCAGAAAGCCGAGGATCATCGCCAGCACGATGGGATTGCGGGCGACCCGGCGCAGGGCGTCCGCGCCCGCTTTCAGGGAAACGCCGGTCTGGCCGTCTTCCGGGGCGGTGATGAAGGCCGCGCCGAGGGCGATGATCACGATCCCCTCGCACAGCATCAGCAGAAGATAGGGCGCGCCCCATCCCTCGATCGTCAGGACGATGGGCAGGCCGAGGAACACCGCATTGCCGAGCGTGGAGCCGAAGGCGTGCGCGCCGGCCTCTCTCAGCGAAAGGCCGAACAGGGTGCGCGCCATGATCAGGCTGACGAAGAAAATACCCACCGCGATGCCGAGATAGACGCCCGTGAAGGGCAGATCGGCGAGGCCGGGCGGCGGGTTCGTGGCCGCGAAGATGAACAGCGCGGCGGGCATGGCGAACAGGAAAACGAACCGGTTGAGCGCCTGCGCCTGGTCGCCGGCGATCAGGTTCGCGCGCCCGGCGAAAAAGCCGAGCGCGATGATGGCGAAAACCGGAAGGGCCTGAGCGAGCGCGGGAAGCATTGCGCGACCCGCATAGCGTGGCGGGGCCGCCGCCGGAAGCATCAAGAGGAAAATTAGATGAGACAGATACCGGACGCCCTTCAGGTGAAGCTGGGGGGCGGGGTGACGACTCTGTGCTGGTGCTGGCGGGTGGAGCGCCGCGACGGGGCGGTGTTCGGGTTTACCAGCCATGACCGGGACCTCAGCTTTGACGGCGCCGATTACCGGGCGCGGGGCGGGTTCGAGCCGGGCGATATCCGGCGGGAGCTGGGCCTGAGCGTGGATGCGGGGAGCGTGCTGGGCGCGCTGAACGATGACGCGATCACCGAGGCCGATATCGCCGCCGGGCTGTGGGACGAGGCGGCGGTGACGGTTTTCCGTTTGGACTGGACGGCGCCGGAGCATCGCTATGCGGCCTGGCGCGGCGAGATCGGGGAGACGCGGCGCGGGGCGCTGGCCTTCGAGGCGGAGCTGCGCGCGCCCTCGCACCGCCTGACCCAGACGACGGGGCGGGTTTATTCGCGGCGGTGCGACGCGGATGTGGGGGATGCACGCTGCGCCGCGGATCTGGACGATCCGGCTTTCAAGGCCAGCGGGACTGTTGAGACGGCGACAGGGGCGCGGGCGTTCGAGGCGGCGGGGCTGGCGGCCTTTGCGCCGGACTGGTTCTCGCGGGGGCGGCTGACCTTCGCGACGGGCGGGAATGCCGGGCTGTCCTTCGAGGTGGAGGCGCAGGCTGGGGCCAGCTTGACCCTGCGGCGGGCGCCGCCTCAGACCTTGGCCGAGGGCGATGCGTTCACGGTCACGGCGGGGTGCGACAAGCGGTTTGCGACGTGCCGGGAGAAGTTTGGCAACGGGCTGAACTTTCGCGGGTTCCCACACATGCCGGGCAATGACGCGCTGATGGCCGGCCCGCGTGCGGGCGGGACCCATGATGGCGGGTCGCGCGGGATCGGCGCATGAGCCGGGCGGCGATACTGGCCGAGGCGCGGGACTGGCTGGGCACGCCCTATCGGCATCAGGCAAGCGTAAAGGGCGCGGGCGCGGATTGTCTGGGGCTGGTGCGGGGCGTGTGGCGCGGGGTGTATGGCGCAGAGCCGGAAACGCTGCCGCCCTATACGCCGGACTGGGCGGAGCGCGGCGGGGCGGAGACGCTGCGCGACGGGGCGCGGCGGCATTTGCGCGAGATCGCGCTGGAGGCGGCGCGGCCGGGGGACGTGATCCTGTTCCGCATCGCGGCGGGCGCGCCGGCCAAGCATTGCGCGATTTTGAGCGACGGGACGGCGGAGGCCGGGCGGATCATCCATGCCTATTGGGGACGGGCGGTGACCGAGACCTGGCTGACGCCGTGGTGGCGGCGGCGCGCGGCCTGCGCATTTCGTTTTCCTGACATGGGGGCGGCCTGATGGCTTCACTGGTACTGGGCGCGGCGTGGTCCGCGCTGGGCGGGGCTTTGCTGCCCGGCTCGGTCTCGCTGTTCGGGGCGAGCGTTTCTGGCTCGACGCTGGGCGGGTTTGCCGGGGCGCTGGCTGGATCGGCCGTCGATGCGGCGTTCACCCGGCGCGACGTGGAGGGGCCGCGTCTGGAGGCGCTGCAGATCCAGAGCTCGACCGAGGGCGCGGGAATGCCGGTCGTCTACGGGACGATGCGGGGGGCCGGGCAGGTGATCTGGGCGGCGAACTTCAAGGAGCATGTCAGCGAGGAGTCCGGCGGCAAGGGCGGACCGGAGGTGCGGGAATATTCCTATTCGCTGAGCTTCGCGGTGGCGCTGGGCGAAGGCGAGATCGGCGGGGTGGGGCGAATCTGGGCGGACGGGGCTCTGATGGATTTGTCGCGCGTTGCCTGGCGGCTTTATCGCGGGACGGAGGACCAGGCGCCGGACGCGCTGATCAGCGCGGTCGAGGGGGAGGCGGCGTCAGCCTATCGCGGGACGGCCTATGTGGTGTTCGAGGATCTGGACCTCTCGGCGTTTGGCAATCGCATCCCGAATCTGAGCTTCGAGGTGACGCGCCAGCCGCCGGTCGCGGCGGACGGGCCGCCGCGCATGGAGCAGCTGGTGCAGGGCGTGGCGATGATCCCAAGCTCGGGGGAGTTCGCCTATGCGACCAGCAAGGTGCTGCGGGAAGCCGGTCCGGGCGAGAGCGTGGCGGAGAACGTCAATAACAGCCGGGGACTGCCGGATATTGTCGCATCGCTGGACGATTTGCAGGCGCAACTGCCGAACTGCCGGTCGGTGACGCTGGTTGTCTCCTGGTTCGGGACGGACTTAAGGGTTGGCGAATGCGAGATCCGGCCCGGGGTGGAGTTTGACGCGAAGATCACCAGGCCGCGGAGCTGGGTCGGCGGCGGGGTGGCGCGGGACGAGGCGCACGTGGTCTCGCGGATCGGGGGGCGGCCGGCCTATGGCGGGACGCCGGCGGACTGGAGCGTGGTTCAGGCAATCCGTGAGATGAAGGCGCGTGGGCTGGAGGTGGTGTTCTATCCCTTCATCCTTATGGACGTGCCGGCGGGGTCTGGCCTGCCCGATCCCTACGGGCGAAACGAGCAGCCGCCTTACCCCTGGCGCGGGCGGATCACGCAGCATCCGGCGGCGGGGGAGGCGGGATCGCCGGACCAGACGGCGGCCGCCGGGGCGCAGGTTGCGGCCTTCTTTGGCGACGCGGCGGGCGGGGATTTCGACCTGTCGGGGGAGCAGCCGGTCTATGCCGGGCCCGAGGAATGGTCGTTCCGGCGGATGATCCTGCATTACGCCCATCTCTGCGCGCAGGCGGGTGGGGTGGACGGGTTCATGATCGGGTCCGAGATGGTCGGGCTGACCACGATCCGGGACTCAGCGGATCAATACCCGGCGGTGGATGCGCTGAAGGCGCTGGCGGCGGACGTGCGGGCGATCCTGCCGGGGGCGGAGATTTCCTACGCAGCGGACTGGACGGAATATTTCGGTCACCAGCCGCAGGACGGGTCGGGCGACGTCTTCTACCACCTCGACCCGCTGTGGTCGGACGCGAATATCGATTTCGTGGGGATCGACTGGTACGGGCCGCTGTCCGACTGGCGCGACGGCGGGGGACATGCGGACGCCGCCCTCTCCGACACGATCTACCGGCTGGATTATTTGCAGGGGCAGGTGGAAGGCGGGGAGGGCTATGACTGGTTCTACGCCGGCGCGGGGGATCGTGACGCGCAGGCGCGGACCGCGATCACGGACGGGGCTTACGGGGAGCCGCACGTCTTCCGCTACAAGGATATCCGGAACTGGTGGTCGCGGCCGCATCATGACCGTCCCGGCGGCGTGCGGGCGGCGCAGGCGACGGGGTGGGTTCCGGAATCCAAGCCGATCCGGTTTACGGAGATCGGATGCCCGGCGGCGGACAAGGGGTCAAACCAGCCAAACGTTTTTTACGACCCGAAAAGTTCTGAATCGGCGCTGCCCTATTATTCGGACGGGTCGCGGGATGACCTGATCCAGCGGCGCTATATCGAGGCGATGCTGGATTACTGGGCGCCGGAGCATGGGCGGAATCCGGTCTCTGCCGTCTATGACGGACCGATGGTGGCGCTGGCAGGCGCGCATGTCTGGACCTGGGACGCGCGGCCCTATCCGGACTTTCCGGCGCGGGAGGAGATCTGGACGGACGGCGATAACTGGCGGCTGGGCCACTGGCTGACCGGGCGCGCGGGACGGGCGCTGCTGGCCGATGTGGTGCGGGATATTTGCGGCCGCGCCGGGTTGGTTGAGATCGACGTGGATAGCCTGGACGGACTGGTCGCCGGATACATGCTGAGCGGTCCGGCAACGGGACGCGATGCCTTGTCGCCGCTTATGAACGCCTATGGTTTCGACATGAATGACCGGGCGGAGGCGACGGCGTTCCTGCCGGCGTCCGGCGGCGGCGCGATAGCGCTTTCCATGAACGATCTGGTGTTGCCCGATCGCGGCAGCGTGTTCGAGATCGAACGCGCCCAGATGAGCGATCTGCCGCGAGAGGCCCGTGTCAGCTTTATTGACGAGGGGCGCGGGCATCAGCCGGGCGGCGTCTCCGCCCTGAACCGGGATGCGGAGAACAGGCGGGCGATTCGATTGAACCTGCCGCTGGTGCTGGACGAGCGGCAGGCCGAAGACGTGGCGCAGCGGGCGTTGACCGTGGCGCTGGGCGAGGCCGAAACGCTGACATTGCGAGCGCCGCCGTCACGGGCAGCTCTGGAGCCGGGTGACCGTGCGATATTCGCGGATCGTGTCTGGAGACTGGCCGGTCTGGAGGGCGGGGTGGCTGGCGCGGCCGTCCTGAAGGGCGACACGGGCGGGGCCTTGAACCGGATGTCCGGACCAGAGCCGGGTGTGATTGAAGATCCGGTCACGCCCTACAGCCCGCCATTGGTCTGGTTGATCGACGCGCCCTTGTCGGATGTTGAAGACGATGCGGCGCCGCGAATTGCGGTGAGCGCGAAACCCTGGCCCGGTGCGGCGCTGATCTGGGCCGGGCCGGATGATGACAGCCTGACGGGGCGGGCAATTGCCGACCGGCCCGCCATGATGGGCGAACTTGTCTGGGATTTGTGGCATGGGCCGGTCGGCCGTTGGGACGAAGGTAACCGGACGCGTATCCGGCTCTATTCCGGCATGCTTTCCAATGAAGAGGCGTTGCGCGTGTTGAATGGCGCGAACCGCATCGCGATAGAATCGCCCGATGGCGAGTGGGAAATCCTGCAGGCGCGGAACGCGCTGCTGGTCACGCCGGGAGTCTTTGAAATCTCCGGTCTGTTGCGTGGGCTGGCGGGCACGGAAACGGCGATGGGCGCGCCGGTGACGGCCGGGGCGCGGGTCGTGGTTCTGGACCCGGCGCTGGAGCGGCTGGACGTTTCCGGCCTTTCGCGTCAGGTCCCGCTCAGCCTGGCGGCCGGGGCGCCCGCGCTGAGCCCGTATGACGAGGGCGCGACGCTGACAGGCGCGAACTGGACCGGATATGCGCTGCGTCCCTTGTCGCCCGCGCATTTGAGGGGCGTGCGGACGGCGGAGGGAATTGAGATTTCCTGGACCCGGCGGACCCGCATCGGCGGCGATGACTGGGCTGCGCCGGACGTTCCGCTGGGTGAGACAATGGAGGCTTATGCGGTCGAGATCATCAAGGACGGGGAGGCAGCATTGACGCTGAACGCATCCGCGCCACGGGCGTTATTGGCGAATGCGCAGGAAATCGCGCTGTTTGGCGCCGCGGCGAGCGCGCTGGAAATCCGCGTTTCCCAGCTTTCCGGCCAGTGGGGCGCCGGCGCGCCGGCGGCGCGGGTTCTTTATCTCTAGCGTCCTTGCGCTTATCTCTTGGCGCTTGCGGCGCGCGCTATTCCGGGCGTTATTTCTGAGAGATCAGGCGAGAGGACATCTGTGGCGGACGATCCGTACAAACTTCTGGGCGTTTCCAAAAACGCCAGTAAAGACGAGATACGGAAAGCGTACCGCAAGCTCGCCAAGGAGCTGCACCCTGACGTGCGGCCGGGCGACAAGGCGGCCGAGGACAAGTTCAAGGCCGCGACCACGGCTTTCAATATTCTGAGCGATCCCGACAAGCGGGCGCGCTTTGACCGCGGCGAAATCGACGCCGAGGGCAATGAGCGCGGCCCGTTTGCAGGCGGCGGCCCGCGTCCGGGCGGCCGGCAGCAGGGGTATAGCTATAGTTCCCACGGCGCCGGGCCGGGCGGCGGCGGATTCGAGGATATCGGCGATATTTTCGCCGACTTGTTTGGCCGTGGCGGCGGTGGCGGCGGGCCGGGCCGGGGCCGCGGCGGGTTCCGCACGCGGGGAGACGATGTGCGCTACAAGCTGGACGTGGATTTCCTCGACGCGGCCAAGGGCGCGACCAAGAGCGTGACCATGGCGGACGGGAAATCCCTCAATTTGAAAATCCCCGCCGGCATCGAGACCGGAAAGACGCTGCGCCTGAAGGGACAGGGTCATCCGGGGGCGGGCGGCGGTCCGTCCGGCGATGCGCTGGTCGAGGTACGCGTGAAGGATCATCCCACGTTCACGCGCGAGGGCGATGATATCCGCGTCGAATTGCCGATTACCTTGAAAGAGGCGGTCGAGGGCGCGAAGGTCGCCACCCCGACGATTGACGGGGCGGTGAACATCACCGTGCCGAAAAACTCCAACACAGGCTCGGTGCTGCGGTTGCGCGGCAAGGGCGTTGAGCGGCAGGGCAAAAGGGGCGATCAGTTTGTACGCCTGAAAGTCGTGTTGCCCGATAATGATCCGGAACTGGCCCGATTCGTGGAAGGCTGGACGCCAAAAGGCGATTACAACCCGAGGAAAGGCATGGCCGGCTGAGGCCTGAACCCTCCGTTCAGCGTTCATTCAGCGGCAAAGGCCGATAACAACCGCATGAAGCTTGTAACCCTCATATCTGCAGCCTTTCTGACGGCGGCGTCCCTATGCGGGACGGCGGCGGCCGGATCGCAGGATATGTACGCCCAGATGCGCAGCACCTGGAGCGCCGATCAGGCGCGGAACGCGCAGGAGGAAGGCCGTGTCCTTCCGGCCAGCCAGATCATCCGTATCGCCCAGGCGCGCCATCGCGGCAGCCAGGTTCTGGATGTTTCGCTGAGCGGCGGACGCACGCCGGTCTATACGGTCATCCTGAAGACACGCGACGGGCGGCGGGTTGATGTTACTCTGGATGCGCGCACTGGGCGTATTCTCTCAGAACGCGGGGCCTGAACGATGCGTGTGCTTGTTGTTGAAGACGATCCGGACCTGTCCCGCCAGCTAGGCCGGGCGCTGGAGGATTCGGGTTACGCCGTGGACCTCGCCGCCGATGGCGAGGACGGGCATTTCTTGGGTGAAACCGAACCCTATGACGCCATCGTTCTGGATCTGGGCCTGCCCAAGATCGACGGCGTGACGGTGCTGGAACGCTGGCGCCGCGAAGGCAAGGCGACGCCGGTGCTGATCCTGACCGCGCGCGACCGCTGGAGCGAGAAGGTGGCCGGGTTCGACGCCGGCGCGGACGATTACCTGACCAAGCCGTTTCATACGGAAGAATTGCTGGCCCGGCTGCGAGCGCTGATCCGCCGCGCGGCGGGCCATGCGACGCCGTTGCTGGAAGTGGGCGACCTGTCGGTGGATACGCGCGCGGCGCGGGCCTATGTGGCGGGCGAGCCGATCCGGCTGACCTCTCACGAATTCAAACTGTTACAATATCTGGCGCACCATCCGGGCGAAGTGGTTTCGCGCGGCGAACTGGTCGAGCATATCTACGATCAGGATTTCGACCGCGATTCCAATACGATCGAGGTGTTCGTCGGACGCCTGCGCAAGAAGATCGGCTCTGACCGGATCGAGACCGTGCGCGGCCTTGGCTATCGCCTGGTCGCCTCGGAGGGCGCGGCGACGGCGTGAAGCGCGGCCGCTCGCTTGTCGCGCGGCTGATTGCAGCCGGCGCGCTGTGGGCGGTGGTCTTGCTGATTGCCGGCGCGATTGGCCTGACGGCGTTTTACCGGGCCTCCGTCTATCGCGGGCTGGATGATGACCTGACCGCGGTCATGGATGCGCTGATCGCCTATTCCGAGACCGATGAGGCGGGGGATTTGAGCGTTTCGCGGCGATTTGCCGATCCGCGCTTCGATCAGGTGTTTTCCGGACGCTACTGGCAGATTGCGTCGGCTTCGGGCGAAGGCCTGACGCCAGAAGCGCGCTCGCGCTCGCTCTGGGACGAGTATCTGGACCTGCCTGCCGCGGAGATCGAGCGCGTTCTGGCCACGCCCGGCCAGCACCAGATCATTCAGATCGAGGGTCCCTCGCAGGAACCGCTGCGGGTGATGGCGGAGGCCGTGACCCTTCCGGCCCGAGAAAACGCGCTGGTCTTCATAGCGGCGGCGGACAAGACGGCCGCCGACCGGGCGGTGCGCAATTTCTCCATCGCTTCGGCCTGGATCCTCGCCTCGTTCGGGGCGGCGCTGATCATCGCCTTGATCATACAGGTCCGGGTCGGGCTGGCGCCGCTGTTCCGCATGCGGCAGTCAGTGGCGAAAATCCGCGAGGGCGAGCAGGATCGGCTGGCGGCAGATTATCCCAATGAAATTGCGCCGCTGGCCGAGGAACTCAATTCTCTGATTGCGCACAATCAGGAAGTCGTCGAGCGGGCGCGGACCCATGTGGGCAATCTGGCGCATGCGCTGAAAACGCCCATCGCGGTTCTGTTGAATGAATCGCGCAGCGGAGAGTCCGTGCGCTCCGAAATCGTTCACCGGCAGGCGGACGCCATGTCCCGTCAGGTCGATCATCATCTGCGGCGCGCCCGCGCGGCGGCGCGCGGCCGGGCGGCGGGCGCCGTTCCGATGGAGCCGGTGATTGACGACCTGACCCGCACGATCAGCCGGATCTATGCCGGGCGGGGGGTAAACATCTCCGCCCTGACGGAGGACGGGCTGCGCTTCCGGGGGGAGCGGCAGGATCTGGAAGAGATGATCGGCAATCTGGTGGAGAATGCCGCGAAATGGGCCAAGGGGCAGGTGCGGGTCAAAACATCCGCCATCGATGACCAGATTTTCCTGCTGCAGGTGGACGATGACGGACCGGGCCTGGCGCCCGAGCAACGCGAGGAAGCCCTGAAGCGCGGCGGGCGGCTGGATGAAACGGCGCCGGGTACGGGGCTGGGCCTGGCCATCGTGACCGATCTGGCGCGCGCCTATTCCGGGTCTCTGGAGCTTGAGGAATCGGCGCTGGGCGGGTTGCAGGCGCGGCTTCTTCTGCCGCGCGGCGGCGTAAAAGCCTATTAACGAAAACCGTATAGAAAAACAGGCCTTTGATAGATATTCGAGTTGAAGCGGTCTGTTTATGGGTTCGCCGTCGCCCCGCGAAAAACAGCTTATGGCGTTTCTTGGAACCTTGCCTGCCGACATGGCGGGCAAGCTGTACGAGGCGTGCGACGCCGCGCGGCAAAACGGCGACGATTCCCTGCCTTTCGACCTGATCTGCGATGCGCTGAGACCGGCCGAGCCGGATTTGTCCGAGCATATCCTGTTCGGGCCTGCCGCGCCGCTGGTGACCGAAGACGCCGGCGCGCCGGCGGCGGGCGCCATCCTGAAATCCTCTCTGGAGCCGTTCGAGGCGTTTGCCCGTTCGGCCGCCGGGGCCATCGTTTCCGATCTTGAGTCCGGCGCGCGGTCGCGGATCGCCGGGCGCGGCGTTCTGGGCGCGGCCCTCGTCGAGGTTTTCGATGCGAAAATGGAGGACCCGGACGGCCGAAACGCTTTCATCAAAATGTTTGGCGGCGAACGCGGCGCGGCCGATGCGCGCAAGATGATCACCTTGCTCTGCGCCGAGCCTGAACTTTCCGAAAACCTCTACGACCTACCGGACTACATCAAGGACATCGATGACGACATGCTGGCGGCGCTGCGCGCCTGTCACGAGGCCGTGGTTGCGAAGGAGCCGCGTGCGGAGCTTCTGCTGATGTTCCTGCTCATGGAGCGGCTGGACCAGCACTGGATGATCCTGCGCGTGGCCAAGGCCATTTCAAACAAGCAGGACGATTTGCTGTTCAGCCGCACGGAGTTTTCCGTGATCGGGGAAATGCTGCTTGATGAGGCGGCGGAAGCCGTTCGGCGGTTGCAACTGGATTCCCGGACGGCCGTGGAGCCTGACAAGGTCATAGGCGCGCTGGACGGATTTGCCGCCATTACCCAAGGCATGACGCGTGAGCTGGGCATCCGCAAGGACGGCGAATGGGGCAAACGGCTGCATAAAATCCGCCACGACGCAGCTTCCAATATGGAAGACATGTGCCGTGAAACGCCCGATGCGATCGATAAGGCTCTGCCCCTGCGCCGGGTGAAGCTGGACGGCAATATTCCAGCCAACCGGCCCGATACTTCCCGTAAACCCAAACCGGAAATCGCCGAACGCGCGGTGGCGCTGTGCGATGTGCTGCGCCGGTGCCGCAGTCACGCCAATGCGGCGGCCTTTGCTTCCGCGCGTGTGAGGATGTTCGAAGAGGCGGAAAGGCGCTTGGACGATTACAGCGCCAGCCTGATCGACGTGATCCATGAGGCGGGCGCCGAGGAGATGCAGAACCTCAAACCGTGGATTGCGCTGACGGGCCGTGCGATCCTGGCGCTGTCGGGCGAGGATTCTCACGCGGTGTTCCAGCGCCGGGCCTCGGCCGCTGCGGGCAAATCGTCGCAAGACGCAGCCTGAGCATTTTCCCGCCGCCGAAAGCGGGATACATCCACCCGCATGGCTGAAAACAACAAGCCGATAGCTTTGGAAGACCGGGGCGAGACGGGCGAGAAACTGTTCTCTCCCAGCGCCGGACGCAACAAGGACGTGATCGCGGAGACGCTGGGCGAGCGTCTGGCCAGGTCTTCCCGGATTCTGGAAATCGGATCGGGGACCGGCGAACACGCCGAGGCGGTTTGTCTGAAGCGTCCCGATCTCCGCTGGACGCCCAGCGATCCGGATGCGCGGTCCCGCGCGTCCATCGCGGCGCGCGCTCGGGAAATCGATAATCTGGCCCCGCCGCTGGCCCTGGATCTTCTGGACCAGGGCTGGATGGTGGCGGCGCCGGAGTGCGATGCGCTGGTCTGTATCAATGTCATTCATATTTCCCCGTTCGAAGTGACCCGCGCGCTGGCCGGTTTCGCGGCCTCGCGCCTGCCCGGGGATGGCTGCGTCATTCTCTATGGGCCTTTCCTGGAGGGCGGGCGTTCCGCGCCTTCAAACCTGACCTTCCGCGACGATCTGCAACGCCGTGATCCGCAATGGGGCGTTCGGGAGCTGGACGACGTCAAAGCCGTGTTCGCCGGAAAGGGATGGCGGCTGGATGAGCGGATCGCGATGCCGGCAAACAATCTCACGCTGGTCTTCAAGCCGGACTGATGGCGCTGTTCTGGGTCATTTCATTGCTGGGCGCGGCCCTTGCCGGGTTGGCCTTCATCGCTCCGCTGGGACGCCGGCGGGGCGTGATGCCTGTTGCCGCCGCCATTGCCGGGGTCGTGGCGCTGGCGGTTCTGATTTACCTGCCGGGCGGCCGGCCCGGCATGGAGGGCGCGCCGTTCGCCGCCGCGCAGGCCGAGCGCGCCAGCCAGAACCCCGAAGAAATGACCGATGAGGAGCGTTTCAAGCGTCTCGAGGACATGGTTGCCGAAACGCCTGAAGATCCGGCGGCGCTGCGTTTCTATGCGCGCGAGCTGTTGCGGCGGGAGCGGGCGCTTGAAGCGGTTGAAACCTATCGCGAGCTGGCGGGGATAGAGCCGACCGCCGCCAATTTCACCGAGATGGGCGAAGCGATCATCGTTCTCAACGAAGGGCAGTTGACCCCCGAGGCGCGCGCGGCGTTTCGCAGAGCGCTGACGCTGGACCCCCAAAGCCTCTCCGCCGCCTTTTATCTCGCCGCCGCCGATTATGACGAGACGCCCAATGCCGAGACCGCTCTGGCGCTGGCCGAAACACCGGCCCGCGCGGCCGCGGACGATCCGCGAGGCGCGCAACTGGCCGCCGCCGCGGCAGCCCGGCTGACGCAACCGCGCATGGGGCCGCAAACCGGGGACGGCGCGCCGCCGCCTTCTGTCGAGGCAATGGTAGGCCGGCTGAAAACGCGCGCAGAGGCCAACCCCGACGATATCGGACTGTGGCTGTCGCTGGCGCGCGTGCAGAGCGTCACCGGGAACCGGGATGCGGCGCTTGGGGCGTTAAATGAGGCCCGGATGCGGTTCGGCGACCGGTCCGGAGCGGCGCAGACAATAGAGGCTGTCCGCACGCAGATTGAGCGCGCGCCGGCGGAGAACGCCCGATGATTGCGGAGATCGGCCGGTTCGCGCTTTCTCTCGCCCTGGCGCTGGTGCTGGCGCAGATGCTGTGCGCGCTGATCGGCACACGCCGTGACAGCGCAGTCTGGGAGGCGCTTTCACGCCGCGCGGCCGCGTTGGTTTTCGTATCTCTGGCTGCGTCTTTCGCCTGCCTCATCACAGTTTTCGTGCAGTCCGACTTCTCGGTCGAGAACGTCTTCATGAACAGCCATTCGGCCAAGCCGCTGGGCTACAAGATCGCCGGCGCCTGGGGCAGTCATGAAGGCTCCATGGTGATGTGGTGCGCCGGGCTGGCCGGTTATTCGGCGGCGCTGGCGCATTTCTATCGGGGACCGCTGGCCACGCGGGCCTTGATTGCGGCGGGCGGCGTGCTGGTCCTGTTTCTGGTCTTCACGATTTTTGCGTCCAATCCGTTTGACCGGATGTCGCCGGTTCCGCTGGAGGGGCGCGGACTCAATCCGCTATTGCAGGACCCGGCGCTGGCGGCGCATCCGCCGCTTCTCTATCTGGGCCTCACTGGCTTGCTGGCGCCCTTTGCGCTGTCGGTGGCGGCGCTCTGGCGAGGCCGGTCGGGCAAGGAATGGGCGCAGGCGGCGCGGCCCTGGACGCTGGCGGCGTTCACCGCGCTGACGGTCGGAATCACGCTGGGCTCCTACTGGGCGTATTACGAGCTGGGCTGGGGCGGCTGGTGGTTCTGGGATCCGGTCGAGAACGCCTCCCTGATGCCATGGCTGCTGACCGCCGCGCTGTTGCATTCCTTGGTGGTGTCGGCAGGCCGCAATGCGCTCACCGGATGGAGCCTGTTCCTGAGCATCAGCGCATTTTCGCTGGCCATGCTGGGCCTGTTCCTGACCCGGTCGGGCGTACTCACATCGGTTCACGCATTTGCGCTGGATCCCCGCCGCGGTGTTCTGTTGCTGAGTATTCTTGCGGTTGCGGGCGGCGGTGCGCTGGCCCTGTTCGCGCTGCGCGCGCCGCAAATCTTCAAGGACAAGGTGAAGTTTGACCCGGTCAGCCGGGAAGGCGCGCTTATCCTGAATAATGCCCTGCTGACCATGGCTGCGGCGATCGTTCTGCTGGGTACGCTGTATCCGCTGATTTTGCGCACTGCGTCCGGGGACGACGTGGCGGTCGGCGGCCCATATTTCGAATTGACGGTGGGGCCGGTCATGGCGCTGGCCCTGCTGATCCTACCCGTTGCGCCGTTCCTGCGCTGGCGTCAGGGCGGGTGGGGCGAGGTGCGCCGCCGGTTGCTTTATGGCGGGATTGGCGCACTGGCGGCGCTGGCGGGAATTATCCTGATTGCCCGCGATGCGCCCCTTGGCGCGGCGGTGACGGCGGCGCTGGCGGTATGGGTGATGGCCGGCGCGCTGAGTGATTTTGCCACGCAAAGGCGGCAACCCGGGACGCTGGGCCGGGGATTGGCGCATTTCGGCGTCGGCCTGTTCCTGCTAGGAGCGGCGGGCGATACCGGGTTTTCGATAGAGCGTTCCACGGCGCTGACGCGCGGGGAGAGTTTCGAGGCTGCGGGCCGCACCGTGACGCTGGAGACCGTGCGGCGCGCGGATGGCGCGAACTATCTGGCCGATGAGGGCGTGCTGACGGTCACAGGCGCTGGTCGACAGTTCCAGATGACGCCCGAGCGGCGATATTTCCCGACCGCCGACCAGACAACGACCGAAGTGGCGCTGCGGCGCAGCCTTCTGGGAGATTATTACGTCGCGCTTGGTCAGGCGCGTGAACGCGAGAATGGCGAGATCGCCTGGGTCATACGCGCCTCCAATCATCCGTTGGTCTGGATGGTCTTTGCCGGAGCCTTTCTGACCGCCGCGGGCGGGCTGGTCTCCACCGGATCGCATGTCCGGCGTAGGAGGCGGGCCTCATGATTGCCGTTCTGGCCGCCATCCTGCTGGCTTCGGCCCCGGCGCTCACTGAGACGGAACAGGAGCGCGCCAACGCCCTGATGGACGAAATCCGCTGTGTGGTGTGCGAGGGCCAGCCGATATCCGAATCCAATGCCGGTCTTGCTCAGGACATGCGCGTAAAAGTGACCGAACTGGTCGGCGAGGGGCGCAGCGACGCCGAGGTGCGCGACTGGATCGCGGACCGCTACGGGGAAAGCGCCTTGTTACGTCCCCGGGCGCGCGGCGCGGGCTGGTTCCTGTGGGTCACGCCGCTGCTGCTGGCGGCCGCGGCCCTGTTCTTTGTGCTGCGCCTCATGCGCGTTGACCGCAATGTGAACAGGCCTGATCCCGACGCGTGAGAATTTCCTGTTACAAGGCGTCCTGAAGGAACTGAGGACAGGTCATGGCGAATTCCAGGAAAGTTGAATTTACCGGCGCGCTGGGCGAAACGCTGGCCGCGCGACTGGACTTCCCGGAAGACGGTCTTATCCGCGGCTACGCCATTTTCGCCCATTGCTTTTCCTGCTCGAAAAATGTCCGCGCGGCGCATTTTGTCTCGCAGGCGCTGGCCGATCGCGGGGTGGCGGTCCTGCGGTTCGATTTCACGGGGCTGGGCCAGTCAGAGGGCGACTTCGCCAACACGAATTTTTCCTCCAATGTCGAAGATCTGGAGAAGGCCGCGGCGTGGCTGACGGAAAATGAGGGCGCGCCGTCCCTGCTGGTCGGTCACAGCCTTGGCGGCACGGCCTGCCTGGTCGCCGCCAGCCGCATCGAGAGCGTCCGGGCCGTCGCAACGATCGGCTCGCCCGCCGATGCCGCGCACGTGGTTCACAGCTTTGCCGATCAGGTGGACATGATCGAGCAGGACGGGATTGCGAAAGTTTCTCTGGCGGGGCGGCCCTTCCAGATCAAGAAGCAGTTCCTGGAGGATATTGGCGGCCAGAACGTGGAGACGGCGGTCTCGAAACTGCGGGTCGCGCTGTTGTTCTGTCATTCGCCGCTGGATGAACAGGTCAGCATCGATAACGCGTCGCGGCTGTTTGCCGCCGCGCGCCACCCGAAAAGTTTCCTGAGCCTGGACAACGCCGATCACCTGCTGACCGGGGAGGCGGACGCGGAGTACGCGGCGGGCGTTATCGCGGCATGGGCCGCGCGCTTCGATCTGAACGCCGATCTGGAGGCCGAGATCGCCGAGGCGGAAGAGGGGCCGGAGCGGGTGCTCGCCGAGGAAACGGGAAAAGGGAAATTCCAGACCCGCATCACGGCCGGTAAACATGAATTCCTGGCCGACGAGCCGGAACGGATCGGCGGGCTGGATTCAGGCCCCGACCCCTATGAACTTCTGGTGTCCGCGCTGGGCGCCTGCACGTCCATGACTGTTCGGATGTATGCGGAGCGAAAGGAATGGCCGTTGAAATCGGTTTCCGTGTCCCTGCATCACCAGAAAGACTACGCCGATGACTGTGACGGTTGTGTTCAGGGCGAACCGCGAAAGCTGGATATCATCACCCGGGAATTGCATCTCGAAGGTGATCTGAGCGCTGAGCAGCGTGAGAAACTTCTTGAAATCGCTGACAAATGTCCGGTTCACCGGACGTTGAACTCACCGGTGATAATCCGCACAAGGCTGGCGACTTGAAACATCGTCTTGCCTTACTGATTTGTAAGCTACCGGAAAGATGACTGAAATCCGTTGTGTTCCAACGTCACCGGCAACTCGGGGGGCGTGTGCACGTCTAGTAATTCCGACGAAGGGATCGAATATCCAGAATGTTTAGAAGCAAGAATTTCCGCCGCATGCAGACCGCCGGCGTCTCCGCCGCCGCCATCGCTCTGGCCGCTTTTGGCGGTGCCGCGATCGCCAGCGCGCAGAATACGGATTCGGCCCCGGCGCTGAGCGGCACGATGCAGAACGGCGCGCCGTTCAGCTTCGCTGACCTGATCGAACAGGTCAGCCCGGCCGTCGTCTCGATCGAGGTCGAGGCGGAAGTCGAAAACCCGTTCGCCAATCCCGATTTCGACCTTGAAGCCCTGCCGCCCGGTTTCCGCGAGTTCTTTGAAGAATTCCGTCGCCGCACGCCGGACAGCGATGAAGAGACCCGCCGCGCCCGGGGCGCGGGGTCCGGTTTCTTCATCTCGGCCGATGGCCTGCTGGTGACCAATTATCATGTGGTTTCAGAGGCGGACGACATCACGGTCAGCCTGAAGGACGGCCGTGAATTCCCGGCCGAAGTGGTCGGGCTGGACCAGCCGACGGACCTTGCCGTCCTGCGCGTCGAGGGCAGCGATTTCCCGCATGTCGCCTTCGACCAGGATCCGAACCTGCGCGTTGGCGACTGGGTTGTCGCCATGGGTAATCCGTTCGGCCTGGGCGGCACCGCGACGGCGGGCATCGTTTCCGCTTCGGGCCGCGAGATAGGCGGGGCCTATAACGGCTTCATCCAGATCGATGCGCCGATCAACCGGGGCAATTCCGGCGGGCCGCTGTTCAATATCGACGGCCGCGTCGTGGGCGTGAACTCACAGATATTCTCCCCCACCGGGGGCAATATCGGCATCGGTTTCGCGATCCCTTCCAGCGCCGCCAGCAATATTGTCGACCAGCTGGTGCAGGAAGGCCGCGTGGTTCGCGGCTGGCTGGGCGTGACTATCCAGAATCTGGCCGAGGACGTGCCCCAGGCGCTGGGCCTGGACGATGACGAAGGCGCTATCGTGACCGACGTCGTCAATGGCAGCCCGGCGGAGAAGGCCGGCATCCAGTCTGGCGATGTCGTTCTGGAAATGAACGGCGAGAAGGTCGAGAGCAGCGTCGACCTGACGCGCCGCGTCGGCAATCTGGCCGTGGACGAGCGCGCCACTTTCCGCGTTCTGCGCGATGGCCGCGAACGCACGATCCGCGTGGAAATCGGCGAACGTCCCGATGCGGATACGCTGGCCGAGCTGAGCCAGGGCCCGCAGCAGGAGGACAGCTCCCCGTCAGAGGACGGCGAAGCGGAAATCCTGGGCGTTACCCTGACCGAGCTGGACGCGGAAACGCGCGAAGCGCTGGGTCTGGACAGCAATATCCGCGGCGTCGCCGTGGCCAATGTCGGCGGCGGCAGCGAGGCAGCCGAAAAGGGCCTGCGCCGCGGCGAAGTGATCCTGGAGGTCAATGGCAACGCCGTGAACGGCGCCAGCGACTTCACGCAGGCGATTGAAGAGGCCCGCGCCAATAACCGTTCGGCGGTTCTGGTGCGCGTGCTCAATCCGCAGGGACGGCGCTACATCGCCCTGTCCGTGGCGGATGAGGACGAATAACCGCAGCTCGGGGGACGGCGGACAAATCGCCGTCCCTCATTTTTCCGGGGAGGATTTATGCGCATTCTGGTGATCGAGGACGATCATGTCGCCGCGAGCTATGTCCTGAAAGGACTGGGCGAGAGCGGCCATATTGCGGATCACGCCCCGGATGGCGAGACCGGGCTGAACATGGCGCGCGACGGACGTTACGACGTTCTGGTCGTGGACCGGATGCTGCCCGCCATGGACGGGCTGAAGGTTATCGAGACGTTGCGCATGGAAGGCGACCAGACACCGGTTCTGGTGCTGTCCGCGCTCAGCGAGATTGACCAGCGCGTGGAGGGTCTGCGCGCCGGCGGCGACGATTACCTGACCAAGCCCTACGCCTTTGCCGAGCTTCTGGCCCGGGTGGAGGCGCTGGTGCGCCGCCGCGATCCCGGCGCGGTGCAGACTCGGCTGCAAGTTGGCGATCTGGAAATGGACCTTCTGGCCCGCACCGTAACGCGCGGCGGCGAGGAAATCCTGCTTCAGCCGCGCGAATTCCGCCTTCTGGAATTTCTCATGAAACACGCCGGACAGGTGGTCACCCGCACCATGCTTCTGGAGAAGGTCTGGGATTATCATTTCGACCCCCAGACCAATGTGATCGACGTCCACGTCTCACGCCTGCGCGGCAAGATCGACAAGCCCTATGACCGCTCCATGCTCCACACGGTCCGGGGCGCGGGATACCGGCTGCAGGCATGACGCAGCGTCGCGCGTTTCTACGCACGACGACCTTCCGCATCACCCTGCTGGCCGCGGGTCTTTTTGCGGTCTTCGTCTCCATCATCCTCGCCTATGTCTATTCGGCGACGGCGGGCGCCATGGCGCGCCAGGATTCGCGCGCCATCGAGACGCAGGCCGAAGACATGGTGCGCGCTTACCGGCGTTCCGGCCTGAATGGTCTGAACCGCATCGTGGTGGAGCGCAGCGTTGGCGCGTCCGAAGACCTCTATTTGCTGACCCGGCCCAACGGACAGCGCATTTCCGGCAATCTCAGCGCCCTGCCGGAGGACCGGCCGGACGACGACAGCCAGTTCGGCTTTACCTACCAATATCCCACTGAAGACGATGAAACCGTCGAGCGCCGGGCCAAGGGGCGCATGGTGCGCCTTCTGGGCGGCTATCAGATTCTTGTCGGCCGCGATGTCGAGGAAAACGCCCGCTATGTGCGCCGCGTCACCGACGCCATCTGGACCGGGTCGGCGCTGGTTCTGGCGTTCGGTGTCCTTCTGGGCGGCTTTGTCAGCCGCCGTTTCGCCCAG
The DNA here is from genome assembly GCF_000412185.1 of Euryhalocaulis caribicus. GTDB lineage: Bacteria > Pseudomonadota > Alphaproteobacteria > Caulobacterales > Maricaulaceae > Euryhalocaulis > Euryhalocaulis caribicus. The sequence continues at coordinate 41,192 of NZ_ASJA01000015.1, forward strand.
CGACTGGATGACCTGAACACGGTCGCGCGCGAGGTCACGGCCGGAAACCTCACCGCCCGCGCGCCCCGTAATCACTCCGGCGACGAACTGGATGAGCTGTCCGCCAATCTCAATGAAATGCTCGACCGGATCGAACGGCTGACCACCGGCCTGCGTCATGCCGGCGACTCCATCGCGCATGACCTTCGCTCGCCCCTGACCCGGTTGCGCAACCGCATGGAGGACAGTCTGCGGGAGGCGGAGCGGGGGGCCGATTGCCAGGAAGCCCTGCAACAGGCGCTGGATGACGCGGACGGCCTGCTGAACACGTTTGCTTCAGTCCTGAAAATTGCGCGGCTGGAAGCGGGGGAACGGCGGGAGCAGCTCTCCATCATCGATCCGCAGCAAATCATCGAGGACCTGGCCGAGCTTTATGAGCCGGTGGCCGAGGATTCCGGTCTGTCCTTCACCTCCGACATGGAGGAGGGGCTGACAATCCGCGCCGATCGCGGCCTGCTCTCGCAGGCGCTGGCCAACCTCCTCGACAACGCCATCAAGTATGCGCCGGAAGGCGAGGCCATCGCGCTTCGCCTGCGCAAGGCCAGCGACGGCCGCGCGGAGATTTCGGTGACCGATACCGGGCCGGGCATACCCGCCGATGCGCGGGAGCGCGTGAAGAAGCGTTTCGTGCGGCTGGATGAATCGCGAAGCGCGCAAGGCTCGGGGCTCGGCCTAAGCCTGGTGCAGGCGGTGGCCGACATTCACGGGGCGGAATTCACCCTGGAAGACGGGCCGGGGTCCTCGACGCTGGAAGCGCCGGGACTGCGCGCCGTGCTGACCTTTCCCCGCGCGCGATAGACAATCCCCCTTGCGTCCTGCGCGCCGTCCGCCACCCTTGGGCGTATGACGCATGCGCCTCTCCACAGCCTGATCGCCGCCGCGCCCGAGCCGCATGATGCAGGGTTCGCCGACGACCTGCTTGGCGAACTCTCCATTGAAATTCCGGGCGGCGCGGAAGACCTGCTGCGCGGCGTCTTTGGCTGTTCCCCTTATCTTGCGCGCATTTGCCGGACGGACCCGCAGCTCCTTACCGACGTTCTGGAGCGCGCGCCGCAGGAATCCCTGGACGCGGCCCTTACGGCTTTCGCGCGCGCCGGGCGGATCGCCGAAGATGAGGACGCGCTGAACAGGGATCTGCGCGCCGCTAAGCGCCGGCTCCACCTGCTCGTCGCCCTCTCCGATATTGGCGGGATCTGGGATCTGGACGCGGTCAGCCGCGCGATGAGCGATGGCGCGGATGCAGCCATTCAGGCTGCGTTCCTGGCGCATGCGCGATTCATGGCGGAACGCGGACGCATTGCGGAAGACGCCGTGACGGATGAGGGGCTGGCGGGATTGTTCATCGTGGCGCTGGGCAAGCTCGGCTCCCGCGAACTCAATATTTCCAGCGATGTGGACCTGGCCGTATTCTTCGACCGTCAGCGCCTGCTGGATCTGGGTGTCGAGGAGCCGGGCCGGCTCTGCACCCGCCTGACCCGTCGCGCGGTGGGCGCGCTGGATGAACAGACGGCGGACGGCTATGTGGCGCGCGTCGATCTGCGCCTGCGGCCGGACCCGGCCTCGACCCCGCTGGCGCTGTCCGTTGAAGCGGCGGCCAATTACTATGAATCCTTTGCCCAGACCTGGGAGCGCGCGGCCTGGATCAAGGCGCGCGCCTGCGCCGGGGACACCGTGACGGGGCAGGAATTCATGCGCCGCATGTTTCCCTTCGTCTGGCGGCGCTCGATGGATTACGGCGCGGTCGAGGAAATCGAAAATCTGATGCGCCAGATCGAGGCGGCGGCCGGGCGGCATGACGAACCGGCCGGATTTGACCTGAAGCGCGGCCCGGGCGGCATCCGTCAGATAGAGTTTTTCGCCCAGACCCAGCAATTGCTGCATGGCGGGCGGGACGCTTCGCTGCGCACGCGCGCGACCTTGCCGGCGCTTGCCGCGCTGCGGGCGCGGGGTGATGTGGACGCCCGGACCGAAGCGCGTCTTCGTGAAATCTATGAGGCGCTGCGCATCACGGAAAACCGGCTGCAGATCATTGAAGACCAGCAAACCCATGACGCGCCGGAAGATGACGACCGCCGCCGCCGTCTGGCGCGGTTGTGCGGCCGTGAATCGCTGGCGTCGTTCGATGCCTGGCTGGCCGGGGATACGGCGGCCGCGCGCGAGATTTGCGAAGGCCTGTTTGAACCGGTGGAGCGCGACCCGCGGGAGGCGGACCTGATTTTTGACGGGCCGGACCCGGCGGACGCCACGGTCAAACGCCTGAAAGAACTGGGGTTCAACAACCCCGAACAGGTCTGGGAGACTGTACGCGGCTGGCTGATCGGAAAGCCGCGCGCCACACGGTCCGAACGCGCCCGCCGGATCATGCGGGGGCTGGCCCCGCGCATCGTTCTGGCGGTCGCGGAGACCGGCCACCCCAATACGGCGTTCCTGCGGTTCTCGGAGTTTCTCAACGGCTTGCCCGCCGCCGTGAACATCCTGTCGATGTTTGAGCGGGAGCCGAAATTGCTCACCGACATCGTGGACGCTCTGGGTCTGGCGCCGCGTCTGGCGAAATCGCTCGCTTCCCGTCCGGAAGCGCTGGAAGCCTTCGTGGCGCCGGGCGTAGACGCGCTGGAATTCGAGAACCTGCGCGAGGAAGCGCAGAAGGTCGTCGAGTCGGCGCGCGATTTCGAAGAAGCTCTGGACAATACCCGCCGTTTCGCCCGCGAAACTCTGTTGCGCGTGGGGATTGAAGCCCTGCGCGATCAGGCGGCGGCCGGGGAGGCGGGCCGCGCCCGCGTTCGCGTGGCGGAGGCGCTGGTCGCGGCTCTGCTCCCTTCCGTCCGGCGGGAGATAGAGCGGCTTTACGGCTATCTGGACGCCCGCGTCGCCCTGATCGGCATGGGCAGTTTCGGCGCGGGGGAAATGACCTACGCGTCCGATATTGACCTGATGATGGTGTATGAGGCGGGTGAACAGTCTGAATCCGTAGACGGTCCCCGCAGTCTGACGCCGGAGACCTGGTGCGCGCGCCTCATGCAACGTCTGGTCAGCGCGCTGTCGGTGGAAACCTCCGAAGGCCCGCTGTTCAATGTCGATCTGCAATTGCGGCCTTCCGGCAATGCCGGGCCGGTGGCGGTGCGGCTGGGCGCGTTCCATCGCTACTACCAGCGGGAAGCCTGGACCTGGGAAATGATGGCGCTGACGCGCGCCAGAATGGTTGGCGGCGATCCCGCCCTGTCGGACGAGGTGGCCGATCTTTTGCGGAACCTGCTGCGGAGCAAGCGCGATACCCGCGAAACCGCGAAAGATGTCGCGGACATGCGCCGCCGCCTCTCGCGTGAAAAACCGTCCCGCGGCTATTGGGATCTGAAACGCGCGAAGGGCGGACAGATCGATCTGGAGTTTACGGTCCAGTATCTCCAGCTAATTCACGCGCATGAAATCCCTGACGTCCTCAGCCCGTCGCTCTTCGAATCCCTGAACGCCCTGGCTGATGCGCACATCCTGACGCAGGAGGAAGCCGGTGCGATGGCGCACGCCGCGCGGCTGAATCTGGATCTGGGTCAGCTCTTCGCATTGGCGGTGGAAACCCAGTTCGACCCTGAGACAGCGCCGGAAAAACTGAAAATGCGCGTGGTAAAAGCCAGCGGGGCCGACTCTTTCGCCGATCTGGAAGCCATGCTGGACCGTTACCGCCTCATGACGCGGCAGGCGTATGAACGCATTGTCCTATCCGCAGCCGGCTAGCGACGGAATTGAGCGCTCCGCCCGTTAAAGGCCATGAGGGATATAATTCTCGTAAGGAGCAAGCCTCATGGAAAAGGCAATCTTGTTGGGCGCGGCGAGCGCCATTCTTCTGGCCGCGGGCGCGGCGCAGGCGGCCGGACCGCGCGGTCATCATGGACACGCGGGCGGCGGCATCATGCTGAAAGCGGCCGACGCCAATGGCGACGATGCGGTAACGCAGGAAGAAGCCGCCTCCCTGCAGCAGGAAATGTTCGCCTGGATGGACCGTAACGGCGATCAGGTTCTGGACGACGCGGACCAGTCGCCGGTCATGCAGCGCCTCAAGGCAATGCGCGAGGACAGCGAAGACGGCGACGAGCCACGCCGTCAGCGTGATCGCGAGATTGACGCAAATGACGATGGCCAGGTGACCTGGGCCGAGTATTCAGCGCATCATCAGGCGCGGTTTGCCGAAATGGACGCCAATGACGACGGGCAGGTGACCATGGAAGAAGCCAAGGAAAACATGCCCGACCGCCGCAAGCGTTTCTTCAAGCGCGGTGACCGCTAGGGCCGCAATCGCTGACGCGCTTCGAGAGGAGAGACAGTCCTATTCGCGATCACGACGCGTCTCTTCTCTCCCGCGCCGCGGCGGGCGACCGTCGCGCGGCGGCGGACCTGGTGTCCGCCCATACGCCGCGCCTGATGGCGCTCGCCCGGCGCATGCTGCGTGACGAAGCCGAGGCGGAAGACGTGGTGCAGGAGAGTTTCATCCGTCTGTGGCGCATGGCGCCGAACTGGCGTTCCGGCAAGGCGCGGCTGTCCACATGGATGCACCGTGTCGCGCTCAATCTTTGTTATGACCGCTTGCGCAAGGCCAGACCGGTTGATGAGGAAGCGCCCGACATTGCCGATGACGCGGATGGTCCCGCGCAGGCGCTGCATCAGAACCAGCTTTCGGCGCGCGTTCACAGCGCCATTCAGAACTTGCCGCCCCGGCAGCGCGCGGCCATCGCCCTCTGCCACTTTGAGGAAATGAGTAATATCGAGGCCGCCGAGATTCTGGAAATCAGCGTCGAGGCCGTGGAATCGCTGCTTTCCCGGGCCCGCCGCGCCCTTAAAGCCTCGCTCGCCGCAGAGGCGGGCGCCTGGATGGAGAGAATGGAGCCATGATGATCCGCAAGACCCTCACGCCGGAACGGGCCAGAGCCATCCTGGAGGCCTATGGCGCCGAGCCCGCCCGCTGGCCGGCGGCCGAACGCCGCGCCATGCGCCGCGCGCTCAAGGGCGACGCCGATCTACAGGCGGCGGCGCGTGAAATGGCGGCCCTGGATGCGGTTCTGGCGACGGATCGTCCCGGCCGCGATGTCCCGGCGCTGGAAGCGCGCATTCTCGCCGCCGCGCCAGCTCCGGCGGCGGTTTCGAATCCGTTCGCAAGCCGGCGCCAGATTCCCGCATTTGCGGCCGCAGCGGCGCTGATGGTCGGATCTCTGGCCGGTTTCGGCGGGGCGCTGGTTTCTCCGCAGGCGTCCGACCCTGCGGCTGATGTTATCGCCAATGCGTTCGCCAATCCGGACGCGGTCTTTGAAATTGAACTGGATGCTGAGGTCTGAGAATGAGCGGATTTCGATTGACGCCCCTGACCGGGCTGCTGCTGGCCTCGCTGCTGATCAATGGCGTGTTTCTGGGCATGGCGATTGCCGACCGTCTGGACGGGCCGCGGCGCGGGCCGCCCGAACACATGGACCGCACCTCCTTCGTCATTGGCGCGTTCCTTCGCGCCGCGCCGGAAGACAAGCGCGAGGCGATGGAGGATGAAATCCGCGCGCATTTCCGGGAAGCCATGGCGACGCGGCGGCGCGTCTGGGAGGCGCAGAAGGATGTCTATGCGGCGCTGGTGGCGGATCCGTTTGACCGGCCGCGCGCAGAAGCGGCGCTGGAAGCGGCGCGTGAGGCGGGCCTGCTGGTCGACGTGAAGGGGCACGAAATCATGCTCGACCTCGTGGAGGATCTGGATGCGGAGACGCGCAAGAAGGCGCTGGAAGCCGGCTTTGGCGGTGATTTCCGCAAGCGCATGCACCGCGGCGGGCCGCGCCGCCACGAACGCGGCCATGATGGCGGACCTACCGAAGGCCCGCCGCCGGAAGGTCCCCGTCCTGACGGTCCCCCGCCGGACCGTCGCTAACCGGTGCGCGCGCCCCAGTTCTGCGGGGTGCCGCTGACGAATTCGTCTTCATCAGCGTCCGCGGGTTCTTCCTCCAGGACATAATCACCGGGCGTATCCGCCTCGGGATCGCTCCCGGCCTTTATGTCTGCGGCGGCGATTTCATCGTCGGTCTCGTGGATCAGCTCGCGCTCCCATGCGCGCGCCTCGGTCTCGCTGACCGGCTCCACGGGTTCGGGCGGCAGGGTGAACACGATGGTCGTGCCCTCGCCGATGCTGGAATCGATGTCCAGCGTTCCTCCATGCATCTCCACCAGCGATTTTGACAGCGCCAGGCCCAGCCCCGAACCCTGATGGGATTTGGAGTGCTGGCTCTCGATTTGCTCGAACGGCCGCGCCAGTCGCGGAATATCCTCGTCGGCGATGCCGATGCCGCTATCGCTGACCCGCACTTTCACGCCTTCCTCGTGCGGATGGGCGCTGATCTCCACGCGGCCGCCCTCGGGCGTGAATTTCACGGCATTGGACAGCAGGTTCAGGATGACCTGTTTTATGGCGCGCGGGTCGGCCTCGATCCGCGGCAGGTCGCCCAGCTCCATTTTCAGCTCCAGACCCGCCTCCTGGGCCCGGCCGCGCATCAGGCGGGCGCACTGCTCCACGATCTCGTCGGGATAGATCAGCTCGGTCTGAAGCTGCAGCTTCCCGGCCTCGATCTTGGACATGTCCAGAATGTCGTTGATCAGCGCCAGCAAGTGCTGCCCGCTGGAAAGAATGTCCCGCACATATTCCTGATAGCGGTCATCGCCCAGCGGCCCGAACATCTGCTTCAGCATGATTTCCGAGAAGCCGTTGATGGCGTTCAGCGGCGTGCGCAGCTCGTGACTCATATTGGCCAGGAACTCGCTCTTGGAGCGGTTGCCTTCCTCGGCCCGGATCTTCTCCGCCTCATATTTCCGCGCCAGCTCCTTGATGCGTTGCTGGCTGCGCTGCAGGTCTTCGTAATTGCGCCGCAGCTGGCCTTCGGAATCCTTGAGCTTGACCTCCTGACGCTTGATGGAGGTGATGTCCGCGCCGACCGAGACGAGGCCCCCGTCGCGCGTCCGCCGTTCGGAATAGTGGATCCAGCGGCCGTCCGTCAGCTCCATCTCCTGAACTTCGTCGCCCTCGTCATTGGGGCGCACTTCCTTGATGGCTTCCTGCGCCGCGGCCTCGACCATGTCGTAATGCACGCCCGGTTTCAGGACGTGATCGCCCAGCTGGAAGAAGTCGCGGAACTTGCGGTTCCACAGCACCAGCCGCTGCTTGGCGTCCCACAGCACGAAGCTCTCGGACATGGATTCCAGCGCCGCGCGAAGCCGGCCTTCCGCCGCCGCGATGCGCGCCTGCGCGCCCTTCTGCTCGGTGATGTCGATGGCCACGCCCACGATGCGGCCGCGCTCATCGTCGCTGCCCGTCCATGGCCGCCCGCGCGCATGCAGCCAGACCGGCAGGTTGGCGGCGCGGAACTCCACGTCCACGGACTGCGCCCCCGCCGCGCCGCGAAGCGCCATGCGCAGACGGTCGCGGTCCTCGCTGCGGACCAGTGACAGAAACTCCGCCCCCGACAGGCGCGACCCGCCGGCCTTGCCCAGCATCCGGCCCAGCGAATCCGTGAGGTAAACCGTGTCGGACGCCACGTCCCAGTCCCACACGCCGCAACGCGCGCCCTCGATGGCCAGCCGGAAGCGGACCTCCGAGTCCTGCAGCGCCTGACGGGTGGAGCGTATATTGCTCATCTGGTTCAGCAGAACGCCGGAGAGCCCGCCGGCAATGATCACCGGCGCCAGAGCCATCAGGCCGTACCAGATCATCAGGGACCGCCAGGCCGCCTGATTGATAACGGGCTGACCGGCGACATAGGCCAGCGCATTGAGGCCGGGCAGGGACGCCACGCCGACCGCGGCTTTCTCGCCGCCCACATTCCCGTCATCAAACACCGCCGCGCCGCCCCTGGGGACAGAGCGCACATCGTTCGCGCCAACCCCGAACGCGGCCGGGGCCGTCGCCCCGCTGGTGCGTCCGGCGGGTTTCACCGCCAGCAGGGCGCCGTCGGGCGCGGAAAACGCCATTACCCGCCCGTTATTGGGCGCGGGCAGCAGCGGCGCGGGATCAAGCACGGCCAGAAGCGCGCCCTGGCCCAGCGTCTCATTGCGCACGGCAATCGCCATCACCAGCGCGCGTTCGCCGTCAATCGTCACCGCCGCCACGCCGGATTCGGTCAGCAGGGCCTGCTCGGCCGCCGTTTCGTAGTCGGGCGTCAGATTGCCCCGCGTCGCGGCGGCCACGCGGCCGCCCTCGCCATAAAGGATCAGCGTTTCTACCGCGTCAGGCTCGACGGCGCGGGTAATCACCGCGTTCATCCGGCCGGCCCCGTCTGTCTCGGCCAGTTCCCGCGCGGCGGCGTCCAGTCCGCCCCGCGCTTCCATCAGATTGCTGTTAATGCGTTCGGCGGCATAGGCGGCGGCGCGGGCAAAGTTCAACTCCGCCTCGGCGACCAGTTCGCCATGTTCCTTGTGCAGCCTCAGGCCGACCACGGCGATGAACGCCACCGTGAAAAGCAGGACAAAAATCAGGATCATGCGCGCCTGATCGCCCAGCGCCGCTTCTTCGTCGCGCCGGCTCTCGGGTGATTTTAATTTCGCTTCGCGCTTCTGGGGCTTAGACCCTGAAGGCGGCTTAGCCCTTTTAGCCGCCATTTTCCCCCGAATCCCTGATCGATGATTTCTCGAATCATTACCCTAACTATAGGGCGGGGCGGGGAATAGTGTCGACGGGGGAATGCGCTATGCGGCCTCGCCGCCCGTTAAATTTTCGCCATCCCCTTCGTCATCCTCACGCCGCGCGGGACCGTTATAGGGGGCGGTCTTCTTGCGCCGCCGGTCGGGGCCGAAAAACTCTTTGGTGCGCACAAAGGGACGCGGGTGATCGATGACATTGGCGACCTTGCGGAACAACTCGTTCGCGGTAACCGGCTTGACGCAGAATTCCGTCACGCCGTGATCGCGGGCCTCCTCCACGCGCGTGCGCTCCGCATAGGCGGACAGCATGACGATCGGCAGGTAGGGGTTGGGGGCCTCGTCGCTTGTGCGGACGCGGGTCACCAGATCCAGTCCGGTCTCGTTATCCAGAAGATAGTCGACGACCACGAAATCAACCGGCTCGTTGCGGATCGTCTCGAACGCCTCATTGACGCTGCGCGCTTCGTAAAACTGCTTGATGCCGAACCCGCGCAGGATCGTTTTCACGATCTGCAGCATGTGAGCGTTATCGTCCACGATCAGGACGCGCAGAACATCCAGTTTTGCGGTCATCTTGCTGTTTCCGCGTTCTCAGGTCCGGTCAGATTGCGCAATTCTAGGATGAAAATTGCTTCCCGCCGGTTAAAACCGGGGCCGCGCAGCCGCTATTCCGCCGCCGTGCGCGCTGCGGCCGGCGCCGGGGTTTCATCAATATATTCCAGGATGCCTTTCGCCTCGGTGGCCAGCGCCTCGACTTCGGCCGGAACATCGCCGGGGCTGGACCGCACGATCTGCACCAGTTCGCGGGCCACGCGCGCCAGCCGCAGACCGGAGGTCATCACCCGGGCCTGAAATTCTATACGGTGCGGGTCGCGGTCATATTCCTGCCCCGGCACGCGCCAGCCGCCCCAGTCCTTTTCATCGGTAACCACAACGGGAAACGTGCCCGGATAGGGGTGACCGGCGCTGGATTCGGCGTCATGCCACTTGTTCTTGGCGCGCATCAGCCGCCAGTTTTCCTTGCTGGCGTTCTCGGTGTCGCCGCCGCGCGTTTCAGGCTGGGAAAGCTCGGCTTCGGAAAAATCCCGGCCCAGGCCGCAATCATAATAAACGCGTACAGGCTCGGGCACGTCGCGCACCCATTGCGGTTTGACCTGTTCGATCACCGCCCATGTTCCCACAGGTTTCACGTAAACCCGCTGGTTCTTATGGAAATTCGCCTTCGCCATGGCCCGCCTCGCCCGTTTATGGAGGCGGGAAGCTTACGCGGGTTCGCTTGACGCCCGGTTAAGCCGATTGTTCGGATTCCTGTCCTTCACTGGTCTCGATATCCTTCTCCGCCAGAATCCGGCGCGCTTTTCGCGACACCAGCCAGACCGTGACGCCCGTGGCCAGCAGCCCCAGCGTCAGGATAACCGCCCGCACAAAGCCCACCCCCGCGCCGGCGGCGCCGCCCAGCGACCCGATCCAGACATAAAGAAGCGTGCCCGGGATGATCCCGAAAAAAGTGGCGAACACGAAGGCCGGAAAGCCCAGTGAGGTGCCGCCCAGCGCCCAGTTCTGAAGACTGAACGGCACGACCGGCGACAGACGCAGCAATATGGCGATGCGCCAGCCTTCATCGCCGATTGCGTGATCCACCGCTTTCAGTTTCGGGCGATTGGCGATCAAATTGCGGATGCGTTCGCGGAACAGATAGCGCCCGCTCAGAAAGGACAGGGACGCGCCCAGCGTCGCCCCGATCACCACCAGTGGCGCGCCCCACAGGCCATAGGCCACGCCGGCGGCCAGCGTCAGCAACGCGCCAGGAACCAGCGCGAAGACCGATATTGCATAGACCAGAATGAAAATGATCCACCCGGTCGGCCCCAGATCCCGCACCCACAGGCGGAACGATTCCACCCACTGATTCAGGGGGAAGAAGGACCACGCGGCCGCCAGTCCGGCGACCGCCAGAACGGCGATGGTCAGATAGAGGAAAGTCTTTCGCTTGGCGGGCTGTTCCTGGGTCATGCCCCTTAACTAGAGCGCGGGCGCGGGCCGCGCCAGCGCCTCACACGCCGCGTGCCGGTATTGTGATCGCCCGTTATCGGCCCCTAGAAAATGATGAACAGCCCGACCGCCAGAACCAGCCCGGCCAGAGGCAGGATCACCGTCAGCGCGCCCACTGGTCCATAGGCGCGGGCGTGCGTTTCGCCGCAAATGGCGCGAATGGTCGTCACCACGTATCCGTTGTGCGGCAGGCTATCCAGCGCGCCAGAGGCCAGCGCCGCCACCCGGTGCAATTCGCCCGGCTCCACGCCCGCATCGATATAGCCCGGCGCGATCAGGGGCAGGGCGATGGTCTGCCCGCCGGAGGCCGAACCCGTCAGGCCGCAGATCACCGTCACCGCGATGGCGGCCCCGATCAGCGGGTCGCCCGGAATGGCGGTCACAACGCCCAGCGCCTGCTGGAAGGCCGGCGTCAGTTGCGCCACCGTGCCGAACCCGACCACGGCGCAGGTATTGGTAATGGCGATTACCGCGCCGGTCGCGCCGACGCCGAACGCCTTGGGCATCTGCATCCGGTGCCGCCAGCCAATGGCCAGCGCCGCCAGCGTGCCAAGGCCCAGCGCCAGAACCAGCGCGTATTTGCCCAGCATGTCGTCGGTCAGGTTGAACGCGGCCAGCACGATGATCAGCGGCACAAGGCTCAGGACCGGGTGCGGCAGCGGGCCTTCATCCCGCTCAACATGATCGCCCAGCGCCCCCTCGAACGTCTCACCATTGGCGACCGCGCGCCTGACCATGCGCTGCAGCCAGATATATCCGGTGATTGCCAGCAGCACGGCCACCACGGCGGAAACCCGCCAGCCCGCCATGGCGGTCGTGCCCAGAAATTCGATCGGGATCAGGTTCTGGATTTCCGGCGACCCGGCGGAGGTCATTGTGAAGGTGACTGAACCGAAGCACAGCGCGGCGGGAATGAAACGGTGCGGCAGATTGGCGTCGCGGAACAGGCTGACCGCCATGGGATAGACCGAAAACGCCACGATAAAGACGCTCACCCCGCCATAGGTCAGCGCCGCGCAGGCCGCCACCACGGCCAGAACGGCGTAGCGCACGCCCAGCCGCTCGATGATGAATTTCGCCGCGCTGTCCGCCGCGCCGGACGCGGACATCACCTCGCCGAAGATCGCGCCCAGCAGGAACATGAAGAACCAGTCGGCGAAAAAGCCGGTGAAGCCCCGCATGTAAGCGGTCACGTAATCGGGGGCGTCGGCGTCCGCGAAGGGCGGCATCATCGCCACGCCGCTCGTGATGGCGACCAGCGCGGCGCTCACCGTCGCGGCGATGATGATGTGCACGCCCCGCATGGTGAGCAGGATCAGCAGGCCCAGCCCTGCAATGAGTCCGATTGCGCTGATCACGTGAAGTCCCCCTCAATTCCACACGCTCTGGCGGCGCGTCTCCCTTTGCAAGGGATAGGGGCGTCAGCGAAACGGGGCAAGCATCCGCGCCTCACACAGCCCCGGACGCTTGCATCAAGGCTTCACGCTGCCGTGCAATGCTTCTTGCGGTAGAATGGTCCGGAGGCGAAACGCGCCTGGCCCTGCAAGGAGTTTTCTGGATGACCGCTTCAAAGAACACGAACGCGGCCTGGCCGCCCCTGCCATATTCCGATTGGTCAGAGACCGCGGCGGCGCTTCATCTGTGGACGCAAATCGTCGGCAAATACCGGTTCTCTCATACGCCGTGGGTCAATCATTCCTGGCATGCCACGCTCTATGTCTCCCCGCGTGGTCTGACGACCGGCCCGGTGCTGGACGACGGGCGGTCGATTGTCCTCACCTTCGACCTGCGGGAACACCGGCTGGTGGCCGAAACACCGGATTCGACCCGCGACTTCCCGCTTGAGTCGATGAGCGTCGCCGAGTTCCTTCACCGCACGGCCGGACTGGTTGAATCGGCGGGCGGGCGAATGGACATCCACGGCGCGCCGAACGAAATCCCTGAGGCCATTCCCTTCAGGCAGGATCAGCAACCGCGTCCCTACGACGCTGAAGCGGTCGAGCGGTTTCACCGCGCTTTGCTCAGCATCAGCGGAGTCTTCGAAAAATTCCGTACGGGATTTCTTGGAAAGGTCTCGCCGGTGCACCTGTTCTGGGGATCGTTTGATCTGGCCGTCACCCGTTTCTCCGGCCGCAAGGCGCCGCTTCATCCCGGCGGCGTTCCGGCCTTGCCCGATGACGTCACGCAGGAAGCGTACAGTCACGAAGTCTCGTCCGCGGGATTCTGGCCCGGCGGGGGCGGGGTGGATGAACCGATGTTCTATTCCTACGCCTACCCGACGCCCGATGGCTTCTCCGAACGCCCGGTCGAACCGGACGCCGCCCGCTATGAGTCCGCGCTCGGAGAGTTCCTGCTGCCTTATGAAGCTGTCCGCGCCAGCGCCACGCCGGAAGCCGACCTGCTGGCCTTCCTGCAATCGACCTACGCGGCCGCCGCCGATCTGTCAGACTGGGATAGACAATCTCTGGAATGCGAACTCGGCGCTCCGCGGGTCCCGCGCAGGATAGCGTGACGGGTGGTCCTCCCGCCTCCGGCGTTCCAGGGGTGGATTATAAAAGGATGGTCGGGGTATAGGCTGACGCGCCTGCGAGGCGTTCGCCAGTTACGAAAGTGATGCCCTTAACCGACCAAGATAACCCCGCGGCTCTCGACCGCCGTTTTTCCATTGCTCCGATGATGGACTGGACGGACCGGCATTGCCGGTATCTGCACCGGCTCATCACGAAGCGGGCGCTGCTTTATACTGAAATGGCGGTCGATCAGGCGCTGATCCATGGCGACGCCACGCATCTGATTTCCTTCGATCCGGACGAACAGCCCGTGGCGTTGCAACTTGGCGGCTCCACGCCGGCCGATCTCGCCCGCGCCGCCCGCATCGGCGAGAATTTCGGCTATCGCGAGATCAATCTGAATGTCGGCTGCCCCTCGGACCGGGTCCAGTCCGGCCGCTTCGGCGCCTGCCTGATGCGCGAACCGGATCTGGTCGCCGATTGCATCAAGGCGATGCAGGACGCGGTCTCCGTTCCGGTCACCGTAAAATGCCGCATCGGCGTCGATGAGCAGGATCCGCGCGAGGCCCTGTTCGGCTTTGTGGAGACTGTCGCGGCGGCGGGCGCGGACGTGTTCATCGTCCATGCCCGCAAGGCGTGGTTGAAGGGCTTGTCGCCCAAGGAAAACCGCACCGTCCCGCCGCTGGATTATGGCTTGGTGCGCGATCTGAAGCGGGAACGCCCGGACCTCTCCATCAGCCTCAATGGCGGCCTTGCCACGCTGGATCAGTGCATGGATGAGGGCGCGGGGCTGGATGGCGTCATGGTTGGCCGCGCCGCCTACCAGACCCCGTGGATGCTGCGCGATGTCGACGCCCGCGTCTTCGGCGGCGATCACGCGCCGGAGCGCACGGAGATCGCCGCCCTCTACGCCGATTACATCGATTGGCGGATGGGGGAGGGCGTGCCCCTGCGCGCCATGACCCGCCACATGCTGGGCCTCTATCATGGCGAGCCGGGCGCGCGGGAGTTCCGCCGTATCCTGACGGTCGAGCCGGGGCGGCCCGGCGCCGGGCCCGAAGTCGTCACGCGCGCCCTGGCGGCCGTGGATTCCCGCGCCGCGGCGGCCTGACGCTTCATGACGCCCGACATCATCTTCCTCATCGCCGCGCTGATCGGCGCGGGTCTGTTCGCCGGTCTGGTGGCCGGGCTGTTTGGCGTCGGCGGCGGCGTGGTGATCGTGCCGGCGGTCTATTACGCGCAGGCCGCGCTCGGCTATCCGGAGGAAACCCGGATGCACGTGGCGGTGGCCACCTCGCTCGCCACCATCATCGCCACCTCCATCCGCTCGGTCATGGCGCATAACAAAAAGGGCGCGGTGGACTGGCATGTTCTCAGGGCCTGGTCGCCCTGGATCGTGCTGGGCGCGCTGGCGGGCGCGTTCGTGGCCGATATGACGCCGGGCCGGGCGCTGACCGCCTTCTTCGGCGCTGTCGCCATGCTGATCGCCGCGCAGATGTTCTTCGGCCGCCCCGGCTGGCGATTGGCGGACGAACTGCCGGGCGGCCTGCCGCGCGCCGGCATGGGCACCGGGATGGGGCTGGCCTCGGCAATGATGGGGATTGGCGGGGGCACGTTCGGCGTCCTGCTGATGACGCTCTGCGGCCGCTCGATTCACAAGGCGGTGGGCACGGCGGCGGGCTTTGGCGTCGCCATCGGCGCGCCTGCGGCGCTGGGCTTTGTCATCGCCGGCTGGGGCGTGGCAAACGTGCCGCCCGGCTCGCTCGGCTATGTCTCCGCGCCGGGCTTTTTCTTCATCGCCACGCTGACCGTCCTGATGGCCCCGGTCGGCGCGGCGCTGGCGCACCGGCTGGACGGCAATCTGCTGCGCCGCCTGTTCGCCATCGGCCTGACCGTGACGGCCTTTTCACTGCTTTATGAAGCCTTGGCGGGATAGGCGCGGATGATGCCGTCCGCGTCCGGCGTCCATTGCGGGTTATAGGCGATTTCCCAGTAATGCCCGCTCGGGTCGGCGAAGACGCCGGAATAGCCGCCCCAGAATTGTTTTTCAGGCGGCCGAGCCGCCCGCGCGCCCGCCTCCAGCGCGGCGGCGTATTCGGCGTCCACCGCTGCCTCGCTCTCCACGTTCAGCGCAAGAAAGGACGGGCCGAACCCGTCAACCTCGCCGCCGACCTCTTTGGCCAGCGCCGCTTCGGGGTGGAGGAACACCAGAATTCCCGCCGCCTGATAGACGGCGTAATCCTCGCCGCCCGTCCCTTTTTCCCAGCCCAGCCGGTCGAAAAAGGCGACGGAGTCGTCCAGATCCTTCACCCCCAGCGTGATCAGGTTCACCTGTTGGCGCATAGCGCATCTCCGTTTACTGCCGCAGGATCAGCGATTCCTGCGTCGCCTCGTAACGCGAGAGCTGGCCAAGGAAGCTCATCCCCAGCAGGGACTGCGTCAGCACGTCGTTCTGCGGCACCACGGCGGCGACATTGGTCACCCGCACATTGCCGATCTTAACCTCGTCCAGCCGGATCAGCGCGCCGCGCGTCTCGCCATTGGCCGTCATCATGCGCTGGGTGTAGCGCAGCTCGTCGAAATCGATGCCCAGCCGCCGCGCATCGCCGCGGGTCAGCACCACCGCGCTCGCCCCGGTATCCACCAGAAAGCGCACGCGCGTGCCGTTCACCGTGCCTTCCGCCCAGAAATGCCCGTCCAGCGCCCGCCGGACAGAGGCCGCGCTGCCGGAATTGGGCTCGCCCGGCGGCGCGGTCACCGTTCCGGGGGAAAGCTCCGCCATCACCCGGTCGGTGATGGGCCGGAAGGTGTCGCGCATGGAATAGGCGACCACGAGGACCAGGATGATCACCGCCCAGACCAGCAGCGATTTCAGCGCATTGCCCGGCGTCTGCCGCCACCCCACGAACAGCGCCACCAGCAACAGCGCCAGCCAGCCCACGCGATAGGCCAGCGGCTCGCTTAGCCCACCCTCCATCGCGCCGGGGGCCAGAACGCGCGCGGCCAGCACGGCGATCAGGATGATCGCCACGATCAGCGCGCCATATCCGATTACCCGGCTCATGAGTCTTCCCGCATGGCGTAGAATTCCGCCTCCAGCCGCTTCGCGCGGCTCTCAAGCCCGTCCATTACCGCCTGCCGTTCGTCCTCGGTCATTTTCGACCACCGTCCGATTTCTTCCAGGGATCGCCAGCACCCCACGCAATGGCGCAGCTTCGGATCTACGAAACAAACATTGATACAAGGCGAAGAGGCGGGCGGCGCTTTCACTATATCGAGGCGGGCCGCAGATTGAGCAGCACGGTGCGCGCATCATGGGCGTTGCCGTTATTGGGGATGGACCCGCTGCCCAGCACGATTTCCAGGGAGGCTTCGGTTTCCGCCCGTCCGCTGAAGGACCGGTTCGCGCCCAGGCCAAAACCGGATCCGCCGCCGCCGAACCCGGCCCCGATGGAAAGGCCCGTGCCGCCGGCCCGGGATTTTGTCGCATGGCGGTTGGTCACGATGAACCAGTCATGCCCGCGCTCCAGGGTCAGTTCCGCCGCGCGCACCAGCGCGAAATCCTGCACGCGCTGCATGCTGTCGCCGGACGTGCCCGTATAGGTCACGCGGAAACGGGTGTTTTCGATCTGTGTCTGGCTGAAGCCGGGATCGCCCGGACCCGCCGACGGCCCGTATGCGCTCGGCGCGGTTGCGCAGGCGGCAAGCAGGGAAAGGGCGGCCAGGGCTGTCAGTTGTTTGAACATCATGTCCTCAAGGCTAGCCGGCGGCTTTGTCAAAGATAGGGCGGCGTCAGGCGTTTCGCCACGCCGCAATGATCTCGTCGGCCGCCGCCCCGGCGGGAACCGTCCCGGACGCCACGTCATCCTCGAGCCTTTTCAGGGCGTCTTTTGCCCCGCCATCGGCTTCGAACGCCTCCATGACGCGCTCTTCCAGCATGGCTTTCAGCCAGGATACGCGCTGATCCCGCCGCCGCGCCTCGAATTTTCCGGCCTCTTTCATGGCCGCGCGGTGGGCCTCCACGGTCTCCCAGACCTCGCCGATCCGCTCTTTCTTCAGGGCTGAACAGGTCAGAACCGGCGTCTGCCAGACCGTCTCGCCCGGCTGCAATATGTGGATCGCCGCTTTCAGGTCCTTCGCCGCGCGCCGCGCCCGTTCGGCGTTGTCGCTGTCGGCCTTGTTGACCACCAGAATGTCGGCGATCTCGATAATCCCCTTTTTCACGCCCTGCAGCTCGTCGCCCGCGCCGGGCAGCATCAGCGCCAGAAACGTGTCCGTCATGTCGGCGGCCAGCGTTTCGGACTGCCCGACGCCCACCGTCTCCACGATCACCACGTCAAACCCGGCGCCCTCGCAAATCAGGATCGCCTCCCGCGTCTTGCGTCCGGCCCCGCCCAGTGCGCCCGATGACGGGGAGGGACGGATGAAGGCGTCCGGGTCGGCCGCAAGATCGGGCATCCGCGTCTTGTCGCCCAGGATCGATCCCTGCGTGCGGGAGGAGGAGGGATCAATCGCCAGCACGGCCACTTTCATCCCCTGACCGGTCAGGAACGTGCCCAGCGCCTCGATGAAGGTGGATTTGCCCACGCCCGGCGGCCCGGTAATCCCGATGCGTTTCGCCGCCCCGGCGCAATCGGCCAGGGCGGTCAGTACGGATTGCGCCGCCGCCCGGTGTTCTGGGCGGGTGGATTCCGCCCATGTGATCGCACGCGCCAGCGCCGCGCGGTTTCCCGCGCGCACATCGGCGGCCAGTGAATCGGGATCGGCGGTCATGGGCGCGAGCCTAGCGGCGCGCGCAGTCCCCTCCTAGCCCAGCGTCACCGCCGTGCCGGAGACGCTGACCATCAGCATGCCGGATCCGCCCTCGCGGGCGATGGATTCATAGTCGATGTCCACGCCCACCACGGCGTCTGCGCCGCGGCTCTGCGCCTCGCGCGCCATCTCGTCCAGCGCGATCTCCCGCGCCTCGCGCAGGGATTTTTCGTAGGATCCGCTGCGCCCGCCGACGATGTCGCGGATACCGGCGAAGAAGTCCCGGAACACGTTCGCGCCCAGAATGGCCTCTCCGGTGACGATGCCTTTGTAGTCCGTAATGGTTTTTCCCGGAATGCCTTCGATCTTGGGCGTGGTTGTAATGATCATGGTTTCCTCAAAGTCCTAGATTTTCGGCCACTTCCAGCCAGTGAAATATTCCCAGCACGAAAATAATCATGCCCACAACCGCGGCGGTAAGCGCGACGGAGATCAGCACCTGAAGCGGCGTAATCCCTTCGATCATGCCGCCATGCAGCACGTCTTTCGAATAGCCGGCGCTATAGTCCAGTTGCGATTTGGAACGGAATTTCTGGCAGCGCGGCTCATAGGAAGTGTGCTGGCTGTAGCTGATGGGGCCGAAACGGCGCTGGGGGCGTCTGCGTGACATGTCTGCATACTAGGCCGCCCCGCCGCTGCGCGCAGGGGTGAAAAAAGCCCCGTGATTCCCGTCCCGCCCCTTGAGTGAGTGCTCACTCACACTATCTGAACAGCCTTGCCCGAAATATCTTAGTATGAGGTTGTTCCCCATGAATATTGAAAACAAGGTTGTTCTCGTCACCGGCGGCAGCAGCGGCATCGGCGAAGCCATCGCCCGCCGCCTTGCCGATTCCGGCGCGAAAGTCATGTTGACCGCCCGGCGCGAAGATCGCCTGAAAACAATCACCGATGAAATCGTCAAGAAAGGCGGCCAGGCGGCCTACAAGGCCGGTGACGTCACCAATCCGGACGCGCTGAAGGCGGTCGTGGCCGAGGCGGAAGAGAAATTCGGCCCCGTGGACGTGCTGGTGAACAATGCCGGCCTGATGCCGCTATCGCCTGTCAGCGCCCTGAAGACCGATGAGTGGAACACGATGGTGGACGTCAACATCAAGGGCGTCCTGAACGGCATCGCGGCCGTCATGCCAGGCATGAAGGACCGCGGCAAAGGCCACATCATCAATGTTTCGTCCGTCGCGGGTCATCTGGTCTTCCCGGGGTCCGCAGTCTACAGCGCCACCAAGTTTGCCGTGCGCGCGCTGTCTGAAGGGCTGCGGCAGGAAAACCCCGGCACGCTGCGCGTGACCAATGTCTCGCCCGGCGCCGTGGCGACGGAGCTTCCCTCCACCATCACCGATGAGGAAGCGAAAAAGATGATCGATTATATCACCGATATCGCCATCGACGCGGACGCCATCGCCCGCGGCGTGGCCTACGCCATCGGCGAGCCTGACGATGTCAGCGTGAACGAACTGATCATCCGGCCAACCAGGCAGGAACTCTAGCCGGCGCCATTGCCGCAAAGTTGATTGTGCGCGTGTCCCCCTCGTGGTTCCATTCGCCGCGGGGGGGATCGCCATGACAGAAGCTGAAATTCTCACTCAGATTGCGGCCGCGCGGGCCCACATGGACATGGCGCTGGGCCAGCTGATCGCGCTGCACCTGGCCATGGTGGTCGGAATTTTCTACTTCCTCCATCGCGCCGGACTGGCGCTCAAGATTGGAGTGTTCATACTCTACGCGCTGGGCTGGTACATCCTCGTCACCTCGGTCAGCGTGACCAGCCAGCACCTCTTCGGCCTTTATCAGGACTTGCAGGGGACCGGCGAACAAATATCGCGGGGATCGGGCCAGCTCTTGCGCGCTGTCGGCTCGCCTTGGATGACGGCCTATGTGGTCGCATTCAATGCCGCGAATCTGCTGCTTCTCACCGGCACATTCGGTTTCCTCTTTTTCTGGAAGCGCAACGACAATCCCGTCTAGCTCAACTGCTCTTCAAACAGTTCGCAGGTCGCGGGAAACTTCACCCAGCCGTGCCGGGTGCCGGTCCAGACCGCCCGTTCGGGCGGGGGAAAATCCGGGTCCGCGAAACACCCCACCGGCACGCCGACAATATCGGCGGCAAATTCACCGGTGAAATAGACGCTGGTCCCGCAGGACGGGCAGAAGTGAAACGTCACCCGGCGTCCGCGCTGCGATCGGCGCTCGAACGCTTTTGACTCGCCTTCGATATGCACCTGGCCGGATGAAAAATAGGCGTTCACGCCAAACACGCTGCCTGTGCGGCGCTGGCATTGCGTACAATTGCAGGCCGCAACGCCGTCCGGTTCGCCGCGCGTGCGCGCAACCAGCGCGCCGCAGGCGCAGGACGCGGTGCGGCTTGCCCCGGTCATTCCTCGCGCGGCGCCGGGATGGCGATTTCACAGACAAGGCCCGTCGGTTCGAATTTCCGTTCGATAGTCGCGCCCAGTTGCGACTTGGTGAATTGTTCGATCACCAGGCTTCCGAATCCGCTTTTATCCGGCGCTTTCAGGCCCTTCATCCCCGCCTCGCGCCAGGTCACCCGGAAGCCGCCATCGCTGTCGCGCTCGGTCCAGTTGATTTCCAGCGCGCCTTCTTCCCGTGACAGCGCCCCGTATTTCGCCGCATTGGTCGCCAGTTCATGAAACGTCATGGAAAGCGATTGCGCTTCACGGGGGTTCAGCGTCACGTCCGGGCCTTCAATGGCGATGCGCGTCCGGCGGTCATCGCGATAGGGCGCCATCTCGTTGGACAGCAACGCCTCCATCGTGGTGCCGTCCCATTCCCCTTCCGACAGCAGGCCGTGCGTGCGCGAAATGGAATCAATGCGCGCGCTGAACCGTTCCGTGAAATCTTCCATGGAATGGCTGCTCATCGCCGTGCGCCGGCCGATCGCGGTGATCACCGCCAGCAGATTCTTCACCCGGTGATCCAGCTCCGCCGAAATCACCGCGGCATGACGCTCGGCCTCGACCTCCCGTGAAACGTCCAGCGCATGATGCAGACAGAAAGCCGGGCGTCCTTCCTGGTCATAAATGGGCGTGTTGGTGACGTTCCAGTAGATGTCGACAGTCTCTCCCCGCTTTCCCTTCTCGGCGGGAATTGCGAACAACTCCTTGTCCAGCCGGTTTTCCTCGCCGCCCAGGGCGCGTTTGATCGAATCGCGGAATTTTTCCTCGCGTTCCGGGCTTTCGGGAAAGGCCTCGAAAACATATCGGCCCTGCAAGTCTTCCCAGTGCGTGCGGGTGACGTCGAGATAGGCCTGATTGGCGCCCACGATATTCAAATCACGATCAAGGATCATGAAAGGCGTGGGCAGCGTGTCGAAAACACGTCTGAAATCTATATTTCTGGTCGGCATGCGCGGCTTCTCAAATCCTGGGCGGCGGGAGCCATGCCGGAGCCTTCGCGGCTCAGACCTCCCCCAAAAGTCTAATCACGCTGGCGGCGCGTTCCAAGCAAATCGCGAAACCGGGATGAATAGCAAGTGCGATTGGACAAGCTTGCTCTTAATGTAGAGCAATCAGCGGGCCTGCCCGCCCTGCATTGCCGCGAAACCGAGCGTCAGCAGGATCTGCGCGGCCACATAGCTCGCCCAGATTCCGGGGTCGAAAAATGCCTCCGGCAGGCCGTTCTCCGGCTTGAAGGCGCGAATGGCGATCAGGCTGTCCGAAATGATGAACAGCGCCGCCCCCGCGGGCAGCGCCAGTCCGCGCGACGGCGCCCACAGCGCGGTCACGGCCATTGCCGCAATCGCGCCCGTATAGGCGATGACAGGGATGCGCATGTCGCCCAGATCGGCCCATAGATAGACCGGCATGGCGACGACCAGCGCCCCCAACAGCGCCAGCCCGGCCCAGGTCCAGCCGCTCTTTCGCGCCCCTTCGCGCCGGATCGCCCGTACAAAAGTCGCCAGATAGATCAGGTGCGCGACAAGAAACGCCGAAAGCCCCGCCGCCATCGGCGCCAGATCCATCAGAACATCGCCCACCGCGGACATCCCCAGCCCCGCCGCGAACAGCGCGCTATCGGGAACAGGCAGGCGGAACGCATAGATCGCCAGCACGACAATCCCGCTGGCTTTCAGAATGGCGGCGGCTTCGGGGGGCATATTGCTCCCGAAAAGCCAGTAAAGGACGCCTAAAACCGGCGCCAGAAGCAGCAAAACATGTCGATTCAAGCGCCAAACCTCCCCGTTCCGGCGTCAAAACCTGCGCAGAATCAGCGCGTCAGGGCTTTGATAAGCTCCATACTGGCCTCCGCAATCACCGTCCCGGGGCCGTAAATCGCCGTCGCGCCGGCTTCGTAAAGCGCATCATAATCGCCCGGCGGGACCACGCCGCCCACCACAATGCGGATATCCTCGCGCCCTTCTTCGCCCAAAGCAGCCTTCAATTCGGGCACCAGAGACAAATGTCCGGCGGCAAGCGAGGACGCGGCGACGACATGCACGTCATTTTCCACCGCCTGCCGCGCGGCCTCCTCCGGAGTCTGGAAAAGCGGGCCGATATCCACGTCCCAGCCGAGGTCGGCAAAGGCGCTGGCAACCACTTTCTGGCCCCGGTCATGGCCGTCCTGGCCCATCTTGGCGATCAGGATGCGCGGGCGCCGGCCTTCCTTCTCCGCAAAGGCGTTCGCGGCCTCGCGGGCCTGTTTGACCAGCGCGTTATCGCCCGCCTCGGCGGCGTAAACGCCGGTCACCGCCCTGGTCTCAGCGACATGGCGGCCCCACGCTTTTTCCAGAGCATAAGAGATCTCTCCCACCGTCGCTTTCGCCCGCGCCGCATCCACCGCCAGCGCCAGCAGATTGCCTTTCCCGGAATCGCCGGCTTTGGTCAGCGCATCCAGCGCATTTTCCACGGCTCCGGCGTCGCGATTGCCTTTCAGTTCCTGCAATCGGGCCATCTGGCGGGCGCGAACTTCCGCGTTATCCACCTTCAGCATCGGGATGTCGTCCTGATGCTCGGGCCGGAACTTGTTGACCCCCACGATGGTCTGGTTCCCGGCGTCGATCCGGGCCTGTGTGCGGGCCGCCGCTTCCTCGATTTTCAGCTTCGGCAGGCCATCCACGATGGCCTTGGTCATGCCGCCCAGCTCCTCGACTTCCCGGATATGGTGAAGGGCGCGGTCGACCAGGTCGCGGGTCAGCGATTCCACGTAATATGAGCCGCCCCACGGGTCCGCGCAGTCGGTCATATGGGCTTCGGATTGCAGGAAAATCTGCGTGTTCCGGGCGATTCTGGCCGAGAAATCGGTGGGCAGGGCCAGCGCCTCGTCCAGGGAATTGGTGTGCAGGCTCTGCGTTCCGCCATCGACCGCGGCCATCGCCTCGATCGCCGTGCGGCCGACATTGTTGAACACGTCCTGCGCGGTCAGCGACCAGCCGGAGGTCTGGCAATGGGTCCGCAACATCAGGGACTTGTCGTTTTTCGGGTCGAAATTGGTCTTCATCAGGTGCGCCCAGAGCAGGCGCGCGGCGCGCAGCTTGGCGACTTCCATGAAGAAGTTCATCCCGATGCCGAAAAAGAAGCTCAAACGCGGCGCAAAACGGTCGATATCCAGCCCCGCATCGACCCCGTAACGGGCGTATTCGACGCCATCGGCCAGCGTGTAGGCCAGCTCCAGGTCCGCCGGAGCGCCCGCTTCCAGCATGTGATAGCCGCTGATGGAGATGGAATTGAAGCGCGGCATGTTCTCCGCCGTGTAGGCGAAGATGTCCGAAATGATGCGCATCGAGGGTTCGGGCGGATAGATATAGGTGTTCCGCACCATGAATTCTTTCAGGATATCGTTCTGAATCGTGCCTGAAAGCTGCTTGGGGCTGACCCCTTGCTCCTCCGCCGCGACGATATAGAGCGCCAGAACGGGCAGAACCGCGCCGTTCATGGTCATGGAAACGCTCATCTCGTCCAGCGGAATCTGGTCGAACAGGATGCGCATGTCGGCGATGGAGTCGATGGCCACGCCCGCCATCCCGACATCCCCGGAAACCCGTTTATGATCAGAGTCATAGCCGCGATGCGTGGCGAGGTCGAAGGCGACCGAAAGCCCCTTCTGGCCGGCCGCGAGATTGCGGCGGTAGAAGGCGTTGGACTCCTCGGCCGTGGAGAAGCCGGCATATTGCCGGATCGTCCAGGGGCGCTGGACATACATGGTCGGGTAGGGGCCGCGCACGAACGGCGCGGCGCCCGGCACGCTGTCCACGAAGTCGATATCCGACGTGTCTTTCGGTCCGTAGACCGGCTTTACGCCAATCTTTTCAGGTGTTTCGGCTTTCGGCTCATCGGGAAGAGCGGCCGACTTTCCAGCCGCGCCGAGATCCATTTTCGTGAAATCGGGAAAGCGCGTTGCGTCAGCCATTGAACGCCTCCGCCCAGCGGATGGGTTTTACGGGTTCGAATTCTCCGGTTTCCGGCGCGGCCGGGGGCAGAACGCCGCCGGATTTCGCGGCCTCCAGCGCCGCTTTCCAGCCGGTTTCCGGTATCGGGTCGCCCTTGGGCGGTTCGGGCGGCGGGGCGATGTCCCCGGTGGCCGGTTCGTCGAAATCGGACGGATATTTGTTCAGGCCAAGCAGGATGTCGCCGTTTTCATATCGCTTGAAGCGGGCGTCGCGGGCCTCGCCGATCTTGCTCTGAACGAAGCCCGATTTCAGGGCGGCGGAAAGACCGCCTTCGCCTTCTATCTGCTGGAAAAGCGACCATGCAGATTGGGCGATTTCGTCGCTGAGCGTCTCGTGCAGGAAGGCGCCGCCGGCGGGGTCCTGAACGCGGCCCATATGGGATTCCTCGGCCAGCATGATCTGGATATTGCGGGCCAGCCGCAGGGCGAAGGCCGTGGGGTCGCCCGCGGCCTCGGTCAGCGGGCGGACGGTGATGGCGTCCGCGCCGCCGGCCGCGCCGGCAAAGGCGGCGGCTGTGGCGCGCAGGAGGTTGGTCCAGGCGTCCTTCGCGCTCATCATGCGGCGGGCGGTGATGGCGT
This sequence comes from Euryhalocaulis caribicus, assembly GCF_000412185.1. Taxonomy (GTDB): domain Bacteria; phylum Pseudomonadota; class Alphaproteobacteria; order Caulobacterales; family Maricaulaceae; genus Euryhalocaulis; species Euryhalocaulis caribicus. The sequence goes on from NZ_ASJA01000015.1 coordinate 66,232, forward strand.
GGATGTGGGGCGCGGCGTCCGCCCCGAAGGCTGTCGCGACTTGCGAAAACACCCGCCGGGCGGCGCGCAGTTTCGCAATGTTTTCATGCACATCGCTGTCCACGGCAAAGCGGATTTCCATGGTTTTCGCCGCCGTGTCCGGGGCGATCCCGGCACCGATCAGGGCGCGGAAATATTCCGCGGCCTCGGCCGCCATCCAGGCGATCTCCTGCGCGGACGTCCCGCCTGCTTCGCAGGCCAGGTCCGCGCGCACGGCGATGGTTTTGAGATCAAGTTGTTGTTCGGAAGCCCATTTTACGGCCTCGGCCAGCGGCGCTTCCCAGCCCTCACGGATGGCGCCGGAGAGCGCGCCGAGGGCGATGGGGGAGAGGCCGAACCCGCCCTTGATGTCGGCGGGTTTCGCGCCGGAATTTTCCCAGTGCGCGGCGAGCAGGGCGGCGGAGGCGAGGCCGCCGTCGAACTGCCAGACGCCGGCAAGATCCAGCTTCACGCCGTTCAGCGCGGCGGCCAGTTCATCGGCGTTGCGGGCGGATACGCCGCCATTGCCAAGACGCAAGGTGAGGGACGATGCGCCGCCTTCCAGCGCGGCGATCGCGGTTTTCGCGGCCTCTGCGGGCGTTCCGCCGGGGATGGGCGCGCGAATATCCCATGGAAGAAAGCGGTCGCGGATGGGCGCGGCGCCGCGAGTATAGGGCGCTTCGCCCGGCGCGCCGCTAGCGCCGCCTTCGGGCGCGTCGCCACGAAAGAAAACCGGGCCGCGCACGATTCCGTCCGCGGTCTTTCTTGTAAGGCTTTCAAGAGGTTCGCCCTTCAGCGAGGCCTCGGCGAGGGCGCGCCAGTCATCCGCGCTGACGGGCGGAAACTCGGCTGCGATGTGGGATGCGTCATCAGTCATTGGAGACTTGGTAGCGCGGGCGCCGGACCGGGGAAAGAGCGGGGATGAATCGCAAATAATCAGACCGGGTTCGCGGCGGAGCCATGATCAGGGCGACAACCAGAAACGAGGCCCCCGAAGATCATGGACAGCTCCACCAATCTGCAAATGCCTTACCTGATGCCGTCACAGGCGCAGAAACATGTCACCGTCAATGAATCGCTGCGCAGGCTGGATGGACTGGTGCAGGCCAGCGCGGTCAGCCGCAGCATCAGCGAACAGCCCGCCGATCCGGCGGACGGGGCAATCTACCTGCTGCCTGCCGGTAAGACGGGCGCGGCATGGGACGGCTTCACCAATCACGCCATCGCCTATCACGTCGACGGGGCGTGGGAGCAGATTATCCCGCGCGCCGGGTGGCGCGTCTGGGTGGCCGACGAAGGCCGGTTGCTGGCCTGGGACGGGACGGGCTGGACGGGGGCAAACCCGTTCGACCAGGCGCTGAACGCTGCCGATACGCCACGTTTCAGCGGACTGGTTTCCCAGGCCGATGTGACCATAGAAACCCCGTCCAACCCGACGCTGGATATCGTCCGCACGGGGACGGGCGCCGGCGCGGCGGGACGGGTGGATTTCTTCGCGCCGGACGATTCCGGGGCCAGCCAGATCATGGGGCGGATGGATTGCGTGGTGTCCGGCGACGCCGCCGGAGCGGAAACCAGCGCCTATCGCTGGTCGCTGAAGAATGGCGGGGCGTTCGGGCTGGGTCTGCAACTGTTCGCGACCGATACGCGGTTCTACGCGCCGGCGGGGACGGAGCGTCTGCGGCTGGAGGCCGGGACGCTGCGGCCCGCCGCCGATGACGATATTTCCGCCGGGTCGGCGTCTTTCCGGTTCAGCGAGGTGTTTTCCGCGACCGGGGCGATCAATACCTCGGATGCGCGCCTGAAGACCGTGCGCGGTCCGTTGGATGCGGCCGAGCGCCGGGCGGCGCGGACCATTCTGTCGGCGGTCTGTCTTTACCAGTTCACCGATGCGGTGGCGATGAAGGGCGAGGACGGCGCGCGGCTGCACGCCGGGCTGCTGGCGCAGGACGTGGCGGCGGCGTTCGCGGCGGAGGGGCTGGACCCGGCCCGCTACGGCCTGTTCTGCGCCGATGCCGAGTTCGAGACCGACGAGGCCGGAGAAACCCGGCCCGTGATTGATCCCGAAACGGGCGAACCGGCGGTGCGATACGGCCTGCGCTATGCGGAGCTGATCGTCTTCCTGCTGCCTGTGCTGGCGGAGGCGCTGGCGTGAAGACGGGACTGTTGGCGGACTGGCGGGCGGCGGAGTGGGACGCCCGGCGCTGGCCGGATTTCCGCGCCGCTGAGCTGGCCTGCAAGTGCGGCGGGCGGTTCTGCGGCGGGGAATATGTTCACGACCCGGTCTTTCTGGACGCGCTGCAGCGGATGCGGGACGCGCTGGGCGCGCCGGTGATCGTCAATTCCGGGCATCGCTGCGCGCTGTGGAACGCCCATGTGGGCGGCGCGCCGGCGTCCGAACACAAGCGGATCGCGGCGGATATCCGCCTGGCCGGTCACGCGCCGGGGGCGCTGCTGCGCGCGGCGCGCGGGGCCGGATTTTCCAGCTTCGGCTTCTACCGGAGCTTCCTGCACATGGATCTGCGCCCCGGGCGGCGCTGGTTCGGCGGCGCGGCGGCGCGGCGCTTCTGGAGCCCGGTCATTATCGAGGAGGACATGGCGTGGTGGAAATAGCGGGGATGGGCGCTTCGGCGCTTTCGGGCGGGCTGTTCGGCCTGCTGGGCACGGTGGCGGGCCGGGTGATCGGCGTGTTCGAGCGGCGCGAGGCGCGGGCCGACCGGGCGCTGGAGATGGAGCACGACGTGCGCCGCTGGGGGCATGAGCAGGATTTGCAGGCCTTGCAGATGGAGGCGCGGCGGCAGGAGACCGAGGACGAGCTGGCGATTACCGCCGTGGCGGGGTCCTATGCCGGGCTCACCGCCTCGCTGAACGCGGAGGCGGGGATCGACGCGCCGGGCTGGGTCAACGCGGTGCGGGCGCTGGTGCGGCCCGTCATCACGCCATTGCTCTGGGTGGCGGTGTTCATCGTCTTCTACCGCACGGCCAGCAACGAGGCGCGCTGGATCGCCGAGGCCGAACGCGCGGCGCTGATTTCCTATCTCGCCAATTCGGTGGTGTTCGCGGCGACGGCGGCGACGCTCTGGTGGTTCGGCGACCGGCCGCCGCACGGCTTCAAGAAAGAGTGATGGATGCGCTTAAGACTCGCCACAATTCGCGCTAAGAGTCTGCGCCATGATTAATGCGCTCCTTCTCGCTTTCGCTCAGGCGGCCGCTCCGGCCGCCCAGGCCCCGTTCGAGCTTGGCGTTCCGGTCGATTGCGAAATCGGCGCGGACTGCTTCGTGCAGAACTATTACGACCACGACCCCACCGCCGACCGCACAGACTATATGTGCGGGCGCCTCAGCTATGACGATCACAAGGGCACGGATATCCGCGCCGGGTCGATGACGCTGATGGAACAGGGCGTGCCCGTGATCGCCTCCGCCGACGGCGTCGTGGTCGGCGCGCGCGACGGCGAGCCGGATATTTCCGTGCGCGAGCGCGGGCGCGAGGCGGTGCAGGGCCGGGAGGCCGGGAACGGGGTGAATATCCGCCATGGCGGGGGCTGGACCACGCAATATTCCCACATGAAGAAGGGCTCGGTCGCCGTGAAAGTGGGCGATCAGGTCAAGCGCGGCGACAAGCTGGGCGAGATCGGCCTGTCCGGGTTCACCGAGTTTCCGCATGTCCACCTGACCGTGCGCAAGGATGGCGAGCGTCTGGACCCCTATGTCGGGCGTCCGGGCGAGTATAAATGCGGCGATCCGCGGGAGCCGCTGTGGACCGACGCGGCGCTGAAGGCGCTGGAATACCGGCCGACCGGCGTTCTGGCCGTCGGCTTTGCCGCAACCCAGCCCAAAGCCGAGCTGGCGCGCAAGGGCGTCTATGACGGGCGTGCGATCAGCCGCGAGCGGCCGCTGGTCTTCTGGGTGGATGCGTTCGGCGTGCAGAAGGGCGACGAGCAGAATTTCCGCATGAGCGGGCCGGAAGGCGTGCTGATCGACAACCAGCGGACGCTGGAGGAATCCAATGTTTCCTGGTTCGCGTTCGCAGGGAAAAAGGCCCCGGCGGGCGGCTGGACCCCGGGCGAATACAGCATGAAATATACGCTGGAGCGCGACGGCGTGCTGGTGGCCAGCAAGGACGCCAGCATCCGCATCGACTGACGGCGGCGCGCGGGGCGCGGGGCTTTCGGATTTTACTGGAAGCTGGTGCCGCAGGAGAGAATTGAACTCTCGACCTCACCCTTACCAAGGGTGCGCTCTACCACTGAGCTACTGCGGCGCTCGCGCGTTGAAGGCGTGCCCTATAACGCGCTCCGGGGCGGGTGAGAAGGCCCCTGCTGCGCATCGCGAAATCGTCCGTGCGATTAACAGATTTTAAAGCCGCTCTGTTACACCGCTTCGCATGGCGATCATTGGCTTCTCCCAGGACCTGTTGTCCAGCTATTATAATGCGCGCATTCAGCAGAATGCGCTCAATAATGCGCTGGCGTCCGGGCGCGGGTCTTCGCAGGCCGGAAACGCCAACGGACAGGCCAAGCCGGGCGAGCTGCCGCCCTGGGACGTGCGGGGCGGGATCACCGGGCTGGACGAGTTGTCGCGCGACGTTCTGGGGTCCGGGCAGTTTTTCGAGGCCAGGGAATTTTCCGAATTCAGCGCCCCGGACGATCACAAGGATCTGTTTTCCCTGCACCAGGGATTGCGCCGGCTCTATGCGCTGGCCAGCGAGGCGTCCGAGGATTCGACCAGCGCCACGCGCCGCGCCTTCCTGGACCGGCGCTTCGGCGAAGGGCTGGAGCAGTTGCAGAGCTTTGTCGGCGATCTGGACCTTGAGGAGCTGAGCCTGGTGTCCAGCGCGGTGCTGGACGGGGTGAGAACGGATTCCCCGATCAAGCGCGGACAGAGCCAGTACACGACCGGCGTCATCCACAAGGGCGATTTCGACGCCGCGGTCGATGCGTTTCAGGGCAGCGTGCAATTCCAGATCGGCGTCACCAAGAATGGCGCGGAGACGGTGATCGATATTGATCTGGCCGATATGGGCGCGACAGAGCGGACGATGGATAACGTCGCCGCCCACATCAATTCGAAGCTGGAGGCGGCGGGCGTCATCACCCGGTTCGAGCGGGTGAAGATTGGCGAGAAAAACGATGTCGGGGTGATCCACGGCAATGATTTCGGCTTCCAGATTTCCGGCGTTTCAACCGAGAAGATCCGCTTCGACGCGGCGGGAACGCCGTCCGCCTACATGCTGGGCATATCCGGCGGGACAGCCGGGCAGCTTTCCAAGATCGACGGTCTGACCGGGGTTCCCGAATATGATTTCATCCGGCGGCTGGCCATCGACGCTCCGGAGACCGATGACGCGGAATTCGACGCCAAGGCGGTGATCGCCGAGGCCAGCAAGAACCGCAAGGCCGGGGAAACCGAAGAGGTCGAGGAAGAAGACCCGCCGGCGCTGACCCCGCGCGCGGTGGCGGCCGCGCCGAACGGCGAAATCTATGCGCTGGTGGAGACAGAGGGCCCGGTGGGCGGAACCGCGCCCAAGGGCGCGCAGGATCTGATGCTGGTGAAATACGATTCCACCGGCAAGACGGTCTGGACGCGGGCGCTGGGCGCGGCGGACGAGGCCGGGGGCGTGGACCTGGCGGTCAGCGCCGATGGCGGGGTGATCCTGACCGGCACGCTGGACGGGGCGCTGGGCGACACGCTGGACCGGGGCGAGGGCGACGCCTTCGCCGCGAAATACTCCGCCGACGGCTCCGAACAATGGCTGCAGCGCTTTGGCACCGGCGCGGCGGATCAGGTAACCGGCGTGAGCGTGGGCGATGACGGGACGATCTATGTCGCGGGAACCACGTCCGGCAATCTGGACGGGGCGGGCGATGGCGGCGGCAAGGACGCCTATATCCGCGCGTTGGGCGTGGACGGGACGCATCTCTATACCCGCCAGTTCGGCGGCGCGGGCGACCAGACGGCGACGGCGGTGGCCTTCGACGATAACGGCAATCTGGCCGTGGCGCTGAAAGATGGCGACGGCAACGGCTCCATCCAGAAATTCTCCGCCGCGGACGGGACCTCCGCCGCGCTGTGGAGTCACGATCTCGGCAATCTGAATGGCGGCTCCATCTCGGCGCTCGATTTCGACGGCGGGGCGCTCTATGCCGGCGGCTCGGCCGGGCAGGCCTCCGATATCGCCGGGGCCAATCCGGGCCATTCCGGCGGCCGCGACGGTTTCCTGCTCAAGCTCGCCGATAACGGCGGCTCCGCGGCGCAGGACTATGTTTCCTTTGTCGGATCGCTGACGACCGACGAGGTCCGCGACATCGTGGTCGAAGACGGCGAGGTCTATCTGACCGGCAGCACCCGCGGGGCGATGTCCGGCGGCGGCGAGCTGACGGGCGAGTTGAACAGCTTCCTCAGCCGGATGAACGCGGCCGACGGATCGCTGGCCTACACCACGCAGCTCTCCGGGCGCGGCGGGCAGTCGGAGGCGGTCTCCATCGCGATCGACCCGAAGGGCGACTCCGTGCTGGACCAGATCGGCCTGCCGCGCGGCACGCTGGATTATGGCGGGTCGGAGCGGATTATCGACCACACGGCGGTGCGTCCGGGCGACAGTTTCACCGTGGCGGTGGATGGCGGCCGCGCCAAGACCATCACCATCGAGGCGCGCGACACCTATCTGACCCTGACCTTCAAGATAAACGCGGCGCTGGTTCTGGACGGCAAGGCCAGCGTGGCGCGCTCCAGCGAAGGCAACCGTTTGCGGATCGAGCCGCGCGAGGGCGTGAAAATCCAGATCGGCGCCGGGCCGGAAGGCAAGGACGCCCTGAAGGCGATGGGGCTATCGGCGGGCGTGGTCTATGAAGCGCCGGAGGTCGACGAGGACGACAAGGCCTCCGCCGCGCCGCCGCTTTATGGCCTCGACATCGATTTTGCCTCCGCGCTGAAGGAGAAAGACTCCGCCAAGGCGGCCGCGGCGATGCTGGGCGATGCGATGAAGACCGTGCAGGAAGCCTATCGCAAGCTGACCGCGCCGGACACGGACCAGTTCAAGAAGCCCAAAGGCCCGGTTCCGGCCTATCTTCAGGCGCAACTGGCCAACTTCCAGGCCGGTCTGGACCGCCTGAACAGCGGCGGCGGCGGAAGCGCGGCGGGGCTGCTTCTCTAGAAAGTTTTGTTGAATTCGCCGCGGGCCGGTTGACCGCCCATCGGTGGATACTTATGTGTCCGGCTCAATATTTAACTCCCCGGTTTAATTTGAGAGTCGTTTATGCCGCCAGTCCTCTCCATTTCCGGTCTTTCGAAAACCTATCAGGGCGGCTTTCAGGCGCTGACCGATGTCGATCTGGAGATCGAGAAGGGTGAGATTTTCGCACTGCTGGGCCCCAATGGCGCGGGCAAGACGACGCTGATCAGCATTGTCTGCGGCATCGTCACCGCCACCGCCGGCAAGGTGACGGTCGATGGCCATGACATTCAGCGCGACTACCGCGTGGCGCGCTCCAAGATCGGGCTGGTTCCGCAGGAGCTGACAACCGATGCGTTCGAGACGGTCTGGGACACGGTCAGTTTTTCGCGCGGCCTGTTCGGCAAGGCGCCCGACCCAGCGCATATCGAAGCGACGCTGAAATCGCTGAGCCTGTGGGACAAGCGCAAAGAGAAGATCATGAATCTTTCCGGTGGCATGAAGCGCCGGGTGCTGATCGCCAAGGCGCTGAGCCATGAACCGGAAATCCTGTTCCTGGACGAGCCCTCCGCCGGGGTGGACGTGGATCTGCGCCGGGACATGTGGGCGCAGGTGCGGGCGCTGCGCGAAAGCGGCGTCACCATCATCCTGACCACGCACTATATCGAGGAAGCCGAGGAGATGGCCGACCGCATCGGCGTGATCTCTCAAGGCAAGCTGGTCCTGGCCGAGCAGAAAGAAACGCTGATGCAGCGCCTGGGCGGCAAGGAGCTGACGCTGCAATTGCAGGACCCGCTGAGCGAAATTCCGGCCGAGCTGGGCGAGTGGAATCTGACGCTGGGCGATGACGGCTATGCGCTGATCTACACGTTCGACGCGAACGAGGAACGCACGGGCATCCCGTCCCTGCTGCGCCGGATCAGCGATCTGGGCATAGGGTTCAAGGACCTCAACACACGCCAGCGTTCGCTGGAGGAAATCTTTGTCAGCCTAGTGAGGAACGGCGCATGAGCGGTCAAAGCCAGGTTCCCGCCTTCAACGCCTGGGGCGTGTGGGCGATCTACCGGTTTGAAATGGCGCGCGCCCTGCGCACGCTGTGGCAGAGCGTGGCGACCCCGGTCATCACGACGGTGCTGTATTTCGTGGTGTTCGGCGCGGCCATTGGCGGCCGCATGGGCGAGGTGGACAGCGTCTCCTACGGCGCCTTCATCGTGCCGGGCCTGATCATGATGACGCTGTTCATGCAATCGATCTTCAACGCCAGTTTCGGAATCTATTTCCCGAAATTCACCGGCACGATCTATGAGCTTCTGTCCGCGCCGGTCAGCTATCTGGAAATCCTGCTGGCCTATGTCGGCGCGGCGGCGACCAAGTCCATCGTTCTGGGCCTGATCATCCTTGTCACCGCATCCTTCTTCGTGCCGTTGCAGATCCTGCATCCGGTCTGGATGGTGGCTTTTCTGGTGCTGACGGCGGTGACGTTCTCGCTGTTCGGGTTCATCATCGGTATCTGGGCGGAAAGCTTCGAACACCTCCAGTTCATCCCGATGCTGATTATCACCCCGCTGACTTTCCTGGGCGGCGCCTTCTATTCCATCGACATGCTGCCGCCCTTCTGGCGGACCGTGACCCTGTTCAATCCGGTGGTCTATCTGATCAGCGGCTTCCGCTGGTCGTTTTTCGAGACCTCGGACGTGGGGATCATGGCCAGCCTGATTGCGACGCTGGGCTTCTTCTTCGCGTGCCTGGCCGTGGTCTGGTGGATGTTCAAGACGGGCTACAAGCTGAAGAGCTAGAGAGACCCGGACCGATGCTGAGAGCGGGAACTGCGGACGATTACGCGGCGCTGGGAGAGACCATGTTTGCCGCTGTAAGGGAGGGGCCGAGCCTCTACACCGAACGCCAGCGCCAGGCCTGGGTCCCGGCCGCGCGTTCAGGCGAGGAATGGAATGCGCGGCTTGGTCGGCAGGAAATCATTTTGTCGGAACGCGGACAGGAAATCGAAGGCTTCATGACCCTTGCGGAAGAGGGCTATATCGATTTCGCCTTCATCCGTCCGGAAAGCCAGGGTACTGGACTGTTCCGCCGTTTGTTCGAGGCGATACGCCAGCGCGCGCAACAGCACGGCGTCAACCGTCTCTGGGTTCATGCGAGCCTCACCGCCGAGCCGGCCTTCTCGGCAATGGGCTTCACGATCCTGCGCCAGGAAGCTGTTGAGGTCGGCGGCGAGACCCTCAAACGGTTCGAGATGGAAATGACGTTGCCAGCGCAATAAGCGCATCTCCAGCCTCGAACCGCGGCTGTCATTTCTGGCTGCCGGGGTTTCTGTTTTACCCTCGAATTAGCGGCGAACAGCTGAAGAGCTAGCGCCTCAGGCCTTGGGCCAGTCGTCCTCCCGCAGCGTCTTTCCGGTCTCCAGCAACGTCTTGAGGTTGGAGATGACGGCCGGCCAACCCTGCGTGACGCCTTTCTCCATATCGGAGCCGGCGATCAGGTCGGAGTGGGTGACGGTGAGGCGGGTGTCCGGGCCAAGCGCGATCAGTTCGATGGTGACGCGCGACTCCTGGTCGGGGTCGTGCGCGTTCTTTGGCGATGTCCAGCTGAAGACCATCCTGTTGGGCGGGTCCATCTCGATCACCTTGCCGGTGATATCGACCGTGTCGCTGCCGTCGGAGCGCACATGTTCCCACCGCGAGCCTTGTTTCCAGTCGGATTCGTTGTAGTGGCCCCAATAGGCCTTGGTGAGTTCGCGGTCGAGCAGGCCGTTCCAGACGGTTTCCTGATCGGCGGCAATGAAGACGGTATAGACAAAATCCGGGGCGCGTTCAGGCACGTCGTTTCTCCTTTGACGTTTCCATCTGTTCCTTGAAGTCGGTGAGAGCATCCACGCGGGCGTCCTCGAACTTGCCGACCCAGCGGCGGACGATCTCGCCGATCGGAACCGGGTTGAGATAGTGGAGCTTCTCCCGCCCCCGCCATGCCGTGCTGACCAGATTGGCTGATTCCAGGATGGCCAGATGCTTGGCCACGGCCTGCCGCGACATGGGCATGTTTTCGGCCATCTCGCTCAAGCTCTGGCCGTTACGCGCGAACAGCGCGTCCAGCAGGGACCGGCGGCTTTCATCGGCAAGGGCGCGGAAGACATCGCTCATGACCCGGACTCATATGCAACTATATGGTTGCATGTCAAGTCATGTTCAAACCGGTCATGAAAATCCGGGTTTCAGATCAGAGCAGTCCCAGCGACTTGAAGCTGGCGACCTCGTTTGCGCCTACGACCAGATGGTCATGCACCATGATCCCCAGCGGTTTGCCGGCCTCGATAACCTGCCGGGTCATGTCGATATCGGCGCGCGAGGGCGTGGGATCGCCGGAGGGGTGATTATGGACCAGAACGATGGCGGTCGCGCCCAGTTGCAGAGCGCGTTTCATGATTTCGCGCGGATAGACCGGGGCATGATCCACGGTGCCCTTGCCCAGGATTTCATCGTCGATCAGGCGGTTCTTCTTATCCAGGAACAGCACATGGAATTCTTCGCGCTGGGGGTCCGACATGGCGGTGCGGGCATAATCCAGCAAGGCCGACCAGGATGAGATGACCGGACGATTGATGACCCGGTTGCGCAACATGCGCACCGACGCGGCCTCGACGATTTTAAGCTCCAGCGCCGTTTTTTCCTTGATGCCCTTGACCTCCATCAGGCGCGGGGCGGGCGCGGCCATGACATCGGCAAAGGATCCGAATTCGGCGATCAGCGCCTTGGCGATGGGTTTGACGTCCTGCCGGGGAAGTGCGCGGGCGAGCAGCAGCTCCAGCATTTCATAGTCCGCCAGTGCGTCCGCGCCGGCGTCTGCAAAGCGCTGGCGCAGCCGTTCCCTGTGTCCGTGATAGTGCGGCTGATCCGCCACGCCCCCTTGCGCCCCGCCGTCCGTCAGGCCGCGTAGGGTGGTTTGTCGAGGCCCTTGGGCGATTTCGTGAACACCTCGAAACCATCCTCCGTCACGCCGATGGAATGTTCGAACTGGGCCGACAGGGAGCGGTCGCGCGTTACCGCCGTCCAGCCGTCTTCAAGGATCTTCACGCCGGGTTTGCCCAGATTGATCATCGGTTCGATGGTGAAGAACATGCCGGGCTTCAGCTTCATGCCGTGGCCCGGGCGTCCGTAATGCACGACATTGGGCGGGGCGTGGAAGACCTCGCCAATGCCGTGGCCGCAGAAATCCCGCACCACGGAGCAACGGGCGCGCTCGGCGTGCTCCTGGATGGCGTGGCCGATATCGCCCAGCGTGGCGCCGGGCTTTACCGCCTCGATCCCCTTCCACATGGACTCGAACGTGATGTCGATCAGGCGCTCGGCCTTCCGGCGCGGTTCGCCCATCACCACCATGCGGCTGGTGTCGCCGTGCCAGCCATCGACGATCAGGGTGATGTCCAGATTCATGATGTCGCCGTCCTTCAGGGGCTTTTCAGCCGGAATCCCGTGACAGACGACGTGATTGATCGAGGTGCAGACGAAGTTCTGGAAGCCCCGGTAATAAAGCGTGGCGGGCGTGGCGCCGTGATCCAGCGCGAATTCGCGCGCCAGGTCGTCCAGCGCCTGCGTGGTCACGCCGGGCTTTGCGGCCAGCACCAGCTCGTCCAGCGCGGCGGCGGCCAGCTGGCCCGCCTTGCGCATGCCTTCAAAGGCTTCAGGCCCGTGAATCGTCGGTTCGCCGCGGTGTAGGGCCGGCGCGGCGTCGGCCAGTGAATCGGTCATGGTCAAAATCTTGGTTGCGTCTGAACCCTTATATAGGCCGCCGGAGCCTATTCATAAACGCTGCATCGCGGCTTCGACCGCAGGCTTCACCGCGTAATGGCTTTTCAGCTCCGCGCTCATGCGCGCCGGCTTGCCGGAATCGAGGTCGAAGCAGACGATTTTCCAGAGCGCCCGGAACAGGGTCTTGCCGTCTTCGGCGCGGCGGATCTGGAAGCGCCGCTCGGCGCGCAGGCGGCGGTCGGATGCGGTGACCCAGACCGCGATATCCAGATCGTCGCCCGCAAAGGACGCGGCCAGATAGTCATACTCGGCGCGCATGATGGCCATGCCGCGCCGGGCGGCGATGCAGGTCTCCTCGTCGAACCCCTCGGAATCCCAGTGCGCCCAGGCGGTCTCGTCCAGCCAGCGCGGATAGACGCCGTTATTGACGTGGCCGAAGGCGTCGATGTCTTCAGCCCGCGCGGCGACGCGGTAGATGAAGGGGTCGGGCAGGTCCCAGTCCGTCACTGGCGAAGCTCTATGATGTTGAACTCGCTCTCATAATACGGGTCCGGGAATTCCATGCGCAGATGGTTTTCCCCGATGCGGTAGAGGCGGGCGATCTGGTCGCGCTCCTCGCCGCGTCCATATTCGGGCGGCGCTTCGTCGTCATAGCGCAGCCCGCCCAGATACAGCCAGCTCTGCCCGCCTTCGGGATAGAGATAGCCCTCCGTGCGCTGGGAGCCGGTGGTCTTGCGGAAGCGCAGCGCGCCGTCGCCCTGCGTGATGCGGCACTCGAACCAGTCATAAAGGATGGCCGGCAGGCCGAAATCCTTGCCGCCCAGCTTGATGACCCGGCAGTCATACGTCCCATAGAGATCGTCGGGCGCGGCCGTCAGGGCCGGGGCGTCCAGCAGGGCGTTGACCGCCGCCGCGTCGGCCGCGTCCGCTTCCGCATTCATCCGCGCCACCGCGCTTTCGCGGTGCTGGTCCAGGTTCGACAGGCGCTGGCGGTCATTGGGCGTGGGCTCCGGCGCGGTCATGTTGCGCGCGGGCGGAGCTGACGTTTCGCCGTCATCCGGCGCGGCGGGCGGGGGCGGCGCGGGGCTGGCGCAGGCGGCCAGGGTCAGCACGGCGAGGGCGGTAAGAAGTCGGTTCATGTCGGGTCCTCCTGACAGAGCGCCCCATAGCTATCGGATCGCGCGCCCCATATCACCCTTAGAACGCGCGATGTTTTGAGGGAAAAATGACCAGAACCGTGACCGCCGCCGTGCTGCTGATCGGGGACGAGCTTCTGTCCGGACGCACGCGGGACATCAATCTGCAGCAGATCGGACAGTTCCTGGCCCCTGTCGGCATCGACGTGTCGGAGGCGCGCGTGGTGCGCGATGACAGGGACCAGATCGTGGACGCGCTGAACACGCTGCGCGCCGCCCATGACTATGTTTTCACTACCGGCGGCATTGGCCCGACGCATGACGACATCACCGCCGATTGCGTCGCCGCCGCCTTTGGCGTGTCCATCGATATACGCGACGACGCGCTGGCGATCCTCGAAGAATGGTACGCCAAAAGCGACGCGGACCTGACCGATGCGCGCCGCCGCATGGCGCGCATACCGCACGGCGCGGCGCTGATCGCCAATCCGGTGACCGGCGCGCCGGGGTTTCAGCTTGAGAACGTGTTCGTGATGGCGGGCGTGCCGAAAATCATGCGCGGCATGCTGGAGGATGTCGCGGGCCGGCTGGAAGGCGGGACCGAAACGCAATCGGTCACCGTTCCGGCGGAAGGGCTGCGCGAGGGCGATATCGCGGCGGCGCTGGGCGAAATCCAGCAGGATTTCGAGTCTGTCTCGCTGGGCTCCTATCCCTATTTCAATGATGACGGCACGCGCGGGGTGAACATCGTGGCGCGGTCGCGCGACGCGGACGCCCTGCATAAGGCGGAGGCCGCGCTTCGCCGTCTGGTTGACGCGCAGGGCAGGTCAGCGTCCTGAAAATGCATGGCTGGTTTGCAAAAGCGCCTGTTCCCGGCGCGCAGCCCATGCCGCAGCCTCAGGCAAATTCGCGTTTGCCAGCCTCACGGTCTGGCGCCATAGGAAGCGCAGCCTTGGCCTTTGCCCCATGCCGGGCGGGGCGCATAAATACCATTAACGGCGGTCCGCCGAACGAGACACGCCGCACTCACCAGCAGCCAAGAGGGTAAGCCCATGCGTGTCGGTGTCCCGACTGAGATCAAGAACAATGAGTTCCGCGTCGGCCTGTCGCCGGCCAGCGTCCGCGAATATGTCGGCCGCGGTCACGAAGTGACCGTTCAGGCGGGCGCGGGCGCGGGCATTGGCTGCGACGACGCGGCCTATGAAGCCGCCGGCGCCTCCATCGCGCCGGACGCGGCCGCCGTCTTCAAATGGGCGGAAATGATCGTGAAGGTGAAAGAGCCGCAGCCCGAGGAATGGGTGCAGCTTCGCGAGGACCAGATTCTCTACACCTATCTGCACCTGGCCCCCGATCCGAAACAGACTCAGGGATTGCTGGAGTCCGGCGTCAGCGCCGTGGCTTACGAGACGGTGACCGACGCCGCGGGCGGCCTGCCCCTGCTGGCCCCGATGAGCGAGGTCGCCGGGCGGCTTTCCATTCAGGCCGCGGCGCAGGCGCTGCAGAAGAATAATGGCGGGCTTGGCATGCTGCTGGGCGGCGTGCCCGGCGTGCTGCCGGCGAAAGTGGTGGTTCTGGGCGGCGGCATTGTCGGCCTGAACGCGGCGCGCATGGCCATGGGTCTTGGCGCGGACGTCACCATCATGGAGCGTTCAAACGCCCGCATGCGCTATATCGACGACGTCTTCGGCGGCCGCATCCGCACGCGCTATTCCACCGCGCAGGACGTGGACGAGGCGATCGACGAGGCGGACGCGGTGATCGGCGCGGTCCTGATCCCGGGCGCCAGCGCGCCCAAGCTGGTCACGCGCGAGATGCTGAAAGACATGAAGCCGGGCTCGGTGGTGGTGGATGTCGCCATCGACCAGGGCGGCTGTTTCGAAACCTCCCACGCCACCACTCACGCGGACCCGACCTATGTGGTTGAGGAAGTCGTGCATTACTGCGTGGCGAACATGCCGGGCGCGGTGCCGAAAACCTCGACCCATGCCCTGAACAACGCCACCCTGCCTTACGGCCTGCAACTGGCCGATCAGGGGCTGGAGGCGATCAAGGCCAACCCGCACCTGCAGGACGGCCTCAATACGCACAAGGGCAAGGTCACCAACATGCACGTCGCCGAGAGCCTGAATCTCGACTTCGTCGCGCCGCTGGACGCGCTGGGCCGGTAAGGCTCAGCCCTCGCTCATCGGGGTAATGGCGGGCGCGACGACTTTCTTGCGGGAGTCGAAGCGCCTGCCCAGCTCCTGGGCTTCCTCTTCGCTAAACTCCTTGCGGGCGAGGGTGAAGAACTCTTCTTCCTCCTCTTCCATGTGGTGCTCGATCAGCTCCTTCATGGCTCCGAATTTCTGACCCCATTGCTCATTGTCCTTGGGCATGGTGTCGAGCTCTTCAAGCATGGAATTGACCATGTGGTGCTCGTTCTTGGCCTCGTAGGATTCAGCGGAGTCGCCCTTCTGGGTCAGCAGGTCGTAAAAGGTGGCTTCCTCCACCTTGTGATGCGACCACAGATCAATCTTGAAATCCTCGAACAGGTCGTGGCGCGTCTTCTTGGCGCGCGCAGTGGTGTCCGCGATCTGGTTCATCAGCTCGCGCGCCTTGTCGTGATCTTCCTTGATCCGCGTATAGATATCCATGTCCGTACAAATTCCTTGGCTGGCTTGGGCGGCGCTGATCAAACGGATCAGAAAAAATCCGGTTCCAGCGGCGTTGCGGGGATTGAGCCGCGCGGCAAACACGGCATGATCGCAGCCCACGTGCGGACGTGGCGGAATTGGTAGACGCAAGGGACTTAAAATCCCTCGGCCGAATGGCCTTGCGGGTTCGATCCCCGCCGTCCGCACCACATATCTGAAGCGACGCCGGGGAGCCGCCAATGTCCGGACCCTTCCGCCAGCCCTGCGATGAAGGCGTGCTGCGCACGTCCGGCGATTGTGAGGGCGCGGCCCGGCGCAAACGCTATCTGACCCTGACGGCCTGCGTTCTGGGCTCGGCGCTGGTCTTCATTGACGGATCGGTGGTGGCCGTGGCCCTGCCGGTGATGCGGGCGCAGCTTCCGGCCGATGTCGTCCAGACCCAGTGGATCGTGAACATCTACATGCTGATGCTGGCCGCTTTCACCCTGCTGGGCGGGGCCGGGGCGGACCGGTTCGGGCGCAAGCGCGCCTTCCTGGCGGGCGTGGCCGGGTTTGCCGCCGCCTCGATATTCTGCGGCCTTGCCCCCAACGCCAATGCGCTGATTGCGGCCCGCGCGCTGCAGGGACTGGCCGGCGCTGTGCTGGCCCCGGCCAGTCTGGCGCTGATCGCGGCGACCTTCCCGAAGGCAGAGCGCGGCGCGGCGATAGGGGTATGGGCGGGCGCCTCCGCCCTGACCACCGCGCTCGGCCCGGTGCTGGGCGGCTGGATCGTCGATGTGCTCAGCTGGCGCTATATTTTCTATCTCAATATTCCCATCGCGCTCGCCGCGCTGGCGGCGGGCGCGGTTTTCAGCGGCGAAAGCCGGGACGAGGCGGCGCGCCGTCTGGACTGGCCGGGCGCGGCGCTGGCCGTTCTGGCGCTGGGCGCGCTGGCCTTCTCGCTGACCCGGCTGGGGGAGCGGAATATCGGCGATCTCCGGGCTTGGGCCGCCCTGGCGCTTTCACTGATCCTCGCCGCCGCCTTCCTGATGCGGGAGAAGAATGCCTCCAGTCCGATGATGCCGCTGGGGATTTTCTCGTCCTTGCGGTTCTCCGCCCTTAACGCCCTGACGCTTTGCCTCTATGCGGCGCTGTCATCTGCATTCCTTTTATTGCCTTTTGAACTGACAGAAGCGCGGGGCCTGAGCGCGGCCGCCGTGGGCGCGGTCTTTCTGCCCTTCACCTTGCCGATGGGATTTCTCTCGTCGGTGTCAGGCGCATTGCAGAATCGCGTCGGCGCGCGGCTGTTGCTGGTCGCCGGTCCCGTACTGGCGGCGCTTGGGTTCGCGTTGCTGGCTGCGGGCCGTGACTGGCCGCTCTGGGCCGGAGTGCTTGCGCCGATGGGCGTGACGGGGTTCGGGTTCGCGCTGTTTGTCGCGCCGCTGACCGATGGCGTCATACGCGCCGCGCCGGAACGGCATGAGGGGCTGGCCTCCGGCGTCAATAACGCCGCCAGCCGCATTGCCGGGATGATCGGCGTGGCGCTGGCGGGCGCGCTGGCCGCCGCCCTTGGCGGGTTCACCGGCGCCTATCCTTGGATCATGGCGGGCGCCGCCGCGCTCACGCTGGTTGGCGCGGGCTTCGGCTGGACCGGCGCAGGCGCGCGCCAAGGAAAATAAAAAATCTTCGGAACCGGTTTGGACGGTCAACCGTTCACTTTTCCGGAATTAAACTGGAGGACTTCATCATGCTCCGTTGGGCGCTAATCTTCTTCATCATTGCGATCATCGCCGCCGTGTTCGGTTTTGGCGGCATCGCGGGCGGTGCGGCTCAGATCGCCGTGATCCTGTTCTGGATCTTCGTGATCCTGTTCGTGCTGAGCATTCTGGCCGGACTTGTCAGGGGCCGACGCTGACGCACCGGCTGATACAGCCAGACAATGAAAAGGCGCCGCAAACGCGGCGCCTTTTTTTATGCGTGATACAGGGAAGGGATCAGGCCTTGCGAAGCCAGGTGTCGACTTCCTCGCGCGCGGCCTCGCGATCCTTGCCGTAGCGTTCCTGGATCTTGCCGATCAGCTGTTCGCGCCGGCCTTCAACCCAGTCCAGATCGTCATCGGTCAGCTTGCCCCACTGGGCCTGCGCCGAGCCTTTGAGCTGTTTCCACTTTCCTTGAAGTTCGTCGGTATTCATGTCCGTCTTCCTTGTTGCTTGGCGGGCGGAAAATAGAACGAAATCCCCCGGCCGCCGTTCCCGCCAACGCTGCTCAAGCCTCGCCAAGCTCCAGATAGGCGGCGTCCCGCGCCAGAACCTCGACAAGGAAATCGAACAGGGCGCGCAGACGGGCGCTGGTGCGCAATTCCCGGTGCGTGACCAGCCAGAGATCCAGCGCCATGGCGGAGGTGTCGGGCAGAAGCCGCGTCAGGTCTTCCCGGTTGGCCGCCCAGCGGTGGGACAGCACGCCGACGCCGAACCCGGCCACTACAGCCGACATGTGGGCGGCGGGGCTGTTGGTGTGGAAGGTGATCCGGCCCGGCGCGACGGGCTGGCCGCCGATTTCCGGGGGCCAGATCACGCCGGTCCCGAAATTGGCCCAGACCGTATCGTGACTGGCCAGGTCGTCCAGCGTACCGGGCGCGCCGCGCCGCTCCACATAGGATGTCGCGGCGTAGAACCCGAAGCCGACCCGCGCCGCGCGGCGGGCCAGCGTGGTCGCCTGTTCGCCGGGGCCGCCAAATCGCAAGGCGATATCGGCCTCCCGCCGCACCAGATTGGCCGTGCGCGCCTCCACCGTCACATGCGTGATGATGTCGGGATAGCGTTCATGGAATTCTCCCAGAACCCGGGGCAGCCATTCCGTGCCGATGCCCTCGCCAACCGACAGCGTGATGTCGCCGGTCAGGCCGGTGCTCTGGCCCTCCGCGGCGGTTTCGGCGCTGAACCATTCACGCTCCATGACGCGGGCGTGCTCCAGAACCGCCTCGCCGCTATCGGTCAGGCTCAGGCCGCGCGGCCCGCGTGAGAACAGGGTGGCGCCAAATCGCGCCTCCAGCGCCTCGACCCGCCGGCCCACGGTGGGCTGGCTCATCTTCAGCTTGCGGCCCGCTGCGGACAGGCTGCCCGCGTCGGCAACCGCCAGGAAGATCCGGACATCATCCCAATTATTCATAATTGTATATCAACTAGCCAAAAACCAACATTCTCATTTAATAATAGACGATCCATCTCTGGAGCGCCAACAGCGATCAGGAGAATGCGATCATGTCTGGAATTATCGAAACCGCCGCGGCCGCTCTGGCCCTGTCTTTCGCCGGATCGGTCGGCGCCGATCATTTTGAAGTGAAGACGTTCGGCCCGTCCCTTGTTCAGGTCGGCGCGCGCGCCGCGCTGGATGGCGATTACGACAAGGCGGAACGCTTCACGCGCCGCGCGCTGGAAGAACCCGTCAGCTACAAGTCGAAAGCCATCGCCTGGGCCAATCTATGCGCCATCGCCGCCCGGCAGGGCGATATGGCGGGCGCCGAGGCGGCCTGCGACGCCGCCCTGCAGGAAAACCCGGCCAGCGATATCGCTCGCCGCAACCGCGCGGCCCTGCGTTACCAGCAGGGCGAATACGCGCTGGCGCAGCGGGATCTTGATATCCTGTTCGAGGACGGCGCGGACGCCGGGGCCGAAAGATTGCGGGCCGCGGTGAACAGCGCCCGGACCCAGCTGGCGACAGCGCGCTAGACGCGTCAGGCGGCTTCCGCCTCAGCACGGCCGGCGGGGGCGTCCGCGTCCCCGCCGCTCTGCTTTTCACGCACATCGGCCAGCCATGCGGCGATCGTCTCATTGTCCACCTGGATGGCGCGCAGCATGTCCACCACCAGCTCCACCCCCTTGGGTTTTCCCTTCACGATCACGGCGTGAATGCCCAGCGCGGCGTGACGCTCCTGATCATGGCGGGTCTCCACGGCCACGAAACGCTCCAGATCGGGATATTGCTGCTTGAGGAAGGGCGTCAGCTCTTCCGACAGCTCGAACCGCGGACGGGAAATGACCAGCGCGCAGGCGTTCGTCATGCCGATTGTCTCCATCAGGCGCATATCGGCGGCGTCCCCGAACGTGACGTGATAGCCGTCAGCGATGGCGGAGATGAACGCGTCCGGGTCGATTTCCATGGCCAGATGATCCCGCTTTGCGAAGGTCAGCGCATCGACGGCCAGCCGCCCGGTCTGGTTCATGCCGAACACCACGACGGGCCGCGCGTCGGGCGAGGCGGAGGCGGGCGCCTCCTCCCCCGGCTTGCGGCGCGCCTCGACGATCTTGCGGGCCAGCTTCATGCCGGTTTGCGACCACACCGGCGTCACCGCCAGCGTCAGCGCCACCACGGCGATCAGCACGCCCGCCATGTCGCCTTCCAGCGCCCCGGCCACCGCCGGCATGGCAATGATGACCAGCGCAAACTCGGAAGACTGGGAGAGAAGAAAGCCCAGCTGCGTCGCGCCCGGCGCGGTCCAGCGATTGGCCAGCGCCGCCCCGATGATCAGCGCGGTCTTGAGCGCCAGCACGAACAGCGCGCCGCCAATGATCCAGGGCAGGTAGCCGAACAGCACGTTCAGCTCCACCGCCATACCGGCATTGATGAAGAACAGGCCCAGCAGAAGGTTGCGGAACGGCTTGGCCTCGGTCTGGATGACGTGGCGATAGGGGGTGTCGGCCACGATCATCCCGGCCAGAAACGCCCCCAGCGTCAGCGACAGGTGCAGCGCCCCGGTGGACCATGCTGCGGCCACGACCAGCAGCAGGGCGAAGGCGGTGAACACCTCGTCATTGCGGGTGCGGGCGAGGGCCTTGAACACCGGGGTGATGACCAGCCGCCCCAGCGTCAGCGCCACCACGAACGCCGCCGCGCCCTTCAACGCCGCCATGCCGGCGTCCGCCGCCACGCTGTGTTCCCCGTCCCCGGCCAGCGACGCGACGAAGACCAGCAGGAAGATCGCCACGATGTCCTGGAAAATCAGAACCGCCGTTCCGCTGCGCCCCAGCGGGCAGGTTTGCAAATTCCGCTCGGCCAGCACGCGCGCCACGACGGCGGTGGAGGACAGCGCCAGCGCCCCGCCCACGGCGATGGCGATGGGCCAGTCCAGTCCGGCGAACCGGGCAAGGGCGATAAAGGCCGCCCCGCACAGCGCCATCTGCGCGGGGGCCAGGCCCAGCATGTCCGCCTTGCGCTCCACCAGATCCCGCGCGGAGAAATGCAGCCCGATATCGAACAGCAGGAACACCACGCCCAGCTCCGCCAGGAAGGCCGTTGTCTCGTTATCCTCCAGCACGCCCAGCGCGCCGGGGCCCAGCAGCACCCCCGCGGCGAGGAATCCGACAATGGGCGAAATGCGCAGCGGCCGGGCAATCAGGATCGCCCCCACGCCGGCGGCCAGAAAGATCAGTGCGGGCAACAGAAAATCGGCGCCGTGCATGGGCGGCTCCCTTAAAAGCGCGGGACGTTGCGCCCAATATAGGCACAAAACGCGCAAGCGCGATTGTATTCCCGCGCGCCTCCGGTTTAGGACACGCCTATTATGACAGACGAACGCTATTCAGGCCTGGAACAGCTGGGCTCCACGTCGGACGCCCCGGCTTCCCCGGATGAGGCCGTGCTGGAGCGGGTGGAGAACCCCGCCACAGACGCCCCTTACGTCATCCGTTTCACGGCCCCCGAATTTACCTCCATCTGCCCGGTGACCGGGCAGCCGGACTTTGCCCATATCGTGATCGATTACGTGCCGAAGGACTGGATCGTCGAATCCAAGAGCCTGAAACTGTTCCTGACCAGTTTCCGTAATCACGGCGCCTTTCACGAGGCCTGCACCATGACCATCGCCCGGCGCCTGATCGACCGGCTGGATCCGGTCTGGCTGCGCATTGGCGGCTACTGGTATCCGCGCGGCGGCATTCCCATCGACATCTTCTTCCAGACGGGCGAGGCGCCGAAAGGCGTCTGGGTCCCCGATCAGGGCGTGGCGCCGTATCGCGGCCGGGGGTAGGGGGCGTGAGCCGCGACAATCCCTGGACCCGCCTGAAACGCCGCATCGTCTATGAGAACCCGTGGATCCGGGTGTTCGAGGACGACGTGATCACGCCCGGCGGCACGCCCAGCATCTATGGCCTGCTGTCGG
Source organism: Euryhalocaulis caribicus (assembly GCF_000412185.1). Classification (GTDB taxonomy): domain Bacteria; phylum Pseudomonadota; class Alphaproteobacteria; order Caulobacterales; family Maricaulaceae; genus Euryhalocaulis; species Euryhalocaulis caribicus. The sequence goes on from NZ_ASJA01000015.1 coordinate 88,086, forward strand.
CGCGGCACACCGCCATCGGCGTCCTGCCCATAGAGGAGGACGGGACGATCTGGCTGGTCGGCCAGTGGCGCTATGCGCTGGACCGCTTCAGCTGGGAATGCCCGGAAGGCGGCGGGCGTCTGGACGCCGACCCGCTGGACGAGGCCAGGCGCGAGCTGCTGGAGGAAACCGGGCTGGAGGCGGAAAACTGGGACGAGATGATCCGCTTTCATCTTTCCAACTCCACCTCTGACGAACTGTCCATTTGCTATATCGCGACAGGCTTGAAGCGCGTGGCGGAGCCGGACCCGGAGGACGCCGAAGCGGACATGGAAATCGACCGTGTTCCTTTCATGGATGCCCTCAATCGCGTGCTGTCGGGCGAAATAACTGACTCGCTGACGGTGGCGATGCTGCTGCGGGCGCACCATATGGCCGTGACGGGCGAAATTGGCGCGCCGCTGGCCCGTGCTATGCTTGGCGAGCAAGGGACGAAGCCATGACAGAACTTCACGCGGTATCGACGGACGCCAGCCACGAATCCCCGTGGCCGACGCTGAGGCTGGAAGCCGCCGCCGCGGCGGCGGAGGAGCCGGTGCTGTCCGGCTTCATGAACGCCTCGGTTCTCAACCACAGGACGCTGGGCGCGGCGCTGGCCTATACGCTGGCGCGCAAGCTGGGCGACGGGGATCTGAACGCCCTGCAGGCCCGCACCGTGTTCGAGGAGGCGCTGGCCGCCGATTCCGGCATCGCCGAAGCCGCGACCGAAGACCTGCTGGCGGTTTATGAGCGCGACCCGGCCTGCCGCACCTATCTTCAGCCCTTTCTCTACTACAAGGGCTATCACGCGCTTCAGTCCTATCGCGTCGCCCACTGGCTGTGGGGCGAGGGGCGGGAGACGATGGCCCTGCACATCCAGTCCATCGTCTCGGAGACGTTCGGCGTGGACGCCCACCCCGCCGCGACCATCGGCAAGGGCGTGATGATCGACCATGCGACCTCGGTCGTGATCGGCGAAACGGCGCAGGTCGGCGATGGCTGCTCCCTGCTGCACGAAGTGACGCTGGGCGGCACCGGCGCGCGCGGCATCGACCGTCACCCGAAACTTGGCAAGGGCGTGCTGGTCGGCGCGGGCGCCAAGGTGCTCGGCCCCATCAATATCGGGGACGAGGCGCGCATCGCCGCCAACTCCGTCGTGCTGAAGGACGTGCCCGCCCGCTGCACCGTCGCCGGCGTTCCGGCCAAGGCCGTGGGCCGCTGTGGCGACCGCCCGGCGGAGAGCATGGATCACAGCCTTTAAAGCGGCGATCCGGTGGACGGAACGGCGCGCGCTCTATAGTTAGAGCGGCAATTCAAACCATTCATACTCAATGCGAAGGGAGCCGCCGTGCCGACTGTCAGAGACGACGAAATCCGCCGCCTGGAAGCCTATCTCCAGACCAAGCTCAACCCGAACCTGGACGTGCGCAAGCGCTCCCAGACGGACGACTCGCTGGAAGTCTACAAGGGCGACGAATTCCTCGGGATCATCTTCAAGGACGACGAAGACCCGAAAGACATCTCCTATAATTTCGACATGGCGATCCTTGAGATCGACCTGCCGAAAATGGGCGAGGCCTGAGCGGCCCGCCGCACTTACAGCCCTGTCATTGACTTGCCAGGGCTGACGCGGCATATGCCGCGCTTCCCGCAAACGCGCGGGATACATTGAAAAGCAACGGGTGACGTGAGCGCCGCCGTTTCAATCGCAGGGCCCATGGGGGGCGCTGCCGGACCACGTCGTTGAGAGGAATGCATGTCGAAGCGCGAATCCGCGAAGTACAAGATTGACCGCCGCATGGGCGAGAACATCTGGGGCCGTCCGAAGTCCCCGGTGAACAAGCGCCAGTACGGCCCGGGCGAGCACGGCCAGCGCCGCAAGTCCAAACTGTCCGATTTCGGCCTGCAGCTGCGCGCCAAGCAGAAGCTGAAAGGCTATTACGGCAACATCACCGAGAAGCAGTTCCGCAACACCTACAAGGAAGCGTCCCGCCAGAAGGGCAACGCCGCGGAAAACCTGATCGGCCTGCTGGAATCCCGTCTCGACGCGCTGGTCTATCGCGCCAAGTTCGTGCCGACCGTCTTCGCCGCGCGCCAGTTCGTGAACCACGGCCACGTGACCGTGAACGGCAAGAAGGCCAAGACGCCGTCCATGCGCCTGCGCGCCGGCGACGTCATTCAGATTCGCGAGAAGTCCCGCAACATGGCCCTGGTGCTGGAAGCCCTGGAAAGCCAGGAGCGCGACATCCCCGATTATATCGAGGTCGAAGCCAAGGGCATGACCGCCACCTATATCCGTCAGCCGGAATTTGCGGACGTGCCGTATCCGGTCCAGATGGAGCCGAACCTGGTTATCGAATTCTACTCCTCGTAAAACTCGGGGAATTTCGAAAAACGGATCAGGGGGCGCTCTCCAAAGCGCCCCCTTTTCTCTGTTAACTTATGGTATGACGCGCCTCATGACCGGCCCTGATCCGAATAATCCGCAACCGCTGCCGGACCATCCGCGCGTCTGTTTCCTGAAGCCGGTTGTCAAAAATCCGCTGATCGAGATCGGCGATTACACCTATTATGACGACCCGGTCGCCCCCGAGACGTTCGAGGACAAGTGCGTCCATTACCACTATGACTTCATCGGCGATAAGCTGGTGATCGGTAAGTTCTGCGCCATCGCGGCGGGCGTCAGCTTCATCATGAACGGGGCCAACCATCCGATGGCCGGCTTCTCAACCTTCCCGTTCGAGATTTTCGATCATGGCTGGGAAGACTTCGCCAGGGACGCCGACCCCAAGGAAGGTTTCCGGGGCGATACGGTCATCGGCCATGATGTCTGGATCGGCCGCGACGCCTCCTTCATGCCGGGCGTGGAGGTCGGGCATGGCGCGATTATCGCCGCCAAGAGCGTCGTCGCCTCCGACGTGCCGCCATTCGGCGTCGTCGCCGGTAATCCGGCGCGCCTGATCCGCATGCGTTTCGACGATCACATCATTGATGATCTGCTGGATATCGCGTGGTGGGACTGGCCGCTGGAGACCATCAGCGCGCATCTGAAAGAAATCCGCGGCGCCGACATGGCGGCGCTTAAGAAGGCCGCGCCGAAGCGGGGCTAGTGCTCGGTCATGTCCAGCTTGGACGGATAGACCGCCAGATGATCCTTGATCTCTGACACGCCATCCCTGGGGTCCTCGTAGGACCATATCGCATTCTCGATCAGACCGTCCGGCGTGCGGACGTGATAATGCGTGGCGTCGCCCTTATAGGGGCAATGCGTGACGTGATCCGACTTTTCCAGAAGCGCCATCGCGGCGGCGTCGCGTGCGAAATAGAAGACCGGTTTATAACCTGCTTCTTTCAGCACCAGAACGACATTGGCCTCGATAATCGTCCGGCCGCCGGCCTCGACCGTCACCCGGCGGGGTTCGGTCTCAATCGTGATCGGATGGTCGCCGGCGGATTTGCTCATGGCTGTCAGGCCGCCTCTTCCAGAACGCCCTTGTCGGCGAGATAGGTTTTCAGCTCGCCCTGTTCGAACATCTCGCGGACAATGTCGGCGCCGCCGACAAATTCGCCCTTCACGTAAAGCTGCGGGATGGTCGGCCAGTCGGTGAAGGCTTTCACGCCCTCGCGGATTTCCTGACGCTCCAGCACGTTCACGCCCTGATATTTCACGCCCAGATAGTCCAGCACCTGCGCGACGACGGAGGAAAACCCGCATTGCGGGAAGGTCGGCGTGCCCTTCATGAACACAACGACATCGTTGGATTCCACGATGGACTTGATTTCGTCGAGGACGGCCTGGTCGGTCATAATCGGTTACTCGCTTCGCGTTGGGCGTTGGTCAAACAGCTAGGAAGGCGGTTGGTTCAAATCAAGCGTCCTGGCAGCGTCGGCGTTAGCCTCCAGATGCTTCAGGCGGGTGGTGGAGAATAGCGCACAATCGCATGCGCCGCTCGCCACGGCGTATTTCAGGCACTCATCGGGCTTCAGATAGCTGCGCATGCGCCGGTCGCCGCGCGCCCATTTGGCCAGAACGCGCAAATCGGCCGGCCGGGTGGGAATGCGCGGCCCGCCCATGGAGGGCGAAAATATCTCGATCCCGAACAGCCCCAGCCCGGCATCCCGCGCCGCGCTGATCCGCTTCGCCTCGGGCGGGGTCAGGCGCACATGCACCGGGGCCATCAGAAGGTCGAACGCCCTGGTGTCCAGCGCGGCATAGATCTCGTCGCCGCGCCCGCACATGCCCAGATAGCGATACTTGCCCTCCGCCTTCATGTCGGACAGCGCCGTCATCAGGCCGTCCGTCATCTGGTCCGCGCCTGGTCCGTGCAGGAAGAACGCATCCACGGCGCCCACGCCCAGCCGCGCCAGAGAAGCCTCCAGCGAGGCGCGCACGCCGTCCGCAGAGAAGTCTTTCTTCCATGCGCCGCCTTCGCGATACGTGCCGGCCTTGGTGCTGAGAAACAGCGTATCCCGGTCCAGTCCCTCTATCGCCCGGCCCAGCCGTGTCTCGGCCTCGCCCGCGCCGTAAAAGGGGGCGGTATCGAACGCGGTGACGCCCAGCGCGGCCGCGCGCCGGATCAGTTTTTCCGTATGGCCGGCGCGCGTCCATGCCGCGGCGTGCGGGCCCGATATTCCAAGGCCCAGAACCGGGATTTCAGCGCCGGTCGCGCCCAGGGGGCGGCGCGGGATCAAGGCGCGCTGGTTTCCAGCGCCAGGGCGTGCAGCTCCCCGCCCATCTTGCCCTTCAGGGCGGCATAGACGGTCTGGTGCTGTTTGACGCGCGTCATGCCGGCGAAGTCCGCGGAGACCACTTTCGCCTTGTAGTGGTCGCCATCCCCGGCAAGGTCGGTAATCTCGATCTCGGCGCCGGGAAACGCCTCGCGCAGCATCGATTCCAGCTGGTCGGCGGGAAGGGCCATGACTTAAGTCTCCTCGTTGAACTCGCGTGGCGGGCCGCGCCGCCTTGCGCTAGACTTAATGAAGGCACGCCCCGCGCGCAAAGGAGAGACGGTAATGTTGCTGCGAATGGTACTGACAGGCGCCGGAGCGGCGCTCATCCTGGCGGCCTGCGGCGGCGGCGATCCCGATCCGATCGGCAAGACGACAGGGCCGGAGCCGCAACTGGAAGCGCCCAGGGTCCAGACCCTTCCCACCATCAAGACCGCTGACCCGATCGGCTGGGCGGAGGGCGAGGCCCCGGCCGCGCCGGAAGGTTTCACCGTCAACGCCTTCGCCCGCGATCTCAATCATCCGCGCCAGGTTTTCGTGATGGACAACGGCGATGTCCTGATCGCTGAATCCTCGAGCGAGCCCAGCGAGGGCGGCGGCATCCGCGGCTTTTTCGAGCGCCGCATCATGGGCAATGCCGGCGCGCTGGAAGACGAAAGCCCCGACAATCTCATCCTGCTGCGCGACACGAACGGCGACGGCGCGGCCGATGAGCGGCATCTCCTGCTGGACGATCTGAACCAGCCCTTCGGGATCGAATATCTGGACGGCTTCCTCTATGTCGCCAATACCGACGCCCTGATCCGCGTTTCCTATCAGCCGGGCCAGACGGAGATCCTGGAAACCCCAGAAAGGGTCGCCGACCTGCCCTTCAATACGGGCAATAACGGCCACTGGACGCGCAATGTTATCGCCTCGCCGGACGGCCGGACCCTGTTTGTCGCCGTCGGATCGGTCTCCAATGTCGGCGATAGCGGCATGGGCGTGGAGCAGAACCGCGCAGCCATCCACGCCTATGACCCCGACGGATCGAACATGCGCCTGTACGCGACCGGCCTGCGCAATCCGGTCGGGCTGGCGATCAATCCCCAAAACGGGGCCTTGTGGACCGCCGTGAACGAGCGCGACATGCTGGGCGACGATCTGGTGCCCGATTACATGACCAGCGTTCGGGAGGGCGGTTTCTATGGCTGGCCCTGGTCCTATTTCGGCCAGAACATGGATCCGCGCTTCGAGCGCGAATCCGTGCCGATGGAAACGGTCACTGGCGCCATCAAGCCGGACTATGCGCTGGGCGCGCACACCGCTTCTCTGGGCCTGACCTTTTATGAAGGATCAGGGTTCCCGGTCCGCTATCAGGGCGGCGCGTTTATCGGCCAGCACGGCTCATGGAACCGCTCTGACTTCGCCGGCTACAAGGTGGTCTTCGTGCCGTTCGCGAACGGCGAACCCGCGGGCGAGGCGGAAGATTTCCTCACCGGATTCCTCACCGAAGACGACGAAGCGCATGGCCGCCCGGTGGGCGTCGCCGTGGCGCAGGACGGCGCGTTGCTGGTCACCGACGATGTCGGCGATGTCCTCTGGCGCGTCGCGCCGGAGTAAGGGAATAGCTAACAAACCGAGCAGGGTCAGTCCCTTCTCCCCTATGGAGGGGAGAAGGT
>NZ_ASJA01000016.1 GCF_000412185.1 Euryhalocaulis caribicus
ATCGGTCAGGCGCAGGGACCGGCCCTCCCGCTCGAACAGGGTGACGCCAAGAATCTCCTCGAGATGACGCACCTGCTGACCGACGGCGGCGGGGGTGACGCTCAGCTCCTCGGCGGCCGCTGAAAAGCCGCCGCAGCGGGCGGCGGCCTCGAAGGCGCGCAAGGCATTCAGCGGGGGAAGGGCGCTCATTTCAATACAATAGAAAATCTATCATGAAACACAAGAAAACATGGTTTGAGGAAAGCAATAATTTCCTGCCACATGGCGCGGCTAATTGAGGAGGTCCGTCATGGATCAGTTCATGCCCGCCCTGCCCCTGAAGGGGGCCAAAATTGTGATCGTCGGCGGCGGTGAGGCCGCGGAGAACAAGCTGCGCCTGTTCCGCGCCGCGCCCTGCGCGGTGGCCTGGCATACGCTGGGCGGCGAGGGGCGTTTGCCAGCCGGGATGCAGACCGACGTGACGGTGAACGCCAGCCCGCGCGTGCCGCCCGCGGCATTCGATGGCGCGGCGTTGGTCTTCATTGCGGTGGAGGAAACCCGTCTCGCCGCCCGGCTGGCGCGGCGCGCCAAGCGGGCGGGGGCGCTGGTCAATGTCGTCGACCGCATCGATCTCTGCGATTTCTACACGCCTGCGGTGATCGACCGGGGCGCGGTGACGGTGGCGTTTTCCACCGGCGGCGCCGCGCCGGTCCTGGCGCGCGACCTGCGCTCCGCCGTCGAGGGCGTGGTGGCGCCGGGGGCGGGCATTCTCGCGGAAGCGGCGAATGATCTGCGCGATACCGTGAAATCGGTGATCGGGGATTTCGAGACGCGGCGTGAATTCTGGGTCAGCGCCCTGCGCGGTCCCGCCGCCATCGCCGCGGACAAGGGCGACGCGCCGGGAACGCGCCGGGTGCTTCTGCAGAGCCTGGATACGTTCCGGGGCGCCGCGCCGGAGAAAACCGGCGTGGTGCATCTGGTCGGCGCCGGGCCGGGCGATCCGGAGCTTCTGACGGTCAAGGCCGCCCGCCTGATCCGCGACGCGGACGTTATCGTGCATGACCGGCTGGTCAGCCCGGAGGTCATCGACCGCGCGCGGCGGGATGCGCACCGCATCGATGTCGGCAAGTCGCGGGGAACCCACCCCGTGCCGCAGGAACGGATCAATGAAATCCTGATCGAACAGGCCCGGCAGGGGCGCAATGTCGTCCGGCTGAAGGGCGGCGACGCCTTCATTTTCGGGCGCGGCGGCGAGGAGCTGGAAGCCCTTCGCGAGGCGGGTATCGAGGCGCATGTGACGCCCGGAATTTCCGCCGCGCTGGCCTGCGCCGCCTCCGCGCAGACGCCGCTGACGCACCGGGATTCGGCGCAGGCGGTGAGCTTCGTCACCGGCCAGCCGAAAAAAGGCGGGCAGACCGTGGATTACACGGCGCTGAGCGCCGCCAACCATACGGTGGTCGTCTATATGGGCGTCGGCACGGCGGCGGAGACCGCGGCGGCGATGATCGAGGCGGGCCGCGATCCGGCGACCCCGGTCGCCCTGATCGAGAATGGAACGCGCGCCGATGAGCGCATCCTGACCGGAACGCTCTCCCGGCTGGGCGAGCTGGTGACGCGGGAAGCCGTGAAAGGTCCGGCCGTCATCATTGTCGGCGAGGTGGCGCGCCATGCCCGCACGTCGTCCGGCGAGGTTCGGGCGCTGGCCGCGCAAGCTGAGCGGAGCGCGGCATGAAGGCGATCACGGCAAACCGTCTGGAGGATGGCCGCGTCGTCTATCGGAAGGCGGAAGGCGGCTGGACCCAGCATTTCGAGGACGCCGCGCGCTATAGCGACGACGCTCTGGACAGCGCACTCGAAGCCGCGCTGGCGGAAGAAGGCGTGGTGGTCGGCCCCTACGCCATCGATGTCGAGGGCGCGGCGCTGAGCGGCGCAAAACTGCGGCGGGAATCCATCCGTCTGTTCGGGCCCACGGCCGGCTCGACGCGCGAAGCGGCGAAACAGGGAGCCGATCATGTACAGATATGACGAGATCGACGACACGCTGGTCCGCGAGCGGGTGGAGGAGTTTCGCGGTCAGGTGGCGGCGCGCATCAAGGGCGATCTGACCGAAGATCAGTTCAAGCCGCTGCGCCTGATGAACGGGGTCTATCTGCAACTGCACGCCTATATGCTACGCGTGGCGATCCCCTATGGGGTCCTGAGCTCGGACCAGTTGCGGATGCTGGCGCATGTCGCGCGCACCTATGACCGGGGCTACGGCCATTTCACGACGCGCCAGAACATCCAGTATAACTGGCCGCGCCTGGTCGATATTCCGGAAATTCTGGACCAGTTGGCGAGCGTTGAGATGCACGCCATCCAGACGTCCGGAAACTGCATCCGCAACACCACGACGGACCCGTTCGCCGGGGCGGCCGCTGACGAGGTTTCAGACCCGCGCCCGTGGTGCGAGTTGATCCGGCAATGGTCGACGCTGCACCCGGAATTCACTTACCTGCCGCGCAAATTCAAGATCGCGGTGACCGGCGCGAAAGCGGACCGCGCCGCCATTGGCGTGCATGATATCGGTCTGCGTCTGGTCGCGGGCGAGAACGGGGATATCGGTTTCGAGGTCCACGCCGGGGGCGGCCAAGGCCGCACGCCGCGCGTGGCGGTGAAGCTGCGAGACTTCGTCGGACAGCGGGACCTGCTGGCCTATCTGACGGCGATCCTGCGCGTCTATAATCTCGCCGGCCGGCGGGACAATATGTACAAGGCGCGGATCAAGATCCTGGTCGAGTCGATGGGCGCGGACGCGTTCACCGAGGCGGTCGAGGACGAGTTCGCCCGGCTGAAAAACGGCCCGCTGACCATCCCGGTCGAGGAGATTGAGCGCGTGGCGGCGCACTTCCTGCCGCCCGCCGCCGATCCGCGCCCTGTCGCCAAGTCCGCCGACCCGGCCTTCCTGCGCTGGAAGGCGCATAACGTGAAGCCGCACAAGGTGGACGGGCTGCGCAGCGTGGTCGTCTCCCTGAAGCCCACCGGCAAGACGCCGGGCGACGCCAGCGCCGGCCAGATGGATGCGCTGGCCGACCTGGCGGATCGCTATGGCTTAAGCGAAATCCGCGTGACCAAGGAGCAGAATCTGGTCCTGCCGCACGTCGCCGCCGCCGATCTGGCGGACCTCCACGCGGTGCTGGCGGGGCTGGAGCTGGCGACGCCGAACGCCGGGCTGGCCAGCGATATCGTCTCCTGCCCGGGGCTGGATTATTGCAACCTTGCCAATGCGCGCTCCATCCCGCTGGCGCAGGCCATATCGAAACGGCTGGCGGAGACCGGGCTGGACGAGCCGGCGGGCGAGCTGACCATCAAGATATCAGGCTGCATCAATGCCTGCGGCCATCACCATGTCGCAAATATCGGCCTGCTTGGCGTCGATAAGAAGGGCGAGGAAGTCTACCAGTTGACGGTTGGCGGCGTCGCGGACGGCCAGTCGGCCGTGGGCAAGATCCTCGGCCCCGGATTCACGGCCGACAGCGCGGTGGAAGCGGTTCTGACCGTGGTCCGCGTATTCACCGAACGCCGCACCGGGGCAGAAACTTTCATCGAAACGCTCGGGCGCATCGGCGCGGACCCGTTCAAGGAGGCGGTCTATGCAGATTGAAGCCACATGTGAAACCGCTCGAAGCGCAGAGGCACCGCAAGTGCTGGCGCTTCCCCCGGACGCGATACTGGAAGACATCGCCAATGAAATTGCGGGCGTGGAGCGGATCGATATCCATTTCCCCAGCTTCAAGGACGGGCGCGGATTCTCGCTGGCCGCGCGCCTGCGCGAGCGCGGGTTCGAGGGCGAGTTGCGGGCCGTGGGCAATCTGATCCCCGATCAGGCGCGTCTGCTCAAGCGCGCCGGCTTCGACCGGGTCGCGCCGGATCAGTCCGGGCAGGCCGAACGCTGGAATGCTGCGCTGACAGCGTTCAGCGGCGATTACCAGCCGGCCGAGGACAAGACCGAGCCGGCCTTTGCCCGCCGCGCCCGCAAGACCCGCGCGGCCTTGGCCGATGCGTTGAATGCGGATTACGCCGACCGACCGGCGCGGGAAGTGCTGGCCGCCGCGCTGGACCGCTTCAAGGGCCGGATCGCGGTGCTGTCTTCCTTTGGCGCGGAATCGGCGGCCGGGCTGGCGATGATCGCGGAGATCGCGCCGGACACGCCGGTCTTCTTCCTGGATACGGAGCGCCATTTCGCCCAGACGCTGGATTACCGCGACGCGCTGGTAAAACGGCTGGGCCTGACCAATGTGAAAATCCTGCGCGCCGACCGGGATGAAGCGGCGGCGGAGGACGCGGACGGCCAGCTCTGGCGGCGCGACTCCGACGCCTGCTGCGCGCTCCGCAAGGTGCGGCCTCTCGCGCGGGCGCTGGCCGGCTATGATGCGCTGATCACCGGGCGCAAACGCTATCACGGCGGAGTCCGGGAGACGCTGGAGCCGTTCGAGTTCGATGGCGTGCGGATCAAGGTCAATCCGCTGGCCGGGTGGAGCCGGGAAGACGTGCAGGCGGTGTTTGAAAAACTCGATCTTCCGGCGCATCCGATGGTCGAACAGGGATATGTCTCGATCGGCTGCTGGCCTTGCACGGCCCCGGCCTCGCCCGCCAATGTACGCGATGGCCGCTGGCGGGGACAGGACAAGACCGAATGCGGCATACATCAGCCATTGGCCGCGGGCGGACAGGGAGGCCCCTTGCTGTGAGTGAAAGACAACCCGCCGTTATCGGCCTGATCGGGTCGACCCCGCTATTGAAGCTGGAAGGCCCTTCGCGCCGGACCGGGTGTGAAATCTATGGCAAGGCGGAATTTCTCAATCCCGGCGGGTCCGTGAAGGACCGCACGGCGCTGGGCATTATCCGCGAAGCCGAACGCTCCGGCGCATTGAAGCCGGGCGGGGTGATCGTGGAAGGCACCGCTGGAAATACCGGGATCGGACTGGCGACCGTTGGCGCGGCGCTGGGCTACAAAGTCGTGGTTGTGATGCCGCGCACCCAGAGCCCGGAGAAGAAACAGGCTTTGTGGGCGTTGGGCTGCCGCGTGATCGAGGTCGATCCCGCTCCGTTCTCCAGCGAGCATCACTTCGTCCATGTCTCGCGCCGTCTGGCTGAACGTCTGGCGGACATGCCGGGCGGGGCCTTCTGGGCCAACCAGTTCGACAACCCGGCCAATCGCGCCTTTCACGAAGCGACGACCGGCCCGGAAATCTGGGACCAGACCGGGGGCAAGGTGGACGGATTTGTCTGTGCGGCGGGGACGGGCGGCACGCTGTCCGGCGTGGCGGCGTCGCTGCGTGCGAAAAATCCCGATATCGCCATCGGCCTCGCCGACCCGGCGGGCGGGGCGCTCTACAGCTATTTCACGTCCGGTGAGCTGAAATCCGAAGGCTCCTCCATCACCGAAGGCATCGGCGTTGGCCGCATCACCGGCCAGCTTCAAGGGCTGCAGGTCGATCACGCTTTCCGGATCGAGGATGCGGATTTCCTGCCCATTCTGTTCGCCCTCGTTGAGGAGGAAGGTTTGTCGCTGGGCGGTTCTTCCGGGGTGAATGTCGCCGGGGCGATCCGGCTGGCCGAGGCGCTGGGGCCGGGACATACGGTCGTGACCCTGTTATGCGATGCAGGCGCCCGATACGCTGGACGTTTGTATAATCCTGAATATCTAGCAGCGCGTAATTTGCTCTGTCCGCCCTGGGACGCCGATCATGTTCCCGAGGCCGACAATCTGGCCGCCCAGAGCTGAAAGACGAGACGACCTAGATGAGTGAAGCAGCCGCCGAAGCGGCGCGCGCAGAGCGCCCCGCCAAGTCCAGCGCGTTCCATGAACTGGAAGTTCATTCGGTGAAACATTACACCGATACGCTCTTCTCGTTCCGCGTCTCCCGTCCGGAGACATTCCGCTTCCGCGCGGGCGAATTCGTGATGATCGGACTGGAAGGCGAGAAAAAGCCCATCCTGCGCGCCTATTCCGTCGCCAGCCCGACCTGGGACGAGGAGCTGGAATTCTATTCCATCAAGGTGCCGGGCGGCGCGCTGACCTCCCGCCTCAAGAATATCCAGCCGGGCGACAGGGTGCTGATGGGCAAGAAGCCGACCGGCACGCTGGTCACTGACGCCCTGCGCCCCGGGCGGCGGCTCTACCTGCTCTCCACCGGCACGGGCGTGGCGCCCTTCGCCAGCCTGATCCGGGAGCCGGACGTCTATGAGTATTACGATGAGGTCGTGCTGACCCATACCTGCCGCACCCACGCGGAGCTGGCCTATAGCGAAGAGCTGGTCGAGCGCACGAAAAACGACCCGCTGGTCGGCGAGGAAGCCGCAAAGCAACTGGTCTATTTCAACTCCGTCACGCGGGAAGAGGGCGCACGGACAGGGCGCGTCACGGATCTGATCCGCAGCGGCGCGCTGTTCGAGGAGATCGGCGGCAAGCCGCTGGACCCCGAACATGACCGCGTCATGATCTGCGGCTCCGAAGCCATGCTCAAAGAGCTGAAAGAGATGTGCCTGGAGCGCGATTTCATCGAAGGCTCCAACGCCAAGCCCGGCGACATGGTCATCGAAAAGGCGTTTGTCGGCGAAGGCGTTTAAGTCCCTGTCAGGTCAACCGCTTTTCTGAAAACCGCGCAGTCAGAACGTTGCCCGGGACGCCGTCGGGAGGTACCCGCGCGGCTTGATCTATGACTTGAAACACCTGTTGTTTGAAGGCTTGGGCCCGCTTGCGAAGGCGGGCGGCGGCGCCGGAACGATTGCGGCTTAAATGTGTTCAGGAACATGAACAGCCGCCAGTTCTCGAGCCACATCAGTCCGTCTTGAGGCGCAGCGCGCACGACCGCCAGGCCCCGCCATTCAGGTGGCGCGCCGGTGTACAAGCCCGGAGCCGCCAAGTTGAAAAAATATCTCGCCGTTAGCGCTTTACTCGCCTTTTCTACGGCCCTTTCTGCTCCCGCCTTGGCACAGGAAGAAGGGTCTGAAGAAGGCGGGTTCGGGTCCTTGAGCGGCAAGCTCAAACTGGCGAGCAATTACATGTATCGCGGCCTTTCGGTCAGCGATGACGGCCCCCAGCTACAAGGCAGTTTCACATGGGCTCACGATTCCGGTTTCTATGCCGGCGTGTGGGCGTCCAACACCTCCGCAGGCGGCGAGGGCAATTCCGTGGAAATTGACCCGTTTGTCGGGTTTGCAGGCACAGTGGGCGATAGCGGCGTCGGTTACGATATCGGTTTCTGGTATTATTCCTTCCCTGGTTCGGTCGCCGATCTCGACTATTGGGAAATCTACGGCATCCTCAGCTATACGCTGGGCGAGGCCGATCTCGGCGCCAGCGTCTGGTACGCCAAGAATTATTTCGGCGACGACTTCTTCCCCGATACGCCGTCCTATGCGCTGCAGACGACGGCATCTTATCCTCTGCCCATTGGCGAAGGCGTTTCGGTTTCGGGAAAGCTGGGCCGGCAGATTTTCGATGAAAGCGCCGCGCTGACCGCGCAGGACTACACCTATTACGATATTGGCGTCTCGAAAGCCTGGGAAGCCGTTACGCTCGACCTTCGCTGGCATGACGCCGATGGCGTGAAGCCGGACCTCGCCGCCCCGGAAAATGTCGGTTCGCTGGTTGCCAGTATCGTCTTTTCATTCTGACGCCTCGGCGCGGATCCTGCTCACCTGAAAAACAAGGATATGCGATGAACGATTCAGCCACCGACAGCGTGGAGCAGGAGCCCGCAAAGGACCGGATCAATCCGGTTGTTTTCTACGCCTCCGCCATCGGAATTGCGGTGTTCGCCCTTTGGGCGATGGCGTTCTCCGATCAGGCGGGCAGCGTGATCAACACCGCGCTAGCCTGGATTTCCAACACGTTTGGCTGGTTCTATTTCCTCGCCGTCCTTGTCTATCTGGGTTTTGTCATCTTCATCGGATTTTCCAGATACGGAAAAATCCGGCTCGGTCCCGATCACTCGAAACCGGAATTCGGGTTGCTGACATGGGCGGCGATGCTGTTTTCGGCGGGCATCGGGATCGACCTTCTGTTCTTTTGCGTATCGGAACCGGTCACCCAGTTCCTGGCCGCGCCTGACGTCCAGGGCGAGGGCGTGGCGGATGCGCGCCGGGCCATGCAGTATACGTTCCTGCATTGGGGCATTTCGGGCTGGGGCGTCTATACGCTGGTCGGAATGGCGCTGGCGTTCTTTTCCTATCGCCATGGCCTGCCCCTGACGATCCGCTCCGCCCTGTTCCCGATTTTCGGAAAGCGGATCTACGGCCCGATTGGCCATACAGTCGATATTGCGGCGGTGCTAGGCACGGTCTTCGGCATTGCGACGAGCCTTGGCATCGGCATCATCCAGCTGAATTACGGCCTGAACTACATGTTCGGCATCCCCGACAGCGTGATCACGCAGGCAGGACTGGCGGTGATCATCGTGGTGTTCGCCGCTATTTCTGCGGCAACCGGCGTTGAGCGCGGCATCCGGAGGCTGTCCGAATTCAACATGCTTCTGGCGCTGGGCGTTGTTCTGTTCGTGTTGTTCGCCGGCGACACGGTGTTCCTGTTGAACGCTTTTGTGCTGAATGTCGGCGACTACCTGTCGGAATTCATCGGGTTGTCCTTCAACACATTTGCCTTCGACCAGCCGACAGAATGGCTGAACGGCTGGACCCTGTTTTTCTGGGCGTGGTGGATCGCCTGGGGGCCGTTCGTAGGGCTGTTCCTGGCCCGGATTTCCCGCGGGCGGACAATCGGCGAATTTGTCGCTGGCACGCTGATCCTGCCGATGGTTTTCATGATGATCTGGATGTCGATCATGGGGAACAGCGCCATCGAGATGGTGATGGGGGGCGCAAGCGCTTTCGGGCAAGAGGCGATGAACAATCCCGGTTCGTCCATCTATCTGTTCCTGCAGAATCTGCCCCTGTCCGGAATCACGACCGTTGCAGTCACCATTCTGGCAATCGTCTTCTTCGTGACGTCGGGCGATTCCGGTTCTCTGGTGCTGTCGAACTTCACTTCCATCCTGAAGGACGCCAATTCCGACGCGCCGGTCTGGATGCGTGTGCTGTGGGCGGCGATCATCGGCGGCCTGACACTGGCCCTGTTGCTGGCGGGCGGACTGTCCGCTCTGCAAAGCGCGGTGGTGGTGATGGGCTTGCCCTTCTCCATCGTGCTTTTCCTGATGATGGCGGGGCTGTTCAAGGCGCTGCGCGTGGAGGCGATGAAGGAGGAGGCTCACCGCAAGTCGCTGCCGGGTTATCTCTCCGGCCGCATCCGCGAAGACAAGCCAACACACGAAAGCTGGCGACACCGTATTGCCCGCGCGACCAGCTTCCCCACGCACAAACAGGCGGTGCGTTTTCTGGAAGAAACGGCGCGTCCGGCCATGGAGGAAATCGCGGGCGTGCTGGGCGAGCGGCAATTGCCCGCCGATATTGAAAGCGGCGGCGGGGACGACCCGTGGCTCAGGCTGAATGTCCGCATCGAGGCGCAGCAGGATTTCACCTACGAAATCAAGCCGGAGCCCTATGCCATTCCGGCCTTCGTTCGCCGGCCGCAATCTAAGGATTCGCGCTACTATCGTCTGGAGGCGCACCTGTTCGAAGGCAGCCAGGGCTATGACCTGGTGGGCTACACGCGGGCGCAGGTTGTCGAGGACATTCTCGACCATTTCGAGCGGCACATGCACTTCCTGCATACCCAGCGCGCAGCCATGGGCGGACGCACGCCGATGCCGGACGAAAACACTCAGGACCAATCGCAACACGATCAGGAGGGCGAGACGTGAGCCACGCTTACGACCAGGAAGCCGACTACGTCATCATCGGGGCCGGGTCTGCTGGCGGTGTGCTGGCTGATCGCCTGAGCGCTGACGGTCAGAACAAGGTTCTGGTGATCGAGTATGGCGGCAAGGACAACTCGATCTTCATCCGCATGCCCGCGGCTTTTTCCATCCCCATGGGCAAGGAAAAGTTCGACTGGGGCATGTATTCGGAGCCGGAGCCGGGCCTGGGCGGCCGCGCGATACACCACGCGCGAGGCAAGGTCATGGGCGGATCGTCGTCGATCAACGGCATGGTCTATGTACGCGGTTGCGCCGGCGATTTCGAAGAATGGGCGGATCTGGGCGCGAAGGGCTGGGGCTATGCCGACGTCCAGCCTTATTTCAAACGCGCCGAGGATTGCGTCTATGGAGAGGACGCCTATCGCGGCGCCGGCGGGCCGCAGGGCGTGTCGAATGGACGCGGCATGAAGAACCCGCTCTATCGCGCCTTTATCAAAGCCGGCGCGCAGGCGGGGTATGGCGAGACCGAAGATTATAACGGCTACAGGCAGGAAGGTTTTGGCCGCATGGACATGACCGTGCGCGAGGGCATTCGCTGCTCCACCGCGGTCGCTTATCTGAAACCGGCGCTTGAGCGGGACAATCTGGATATAGAGCTGCACGCGCTGACCACGCGCATCCTGTTTAAGGGCAAGCGGGCGGTAGGGGTGGAGTTCCGGCAGGCCGGGGAGACGCGGCGGGTCAAGGCGCGCCGCGAAGTCATCCTTTCGGCCAGCGCCTTCAACTCTCCAAAATTGTTGATGCTTTCAGGCGTTGGCCCCGCGGCTCACCTGAAAGAGCATGGCATTGAGGTCGTGCACGACCTGCCGGGCGTTGGCCAGAATCTTCAGGATCATCTGGAAGTGTGGGTGCAGCATCGCTGCAAGAAGGACATCACCCTGAATGGCTGGCTGAACCCGATCGGCCAAGCGCTGATCGGCGCCCGTTGGATGCTGTTCAAGGACTGGCTGGGTTCGACCAATCACTTTGAATCGAACGGCTATATCCGTTCTCGCGCGGGGCTCAAATGGCCCGATATCCAGTATCACTTCCTCGCTGGCGCGATCGCCTATGACGGTTCCAGCGCCGTCGACGGGCACGGTTTCCAGGCTCATGTCGGTCACAACAAGCCCAAGAGCCGCGGCGAAGTCACGCTGAAATCCGCGCAGCCCGAGGACCACCCGCGCCTAGTCTTCAATTATCTGTCGGAGGAAGAGGACAAACAGGCCTATCGCGACGCCGTGCTCCTGACCCGTGAGATATTCTCCCAGCCCGCCTTTGACGAATACCGGGGCGAAGAAGTTCAACCGGGCAAGGATGTCCAGTCCGACGACGAGATAGATGCGTGGGTGGCGGAGAAATCGGCCACCGCCTATCACCCGGCTGGAACCTGCCGCATGGGCGAAGACGACATGGCCGTGGTGGATTCCGAGTGCCGGGTGCATGGCATGGAAGGGCTGCGCGTGATCGATTCATCCATCATGCCGACCGTGACAAACGGCAATCTGAACGGCCCCACAATCATGATCGGGGAGAAGGGCGCAGATCATGTGCTGGGCAAGGGGATGCTCCCGCCGTCCACGCTGGACGCCTATCACGCGCCGGATTGGGAAACCCGCCAGCGCGCCGAACCGTCGGCCGCGAACGACTGATCCGGTTTTCCGGACTCCCGTTGCAGCCGCGCGTGGGTTAGCGTCCCGCGCCGGTTTGCGGCCTGACGGGGGAGCTCATGGATTCGACAATCGTTCTGCTGACGCTGATTGCCTATAAGGCGCTGCTGATCGGCATCGGGATCTGGGCGAGCCGGCGAAACAAGAGCGAATCCGATTATTTCCTGGGCGGCCGCGCGCTCGGGCCGTGGGTCGCGGGACTGTCCTATGCGGCCTCCACCTCTTCCGCCTGGGTGCTGCTTGGGTTTTCCGGATTTGTCTATGTGTTCGGCGTCTCGGCATTATGGATGCTGCCGGGGACATGGCTGGGCTATGTGCTGGTCTGGCTGTGGTTCGGGCCGCGGCTGCGGGCCGAAACCGTGGAGGAAAACCACGTTACGCTGACGGACTTCCTGGCCGCGCGCAGCGGGGGAAGCTGGCGGCGCGCCATTGTGTGGACGGCCAGCGCGCTGATCGTCTTCTGCTTTATTTTCTACATCGCCGCGCAGTTCCAGGCCGCCGGCGCGGCGTTCGCCGCGGCATTCGACATGCGCGTGGCGGAAAGCGTGATGATCGGGGCGGCGATCATCCTGATCTATGTCTTCCTTGGCGGGTTCTGGGCGGCCTCGGTGACGGACACGGTTCAGGCGGCCATCATGTGGCTGATCGCGATTTTCCTGCCTGTTGTAGCGGTGATCGCGGCCGGCGGCCCCGCCGGGATCATCCAGACGCTTCAGGCCACCGCGCCGGAGGGCTATCTGGCGTGGGACGGGGGGCAGCCCTTCTTCCTGTTCGCCGGGTTTGCGCTGGGGATTTTCAGCGTGGGGCTCGGCACCTACGGCCAGCCGCAGCTTCTCAATCGCCTGATGGCGGTCAAGGACGAAAAAAGCCGGATTCGCGGGTTCATCATTGCCATTAGCTGGGGCGTAATCGTGTTCCTGGGCATGGCGGCGCTGGCGCTGGCGGGCCGCGCTCTCGTCGCCGATCTCGGCAATGCGGAAAACATTTTCTACCGCATGACGGCGGATCTGCTGCCCGCCGCGCTGGCTGGCGTAGTGGTCGCCGCGGTGCTGTCGGCGGTCATGTCGACCGTGGATTCCATCCTGCTGGCCGCCGCGGGGGCGGTGGCGCATGATCTGGGCGTTACGAAACGCTGGCCGCAGCGGGAATTGCTGGTTTCCCGGCTGGTCATGAGCGCGATCTGCGTGCTGGCCGTCATTATCACGCTGAGTGTTCCAGCGACCATATTCGGGCGAGTGCTGTTTGCGTGGTCGGCGCTGGGCGCGGCGTTCGGGCCGATCGTGGCGGCGCGCGTGGCGGGCGTTGAACCGCGGGCCTGGGCGGTCTGGCTGTCCATGACGGTGGGTTTCACCCTGACGGTCCTGTTCAGCCAGGTCTTCGATTCCGGTCCCGGGCAGGTGGGCGAGCGCCTGCTGCCGTGGCTGCCGGCCCTGGCGATCGTCTTCCTGTTCCGGCAGCCCAGGGGCGAGCCTGCGGCGCGTCCTTCGGGCTGAACCCGCGCCGTTGGTCGCGTCATTTCGGCCATTTGCCGCAATGCGCCGCCGCTTGCCGCGTGAAGATCAGGTGTCATCGATTTGAACCTGACGGCGGCGCCACACGTTTTATCGTGACACATGAGAGGCGCGCAGCCTGGGACGGCGCACTTCTCCCTCCACGATAGTCCCCAAATTCAAGAGGCGCCTGATTTCCCCAGGCGCCTCTTACCTTTTCAGGACTCGGAATCTTCTGCGCCGCCGATGTGAAAATCGGTCAGTTTTTCGTAGATTTCAGTCGCCTGACGGCGTCCGACCGGCACTTTCGCGCCGCTCATCATGCGCAGCATCATGGCTCCGGACGGCTTCCGCACGACCTCGCGCACATGATCCATATTCACGATGGCCGAGCGGTGGGTGCGGATGAAAGGACCCCGGCCCAGCCTTTCCTCCATGCCCGTCATGGTCTCGCGCATGATATGGTTCCGCTCGCCGGTGTGCAGCACCACGTAGTCGCGCGCCGCTTCCACCCATTCGACCGTATCGGCGTTCACGCGATAAGCGCGCGTGCGGTCCTTGATCCATATCTCGCGCTCCCAGCGCGGGGCGCTGTGGCTGCGCGCGGCCGCGCGGCGCAGCTTGGCGACTAGAAGCTCCATTTCTTCCAGCCGGTCTGCGGCGCTGGCGGCTTCTTTCCGCGCCCTGGCGCGGCCGATCGCCAGTTCCAGCCGGCTGATTTCCACGGGTTTGAGGAGGTAATCGACAGCGGATTCCTCGAACGCCCGGGGGCCGTAATGGTCGTAAGCGGTAACGAAAATGATCTGTGGCGGGCTGTTTTCGGGCAATTTGCGGAGCAATCCGAACCCGTCCAGCACCGGCATATGGACATCCAGCAGGACAATATCGGGCTTCAACTCCGCGATCAGGCTGATGGCCGACTGGCCGTTGTCCGCGGTTCCGACAACCTCGCAAGCGGAAATCTGGCGGCAGATAATCTCCAGCCGCCGCAAGGCCAGCGGCTCGTCATCGACGAGCAGGATGCGGGCGTCAGGCGGCATCGGTCTCAAACGGCATTTCCAGCGTAACGCGCGCCCCGCCGCCGGGATTATCCGCCATGTGGAGCCGCGCCTGTCCGGGATAATGGAGATTGAGACGCTCGGCCGTGTTCTTCAGCCCGACATGGGTGGCGTGAATATCCTCCAGCGCGCGGCCGAAACCGGGGCCGTCATCCTCTATCGTAACGATCAGGCGGTCTTCGCTCCGCCGCGCCCCGATATTGATCTGCGCGCCGTCCTGCCGCGGCGCGACGGCGTATTTGATCGCGTTCTCCACGATGGGCTGGATGATCAGGCTGGGCACGCGGGCCTTCAACGCCTCGTCTTCGATCCGGAAAACAGTTTTCAGCTTTGACCCAAAGCGCGCTTTCTCGATTTCCAGATAGAGTTTCTGGGTCTCGATTTCCGTTTCCAGCGTGACGGTGCGCTCCAGCGTTCCGGCCAGCGTATAGCGCAGAAACCCGGAAAGCCGGCCGACCATGGTTTCCGCCGCGTCGTTGCGATTGTCCAGGATCAGCGAGGAAATCGCGTTCAGCGTGTTGAACAGGAAGTGCGGGTTCAACTGATAGCGCAGCATGGTCAGTTGCGCTTCGTTCGCCATGGCCTCCAGACGGTGGCGCCGGTTCTCCTCGAACCGCAGATCGGCGTTGGTCAGGAAGGCCAGATAAGCGCCCAGCCAGCCCGCGAACAGCGCCAGGTTGAAGAAGTAATAGCGTGAAAGCGCGGCGCGGGACGGCGTGTTCATGGTTTCCCCGGCCATCCACATGAAGACGAATTCCATCAGGATGTCGCCGGCCATCAGGATGATGGGCATGAAAAGAAGGGCCGGAAGCGCGGCGACGGAGCGCGCGGCGAGGCCTTTGGGATTCAGATACCGGAAGACCACGTGGATCGCGCACGTGACCACGAAAAGGAAGCCGAACGAAATGATGCGGTAGATCAGGCTTTGCGGAAAATGCAGGTCGCCGCCGATCAGGGCGATGGCGTTGCTGATTATGAAAATCCCGCCAATGACGATCGCCTGAAACACCATGAATTCGCGAAGCGTAATGGCTTCGGCGCGCTGGGGTTCGGAGGTCTCTGGAAACGTGGCTGTCATGATCGAGGTCAGCCTATTGTCCCTTTTCGTCCGGCGACAGGGATAAAGCGCGCGCCGCGCCGCCGCTGGTCGCTGTTTCAGCCCCATTCGTCGCAAACCGGAGAGAGCCGTCGCGAATTCCGGTCGGTTAGTCGATCACAACTTTAGTGTCACACTCCGCGTCTTCAAAAATCGTCCAAACGCCAGTGTTTACATCGCTTAACCAAAGGGGACGATAATGAAATCCAGAAAATTCAAGGCTTGTATTCTTGCAAGCACGCTATTGACCGGCGCGGGCGCAACAGGGGCGTTTGCCCAGGATCAGGTCGATCAGGGGACGCAGGCGGCCACCACGGGCAGCGCCGCTGACGATGTGGTTGTCGTCACGGGGTCACGCATCCGTCAGGCCAACCTGGTCAGCACCAGCCCGGTGACACAGGTTGATTCCGAAGAGCTGGACCTGCGCGGCACCGTCCGGGTCGAGGACATGCTGAACACCCTTCCGCAGGCCTTCGCGGCGCAGGGCAGCGCGGTTTCCAACGGCGCAACGGGCACGGCCACGGTGAACCTGCGCGGTCTGGGCTCCGTCCGGACGCTGGTGCTGGTCAATGGCCGCCGCCTGCCATTCGGTTCGCCGCTGCCGGCGGGGCAGGCCGCCGACCTCAACCAGATCCCGTCCGCCCTGGTGGAGCGGGTCGAGGTTCTGACGGGCGGCGCCTCGGCGATCTACGGGTCTGACGCGGTTTCCGGCGTCGTCAACTTCATTATGATGGACGACTTCGAGGGCATCCGTCTGGACGCCCAGTACAGCTTCTATCAGCACAAGAACGAAAACAGCGTTCAGGGCCTGATCAACGAATTCAACGCCATCAATCCGGACCAGTTCAAACTGCCGGATGACCATGTCATCGACGGCGAGACGGTTGAACTGACCGGCATCATGGGCGTCAATTCGCCGGACGGACAGGGCAATGTGACGGCCTATGTCGGGTACCGGAATGTTGACGATATCCGTCAGGCCGAGCGCGACTTCAGCGCCTGCGCATTCGGGACGCGGAATAATGGCGAGGAATTCACTTGTAACGGTTCCGGCACCAATGCGGTCGCCAACTTCCTGAACGTGAACCCGGCGCTGAGCCAGGGCTGGTTCCGCGTGGACCCGTCCAACGGCACGTTCATTCCGCGTGACTTCACGACGGACACGTTCAACTTCAACCCGTTCAACTTCTTCCAGCGTCCGGATGAAAGCTACAAGCTGGGCGCGTATGCGCATTACCGCGTCAACGACCATATCGAGCCGTACGCCGAGCTGACGTTCAACATGAACGAAACGGCGGCCGACATCGCGCCGTCCGGCGTTTTCGGCGGCGGCGTGGCCGGTCAGAGCGGCGGCATCAATTGCGACAACCCGTTCCTGTCCGACCAGCAGGTGGACTTCCTGTGCACCAGCAACGGTCTTTCCGGTTCGGACATCGCGCAGGGCGTGCTGATCTTCCGCCGGAACGTGGAAGGCGGGGCGCGCTCCAACACGCTGCGCCACACGACGTTCCGCAGCGTGCTGGGCGTCCGCGGCAATTTGAACGAGGCGTTCGACTATGATGTCTATGCCTCCTACGCGAATGTGAACCTGTCGCAGGCCTACAAGAACGAGGTCTCGGTCACCCGTTCCTCCCGCGCTCTGAACGCGGTCCGGGACGGCAGCGGAAATATCGTCTGCTCGGTCAATGCCGACAGCGATCCGGCCAATAACGACCCGGCCTGCGTGCCTTACGACATCTTCTCCGGCAACGGCCCGTCACAGGCGGCGATCAATTATATCGGCGCGGAACTGCTGGCGCAGGGCAACACGGTCCAGCAAGTGGTCAGCGGCTCCATCTCCGGCGATCTGGGCGTCTATGACGTGCGGATGCCGTGGGCCGAGAATGGCGTCGGCATCGCGTTCGGCGGCGAATATCGCCGCGATTACCTGGAGCTGAACCCCGACGCGGCGTTCCAGCAGCCGCCCAGTTCGGACGGTTTCGGCCAGGGCAGCCAGACGCTGCCGGTGGAAGGCTCCACAGACGTTTACGAGCTGTTCGGCGAAATCCAGGTTCCGATCATCGAGAACCGGCCCGGATTTGAAACCCTGGCGTTCGAGGCGGCGTATCGCTACTCTGACTATTCCAGCGGCTTCAAGACCGACACCTACAAGCTCGCGGGCGACTGGGCGCCGGTGGAAGATTTCCGCCTCCGCGCCAGCTTCCAGCGCGCGGTGCGCGCCCCGAACGTGGTCGAGCTGTTCACCAGCCAGACGCTGGGCCTGTTCGACATGACGGCGGGCGCCAACGGCAACTTCGATCCGTGCTCGGGCGACTTTGACCCCAATACCGCCAATCCGGAGCCGACCCGTTCCTTCGAGGAATGCGCCCGCACCGGCGTCACGGCGGACCAGTATGGCGCGATCGCCGACAACCCGGCGGGTCAGTTCAACACGCTGCAAGGCGGCGCGCTGGACCTGGAGCCGGAAGAGGCGGATACGTGGTCTGTCGGCCTTGTGGCGACGCCGAGCTTCCTGCCCGGCCTGACCCTGACGGTCGATTATTTCGACATCACGATCGAAAAGCTGATCGGCACGCTGGCGCAGCAGACGGTCCTGGAAAACTGCCTGGATACGGGCGATCCCACCTTCTGCGCGCTGGTCAATCGCGGGAATGGCGGCACGTTGTGGGCCAACCCGACCGGCTTCATCATCGCGCTGAACCAGAATACCGGTTCGCTTGAAACACGCGGCGTTGACGTTGTCGCGGGTTACTCGGTCGATCTTGGCGATCTGGGCGCGGACGGCATGGGCAGCCTCGAGTTCAATCTCGTCGGCACCTGGCTTGAATCGCTGGTGTTCAACAATCTGGGCGAAGCCGCCAAGGATTGCGCCGGAACCTACGGGGGCGGGTGTTCTTCAATCCTTCAGACGCCGAACCCGGAATGGCGGCACAGCTTCCGCACCACCTGGAACACGCCGTGGCAGGATGTCAGCCTGTCGGGCTCCTGGCGGTATTTCTCCTCCGTCGACCTGTTCGGCGGCGGCGCGGCCATCAACCAGACGCTGGACGAGCAGCACTATTTCGACCTGGCCGGCGTCTGGCAGGTTCGCGAGAATGCCCGCTTCAATCTGGGCGTGAACAATATCTTCGACAACGATCCGCCGCTGAGCTCGGTGGTCGGTTCGGGGGCCGGCAACGGCAACACCTTCCCGCAGGTCTATGACACGCTGGGCCGGTACGTCTTCGCCGGGGCGACGGTCGACTTCTAGACCGCAAGACTTCTCGGAGAACTCAAGGGGCTGGCGGGCGACCGTCAGCCCCTCGTTTTTTTGTACAGATCAGGCGGCGCGGCGGCGGGCCGCGAGGAAGCCTTCCAGCGACCCGCCAATCCGGCCGAGGTCCGCTTCGGACAGCGCCGCGTGGAAAGGCAGGCCCAGCGTGGATTCAGCCAGCCGTTCGGTCATGGCGAGGTCATCACGGGGGCAGTCGTCAAACGCCGGCTGGCGATGACAGCCGCGCGCCCACCAGAAGCGGGTCTCGATGCCCTCTCGGGCAAGATGGGCGGCGCAATCCCGCGCGACCGGCGCGTCGAAGCGGATGACCGCGGTGGTTCCGCACCAGGGCGCGCCAAACCCTTCAGGCAGGCTGACGCCCGGCAGGGCGGAAACCATCTCGTTCATCCGGCGGGCGAGCTGCATCAGGCGGCCGCGCCGGTCCGGCAGCTGATCCATCGCGGCCAGACCGATGGCGGCGTGATACTCGCTGATCTTGGCGTTGGCGGAGACGAGTTGCGATTCACGGGAATCGTCGAACCCGAAATTCGACCGGACCTTGATTTCTTCCCGCGTCGCAATGTCCGGGCAGAGCACAAAGCCGCCTTCGCCCGCCGGCAGGAGCTTGGTGGCGTGCAGGCTGACGCAGGAGACGATGCCGCTGGCCTGAACGCTGATGAAGGCCGCCGCGGCATCATGCACCACGCGGCAGCCGGTTTCGGCCTGAAACGCCGCCCAGCCATCCAGATCGACCGGCGCGCCCTGTGGCGAGACGGGGGAGACCGCCGCGACCGTATCCGCCCCGAGGCGGCGGAGGGCGGTTTTCGCGATTTCCGGCGTCAGCTGCTGGCTGTCCGGATCGACATCAAGGAAGTAGGGGGTCAGGCCCGCGGCCATCGCGGCCAGAGGCGCGGCGGCGAACGTCCATGACGGCGTCAGGATATAGCGCGCGCCCGTCCGGCGGGCTGTCAGATAGGCCATCTGGAGGCCGCTCGTGCAGCTGGATGTTGTCACCAGCCTGTGACGCTCGACCCCGAAGTGATCGGCCAGGCGCTGTTCCAGCTCCTTCGTCAGCGGGCCGCGATTGGCGTACCAGCCGGTCTGGTCGATTTGCTGCAGATAGGGGGCAAGGGCGTCCGCGTCCGGCAGGACGGGCCGCATTACCTCTATGTCGAATTTCCGGGTCATGGCCGCGCCTCCCCGCGCAGCGACCGCGCGGGGCGCGCGATCAAGGTGGTTTCGGCGGGCGTGTCGGTCATCACCGCCGCGCCCGGCCCGATGCGGCAGGTTTCGCCGATTTTCAGATTGTCGGCCGTGGCCGCGTTGACGCCGAAAAAGCAGCCAGACCCGGTTTCGCAGGCGCCGGAGATACAGACCTGGCCGGCCAGGAAATTCGCGTCGCCGATGCGGGCGTGATGGCCAATATTGTTCTGTGGCATCAGGAAGACATGGTCGCCCAGCACCGCGCCCGGCTGGATGACATTATAGTCGAGAATGAAGTGGTGCAGGCCGATCCGCGCGCTGTCAGCCACCCGGGCCGTGGGCGCGCAATAGGAGGCCAGTTCATAGCCCTGATCGGAAAATGCGCGCACCCTTTCCCACGCCGCGCCCGCATGGCGGTGGTAGCCCATGGCGACAAAGACCCGGACGCTGCCGGGCGGGAACCGGTCCGCCGCGTCAGAGACGGTCAGGACGGGCCGGTCCCGCAGTGTCTCGATCGTGCGATGCTCCGGGTCCACCATGAATGCGGCGACCGGCCCCTGGCCGTCCCGCTCGAAATATTCCGCAGCTGTCTCGGCGACCTGACCCGCGCCGAATATGAGGACCGGGGAGGCCATCAGGCAGCCTCCGCCAGCCTGCAATCGCCCAGAATTTCGGCGCGCAGGCTTTCGCTCTCTTCCATCAGCAGACGGTGGAGCATGCTGGTTCTGGGGCCCGTATAGTCCGGCAGGAATTCCAGACGGATGCCGCGGGCGGAGAAGGCCTGAGGGTCATAGAGGCTTCGTCCCCCCGGCGCATTCACATATGCGTTCGCCCCTAGCGCCTCCAGAATGGCGAGGATGCGATCCTGCGCCTTCAGGCGCGCCGGGATATCCAGCGCGCTGGAACGCAGGATCTGCGGGTGAAATCCAAGACGGCGCGCAGCGACGCGCAATGTCAGTTCCAGATAATCGGTCAGGGCGGGCCGCGTGTTCAGGAACGCTGAAGCCGCCGGGTGCGTCGACCGGTGGCGCAGGGCGTGATCGAGATCGGGAAAGGCCGCCGCCCGCTGCCGCATCAGGTCGGCGGCGTCGGTTTTCAGTTCGACATCCCGGATAGCCGCGTCGTAGGCGGCTTTCTCGACAGGCAGGGTCAGCCAGCCCGGTTCGCCGTTGACGCGCGGCAACTGGTTTCGGTGAACCCAGCCGCGGCGCGGAAACTGGACGCAATCATAGATCACGAAGACATCGGCCGCCGCCAGCAGCCGGTAATACCCTGCATAGGGGAAGAAATAGGGTTGCATGATCGCCGCGCGCATCACGCCGCCCCCTGCATCACCGCGCGGTCGTGCAACGCCCACTCTGCCTCGAAGCGCCGGATTTCTTCCGGTGAAAGGCGAATGTCCCGCGTGTGATCAAATCTCGCCGGACCGGCATAAGCGTCTGGCAAGGCGTAACCGTAATGGTCCCGCAGATGAGATTTCAGGTTTTCGAAGACCGTCTCCGGCTGGTCGCACAATGTTTCATAGCGAACCCGGAACACGTTGCGCGCCGGCGCCCGGTCCAGCGCATCTTCAATCGCCAGATCGGTCAGGCGCACAGTGGCGGCGGCCTGTTCGAGAGCCTCTTTTCCAAGAAGTTCAGCAAATTGCGGCGGCTTCATGCCCCACCAGGCGGCGGCGTCGCCATTAAAGCGGCGCCGGGCCTCCAGCAGCGACTGGACGGCAAAGACGGGTTCGCGGGTGACGTGAAAAAACAGCGCGTTCGGCAGCGCCCCGGCCAGCTCCGCGATGTTCCAGTTGAGGCATAGCGCCTTCATGGCGAAGGGCCGGGCCAACGCGGCTTCCAGCGAGGCTATCTCGGCGGCGAAGCGGCGCGCTTTGTCCGCGGGCCAGCGGTTCGGCGGGATGTGATTGGTGGGTTCGGAGGGGAAGAAGCGCCGCCAGAAATACCAGAACGGATTGGCGCCCAGCAGGCCGGCGGTTTTGCCAAGATCGGAGCGGTAGTCTGGCGCGGCGATCTCTTCCGCCAGCTCATCCTTGTACCGCACCGCCGGGTCGCAGAGCATTTTCTGCACCAGCGCCCCCGCCGCCGGCGCGGCGTAGAAGCGGGAAATCAGATTGGTCGGGTAAGAGAAATAGCCGTTATAGCCGAGCCATTGCAGGAGCAGCGTGGTGCCCGAGCGCGGATTGCCGACGATCAGGCCAACCGGACCGTCTGGCTGCGCGCCATCCTGAATGAGGGTTCCGGCCCCCGGCGCCAATGCGGCGTTCAGCGTCTCCAGCACGCTTTCCAGCGTGTCATTGCGCTGATAGCGCGGGGCGCGGTCGGGAAAGCCGTCCTTCATGCGGCGGCCCGTTTGGCCTCTGTCGAGGCGGCAATATCTTTGGCCTCGGCAATCAGGCCAAGCAGCTTTTCCGTCGCATCGCGGCGGGAGAAGACATCTTTGTTAAGGGCGTCCATGCGCGCGCGGTGCTCTACGGCGCGCTCCGGATTCTGCATCAGCGCAACGGCTTCGGTCTTCATCGCGGCGAGGTCCGGCAGACAGTGTTCCGCGCCGATCAGCCCCTCGACATCCCCGCCCGGCAGGGTAAGGACGGGCAGGCGTTCAACCGCCGCCAGAAAGGCAGTGCGCCCGCCGCCGCGGCGTGGCGGGTTTATATAGACGTTGCAGGCGTCATAGAGGCCGCGTAGGTCCGCCGCGAACGCCATGGCGCGCACGCGCTGGGCCACGCCCGCAAATGCGCTGGCGAACCGCACAGAGTCCGTGCCGCAGATCAGCAGATAGGCATTGGGCGAGGCGCGCAGAATATCGGCCAGCATATTGGCGAATTCGTCGTCGATCTCTTCATTCAGCCGGTTCCCCGCGACCACGAACACACAGCCGTCTTCCGGGACTTTCAGATCGGCTTTGGTCTTCGGTTCGGTCTTTTCCGGGATGGCGTTCAGCCGGTATTCGCATTGCCGGACGACATGAGCGTCGGGCAGGTGGCCGCGCTTGCGGAGTTCGGATTTTCCGAACTGGCCGAAGCGGTCCGTAACCACATGCGCCCGGCTCAGCGGTTCGTCCTGCTGGCTGGGTATGAAAACCGCCGGGTAGCGCCAGGACAGCAGATCGCCGGCAAAGTTCTCCGACGATTGGGAGAGCACGACGGTCGGGGCGAAATTCTCCGCCACGTCGATCCATTCCTGAAACAGACCGCGCCCGTATGCGCCGCAGCCTGAGTAGTGAACCGGAATCTCTACGCCCTGATATGTGTAGGCGTCCCGGCCTTCCTGTTCGCGGAAATTGGCGATGAAGGGCCGGTCGAGATTCAGGGCGTTGCCGCGGGGATAATCCCGCGCGTCCAGCACCAGAACTTCCGCCCCGGCTTCCACTTTCAGACGGCGGGCGATTTCCAGAACCGCCAGCGTCGGGGCGTGCCGGTGACCCAGCATCTGCTTGGCGACAATCAGTACGCGCTCGGCGCCGCTATCGTTGTGAACAGGGGCCAGGTCCAGCCGCCGCGCAGTGTCGTCCAGACAGGCGAAATAGCCGGCGGCCAGATTGCCGAAACGGATCTTTGCAATGCGGTCCGCGCCCAGCTTCGACGCATCGACGAACAGCGCGCGCGAAACATTGGTGACAAGCGCATTGAGAAGATCGGGCTCACCGGAGAACGCCGTGGACAGCTTGGCAGCTTCGCTGAGATAGCGCGCCGTGCCGGTCTGGGCGTAGCGGCGCATGAATTGCGCGGCGGCGGCCGAGGGGCCTCCGCTTTTGAGAATTTTCTCGACGTCCTTGTCGGTGCGCGTGGTCATGACAAACGGCTTTCGGCGTAGGCTTCGAATTTCGGGATCAGGGCGCGGCGCTGGATCTTGCCGGTGCTGGTCTGGGGAATGGCGTCGCCGAACACGATCACGCTCGGGCGGCGCTTCGACGGCAGCGCGCTCTCAAAGGCGGAGGTCAGGGATTGCCGCGCCGCCTCGCTTTCCTCTCCCAGCACGAACAGGCCGATCTCTTCCTCGGCATGGGCGTTGGGGAAGCCGACCGCGACCACGTCCCGCCAGCCTTCGCGGCCCAGCGCCTCGTCAATGTCCAGCAGGGAAATGGTCTGGCCGTGTCGCTTGACGATTTCCTTCAGGCGTCCGGCCAGGAAGTAGAAACGGCGACCTTCCAGGTCGCGCCAGTAGCCGCGGTCGCCGGTGCGGAACCAGCCATCGGCGAAGGCGTCCACATTGGCTTCGGGCGCGCGGTCATAGCCGCGCATCACGTTCCAGCCGCGAATGCGCACCTCGCCGGTCTCGCCTTCGGACAGCGGATCTCCCGCGTCATCGGTCACCGTGATCTCATTTCCGAACACGGCCTGGCCCGCGGAGGGGCGCTCGGCGTCCAGCAACGCGGCCCTGTAGGCGGCGTCCGGTATGTCGCCCGGAATGGCGAGCGAGAAATTGACGGTCTCCGAAAGGCCGTAGGCCTGATGGATGGGCACGCCGAAGCGGTCCATGAAAACCTTGAGAAGCTCCCGCGACAGCGGCGCGGAGGCGGAAGTGACATAGCGCAGCGAGTCCGGAACCGCGTCCTTTCCGATATCGCGCTTGTCCTCGGTCAGGCGGCGGATGGCGGCGGGGGCCATGGAGACAATTTCGGCGTTCTCGGCGCGGGCAATGTCCCAGAAGGCGGACGGATAGAAGCTGCGGTTCAGGACCAGCTTGCACTCGGCGTAGAGCGAGGTGACGAAGGAAAAATCCATTGCGTTCACATGGAACATCGGCAGGACGCACATATGCGCCGCGCCGGGTTCAAGCTGGTGCAGGCGCCGCGTCGCTTCGGCGTTGATCAGCAGATTGCCCTGGTCCAGCACCACCCCCTTGCAGCGCCCGGTCGTGCCGGAGGTGTAGATGAGAACGGCGGGGGTTTCGCGGGCGGGCGCGGCGTGCGGCCAGTCCGGCGCCGCGGTGTCGACCAGCTCCTTGCCGTCCAGCTCCAGCGTGAACAGGCCGTCCGGCGCGTGTTCGCTCTGATTGGGCGCGAGGATGACGCCCCTCGCGCCGGAGGTTTCCGAAACGAAGGCGCCGAAATCGCCCAGCTCAGCCGGATTGATCAGGACGGCGGTCGCGCCCATCCCCCACAGCGCGGCATAGGCGATGATCGCCGCATCGCGGTTGCCCAGCGCCACCATCACCCGGTCGCCGGGCTGGACGTTGAATTCATCGCTCAACCGGTGGGCCAGGGAACGCGCGGCGTTGGAGAAGGCGGCAAAGCTCCAGTCGCGGATTTTCCGGGCGCCGGAATAATGCGCGCAAAAGAGGGCGTCGCCGTTCCGGGCGTCGATCAGGTCGCGGAAATTGTCGTGCGTCAGATGGGCGCCGTAATCCGCTTCGCCCTTGTATGTCCGGGCGGCGGCGATGGCGGGGTCCAGAGTGTCATCGCGCATCGATCGATACGCTCCTATTGGCGCATTCTACGCCGTTTGCAGCTGCGGAAGCTGGGAGGCCGAAACGCCCTCGACCATGGTCCGGTTGATCATCGGGTGGGTCTGGTCGGTGGGGCCGAAATCGCTATCCGGGTGATAGGCGATGACACGCATCGCGCTATCGGTGGTGCGGAATTTGTGCGCGCCCTCGGCCGGAATGCGGAACATCGTGCCCGGCGTTAGCGGAATAATTCCTTCCGGCGTCTCGCACTCGCCGCGCCCCGAAAAGACGCAGCCGATGCGGTCGGACGGATGGGTGTGGGAGGTCTGGTCGATGCCCGGCGGGAAATAGAGAAGGTTCAGGCAGGGATCGCCATAGCGCACCGGCGGCAGCAGCAGGCTGTCGGTGCAGCCATCGATATATTTCAGGCGGCCCTTTTCCTCGACCGGCCCGCCCAGCAGGAAATAGGCCCGGTGATCATGGCGTTCGATAACGATGCCGCGCCCGCCCTGGACCGTGACCTTGCCGTTGGCGGAGAAATACATGCCGGTCTTCAGGCGGAACGCGCCCGACTCCGTTGTCAGAACCGCTTCGCCTTCAGCGACGAACCCGAAAAAGGCGCTCATGCCCTTCAGAGTCAGGGCATCCTTGTCCCACGCGTGCAGGGTGGTCGGGAAATTGGGGTCGCATTCGCGGACCTTCCCGTGGGACCATTCGAAACTCTCGAAATTGGGTGACTGCATGCGGAGCGGCTCCATCGCGCGAATCATGAGTATTCGCGGTTCAGTCGATCCGAATCGGGTTCAAGTTTGGTTAATCGCGGGTAATCAGCTGGCGTTGCGTTCGAGATAACCCAGAATTGCGGCGCGGGAGCCGAAGTTCTCCTCGACCATTTCCTCGTCTTCGATGTCCAGGTCGAACCGGTCTTCAATGGCCGCGATCAGTTCAACATGCTCATAGGAGGTCAGGGCGTCCTCGTCGGCAAACCATGTATCCTCGTCCAGCTTCAGCAGGGACGGGTAGTCGCTGGCCAGAAGGGCGTCCAGGCGGGGCTTGTGGTCTTGCGCGCTCATGCGATCAGAAACCGTGAGTCGCGCCGCGGGCGCAAGACGGGCGATTACGCCGTGAGGTCCGCGACGGCCTTGCGGTAGGCGGACTGGATGGCGTCGCGGTTCCTGTGGCGGCCGCCGGATACTTGCAATGTCCCGCCGCTCCAGACCTTGTCGACACTGCCGCCGCCGAAAACCCAGCCGTCCAGCCAGCCATCGCCTTCCAGTCCGGCCAGCGCGGCGTGGTCTGCGTCCAGCGTCATGATGTCCGCCCGATTGCCCGTTTTCAGCGCGCCGATCGCCTGTCCGGACGATTGCGCGCCGCCATGGGCCGCGGCGTCGAACAGCGCGCGCCCGGTCGAGGCGGCCTTGCCCGCCAGCACGTTTCGCGCGCGATCGCGGAAACGCTGCGAATATTCCAGCCAGCGCAGCTCTTCCGGCGCGGAGATCAGGACATTGGAATCGCTGCCGATGGCGATGCGCCCGCCGGCGTTCAGGAAGGCCGGACCGTTGAATATGCCGTCGCCCAGATTGGCTTCCGTGATCGGGCAGACGCAGATCGTCGCGCCCGTCTCCGCCACGCCGCGGCTTTCAGCTTCGGTCATGTGGGTGGCGTGGATCAGGGTCCAGCGGGCGTCGACATCGAAATGCTCCAGCAGCCATTCCACCGGGCGTTGGCCGGACCAGTCCTGACAATCCTCCACCTCACGCACCTGTTCGGCGATGTGGATATGAACGGGGCCATCTGGGCGGGCCGCCAGTAGGGCGTTCAGACTGTCTTCGGTGACCGCCCGCAGGCTGTGCGGGGCAAAGCCGACGCGGGCGGCGGGCAGGCCGGATACCGCGCCTTCGCAACCCTCTATCAGTTTCAGGAAACGATCCGGGTCATTGATGAAGCGGCGCTGTGCGGCCTCGGGCGGTTCCCCGCCGAACCCGCCCTGCGCATAGAAGACCGGCAGCAGCGTCAGGCCGATGCCTGTTTCGCCCGCCGCCGCGGCCACGGCCTCCGCCATCGCGGCGAGGCTGGCATAGGGCGCGCCGTCCCGGTCATGGTGGAGATAGTGGAACTCGCCGACCGTGGTGGAGCCGGTTTCCAGCATTTCCATATAGGCCTGCGCGGCGATGGCGGCGACGTGTTCAGGGGTCAGGCGGTCCAGGAAGCGGTACATTTCCTGGCGCCAGCTCCAGAAGCTGTTTTCGCCCTCCACCTTGCGCTCCGTCCGTCCGGCCATGGCGCGCTGGAAGGCGTGACTGTGCATATTGGGCAGGCCGGGCAGGGCGATCTCGCCGTCCGCCGCGCCTTCAGGCGCGGAGTCAGCCGCAATGGCGCTGATCACGCCATCCTCTGATACTGTGACCGAGACGTTTTCCGCCCAGCCCTCTGCGAGCAGCGCATGCTTGAAAAACAGTTTGGACATCGTCTTCGCTGTTTTGCATAGCTGGGCCAAGCCGTGAAGAAGGAAGCTCGATTGCCGGACATCAGCCAAGCTCAAGCGCGCCAGGTCTGGCGCAACGCCAACCTCGCCACCATGAATCCGGGCGGGGCCCCGTACGGCCTGATTGAGAACGGCGCCATCGCCGCGGAGGCGGGGCGAATCGTCTGGGCGGGCGCCTCCGATGATATGCCCGGCGAGTATTCCGGCTGGGCCTCGGAAAATCTGGACGGCCGGCTGGTCACCCCGGCGCTGATCGATTGCCACACCCATCTTGTGTACGCGGGCGGGCGCGCGCGCGAGTTCGAGATGCGGCTGGAGGGCGCGAGCTATGAGGAAATCTCGAAAGCGGGCGGCGGCATCCGCTCGACCGTGAAGGCGACCCGCGCGGCCGGCGAGGATGAACTGGTCGAAGCCGCGCTGCCCCGTCTGGATGCGCTGATCGCAGAAGGCGCGGGGACGGTGGAGATCAAGTCCGGCTACGGGCTGGACCTGGAGAGCGAGCGGCGGATGCTGCGCGCCGCGCGGCGGCTGGGTGAGATGCGGCCCGTGCGCGTTTGCACCACATTCCTGGGCGCGCACGCCCTGCCCGAAGACTATGAGGGGCGGCCGGACGCCTATATCGATCTGGTGTGTGAGGAGATGATGCCGGCGCTGGCGGGCGAGGGGCTGGTCGACGCCGTGGATGCGTTCTGCGAGCGGATCGGCTTCACGAACGCCCAGACGCGGCGCGTTTTCGAAAAGGCGAAGAAGCTGGGCTTGCCGGTCAAGCTGCACGCCGAGCAATTATCGGATCAGGATGGCGCGGCCCTGACCGCCGAGTTCGGCGGCCTGTCCGCGGACCATCTGGAGCACCTTTCAGAAACCGGCATCAAGGCCATGGCGGCGGCGGGCACAGTCGCCGTGCTGCTGCCGGGCGCTTTCTATTTCCTGAAAGATGAGCGTTTGCCGCCGGTCGATGCGTTGCGCGAGGCGGGCGTGCCGATGGCGGTGGCGACCGACTCCAATCCCGGCACCTCGCCCATGACGTCGCCCTTGCTGGCGATGAACATGGCGTGCGTGTTGTTCGGCCTGACGCCGGAAGAGGCGCTGGCCGGAACCACGCGCAACGCTGCAAAGGCGCTGGGCCTTCAAGGCGAGGCGGGGATCATCGCGCCCGGCTGTCGCGCCGAGCTGGCGGTGTGGAACGCAGACCATCCGGCCGAGCTTTCCTATCGCTTCGGCTTTAATCCGCTGCACGCCCGGATTATGCAGACGCCATGATTCCTCACGTCCTGATTCCGGGCGAGGCGAGCCTCGCCGAACTCGAAGCGCTTTTCTGGTCCTGCGACGCGGCGCGTCTCACCGACAAATGCGCCGATGCGGTGAAAGCCTCCGCCGGTCGCGTCGCCGAGGCGGTGCGCAGCGGCGAGACCGTCTATGGGGTCAATACCGGCTTCGGAAAGCTGGCCCAGAAGCGCATTTCGGACGATCAGACAGAGGCGCTTCAGCGCAACCTGATCGTATCGCACGCCTGCGGGACCGGCGCGCCGATCGGCGAGGCGGAAACGCGCCTGATGATGGCGCTGAAGCTGCTGTCTCTGGGGCGCGGCGCCTCCGGCGTGCAGCCCGAAACCGTGGCGAT
Organism: Euryhalocaulis caribicus; assembly: GCF_000412185.1. Taxonomy (GTDB): domain Bacteria; phylum Pseudomonadota; class Alphaproteobacteria; order Caulobacterales; family Maricaulaceae; genus Euryhalocaulis; species Euryhalocaulis caribicus. Next base: position 29,085 of record NZ_ASJA01000016.1, read on the forward strand.
GATCGAGGCGATGCTGGAGCATGGCGTTATCCCGGTTATCCCGGGGCAGGGCTCGGTCGGCGCCTCGGGCGATCTGGCGCCGCTGGCGCACATGGCGGCGGTGATGATCGGCGAGGGCGAGGCGGTTCATCAGGGCCAGCGCCAGCCGGGCGGCGATGCGCTGAAGGCCGCCGGGCTGACGCCGCTGACCCTGCAGGCCAAGGAAGGTCTGGCGCTGATCAATGGCACGCAGTTTTCGACCGCGCTGGCGCTGTCCGGCCTTTTCCGCGCGCGGCGCGCGGCGGAGGCGGCGCTGGTCACAGGGGCGCTGTCGCTGGACGCGGCGGCGGGTTCGGTCAAACCGTTCCGCGAAGAAATCCACGCCCTGCGCGGTCAGCCGGGGCAGATCCGCGCGGCGCGTATCTTGAGAGACCTGATCGACGGGTCGGACATCCTGAAATCCCACAAGACCTGTCTGAAAGTTCAGGATCCGTACTGCCTGCGCTGCCAGCCGCAGGTCATGGGCGCGTGTCTGGACGTTCTGGATCAGGCGGCCGCGGTGCTGGAGCGGGAGGCCAACGCGGTGACCGACAATCCGCTGGTGCTGGAAAACGGCGACATCATTTCCGGCGGCAATTTCCATGCCGAGCCGGTGGCCTTCGCCGCCGACCAGATCGCCATGGCGGTTTGCGAGATCGGATCAATCAGCGAACGGCGCGTGGCGCTGCTGACCGACCCCAACATGTCGGACCTTCCGGCCTTCCTGACGCCCGATCCCGGCATCAATTCCGGCTTCATGATCGCCCATGTCACGGCGGCCGCTCTGGTCTCCGAGAACAAATCGCGCGCCTTCCCCGCCTCGGTCGACACCATCCCGACTTCCGCCAATCAGGAAGACCATGTCTCCATGGCCGCGCACGGCGCGCGCCGGCTGATCGACATGACGGACAATCTGGCGGTGATCATCGGGATCGAGGCGCTGGCCGCCGCGCAGGGCGTGCATCTGCGCCGTCCGCTGAAATCCAGCAACGCGCTGGAGGCTGTCATGACGCGCATCCGCGCCGACGTTCCGGCGCTGGAGGATGATCGCTACATGGCGGGCGATCAGGAGGCCGCCAAAACCATGGTCGCGACAAGGGCGCTGGCCGAGGCCGCCGACATCCGCCTGGACTGGTCATGATTCCGCCGGTTCTCACTGTGCCGGGCGACTCGGCGCTGGTTCTGGGCCAGCCGCACGGCGCCACGGCGCTGGGCGATGTTGAGGAAAGCCTGAACGCGCGGGGGCGGGCGGTCGCCGATACGGACTGGCACATCCCCGCGCTCTATGACGGTCTTGCGCCCGACGCGACGGTCATACGCGCCGGCTTTTCCCGTTACGTGCTGGACGTCAATCGCGACCCGTCCGGCGTATCCCTGTATCCCGGCCAGAACACGACAGGGCTATGTCCCGTGATCGATTTTGAAGGCGAGCCCATCTATCGCGAGGGGCGGGAGCCGGACGAAGCGGAGATCGAGCGCCGCCGCCAACAGGTCCACGCCCCCTATCACGCCGCCATGGAGGCCCAGCTTGCGCGCGTGAAGGCGCAGAACGGCGCGGCGGTCCTCTATGACTGTCACTCTATCCGCGGCGATCTGCCCTTCCTGTTCGAGGGACGCCTGCCGGATCTGAATATCGGCACGAATGGCGGCGCCAGTTGCGCGCCTGAAATCACGGCGATCCTCGAGGACTGGCGGGGCGAGGCCGAGGCGGCGGGTTTTACCACCGTCATGAATGGCCGCTTCAAGGGCGGCTGGACCACCCGCCATTATGGCCGGCCGGAAGAGGGCGTCCACGCCGTACAGATGGAAATTGTGCAGGGGACCTACATGGAAGAGACCCCGCCCTGGACCTATGATTCGGATAAGGCGGCGAAGCTGCGTCCGCTGCTTCAGGCGCTTCTGACGCGGCTGAAAACAACGGGCGCCGGCGCCGCGGCGAACTGACAGGCAAACCGGGAGAAAGCGATCATGGGGTTTGGCAAGCGAGTCGATGTCGAAGGCATGAAGGCCAGGATGCAGGCCCTCCGCAAGGAGGCGAACGACCTTTATGTGGACTCTCTGGATTTCCGGGCTCAGGCCTCTGACGCGCGCCTGAAAGGCGACACCGAGAAAGCGCAGTCCCTGCTAGACGCGCATCGCGCGGCCCGCGAGGAAGCGGCGCTTAAGGTGGCCGAGGCCCAGGCCATCTATGAAAAGACATTGCAGGACATAAGAGACGCCGCATGACCCAGACCCGCCGCCGCAACGCCCCGGAAATCCGCGCCCCGCACGGGACAGAGATCAGCGCCAAATCATGGCTGACCGAAGCCCCGATGCGGATGCTGATGAACAATCTCGACCCCGACGTGGCGGAGAACCCGGAAGAACTGGTCGTCTATGGCGGCATCGGGCGGGCGGCGCGCAGCTGGGAGGATTTCGACCGCATCGTCGAAACGCTGAAGCGGCTAGAGGGCGATGAAACGCTGCTGGTTCAGTCGGGCAAGCCGGTGGGCGTGTTCCGCACGCACGCGGATGCGCCGCGCGTGCTGATCGCCAATTCCAATCTGGTGCCGCGCTGGGCGACCTGGGATCATTTCAATGAGCTCGATCGCAAGGGTCTGATGATGTACGGCCAGATGACGGCCGGGTCCTGGATCTATATCGGCAGCCAGGGGATCGTTCAGGGCACTTACGAGACCTTCGTGGAGGCCGGCCGCCAGCATTATGACGGCGACCTGGCAGGCCGCTGGATTCTCACCGCCGGGCTCGGCGGCATGGGCGGCGCGCAGCCGCTGGCCGCGACGATGGCTGGGGCTTCGTGCCTGGCCGTGGAATGCGACGCCAGCCGGATCGAGTTCCGCAAGCGCACCGGCTATGTCGATGAATCCGCTGATAATCTGGATGACGCGCTGGCGATTATCGAGCGCGCGACGGCAGAGAAGCGCGCGGTCTCTGTCGGCCTGCTTGGCAACGCCGCCGATGTGTTCCCGGAGCTGGTCCGCCGCGGCGTGAAGCCGGACATGGTCACCGACCAGACCTCCGCCCATGACCCGGTGAATGGATACCTGCCGCAGGGCTGGACGCTGGGCGAATGGAAGGACAAGCGGGAGAGCGATCCCGGGGCGGTCGAGAAAGCCGCCCGCGCCTCCATGAAAATTCACGTCGCCGCGATGGTGGATTTCTGGAACGCCGGAGTCCCGACGCTCGATTACGGCAACAATATCCGCCAGGTCGCTCTGGAGGAGGGGCTGGAAAACGCCTTCGCCTTCCCCGGCTTCGTGCCCGCCTATATCCGCCCGCTCTTCTGCCGCGGCGTCGGCCCGTTCCGCTGGGCCGCGCTCTCCGGCGATCCGGAAGACATCTACAAGACCGACGCCAAGGTGAAGGAGCTTATGCCGGACGACGCGCACCTTCATAACTGGCTGGACATGGCGCGCGAGCGGATCCGCTTTCAGGGGCTGCCCTCGCGCATCTGCTGGGTCGGGCTGGGCGACCGCCACCGTCTGGGTCTGGCCTTCAATGAAATGGTCGCGTCGGGCGAACTGAAAGGTCCGGTCGTGATCGGCCGGGACCATCTGGATTCCGGGTCGGTCGCCAGCCCGAACCGGGAAACCGAAGGCATGAAGGACGGCTCGGACGCCGTCTCGGACTGGCCGCTCCTCAACGCCCTGCTCAACACCGCCTCGGGCGCGACCTGGGTCAGCCTGCATCATGGCGGCGGGGTCGGGATGGGCTTCTCCCAGCACGCCGGCATGGTGATCTGCGCCGACGGCACGCCGGATGCGGCGCGGCGGCTGGAGCGGGTGCTGTGGAATGACCCGGCCAGCGGCGTGATGCGTCACGCGGACGCCGGTTACGAGATCGCGCGGGAGTGCGCGCGGGAGAAGGGGCTGGATCTTCCTTCGATTGCTTGATTCGCGGCGTAAGTCTGGAATGGAAAGTCTCTCTGGCGGGTAATTTTCTACCCGTCAGGCGCGAATTCTATTCCGTTTACGTTGTAAAACGCCTGAATTCATACCGCTCGCCTGACGGCATGGCGACGATTGTATAGCAAGACTGTCCTGTTCAAGGACGCATGTTGCTTTAAGGCAACCCTGAAAAATTTCTTCTTGTAGTCTTGAGTCGCCGGATGGACGTCTGTCCGCCGTGATGCCCCGCCATGCGGCGGATTCCAGCGAATATAGCCCCGATAATTCTACAACCGGCCCGCGATTTTTCGCGGTCTGACTTTCTTGTGTTCGCGGCTCAATTGCCTTAAAAGTTAATTTAATGAACTGTTAACCGTACGCATTCGTCTACTATTAACCATAAATAGAGGCGTCTGGGGAGACAATGCTTTGAAAAAGCTTGCACTTCTGGCCGGGGCGGCCACCGCGATCATGCTGACTGGCGCTGCGGCGCCGGCTCAGGCGCAAACGGCCACGCCCGCGCCAGGCGCTTCTGCCGCGAATTATTCCTACGTTCTCAGCGTGAGCGCGCCTCAGGCGCCCTCCCGTCCGGATGCGTTGCGCCTTGCCCCCGCTTACGGCGACATCGGCCCGTTCTATGGAGATATCGGTCCCTTCTACGGCGATATCGGCCCGTTCTATGGGGACATTGGACCGTTCTACGGTGATATCGGTCCGTTCTATGGCGATATTGGCGCGTTCTGGGGTGATGTCGGCGCTTCTTACGGCGACATCGGCGCGTTTTATGGTGATATCGGCCCCTTCTACGGGGATATCGGCGCCTTTTATGGCGACATTGGCGCGTTCTATGGCGATATCGGGCCCTTCTACGGTGACATTGGCCCGTTTTATGGGGACATTGGTCCCTTCTATGGCGATATCGGTCCGTTCTACGGTGATATCGGCCCGTTCTACGGCGCGATCGGCGCGTTCTGGGGCGATATCGGCGCGTTCTATGGCGATATCGGTCCCTTCTACGGCGACATCGGCGCTTTTTACGGGGATATCGGCCCGTTCTATGGGGACATTGGTCCCTTCTACGGCGATATCGGCCCCTTCTACGGTGATATTGGCCCGTTCTATGGCGACATTGGCGCTTTCTACGGCGACATCGGCGCATTCTGGGGCGATATCGGGCCCTTCTGGGATGCGCTCAACGCGGCCTGGGGCGATATCGGCCCCTTCAGCGCCGACAACGCGGCGGCCTATGAGGCTCTGCTGGGCGATCTGAACGAGGTTGTCTCGCGCAGCGAAGCGATGTGGGGCGAGGCGGTCCAGAACAAGACCGGCCAGTCTTTCTGGGACGGTTTTGCGTCCGATTTGTTTGCCAAATACGGCCTGGATCCCAATGATCCGTCCTCTCTTGACGGCATGCATCCGTTCGACCGTTCCGCCTTCTTTATGGAATGGTATGACGGCCTGATGTCCTTCACCGGGGTCGATCACATCGACCACTGGATGCCGATGGTCCGCTGGTCGCCCACCATGGCGCATGACCAGGGCTTCGGCGACGGCGTGACGATTGGCCTCCTGGACGCGCCGGTCGAGGGTGACGCCGACCTTCTCGACAATCTCGTCTATAGCGACGGCTACACCAATTTCTCCAGCCCGCACGGCGCATCTGTCGCCAGCCTGATGGTTGCCGGCATTAACGGCCAGGGCGTCATGGGCGTGGCGCAGGACGCAGACCTCGCCAATTACAATCCGTATGACGAGACCGGCACCGCCAGCTGGGAGGACGTCCGCACGGGCATCGCCGCGCTGGGCGATCAGGGCGCCAGCGTCATCAACATGTCGCTGGGCGTTTCGGAATGGACCCTGCACAGCGACTGGGCCGATATTCTTTCCCATCCCGACATTGCCGCGAACGCGGACAGCGTTGTGCTGGTCAAGGCGGCTGGCAATGAGGGCATGGCCCAGACGGTCGATATCGACTGGAATTACGACATCGGCACGCAATTGCTGGTCGTGGGCTCGGTCAATCCGGCGGGACGCATTTCAGCGTTCTCAAACACGCCGGGCGAGGCATGTCTGCTGGATAACGGCGCCTGCGCGGAAGAAAACAAGCTGAAATACCGCTTCCTGGTCGCGCCGGGCGAATTCATGCTGACCTCCGACGGCGAGGACGACATCTTCCGCCGCAGCGGCACCTCCGTGGCCGCGCCGCTGGTGTCGGGCGCCGTGGCGCTGCTGCATGGCCGCTGGCCGTGGCTGAAGAATTACGCCGAGGAAAGCGCGGACATCATTCTCCAGTCCGCCCGCGATCTGGGCGAGCCGGGCGTGGACTCCACGTATGGCTGGGGCTTGCTGGACATTCAGGCCTCGCAATCGCCGCTGGATTACGACGAGCTCTATTTCTTCGAGGTCAAGAGCAAGAATGGCAATATCAAGCCGGTTTCGGCGGAAAGCCTGAAACGCTCCAACCCGAAATCGCGCAAGAACTGGGACAAGAAAGGCATCTTCTTCTACGCCTTCGAGGATATCGGCGACACGTATCGTGACTTCGCTATTCCGTTCTCCGACATGCTGGTCGGGCAAAGCCTGAGCATCAATGGCGAGTCCGAGCGCTTCCAGAACTACCTGACCGACCGGATGACGGACTGGATGGACGGCGCGGGCTTCAGCGACATGTCCACCTACTCCGCGCCGCTGACCACCCAGAATGGCTGGTCCATGTCGATGACGGTGTCCAACCGCAATCCGCGGGACGATATCCGCGATGGCGCGCTGCCGTTCCAGACCGGTTTCGTCATGCAGAACCCGTCTGAAGGCGTGACGCTGCGTTTCGGTCATGGCGAAGGCGCGATGGCCCTGACGGGTCAGGAAGGTTTCGGCGTCTTTTCCGATTATGACGGCGAGAGCGGCGGGGTGAACCCGGTTCTGGGTCTCGCGTCCGGCGGCGCATACGCCGGCGGCGCTCTGGACATGGGCGACCGCGCCACGCTGACCTTCGGCGTGACGCAGCAGAATAACGAGCACTTCTTCGTTCAGCCTTACAGCAACGAGGAACGCCCGATCTATGAAGGCCTCGAGGATTATGAGGCCGTGGCGGCCAGCTTCGGCGCGGCGTTCCAGGCGACTGACCGCCTGACGCTCAACGCCTCCTATACGCGCCTGAACGAGCGCACCGGCCTGCTGGGCGTGCAGGGTCTCGGCCCGGCCTCTCTGCGCGGCGGCGCCAGCACGGACGCGGCGACCTTCGGGGCCAGCATCGCTTTCGATTACGGGTTCGAGCTTTCCAGCTCCGCGACCCTTGGCCATACGGGCAGCTTCTCGGCGGCGGACGAACAATTCGCGCTCACCGATGGCGGCCTGACCAGCAGCGCCTACAGCTTTGCCCTGGCGAAGACGGGCCTGTTTGGCGATAGCGACCGCATGCGGCTCTCGTTCGGCCAGTCCCTGCATATCGAGGATGGCGGCCTGAAATTCGCCTCGGTCCAGGTCATTGACCGCACCACCGGGGAGATCGGCGTGGTCAACCAGGATATCGCCCTTGGCGGCGACGGCCGGGACTATGTGCTGGAGGCGCTCTACGCGCTGCCGGTTCTGGACGGTCTTGGCGAAGTCAGCGCTTTCGGGCGCGCGGAGATGCGTTCGGACGCTGCGATCGCTCAGGAATCGGATTTCGCGCTTGGCGCGCGGTTCGGTATCGACTTCTAGACCGCTTGCCGCACTGCCGGATAGACAAAGGCCGGGCCGTAAAGGCCCGGCCTTTTTCATAACGACAGGCGTTTTCCATCGTTTGCCGCAGTGCGGCATAATCAATGATTAACGGGCTGATTTCCCCATAGTTATTAAGGGAAAGCCTTTTTTAAATCAATTGATGCATTGTGTGCGGCCAGTCTCAATGACGCGGACGCACAAATGTTTCGTCTTTTTATCTTCGCCGGCATGGCCGGGCTGCTTCTCTTGCAGCCTGCGTCCGCTCGCGTTTCTGATAATCAGGACGAACTTATCCTGCTGGCTGAACAGCGGACGTGGGAATCCTTCGAGGCCAAGGTGGAAGCCGCCAAATCCTCGATGATGGGCGACCCGAATGTCTCTCTTGAAGAGGCGCAGGACGCGGCGAGCCTTGTCGAACCCTTGCCTTCATCGACGCAACGCAGCGTCGGACTGGCGACGGCGTTCTGGCTGCAGGCGGAAGCGATGACGCGGATGAATCGCGCCGAGAGCGCATTGCCGCTGATTGAAAAGGCCCTGCCGCTGGCTGCGGAAAATGGGGATCAGGACAAGCTGGACGCGGACCTGCTTCTGGCTCTGGGGCGGGTCACCAAGGCGCTGGGCGATCTGCAGGTGGCGCTGACCAGCTTTCAGGAAGCGCATGAAATCTATGCCGCGCTCGGGGAGGCGCGCAGTCAGGCGATTGCGTTGCAGAATATCGGTTCGATCTATAACGACGCGCGCGATTATCCCCGGGTTCTGGAATATTACGACCGGGCCGTCGAAACCTTTTCCGGCGACCCCGCTCTGGATCTGTCCGCGCATAATAACCGCGCCAACGCGCTGAAAGAGCTCGGCCGTTATGACGAGGCGGTTGAACATTTCCAGCAAGCGCTGGAAATCGGACAGGCCTATGAGAGTCCTTTGCTGGATGCGCGCATCCTGACCAATATTGCGTCCGCGCAGTTCCTGGCCGGCGATCTTGATGATGCGGAAGCGACCGCAGATCGCGCCCAGAGCCGCGTTATGGAGCCCGCCGCCAGCGCCTGGGAGCCTTTTGTATGGGGCGTAAAGGCGCAGATCGCCTATGCCCGCGGCGAGCTTCAGGAAGCGTCCCGCCACATAACGCGCGCCTTTGACGGGCAGGACATTACCGCGACGAACCCGACATTCCGCGACTTTCATGAAGTCGCATACAAGATCTGGAGCGATCTCGGGCAGCACCAACGGGCTTTGCAACACCACATGGCGTTCAAGCGCCTAGACGATCAGGGCCGCAATCTTGCCGCCTCGGCCAATGCCGCGCTGGCGGCGGCGCAATTCGACTTTACCAGCCAGCAGCTGGAGATCGAGCAGCTGAAATCGGCGCAACTGGCGCAGGATGTCCGCCTTGCGCGCTCGCAGTCGCGCCAGCGCACAATCATCCTGATTGCTGTCCTTGCTATCGGCGCCATCGTTCTGGCTTCCATCACCTTTGCCTATCTCTCCACGCGCCGCAGCCGCAATCAGGCGCGTGATGCGAACCGCAAGCTGCGCGTCACCAATCAGGCGCTGGAGAAAGCCAATCAGGCGAAGGCCAATTTCCTGGCCGCGACCAGTCACGAAATCCGTACGCCGCTCAACGGCATTCTGGGCATGACGGAAGTCATGCTGATGGAAGACACGCTGGACAAGGGCAATCGCAAGCGGGTTGAGACGGTGCGGTCCGCCGGCGAAACGATGCTGGCGCTGGTCGACGACATTCTGGACCTTTCGAAGATCCGCTCCGGCCGTCTGACGCTGGCCTCCGAACCGGTGGCGTTCCAGCACGTCATTCAGCAGATCGGCGACCTTTGGGAAGCGCCGGCCAAAGCCAAAGGACTGGAGTTCACGGTCGACGCCGAAGGTTGCCCGGAAAGCATCCTTTCGGACGAGAAACGCATTCGTCAGATCGTGTTCAATCTGGTTTCAAACGCGGTCAAGTTTACCGAATCCGGCAGTGTCCGGCTGAAAGCGGAAAGCCAGCAACATCCCAATGGCGAACGCATTGTCCTGACGGTCAGCGATACCGGCGTCGGCATCCCGGAAGAAAAGACCGAGGATATCTTCAAGTCGTTCCATCAGATCGAAAGCGGCGCGAACCGCAAGTTCGGGGGCACGGGTCTGGGCCTGGCCATCACGCGCAATGTCGTGCGCGCGCTGGGCGGGGAAATCATGGTGGAAAGCGAGCCGGGCAAGGGCTCCGTCTTCACGGTCATGCTGCCGCTGCAACATGTCGCCCAGAGCGAAGCCGTGCTGGAAGAGCCTTTCCGCGACACGCCGCAGGACGTCTCCCAGCTGGATATCCTGATTGCCGAGGACAATCAGGTGAACCGCGCGGTGCTTGAAGCCATGCTTTCAAGCAATGTCCGCAGCATCGAATTCGCGGAGGACGGCCATAAGGCGCTCGAGGCGATGGAGCGCCGCGACTTCGACGTCATTCTGATGGACAAGCAGATGCCGAACATGGACGGCATGGCGGCGACCCGCGCCATTCGCGAAATGAAGGGTTCGGCCCGCGATATCTACATCATCGCTGTCACCGCCGACGCCTTTGACGAGGCGCGCGACCAGATACTGGCATGCGGCATGGATGACTTCATCGCCAAGCCTGTGGCTATGGAAACTCTGCTGAGTTCGCTGCGCAAAGGCGTGGAGCTGGGCCTCAGCCACGCCGCCGCCTCGGCCGAGAAGCCGGACGAAATCCGCGAAGCGTCCTAGGCCTGACGGGCTGCCGTCGCCCGGTCGGCCCAGTCGGCAAACAGCGAGAAAGCTTCTTCCCGGTCCAGATCGTTCAGCGTCTCATGGCGCGAATCCGGGAATATCGCGGTCTGGACGTTTTCCAACCCCGCATCCTTCATACAAAGCGACAGCTTTTCTATTGCCTTGCCATTGTCCGTGGCCGGGTCCTGTCCGCCGCCCACCAGCTGGATGGGCAGGCCGTCCGGTATTTTCTTCAGCGGCGCTGTGGATTGGGCATATTCAATTCCGGCGACGAAATCCCGCCAAAGCGCGATAGAGGCCGGCCATCCGCAAAGCGGATCGGCGACATAGGCGTCGACGGCTTCGTGATTGCGCGACAGCCAGTCGAAATCCGTGCGGTTGGGTTTGAAGCGTTTGTTCCATTCCGCAAACGTCAGCGCATTCATAAGCCCGCTGGGTTGGCCTTTCCCGCCGACAAGTCCTTCCACCCCCAAAAGTCCCTTCATGGCCAGTGTCAGGGGGCCAAGCGAGGCGTTGGAGTTCCAGATGGCGGCGCCGTCGACCGTTTCGGGCGCCCGCATCAGATGGTTGAGCGCGACGATGCCTCCAAGCGAGTGACCAAAAATGATGACAGGCAGGCCGGGATTGGCCTCGCGAATGGCGGCGTTCACCGCCGCGACGTCCTCCATCACCTTGTTCCAGCCGCCAAATTGCCGCGCCGGGGCGTCCGGCGCGGTGGTCTGGCCATGACCGCGATGATCCTGCGCGTAAACATGATAGCCGCGGCTGGCGAGGAAATCGGCGAACGGACCATACCGGGCGGCGTGTTCGGCCAGACCATGATTGATGTGGACCGCGCCGCGCGGTTCGCCTTGCGCGGCCATCCGGTATAGCGCCAGCTTCGCGCCCGTGGGGCTTTCAAAGACGGTGGGAATGGCGGGGTCGGACATGGGCGGTTCCAATCCTTCGATATGATTTGCGCCAGAGAGGCTAACCCGCATGCGCGCGGCTTGGCGAGCAGCATCAATCACCCCCAATATGGCGACAGGACGACATGGGGAGCAAACATGGCTGAAGACCGCGCCTGCCTGCTGGCGATCGACCAGGGAACGACCAGTTCCCGCGCCATCGTGTTTTCGCTGAAGGGCGACGTGGTTGCGACATCACAGCAGGAGTTCGCACAGATTTTCCCCCGGCCCGGCTGGGTGGAGCATGACCCCGAAGTCATCTGGGCGACGACTCTGGCCACCGCGCGCAAGGCGCTGGCGGACGCCGAGGCCAGGGGGTGGTCGCCGATAGCGGCGGGGGTCACGAACCAGCGCGAAACGGCCATCATCTGGGACCGCAAGAGCGGACGGCCCATCCATAACGCCATCGTCTGGCAGGACCGCCGCACAGCGCCGCAATGCCGCGCGCTGGCGGAAGCCGGCCATGGCGATGCGGTTTTGCAGAAAACCGGTCTGGTTCTCGACCCTTATTTCTCGGCGACCAAATACGCGTGGATTCTGGATCAAGTACCCGGCGCGCGGGCGCGGGCGGAGCGCGGGGAACTGGCTTTCGGCACGGTCGACAGCTACCTGATCTGGCGGCTGACGGGCGGTCAGCGCCACCTTACCGACGCCACGAACGCCAGCCGCACTTCCCTTTATGCGCTTGAGGACGCTCGCTGGGATGAGTCCTTGCTGGAGCTTTTCAATGTCCCTGAAGCTGGCCTGCCCGAGGTCTGCGACTGCGCGGCCGACTTCGGAAAGGTGGACGAGGCGCTTCTGGGCCGCGCCTTGCCGATTACCGGCGTTGCCGGGGACCAGCAAGCCGCTGCGATCGGTCAGGCCTGCTTCCGGCCCGGCGAGATGAAAAGCACGTACGGGACCGGGGCTTTCCTGCTGCTGAATACGGGGGAGACGATGACGCAGTCGGCCAACCGGCTGTTGTCGACGGTCGCCTATCGTCTGGACGGGAAAACCACCTTCGCGATGGAGGGGTCGGTTCTTTCCGCCGGCGCGACCATACAGTGGATACGCGACGGGCTGGGCCTGATTGCGCGCGCGCCCGAAATCAATGCGCTGGCGGAAGCGGCGTCCGACGATTCCGGGGTCTATCTGGTTCCGGCCTTCTCCGGTCTTGGCGCGCCGCATTGGGACCCGGACGCGCGCGGCGCCATCGTCGGGCTGAGCCGGGAATCGGGGCGGGCGGAAATCGCGCAGGCGGCGCTGGAGTCCACCGCCTATCAGACATGGGATCTGCTGGACGCGATGGCCGGGGATGCAATCGAAACCCGGACGCTGAGGGTGGATGGCGGCATGGCGGCCAATGACCGCTTCCTGCAGCGTCTGGCCGATCTTTGCGGAGTAGAGACGGTGCGCCCGGTGAACACCGAAACCACGGCCTGGGGCGCCGCCTTTCTGGCGGGCCTGGGAGCCGGGCTTTACGAATCACTAGAGGAGGGGCGCGCGCTCTGGCGCGCCGACCGGACGTTCAGCCCGTGCATGCCAGAGTCTGAAAGGAACCGGAAACGCGCTGGCTGGCGCGCCGCCGTCAGGCAAGTGTCAGCCGGAGGCGGTTAGCCCGCCTGTAAAGCAAAACATGAGTATATGTCTCTGCGAACGCGCCTGATTTTTTTTCAGGCGTGTTTAGATCAAGTCTACCCCGTGAATCAGGGTTTAGCCTGCGCTTAAAAGCGCCGCATAGGCACGATAGGCATACAATAAAATACAAATTGATGGCGCGGGAGGCCCTGTAAAGCGCCTGAATTTTTCAAGAAGAAGCGCCCGGCTTCCGCCATTGCGCGCCTCGTTTGGGGTGCGCAGAATGCACCTCTGGACACCGCGCCATGGCGGCCTGAAAGCCGTTTCCGGTTTCCTCTAACGTAAACCGCGCCCGTCCATGGGCGCATCTGGATGAAGACACGATGAGCCAGCTACCCATACGCCTGCCACGCGCCGAAGAGATCAAACGGACCTGGCGGCATTTCGATATTCCCAGCCTGTTCTCCGCAATCATTTATCCCGCGCTTGGCGTGCTGGGCTTTGTCGGCGCGGTCATTGCCGGGTTTGCCTTTTCCGGCCTGCACCTGGCCTGGTGGTATTTCCCCATCTGTATCGCGGTCACTGCGCTGACCGTCTTCATCTGCAATCAGGGCATCGGGCCTCTGCACCGCGTCATCCAGCATAATGCGGGAGAATTGCGGGCGCCGGCGCAACTGATGGTCGTCATCAATTGCGTCATCGCCATGCAGGGCTCGCTCAAGGACTGGGTGAACTATCACTCCCAGCATCACCGCCATTCAGACCAGCCGGGTGATCCGCATAATCCGGCGGAGGGAAAATTCTGGGCCTGGATGGGCTGGATCCTTTGGCGTGACCCGGAAGATGTGAAACGCCCGATGGCCAAGCGCCTGGCGCGCAGCCGTATCGTCAGTTTCTTCGATCAGCATTACCTGCCGATCTCCGCCATCGTTCACCTGCTGATCCCGGCGGCGATCTATCTGATCGTTTTCCTTCTGGGTGGTTCGATCCTGCTGACATTGATGCTGCACACGGCGGCGATTATCGGCCGCGCCATCCAGTTCCACGCGACAACGCTGGGCGTGAACGTGGTTGGCCATATGAAAGCCCCGGCCTGGGTGGTGTGGCTTCTGGCGTTTCTGACGGGCGGCGAGGCGTTCCACGAACATCATCACGCCTTCCCGCGCAGCATCCTTCATCGCCCCCGCAAAGGCATCATAAACCGCCTTGTCGACTATAACGGCACGATGCTGCTGGTTCTCGAAAAGCTGCGCCTTGCCCGCAACTACCAGATCGCGCCGCAATTCATCGAAAAGGTCTAGCCGGGCCAGCGGGAGGCGATCTGCAGACGGATCGCCTCCAGCGCCGCCTCGTCCAGATCGGGCGCGGTTTTCAGGTCCGGCGGCCCGGGCCAGCCCGGATCCTCGAACACCCGCCCCTCGAAATGCGCATCGGAATCGTAACGGGGCAGGACGTGAAAATGCACGTGCGGGTCCACCATCATCAGCATCAGATAATTGAGCTTCTGATATCCGAACGCCGCTGACAGCGCGGTTTCGATTTTTCCGGTTGCTTCCTGCAAATCGGCGAAGGCCGCCGGGGGCAGGTCTCCGAACGCTTCCGCGCCGTGTTTGGCCGCCAGAACAAGCGCGCCCAGCGTCGCCTGTTTGGGCCTGAGAAGCACCATCCAGTGTTGCGTCTCCGCAATCCGGGTGTGGGGAAAGCCGAATTTCTCTATCGTGGCGTTCACGCCGCCTTGTGTCTGCGTCATTGATCTTCCCGTCTGCGCCTCGTATTTCCGCCATTATGGACGCTACAGCGACAGATTCGACCCTTTCGCCTGAGCCCCGTCTGCGGATTGCCGGCGAATGCCCGATCCGGATCTGGGGGCTGGATGCGGAAGCCCGTCACCGGCGCCTCTTCAGCGGCTGGAACGGGGCGGGCGAAATACTTGTCGCGGCGGACTGGGTTTTTGACGCGGCGCTGGCCAAGGGCCTGATGGCCGAACCGCGCGCGGCCCTGCTGATAGAACCCGAACCCGGCGCCGGAGAATATCTTGCCGCAGTGCATGCGGCGGATGAAGCGGACGACGCCGTAGCCGGCATGATCGGCCGGCCGGCCGATAAGGCGGCGCTGCAAGCCACGGGCTACAAGCCTGTGAGTCTGGATGAGCTGACAGCGGTTTACGACCCCGTGCTGCGCAAGCGGCGCACGCCGTTTGCGCGCTCCCTGCATTTCACGCCGGTCGATCAGATCGAGCGCCGGCTCTATGACGGCGCCTATAAGGGCGTGACCGATCTGGTCACCAAATACGCCTGGCCGCGTCCGGCGCGCTGGGTCACGCACTGGTGCGCCAACCGCAAGATCGCGCCCAACACTGTCACCACTGTCGGCCTGGTCCTGACCATCGCGGCCTTCTTCCTGTTCTGGGAGGGGCTTTACGCCGCCGGGCTGGCCTGTGCCTGGGGCATGACGTTTCTGGACACGGTGGACGGCAAGCTGGCGCGGGTGACGCTGACCTCTTCAAAATGGGGCGACCGGTTCGATCACGGCATCGACCTGATCAGCCCGCCATTCTGGTACTGGGCCTGGTGGGTCGGCCTGCAGGACGCGGTGGCGGACACCACGCTGATGGACTGGGCGCTCGGCGCGACGCTGATCGGTTACGTGCTCGGCCGGGCGATAGAGGGGCTGTTCAAGGTGATTGGCCGCTTCCACATCCATATCTGGAAGCGGATAGACTCCTGGTTCCGCCTGATCACCACGCGCCGCAATCCGAACCTGATCATCCTGACGCTGTGCGCGCTGGCGCTGCGGCCCGATATCGGGCTGGTGATTGTCGGTATATGGACGGCCGTATCGGTGGCTTTCCACTTGGCGCGTCTTCTCATGGCGCTGGCCGTTCGCGCGCAGGGCAAGACGCTGACCTCCTGGCTGGCCGACGATCAGAGCGCATGACCGGGGCCCGCACGCGCCTGTCGATCTTCGATCTCGACAAGACCCTGACCATTCGTCCGACATGGACGCTGTTCCTGCTCTTTGTATTGCGCCGCCGGGGGCGGCTGCTGACCGGCGCGCCGCGGCTGGCAGGGATGATGTTGCGCTGGCTGGCGCGCCGCAACGGCCGCGAGGCATTGAAGAACGCCGGCATGAAGATCGTGATGAGCGGCATGACGCCCGGCGAGCTGGAACGCGCCGCAGAGGACTTCGTGGACCGCCTTATTGAAAACGGCCTGCGTCCCGGCGCGCGCGCAACGCTGTCGCGCGTGGACCGGGAAGGGCGCCGCACCATGATCGCGACCGCCTCGGTGGATATTTATGCGCGCATTATCGCCGACCGGCTGGGCATGGATGAGCTGATCTGTACGCGCACGATCTGGCCGGAGGGCGCTGCGGCGCCGCAGATTGACGGAACCAACTGCCTCGCCGCGGAAAAAATGCGGCAGGTTCTGGCCGCATACGGTCCGCAGCGCGACACGGCGCATATCGAATTCTATTCCGATCATTATAGCGATCTGGAACTACTTCTGTGGGTCGATTGCGGCGTTGCGGTGAATCCCGACGCGCGGCTGACGCGTGAGGCGAAGAAACATGGATTGACGATTGCGGACTGGATGAAAGAAACAGGGCCGCACGTTCAACACGGGGACCATTCATGAAGGCTGTGATCCTGGCGGCCGGCCGCGGCTCTCGCCTGCTGCCGCTGACCGAAGACCGCCCGAAATGCCTGATCGACATTGGCGGCAAACCCTTCCTGCGCCGCCAGATGGATATTTTCGCCGAATGCGGAATTCGCGATATCGGCGTTGTGACGGGTTATCGCCCCGACATGGTGGACGAAGTGATCCGCGACGCCCGCGCGGACGGGCTGAATATCACCAATATCTATAATCCGTTTTTCGAGGTCTCCGACAATCTGGCCAGTGTCTGGATGGCGAAGGAGTATTTCGATCAGGACTTCATCCTCGCCAATGGCGACACGATGTTCGAGGCGGCGATCCCCAAACGCCTGATGAGCGCGTCCGAGGCGGCGATCACCGTCACCATCGACATCAAGGACGCCTATGACGCCGATGACATGAAGGTGCAGCTCCAGAACGGCAAGGTTCTGGCGATCTCCAAGGCGCTGGACGTCAACCGCGTGGACGGGGAATCCATCGGTCTGCTGCGCTTCGTCGGTCCAGGGCCGCAGATTTTCTGGCGCGCGGTGAATGAGTTGCTCCACCGGCCGGAAGGCCTGAAATCCTGGTTCCTGCGCGCCGTGGATGACCTGGCCAAGAGCGGCATGGTCAGCGCCTGCTCCATTGAAGGAAAAAAATGGGCGGAAATGGATACGGTCGAGGACGTAAAGAACGTCGAGCGCCTGTTCGCCCCGGAAAATTGATCGGTCGCCAAGCGCGTTCGGCTGGGTGGGGGCCGGGCCTGTGAAACAGGTTTACCCGTCAGCTCTGACACAGATATTTCAAAACGATGTGATTGTTTTGAAACAAAAGTTTTCCGGTCGCCCCCTTTCGCAAAAGCGTTACACACACTAACAATGTATGGTTAGTTTCGCGTTGGCCGGGGCCAATCGCTGTAAAGCGGGGAAAGTACGCGTCTGGAATTGCCCGGATGAGACCATACATCCGGAAGCTTGCAGGTTCGTGGATAACGCGGCCCTGTGACAGATGCGTGATCAGAGGGGCGTAATTTTTGTGAATAACTCGACGAACCGGATTGATTTTCGGCCGGCGGAGTTCGGCGTGCTGACAGAAGGTCTGGATTACGCCGCGCAGGGCGATTCCGGATACAGTTTTTACGACGGGCGGGGCAATCTCGTCTCCGAACTTCCCTACTCCGAATTACGCAAACGCGCCCGCGCCATGGCCGCCCAGCTGGGCGCGCGGTTTCGCCGGACGGAACGGATCGCGCTGCTGGCCGAAACCGGGCCGCAATTCCTGACCGCCTTCTTTGCTTGCCAGTATGCCGGTCTTGCGCCGGTGCCGCTTCCCCTGCCGTTCAATCTCGGCGGCGCGGCGAATTTTGAATCCCAGCTCGCCCAGATGCTGGACAGCGCGGGCGCCAGCGCGCTCTTCGCGCCCAAGGAATTCGGCAAGGTCTTCGAATCCTACGCCAATCGCGACGACATTTTCACCGCGACCTATGATGAGCTGGACGCGCTGCAGGGACCGCCCGCGCCGCTGCCGGAAATCACCGCCGACGATATCTGCTACGTCCAGTATTCCTCGGGCAGCACCAGCGCGCCGAAGGGCGTAGTTTCCACGCACCGCAACGTGGTCAGCAATATTGCCGGGATCGTGCGTCATGGCCTGAAATGCGGCCCGGATGACCGCGCCGTTTCCTGGCTGCCGATGTATCATGATATGGGCCTGGTCGGCTTCGCGATGGCGCCGATGATGTGCCAGATGCCGGTCAGCTATCTCTCGACCTTCGACTTCGTGCGCCGTCCCCTGACATGGCTGCGCCTGATGTCCGAAACCGGCGGCACGATCTCTTACAGCCCGACTTTCGGATACGATCTTTGCGCGCGCCGCGCCGCGGCCTCGGATCTGAATGATCTGGATCTTTCAAGCTGGCGCATTGCCGGTATTGGCGGCGACATGGTGCGCTCCGAAGTTCTGGACCGCTTCGCCGAGGCGTTCGAGGCCAACGGTTTCTCCGCCACCGCCTTCATGCCCAGCTATGGCCTTGCGGAATCGACCGTGGCCGTCAGCTTTGCCGATATGAGCCGCGCCCCGGCCGTGGACATGATCGATCTGCCGCGCTTCATCGCGACGGGCGAAGCCGCTACGGCGGCGGCCAATGCGCAGGGCGGCGTCCGCCGCTTTGTTTCCTGTGGTCACGCCATGCCCGGTCATTCCATCGAAATCCGCACGCCTTCGGGCCGCCGCGCCGAGCAGCGGCAAGTGGGTCATATCTTTACGCGCGGCCCCAGTGTCTGCCGTGGGTATTTCGGCGATCCGGACGCCACCGCGCGCCTGATCGACGCGGAAGGCTGGATGGATACTGGCGACATGGGCTATCTCGCCAATGACGAATTGTTCGTCACCGGGCGCAGCAAGGATCTGATCCTGTATCACGGCCGCAATATCTGGCCGCAGGACATCGAATGGGCGGTCGAAAAGCTTCCCGCCGTGCGGCCCGGATCTGTCGCGGCTTTCTCTATCGAAGACCATGAGGGCGACGAGCGCATCGTGACGGTTGTCGCCGCCGGTTCCCGTTCGGACGAGGAGCGCGAGGAACTGACCCAGCGCGCCCGCGCCGCGGTGCAGGCCGTGGTGGGCGTGCCCGCTGAAGTGGTTGTCGCGCCGGCCAAGGCCATGGTCCTGACCTCTTCCGGAAAGCTCAGCCGCGCCAAGGTCAAGGCGCGCTATCTTGCCGGCGCGTTCGAGACGGCGGCCCCGCCGCGAAGCGTGGCCTACGCGAGCTCCGCCGAGTGACAAGCGCCGCGCCAGACGAAAATGGCGCGGTCGCACTGACGGGGGCGACCGGTTTTGTTGGCCGCGCCCTGCTTGACCGGTTCCTCAAGAGCGGCCGGCCCGTGCGCTGTCTTGTACGCAACCCCTCTGGTTTTGAAGCCGAAAGCCCCGCGCGGGTCATTACGGGCGATCTGGATAATCAATCCGCGCTCGACGAGTTGGTGGCTGGCGCGGAAACGGTCGTCCATTGCGCTGCGGCGCTGGGTGGCATGGCGCGCGGCGATCTTCACCGGATCAATGTCATCGGAACCGCTCGCCTGGCGCGCGCGGCGGAAAAGGCGGGCGTCCGGCGTTTCATTCTCGCCTCCTCGCTGGCGGCGCGCGAACCCGGCCTCTCCGATTACGCCGCCACAAAGCGGGCGGCCGAGCAGGCCGCGCGGAACGCCGGCGACCGGATGCAGGTGGTGACACTGCGTCTGCCCGCAATCTACGGGCCGGGCGACCGGAACACCGCGCCGCTGATGCAGGCCATGCAAATGGGTCTGCTTCCCGAACCGGGCCGTGATGCGCGCTTTTCTCTTCTCTATGTCGATGACGCGGCGGACGCGCTTGCGGCCGCCGTCGGCGCATCCGGCGACCCCTCTGGCGTCTATGAGGTTTCCGGCGGCGGGGAGGCCTGCAGCTGGCGCAGCCTTGCTGCTGCTGCGTCGCGCGTTTGCGGGCGGCGCGTTCGGCTGGTCGCCACGCCGCGCCCTGTTGCCGATCTGGCGGCTGATCTGTCCGGTTTCACGGCTAGAATGACGGGCCGGCCATCAATTTTCACGCGCGGAAAGGTGCGCGAACTGTTTCACCCGGATTGGACAGTGAGCGATGATGCCTATACACGCGCAACCGGCTGGCGCGCGGGCATGTCCCTTGAGCGCGGCCTGACCCGTACCCTGGAGACTCTTTAGGCATGTCGACTGCTAACGCTCAGACAAAATCCGCCGATCTTGCGGACGATCTCGTTTACCGCCGGATCCTGCAAACGCTTGAGCCTTTCAACCAGCACAACGTCAAGCTGACTCCCGAGACGGACATAGCGACCGAGCTGGAGCTCGATTCCATCGCCGTTATGGATCTCGTAATGGAAGTCGAGGACGTTTACGACATCAGCTTCCCGATCAACGTGATCAGCGAAATCCGGACGGTGCGGGAACTGACAGAGGCTGTGCACGCCATCAAGCGGGGGGAAGCGGGATGAGCCTGTTCGACAAGTATAAGGGGCTCGAAGCCCAGCGCGAGCTTATCCTGAAAGCGGGCCGCGACCCTTTTGGCGTGTGTCTTGAAAAAATCGTCTCGCCGACCCAGGCGATTATCGAAGGCCGGCAGACGATCCTGGCGGGCTCCAATAACTATCTCGGCCTGACCCTGGATGAAGGCGGCGTAAAAGCCGCGCAGCAGGCGGTCGCCGATTTTGGCACCGGAACAACCGGTTCGCGCCTGGCCAACGGCACCTATGACCTTCACCGGGACCTTGAAGCGGCGCTGGCCGACTTCCTCGGCTACAAGACGGCGATGGTGTTCTCCACCGGCTATACGGCCAATCTGGGCGCGCTGTCCGGGCTGGCCAACGCCGATGACATGATCTTCATCGACTCGGACTGCCACGCCAGCATCTATGACGGCTGCAAGCTGTCTGGCGCCAGCACGATCCGTTTCCGGCACAATTCCGCCGAGGATCTGGCCAAACGCCTGCGCCGGGCGGACGCCGGCCGCGGCAAGCTGGTGGTGGTCGAGGGCATGTATTCCATGTTTGGCGATATCGCGCCGCTGGATGAGCTGGCCGCCGCGGCGCATGAAGGCGGCGCCATGCTGATGGTGGACGAGGCGCATTCCTTCGGCGTTTTCGGCGATACCGGCCGCGGCGTTGCGGAAGCGCAGGGCGTCATGGACCAGGTTGATTTCTATACCGGCACCTTCTCCAAGAGCCTTGCCTCGATCGGCGGCTTTTGCGCGTCCAACCATGAGATGTTCGACCTGATCCGCGTCGCAAGCCGGCCCTATATGTTTACCGCTTCGCCCGCGCCCTCCAGCATCGCGGGCGCGCGCTCCGCGCTGCGGGCGATACGAGAGCGGAAAGATCTGCGGGAGTCGCTCTGGAAGAACGCCCGGCGTCTTCACGCCGCGCTGGCGGAACAGGGCCATGATCTCTGCGCCGACCCGTCGCCGGTGGTGGCTGTGCGCCTGCCGGACCGGGCCATGGCGGTGTTGTTCTGGAATGCGCTGCTTGAAGCGGGGGTTTACGCCAATCTCGCCATTCCGCCGGGCACGCCCAACAGCGCCTCCCTGATCCGGCTCAGCGTGTCCGCAGCCCATACGTTCGATGAGATCGACGCCATTGCGGACGCATTCAAGGCGGCGCAGGCGCATCTGGCCTCCATGCCGGAGCTGGCCGAGGCCACGGCGGCGCTCTAGCGGAACGCCCCTTTCCGCCACAGGCGCCAGGCCAGGCCGGGCGCGGCAAGCCGGGGATGCGCCCGCTGCCACGCGGTCGGCTCGATCTCTACGCCCGAATGACGCGACAATTTTGAAAGCACGTAATCCAGCCCGCCTTCGCCCACGGTAAAAGCGGCTTTCGTGACATGCATCATGGTGCGCGCCTTGCCCCAGATGCGGCGCGCCGCCCAGCGCCGCGCGGCGCTTGCCCGCCCCTGCCGAGCGTCCGGGGTGGCGTCCAGAAAATGCTGCGCCGCCATCCGGTAATAGGCGCTGTCCGCATCGAACAGTTCGGCGGGCCGGTTGGCGCTTTCCGCCCGCAACTCCGATCCATATGAGGCCATCAGTCCGGTCACCCACAGCGTTTCGGCGTCATCGCCCGGTTCTGTCAGGGGCGCCGCGTTGCGCAGGAAACGCTCGACGCACACCGCGCAGGCCCCGGCAATGCGGTCTCGAATATCTTCATTGGCGGCGTAGACCAGCGTCGAGGGCTGCGCGAACCGCCCCCAGATGACGGAAGCAAATCCGCGACTGGCCTCGCGTTCAAACGCCGAAACGGTCATCAGTGCGCATTTGGCGAAGCCTTCCTCGATCTGGAGGAAGCGTACATTTGGCGGGAGGGCGGCATTGGCCAGCGCCGCCGGCGCGCTTTGTCCGCTGTCTCTGTTACGCTCGAACAGGATATAGAAATCGGGCTCTTTTTCCGGGTTGCCGGATTCCCGCCGCGCCGATCCATAGAACAGCACCGCAACCGCATCCGGCCAGCGTTTCAGGACCGCCGCCAGAAAGGGCGACAGGCGCGGCGGCAAGGGTTGTGAGAGCTGCGCTTCCACCAGCGCGTGCAGATTGGGGAGCGCGCTCATCGTACAAACTCGGCATCGCCGGCGTGATCCAGAATGATCTCGCCATCCTCCGGTGCGGAGTAAATTTCACCATCCAGAATGAATGGTTCCCCGGTTCTCAGGCTGAAGCGGTCGCCGGAGCGGCTTTGATAAACGTCGTCGCCCTTTGGCTCCCGCCCCCGATACAGGGCCGGGAGGCGGCGCAGGAAGCGTTTGGCGGGATAGTGCGCCCAGGTCGCCTTAATGGCGCCGTCACCGCCCCAGAACGGATTGGCGCCGACCATCAGCCCGTCCGTCGTGGCGGCCATGAAAAGCAGTTGAGGCCCGGTGTCGGTTTCCCCGTCAGGCGGTGTCACGGCGATCTGGTAGGGGCGGAAAATTTCATCCTCGCGCGTCGGGTCCAGCATCCGCCGCCCCGCGACAAAGGCCAGCGTCGCGCCGACGGCCAGAGACGCCTGAAAACCCTTGGAATGGATATCCCGGCGGCAGAGCTCGATGGTGCTCAGCGGCGCCCCTGCGGAAAAGAACATGCCGCAATGAATATCGGCCCCGTGACGAACGCGCATGACGGCCCGCGTCGCAAGCTCGCCGCCGCCGCGGGACAGCCGCATGGCCGCCTCGCCGGGATCGCCTTTCAGGCCGACATCGTGAGCAATCAGATTGGTCATTCCGCCCGGAACCACAGCCAGACGCGGCCGCCAGCCCCGATCGCCGCCATAGATCCAGGTCAGAACGGCCTGAACCGTCCCGTCGCCGCCATCAATGATCAGGATTTCTATTCCGGCCTCGGCAAACGCCTGCAGGTGCGCATCAAGCTGATCTATCGATTCCAGAACGCGAAAATCCGCGTTCGCCGCATCCGCCGGCGCGCCGCGCCCGCGGTTGCGCTGGCTGAGCGCATTGCGGAGATAGCCAATGCGAATGGTCACGGTCAGAGGGATTCCTGATTGAGCATCATGGCCCCGGCGACCAGCGCGAAGAGGCCCGTCGCCCCCCAGGCGGCCATGACAATGGGCAGAATTCCGGCCTCTCCCAGCGCCACAAAGAAACTGTCCAGCGCCAGATAGACAAAGCCCAGCGCGATGCCGCTGGCCAGAATCTGCGCCGTGGCGTCCTGCCGCTGAAAGCGCTGAACCAGCGGCACGGCCAGGCAGACCATGATCAGGATGCTGAATATCTGGCTGGCCTTGCGCTGGCGGTACAGCCGGTAGACATGCGGCGGCCGCGCGCCAAATGTCTCGGCGGCGACAAGGTCGTTGAGACTGGCGAGCGAAAGGCTGCGCGGATCGCTGGCCAGCCGCCTCAGCCGCACCGGCGACAAGGGCAGGGGAATGGTCTGCGGCGCTGCGATATCCGCTCCCTCGGCCCCTGTGGCGCTCTGGTTCTGTAATTGCCAAGCGCCATCCTCATAGCGCCCGCTTTCAGCATCGATCCGCCGGTCCAGAACGCCGGCCTCGGAAAGATGGAAAACCGATACGTCGGACATCTCGCCATGCGTATCCACGCCGCCGATCCGGAACACGTTCTCGCCTGTCCGCAGCCACAGGGAGTCTCCGGCGCGATCCAGTTCCTCCTCGAACCCCCAGTCGCGCAGACCCTGCGTGGCGGAGGGCAGGGCGAAGTCAGAAACGACATAGTGCGCGACGGCCATCAGGGTCATGGCGGGCGCGAACGCCGCCAGAAGATTGCGCTGAGACCACCCCGCCGCCATCAGCGCGACCAGCTCGCTCCGCCGCACCAGTTCGGTCAGGGTGATCAGAATGGCGATCAGCGCGGAAAACACGCTGAGGCTGGTGAAGATCGAAGGCGCGCGCAGCAAGGCGTAACGGCCAAGCGCCAGAAGGCCGCCATCATCCCACAGCTGGTCGCCGTTATTGGCCGTGTCCAGCAACAGCGCCAGCGCCGTCACGCCGACCGAGACCAGAATGAAGCGCGGCGCCACGAAGCGCAGAAGATATCGGGAAAGCGTGCCGATCATTCAGGCTTGCTCAGCAGGAAGCGGATGCGCCCGATCATCTCGGACGCCATGAAAAGCGGCGGCTCCTTGTTGGTGTAGGCCACGCGATAGAACATCGCGACGCTCAGCGCGCCGAACATCACCAGCGGCGCCCAGATACCCAGGAAGGGCGGCATGATGCCTTCCTTGACCAGGGATTCGCCCAGTTCGATCAGCTCGAACACCGTGATCAGCAGGATCAGCCCGATCGCCAGTCCGGCGCTTTGCTCGGTCCGGCCGGAATTGAGCGCCAGTGGCGCGGCGAATATGGGCAGTATGAAAACGATTAAAATCCGCGCCAGCCGGCCATCAAGTTCGGCTCGCAACATCATGGTTTCCTCGGCCGTCTCGGCGTCGCCAAGCGCCCGCCAGACCTCGCTGATCGTCATTTCGCGCTCATCGGCCCCGCGCTCGCGGAACATGCCCTCGTCGGAGGCTGTCAGGGTCCAGTCCAGCGCGCCGAACGACACCTGCCCTTGCAGTTCGCCGTCCTTGCCGAAACTCGATGTCTGGCCGTCGCGCAGCTCGATCATGCTGGCCATGCCGTATTCGGTCCGGGTCATCACGCCGCGCGGCGCGGTCAGCACCACGTCATCGCCGGCGGCGCGCTGCTCATAAACGAAGACCTGTTCCAGATTTCCGCCGCTGCGGCTGGACTGTTCGGCGAACACCGTGCGATCGCCCATGCTGACAAACGCGCCCTGCCGGATGGCCGCCTCCAGGGTCTCGGTCATCACCGCATTGGTCAGCGCGCGATAAGTGTATCGCGCCTGCGGCTGCAAAACCCCGAACAGGAAGAAGGAAATCATCGCCAGCAGCCCGGCCAGCAGCATGAAGGGCGCAACGATCCGGGTCAGGCTCGCGCCCGCCGATTGCAGCGCCGAAATCTGGTTGGAGCGACTGGCGTGTTGCAAAACCAGAAGCACCCCGAGGAAAAACGCCGTGGGCAGCGCAATGCCCAGATAGTGCGGCATCAGCGTGCCCATAATTTGGGCAACTTGTATGGCTAGGTTCTCTGCGTTGACGACCAGATCCAGGACACGCAGCATGCGCTCCAGCATCAGCGCCAGCAGCGCAACGCCGGTCAGCGCCGCGGTAATGCGAATAACGCGGGCAATGAAATAGCGGTCCAGTGTCGTCACGGTAAGAGCGCTGTTAATCCTTGAACGAACGCCTATCTGTTAAGCGGTCTGGGTCTTGCTTGGTAATGCAGCCGCCGCACAAGTCAGTTGCGAGAGGTCACGTTAGTGTCATGAGTTGGAGAGCGAAAGCCCTGGGCGGGTCTTTGGCCGCCCTGTTCCTTGTGGGCGCCGCCGCCGCTGATAACGCCGATCGGTACGAGGCGGAAGAGGTGTCGACATCGCGCGCGACGGGGGATCCATTCTGCGAAGGGCCGTCCCCGCGCATTCACGTCACCGTCGACAATATCAACAAGCGGGACGGTCAGATCGTGGCCGACCTGCATGATGACGTGCCCGAACATTTCCTGAAGAAGGGAAACAAGCTGGCGCGCGTGCGGGTGCCCGCCGACGCGGCCTATGTGCAATTCTGTTTCTCGGGCCTCGAGCCGGGAACCTATGGCGTCGGGATCTATCACGATGTCAATGGAAACCGCGATTTCGACAAGAATTTCATTGGCTTGCCCGCCGAGCCCTGGGGGCTGTCCACCAATCCGGGTTTCAAACCGCGCGCGCCGCAGCTGGACGATGCCGATTTTGAAGCCGGTCCGGGGCAGACCGCGATCACCATTTCGCTGAAGAAGTAAACGGCGCGCTGCGGTCGACACTGGCCGCCCGTCTACATAAAACAGTCACGATTTTGCCTTCGGGGACGGACCAATGCTGGGTTTTGATGCCTGGAAACGTCAGGACTACCTGCTGAACCGCATGACTATGCGCGACCTCGTGCGCGCCTATGTCACCTATCCGGGGGTGCAGATCTATCTGGTCCTGATCGCCATTTTCACCGCCGGGGTCTTCTTCGTGAACCCCGATCCGTTGCGGGTGGCGCTGTCGGTTGGCGCGGCCGTGGCGGTCTATTCGCTGGCCTGGTACCTGATCCACCGCTTCATTCTGCACAGCCGCCTGCTCTACAAGTCGCAATTCACGGCGGCCCTGTGGAAGCGCGTGCACTACGATCATCACCGTTATCCGAACGATATGGGCGTGCTGTTCGGCGGTCTGCACACCACGATCCCGACGATTCTGGCCATCACGTTTCCGATCGGCTGGCTGATCGGCGGGGCGGCCGGCGCGCTCTCCGCCGCCGCGACGGGCATGGCGGTGACCTGCGTCTATGAATTTTTCCATTGCACGCAGCACCTGTCCTTCAATCCGAAATCGGCGTTCATGAAGCGGATCAAGGCGCAGCATCTGGCGCATCATTTTCATGATGAGTCCGGCAATTACGGCATCATCGATTTCAGCTGGGACCGTTTCTTCGGAACGCACTATCCGGAGATGTCGGACCGCCCGCGCAGCGCCACGGCGCGCAATCTGGGCTATGACGCCGCCGAGGCGGAGCGCTATCCCTGGGTGGCGGAACTGAGCGGCGACCGGCCTGCGCGCGACCATGCTTCAGAAAACGCCTGATCCGTCCCTGACGATATCGCGGGTGGAAACCTCGTCCGCTCTGGACGACTTCATCCGCGCGCCCTGGCGCGTCTATGCGGACGATCCGGCTTGGCGCGCGCCGCTCTTGTTCGAACGCAAACAGCACCTCTCCCCCAAATCAAACCCGGCCATGGCGCGGCTGGAGCACGCCATGTGGGTGGCCCGCCGCGGCGGAGAGCCGGTCGGCCGCATCAGCGCGCAGATCGATCCGCTGGCCGAGGCGCATCAGGGTTCCGGCCTTGGCCATTTCGGCTTCATCGAAGGCATTGATTCAGAGAGCGTCTTTGACGGCCTGTTCGGCGCGGCGGAAGCCTGGCTGCGCGAACGCGGGGCCAATCGCGTTCAGGGGCCTTTCAACTGGACCATTAATCAGGAATGCGGCCTGCTGGTGGACGGGTTCGACACCCCGCCCCAGATCATGATGCCCCATGGCCGGCCCTATTATGGCGGGCATCTGGACCGGCTTGGCTATGCCAAGGCCGCCGATACGTTCGCTTTCCTTTATCGCGGAGAGGGGCACGACACCCCCACAATGCGCCGGGCGGTTGCGGCCGCGAAAAAGCATGAAGGTCTGACCGTCCGTCCGCTGAACATGAAGCGGTTCGATGAGGAAGTCCGCAACGCCCTGACGATATTCAACGGCGCATGGGCCGGGAACTGGGGCTTCATCCCGTTCACGGACGAGGAAATTGACCACGCAATCAGTGAAATGCGCCCGCTTCTGACCGCCGATATGGGGCGTATCGCAGAGTTGAATGGCGAGCCTGTCGGATTCGCCATCCTGTTGCCGAACGTCAATGAGCTGGCGCGCGGCCTGAATGGCCGGCTTCTTCCTTTCGGCTGGTCGAAACTGCTTTACCGCCTGAAGGTGAAAGGGCCGCGCAGCGTTCGCCTGCCGTTGTTCGGCGTTCACGCAGATCACCTGAACACCCGCTTCGGCTCCCTGGTGACCTTCTATCTGCTGCAGGAGATCGCCGACGCTTTTGTCGAGCAGGGGTTTGACGAGGTCGAGATGTCCTGGGTTCTGGAAAAGAACACTGCGCTCTGCCGGATCAACGAACATTTCGGCGCGCCCGCCTATAAAACCTACCGCATTTATGAGAAGGCGCTGCCGTGAGCGAAGACGACACATCCCGGCAGGGCTGGACGGCGCTGGTTCTGGCCGGCGCGCGTCCCGGCGACCCTCTGGCCGCCGCCGAGGGGCTGGCCGCCAAGCATTTTGCGGAGATCGGCGGGACCAGCCTGATCGCCCGCGTGCTGGGCGCGATCGACCAGACCCCATGGATTGACCGGGTGATTGTCGCCGCCGACGCCGCCACGCCCCCGGAGGCGCTGGAAAGCCTGACGTCCAAACCGTTATCGGTGGTCGGAACGGCGGACGGCGCGCCCGCCACGGCGCTGGATGTGCTGAACAGCGAAGCCGGCGCGCCGCCCCTGGTCGTGACCACGTCCGACAATGCCCTGCTTACCCCGGCCATTCTGAAGCATTTCATCGCTGCGGCGCATGATGAAAATATTGATCTGGCTGTCGGGCTGGCGGATTCCCGCACCATCCGCTCGCGCTATCCGGACGTTCAGCGCACCTATCTGAAATTCCGCGGCGGCGCCTATTCCGGCTGCAATCTTTTCGCGGCGATAACGCCTGAAGCGGGCCGGGTGTTCACGTTCTGGAAACAGGCCGAGGCGCTGCGCAAATCGCCGGTCAAGCTGGCCCGGCTTTTCGGGGTTCGCGCCCTTTTCCTCTATGTCGCCGGCCTGCTGACGCTGGATCAGGCGTTCGCGCTGGCTTCCCGCAAGCTGGCCGTAAAGGCGCGGCCAATCCTGATCCCCTACGCCGAAGCCGCCATCGACGTGGACAAACCGTCTGATCTGGAACTCGCCCGGCGGATCGCCGCGGGGAAGGCGTGAGCGGCGGCGTTGAGGCTACGGGCTCCTTCCGCCGCCTCCTGAAGCATTTCGCCATGCTGGGCGGCGGCAAGACCGCTGCGGGTCTGACTGGGCTTGTCTATCTGGCCATCGCCGCAAAGGCGCTGGGCGCGCAACAGCTGGGCGTTCTGGTCCTGATCCACGCCTATGCGCTGGCCTTTGCGGAACTGGTTTCCTTCAAGTCCTGGCAGGCGGTGATCCGCTACGGCGCGGATGATATTTCCCGCAATCGTCCCGGCGCGTTCCAGCGATTGCTGCGTGTCTGCTTCGCGGCCGACGCCGCCGGGGCCATACTGTCGACGGCGCTGGCCGCGGGGCTGGCTTTCGTTCTGGCGCCCATCGCCGGATTGCCGCCTGAAACCGCGCCGCTTCTGGCGCTCTACAGCCTGGTCAATCTTTTCACATTGAAGGCCGCCGCAACGGGCGTGCTGCGTCTTTACGACCGGTTCGATTTACTGGCGATGCAGGCGCAGTTGACGCCGCTGATCCGGCTGGCCGGCGCCATCATTGCCGCGGCGCTGGGCTGGGGGCTCACCGGTTTCGTGATCGTCTGGTTCATTGGCGCGGCCGCCGCCGGGTTGGCGCTGCCGCTTCTGGGCGCGCGGGAGCTGGCGCGGCAGGGGCGCTGGGGCGGCATCGCCACGGGCGGCCGGGACGCGCGGCATGACGGCCTCTGGCGCTTCATGATTTTTGCCAACGGCGCCAGCACGGTGAAGCTCAGCGGCACCCATATTCCGCCGTTGCTGGTCGGCGGCGTTCTGGGGCCGGCCGCCGCGGGTCTCTACAAGGTGGCGTTCGAGGTCGCCAATGCGCTTATCAAGGGCGCGCAACTGGCCGAACAGGTCATCTATCCGGAGCTGGCGCGCCTGATCAGCGCCGGCCGCCTTGGCCGGGCTGCGCGCCTTCTGCCCCGCGCCAGCCTGACCGGCTTTGCGGCTGGGACGCTGTTCACGATCATTCTGTGGTTCTTTGGCGAGCCTGTTCTGGCCCGCGTGTTCAGCGAAGAGTTTGGCGAGGCGCGCATGCTGTTGATCTGGCTGGCCGCCTCAGGGGCGCTGGCCGCCGCCGCATCGCCGTTCGAGCCCACGCTCTACGCCTTCGGCAAGCCGCAAATGGTGCTTGGCGCGCAGGCAGTATCCGCGGCCACGCGCATTCTCGCCATGCTCCTGCTTCTGAACCTGATCGGGCTGACCGGGGCGGGGCTGGCGGCTTTTATTGCCCGCGGCGTCACGCTCGGCGTCATGGTGGCCGCCTGTATTGCCCTGTTCCGGGGGCGGCGGCATGACAAGGCCGGCGCCTAGGATTTGCGGGTGAAGAAAGCGGCGAAGATCGCCTGCGCTTCTTCAGATCCCACCCGTCGGCCGACGGCGCGGAATTCCTCGGCCACGCGGGCGTCCAGCGGCTCGGGCTCCCGGCGCATCAGCCGCTTGGTTTCCACCAGAGACTCGCGCGGCTTGGCGGCCAGCGCCGCCGCCATGGCCGCTGCCCGCGCCAGCGCGCCGCCGGTTTCCGTCACTTCATTGATCAGACCGTATTCCAGCAGTTTCGCCGCCTCCGCGGCTTCCGCGCCCAGCAACAATTCGGCGGCGCGCACGCGGCCCAGTTGTTGGACCAGGATTTGCGAGGAGCCAGCCTCCGGCGCGATGCCCAGATCGACAAACGGAAACCGGAAGCGCGCGCTCTGGCCGGCATAGATGAAATCGGCGTGCAGCAGCATGGTCGCGCCAAAGCCGATGGCGTCGCCCTCCACCGCGGCCACAAGCGGCTTCTTTAACGCCATCAGGGCCCGTACGGCGTTGGCGCTGGGATTGTAGTCCGGCTCGTGCAGGCGGCCGAGATCGGCGCCCGCCCCGGATATGAAGTCGCCGATATCGTTGCCGGCGCAGAACGTGTCCCCTGACGCGCTCAACAGAAGCACTCCGATGTCGGGGCTGTCGTTCACCGCGTTGCAGGCCTCCGCGATGGCGTTGTACATCGCGCCTGTCAGAGCGTTTTTCTTGGCCGGGCGGTCTATGGTCAGGCGGGCGACCCCGTCCGCAACGTCAAACTGCATCGGCGTGTCGGGCGGGATATCGGCTTTGATGGTCATCAGGATTCCTGTTCTTCGCTGAATTGCGGCGCGCGGCGTTCCTTAAAGGCCAGAAACCCTTCCGCGAAGGAAGGTCCGGCAAAGGCCTTGGCGAAGGCGCGGCGCGATTCTTCGTCCTCGCCCCGGGCCTGCGCCTGTTTCACGAAGCGTTTCATGGCGGTGATGGTGAAGGGCGACAGGCTGGCGATACGGTCAGCGTGCGCGGTCACGGCCTCCTCCAGCGCCTCCGGCGCGATCACCTCATCAACCAGCCCGAACGCTTTGGCGTCCGCTGCATCGTACACGCTGGCCGTGAACAGCATCGACTTGGCGCGGGATACGCCAACCGCGTCGATCAGGCGTTTGGTATCATCCACCGTATAGAGCAGGCCCAGCTTCGCCGGTGTCACCCCCAGCTTGGCGGTGGTGTCGGCAAAGCGGTAATCACAGGCTAGCGCCAGCCCGCAACCGCCGCCAATACATGCGCCCCGGATCATCGCCAGAACGGGATGCGGGAAGTCCGCCACCGCCTGCATGGCCCGGCTGAACGTCGCCGCATAGTCCGCCGCGCCGGCCTCATCCCCGATCAGCGCCCCCATTTCAGCGATGTCCGCCCCCGCCGCGAATGAATCGCCTTCGCCGCTGACAATCAGAACTCGCAGCCCCTCCATCCGCCGCGCCTCGCCTGTCAGGTCCGCGATGGCGCGCCACATGCGCGCATTGGCGGCGTTCTTTTTCGCTGCCCGGTTCAGGGTCAGGCGGGCAATGGGACCCTCTCGCGTCAGGCGCACGGGCGATGTGTCGGGTTCAGGATTCACGGACGGCTTTCAGTATTTCTATGGAGGGTAGGGCTTGCTAGGTAGCGTATCCCGAATATCGAGAAGAGGGCAGGATAGGACGATGAGCGATCTCGGCAAACTTCTGGAAAATAACCGCCGCTGGGCGGATGGCATCAAGACCGACGACCCGGAATATTTCCTGCGGCTGTCGCGGCAGCAGCGCCCGGACATTCTGTGGATTGGCTGCGCCGACAGCCGCGTGCCGGCCAACCAGATCATCGATCTGCCGCCGGGCGAGGTGTTTGTTCACCGCAATATCGCCAATGTTATCGTCCCGACCGACCTGAACTGCCTGTCGGTGCTGCAATTCGCGGTGCAGGTGCTGGAGGTCTCCGACGTGATCATTGTCGGCCATTATGGATGCGGCGGCATTGCAGCGGCGCTGGAAGACGCTGACCACGGCCTGATCGATAACTGGCTGGAGCATATCAAGGACGTGCGCCGCCGCCACGCCGACGAACTGGAATCGCTGGAGGGTGAAGCGCGTCAGGACCGGCTGGTGGAGTTGAACGTCATGACCGGGGTGGACCGGGTCTGCGCCACCACCATCGTCAAGAAAGCCTGGCGGCAGGGGCAGAACCTGACCGTGCATGGCTGGGTCTATTCTCTCAAGGACGGCCTGGTGAAGCCGCTCGGCTCGCGGAAGGCGGGTCAGCCGCCGGCGCTCACCTCTTTCTGACCGGCTCCAGGAAACGTCATTGCGAAGGCCCGGACTGCGAAGTCCGGGTTTTTTTCTGCGTGGGACTCTTGTCAAACCGTCCAGACGGTATACATGCACCGCACAAATACCGTCCAGACGGTACAGTTTTTGTGACAGGAGTATCCGGTCTTTGTCAGACATCGTTGAAATCGCCGAAAAACGCTCGACCCGCGACATCATTCTGGATGCCGCCGAGACTATCGTGGCCGATGAAGGCTCCGGGCGACTGACCATCGACGCGGTGGTCAGGAAGAGCGGCTTTTCCAAGGGCGGCGTGCTCTACAATTTCCCCAGCAAGGCCGCCCTGATCGAGGGCATGGTCGAGCGCATGGCCTGCTCCATCCGCGAGGATGCGCTTCATGCCGCGGACGAGGCCGAAAAGACCGATTGCGCGGTTCTCATGGCGCTTCTGGAGAACATCCTGAACAAGGATGAGGAGAAAATGCGCGTTCGCATGGGTCTCCTCGCCGCCCTTGCCGAGCAGCCTGAGCTGATCGGGACGGTCCGCAAGAATATTGAGCAGATCAAGGAACAGGTCGCGGCTCATACCAGTGACATCGAAATGGCGTACCTGATGTTCCTGGCGGCCGATGGAATGCGCCTGTCGCGCATGATGGGCCTGGAAATTCTTACCCCCGAAGAACGTGAGCGCGTGGAAAAACGCATGCTCAAGATTACCAAGGAGATCTCGCGATGACCCGCCCCCTGATCGCATGGATTGGCCTGGCCGCCGCCATTCTGGTCGCCGGCTGTAGCGGGGAGGCCGCCCAGGAGCCGGAAATCGTCAAGACCGCGCAGATCGAGACCGTGGAAACGGCCTCGAAAGGCCTGACTCGAGAGTTTGTCGGCCGCGTTGAGGCGCGGATCGCCATCGACGTCACGATGCGGGTCGGCGGCCGGCTTCAGGAATTCCCGGTCGAGGAGGGTGATCGCGTCAGCAAGGGCGACCTGATCGCGCGTCTTGAAGTACAGGATTACAATCGCGCAGTGCGCGAGGCGCAGGTTCGGGTGGAGCAGACTCGCACCGATCTCGTGCGCGCACGGGAGCTTTTTGAACAGAACGCGACCCCGAAAGCACAGCTGGACAGCGCGCAAACCGCCTATGATCTGGCGGTTGTGGCGCTGGATCAGGCCCGTCAGAACCTTGAATATGCTCGCTTCACCGCGCCGTTTGATGGTCTGGTGACCCGGAAATATGTCGATAATTACACTCAGGTGGATGCGGGAACCCCGATCGCGCGGCTGCAGGATACGGGCGAATTGCGCGTCGCGATCCAGGTTCCTGAGGATCTTATCGCGACGGTTTCGGCTGATTCCGTGGCCATGTACGCGACGTTTCCGTTCGCGCCGGACCGTCAATTCCCGCTGGAATACCGCGAATTGATCGCCGAACCGGACCAGGCCTCGCTCACCTACAAGGTGATGATGGCCCTGCCGGAGGGCGTTCCCGCGTCGATTCTGCCCGGAATGACGGCCGATGTCGTCGCCAATGTCGCCATGAAAGGCCCGGTTTCCGGGGCGGTTCGCGTCCCTGTCGCGGCTCTGGACGACACGCCGGAGGGCGATTTCGTGGTCTGGACCTATGACGCGGCCTCCGGCGCAGTGGCGCCCCGGCCAGTCAAGCCGTCGCGTCTCGACAATGGCGGCGTGCTGGTGACAGAGGGGCTGCAAGCGGGCGAGCAAATCGTCACCGCCGGCGTGGCGGGTTTGCAGGAAGGCATGCGGGTGCGCCCGCTCGGCGACGAACTGGACTGAATTCATGCGTTTCAATCTCGCGCGCCTGTCGATCGAGAAGCCGCTTCTCGCTTGGCTGATTATCCTTTTCTGCCTGCTGGGCGGCATCTGGGCCTTTCTTACGATCGGTCGCCTGGAAGACCCGGCCTTCACCATCAAGAACGCCGTCATCGTGACGCAGTATCCCGGCGCGACGGCCGAGGAGGTGGAGCAGGAAGTCACAGAACCGCTGGAGATCGCGCTGCAGCAGATGGATCAGCTCAAGCGCATGGAATCGGAATCAGCGCCGGGCCGGTCCGAAATCCAGGTTGAGATGCTGGACCAGTATCGTGATGACGAGCTGGAACAGGTCTGGGACGATCTCCGCAAACGCATGCGCGACGCTTCGGCCTTCCTGCCCCCCGGCGCCAGCGAGCCCTTCGTCATTGATGATTTCGGTGATGTTTACGGCATTTTCTACGCGATCACGGCCCCGGGCTATTCCGACGCCCAGAAGCGTGATCTCGCCAAGATGCTCAGACGGGAGCTGTCGCTGGTTGACGGCGTCGCGCGGGTGGAGACGGCCGGGCTCGAAGACGAGCGCATCTATGTCGAAATTCCGCAGGGCCGCCTTGCCCGTCTGAACCTGCCCTTTCCGGCGGTGCTGCAGGCCATTTCAAACGAGAACGAAGTGGTTTCCGCCGGCGAAGCGCCGATGGGCGAACGCTTGCTGCGCATCTCCGTGCCGCAGAGCATCGACGGCGTGGCGGCGCTGGAGAACTTGCTGATCGCGCCGGCCAATTCAGGGGATACGATCCGGCTGGGCGATATTGCGACCGTGACCCGGGCGCATGTCGAACGCCCCGATCAGTTTATCTATCACAACAATCAGCGCGCCTTCACGGTGGCCGTCGCCGGTCTGCCGTCCGCCAATATTGTCGATGTCGGTCACGCGGTCGAGGCGAAGCTGGACCAGCTTGCCCCGCGGATCCCGGTCGGCGTGGATATCCACCCGATCTATGAGCAGCATCAGGTGGTTCAGGAATCGCTCAACGGCTTCCTCGTGAACCTGGCCCTGTCGCTCGCCATCGTGGTCGGAATGCTGTGCGTGTTCATGGGTTGGCGCGCGGGCCTGTCCGTCGGCACGGTCCTGCTTCTGACCATTTCAGGGACCATCTTTTTCATGAAGCTCGGCGGGTTGGAGATGCAGCGCATCTCTCTGGGCGCGCTGATCATCGCCATGGGCATGCTGGTCGATAACGCCATCGTGGTGGTGGAAGGCATACAGACCGGCGTGCAGCGCGGCGAAGGCCGGAAGGAAGCGGCCGAGGACGCGGTGTCCGCCACGCAGTGGCCGCTGCTTGGCGCGACCGTCATCGGGATCATGGCGTTCTCCGGCATCGGCCTTTCGCCGGATGTGACGGGCGAATTCCTGTTCTCCCTGTTCGCGGTGATCCTGATTTCCCTGATGCTCAGCTGGGTGCTGGCGATCACGGTCGCCCCGCTTGTGTCCTACACCCTGTTCAAGTCAAACCGGGGCAACCCGACCGACCCCTATGGCGGCCGCGTATTCGGCCTCTATCGCCGCATTCTGGGAACCACGCTGCGCGCCCGGTGGATAACGCTGGCCGTCCTGCTGGTCGTTACAGTGACCAGCTACTGGGCGTTCGGGTTTGTGAAGCAATCCTTCTTCCCCAATTCCAACACGCCGATCTTTTATGTCGACGTGGTGCAGCCTCAGGGCGCCGACATCCTCGACGTGAATGAGGACCTGCAGGAAATGGGCGCCTATGTCGCAGAACTGGAAAATGTTCTGGCCGTCGACATGTTCGTGGGGGCTGGCGCAACCCGTTTCATGCTGACCTACGCGCCGGAACAGCCCAACACCGCCTATGGCCAGTTGATCGTTCGGACCGCCGACCGCAATGAAATTCCCCCGCTCGCCAACCAGATCGAGAAGCATCTGGAGGAAAACTGGCCGGGCGCGGAAATTCGCGTGAATCGCATTGTCTTCGGTCCGCCCTCCGGCGCGGATCTGGAAGCGCGCTTCTCAGGCCCGGATGCGGATGTGCTGCGCGCCCTGGCGGACGAGGCGATGGCAAGCGTGGAGCGCGAGGCGAATGTCACCGAAGTCCGCACAACATGGCGTAACCGCGCGCCGGTCATCATCCCCGAAATCAACGAATCCCGCGCCCGGACGCTGGGCGTTGCGCGGGAAGACATCGCGCAGGCCGTCAGCTTCGCCACCACGGGCGAGACGGTGGGCCTGTATCGTGAGAAAGACCGCCTGATCCCCATCGTCGCCCGCGCTCCGGTCGCTGAACGCAATGAAGCCGATGCCCTGGCCGACCGCCTGATCTGGAGTCCGGGCCGGAATTCTTACGTCTCGATGGATGATCTTGTCAGCGCGTTCGAGGTGGAAGCCGAGGAGACTCTGATTCAGCGCTATAACCGGGTCCGCACGATCACGGTGCAGGCGCAGTCCCGCCAGAGTGAGACCGCGGCCACAGCGTTCGAGCGTTTCCGCCCGGCGATCGAGTCGGTCGAATTGCCGCCCGGCTATACGCTGGAATGGGGCGGCGAGTTTGAAGCCTCTATGGAGGCGAATGAATCACTCGGGGCGCAGCTTCCGGTCAGCTTCATCGTTATGTTGCTGGTCTCGCTGCTGCTGTTCCTGAAGGTGCGTCAGCCGCTCATTGTCTGGCTGATCGTGCCGATGTCGCTGGTCGGCGTGGTGATCGGCCTTCTGACCACCAACACCGCTTTCAGCTTCACGGCCCTTCTGGGCTTCCTGTCCCTGTCGGGCATGCTGATCAAGAACGCCATTGTCCTGATTGACGAGATCGATGTCCGCATCGATCGCGGCGATGACCGGTGGGAGGCCTTGCGTGACGGCTCGGTCAGCCGCCTGCGGCCTGTTCTTCTGGCGGCCGGCACGACGATCCTCGGCATGACTCCTCTGCTCACCGACGCCTTCTTCCGCGGCATGGCGGTGACAATCATTGGCGGTCTCGCCTTCGCGACGGTCTTGACCATGGTGGCGGCGCCGCTGCTCTATTCGCTGTTCTTCGGCATCAAGCCGCCGAACCGCCGTCAATCTCAAGCGGCCGCCGGATCAGTTTCCGCGCCGGCCGCCCGATAGATCAGGAACAGCCTTCGACATATTGAATGCTCGGCCCGCCGGCGTGGATCATGTGGATCTCGCCCGAGGGATTGACCTGATAGCGGATGCCGCGCGCATCGGGGTCCTGCACATAGTCCGCGCTCGTATTACCCGATTGCCAGACGGTGAAGTCCTGCGCTTCGGGATTATATTTGCCCGGCGTGACGACCGCGCCGTCGCCATAGGCTTCGCGGATGGTCTCCGGGCCATCGCCCAATCCGATTCCGGCATCCGTTTCCACGACGGAGTTGCGGGCCAGGGAAATGCGGCTGAGGACGCCATTCTCCATCATTACCAGAATGCCGTCCGGGGCGTCGGCGGGATGAAATTGATCGCAGACTTCCGGCTCCGGCCCGCCGACCGCGCCGGGATTGTCGTCCGGACCCGCCGCCTCATTCACCTCCTCCAGCGTCATGCCGATGCGCAGCGGTCCAAGACCGTCGCCGGTCAGGGCGGCGTTTTCGAAGCCTTCGGTTTCAGACGCCGGTTCGGCCGCGGGCGGCGTGGGGGCGGTGGTTTCGTTTTCGGCTTCGGGCATTTGTGCTGGCAGAGCGGTTTCTTCCCCGGCGGCGGGCGCTTCGCCGGAATCGGGCGTGTCATTCGCCCCGCAGGATGCGAGGGCGATCGAGGCAAGCAGGGCTGCTGTGCGTGTCATGTCAGACTCCGGCAATTCGATGCGCCGCAAACCGGCGCGCGCCGGTCAAAGACGCGTGCGCAGGCTCAAGAGTTCCGGGAAAAATGACTTATCCAGCGCCTTGGCCAGATAGCTGACGCCCGACGTTCCGCCGGTTCCGGTCTTGTAGCCGATGATGCGCTCCACGGTTTTCAGATGCGCGAACCGCCATTGCTGGAACCGGTATTCCAGATCGACCAGTTTCTCGGCCAGTTCATAGAGATCCCAGTGGGTCTCGGGATCGCGGTAGATTTTCAGCCAGGCGTCTTCGACCCCTTCGCTGAATTCGTGCGAGTCGGCGAGGGGGCGGCTCAGAACCATCTCCGGAATATCGAAACCGCGCCGCGCCAGCAGGGCCAGCGCCTCGCCATAGAGCGAGGGCGCCTCCAGCGCGGCCTTGAGACGGGCATGGATTTCCGGGTTGCCTTCGTGCGGTTTCAGCATCCGGGCGTCCTTGGCTCCCATCAGGAATTCCAGTTCACGATACTGGAAAGACTGGAAGCCGGAGCTTTGGCCCAGGGACGGGCGGATTTTCGCGTAGTCGGCCGGCGTCATGGTGGCCAGCACGTCCCAGGACTGGATCAGCTGGGTCTGGATGCGCGCCACACGGGCGATCATCTTGAAGGCCGGGCCGAGCACGTCTTTCCTGATCTGGTCGCGCGCGGCGCGAAGCTCGTGCGAGGACAGTTTCATCCATAGCTCGGTGGCCTGATGGATGGTGATGAAAAGAAGCTCATCATGCTCGCCGGACAGCGGGGCTTGCGCGGTCAGAATCTTGTCGAGCTGCAGATAATCCCCGTAGCTGAGGTCCGGGCGCTCGTGAAACGTAAGGTCGTCGCTCATCGCCCTTTATCCCTTCAGGTAACCGCCGCGCGCTCGGCGAAACGGGGTTCGCGCCACTCGCCGGTTTCCATCACTTCGGCCAGATGCGCGGCCGCGTCATGGACGTCGACGAAGCGCGTATAGAGCGGGGTGAAGCCAAAGCGAAGAATGTCCGGATCGCGGAAATCGCCGATCACGCCCCGCGCAATGATCGCCTGCATGATGGCGTAGCCGTCCTTGTGCCGCAGGCTGACCTGGCTGCCGCGCCATTCGGAATCGCGGGCGCAGCCCAGCTCGAATTCCTCTCCGCAGCGTTCCTCCACCAGCTGGATGAACAGATCGCCCAGCCTCCGGCTCTTGGCGCGGATATCGGCCATGTCCACGCCGTCAAACGTCTTCAGACCCTCCTCCAGCGCCGTCAGCGCCAGGATGGAGGGGGAGGAGCACATGGCCCGCCGAACGCCGCTGGCCGGCGCGTAATCGTCCACGAACTCGAACGGCTTTGCATGGCCCAGCCATCCCGAAAGCGGCGTGTGGAAATCGTCCAGATGCCGCTTGGCGATGAACAGGAAGCCCGGCGCGCCCGGTCCGCCATTGAGATATTTATAGCCGCACCCCACCGCCAGGTCGCAGCGCGCGGCCTGCAGGTCCAGCTCCACCGCGCCCGTCGAATGGCTGAGGTCCCACAGCGTCAGCGCCCCGGCGTCATGCGCCGCCTTCGTCATCGCCTGCATGTCGAACAGCGCGCCGGTCTTGTAGTGGGCATGGGTCAGCAGGAGGAGGGCGACATCGTCATCCAGCGCCTCCGGGATGTTCTCCCGCGCCACGGCCCGCACCTCCACGCCGTCATGAAATTCGGCCAGGCCCTGCAGCATGTAGAGATCGGTCGGGAAATTGCCGGTCTCGGTGACGATCACCTTGCGCCCGGGCCGCATTTTCAGGGCCGCGGCCGCCAGCTTGTAGATATTGATGGAAACCGTGTCGGCGACCAGAACCTCTTCCGGCGCGGCCCCGATCAGCGGCGCGACCTTCGCGCCCAGATCCAGCGGCATGTCCATCCAGCCATGCTTGTTCCAGCTGGAAATCAGGTCTTCGCCCCATTCGCGCTCGACCATTTCCTTCATCCGGGCCGGCGTCGCGGCGGGCAGCACGCCCAGTGAGTTGCCGTCCAGATAGATCAGGCCGTCGGGAATGGAGAAGCGGTCGCGCGCAAAGGCCAGCGCGTCATCCGCGTCCATCTGCTCGAAATCGGCGCGGGTCAGGCTCATACAGGCTCCGGCAGGCCAAGATCGCGGAAGACTTCATTGGTGATGGCGTCGAAGCGTTCGATATAGAATCCGAAGTGGTCTTCGATTTCCGCGCGGTGTTTCGGTTCCATCTCGGTCTCGTAGCGTTTCAGGACGCCCTTGTTGAATTCCGGGACGTCTTCCTTTTTCGGCGCCGCCTCGTCGATGCGGGAAAGGGCGTCTTCCGTGCCGGCGAAATGGGCCAGTTCGCGCGCCAGGATGTCCGGGTGCTGGGCCACCAGCATGAAGGGCACGGGCATGACGTTCGGCGTTTCCAGCCATTCCATCGTCTTGCCGATCTGCTTGCGCAGCACGCGGATCGCGTCGTCCATATGGTGCAGCGTGGCGAAGAAGGACTCCTTGCCATTCTCGCGGTCGCGCACCCCGGCGTCCAGCAGGGCCAGCGCGCTGTCCCGCGGATCGCGGAAAGACGCCGTCGCCTTGATCCGCCCGGCCCAGATTTCCTGCGCCGTATAGGCATGCAGGGTGGAATGGGTTTTCACCGGCAGCAGCTCGTCATCCGGCCAGCGGTCGCGCGCCAGTTCGATATATTCGCGGTCCACATCGGGCTGGAAAGCGGCCTTGCGGTCTTCCGGCATCCGCTCGTCCAGACGCCGCCATATCGGGGAGCCCGCCCCCTCCGCCAGATTGGTCAGCGTAAAGAAGACAAAAGTGCTGGCCGATTTGGGCAGGCCGTAAGAAATCAAAATCATACCAAGCGCTTATGTCTGTTGCGGGGCGAAAAGCCTTTGACGGCGGGCCGACCGCTCTCTAGGACGGACCGGCGTTCATGACAATATCGGAGCGGCAAATGTCCAAGGAACTGGCGGCGGTTGAACTGGCTAAGGAACTGGCCCGGATGGAAGGCGTGCTGCAGCCCGACGGCACATGGACGCGCAAGGATCCGCGCATGTTGTTCAATTATTACAGCCGCGCCGTGAAGAAGGTTTTCGCCTTCGATCCCGACACCCTGGACGAGGACGAATAGGGGCGCGCCATGCCGCGCGAAACGCCCGCGCCCGACTGGACCGACATTCGCGACATCATCGCTGCGGGACGCCCCGCGCAGGGCGCCGCGCGGCTGGCTGAAGCCGCTGCGCCCTGGCGGCTGGCGGGCGAAACCCTGCGCGAAAGCGACCCGCCTGACGCCGTGGCGCGGGCCGGAACCTTTATCGAAACGGGCCGTCACGCCAGCTGGTTCGATGCGCGGCTGCCTGCGCTGGCGGAAGAGGGCTGGACCGCCGCCCTGTTCACCCTCGGCTGGCGGTGCGCACTGCGCCATGACCTGCAGGGCGCGGCCGATTACGCCGCCGCCGTTACCGGCCACGCCTCCGCCGCGCCTGCTGCCATTGCGCCGCTGCTGGCGGGCGGGGGGCGTTTTCTCGACTGGCTGGCTTACGATCTGTCCCGGCGTCTTGTGTTGCAGCCTGTCACGGCGCGGCGCGCGGGCGGTCCGCTCTATTTCCGCGGCGACATGAATGAAGTCGGCGTCGTGGGCGGCGCGGAATTCACCGAACGCGGATTCGGCCTGTGAGCGACCATGTCGCCCTGCTGACCGATGGCGCCATCCTGCGCCGTCTCAAGACCGCCACGCGGCGCTTGCAGGACCTGGTCCGCCTGATGGCCAGCGACAATCACCGCATGCTCAGCCCCGCCATGCTGTCGCGCCGCCGCGACGAACTGGCCGCAGCGATACTGGAGACCCCGCCGGAGGACCTCCATGTCCTGATGAAGGAGCCGGCGGGCGCGTTTCTGGAAGAATTCATTCGCGAGCACGCCCGCCATCTGCGTCTGCGCCTGACGCCGGATGAAGACTGGATTGCCCGCATTGCCCTGTCCCCGGACGACGCGCCGCTGGAGTTTCAGCGAAAACTGACGGCCGGCCTGCTGGTCGCGCCGGTTTATGATCTCACGCCCGGCATCGCGGCTCTTCCCCCCGAAACGATCAGCGCGCTGCCCGGCGTCCTTCTGAACCAACTGGCGCCGGAGCCCAGCCAGATCCGCTCTGACCAGCATCGTGACCGCTATACGGCTTATTTGCGCGACCTGGCGACGGCCCTGACCCGTCTGATCGACGCAAAAGGGCGCAGCGGCGCCCTGACCGCGCACATGGTTCTGGCCGGAATGAATTTGAATCCCCTGTTCTCCATTCCCGATAGCGGCCGCGCCGTTCGGGAAGCGATCGGGGCTGTCATCGATCAATGCGCCGCGTGGCGCGCCGCGCCTTTCACCGGGGCGGGCGGGGGAAACCGCCGGCGCATCGCCCTTTACTGGCGTGACGTCGTCGACCGCACGGAGAATTATGCGGGCTGCGCCGTGCTGGAGGACCTGGCCGGGAAATTCGAGGTGCATTCCTTCATTCACGCCGCCGGACATACGCTGCAGGCGGGCCAGGGCGGGGCGGTCGCGCGGCTTGTGCGGGAAAAATCGGCGTCCGTGACTCCGCTGGCCAACATGGCCGGGTCAGAACGCGTCGCGGCCATTCGCGAGGCCGATTGCGGGCTGGCCATGCCGGTCTCCAACATCGTCTATGGCGTCAATCCGTACATTTACGACTTCGCCGCCCGTGTGGCGCCGCGACAGGCCGCTTTTTACACCTCGCCCCTGACAACCGGCATGGCCGCCATGGATTACTGGATCACCGGCCGCGACAGCGAAGGCGAAGGGGCTGAAGACCATTTCAGCGAACAGGTCGTCTTTCTGGAGGGCTCGATCATCAAGTTTCGCGGCGTGACCCCGCCGGTGGCGCGGGACACGGCCCCGGCCGCGTGGCGGCGGCGTCTGGGCGACGCGCCGGTCTTTGCCGCGGGCGGCAGCGTCTATAAATTCTCGCCCGAACAGGTGCGGCTGTGGGGCCGCCTGCTGCGCGCCCGGCCTGACGTCCGGCTGCTGCTCTATCCGTTCAATCCGAACTGGGGCTCCTTCTACAGTCTGGATGTGATGACGTCCGCGATGCGCCGCATCGATCCGGATTTCCCGGTTGATCGCCTCATCGTTCTGGGCCCCCGCGCCAGTTTCACCGAAGTGGCGGACGTGGTCGCAGCCTGCGATGTCTATCTGGACACCTGGCCTCATTCCGGCGGCTTCTCCACCTCGGACGGCCTGCTGGCCGGTTTGCCCGTGGTCACGCTGGAAGGGCCCTGGCAGCGCGCCCGGCAGGGCGCGGACGTGTTGCGTCAGATGGGGCTGGACGGCTTTATCGCGGCCGATGAAGATCAGATGATCGACCTGTCGCTGTCGCTGGCGGAAGACCCCGTTCGCTACGCGGAAGCGCAGGCGGAGGTGCAGGCCGCCTTGGGACGCTCGCGCCTGTTCGAAGGCTATAATGGCGCGCTGTGCGAGGCCGTGGAGACCATTATCGAGAAAGACCCGGCATGATCGAAAACCCGCTTCATGAACAACTGGCCGCCGCGGGCGATCTTTCCCCGGCGGATTTCGCGGCGGCGCTGGCCGCCTGGCCCGTGTCGCCGGCGGAGGATCAGGACCTGATCCCGCTGGGGGATTTTGCGCCGGACGAGTATCAGTTGCTGCCCCCCGGCGGGTTCGCGCTGGATGCGGCGGGAATTTTTCCCGGCGCGGGCTTTTACATGATCGAGGAAGAAGCGGGGCGTAAAGCGTATCGCTTCGCGGGCGGCGCGGCCTTCTCGCAGATTCTTCTGCCGGTGACGCTGGAAGGCGCGGCGCGGGCGCGGATTACACTGAAACATGTATTCGACCCGGCCGTGGCCGAAGGAACGCTGGCTTTCCTGAACGGCGTGCGTGTCGCCCTGTCCGTCATTCGCGAAAACAATCAGCCCGTCGCACTGATCGTCGATATCCCCGGTTCGGAGATCGTGGAGGGGCAAGCGGCGATCCTGACTCTGGTTCCCCCCGGCCATATCGAAATCGAGGGCGGAACGCGCCAGGTCGCTTTCGCCGTCACCCGGCTTGAAATGGAAGAAGCCGACGCGGACCGGCTGGCCGCGGCCCGCGCCGCGCGCGCCCTCTACGCGCCGGGTTCGGACGATACGCCCCGCGATCTGCGCGTGGAGTGGGAAAAACTGGCGCAGGATCTGGCCGGCGCGGGCTGAGGACGCCTGCTCACGGCCTGATCCGGTGTTTGTGATCAGGCTTTCATTGAACCTGCCGCCGCGCGGCGCATCTTCTCTGGCAAGCGATGACGCAATGCCCTGAAAGGAGATTCGCCATGCTTCCTATTATTTTCGCCGCCGCGGCCCTTGCCGGTTCGGCGCAGACCGCGGGCGCGGACCGGTCCGCAGATGCTCAGGCAACCGCCTATTTCGCGTCGGGCTGTTTCTGGTGCGCTGAAGCCGACTTCGAGAAGGTGGAGGGGGTCAGCGAGGCTATCTCCGGTTTCACGGGCGGCGACGTGGCAAATCCGTCCTACAAGGAAGTGACGGGCGGCGACACCGGGCATTACGAGGCGATCAAGGTGCTCTATGACCCGCAGACCGTCAGCTATGACGAGCTGCTCCACCACTACTGGCGCAATGTCGACCCGCTGGACGCCGGCGGCC
Organism: Euryhalocaulis caribicus; assembly: GCF_000412185.1. Lineage (GTDB taxonomy): Bacteria > Pseudomonadota > Alphaproteobacteria > Caulobacterales > Maricaulaceae > Euryhalocaulis > Euryhalocaulis caribicus. Next base: position 73,968 of record NZ_ASJA01000016.1, read on the forward strand.
AGTTCTGCGACCGGGGCGAGTCCTATCGCAGCGCCATCTTCGTGACCGATGACGCGGAGCGCAGCGCCGCGCAGGCCTCCAAGAACGAAACCGAACAGGCGCTGGGCAAGGAAGTCGTCACGCCGATCCTGACCGCCGGGGAATTCTATCCGGCCGAGGATTATCATCAGGATTATTACAAGAGCGACGACCGTATCCTCAGCCGCTTCGGCTATGTCACGAAGCAATATGCCTATGACGGTTATCGCGAAGGCTGCGGCCGGGACGCGCGCCTGATGGAAATCTGGGGCGACGAGGCGCTGGGCTTCAACGCCAAAGACAAGTCCAGCTAGTCGCGCGGAACGGGCGCGTAGCCTTCCGCCTCATAGAGGCGCAGCGTGCGCGTCCGCCCGCCCCCGATGGGAATGACGATTTCGCCGACCGGCTCCAGCCGTTCGAAATCGCGTTCCAGCCATTCAATATGATCTTCGAATTTTGAAACGATCAGGATCGGTCCCTCTGTCTCTTGCGGCAGGGGGGCGATCATTTCGGCGTGGTTGTGCGGCGCTTCGTGGCGCAGCCACATTTTCATGACCGGCCGGTCGTTCCGGTTGCGGGCGTAATAATCCATCGTCTGGAACACGAAGCGGTCATCCGGCGCGATCAGCCCGTATCCGCCGTCCTGGGCGGCCTCGATCACCTGTTCGGTCATCGCTTCCCAGCCCCGCATCCGTTTGAACGCATTGGATTGCCCCAGCGCGTCGGCAACTGCCGGGAACATCGTCAACACGATCAGGAAGAGCGCCAGGGCGGCGTTCAGCGCCAGTCCCCCGAAGAACCATTTCCGCGCATGGGCCAACCCCCACGCCGTCAGCAGCAAGACCCCGGCCGGATAGGCGCTGGCCGCCCAGTTGGCGTTGGCGCGCGACAGGAAAGCCTGGCCGGAAATCACGATCAGCGCCGGCAGGGTGAACAGAGCCAGCCAGACCAGCGCGGACTTATGCGCGTCCTTCGTGCGAAACGCCCGGACCAGCGCCACGACCAGAAGCGGGAAAAGAACCGGTCCGGCCACGGCCAGCTGGTCCACCCAGAACTCGACCAGATGGCCGGGATTGAACAGCTCCGCGTCCAGATTGGCGTTGTCGGCGGTATGGCTGACCGTGGCGAAGCCATTGGCGGCGTTCCACAGAATGTTTGGCGCGATCACCGCGGCGGCGACGGCCGCGATAAGAACGCTCTTCACGCTCAGAAAGGCCCGGCGCGCCTCCCGGTCGAAAAGGAACACCGCCGCCGCGCCGATACAGGGAAAGACCATGGCGTATTTCGCCAGGAAGCCCAGCCCGATGGCCGCGCCCAGCGCCGCCGCCCACAGCCAGCTCTGCGTCCGCACATATTTCACGAAGGCGAACACCATGCCCGCGATCATCAGCAGGAGCGGCGCATCGGTGGAAATGACGAAGGAGGACAGCGCAATGCCCGGCAGGGTCAGCCAGGCCAGCCCCGCCCACAGCCCGGTCCGCTCGCCGAACAGCTCCCGCCCGGTGAGATAGAGAAACAGCGCCGTTCCCGCGTGCAGGAAAGGGGCGGCCAACCGCAGCGCCCATTCCGAATTGCCGAAAATGGAGGTGGTCAGCCCGATGACCCAGGCCACCATGGGGGGCTTGGAATAATAGCCAAAGACGAATTCGCGGCTCCAGCCCCAGTATTGCGCCTCGTCCGGATACAGCTCCAGCGGCGACACGATCTGCGCGATCACGCGCGCAGCGATCAGCGCCAGCGCCGCGCCCCAGAACAGGCGCGGATTGGTGGCGTTTGCGGGACGGGCGGCAGGGTCGGTCATAACGGCAGGTTGTGTATCAGCCCCCGCGCGCGGCCCCAAGTTCATAGAATCGTTATGCGTCACCGATTTGTCGCTCAGCTCTCACAAAAGCTTCGCTGACTCGCAGAGAAAGGTTCTTCCAACGGGCGTATCCGCACGGACTGCACCAACAGGGGGGACGGCGCGCTTCCATTTTGCGCGGCCGTCGCAGTTTCAAGGGAAAACCGACATGCAATTCCGCAACTATCTCGCCACCGGCGCGGCGGCTCTGGCGCTGGTTCCGGCCATCGTCTCCGTCGCTCACGCGCAGGAAACCACCAGTGCGGTCCGCGGCCAGGTCGTGGACCAGAACGGCGCGGCCGTCTCCGGCGCCACGGTCACCGTGCTTCACGTTCCGACTGGCTCGGCCTCGACCTACAACACGACCGACGCCGGCACGTTCAGCGCGCGTAACCTGCGCGTCGGCGGCCCCTACCAGATCATGGCGTCCGCGCCGGGCTACCAGACCTCGGTGGTCGAGGGCATCAGCCTCAATCTGGGTGAAACGTTCGATCTGAACCTGGCGCTCTCCGCGGGCGCTGCGGCTGACGAAATCGTCGTCACCGGCACCGCCGTTCAGGCCGTCGAGACGGCGCTTGGCCCGTCAGCGACCTTCAACCAGCAGATCCTGGACTCGGCCCCGGCCATCAACCGCAGCCTGGGCGACATCGTGCGCCTGGATCCGCGCATCTATCTGGACGAAGCCTTCGTCGACGGCATCCAGTGCGCCGGCGCCAACCCGCGCTTCAACAGCCTGACCGTTGACGGCGTGCGCATGAACGATGCGTTCGGCCTGAACTCCAACGGCTTCCCGACAGAGCGCCAGCCCTTCTCCTATGACGCGATCGAGCAGGTCGCGGTCGAGCTGGCCCCGTTCGATGTCCAGTATGGCGGCTTCTCCGCCTGTAACATCAACGCGGTGACCAAGACGGGCGGCAACGAATTCCACGGCGGCCTGTTCTACGACTACACCGATGACAGCCTGCAGGGCGACAGCCTGGAAGGCGACGACATCGAGATCGCGCCCTTCGACGAGAAGCGTTACGGCTTCAATGTCGGCGGCCCGATCATCAAGGACAATCTCTTCTTCTTCGTCGCCTACGAGAAGCTGGAAGGCGCCAATACGTTCGACCGCGGGCCGGAAGGCTCCAACTCCGCCGTCGAACTGCCGGGCTTCACCCAGGCCGATTTTGACGAGATCGTCCGCATCTCCAACGATGTCTATAATTTCGACCCGGGCTCGCTGCCGCGCAGCTTCGCCAACGAAGACGAAAAGCTCCTGGTCAAGCTGAACTGGGACATCAATAACCGTCACCGCGCCGAATTCGTCTATAACTACAATGACGGCTTCAACATCAACGAGTCCGATGGCGACTCAAACGAGTTCGAATTCTCGAACCATCTTTATGAGCGCGGCGCCGAGCTGAATTCCTATGTCGGCTCGCTCTATTCCGACTGGACGGACAATTTCTCCACCGAACTGCGCGTCGGCTATCTGGAACTGGACAATCGCCAGATCTCCAACGCCGACGAAAGCGGGTTCGCCGAGGTTCAGATCGGGGTCGGCAACAACACCATCTATCTGGGTCAGGACGACAGCCGTCAGGCCAACAAGCTCAGCTACGAGACGTTCACCACGGCGCTGAAGGGCCAGTATCACTGGCAGGACCACACCTTCACGGCCGGTTACGAGCTTGAGCAGACCGATGTCTTCAACGTCTTCGTCCAGCACGTCGATGGCCAGATCGAATTCGACAGCATTGCCGATTTCGAAGCCGGCATCTTCAGCGCCTATGAGTACGCCAACTCTCCGACGGGCAACCCGGAAGACGCGGCGGCGGAGTGGGGCTTTGCGGTCCACACCTTCTACGCTCAGGACGAATGGTCCATGCCGAACGGCCTGACCCTCACCGGCGGCCTGCGCTATGACCATTACACCAGCGACGACCTTCCGGCCGAAAACCCGGACTTCCTGGCCAGCTATGGTTTCTCGAACTCGCAGAACCTGGACGGCGAGGGCCTGCTGCAGCCGCGTGTCGGTTTCCAGTGGGAAGCCAGCGAAGTGCTGAGCCTGCGCGGCGGCTTCGGCCGGTACTCCGGCGGCAACCCGAATGTCTGGCTGTCGAACAACTACTCGGCCAACAACGTGCTTCAGTACACGGTGGACGAGGGCCTGCTGCCGGAAGGCGCGTCGGTCTTCGACCTCCAGTACACGAACAATGACGGTCCGGGCGGCCCAGGTTACGACGTGCCGGTTACTCTGGCGGACGCAGTCACCAACCAGCAGGGCTCCAACTTCGAGATCAACTATCTCGACCCGGACTTCGTTCTCCCGTCCGAGTGGAAGCTCGCCTTCGGCGGCACCTTTGTCTACGACGTTCCGATGGAAGGCTTCCTGGGCGGCGATTACGTCCTGAACGCGGACCTGCTCTATTCCTGGGCTGAAGATCCGGCGGTGATCCGCCGCGGCGATCTGGAGCTTTCGGGAACCGCGGTCGCCGGTCAGCCACAATTCACCAGCGTGCGCCTGCCGTCGCTGGTTCTGACCAATGGCGAGGAGAACCCGAAAGCGTTCAACGCCTCGTTCTCGGTTCAGAAATCCTACGATTTCGGCCTCGACTGGACGCTGGCCTACGCCTATTCGGACGCGGAAGACGAGCAGCCGATGACCTCGTCGGTGGCCTTCTCCAACTACGACAACCGGGCCTATCTGAACCCGCAGATCTCCGAAGTCGCGACCTCCAACTACAATATCGAGCACCGCATCACGGCGCTGGTGAATTACGAGGTCGATTTCTTCAAGGACTGGACGTCCCGCCTGACGGCCTATTTCTCGGCGAACGAGGGCCGGCCCTACAGCTACACGTTCGAATCCAACGACGTGCTGGGCTTCAACCCGTTCCAGAGCTCGCCGAGCTCGCTGCTCTACATCCCGACCGGGCCGAACGACCCGAACGTGGTCTATGGCGCGAACTTCGACACGCAAGCCTTCTTCGACTTCATCGCCGAGGAAGGTCTGGACGAATTCGCCGGCACGTTCGCGGGCCGCAACGAGTTCACGGGCGACTGGTGGACGAAGATCGACCTGAAGTTCGAGCAGGAAATTCCGGGCTTCCTGGAAGGTCACCGGGCTTCCGGCTTCGTGGTGATCGATAACTTCACCAACCTGCTGAACGATGACTGGGGCGTGCTGAAGGAAGCCAGCTTCCCGCGCGTCAACGCCATCGTTGACGGGGCGCTGATCAATGGCGGTACGCAATTCGAGTACCGTGAGTTCAATGACGACCTGATCATTGAACCGCGCGTGGGTTCGCCCTCGCTCTGGTCCGTCCGCTTCGGCGTGAAATACGAGTTCTAGATCCCTCCACGATCCAGATGCTCGAAAAAAGGGAAGGGCGGTCCGGCGACGGGCCGCCCTTTCTCTTGCGCCTCATAAGCAGCAATTGCGGGAACGGCCGAGGCTCCTGATCCGTTGGTATGACCAGAAAAGTCGCAAAAAAGGAGAATAATAATGAGTGGGCGTATAGAAGGCCGGAGAGTCGCAATACTGGTCGCTGATGGCTTCGAGGAATCGGAGCTGTTCTCCCCCAGGGACGCACTGGAGCAGGGCGGCGCAACGGTCGAGATCGTCAGCCTTGAGCGCGGCGAGGTTCAGGGTTTCCAGCACATGGAGAAGTCCAAGACCGCGCCGGTTGACCGTACGATCGATGAAGTCGCCGCGTCCGATTATGACGCGCTGATGATTCCGGGCGGCCTGTTCAATCCTGACCATTTGCGCGGTGATGACCGCGTGATCGGGTTTGTCCAGGATTTCTTCAGTCAGAAAAAGCCCGTGGCCGCGATCTGTCACGGGCCGCAGGTCCTGATCACCGCGGACGTGGTCAAGGGCCGGACCATGACCGCCTTCGCCACCGTCCAGCCTGATCTGGAAAAGGCGGGCGCCATCGTGAAGGATCAGGAAGTCGTGGTGGATGAAGGGCTGGTCACCAGCCGCAATCCCGACGATCTGCCGGCGTTTAACGCGAAGATGGTCGAGGAATTCTGCGAAGGGAAACACCGCGGTCAGGCGCAATCTGCTGCCTGATAACCGTTTCCACGGCCGCAAATGAAAAGCCCCGGAAATATTTCCGGGGCTTTCTTTTATGCCGGCGGGGGCGGGAACTGGCTGTCCACGTGCCGCCTTATGACTTTCGCGTTGCGCTGGTGCGCCCGGAAGCCGAAGTCGAACAGATCGCCGACCAGCGGAATGGCGCCCAGCGCCGTGTCGATCGCCAGATTGCCGACCATGCCCGCCATCTTGTGTTTGGGCAGTTCCGCGTCCCGCGCCAGTTTGAGGAAATACAGACCCACGGCGCCGGTCGTGACGTCGCCGACGCCGGGAATGAGGCCCAGCACGGCGTCGAGGCCAAAACGGAACGGCCCCTTGCCCAGCTGATAGTCCATGACGCGGGCCAGCCGGTCAGCGCGCTCTACCGCCTTGCGGCAACGCGCTTCCCGGTCCGGCCCGGCCAAACTGGAGTCGTCTGTGTTCATCGGCGGGCGATGATCCAGATGGCGTGGATCAGGCCGGGAATATAGCCGAGCAGGGTCAGAAGAATATTGATCCAGAACTGCGCGCCGAGACCCACCTGCAGAAAGACGCCAAGCGGGGGAATTATAACGGACAATATGATGCGGATGATATCCATGAGGGGCGGTCCTTGTTTGAAAATGCCTGTTCTGACAACGGATCAGCCGATTTCAGGTTCCCCTTATGCCCGTCAGCGCACATGATGCAGAACTGTCATTCAACTTACACATAAATGTCACAGAACGCTGTCACAGGAACGCAATCAAAGATTCATAAAAACAACACCGGAACGTCACATGCGTCTGTTCGCCGCCTGTCTCGCCCTCGCCGCCACCCCCGCCATGGCTGCCGCCCAGCCTGCAGATCAAGGCTATAATCCGCTCTATGACGGCGCTCCGGAATGGGCCGTGGGGGAGGACATCACGTTCAAACTGCGTGGCCGCGCCTATTACGACTACGCCAATATCGACAATGATTTTGCTTCTCCGGTTCCCGGCGTCACGGATACCGAAACCCGCACGCTCCGCCTTGGGGCGGAAGTCGACGCCGGCGCGGTCAAGATGAAGGCAGAGTTCGACTTCATCGACGACAAGATCCAGCCCAAGGACGTGCTGGTTCAGTTCAAGCCCGGGGACGGCGTGACCATCCAGGCGGGTCACTACAAGGAACACGCTTCACTGGACGAGCAGACTTCCAGCCGGTTCACGACCTTCATGGAGCGCGGCTCCCTCACCGACGCCTTTTCCATCGACCGCCGCATCGGCGTTTCCGTCCTGACCGGCGGCGATAACTGGACGTGGTCCACCGGCCTTCATGGCGGCGTGATGGATGAGTTCGATCTGGACGATACCTGGTCGGTTTCGTCCCGCGCCACGTTCGCGCCGGTGGCCGACAAGGAAGGGCAGACCTTTGTCCATCTTGGCGCTTTCGGCCGATACCGCAGCGATTCCAGCATCAATGGCGATAGCCTGCGCTACCGTCAGCGTCCTCTGGCGCACCTGGCCGACCGCTATGTCGCCACGCCGCGTTTCGCCGATACCGATTTCCTGACCGGCGTGGAAGCCGCGGCCGTTCGCGGCCCGCTGCATGTCCAGGCCGAGGCTGCGCGACAGTCCGCTGACGGCGCCGCGGCGGATGCGGATTTCAACAGCGCCTATATTCAGGCCGGCTGGTTTCTCACCGGCGAAAGCCGCGCCTACAAGCCGGGCAAGGGCGCGTTCGATCGCACCAAGCCCCTGCGTGCGCTCGGCCGCGGCGGGTTCGGAGCGGTGGAGCTGGCGGCCCGCTTCGATACGGTTGACCTGACGGACGGCCCCGTCACCGGCGGCCAGCAGGACAGTCTCACCCTCGGCGTCAACTGGTATCCGACCGCGCGTGTTCGCTTCATGGCCAATTACGTCGCCGCCGACATAGATGACGGCCCGTTTGGCGACGGCGACTCCGAGGTCGTGCAGCTTCGCGCCCAGATCGACTGGTAGGGCCGCAGACCGATGTTTGTCGCTCAATTGTCGTCAAACTGTTACATGGCCGCTGTAGCCGTGCCCCAGATTTCACCCTCCCCAAGTGTTTGTTGCATCAAGAGGTAATCCAGATGGCGAACCACCGTATCTTCCTCGTTTCCACGATTTGCGCCGCCGCGCTGGCGGCTTGCGGTTCTGAATCCGGACCCGCCTCTGACACCGGCGCCGAAACCGCCGGCCCGGCCGCGTTCGAAACCGCCGGCCAGTCCGAAGCCATCGGCCAGTCGACCGGGGTGACTTCCGGTCAGACGATCCAGATTGTCGGCTCCTCCACGGTCTATCCGTTCACGACCGCGGTCGCCGAACAGTTTGGCGCGCGGACCGCTTTCTCGACCCCAATCGTCGAGTCCACGGGCACGGGCGGCGGCATGAAGCTGTTCTGCGCCGGCGTCGGCTCCAGCGAGCCGGATTTCACCAACGCGTCCCGCCGCATCAAGGCCAGCGAGTTCGAGATGTGCCAAGAAAACGGCGTCAGTTCCGTGGTGGAAATCCCGGTCGGTTATGACGGCATCGTCATTTCCAACGTGAAATCCTCCCCGGCGATGGACATAACGTCCAAGCAGCTTTTCACGGCGCTGGCCAAGCAAATTCCGGCCTCCGACGATGACTGCACCATGCAGGACAACCCCTATACAAACTGGTCTGAAATCGACCCGGCCCTCCCCGATGAAACGATCGAGGTTTATGGCCCGCCTCCGACGTCCGGCACGCGCGACGCCTTCGTCGAACTGGGCATGGCCAAGGGCGCGGCCGGTTATGCCTGTCTGGCCGAGATGGAAGAGTCCGACGGCGACCGGTTCGAGGCCATCGCGCACACCCTGCGCGAGGACCAGCGCTGGATCGACGCCGGCGAAAATGACAACGCCATCGTCCAGACGCTGACCAAGACCCCGACCGCCTTTGGCGTGTTCGGTTATTCCTTCCTGGAGCAGAACCAGAACCGTCTGCAGGGCGCGATGGTGGATGGCGTGGAGCCGAGCTTCGACAATATCGCCAGCGGCGATTATCCGATCTCGCGTACGCTTTTCGTCTATGCGAAAGGCCAGCATGCAGAGCTGGTTCCGGGCTTCCAGGAGTTCGTGAACGAGTACACGTCCGAAGAGGCGATGGGCGAGTTCGGTTACCTGACCGAAAAAGGCCTGATCCCGCTGCCGGCCGATCGCGTGGAGGAAGTCCGCGCCGCGTCCCGCGCGCTGGAGCCGATGGCCGGCCCGCCGTCCGAATAGGCGAGCTTGCCGGACCGACATGAAAAAGCTCCCCGGTTTCCGGGGAGCTTTTTTGTTTCTACCGCTTCCGCAGGACCGCGCTGATGCGGCGGCGGACCGGGGCGGGGATATTGGGCACCGCCCGTCCGCCCAGCTTGCGCAGCCGCCGCCAGAAGGCGCGCCGCCGTGGCTTGGGCGGCACTTCCAGATTGCTGACGAAATCCTCCGCGCAGCGCCGCCAGCTGAATTGCTCCGCATAGGCGCGCACCACCTCGCGGTCGAGGTCCAGGCAATCCATGACCGCCTGCTGCAAATCCTCGCTGACCGATCCGGCGTTGGAGCCGGGGATGATGTCTTTCGGGCCGTGCGCCGGGAACGCGGCGACCGGCGTGCCAGCCGCCATGGATTCCAGGATCACCAGCCCGAATGTGTCAGTCCAGCTGGGAAAGACAAAGGCGTCCGCATCGGCGAAATAGCGGGCCAGCTCCTCGCCGAACTTGGAGCCGGTAAAGACAACGTCGGGATAATGCTCCTGCAGCTCTTCCAGCTGCGGGCCGTGCCCGACGATTACCTTGGTTCCGGGCAGGTCCAGCTTCAGGAAGGCTTCCAGGTTTTTCTCGACCGCGACGCGGCCGACATTGACGATGACCGGGCGCTGCAGCCCGGCATAGACGCTCTCTTCATCCGTCGCGGCGCGCTTTGACGGATGGAACATTTCGGTGTCCACGCCGCGCGCCCAGGCGACGATATGGGTAAAGCCGCGCTTCTCCAGCTCCTCGCGCATGGACGGCGTGGCGACCATCAGGCGGTCGCCGGCATTGTGGAACCAGCGCATGAAGGCGTAGCCCGCCTTGTGCGGCACGAAGGGGAAGCGCGCATTGACGTATTCCGGGAACTTCGTGTGGTAGCTGGTGGTGAACGGCCAGCCCCATTTCAGGCAGATCGAGCGCGCGGTCATGCCCAGCGTGCCTTCGGTCGCGATGTGAATCGCGTCCGGCTCGAAATCGGTGATGCGCTTGGCGATCTGGTCGCGCGCGCCCAGCGCCAGTTCGATCTCGTTATAAGTGGGCAGGGGGATCGTCTTGAAGCCGTCGGCGGGGGATATGACATCCACCTCATGCCCCATTTCACGGCATTCCTGCACGACGCGCGAAAGCGTCCGCACAACGCCGTTCATCTGCGGCTCCCAGGCGTCTGTCACCAGCGTGATACGCATTTTCTTCTGGCCTTTTCCTTCATGCGGGCGCAGTTGGTGTCTGATTGACACGTTCGGACCGTTTGGCCAAGCGCGCCGCGTCGCAACATGGTCAAAACGCCTGCGGGTCAATAAGGTCAGCCTTAAATTCCAAGCCGCCCCTGTCTGGAGCTGTTTCATATGAAATTTGCGATGCTTGCTCGCAATCCGAACCTGTATTCGCACAAGCGCATCGTTGAAGCCGCGGAAGCGCGCGGGCATGAGCTCGAAATTCTCGACACGCTTCAGTGCTACATGAACATCACCTCGCACAGGCCGGAAATCTTCTATCGCGGCGAGAAACTGAGCGGCTATGACGCGGTGATTCCGCGCATCGGCTCCTCGGTGACCTTCTATGGTCTGGCCGTGTTGCGGCAGTTCGAGATGATGGGCGTGTGGCCGCTGAACGAGTCGGTCGCCATCGGCCGTTCGCGCGACAAGCTGCGCTCCATGCAGATCCTGGCGCGGCGGGGCATCGGCCTGCCGGTGACCTGTTTCGCCCATTCGGCCAAGCAGGCGGACGAGCTGATCGAAATGGCGGGCGGCGCGCCGGTGGTCATCAAGCTTCTGGAAGGCACGCAGGGCATCGGCGTGGTGCTGGGCGAGACGCATAATTCCGCGCGCTCGGTCATCGAGGCGTTCCGCGGCGCCAATGTTCAGATTCTTGTGCAGGAATTCATCAAGGAGGCCGGCGGCGAGGATTTCCGCATTTTCGTGGTGGGCGACAAGGTGGTGGGCGCCATGAAGCGCAAGGGCGCGGATGGCGATTTCCGCTCCAACCTGCATCGCGGCGGCACGGCCTCCACCGTGCGCATCACGCCGGAGGAACGCTCCACCGCCAAGCGCGCGGCCAAGGCGATGGGCCTGAATGTCTGCGGCGTGGACATTCTTCGCTCCAATCACGGGCCGGTGGTGATGGAGGTCAATTCCTCCCCCGGTCTGGAAGGTATCGAGAACGCAACCGGCCGCGACGTAGGCGGCGCAATCATCGAATTCATAGAGAAGCATGCCAAAGAAGGCCGAACAAAAACCCGCGGAAAAGGCTGAACCCTTCGAGTTTGCCGGGCACACGATTGCGCCCGGCCAGCGCCGCCGCATCGAAATCCCGATTTCGCATCTGTCCTTCGGCGCGCCGGTCGCGCTGGAGGCGGAAGTGCTGGTGGGCCGCAAGCCCGGACCGACGCTGTTTGTCTGCTCGGCCATTCACGGCGACGAGATCAACGGGGTGGAGATCATTGCCCGCCTGTCGCGCATCCGGGCGCTGTCCCGCCTGCGCGGACGGCTGATCCTTGTGCCGGTGGTCAATGTGTTCGGCTTCATGTCGCACAGCCGCTACCTGCCGGACCGGCGGGACCTGAACCGGTCCTTTCCCGGATCGGCCGGCGGATCGCTGGCCGCCCAGATCGCCAACGCGATGATGCAGCATGTGATCGAGGCGTCCGATTACGGGATTGATCTGCATACGGGCGCGGTGCACCGCCGCAACCTGCCGCAGATCCGCGCCAATCTTGAAGATGAGCGGCTGAAAGAACTGGCGCTGGCCTTCGGCGCGCCGATGGCGCTGGACGCCGGATTGCTGGACGGCAGCCTGCGCCATTCCGCGGCGGATGCCGGCGTGCCGGTGATGACATATGAGGGCGGCGAGGCGCTGCGCTTTGACGAGCGCGCGATCCGCGCCGGCACGGTCGGCGTCATGCGGGTGATGGAAACGCTGGGCATGATCGCCAAGGTTCACAAACCGCTGAAGCGCCAGCCGGAAATTGCGCGCTCCTCCAAATGGCTGCGCGCGCCGTCGGCCGGAATCCTGCGCAATTCCGTGCGGCTGGGCGATCATGTCCGCAGCGGGCAGGAGCTGGGCTATGTCGCCGATGCGTTTGGCGATGACCCGTCCTGGGTTGTTGCGGACCGCGACGGCATTGTCGTCGGCCTGTCCGCGCTTCCCGTGGTCAATCAGGGCGATGCGCTGTTCCATGTGGCCCAGGTCCGCGACGCCGGTCAGACCTCCGCGCATATCGATACGTTCGCCGAAGAGATGATGCAGGCGCCGATCCTTTGGGAGGAAGGCTCCCAGACCTGACACGGTCGTTGCCCCGGCTTTGCCGCCTCTTGTCCGCATCTGACGCCGCACGGTTCGCTTGCACCGCGCGTCAAGCGGCGATATCGCGAACCCTCGCGCGAATGAGGAGAGGGCTCTATGGGGCGGCTGGAAACGTTCACGATCGACTGGGATGATCTCGACGCTGACAAGTTTGCGGACGAGAACGCGAAAATCCGTGAGTTGATCGGCAAGATCGGCCTGGATTCGGAACCGGTGCGCGGCGAAGTGCGCGACACCGCCGTACAGCTTGTCCGCCGGGCCCGCGAACGGGCCACCCGCAAGGGTCTGATGGAATCCTTCCTTGAGGAGTTCGGGCTTTCCAACAAGGAAGGCCTGGCCCTGATGTGTCTGGCCGAGGCGCTGCTGCGCGTGCCTGACGCGGAGACCGCCGACCAGCTGATCGCCGAGAAAATCCGCTCGGGGAACTGGGGTTCCCATGCGGGCCGCGCCGATTCCTGGCTGGTGAACGCCTCCACCTGGGGCCTGATGCTGACCGGCGGCGTGGTGAAGATCGACCCGGAAATCCGCCGCGACCCGGCCGGCTTCATGCGCGGCCTGGTGACCCGTCTGGGCGAGCCGGTGATCCGCACCGCCATGATGCAGGCCATGCGCATCATGGGCGAGCAGTTCGTGCTCGGCCGCTCCATCGAGGCGGCCATCAAGCGCGCCCAGCGTATCTCCGGCGAGCGCAACACGCTCTACAGCTACGACATGCTGGGCGAGGCGGCGCGCACCGAAGCCGACGCCAAGCGCTATTTCGACCGCTACATGCACGCCATCGAGGCGGTCGGCGAAACCCGCGAGGAAGGCGCGCCGGAGGATGTCCACGGCATCTCCGTCAAGCTGTCCGCCCTTTATCCGCGCTATGAGGCGGAGAAGGAGGACGAGGTTTTCGAGGTGCTGTATCCGCGCCTGAAAACCATCGTCGAGGCCGCCGCCAGATATGACCTGAATCTGTGCCTGGACGCCGAGGAAGTGGACCGCCTGGTCCTGCAGATGAAGCTTCTGGAGAAGCTGGCGCACGAGGAGTCGCTGAAGGACTGGCAGGGTCTGGGCCTTGCCGTGCAGGCTTATCAGAAACGCGCCTATGGCGTGATCCAGAAGCTGACCGAGCTGTCCAAATCCAGCGGCAAGCGCTTCCTGGTCCGTCTGGTGAAGGGCGCCTACTGGGATACCGAGATCAAGCTGTCGCAGGTGGCGGGCATGCCGGACTTCCCGGTCTGGACGACCAAGCCGGCGACCGACATGAGCTATCTGGCCTGCGCCCGCGCCATGCTGGACGCCCCCGACGCCATCTATTGCCAGTTCGCCACGCACAACGCCCACACCCTGGCCGCGATCCGCGAGATGGCGGGCGAGCGCGCCAGCGAGATCGAGTTCCAGCGCCTGCACGGCATGGGCACGCCGCTTTATCGCGCGGCCGACGATATCTATGGCCCGGTCAAGCGCCGCGTCTATGCCCCGGTCGGCAGCCATGAAGACCTGCTGCCCTATCTGGTGCGGCGGCTGCTGGAAAACGGAGCGAATACGTCTTTCGTGCACGCTTTCCTGGACGACGACGTGCCGCCGGAAACCGTGGCGTCCGACCCGTTCGAGAATATCGAGAACATTGCCCGCCATCCGGCGATCCCCACCCCGCTGAACATTTTCGGCGCCAGCCGGCTGAATTCGGCGGGCATGGACCTGGCCCGCAAGTCCGAGCGTGACGACATCGTCAAGGCGATGGAGGATTTCGAACCCATCGCCGCCGGACCGATCATTTCCGGCAAGGCGTCGACCAAGGGCGGCGCGGCGATCTACAGCCCGGTCGACCGGTCGCGGGAGATCGGCACGGTGCTGGAAGGGACCGAAGAGGACGTCAATACGGCCATCGAGGCGGCCGAAAAGGCGCAGGGCCTCTGGGACGTGATGGGCGGCGCCGGCCGGGCGGCGGTGATCCGCGCCATGGCCGACAAGCTGGAAGAAAACACCGACCGCCTGATGGCGATCATGTCGCGCGAGGGCGGCAAGTCGCTGGTCGACGGCATCGCGGAAGTGCGCGAGGCGGTGGATTTCTGCCGCTATTACGCCAACCAGGCCGAAGAGCATTTCAACACGCCAACGCGCCTTCCCGGGCCGACGGGCGAGACCAACGAGATCCTGCTGCAGGGCAAGGGCGTGTTCACCTGTATCTCGCCCTGGAACTTCCCGCTGGCCATCTTCACCGGCCAGGTCGCCGCGGCGCTGGCCGCGGGCAACGCCGTGCTGGCCAAACCGGCCGAGCAGACCACGCTGATCGCCTATGAGGCGACCAAGCTGTTCCACGAGGCGGGCGTGCCTGCCGACGTGCTGCACCTGATTCCGGGCGAGGGCGGCACGGTCGGCCCCGCGCTGACCGGCGATCCGCGCATCGCCGGCGTGGCGTTCACGGGCTCCACGGAGACTGCGCGCCTGATCAACCGGACGCTGGCCGAGCGCGACGGCCCCATCGGCGTGCTGATCGCCGAGACAGGCGGTCTGAACGGCATGTTCGTCGACACCACCGCGCTGCGCGAACAGGTGATCGACGATGTCATGACCTCGGCCTTCTACTCGGCGGGCCAGCGCTGTTCGGCGCTGCGCGTCCTGTTCCTGCCGGAAGATACCGCCGACTTCATGATCGAGGGCATCAAGGGCGCGATGGACGCCCTGAAGCTGGGCGATCCCTCGCGCACCGACGTCGATATCGGCCCGATCATCGACGAGGAAGCGCGGGACGTGCTGGAAAAGCACATGGAGCGCATGGGCAAGGAAGCGAAGATCCTCAAACAGGTGGAGATCGGCGATCTGCATGAGCAGGGGACCTTCTTCGGCCCGGCCATGGTCGAGCTGGAGTCGATGGACCAGCTGGACCGCGAAGTGTTCGGCCCGATCCTGCACATCGTCCGCTACAAGCCGGCGAAGCTGGAAGAGACGGCGCGGCAACTGGCGGCGAAAAATTACGGCCTGACGCTGGGCGTCCATTCCCGCCTGCAATCCTTTGCCGATACGGTGCGGCGGCTGGTGCCGGCGGGCAATGTCTATGTGAACCGCAACATGGTCGGCGCGGTGGTCGGCGTACAGCCCTTCGGCGGCGAGCGCCTGTCGGGCACCGGCCCCAAGGCCGGCGGCCCGCACTACCTGCCCCGCTTCGCGGCCGAACGCGTCATCACGGTCAACATCACCGCCCAGGGCGGCGACCCGGAACTGCTGAGCCTGACTTAGAGGGGGCAGGTGAGCTTCCTTCTTCTTTCTCCCTCGCCCCCGCGAGGGGGAGAGGGTTTTGAGCGCCCAATCCGGCAACGGATTAGTCTGCGCGAAAGGGAGAGGGGGACCTCTCCGGATCAAATGGATTTCTGGGCGCGGACCTGAAGAGTCTCGGCATCCCGACCGGCGGGGAAATATCTGAAAGCCTATTGCGAGCGCACGGGCCGCGACCGGATCGAAGGATCT
>NZ_ASJA01000017.1 GCF_000412185.1 Euryhalocaulis caribicus
GGATCTCAGAATAAAGCGCAACACCTCAAACGCCTCCCCTCATCCGGTCCTCCGGACCACCTTTTCCCCTCCATAGGGGAGAAGGGACTTTTTAGAAGCGCCTCGCCGGCGGCCGCACAACCAAAAGGGTGTTGATCTTCCTCCAGCCGCGCTAAAACCCATGCACCACGTCACCGATCACGCCATTACCGGAGCTTCCCCTTTGAGCGCTGCCGTCATCGAATCCACCGGCCTGTGGACCCCGCCCCATTCCATCTCCAACGAAGAGCTGGTCGAGAGCTATAACGCCTGGGTCGAACGCTGGAACGCCGAAAACGCCGAAGCGATCGAGGCCGGAGAGGCCGAGCCCAAATCCTCCTCCTCCGTCGAGTTCATCGAGAAGGCCTCGGGCATTAAATCCCGCTACGTCGTGTCGAAAGACCCGATCCTGGATCCGGAGATCATGGCGCCGCGCATCCCCGAGCGCCCGAACAGCGAAATTTCCATCCTGGCCGAAATGGCCGTGAACGCCGCGAAGGACGCGCTCAAGCGCGCAGGCAAGACCGCCGAAGACGTCGATGCGGTGATCTGCGCCTGCTCCAATCTGCAGCGCCCCTACCCGGCCATCGCGGTCGAGGTTCAGGACGCGCTGGGCGTTCAGGGCTGGGGCTTCGACATGAATGTCGCCTGTTCCTCCGCCACGTTCGGCCTGCAGGCCGCGGCGGACATGATCGGCGGCGGTCATGCCCGCTCCATCCTGGTGGTGAACCCGGAAATCTGCTCGGGCCATCTCAATTTCCGCGACCGCGACTCCCACTTCATTTTCGGCGATGTCGCCACCGCCATCCTGGTGACGCGGGAGGAACTGGCCGACGGGGGCTGGCGCATCCTCGGCACCCATCTGAAGACGCAGTTCTCCAACAATATCCGCAATAATTTCGGCTTCCTGAACCGCGCCGCGCCCGAGCACGCCGCCGAGGCCGACAAGCTGTTCATTCAGGAGGGGCGCAAGGTCTTCAAGGAAGTGGTGCCGCTGGTCTCGGCCATGATCCTGGAACAGCTGGACACGCTCGGCCTCACCCCCGCCGACCTCAAGCGCATGTGGCTGCATCAGGCCAATCTCAACATGAACCGGATGATCGCCCACAAGGTGCTGGGCAAGGAGATGGACGAGACCTACGCCCCGGTAGTGCTGGACCAGTACGCCAACACCTCCTCGGCCGGCTCCATCATCGCCTTCCACCTCCATTCGGGGGATTTCGAGGGCGGCGAGAAGGGCCTCATCTGCTCCTTCGGCGCCGGCTATTCCGCCGGCACGGTGTTCGTGGAGAAGCGCTAGGGGGTCACTGCCCGGGCAGTAATTGCTGTTCGCTGACCACGTAGGTCAGGTCGTCGCCGTCCGCTTCGTGGATCGTCACGTAATCGCCGTGACGCAGGCGGTGATCGCCGAGCTTGTAGACCGGCTCGTCATCGCTGTCGTCATTGACATCGTAGTCGAAATACCAGCGCTCGCCCTTGTGGCGCAGCCGCCCCTCGCGGCGCTCCGCGCGGTCATCGGTGAAGCGCGTCACCGTGCAGTCGCGCCATTGCTCCGACCAGTTGGAGGCGTCCAGCATCCCGTCGGAATCCAGCGGCGCGACCATCACGTATCCGAAGCGGTCGTCGCCGTCCGGAAAGCCCGCGTCCGGGTTGCGGGAAAGGCGAAGCGTGATGCGATAGAGCGCCATGAGGATACCTCCCTAGTGGGCCAGCAACAGGCTCGGCCCCTCCTGGTTCTGGACAAAGGCGCGCGTGGCGCCGCCAAACACCATCTGCCGCGCCCGGGAATGACCGTAGGCCCCGGCCACCAGCAGGCCGCAATCATGGTCGGTGCAGGCTTTCATCAGCGCCTCGCCGACATAGCCGTCCCCGGCGCGCATCTGCCTGGCGTCCACGCCGCGCGCCTGCAGCCACATCTGCGCCTGAACCGGATCGGCGATGGTTTCGGCGCCGTCCGTATCCTCGCCCGCTTGCAACACGCAGACCTTGTCGGCGCGGCGCAGCAGGGGCAGGGCGAACTTCATCGCCGTCGCGGCCTCGCGCGAGCCGTTCCAGGCGATGGAGATATTGTCGAGATTGAACGTCCCGCGCGCCACCACCACCGGCGCGGCGTCGGTGAAAAGGAAATCCTCGAACAGGGTGGAAAACGGCCCTGCCCCGGCCGCCGACCCGGAATCGATCACGGTGAACGCCGCCAGCCGGACAAGGCCGGAAACCTCCTTGCGGCTGAGCGCGCCGCAGAACCGGGCCTCGCTGTCATCTGCGTCGCCAAAGACCGATTTGAAGGCCTGCCGGGCAATCTTCAGCCCCTCCTCCTGCGCGTCGGACAGCGCCGAGAGCGCCGCGCTGGGCAGGCCGTCCACGACGCTGATACCGGCAAGATAGGCGGAATTGTCCGGCTCCACGAACGCCGCTTCCACCGAAGCCTCGATCTGGCGCGCCAGCGTGGCGGCGTTTTTCAGCAGCGCCGCATCCGACTCCGCACCGGCCATGGGGGCGAATACATATCGGCCAGCCATGAAAAACCCTCTGTGCAGCTCTTCCCGTTCAATTCAATCTAACGGTTTATTTCTCCACTGTAACAAGAAATGCAACTGGACCGATTACCGCTGGCCCCGCTTCAAGCCGCGGCAAAAAGGCTTTAGGGGAAGAGAGATGGCTCCCAATTCACGCAAAAAAGAACCGCCCAGAGCCTGGCAGCGCATGCTCTCGGGACGCCGTCTGGACCTGCTGGACCCCTCCCCCTTCGATATCGAGATAGAGGACGTCGCCCACGGCCTCGCCCGGGTGGCGCGCTGGAACGGCCAGACAATCGGCGACCACGCCTTCTCCGTCGCCCAGCACTCGGTCATCGTGGAGGGGATCGTGGCTAAGCTGGACCCGAAAACCACGCCCGCCGGCCGCCTCGCCGCCCTGCTGCACGATGCGCCGGAATACGTGATCGGGGACATGATCTCCCCCTTCAAGACCGCGCTCGGCTTTGACTACAAGGATTTCGAGGCCCGGCTGGAGGCCGCCGTCCATTTGCGTTTCGGCCTGCCCGCCAAGCCGCCGCGGGAGTTGAAAACACTGATCAAGAAGGCCGACACGGTCTGCGCCTATTTCGAGGCGACCCAGCTGGCCGGTTTTTCGGACGCCGAGGCGCGGCGCTATTTTGGCGTGCCGCCGCGCGGCATGAAGCTGACCCTGAGGCCCCAGACCACGATGGAGGCGCAGCAATCGTTCCTGGACCGGTTCGAGGAACTGCGCGCCAGACGCGACCGCAGCGAGGCGGCGATTGGCCGCCGCGCCCGCTCATTCTAGTCTTGCCGGTATGAGCGAGATCTGGATCTGCCCGCTTTCGGAAGTCGAGGAACAGGTGCGCGGCCTGAAACCGGCGCATCTGGTCAGCCTGCTGGACCCCGGCTCCATGATCGGCACGCCGCACGGCCTGCACCCGGACCGCCATTTGCGGCTGGAATGCCATGACATCGGCGACGCCCAGCCGCAAATGGCGCCGCCCGGCGAAGGCCACGCAAAATCGCTGATCGATCTGGCCGGGCGCTGGGACGAAAGCGCGCCGATCCTTGTTCATTGCTGGGCGGGGGTCAGCCGCTCCACCGCCTCGGCCTTCATCATCGCCTGCGCCCGCAATCCGGACGCGGACGAGCTGGAGCTGGCGCAGCGCCTGCGCAAGGCCTCCCCCACCGCCTGGCCCAATCGCCGCCTGATCCGGTTCGCCGACCGCATGCTGGGCCGGGACGGGCGCATGATCGCCGCCATCAAATCCATCGGCGAGGGCGACATGATGGCCTGGCCCGAGCCTTTCGAACTGGCGTGGCGATGAACGGCGGCGAGCTGGTCATCGGCCTGAACGCGGTTATCATGGCCGTGGATGGCGAGAAGCCGCTGGCGCTGGTGATCCGCAATGCCGGCCTGCCCGACGGCCTGCCCTTCGGCTCCTTCGAGCCGGACAGCCACCGCACCTTCGAGCTGGCCCTTCGCCGCTTCGTGACCGAGCAGACAGGGTTCTCGCTGGGCTATGTCGAACAGCTCTACACGTTCGGCGACCGGGGCCGCGAGGCGCCGCTGGCCGAGCTGGCCGGGGCCGGCGATGCGCGCGTCATATCGGTCGGCTATCTGGCGCTGACCCCGCAGCCCGACGAGCTGGATGAACGCGGCGGCGTCTGGGAGGGCTGGTACCGCTATTTCCCTTGGGAGGATCACCGCAAGGGCGAACCCCGCATCATTGCGGAGACCATCGCCTCGCGCCTTCGCGTCTGGGCCGACGAGTCCGGCTCCGCCGGCGGCCGTCAGGCGCGCTGGGACCGCGCCCGCATTGCTTTCGGCCTCGATGGCCGCGACTGGAACGGACAGCGCGCGCTGGACCGCTATGAACTGCTCTACGAGGCGGGGCTGGTTCCCGAAGTCTCCCTCGACCAGGCGCGGGACGGCGAAACGGCGGGGACGGCGGAGGAGAAAGCCGGGCTGGGCTGCCCGATGGCCTCGGATCACCGCCGTATCCTCGCCACCGCGATTTCACGCCTGCGGGCCAAGATCACCTACCGCCCGGTCCTGTTCGAACTCGTCGGCGAAACCTTCACCCTGCGTGAATTGCAGGACACGGCGGAAGCCATCCTTGGCTATCGCCTGCACGCGCAGAATTTCCGCCGCGCGCTGGACCGCTCCGGCATGGTTGAATCCACGGGCGAGATGGAGACAGAAACCGGCGGCCGCCCGGCGCAGCTTTACCGCTTCCGCCGCGAAATCCTGCGCGAGCAACCGGCGCTGGGCGTCGCCGCGCCCCGCCTGCGCACGCCCTGAGGAGACCGCCATGACCGATATCCGGATCAAGCGCATCTATGAGGACGCGGCGGAGAGCGACGGCTACCGGGCGCTGGTCGACCGGCTCTGGCCGCGCGGGGTCAGCAAGGACAGGGCGCAACTGGACGAATGGGCCAAAGACCTCTCGCCCACCGACGACATGCGCAAGGAATTCGGCCATGACGAGGACGCCTGGCCGCATTTCAGGAAAGCCTATCGCCAGCACCTCACCGCCGAAGCCTGTCAGGAGCGCATGAGAGAGCTTCTGGAGGCGGCGGGCGATGGCGCCCTGACCCTGCTGTTCGCCGCAAAGAATGAAGAGCGCAACAACGCCGTCGTCCTGAAGGACGCGCTGGAGGACATGAAGAGCCCATAGGGCCGCGACTCTCTGTCCGTCATAAAAGTTTGCTTTTTCACCCTTGGCGCCTATATTTTGCTCAGATTGAGAAAAAGGGGCGGCTGGATGACAGCCAGACCCCTGAAAATGCGACCGGCTAATACTCACATTGAGCATTAGAGACGCAAGGAGGAACGCCATGGACCGCGGCGTCACAGACATTCCGAACCGTGAGACCCAAGCCGAGGCCCCGCTGGCCTATACGGACGAAGTCAAACGCGAGACCGATCACCTCTATGAGCGCGTGAAGGATTTCATTCCGAAGATCGAATGGCCGATGCACGCCCCGCTGATCCACGCGATCAACAAGCTCAAGAAGGAGAAAGGCGCGGTCATTCTGGCGCATAACTACATGACGCCGGAAATCTTCAATTGCGTCGGCGACTTCACCGGCGACAGCCTGGCGCTGGCGCGGGAAGCGGCGGAAACCGATTCCGATCTGATCGTTCAGGCCGGCGTTCATTTCATGGCCGAGACGGCGAAAATCCTCTCCCCCGAGAAGACCGTTCTGATCCCCGATACGCGCGCCGGCTGCTCGCTGGCCGCCTCGATCACCGCCGAGGACGTGAAGCTCATCCGTCAGCGTTTCCCCGGCGTGCCGATCGTCACCTATGTGAACACCTCCGCCGAGGTGAAGGCCGAATCCGACATCTGCTGCACCTCCTCCAACGCCGTGCAGGTGGTGGAGAGCCTGGGCGCGGACCGGGTCTTCCTGATCCCCGACCAGTACCTAGCCAAGAATGTCGCCGCCCAGACGGACGTCGAGATCCTGACCTGGGCCGGGTCATGCGAAGTGCATGAGCGCTTTACGGCGGAGGACATCGCCTCCATGCGGGCCGCCAATCCGGGCGTCGTCGTTCTGGCGCACCCCGAATGCCCGCCGGACGTGCTGACCGCGGCGGACTACGCCGGTTCAACCTCCGCCATGTCCAATTATGTGAAACAGAAAAGCCCCAATCAGGTGGTGCTGATCACCGAGTGTTCGATGAGCGACAATGTCGCCGCGGAGAACCCGGACGTGAATTTCGTGCGGCCCTGTAATCTCTGCCCACACATGAAGCGGATCACGCTGCAGAACATCTATGACGCGCTGCGCTTCAATCAGCACGAAGTTGAAGTTGACCCGGCCGTCGCCGAAAAGGCGAAGGAAGCGATCCAGAAAATGCTGGACCTGCCCGAGCCGGAAGAAAAGCGCGACTTCGACACCAAGCGTCCGCAGAAAAATATCGAGGTCGTCAGCCGCGACGCGGCCTGATCTTCAAACAGGCTGATCCAAGAATGGCCATTCACCGCCAGCGCCTGCCCGATGACGCCGTCCTGATCATCGGGGCGGGGCTGGCGGGCCTGTATCTGGCGCTGAATCTGAAACCCCGAAAAGCGGTCGTGCTGGCCGCCAAGCCGGTGTCCGAAGGCGCGGCCAGCGCTTGGGCGCAGGGCGGCGTGGCCGCGGCGCTGGCGGCCGGAGACTCGCCGCAGGCCCATGCCGCCGACACGGTGCGCGTGGGAGCGGGACTGGTGGATCCGGCCATCGCGCAAATGATTGCGGAGGACGGGCCGGGCCTGGTGCGCAACCTTGCCTCGCTGGGCGTGCCGTTCGACCGGGACGCGGCGGGCGAATTTGTGCTGAGCCGGGAGGCCGCCCATTCGGCGGCGCGCGTAGCCCGGGTCTCCGGCGATCTGGCCGGGAAATCCATCATGGAGGTGCTGGTCGCCAGGGCGAAAGCCGCCGACTGGATCGAGCTGGCCGAGGGCAAGGCTCTGGACCTGTTAACGGATGCGCAGGGCGGCGTGGCTGGCGTGCTGGCCGCCACGGAAGACGGGCTGACGGAATTCACCGCCGGCGAGGTGGTGATCGCCTCGGGCGGGGTCGGCGGGCTTTATGCGGTGACGACCAATCCCCCCTCCTCCCGCGGCGACGGGCTGGCCATGGCGGCGCGCGCCGGAGCGGTGATCGGGGAAGCCGAGTTTGTGCAATTCCACCCCACGGCGATGGATATCGGCCGCGACCCGGCGCCGCTGGCGACCGAAGCCTTGCGCGGCGACGGCGCATTGCTGGTGGATGCGGACGGGGCGCGGCTGGTCGACCACGCCGAGGGCGAACTGGCCCCGCGCGATATTGTCGCCCGCGCCGTACATCGCGCCAAGGCCGCCGGCCGCCAGCCCTATCTGGACGCGCGCCACGCGATTGGCGAGGCGTTTCCCGACCGTTTCCCGACCGTCTTTTCCGCCTGCATGTCCGCCGGGATCGACCCCCGCCGGGATCTGATCCCCGTCGCGCCCGCCGCGCATTACCACATGGGCGGGGTGCGGGTAGACGCGCAGGGCGCGGCCAGCCTGCCCGGCCTGTCTGTCTGCGGCGAGGCGGCCTGCACGGGCGCGCATGGCGGCAACCGGCTGGCCTCCAATTCCCTGTTGGAGGCGATCGTGTTCGCCCGCCGGATCGCGGAGCGGCTGAAAGACAGCGATGCGGTCAGCCGGACCGCGCAATCGGCGGAGGCCCCGCCCCGCCTGCCGCGCGCCGATCTGGCGCAATTGCGTGAAGCCATGGCGCGGCATGCAGGCGTGGAGCGGACCGCGAGCGGTCTTGCCGGACTTCTTGATGAGATGAACGCCATGGAGGCGCGGACCGGCGGCGCAAACCCCTTGATCGCCGCGCGCCTGATCGCCGCCAGCGCCCTGATACGCGAAGAGAGCCGCGGCGCGCACGCCCGCGCCGACCATCCCGAGACACACGCCGAGGCGCGCCGCAGCGCCATGACGCTGGCCGAGGCGCGCAACGCCGCCGCCCGCGCCGCCTGACCAGGAGTTTCAATGAGCGCCGTGCCCTATCCCGTTCTGGAGCCGATTATCCGCCGCGCGCTGGAGGAAGACCTGTCCGGCGGCGATGTGACCAGCCTGAGCTGTATCGACGCGGACGCCACGGCGCGCGCCGTGATGCGGGCGCGAGAGGCCGGCGTCGCCGCCGGTCTGGACGCCGCCCTGCTGTCTTTTCGCCTGGTGGAGCCCTCGCTGCGGGTCGAGGCGTTGAAGCGGGACGGCGACCCGCTGGAAGGCGGCGATGACGTTCTGGCCGTCAGCGGCAATGCCCGCACCATCCTGATGGCCGAACGCACGGCGCTGAACTTCGCCACCCATTTAAGCGGCGTCGCCAGCCTGACCGCGCGCTATGTCGAGGCCGTCGCCGGAACGGGCGCTAAGATCAGCCCCACGCGCAAGACGCTTCCCGGTCTGCGGGCGCTGCAGAAGGCGGCCGTGGAGGCGGGCGGGGGATCGCCCCACCGGTTTGCGCTGGGCGATGCGGTGATGATCAAGGACAACCATATCGCGGCGTCCGGCGGCATCGCCGAGGCGATTGAACGCGCCCGCAAGGCCGGCGGCCATATGCGCCGGATCAGCGTGGAGGTCGATACGCTGGACCAGCTGGACATTGCGCTGGACGCCGGGCCGGACGTGATCCTGCTGGACAATTTCTCAAACAAGGCGCTGGCCGAGGCCGTGACGCGCAATCAGGGCCGCGCCGTGCTGGAAGCCTCCGGCGGGGTGAATCTGAGCACCGTGCGCGGCATCGCGGAGAGGGGCGTGGACGTGATCAGCGTCGGCGCGCTGACCCATTCCGCCCCGGCGCTGGATCTGGGTCTGGATTTCGAGGCCTAGCCGCAAACGAAAACGGCCGGGCGTGACGCCCGGCCGTTTCCATCGATAAGTCCGCGGTGCGGAACTGTCAGATTACGCGTCCGTGTCCGGCAGGCGGCCAGCGGCACCCGGGAAACGGTAGAATTTGTGGCTGCCGATCACGCCGGTCTGCACCAGGCTGGGCGCCCAGTACGGGTTGATCGCGACCGTGTGATAGTGCGTCGCGCCATTGGTGGCCGGCTTCGCCAGACCCAGCATGGCGTGCGCGGCGACCTGATTGGCGTTGCGCCATGCCACGCCGCGCGGCTTGCGCGCCACCGAACCGTCACAGGTAAAGGTGAACTGGCAGCCCGTATTGCGGTAGGAGCCCTGATAGACGACGCCGCAGATCGTGTTCGGGTAGAGCGGGTGACGCACCCGGTTCATGACCACTTCGGCGACCGCCATCTGACCCGGGCGGGTTTCGGACCGCGCCTCGAAATAGACGGCGTCGGCCAGGCATTTGCGTTCTTTCGCCTGACGCTCGGCCTGATCGAAATGCGCCTGCGCGAAGGTCTGGTAGGCGCCGATCACGTCACGGTCGCGGGCCAGAGAATCCAGCGACTGGTTGGACGTGTAGGCGCGCGCCATGCGCCAGATCTTTTCACTGCGATCACTGCTGGTGAGGCGGAACCCGTTTTCGCGCGCGGCGTTGGCGTCGATAGAGAACATGTCGACGAAGGTTTCGGCGCGCTGGTTCCATTCCGCGTTGTTTTCCTGCGTTTGCAGCCGGGATTGCGCCATCGGCAGCGCGAAGGCCATCAGGCCTAGCGCCGCGGCGGCGGACGCAAACTTAGCGGCGGCGCGCGCTTTGCGCGCACGTTTGGAAACTTCAAGCTTCATGGTTTGGTTTTCGCATCGACGCCGCGCGCATCACGCAGCAGACAATTCTCGGCGGCCCTCTTCTATTTCTCAAAACCAGAAATAAGGTTTGGCCCCGTTCGTGAGCAGGCAGGTAGGGGCATCCTTCCGGCATGTCAAATTACGAATCAACGCAAGGATAGCGCCAAACCTTACCCGATTCTCCAAATTTTTATTAGTTCCATAGGTTTGCGGGCCTTCAGTGCTGCACTGCAACAAACTGAAAAAAGTTCCCTTACCGCTGTTCCTGCGATGGAACCCTGGCTTCAGAGCCTGATTTTTGCGCCTGATTCTCGCGGGCGCAATAAATCGCTATTGGTTTTCCGAAATCGCCGCCTGGGCCGCCGCCAGCCGCGCGATTGGCACGCGGTATGGCGAACAGGACACATAATCCAGGCCCGTTTTCGAGCAGAATCGAATCGAGGCCGGGTCGCCGCCATGCTCGCCGCAAATGCCCAGCTTGATGTCCCCGCGCGTCTTGCGGCCGCGCTCCACGGCGATCTCGATCAGGGCGCCGACGCCGGTCTGGTCCAGACTGACGAAGGGATCCTTCTCGTAGATATTGTTCTTGATGTAGTCGTTCAGGAACTTGCCGGAATCGTCGCGCGACAGGCCATAGGTGGTCTGGGTCAGGTCGTTGGTGCCGAAGGAGAAGAATTCCGCGTGCTCGGCCACTTCATCGGCGGTCAGCGCGGCGCGCGGCAGCTCGATCATCGTGCCCAGCATGTATTTCGGCGCGACGCCCGTCTTGCCGGTCACTTCCTTCGCCACGGCGTCCACGCGCTGTTTCAGGAATTTCAGCTCCGGCGCGATGGAGACCAGCGGGATCATCACCTCGACCAGAGGCTGGACGCCGGTTTCCTTTTCGACGGCGGCCTGCGCTTCGAAAATCGCGCGGGCCTGCATCTCGTAGATTTCGGGGAAGGTCACGCCCAGGCGGCAACCGCGATGGCCCAGCATGGGATTGGTCTCATGCAGGTCGGCGGCGCGCTTCATCAGCTGGTCGGCCGGCAGGCCCGTGGCCTCGGCGACGGCCTGAACGTCCTCCTCCGTATGCGGCAGGAATTCGTGCAGCGGCGGGTCCAGCAGGCGGATCGTGCAGGGCCGGTCCTCCATGATGCGGAAAATCTCGACGAAATCGTCCGTCTGGTAAGGCTGGATCTTGGCCAGCGCCTTTTCGCGGCCTTCAACGTCGTCGGCCAGGATCATCTCGCGCACCGCGGCGATGCGGTCGGCATCGAAGAACATGTGCTCAGTGCGGCACAGGCCAATGCCCTCCGCGCCGAAATCCTTGGCAGTCTGCACGTCATGCGGAGTCTCCGCATTGGTGCGGACCTTCAGCTTGCGCGCGCGGTCGGCCCACTCCATCAGCCTGGCGAAATCGCCCGACAGTTCGGGCTGGACCATTTTCGCCTGCCCCATGAAGACCTGACCGGTGGCGCCGTCGACGGTGATGATCTCGCCGCGCTGCACCTTGCGGCCCGCTACGGTGAAGCGGCCCTGGGCTTCCTCGATCCGCATGTCGCCGGCGCCGCAGACGCACGGCGTGCCCATGCCGCGCGCCACCACGGCGGCGTGGCTGGTCATGCCGCCGCGAGAGGTGACGATAGCCTCCGCCGCGTGCATGCCGTGAATATCCTCGGGCGAGGTTTCTGTGCGGACCAGGATGACCTTCTCGCCGGCCTGCGCCATGTCGCGGGCGTCATCGGCGGTGAACACCACCTTGCCCCAGGCCGCGCCGGGCGAGGCCGGCAGGCCCTTGACCAGCAGGTCGCGCTCGCCCTCGGGGTCCAGCGTCGGGTGCAACAGCTGATCCAGCGAGGCCGGCTCGACGCGCAGCACCGCTTCGTCCTCGGTAATCAGGCCATCAGCGGCCATATCGACCGCGATGCGAAGGGCGGCGCGGGCGGTGCGCTTCCCGTTGCGGGTCTGGAGGAGATAGAGATTGCCCTGCTCCACCGTGAACTCGATGTCCTGCATGTCCCGGTAATGGGTTTCCAGCCGGGTGAAAATCTTGTCCAGATCCGCATAGACCTCCGGCATGGCCTCCTCCATGGAGGGCATGTCGTCGCCCATTTCCTCGCGCGTCTTCTTCGTAAGATTCTGCGGCGTGCGGATGCCGGCCACCACGTCCTCGCCCTGTGCGTTGATCAGGAACTCGCCATAGACGCGGTTTTCACCGGTGGACGGGTTGCGGGTGAAGGCGACGCCGGTGGCGGACTTCTCGCCCATATTGCCGAACACCATGGCCTGAACGTTCACCGCCGTGCCCCAGCTGTGCGGGATGTCGTGCAGGCGGCGATAGGTGTTCGCGCGCTCGTTCATCCATGAGCCGAAGACCGCGTCCATCGCGCCGTTCAGCTGTTCGCGCGGATCGGTGGGGAACGGGCGGTCGTGGTTTTCCGCCACGGCCTTCTTGTAGGCGGCGACGATCACTTCCCAGTCATCGGCGGAAAGCTCTGTGTCCAGGTTGAAGTCGTTCTCCGCCTTGTAGTCGTCCAGGATCTCCTCGAACACGGAATGGGAGACGCCCAGCACCACGTCGGAATACATCTGGATGAAGCGGCGATAGGAATCGAAGGCAAAGCGGCGATCGCCGGAAAGTATCGCCAGACCCTCCGCCGTCTCGTCGTTCAGGCCGAGATTGAGGACCGTATCCATCATGCCCGGCATGGAGGCGCGGGCGCCGGAGCGGACAGAGACCAGAAGCGGGTTGGACGGGTCGCCGAATTTCTTGCCGGCCTTTTCCTCCAGCTCGGCCAGGGCGGAGTCGATCTCCGCCGTCAGGCCGTCCGGATAGGTGCGGTCATTGTCGTAATAGGCGGTGCAGACTTCGGTGGTCAGGGTGAAGCCGGGCGGGACGGGCAGGCCCAGCGAGGCCATCTCGGCCAGGTTCGCGCCCTTGCCGCCCAGAAGATTCTTCAGCGAGGAATCGCCATCGGCCGAGCCGCCGCCGAACGCATAAATCCACTTCCGCTTGGAGCCTGACATAAAGCTGACTTTCCTTAAGCTCGCGATTCAATCCGGTCGAAATCCGCCACCGCGCGAAGGGATTCGCGAATCTGCCCCAGCAGGAGCAGGCGGTTGCGGCGCAGTCCCTCGTCCTCGGCGTTCACCGTGACCGCATCGAAGAAATCGTCGATGCGCGCCCGCAGCGGGGCGATAGCCGCCATGGCGCCCTCGAAGTCTTCCGCTTCGATGGCCGCCTCGGCGGACGGTTTGGCGTGTTGCAGCGCATCATACAAGGCCTTTTCCTGCGGTTCAGGCAGGTTCGACCCGTCCGGCGCGCCCGCGCCCTCAAACCCCTTCTTCTCTTCGGCTTTGAGGATATTGGCCGCCCGCGTGTAACCGGCCAGCAGATTCTCCCCGTCCTCGGTCGCCAGGAAGGATTGCAGCGCCTCGACACGCTTGACGATGGCGACAAGGTCGTCCTCGCCGAGCGCGAAGACGGCGTCGATCAGGTCATGGCGGATACCTTGTTCGCGGAGCGCGACTTTCAGGCGGTCGGCGAAGAAAGCTAGAAGATCGGCTTTTGTTGGCTCTAACCACTCATAGGGAAAGGCGTCCCCTGTATACCTGTTTCTACCTAAAAGTCCCTGTACTAATGAATTGAGGTAAAGACGACATCCGTTCTCCAGAACCAAACGGATGACGCCCAGCGCCGCCCGCCTTAACGCATAAGGATCCTTCGACCCCGTCGGCTTTTCATCAATTGCCCAGAAACTAACCAGCGTATCCAGCTTGTCGGCCAGAGCGACGGCGACCGAGACCGGCTCTGTCGGGACTTCGTCGGAGGGGCCTTGCGGCTTGTAATGCTCCCGGATGGCGTTGGCGACGGCGTCCGGCTCGTTGAATTTCCTGGCGTAATACCAGCCCATCACGCCCTGAAGGTCGGTAAATTCGATGACCATCTGGGTGGTAAGGTCGGCCTTGGCGAGCATCGCGGCGCGTTCGGCCTGATCCGGGTCGGCGCCGACAACGGGCGCGAGTTCTTTCGCCAGCGCGGCGACACGCTCGGCCTTGTCCTTCACGCTGCCGAGCTTGCGATGGAAGACGACGTTTTCGAGGTCGTCGACGCGCTGATCCAGCGGGCGTTTGAGGTCTTCCTCCCAGAAGAAGCGGGCGTCTTCCAGGCGGGCGGTGAGGACGCGCTCATACCCCTTTATGGAGGCGCCGCCGCCATCGGAAGGGTTCAGGTCCGCCACGGCGATGAAGCGCGGGGCGAGTTGGCCCGTCTTCGGGTCGGCGACCGCGAAATATTTCTGGTTCTTGCCCATGGTGAGGCGGATTGCTTCATCCGGCAGGTCGAGGAATTTCTCGCCGAACGTGCCCAGGATCGGGTTCGGCCATTCGGCGAGGCCGGCGTTCTCGGCCAACAGGGCGGAATCCTCCACCCAGTCCAGCCCGGCCTCCTTGCAGATCGCCGCGACCCCTTCGGCGATGCGCGCCTCGCGGTCGGCGGCGTCCAGCAGGACATGGCCGTCCGTCTCCAGCGTCTTGCGGTAGCTGGCGAAGTCCGAAACCTCGAACGGGCCCGGCCCGTGGACGCGGTGGCCCTCGGTGACATTGCCGCTCTTCACTCCGGCAAATTCGAAAGGCACGACCGCGCCATCGAACAGGCAGAGAATGCGGCGCAGCGGGCGGACCCAGCGCTCCGACCGGCCGCCCCAGCGCATGGATTTCGGCCACGGAAAGGACCGGCAGATTTCCGGCGCGATCTCCGCGATGACGTCCGGCAGCTTGCGGCCCGGCTTTTCGATGATGGCGACGTAGAAATCGCCCTTC
Organism: Euryhalocaulis caribicus; assembly: GCF_000412185.1. Classification (GTDB taxonomy): domain Bacteria; phylum Pseudomonadota; class Alphaproteobacteria; order Caulobacterales; family Maricaulaceae; genus Euryhalocaulis; species Euryhalocaulis caribicus. The sequence continues at coordinate 14,537 of NZ_ASJA01000017.1, forward strand.
TTGTCCTCGCGCGTTTCGCAACTGTCCAGGCTCTCCAGCCCGGCACTGCGCAGGAAGCCCTCCACGGCCTTGTCCGGCGCGCCGACGCGCGGGCCCTTGCGCTCCTCGCGTACGTCCGGGGTCGCCCCGGGCAGGTCGTCGATGACCAGCGTCAGGCGGCGGGGCCCGGCAAAGCTCTGCACGGCGGCGGGCTTCACGCCGGCCTTTTCCAGCGCCTCGGTCATCAGGCGCGTCAGGTCGCGCGCGGCCTGGCCCTGCATGCGCGCGGGGATTTCCTCGGAAAAGAGTTCAAGGAGAAGCTGCGGCATCAGGCCAGTCTCGTCGGTTTATAGGTGCGCTCGGTGGGCGGGCCGTCGCCGGTGTTCACCACCGAGTCCCGCTCGATCAGCAGGACATGCACTTCGTCGGTCACGGTTACGGGCCGGTGCTCCACCCCGCGCGGGACGATGATGAATTCGCCCTCGCTGATAGTTTTCTCGCCGTCGCGGAATTCCATGCGCAGCACGCCCCTGGTGACGAGGAACATCTCGTCTTCCCGCGCGTGCGCATGCCAGTCGAACCCGCCGCGCAGCTTGGTCAGCTTCACGTGCTGGTCATTCACCTGCCCGGCGATCCGCGGCTGCCACGCCTCGTCGAACGTCGCGAAGCTCTTTTCCAGATTGATGACGCGCGGGAGGGTCATGAAATGGCTCCCCCTTCGCTTCCCCTCTCCCCTCGTGGGAGAGGGGTCAGGGGTGAGGGGGCGTCTCCGCCAATCGCGCACCTGACTTGTTCAAGCACCCGGTCCGTCTCATCCCAGACTTCCGAATTGTCGAAGCGCAGGACAGTAAAGCCTTCCGCCTTCAGCCAGTCGTCCTTCTTACGATCGAAGGCGCGAGCCTCATCGCTTTCATGATGCGGCCCATCCAGTTCGATGGCCAGCTTGGCTCCATGATGGACGAAATCGACGGCGTACGGACCAATCGGCGCTTGCCGGCGAAACTTGCCTTCGACGCCCTGCATGGCGCGTAGCTCATTCCAGAATTTCTTTTCCGTCGCGGGCATGTCCGCGCGCAGCCGTTTGGCGCGGGCATTAGTCAGGCCGAATGAAGTCTGGCGATTTTCCTGCGATCTGGGCGTGCTCATGCGTGCGCCCCCTTCCCCTCGGTCCCCTTCCCACGAGGGGAAGGGGAAGCCAATTTTACCCACCCTTCCGCGCAGCCTTTGGCGAGGTCGCGGACGCGTGCGATATAGGTGGGGCGTTCGGTGGCGGAGACGACGCCGCGGGCGTCCAGCAAATTGAAGAAGTGGGAGGCCTTGAGGGCGTAGTCGAAGGCCGGCAGCGGCAGGTTCTTTTCCAGAAGCAGGGCCGATTGCGCCTCCGCGTCCTCGAAATGCCGCTTCAGGGCCTCGACATTGGCGTGCTCGAAATTGAATTCGGAGAACTGGCGCTCTTGGGGCAGGAAGATGTCGCCATAGGTGACGCCGTCATCGTTGTAGCGCAGGTCATAGACGTTATCGACGCCCTGCACGTACATCGCCAGACGCTCCAGCCCGTAGGTCAACTCGCCGGAGACCAGGTCCACGTCCAGCCCGCCGACCTGCTGGAAATAGGTGTACTGGCTGACTTCCATGCCGTCGCACCAGACTTCCCAGCCAAGGCCCCAGGCCCCGACAGTCGGGTTTTCCCAGTCATCCTCGACGAAGCGCACGTCATGCAGGGCGCGGTCGATGCCGATGGCGTCGAGACTGCCGAGATACAGCTCCTGCAGGTTTTCCGGGTTGGGCTTCAGGATGACCTGGAACTGGTAGTATTTCTGCAACCGGTTCGGGTTCTCGCCATAGCGGCCGTCCGCCGGGCGGCGCGAGGGCTGCACATAGGCGGCCTTCCACGGTTTCGGCCCGAGGCTCATCAGCGTGGTCGCCGGGTGCAGCGTGCCGGCGCCGACCTCCACGTCGTAGGGCTGGAGAATGGCGCAGCCGCGCTCCGACCAGTAGGTCTGGAGACGGAAGATCAGGTCCTGGAACGAAGGCGCGTTACCGCCGTTGCGCTGGCTCATTTAGGGGCCGGATATCTCGCTGGGGACGTTCTTTGAAAAGTCGCGCGCACCCTACCCGGATGCGCCGGTGAATCAAGAAAGCGGCGCTTCTAGAGGAAGGCGATGACCGCGCCGCCAATGACAACGCCCAGCACGCCCTCGCCCATCACGGCCAGCGGATACCAGTTGGGCTGGCCCGGCTGCGGACCGGAAAACATCATCGTGGCGCTGATCGAGCCCACCGCGCCCGCCAGAATGAGGGCATGAACCATGGGGAAAGACGGGGCGATCAGGGCGCATACAACGCCGCCCAGAAACGCCGCCACGGCGCCAAAGCCAAGATTGGCGTTGATATAGGCCGGGGTCGGGTGCGGGCCGGTCAGCATCAGGCGGGAGGTGAGGAAATGCCCGCCCATGACCAGCGCGGCCATGACGATATACCCGATCAGGATGGACAGGATGCTCAAGCCGATGGCCATTCGTCCCTCGCGCGAATCGATGAAGATTTTGTGAGATTAACCCAAAACGCGGCCCGCCACCGCGTCCAGCTTCGCGACCAGCGCGGGATCGCGCGCTTCGGCCGCGGTGAGGATGGCGAAGTCCAGCGCGCGCTCGATGCCCTGCGGGCTGGCCTCGCGGGTTTCGGGCAGCGATTCCGCCAAGTGGCGGATCGTGGATTTCGCCTTGTCGGCATTGGCTTTCAGGATCGCCAGGATCTCGCTGACGTCCAGATCGTCGCCGTCCCGCCAGCAATCATAGTCGGTGACCATGCAGAGCGAGGCGTAAGGAAGCTCCGCCTCCCGCGCCAGCTTGGCCTCGGGCATATTGGTCATGCCCACGACCGAGCAGCCCCAGCTCTTGTGCAGGCGGGATTCCGCGCGGGTGGAGAATTGCGGGCCTTCCATGGCCAGATACGTCCCGCCCTCGGTCACGTCCGCGCCCGCCTTTCGCGCAGCTGCGGCGGCGAAACCCGAAAGCCGCGCGCAGACCGGGTCGCTGACCGAGACATGGCCGACGCAGCCCGGCCCGAAGAAGCTCTTTTCGCGGTTGATGGTGCGGTCAACGAACTGATCGACCAGCAGGAAGGCCCCGGGCGGAAGCTCCTCTTTCAGGGAGCCGCACGCGGAAATCGACAGGATGTCGGTGACGCCGGCGCGCTTCAGCGCGTCGATATTGGCGCGGTAATTGACGCCCGACGGCGGCAGGGGATGTCCTCGCCCGTGACGCGGCAGGAAGACCAGCGAAACGCCGCCAATCTCCCCCCGTATAAGCGCGTCGGAGGGATCGCCCCACGGGGTCTCGATCCGCTCCTCGCGGACATTCTCCAGCCCGTCGATCTCATAGAGACCGGAGCCGCCGATAACGCCGAGGGTCCAGGCGGACATCGCCGCGCCCTGTTCCCTAGTGCTCGACGTCGCGCCAGACTTCCTTGTAGGCGAGGAAGGTGAGGCCGGACAGGATGATCAGGAAAATGATCACGCCAAAACCCATGCGCTTGCGCGTTTCCATGTGCGGCTCGGACGCCCAGGCCAGGAAGGTGGTGACGTCTTCCGCCATCTGCTCCGGCGTGGCTTCCGTGCCGTCCTCATAGGTGACGCGGCCCTCGGTCAGCTGCGGCGGCATGGCGATCCAGTGGCCGGCGAAATATTCGTTGTAATAGAGGCCCGCGCGCGGGGGCTCCTCGCCTTCCGGGGCGTCCTTGTACCCGGTCAGCAGGGCGTCGAGATAGTCGGCCCCGCCGCCGCGCGCCTTGACGATCACTGACAGGTCGGGCGGATGCGCGCCGCCATTGGCCGCGCGCGCCGCGTTGTCGTTCGGGTACGGCGCGGGGAAACGGTCCGATGTCTGGCCCGGACGCATGAACATGTCGCCCAGATCATCCGGCCCGTCCTCGATCTGGAACTCGGCGGACAGCGCCTTGATCACCGGATTGTCGTTCGGGTTCGGGTAGTCCTCGTCATGGAAGGGGCCGCCCTCCTGGCCCAGCATGCGGAAATACATGTAGTCCATGCTGTGGCAGGCGGCGCAGACCTCGCGATAGACCTGATAGCCGCGCTGCAGCGAGGCGCGGTCGAACACGCCGAACGGACCTTCAAACGACCAGTCCTGGTTCGGGGCGTGCACCTCTTCCTCCGCGGCGATGGCCGTGGTGGAGGTCAGAAGCGCAACAGCGATGAGAAATACGCGCATCATGTCAGACTTCATCTCTCTCTTACTCGGCCGGCGCAGGCGTTGCGGCGGTATCTGAACGCGGTTTCCCGCGGTCCCCGTGGATCGAATCGGCAATGGAGGCGGGACGCGGCTTGGGCGTCTCGATCAGGCCGACGATGGGCAGGATCAGCAGGAAGTAGGCGAAGTAGTACACGGTCGCCAGACGCGAGGCGTGGAGCACCCAGCCTTCCGGATTCTGGCCGCCGCAATAACCCAGCAGCAGGCAAGCGCCGACGAAGATCAGGAAGAACCAGCGCATCACCGGACGGTAGCGCATGGAGCGCACCCGGGAGGTGTCCAGCCAAGGCAGGATGAACAGCACACCGATGGAGGCGAACATCGCCAGCACGCCCATCAGCTTGTCCGGGATGGCGCGCAGGATCGCGTAGAAGGGCAGGAAATACCATTCCGGCACGATGTGCGACGGCGTCACCAGCGGATCGGCCGGGATATAGTTGTCCGCATGGCCCAGAATGTCGGGCATGTAGAAGACGAACACCGCGAACAGGATGAAGAACAGCAGCAGGGCGAACCCGTCTTTCACCGTGTAGTACGGGTGGAACGGCACCGTGTCCTTGCCGGACTTCACGCTGACCCCGGTCGGGTTGTTGTTGCCCGGCACGTGCAGCGCCCAGACATGCAGCGCCACGACGCCGGCGATGGCGAAGGGCAGCAGATAGTGCAGCGAGAAGAAGCGGTTCAGCGTCGGATTATCGACGGAGAAGCCGCCCCACAGCCACGTCGTGATCGTCTCACCGATGATCGGCAGCGCGCCGAACAGATTGGTGATCACCACCGCGCCCCAGTAGGACATCTGGCCCCACGGCAGCACATAGCCCATGAAGGCGGTCGCCATCATCAGCAGGAAGATGACCACGCCGAGGATCCACAGGATCTCCCGCGGCGCCTTGTAGGAGCCGTAATACAGGCCCCGGAACATGTGCAAATAGACCGCCAGGAAGAACATCGAGGCGCCATTGGCGTGGATATACTGGATCATCCAGCCCCACGGCACGTCGCGCCGGATGCGCTGCACGCTCTCAAACGCGTAATCGACGTGCGCCACATAGTGCATGGCCAGCACGATGCCGGTGACGATCTGCACCACCAGGATCAGCGAGAGAATGCCGCCGAACGTGTACCAGTAGTTCAGGTTCTTCGGCGTCGGGAAATTGATCATCGTGTCTTGGCTGAAGCGCACGATGGGCAGGCGCGAATCCAGCCATTTTTCGATGCCGGTCTTGGGTTCGTAGGTCGAAGGGCCGCTCATGAGTCAGATCACCCGATCTTTACGACAGTGTCAGAAAGGTACTCATAACCCGGAACTTCCAGGTTTTTCGGCGCGGGGCCTTTGCGGATGCGCCCGGCCGTATCGTAGTGCGAACCGTGGCACGGGCAGAACCAGCCGTCATAGTCGCCGGACCGGTTGCCCAGCGGCACGCAGCCCAGATGGGTGCAGATGCCGACCATGATCAGGAATTGCGGCTGATACTCGCCGCCGGACAGCGGAACCAGGCGTTCCTGGTCGGTGGCCGGGTCGCGCAGACCGGAGACATCGACGGAGCGCGCCTCCTCGATCTCTGCCGGGGTGCGGTGACGCACGAATACCGGCTTGCCGCGCCACATGACGGTGATCTGCTGGCCTTCGGTGACCTGCGACAGATCGACCTCGGTCGAGGCCAGCGCCAGCGTGTCGGCGGCCGGGTTCATCTGGTCGATAAACGGCCACAGGGTCAGCGCGCCGCCGGCGGCCGCCGCGGCGCCGGCTGCGATATAGATGAAATCGCGGCGGGATGGTTCGCTCACCGGCTGTAATCCTCTTCTCTCGTGCGCGCGTGAATTTGAAGATTCGCGCGGCGGCCTTCCCCTTCGGCTCGAGCCCCCGCTCCGCGCTTGCACTGAATTACTAGTCTCAAGACGCCGCCGCGGCCAGCGACGGCTCGCCGCATCACGCAGCTTGGAACAACAGAGAACGCGGCTTAATGCGCGCGGCGTCGATTTTCAACCGTATTACGCGCATTTACGGCGCCTGATACGGATTTCCCCATCCCGAAGGGCGGGCTTTTTCATACGCCTCCAGAAAGGGCTGCATATGTTCTTCATAGCGCCGCCACCCCCCGATGGACTTGGTGGAAATCGGCTGGCGCACCTGGGTTTTGGAGGCGGTCTTCACCGCGCGGTCGGTCTTGTAGAAATTATTCTGCACGTCCTCGACCGGCAGTCCGGCGTGTTCGAGGAGCTTCGGCGCCCAGACATCCGGCTCGGCGGCCAGTGATTCGTAAGGGATGAACAGCAGCTTTTCCGGAAACAGCTCCAGGAAATAACGCTGAAGATCCTCCACCTGCACCATCCGCTCGGCAATGCGCTCCCATGCCCAGGTCCAGTCATGGCGGACCAGGAAGCGCGTCTTCAGCACCGAAAGCGCCACATCGCGCGGGTCGCGGCGGATCCAGACGAAACTGGCGTTTGGCAGCGCCGCCATCGCCGCGCCGGCGTGGTAGGGCAGGTCCAGCGCCTTGTCGACGACGCGGCCCTCGCTCTCCGGACCGAACTCTTCATCGACAAAGCGCAGATAGATCTGGCCCAGCTTTCCGAACGGATCGCCGCCGGGGCCGCCGAAATTGCGCTGGAAATGATTGAGGCGCTGCGGGTCAAGCCGGCCCAGCGGGAACGCCGACACGCGCATTGCGTCCAGCTCTCCGCCGTCCTTTACCTGGCTGTGCGTGGTCAGCAGCTGCTCCAGCAGCGTGGTGCCCGAGCGCGGCATGCCGAAAATGAAGATGGGGCGCGAGGATTCCGCGCCCATTCCGCGATCCTCGAGTTTTTTGTAGAGCGCGGCGCTGAAGGTCCGTTTGATGCGCTCCACATAGGCGCGCTCGCCCGCGACATCATAGGGCCGCTCGGCCGCCATGATCGCCTGACCTTCCGCGTAATTCTCATACGCCTTGTCGTATTCCCCGATGCGGTCATAGGCGTCGCCCAGCGCGTAATGCAGATTGGACAATTCCTTGGTCTTGGAGGCGCCGGCCTTTATCAGGCGGTCGCGAAGCGCCTCCATCTGGCCATACGCCTTGTCGCCCAGTTCGAACTTTTCCAGCTTGACCAGCTGGTTCCAGCTTTCGACGTCGTTCGGGTCCAGTTTCACGACCCGCCAGAACATGTCCTTCGCGCAGTCCATGTCGCCCAGGAAGAAGGCGAAATTGCCGGTGCGGAAGGCGGCCGGGGCGGATGTGGGGTGTTTTTTCTGCAGCGCCTGCGCGATCTCGAACGCCTCTTCGGTCCGTCCGGCGGAATTCAGCATGCGGCTGAGCTTCATGCGGCGGTCATCATCGCGCGGCTTGGCGGCGGCGAATTTCCGTTGCGCGCGGACGGCGGAAAAGCGGTCCCCCGCGTCGGCGGCAAGATCGGCCACCAGCCCCCAGCGGTCGCCGATATCCTCGTCCCGCGACACGATTGCGCGAACAATATCGATCACCTGCATGGCGCGGCCCGCCTTGGTGGCGTCAATCGCCGCCTGGATGGCGTCCTCGATGGGGGGCGTTTGAGCTTGGTCGGCCAAGAGCGTCGTCCGTCTAGTTGTCGCTGGAATAGGTCTGGTAGGCGTCGATAAAGGGTTGGAGGTGTTTTTCATAGGCCTTCCAGCGCCCGATCGACTTGGTCGAGATGGGCTGACGGGCCGATTCCAGCGACGCCGTGGCAATGGCCTTGTCGCTCTTGTGGAAGCGGTCCTGCACCGGTTCAGGCTGCAATCCGCAATGGGCGAGTATCTTCGGGATCCAGACATCGGGCTCGCGCGCCAGATCCTCATATTCCACTTTCAGGATGGCGTCGGGGAACAGGCCCGCGAAATGCTCCCGCAGTTTTTCGAAATGCGCCATGCGATGAGCGATATCCTGCAGACGCCAGCTCCAGTTTTGCTGGTTCAGCAGCCGGATCCGGAAATTCGACCACGCCACGTCGCACGGGTCACGGCGAATCCAGACGACCGGCGCCTGCGGCAGGCCGGCCCGGATCACGCCCGCCATGAAGGGCAGGTTGATCGCCTTGTCCACGATCTTCCCGTCCGGGCCGAACTGTTCGCCGATCAGTTGCTGATAGACATCGCCGACCACCGACCAGGGACCGTTCTCCCGTCCCGCGAAACGCTTCTCGAACTCCTCCATCCGCTCCGGCTGGAAGCGGCCGAGAGGGTAGGAGGCAATGCGCATCGCCGACAGCTCTCCGCCATCCGCCACGGCGCTGTGCGCGGACAGAAGCCGCTGCAGCAGCGTGGTGCCGGAGCGCGCCATGCCCAGAACGAACAGCGGCCGGTCGCCCGGCGCGCCGGCGCCGGGGCGCGACTGGTAAAAATCGGCGTCGAAAGTGTCGATAATGGTGTCGACATAATCGTCGAAAGCGTCGGCGTGATACGGGTCATGCGCCGCCATGATCTTCGATCCGGCGTCGAAATGAGCAAACGCGTCGTCCCGCTCCTCCAGCTTGTGGAAGGCGTCGCCCAGCGCAAATTCCAGCGCCGCGCGCTGTGTCGGCGCGGCGTTCTCCAGCTTCGGGCGAACCGCCTGCATCGCGGCGATATCTTCCCGCTGCCGCCCCGACCGGTCGAGATTCTGAAGGTGCGACCAGGCGTCGGGGTTCATCGGGTCGGCCTCGACCACTTCCCGGAACAGCTCGGCCGCGCGCTCGATCATGCCGAGATGCGAGGCCAGGAACGCAACGCGGAATTTCGCCCCCGGCACGTTCGGGGCCCGGGCCAGCACCGCCTCGGCGATCTTCATGCCCTCATCGGTGCGGCCATAACCGCCCAGCATCCGGGCCAGCGCAAAACGATGATTGAGGTCGCCCGGCGCATGCGCGATCAGTTTTCGCTGCGCGATGATTGCAGTGCGCATATCGCCGATATCGGCGGCCATTTTCGCCACCTCCCCCCAGCGCGCGCCCAGATCGGGCGACTGGGCGGTCAAACGCCGCACAGCGCCCAGCGTGACGTCCCGGCGATTGCCGGCCAGGGCCTGCCGCGCGCGTTGCAACAATGTCCCGGGGTCCGACGCGGCGTTGTTCAACGGTCAGTCCCGTAATAGGCGTCCAGAAACGGCTGGAGATGCGCCTCATAGCGCTTCCAGCGGTCCACGGCCCGTGTGTGGATCGGTTCGCGCACCTGCGTCATCGCCGCGGTCGAGACGCCTTTCCGGGACTTGTGGAAGTCCAGCACGCCGGGCTCCATCTCCAGCCCGCAATGCGTAACGATGCGCCGCGCCCCTTCTTCCGGCGCGGCGGTCAGCGATTCATAGGGCGCGGTGAGGACGCGGTCCGGCAACAGGGCGGCAAAATGCTCATGCAATTGGTCAACGGCCCTGATCCGGGCGGCCAGACGCTGCTGGCCGTAGCTCCAGCCATGCTGGCCCGCGAACATGACGCGCAGCGACGACCAGGCGATGGCGCCGGGATCGCGCTGCATCCAGATTATCGGCGCCTCGCTCAGCATCTTGGCAATGAGCCCGACCTTGAACGTGTTGTTAAGCGCCTTGTCCACGACGTGGCCGCGCAGGCCGAACTGTTCCGACATCAGCTCCAGATATCGCCCGCCCATCTTGCCCAGCGGGTCGTCGGACTTGGAAAATTCCAGAAAGGCCTGGATACGGTCGCCGCGGCACGTCCCCAGCGCGTGGGTCGCCACCTGCATGAAGGGCAGCTCCCCGCCGCCGGCCGATCCGCTATGCGCGCCCAGAATCTGCTCCACCAGCGTGGTGCCCGACCGCGGCATGCCGACAACGAAGATGCTGCGCTTGCCCGGCGCCCCCGCGCCGCGCGTGTTCCGGAAAAAGGAGTCGTCGAACGTGCGGCGAAGATCATCGACATAGGTCTGCAGATCGTCGGCGTTGAAAGGCGTTTCCTTCGCCATCATCTCCGCGGCCTGGCTGACATAGGCGAAGCCTTCATCGACCTCGTCCAGATCGTCCAGCGCCTTGCCGATACCAAAGCCGATCGCCGCTTTTTCCCGGCCATCGGGAATCTGGGCAGAGTCCCAGGCCTTCTTCATGGCGTCGATGTCGGGGTCGCCGGCTTCGAAACGCTTCAGCCAGGCGATCAGGTGCCAGGCCGACCCATAGGTGGGGCGCATCGCCACGGCTTTGTGGAGATAATTGAGCGCCCGGTCGGTCTCCCCGGCGCGCGCGGCGCAACTGGCCGCAAAAAAGGCAAGGCGCGGCTCGTGCGGAACCTGCTGGAACAGGGCCTCGGCAAGGGGCAGCGCCTCCCGCGCCTTGTCTGCATCCAGCAGGATGCGCGCCAGCAACAGCGTGCGGTCCGGCTCGTCCCGGTTGAGGGCCAGATAGCGGCGCGCGGCGTTTTCGGCCGCGAAATAATCGTAGGAATCCTTGGAAAGCTCCGCCACGTCCTTCCACTTGTCGCCCAGCTGCGCGCGGCTGCGCAAAAGCCCGCGCATCCGCGCCGCGGTAATATTGGGCGCCCCCTTCTTCAGGGCGGCCCGGGCCTCGGTCAGCGCGGCGTCGATACGCGCCTCGACCTCGCCGGGCGCTAAATTCTGTCCTGTGGCGCTCACGTTTTCAGTTCCCCTCGCCCCTGAACGGTGTGCTGCGTGCGTTTTGGCGCGGCGATACGTTTTTGACAATCATTGCAGCGGCCAACAACCGCCCGCCCGCGTCTTCATGAATGATACGGCTCGCCCCATTCCTCGGGCCAGATGCGCTCGAAAATATCCGTGAAAGGCTGCAGGAAGCCGCCCCAGCGCCGCCATTGCCCGATATTGCTGGTCGTTATCGGCTGCCGGACCTGCATGAGCGAGGCCGTATTGACCACTTGCGGCCCTTTGTAGAAATCGGTCTGCACAGGTTCAGGGGGCAGGCCGCAGTGATCGAGCAGACGCGGCGCCGCCGTGTCAGGATCGGAAACCAGCGCCTCGTATTGCAGGTCAAGAATGCGCTCGGGAAACAGCGCCATGAAATGCCGCTTCAGGGCCTCGGCGTGCACGATCCTGTGAGCGATCCGCTCCCAGCTCCAGGTCCAGTCGGCGCGGCGCGGGAATGGCGTCTTGTATATCGACAGCGCCGTATCGCGGGGATCGCGGTTGAGCCAGACAAAGGACGCTTCGGGCAGACCCGCCAGCGCGGGCCCGGCCAGCAGCGGTATCTCCAGAGACTTGTCCACGACGCGGCCCTGCGCGCCATAAATTTCCGAGACAAATTGCAGATAGCGGCCGCCCAGCGTGTTGAAAGCATTGTCGCCATAGGCGCGGGCGAGCCGCTTGAAATCCTCCGGCGCGAACTGCCCCAGCGGGTAGCAGGCCAGGCGCAGCGCTTCCAGCTCTCCGCCGCCGGCCACGCCGCTGTGCCGGTTCAGCATGCGCTCCACCAGCGTGGAGCCGGAGCGGGGCAGCGACACGATGAAAATCGGGCGGTTTGACTGCTGCCGCTCGCCGGCCGTGCTGACGCGTTTGTAGAAATCGCCGTCAAAGATCGCTTTCGTGCGCTCTATGAAGTCGCCCTCGCCCTCCACCGAATGGGGCCGTATCGCCTCCATCGGCTCCTGGGCGCGATCAAAATGGGCGGCGGCGCGGTCCAGCGCCCCGGTCTTTTCGTAGAGATCGCCGAGCGCGAATTGCAGCGCGGAGGCCTGCTCCGTGCGCCCGGCGTCAAACCACTGGCTGCTGAGCGTCTCCATCTCCGCCGCCGCCTTGTCCGGCGACTCAAACCCGTCCAGCTTGACCAGCTGCCGCCAGCTTTCGATGTCCTGCGGGTTCAGTTTCAGAGTCCGCTGATAGGCGTCGCGGGCGCCGTCCATATCGCCGCTATAGAGCAGCATCACGGCGTGCTGGGCGTTCAGGCGCGGCGATTGAGGGTCCCGCGCCAGCAGGCGGGCCGTGATATCCAGCGCCTCCTCCATCCGGGCGGCGCGCGCCAGGTAATTGGCCAGATTGGCCTGCGGCGCCGGATCGTCCGGGCGGGCCGCCGCGTAGCGTTTCTGCGCCTCCACCGCGCCGACCGCATCGCCCAGATCGTTCGCCAGAAGGGCGGCTTTTCCCCAGAGGTCGCCGATATTCTCGCCCCGGGCCAAAAGAATCCGCGACAGCTCGAACGCCACGTCATAGCGGTGGTCCGCCTGCGCCGCGCGGGCGGCTTCAAGAATGGTCTCGGGCGTGGGCGCGGTGCGTCCGTCCACCGGACCGGAAGGTGAAGTCATGAATGCGCTCGATCATTTCGCGCCGGATCGGGGCCGGGCCGGGAAGGCTGCCGGCCGACTTTGACAAGTGGAATGACCCGGTGCAACTCGCTGGTCCCGTAGAGACGCGATTGGACGCCCATGACCAGATCCAGCCCCCTGCCCGACGACATCGAGGAAAAGAAGCGCAAGGCCTCCGAGTGGTTTGCCGCGCTGCGCGACCGCATCTGCGCCGCGCTGGAGACGCTGGAACAGGACGCCGACCCCGATCTCTATGACGGCGAAGCCGCCCGCTTCGTCCGCTCCCCCTGGACGCGCGGAGACGGATCGAAGGACGAAGGCGGGGGCACGGCCTCTCTCCTGCACGGGCGGCTGTTCGAGAAGGCGGGCGTGCATATTTCCGAAGTGAAGGGCGAATTCTCGCCGGAGTTCGCCAAACAGATCGACGGCGCCGAGGACGATCCCCGCTTCTGGGCCAGCGGAATTTCCCTGATCGTGCACCCGCGCAATCCGCGCGTGCCGGCCGTTCACATGAATACCCGCATGATCGTGACCACGCGCTCCTGGTTCGGGGGCGGCATGGACCTGACGCCGGTGCTGTCATACCAGCGCGACCGGGATTTCGAGGACGCGCGGGACTTCCATCAAGCCTGCCGGGACGCCTGCGAACCGCACGGCAAGGATTATTACAACCGCTATTCGAAATGGTGCGACGAGTATTTCCATCTGAAACACCGCGACGAACCGCGCGGCGTCGGCGGCATTTTTTACGACCGGCACAATAGCGGGAACTGGGAGGACGATTTCGCCTTCACCCGCGATGTCGGCGAAAAATTCAATGATATCTATCCGGCGCTGGTCCGCCGCCGCATGGACGAGATCTGGTCGGACGCCGAGCGCGAGGAACAGCTGGTCCGGCGCGGCCGCTATGTGGAATTCAACCTGCTCTATGACCGGGGCACGATTTTCGGCCTGAAGACCGGCGGCAATATCGAGTCGATCCTGTCCTCCATGCCGCCTGTCGTGAAATGGCCGTGAAATAAGGACGCGCCCTTGCAGGGCTCCGGTCCCGGCGCTACCTGACCCGTCATGACAGAACCCGCCATGACCGACGCCATCCGGCCGCCCCGCAATTTCCCCGCCGTCAACTGGATCGGGTTCTGGACGCTCTACAAGAAGGAAGTCCTGCGCTTCCTGAAAGTGACGTTCCAGACGGTGCTGGCGCCGGTTGTCACCACGCTTCTCTATATCGTGGTCTTCACCATTGCCCTGGCCGGGTCGCGCACGGCGGTGGCGGGCATTCCCTATCCGCAATTCCTGGCGCCGGGCCTGATCATGATGGCGATCCTGTCCAACGCCTTCCAGAATTCCGCCTCATCGCTGCTGATCTCCAAGGTTCAGGGCAATGACGTCGATTTCCTGATGCCGCCGCTGGCCGCGGGCGAGCTGGCGGCCGCCTTCATTCTGGGCGCGGCGACGCGCGGCATTGTCGTGGCGGCGGTGACCGCGGCCACGATTGCGCCCTTCATCAATATCGTTCCCGACCACTGGTGGGCCGTTCTGTATTTCGGAGTCGGCGCGTCGCTGCTGCTGGGGATGCTGGGCGTGATCGGCGGCATATGGGCGGAGAAGTTCGACCATATGGCGATGGTGCAGAACTTCATCATGCTGCCGCTGGTATTCCTGTCGGGCAGTTTCTATTCGATCTCCCGCCTGCCGGAAGCTTTCCAGACCGCCAATCATTTCAACCCGGTCTTCTACGTGATCGACGGGTTCCGATATGGCTTCACCGGTCATGCCGACGGATCGGTCATGGTCGGCGTCATCATCGTGGGCGTGGCCAATATCGCCTGTCTGGCGATCACGCTGGGCCTGCTGAAGTCCGGCTGGCGGCTGAAAAGCTAGAGCGCTTCCCGGCCGCCGAACTTGCGGTAGGCCTCGATAAATTCGCCCATGTGCTTCTCGTAGCGCCGCCAGCTGCCGATCGACTTGGTCGAGATCGGCTCCCGCACGGACTCCACCGACGCCGTCGCCACCGGGCCGTCCTGCTGGTGGAAGGTTTCCTCCACAGCTTCGTGCGGCAGGCCGCAATGCTCCAGAATCCTGTCTGTCCACTCGCCCGGATTGGCGGCGAGGTCTTCGTATCTGACGTTCAGGATCCGCTCCGGCGCGATGGCGCTGAAATGATCCTCGAACCGCTCCACCTCCACGATGCGGGAGGCGATATGCTCCATGTTCCAGCTCCAGTCCTGCTGGAACAGGCGGCGCTGGAAGATCGACCAGGCGACATCGCGCGGATCGCGTCGCGTCCAGATGACCGGCGCGTTCTCGTACAGGGCCAGTATGAAACCCATGCGGAACGGAACGAAGATCGCCTTGTCCACGACCTTGCCTTCCGAACCGAAGCGTTCGGTCAGCAGGCGCAGGTGGAAATCGCCCAGCGCGCGCCATGAAGAATGATCGCCCGAAGGGGTGGGTTGCTCGGTCGGGGCGACCTGATCCGGGGCGCGGCCCTCGATCGGGTAGCCGGCCACGCGCAGCGCGCCCAGCTCGCCCCCGCCCGCAACCCCGCTATGGGCCGAGAGAAGGCGCTCCAGCAGCGTCGTGCCCGAGCGCGCGGTCCCCGCAACGAAAATCGGGCGCGTGCTGTCGTGACGCCCCTGCTCCGCCCCTTTCGCCATGGCTTCGGCGGAATGCGCCTGCCGCGACGCGTCCGCGAACTGGCGCACCCGGGCGGGATCGTAATTGCCGGTGGAGGCGAACAGACGGTTGGCCTTCGAGAAGTGCTCGAACGATGAATCCGTGTCTCCGGCGCGGTCATTCATCACGCCGAGCGCGAATTCAAAAAGCGCCGTCTGCTTGGGATCGGAATCGCCGGCGGCGCGGTAGACGTCCATGAAGCGGTCGAACCGGGCGCCTTCATCCTTCGACAGGCCCTTGAGCACGGCCAGCTGATACCAGCTTTCCGCCGAATTCGGCTCCAGCTCCAGGATTTCCTCGTGCTTGGCGCGCGCCTCGTCGAACCGGCCCAGATGGGCCAGCGCCACGGCGGCGCGCAGCTTCAGCTTGGCGTAGCCCGGATTCTGCTTTTCAAGCCGGGTCAGGACTTCCAGGGCCTTCTCGTCGCGGCCGAATTCGATCAGGTAATGGGAGAGCTGATAGACCCGGTTGAGATCGCGCGGATCCTCTTCCTGACTTTTCATCGCGCACTGAACAGCGGCGCCGGAATCGCGAAGGTCCCCGGCCAGATGCGCCAGCGGCCCCCACGCCCCCTTGCGGATGGCTTCGGGCTGCTCCAGCGCCCGGCGGATGATCTGAACCGCCTGCGCCGGTTCGCCGTTCTTCACGGCGGCCTGCGCCCCCTTGACGGCGGGCACCTTGCCGCCGCGCTCCTGATTGCCGTTCGCGCCTGCCTGCTTGTTGCTCATTATCTTACGTCTTCCCCCGGGAGTTCGCGGCCCGCCTTTGGCCTGTCGCCGCGTCGTTTGCGCGCCTTCTTAATCGTCTTGCAGGCGCCTTGTCATCCCGCGAGGCTGCGCGATGGCCGCGCGATGGCCGCAGAGACGATCTTGACCCGCCGATAAGAGCGTGGTGAGGCTCGCCGCGATCTAACGCACATGGAGACGCTTCATGCCCGCCCCCCTTATGGACACCTATGCCCCGCCGCCCGTCGTTTTCGATCACGGCAAGGGGGTCTATCTCTACAGCGACGATAACGAGGAATATCTCGACTTCATCGCCGGCATCTCGGTGAACGCGCTGGGCCACGCCCATCCTAAAGCTGTCGAGGCGCTGACGGCGCAGGCCGGCAAGCTGTGGCACCTCTCCAACATGTTCCGCGTGCCGGGGCAGGTTGAACTGGCGAACAAATACATCAAGGCGACCGGCTGGGCCGAGCGCGTCTTCTTCACCAATTCGGGAACCGAGGCGATTGAATGCGCGCTGAAAACGGCGCGCAAATACCAGTTCGTGAACGGCCATCCCGAGCGTTACCGGATCATCAGCTTCACCGGCGCTTTCCATGGCCGCACCTATGGCGCGATCAATGCCGGCGGCAACCCGAAATATCTCGAAGGCTTCGGCCCCGCCATGCCCGGTTTCGATCAGGTCGAATTTGGCGATCTGGAGGCTGTGAAAGCAGCGATTTCCGATGAAACCGCGGCGATCATCGTTGAGCCTGTGCAGGGCGAAGGCGGCGTTCGCGCCCTGCCCGAGGAATTCCTGCGCGCCCTGCGCGATCTCTGCGACGAACACGGCCTGATGCTGATCTATGACGAGGTGCAATGCGGCGCCGGGCGCACCGGCAAGCTGTTCGCCTATGAATGGGCCGGCGCGGACGATGCGCGGCCGGACATCATGGCGGTGGCCAAGGGCGTGGGCGGCGGTTTCCCGATGGGCGCCTGCCTTGCGACCGACGCCGCGGCGGCCGGGATGCAGATCGGCTCCCACGGCTCCACCTTCGGCGGCAATCCGCTGGCCATGGCGGTCGGCAACGTGGTCATCGACGAGCTGACCAAGGACGGCTTCATGGACCACGTCGTGAAGGTGTCCAACTTCCTGCGCCAGCAGGTGGCCGGGCTGGCCGATGAATATTCCGACCTGGTCGAGGACGTGCGCGGCAAGGGCCTGCTGATGGGCCTGAAGCTGAACGAGCGCGTGGTGAACAAGGACGTCGCCGCGCTGGCGCGTGATGAGAAGCTGCTGGTCGGCGCGGCCGGCGACAATGTGCTGCGCATGGCGCCGCCGCTGATCATCGAGGAAAAGCACGCCCGCGAAGCGGTCGAGAAACTGGACCGCGCGTTCGCCAAAGCGCGTGAGAAACTGTCGGACTGACCCGCATGGATACGCCGCGTTCCAACAGCCCCGCCGGACTGGACGATCTGGCTGCGACCGACGACACCGTCGCGCCGTTCCAGATTGAAAAACAGCCCGTGCGCGGCCGCGTGGTCCGCATGGGCCCGGCGCTGGACCAGATTCTCACCGCCCACGACTACCCGGAGCCGGTCGCCCGGCTGCTGGGCGAGGCGGTGCTGATCACGGTTCTGATCGGCGCGTCGCTGAAATTCGACGGCCGGCTGATCCTGCAGGCCAGCGGCGACGGGCCGGTGTCCTTCCTGGTGGCGGATTACGCCACCAGCGGGGCCATCCGCGCCTATGTGAAGC
Organism: Euryhalocaulis caribicus; assembly: GCF_000412185.1. GTDB lineage: Bacteria > Pseudomonadota > Alphaproteobacteria > Caulobacterales > Maricaulaceae > Euryhalocaulis > Euryhalocaulis caribicus. The sequence continues at coordinate 32,104 of NZ_ASJA01000017.1, forward strand.
TGGACCCCGAACGCGTGGACGCCGCCATCGAGGCGGCTCAGGAGGGGCTGGGCGCGCTTCTTGGCGAAGGCACGATGGCCATGACCATCGACCAGGGTCCGGACATGGACCGTTATCAGGGCGTTGTGCCGCTGGAAGGCGAGACGATCGCCGAAGCCGCCGAAGCCTATTTCGCCCAGTCGGAGCAGATTCCCACCCGCATCAAGTCCGCCATTGGCCGCTGGCAGGGCGGGGGCGAAGCCACGCACTGGCGCGGCGGCGCCATGATGATCCAGCAGATCGCCGCCGACGATGCGCGCGGCGACGCGGGCGAGGCGTGGAACACGGCCCGCGCCCTGTTCGACACCCTGGCCGATGACGAGCTGAGCGATCCGGAGCTTTCCGGCGGACGCGTGCTGTTCCGCCTGTTCCATGAAGACGGCGTGCGCCTGATGGATTCGCAAGCCATCCGGTTCGAGTGCCGCTGCTCCCGCGACAGCGTGCGCAATCTTCTGTCCAGCTTCTCCGAAGAGGAAATCGGGGAGATGGTGGAGGACGGCGCGGTCAGCGCGACCTGCGAATATTGCAATACGCAATACGCTTTCGACGCGGCGGAACTGGCCCCCGGTCAGCCGCGCCAGTAGGCGGGCGACAGCAGGACCAGCACGGTCACGACCTCCAGCCGGCCGACGAACATCCCCGCCGCCATGGCCCATTTCGCCGCGTCGGGAAGCGGCTGGAACGTGCCCGCCGGCCCGATGATCGTCCCCAGCCCCGGCCCGACATTGGCAACGCTGGTCGCCGCGCCCGACAGCGCGGTCACCAGGTCCAGCCCGATGGCGGACAGGAATATGGCCAGGGCGGCAAAGCACAGGAAAAACAGGAAGAAAAAGCTGAGGACCGAGAAGATCGTGTCCTCCGGCACCACGCGGCCATTATATTTCAGCCGCGCCACCACGTTGGGCCGCGCCATCTCCAGCACATAGGTTTTCAGCGCCAGAAAGGCGATCTGATAACGGAAGATCTTGATGCTGCAGGAGGTCGATCCCGCGCACCCGCCTATGAACATCAGGCAGAAAAAGAAGGCGTTCGCGAACCCGCCCCACAGCGCATAATCGGCCGTGGCGTAGCCGGTTCCGGTCATGATCGACACCGCGTTGAACGCGGCCAGGCGCACCCCGCGCACCGGCTGATGGATTTCCGCCAGCCACAGATAGAAGGTCAGAATCAGCGTGACGGTCAGGAAAATGCCCAGATAGACCCGCACCTGCGAGTCGGTCAGGAAGGCGTCGGGCCGCCCGCGCGCCGCCATCATGTAGAGCACGAACGGCACGCCGCCCGCGAACATGAAGATCGTCCCTACAATATCCGCCCCGCCGGTCATGAACGCGCCCATGGAGCGGTCGGAGGTGGAGAACCCGCCCGTGGCGATGGTGGTCATGGCGTGGCACACCGCGTCGAACAGGCTCATGCCCGTCGCCCAGTAGGAAATGGCGCAGGCCATGGTCAGGGCGATATAGATGCCGCCGATAAAGGCGGCGATCTGGGTGGCGCGGGGCAGGATCTTCTCCGACTTGTCGGAGGATTCGAGGCGGAACAGCTGCATCCCGCCGACCCGCAACATGGGCAGAACGGCCAGCGCGGTGACAATGATGCCGATGCCGCCCATCCATTGCAGGATGGACCGCCACAGCAGGACGCCCGGCGGCATGTCGTCCAGGCCGGTCAGAATCGTGGCCCCGGTGGTGGTCAGGCCCGATGTCGACTCAAAAAACGCATCGGTGACCGACAGGCCCAGATCGCTGATCACGAAGGGAATGGCCCCGAACGCGGCCAGCAGGACCCAGGTCAGCGAGACCAGCAGGAAGGCGGTGCGCACAGTCAGGCGCTTGCCATGCCCCCAATTGGCCAGCGCCAGCCCGCCGCCCAGGAACATCGAAAGCCCGCCGCCCGTCGCAAAGGCGCGCCAGTCCTTCGACCCGGCGATCAGGTCGGCCAGCATCGGCAGCATCATCGCCGCGCCCAGCCCGGACAGCAGCACGCCGATCACCAGCATAACGGGCCGTACATCCATCACGTTGAGCTGGTTTCCCCCGAAAAACACGCGGCGCGCTTGATCCCCCGCGCCGTTCGACCTTAAGCCTGTTCGACAACGCGCCCAAGCGCGAGTCGGGACAACAGCGCCATTTCATGACAGGCATACTCCCCAGCCAGACCCTGGCCCAGATGATCGAAAGCGGCGCGCTTGCCGCCACAGACGGATTCGAGCCGGGCCAGATCCAGCCCGCCAGCCTTGATCTGCGGCTCGGGCGCACCGCCTACCGGCTGCGCGCCAGTTTCCTGCCCGGCGCGGGACGCACGGTGGAAGACCGCCTGAACGGCGACATCGTCATGCACCGGATCGACCTCAGCGAAGGCGCGGTTCTGGAGACGGGCTGCGTCTATCTTGTCCCGCTGGCCGAGCGTCTGGCCCTTCCGGAAGACGTCTCCGGCGCGGCCAACCCGAAAAGCTCCACCGGCCGTATCGACGTGTTCACGCGCGTCATCACAGACGGCGCGCAGGCCTTCGACGCCGCGCCAGCCGGCTATCAAGGCCCGCTCTATCTGGAAATCAGCCCGCGCACCTTCTCTGTCCTGGTGCGGCCGGGCGCGCGTCTGGCGCAGATCCGCCTGCGCCGCGGAAGCCCGGCGCCGCTGAAGGAAATCACCTTGGGCGTGGACCTGACGGGCGGCGAGTCCGGAGTCATCGGCTATCGCGCGCGCCGCCATTCCGGCCTGATTGATCTTGAGAATCTGGGCGGTCACGATCCCGCCGATTTCTGGGAGCCGGTGCCAGCGCGCGGCGGACGCATGGTTCTGGATCCGGACGAATTCTATATTCTCGCCTCCGCCGAAAGCGCCTCCGTCGCGCCGGATGAGGCGGCGGAAATGGCCCCCATCGCCACCGAGATCGGCGAATTCCGCGCCCATTACGCCGGCTTCTTCGACCCCGGCTTCGGCTGGGAATCCGCCGGCGGCGCAGGCTCCCGCGCCGTGCTGGAGGTGCGCGGCCGCGATGTGCCCTTCATGCTTGAGCACGGACAGGCCGCCGCCCGCCTTGTCTATGAATCGCTGGAAGCCCCGGCGGACGCCGTCTACGGCGCCAGCGGCTCCCACTACCAGGCCCAGGGCCTGAAACTCTCGAAACATTTCGGCGGGTGGGGCTAGACGGGGACGCCTTCAGGCCCCGGGCCGGGCAATATTTTCCATCGCCAGCGTAACGCCCGCGGGCGACAAGCCTTTCCGCGCAGGAAGCGTCTCGGGCGTCTGGATATCCCAGACCAGACCCATGCGCTCCAGCAACTGGATGAACCGCCAGCCGGGGTCGCTCTGTCCGGGATAGTGGCCGTGGCGGGCCGAACCCGGGAATGCATGATGATTGTTGTGCCAGGCCTCGCCCATCGTCACGAACCCGGCGACCGGCACGTCATGCGCCTGAACGCCCGCCCCGTCGACCAGCCAGGATTGCGGGCCCTCCCGCTGGGCGTAACGCCCGATCAGCCAGTGCATGGTCACGCTCAGGCTGACCCGTACGAAAACGCCCCACACAACCCATGCGAAACCGCCCATGAGGAACAGGACCGCCGCCAACACGCCCTGTTGCAGCATCCAGGTCCGCTCGAGGAAGCGGTAAAAGCGGTCTCCCGTCACCGTCTCGCCGGGATCGAAGCGCGGCGGATGATAAAGCTCCAGCCGGCAGTGCAGGTTCATCCATGCATCGCGCCAGAACCCGGCCCGGTGAGAATAGAAATCGTGGCAGTCCGGCTGGCGCTGCGCCCAGTCGCGCATGTCATGCGTGCGGATCATCCAGAACGGACCGCCCATCCCCACCATCGCGCCAAACCACACCAGAACATGTTCGGTCGGTTTCGAGCATTTGAAACTGCGGTGAATCAGCAGTCGGTGATAGCCGACCGAATGACCCGCGCAGAGCGTCAGCGCGGTCAGCCCGAGAAAAACAAGGAAAGCGTCCAGCGTGAAAAAGAGCGGCCCGAGAAACGCGGCCCCCGCCAGCATGGCACCGTTCCAGATCGAATAGGCGGGGCTCCACCTGATCCGTCCCCTGACGGCGTCCGCCGCCTGTGTCTGGTGGATGGAATTGACCTTGTAGGGATCGCGTTCTTCCGACACCGCCGCCTCCAGGCAATTATATATTTAAGTAATCCCTTATTTCCTTAATCGCTGAAAGTCAATCATTTAACTTATTTCTTAAATCTCTATATGATCGTCGAATGATGGAGATTCGTTGATGCAGCGCGTGTTTGAAGCCCTGGCGTCGCAAGTGCGCCGCAAAATTCTGGCCTATCTGTCGGAGTCGGAACTGACCGCCGGCGAAATCGCGGAGCGTTTCGAAATTTCCAAACCCGCCGTGTCCCAGCATCTCGGCATTCTGGAGAATGCCGGTCTGGTCGAGCGGGAAAAACGCGGCCAGTTCGTTCACTACCGGATCGTGCAGGACAATCTGACCAATACGCTGAACGATTATGTCCAGCAGGTCTGCCCGGTCAGCCGTCCCCTGCGCCGGGAGAGCGCGGAAATCGCCCGCAAAAAGGCGAAGCCCTAGGCCGCCCGCCCCACCGTTTCGACCAGCGAGTCGACGATCTTCTCGACCTTCCGGGCGTCGTCGCCCTCGGCCATGATGCGGATCAGGGGCTCGGTGCCGGATTTTCGGATGACGAGGCGCCCTGAATCGCCCAGCTCGGCTTCGGCCTCGCGGATCGCCTCTTTCACTTCATCGGCCTCCAGCGGCGCGCCGGACTTATAGCGGACATTCTTCAGGATCTGAGGGGCCGGTTCGAACTGGCGCAGGATCTGGCTGGCCGGCTTGTCGGCCTCCACCATCGCGGCCAGCACCTGCAGCGCCGCCATCAGGCCATCGCCGGTCGTGGCGAAGTCCGACAACACAACATGGCCGGACTGCTCGCCGCCCAGATTGTAGCCGTCGGCGCGCATCTTCTCGACAACATAGCGGTCGCCGACCTGCACGCGCTCGAGGGCGAGCCCGTCCTCTTTCAGGCAGCGCTCCAGCCCCAGATTGGACATGATGGTCGCCACGATGCCGGGCTTGGCGAGGCGCTCGCGCTTGTGCCAGGACCGCGCGATCAGGGCGAGGATCTGGTCGCCGTCGACGATCTCCCCGTGCTCGTCACAGACGATGATGCGGTCGGCGTCGCCATCCAGCGCCAGTCCGATATCGGCGCGCATTTCCTTGACCTTGGCGGCCATAGCGCCGGGATGGGTGGAGCCAACCTCGTCATTGATATTGAAACCGTTCGGGCTGACGCCGACCGAGATAACCTCCGCCCCCAGCTCCCAGAGCGCGGCCGGGGCGACCTTGTAGGCCGCGCCATTGGCGCAATCGACCACCACGCGAAGCCCGTTCAGGCGCAGGCGGCGCGGCAGGGTGGCTTTCACGATCTCCACATATCGCGCCTGCGCGTCATCCACGCGCTTGGCTCGGCCCAGCTTGTCGGCCGGGGCCAGCTCTTCCTCCAGCCCCCGGTCCATCAGGCTCTCGATTTCCAGCTCCGTGGAATCGTCCAGCTTGTAGGCGTCCGGCCCGAACAGCTTGATGCCATTGTCGTGATAGGCGTTGTGCGAGGCGGAAATCATCACGCCGAGATCAGCGCGGAGCGAGCGCGTCATCATCGCAACGCCCGGCGTCGGCAGCGGACCGAACTGGAAGACGTCCATCCCGACCGAGGTGAAACCCGCCACCAGCGCCGTCTCGATCATATAGCCGGAAAGACGCGTATCCTTGCCGATCACCACCGAATGGCGGCGGCCCGTATCGCGCCGGAAATAGCGCCCCGCCGCCTGGCCGAGGCGCAATGCGGTTTCCGCGGTCATTGGCGGCTTGTTGGTCAGGCCGCGCACGCCGTCGGTTCCGAAATAGCGTTTTTCCATTCTGGCGCCTCTTTTTTCGCCGTAATTCAATTGCAGGCAACATGACTCGGTCGCCATTTACCTTTGCCGGGTTATAGCGTCCATGACCTGACGAATCGCTAAAGGGATCAGTTCAATGTGCGGAATTATCGGAATTGTCGGTGACAAGCCGGTCGCAGAGCGGCTTCTGGACGGCCTGCGGCGGCTGGAATACCGCGGTTACGATTCCGCCGGGCTGGCCGTACTGGACGACGGCAAGGCCGCGCGCCGGCGCGCCGCCGGCAAGATCAAGGCGCTGGAATCCGCATTCGAGGCCGATCCCGTCGACGCCCATATCGGCATCGCCCATACGCGCTGGGCCACGCACGGCGCGCCGAATGAGACAAACGCCCATCCCCATCGCGCCGGCCGTGTCACAGTCATCCATAACGGCATCATCGAGAATTTTCGGGAGTTGAAGGACGAGCTGCACGCCAAGGGCCGCACTTTCGTCACCCAGACCGATTCCGAAGCGGTGGCCGTGCTGGTCGACCAGGCGATGGACGAGGGAATAACGCCCCGCGAAGCCGTGCAGGGCGCGCTGTCGCGGCTGGAAGGGGCGTTCGCGCTGGTCTTCCTGTTCGATGGCGAGGATGACCTTCTGATCGGCGCCCGGCGCGGCTCTCCGCTGGTGGTGGGGCTGGGCGACGGGGAAACCTATCTGGGGTCGGACGCCATGGCCGTCGGCCCGCTGACCCGCCGCGTGATCTATCTGAAAGAGGGCGACTGGGCGGTCGCCACGCGCGCCGGCGCAACCGTTTATGACGAGGACAATCAGGAAGTGACGCGCCCTGTCGCGCTGCTGGAAGCCAATCAGGCCGTGGCCGCCAAGGGCAATCACCGCCACTTCATGGAAAAGGAAATCTACGAACAGCCGGAGGTGGTGGCCCGCACCCTCTCGGCCTATGTGAACGAGGACCTGACGATCAGCCTGCGCGACGGTCTGGATTTCTCACAATTTAGCCGCGTCCTTATCACGGCCTGCGGCACCGCCAGCTTCGCCGGCGAGATCGCCCGCTACTGGTTCGAGCAGGTGGCGAAACTTCCCGTCGAGGTCGATATCGCCTCGGAGTTCCGCTACCGCGAACCGGCGCTGGACACGGGCGCGCTGGCCCTGTTCATCAGCCAGTCGGGCGAGACCGCCGATACGCTGGCCGCCCTGCGCTATTGCAAGGATGCGGGCCTGACCACCGCGGCGCTGGTGAACGTGCCCGAATCCTCCATCGCGCGGGAGGCGGACATCGTCCTGCCAACCCTGGCGGGGCCGGAGATCGGGGTTGCCTCCACCAAGGCCTTCACCTGCCAGCTCGCCGCGCTTGCCGCGCTGGCCGTGGCGGCGGGCGCGCAGCGCGGCGCGCTGTCGAAAGACGAGGCCACCGCCCATGCCCGTTCGCTGATGCACGCGCCGCATTTGATGAACAAGGCGCTGGAGACCGAAACCGATATTCAGGCCATGGCGCAGGAACTCTCCCGCGCCCGGGACGTGCTGTATCTGGGCCGCGGCGTCTATTTCCCGCTGGCGCTGGAGGGCGCGCTGAAGCTGAAGGAGATCAGCTATATTCATGCGGAGGGCTACGCCGCCGGCGAGCTGAAGCACGGCCCCATCGCGCTGATTGAGGACGGCACGCCGGTCATCGTCATCGCCCCGCACGACAAGCTGTTCGACAAGACCGCCTCCAACATGCAGGAGGTCGCGGCGCGCGGCGCGCGTCTGGTGCTGATTTCCGATGAAAAGGGCCTGAAGGAAGCGGCCGACCTGGAGCCCGCCGGCATCGCCGCGCCAGAGGCCGATCCCCTGATCGCGCCCATCGTCTACGCCGTCCCGGTGCAGCTTCTGGCCTATCACGTGGCTGTCGAGAAAGGCACCGATGTGGACCAGCCGCGGAACCTCGCCAAGTCGGTAACGGTTGAGTAGCCCGCCCCGCGCTTTACCCTGTGCCGGACACGGCCCCCAGCAAGAGTGATGAAATGAAAAAAGTCCGCAAAGCGGTCCTGCCCGTCGCCGGTCTCGGCACGCGCGTCCTGCCCGCCACGAAGTCCATCCCGAAAGAGATGCTGCCGGTCTTCGACCGCCCCGCCATCCAGTACGTGGTGGACGAGGCGCTGGAAGCGGGGATCGAGCATCTGGTCTTCGTCACCGGCCGCAACAAGGGCGCGATCGAGGACTATTTCGACCGCGCCTATGAGCTGGAAACCACGCTCCAGAACAAGGGCAAGGACGACGTGTTGGCGGAACTGGAAGCCTCCATCCCCGAGCCCGGCTCCATGAGCTTCGTGCGCCAGCAAGCCCCCAAGGGGTTGGGCCATGCCATCTGGTGCGCCCGCGACGTCATAGGGGACGAGCCCTTTGCCATCCTGCTGCCGGACGTGCTGGTGAAGGCCGCGCCCTCCTGTCTTGCGCAGATGACCGCCGCTTACGAACAATCGGGCGGCGGCAACGTGATCGCGGTGGAGGAAGTGGCGCGCGAGGACGTGAACAAATACGGCATCATCGACCCTGAAGGCGGGACCGAGGGCGTCATCAAGATGAAGGGCATGGTGGAAAAGCCGGACGTCGATTCCGCGCCCTCCAACCTCTCCATTACCGGCCGCTATATCCTGCAGCCGGAAATCTTCAAGCTACTGGCGACGCAGGGGCGCGGCGCGGGCAACGAAATCCAGCTGACCGACGCGATGGCGCGGCTGATGGAGGAGCAAGCCTTCCACGCCGTGAAATATGAGGGCCGCTCATATGATTGCGGCAACAAGATCGGATACCTGACCGCCATCGCGGCCTATGCCCTGAACGATGCCGAATGGGGCGCGGAGGCCCGTCAGGCCTTGGCGGATGCGCTGGACGGCGCGTCCTGAGCGGCGCGCCATTCCTTCAGCCAGTCCACGAAACGCGAAACCCCGTCTTCCAGCGCGACCTTGTTTTCGAAGCCGTAAGCCTCGCGGATATGGGTCACATCGGCGGAGGTGGTCAGCACATCGCCCTTGTGGCGCGGCAGGTCTTCGCGCCGCGCCGGCTTGCCGACGGCTTTTTCCAGCGCGGTTACCAGCTCCAGAACCGGCCGCGCGTGTGAACCGCCGATATTGAACAGGCGGTGGCGCCCGCTCTCCGGCGCATCTTCCACGACGCGGACCAGCGTATCGATGACATCGTCGATATAGGTGAAATCGCGCACCATCTCGCCGCCATTGAAAAGATGGATCGGCTCGTCCCGCATCATCGCTTCGGCGAACAGCCAGTAAGCCATGTCCGGCCGGCCCCATGGGCCATAAACGGTGAAGAAGCGCAGCCCCGTCTGGGTCAGGCCATAAAGGCTGGAATAGGCGTTGCTCATCAGCTCGCCGGACCGCTTGGTCGCGGCGTAGAGCGAAGCGGGGTCATCCACCCGGTCCTCTTCGGAGAACGGCGCGGCGTCGCGTTCGCCATAGACGGAACTGGACGAGGCATAGACCAGGTGGCGCACGCATTCGGCCCGCCGCGCGGCCTCGATCACCGACAGATGCCCCATCATGTTGGAGCGGCCATAAGCCAGCGGATTTTCCAGCGAATAACGAACCCCCGCCTGCGCGGCGAGGTGCAGGATCCGCTCGGGCTTCACCGCCTTGACCAGCGCCTCCGTGACCTCCGCATCGGCCAGGTCCAGCTTTTCGAAGGAGAAGGCGTCAGAACGGCCAAGCTCGGCCAGGCGCGCCTGTTTCAGGGCCGGATCGTAATAATCATTGATGACATCCACGCCTACGACTTCCGCGCCGCGCGCCATCAGCGCGCGGCAAGCGTGGAAGCCGATAAACCCTGCGGCGCCAGTGACGAGAATTTTCATCTTGCTGCGAGATTTCCTGTCAGGCGCGGCCCTTGCGCCGCGTGATGGATTGCCGCGCTTGGTAACCGATCCCGCTGAACCTGTCGATCAAGCGGGCGCAATCGGCGACCGCGATCCATAAGCGATGAAATGCGGATTGGCGAAATCGGAATCCAGCGCCTGCTCGCGCTTGTCATAGCTGAGCGGCTGACCGTCCACCGTGGTCACGCATCCGCCCGCGCTGACCAGCACGGCGTGACCGGCCGCGGTGTCCCATTCCATCGTGCGGCCCAGCCGCGGATAGACATCGGCCGCGCCTTCCGCCACCAGGCAGAATTTCAGGGACGATCCGGCGGAGACCGTGTCCGTCACGCCCAGCGCCTTTAGAAAATCGTCCGTCTCCGGGGTGCGGTGGGACCGGCTGGCCACCGCGGTCGGCGGGCTGGCCGGCTGGCGCACGGACATGGGTTTGAGGTCATATTCGCCGGGATTGCGGCAATCGACTTCACCGGTCCTGGCGTGATCGCCACACCCGACATAGAGCTTCTTCGTAGCCGGCGCATAGACCACGCCGATCACCGGGGTACGGTCCCGCACCAGGCCGATATTCACCGTAAAATCGCCGCCGCCGCGAATGAATTCCTTGGTGCCGTCCAGCGGATCGACCAGGAAGAAATCCCCGTCCGTATCGGGAATGCGTCCCGCCTCGACAGACTCCTCGGCAACCACCGGACAGCCGGGCGCGAGCTTGGCCAGCTCTTTCAGGATATAGGCCTCGGCCCGCTGGTCGGCGATGGTGACCGGCGAGTCGTCGTCCTTGCGCTCGACTTCGAGGGAATTGCCCTCATAGACGTCCAGGATGATCCGCCCGGCCTCAAGCGCGATGCGCTCCAGGCCCTTGATCAGGTCGGCGTCACAGATCGAATTTGTGGCCGACATAGCCCAGAAGCTCCTCTACGCATTCCTCGACGCTGCGCTCTGCGGTGCGCAGGGTAAAATCGGCCTCGGCCGGCTCTTCATACGGCGCGGAAACGCCGGTGAAGTCCTTGATCTCGCCCGAACGCGCCTTCTTGTAGAGGCCCTTGGGATCGCGCTCCTCGCACACTTCCAGCGGGGTCGCGACATAGATCTCGTGGAAGCCCTCGCCCACCGAATCCCGCGCCCGCTGACGGTCGGAGCGATACGGGGAAATGAAGGATGAGAGCACGATCACGCCAGCGTCGGAGAACAGCGAGGCGACCTCGCCCACGCGGCGAATATTCTCCGCCCGGTCTTCCGGGGAGAAGCCCAGATTGGCGTTCAGCCCGTAGCGCACATTGTCGCCGTCCAGCACGTAGGTGGAGTAGCCGCGTTCGAACAGCGCTTTTTCCAGCGCCACGGCGATGGTGGATTTGCCCGCGCCCGAAAGCCCGGTGAACCACAGCACCCCGCCCTTGTGATGGTTGCGGCGTTCGCGCGCCGCGCGGTCCACATTGGTGGTGACCTTGTAGATATTGGTGGACTTCACGGTGCTCAGCGAGCGCTGATCCGGATAGCCCTCCATGGAGATGATGCCGCCGCCGGCGATGTCGTAGCCATCGACGATCACAAAGCGCCCGGTGTTCGGATTCTCGGTGAACTCGTCCAGCGCGATCATGCGCTTGCAGCGGATGATCACCTCGCCAACCTGATTGCGCTCGACCTGTTCGGCTTCGCGGTTGGACAGGTCCCCGGTGTCGACGATGCGCTCAACCGACTCGATCTTGGCGTTCGCCTGCAGCGTGCCGATCTTGATCTTGTAGGCTTTCTTGACGCTCAGCGGCTCGCGGCCGAGCCAGAAGATGCGCGCCCGGAAGACGTCCGTCTCCACGGGAGGATTATCCACCTGGCTCATGATCTGGCCGCGCTCGACGAAGATCTGCTCTTCCAGCGTGATGCCGACGCTCTCGCCCGCGGAGGCCGCGGTCGGGTTCTCGCGGCTGTCGGGCCAGGTCTCGATGCTCTTGATGCGTGAAGACTTGTTCAGCGGGGAGAACATCACCCGGTCGCCCACGCGCAACTTCCCGGACTCGATCCGTCCGGCGATGATGCGGCGGTCGTCAAACTTGTAGACGTCCTGAACCGGCATGCGCAGCGCCTGGTGGGACAGCGGCTCGGGCATCTTGAAGCTGTCGAACGCCTCGACCACCGTCGGACCCTTGTACCAGCCCATATTGGCTTTTTCGTCGCCATCGGTGCGCATGGCGATCATGTCGCCCTCGCGCGCGGAAACCGGCACGACGAACGTCGCATCGACCCCGACGGAGTTCAGATACTGACGGTACTCGGCCTCGATCTCGTCGAACCGGGCCTGGCTGTAATCCACGCGGTCCATCTTGTTCACCGCGACCGCCACCTGGCGCACGCCCATCAGGGACAGCAGATAGCCGTGGCGGCGGGACTGCTCCTGCACGCCCTCGCCCGCGTCGATGACCAGCAGCGCCGCATCGGCCTGCGCCGCGCCGGTGACCATGTTCTTCAGAAACTCGGTATGGCCCGGCGCGTCGATGATCGTGTAGTCGCGCTTTTCGGTGTGGAACCAGATCTGCGAGGTGTCGATCGTGATGCCCTGATCACGCTCGGCCTGCATGGCGTCCATCAGGAAGGCCCATTCGAAGGGCATGCCGCGCTTGCGGCACATCTCGGTGATCGCTTCCATCTTGCCGTCCGGCAGAGAGCCGGTGTCATGGAACAGGCGGCCGACCAGCGTCGATTTGCCGTGATCCACGTGACCCACGATCACGGTGCGCAGAAGCTCGCGGTTGCGGTCCGCCTCCGCCTGGATTTTAGCGTCTTTGGGCATGGGCATGTCTTTCGTCATCGGACCCGGTGTAAATGGAGAGGGCGCGCGCCGGCGCTAGAGGTAACCGCCTTCGCGGAGACGTTCGAAAGCGTCTTCGGTCTCGTGATCCATGGCGCGGCCGGAGCGTTCGGAAACCTTGGTCGTGCGCAGTTCCTGGATGATCTCCTCGACCGTCGAGGCGTCGGAATCGACCGGGTTGGTGATGTCCTGATCGCCCAGCGAGCGGTAACGCTTGCCGTTCTTGGAGAAATACAGGGAGATCAGCGGGATCTCCTCGCGCTTGGTGTATTCCCAGATATCCAGCTCCGTCCAGTGCAGCAGCGGATGGATGCGGATATGCGTGCCCTCGGGATAATCGGTCTTGTACTGGTCCCAGAATTCCGGCGGCTGATCGCGGAAATCCCAGTTGCCTTCCAGCCCGCGGGGCGAGAACACACGTTCCTTGGCGCGCATGGACTGCTCGTCCCGGCGGATGCCGGCGACCAGACCGTTGAAGCCATGCTTCTGGGTCGCCATGCGCAGGCCCGCCGTCTTGCGGGCCGCGGAGCGCGCGGCCGGGCCAAGGCCCTCGCCGTCAATGTCCTCGATCGGCGGACATTCCTCGCGAATGAAGTCCAGACCCCATTCCTCGGCGTAGCGGTCGCGGAATTCATACATTTCGGGAAATTTCTTGCCCGTATCGACATGCATCACCGGAAACGGGATGTGACCCAGAAACGCCTTCTTGGCCAGCCAGACCATGACGTTCGAGTCTTTGCCCAGCGACCACAGCAGGGCCATCTTGTCGATGCGATTGAATGCTTCGCGGAAAATATAGACGCTTTGCGCCTCGAGCCTATCGAGCCGATCCATGACTGGCCGTCCGTTCCCTTTAGATTTGGCGTACACGCGAGCCGAAACGGGCGAAATGCTGCGCATCCCGCCCACCGGCGCGCGAACCTAGCGATACGCCGTCATAGGGGCAATCACTAACCAATCATTATTCGCAGCTACGCTGGTTCATTGATTGCATGGCGGGCGCGGTCTAGAGAAACGGCCCTGACGGGATACATCAAAGGGGGACGGCGGTGCGGAGTTCTGCCGCGGCCACACGCGCGAAGAACTGGATGATCGACAAGGCGCTTCCGCTATGGCGGGAACGCGGCGTTGATCCCGCGCGCGGCGGATTTGTCGAACGTCTCACCCTGCAAGGCGAGCCGGACTATCACGCCATCCGGCGCCTGCGCGTACAGGCCCGCCAGATCTATGTTTTCTCCCATGCTTCCATCCTTGGATGGGACAGCGGCGGCAAGACGCTGGCGGCGAACGGATTCGACTATCTGGTCGATCGCGGCTGGCGCGCGGACGGCGAACCCGGCTGGGTTCACCTGCTGACGCCCGAGGGGAAAATCGAAGATCCGCGCCGAGACGCCTATGACCATGCTTTCGTCCTTCTGGCCTGCGCATGGGCGTACCGCGCCACCGGCGATTCGCAGATTCTGGACGTGGCTGAAGAAACCCTCGCCTATCTGGACGAGGCGATGGGCGCGAAAAATGGCGGCTGGCTGGAAGGCGCGCCGCACGCCGGCCCGCGCCGCCAGAACCCGCACATGCACGCGCTGGAAGCCTTCCTCGCCCTCTATCAGGCCACGGGCGAACAGCGCTGGCTGGACCGGGCGCTGGATGTTTTCAAGCTGTTCGAAACGCACTTCATGTGCGGCGATAGCGGCCGCCTGACCGAGTATTTCGAAGATGACTGGCGCCCCGCCAACGGCGCCCACCGCGACCGGTACGAGCCCGGCCACCACGCCGAGTGGATCTGGCTTCTGCACCGTTACGCTCAGGAAACCGGCGCCGACACCGCCGACCACGCTGCCGCCCTTTATGACTACGCCGTCAATCGCGGCATGGACCGCCACAGCGGCTTCTTCTGGGACGAAGTGACCGGAACCGGCGAAATCCGCCGCGCCAGCCGCCGCTGCTGGCCCCAGACGGAGCTTCTGAAAGCCCGGCTGGCGCGTATCGAGGCCGGAGCGAACGGCGAGGCGCGCGAGGAAGCGGAGGCGACGCTGGACGCCCTGATGGATGTTTATCTGACGCCGCAGCCCGAGGGCGGCTGGATGGACCGGTTCGACGCCAAAGGGCGCCCGGCCGCCGACGCCATTCCCGCCAGCACGCTTTACCACCTGATGTGCGCGTTCGCCGAAGCCGACCGGGTTCTGAACGCGAAAGAGGATTCATGACCGACAAGACCGTCGTCACGCCGGTGATCATGTCCGGCGGGTCGGGCACGCGCCTGTGGCCGATGTCGCGGCAGGCCCGGCCCAAGCAGCTGCGCGCCCTGATGAGCGATCACACGCTGCTGCAGGAAACCGCCCTGCGCGCTTCCGGCGAGACGGGCGATGTGACGTTCGGCGACCCGATCATCATCTGCAACGCCGCCCATCGCGAGGAAATCGCCGCGCAGATGGACGCTGTCGGGATCACCCCGGCCGCCATCGTGCTGGAGCCGGTGGGCCGCAACACCGCGCCCTGCGCCGCCGCGGCCGCAGCCCTGATGGCGGAAACCGGCGAGGACGGCCTGATGCTGCTGCTGCCCGCCGACCATCATATCCGCGACGCGGAAGGCTTCCGCGCCGCCGTGGCGCGCGCGGCCGGCGCGGCGCGGGACGGCGCGCTGGTCACGTTCGGCATCCGCCCGGACGGGCCGGAGACCGGCTATGGCTATATCCGCCGCGGTGAAAAATCCGGCGCGGTCTATTCCGTCGACCAGTTTGTCGAGAAACCGGACCGCAAAACCGCCGAACGCTATCTGGAAGAAGGCCTGTATTCCTGGAACGCGGGCATCTTCCTGTTCCGCGCCGACCGCCTGGCCGAGGAAATGCGCGGCCAGTGCCCGGAGATTCTGGACGCCGCAGCCGCCGCGCTGAAGGCCGCCCTGCGCTCCGACGGCGTGATCGCGCTGGACCCGGCCATCTTCGCCGACTGCCCGTCCGACTCCATCGACTATGCGGTCATGGAAAAGACCAGCCGCGCGGCCGTCCTGCCCATGGATATCGGCTGGAGCGATATCGGCTCCTGGTCGGCGCTGTGGGAGCTGGCGGACAAGGACGAAGCCGGCCTCGCCGCCCATTCGGACCGCGTGATCGCCATTGGCGCCAGGAACAGCTATGTGCGCAGCGACGGTCCGCTGGTCGCCGCGCTGGGCGTGGAGGACCTGATCGTCGTGGCCTCCGGCGACGCCGTGCTGATCGCCCGCCGCGACGCGGTTCAGGACGTGAAGAAAGTGGTCGAGGAATTGAAAGACCGCGGCCGCAAGGACCTGGTCTAAGCCGGCTTCACCGACGCCACGCAGCGCGCAATCGCGTCCCGCCAGGCTGGCAGGGCGATCCCGGCCGCTTCCCGCAGCTTTGAACAATCCAGCCGCGAATCCGCGGGCCGCGGCGCCGGCGCGCCCCAGGCCTCGGTCGTGGTCGGCGAAACCGACGCTTCATGGCCGAGGCGCCGCACCTCGTCCGCAATCGCCTCGCCCACCTCGAACCAGCTCGCATCCCCGGCGCCCGCCGCGTGATACAGGCCCGGCTCCGCCGCGCCCTCCAGACGCGCCTCGGCCAGTTTGAAGATTGCCGCGGCGAGGTCCGGCGCGAAGGTCGGATTCAGCGTCTGGTCCGCGACGACGTTCGCCTCGCCCGCCTCGATCAGGCGGCCGGCGACGGCGCGCACGAAATTGCGGCCCTCATCGTCAAACACGCCGGACGTGCGGACGATCACCGCTTCGGGGTGCGCCGCGGCGACGGCGGTCTCGCCCGCATATTTGGATTTTCCATAGACCCCCGCGGGATGCGGCGCGTCCTCTTCGGTATAGGGCCGGCCCAGCTGGCCATCGAACACATAATCCGTGGAAACATGGAAGAAGGCCGCTCCGGCCTTCTCCGCCGCATCGGCGGCGGCGGCCGCGCCTGTTTCGTTCACCGCGAAAGCCGCGTCCGGCTCCTCTTCCGCCTTGTCGACGGCGGTGTAGGCGGCGGCGTTGATCACCAGCGCCGGCGCGGTCTTGGCGATGGCGTCGCGCACGCTGCGCGGATCGGTCAGATCCAGCACCGGACGCCCCAGCGCTGTTGCCTCAAACCCGCTCTCGCAGCTCTGCAGCGCCCGCGCCAGCTGGCCGGAGCTTCCAAGGATGAGCGCCAGTCTCCGAGCCATGGGCTTAAGCGAAATCCCGCGGCAGGGCGTCCAGTTTCGGCCACTGGGTGTCGCGCTCCGACTGCACCGGCGTTTCCAGCCAGTCCGGCCAGTCGAACCCGATCACCGGATCGTCCCAGGCGATGCCGCGCTCATGTTCGGGCGAATAGAAATCCGTCGCCTTGTAGAGAATGGTCGTGTTGTCCTCGAGGGTGAGGAAAGCGTGCGCGAACTGTTCGGGCAGGAACAGCGCCTCGCGTGATTCGGCGCGCAGCTCATAGGACGCGCTCTGCCCGAAGGTCGGCGAATCGGGGCGCAGATCGACCGCGACATCCAGAACCGCCCCGGACACCACCCAGATCATCTTGCCCTGCGCCATCGGCGGCGCCTGATAGTGAAACCCGCGCAGCGTCCCGCGATTATTGGAAACCGACCAGTTATCCTGAACGAAGCGGGCGGGCAGCCCCGCCTCTTCCATCCGCCGTTCGGAGAACAGCTCGGAAAACCATCCGCGCGAATCTTCAAAAGCCGGCGGCTTGAGCTTCATGAATCCGGGCAAAGCGAGTTCGGTGGCGAATTCTGCGCTCATAATAGTCCTTCTGGGCGGGAATAAGCTGCTATAAATGCGGGAATTAAGGCTGTCACCGGCTCTGCGGGCTTGTCACCCTTCTATCACACCGCCTAAAGAGGCCCGCAACGCATGGCGTGAGCCAAAGTTCTGGGAAATACAGCGGATAGACGCACATGAAAGTGATCGTACTCGGTGGCGACGGCTTCTGCGGCTGGCCGACCGCGCTGCACCTCTCCAACGCGGGACACGACGTGATCATCGTCGACAATCTGTCCCGCCGGAAAATCGACGTGGAGCTGGAGGTCGAGTCCCTCACCCCCATCCGCCCGATGAGCGAGCGCCTGACGGCGTGGAAGGAAGCCACCGGCAAGGATATCCGCTTCGAGAATTTCGACATCGGCCAGGATTATGACCGTCTGGTCCGCCTGATTGAGGATGAACAGCCTGACAGCATCGTTCACTTCGCCGAGCAGCGCGCCGCGCCCTATTCCATGAAAAGCGCGCGTCACAAGCGTTACACCGTGGACAACAACCTGAACGCCACCAATGACGTTCTGGCCGCCATCGTGGACGCCGAAAAGGACATCCACCTCGTCCATCTCGGCACGATGGGCGTCTATGGCTACGGCACTGCCGGGATGAAGATCCCGGAAGGCTATCTGAAGGTGAAGCTGGATACGCCCGAGGGCGAAGTGGAGAAGGAAATTCTCTACCCGGCCAATCCGGGGTCGATCTATCACATGACCAAGACCCAGGATCAGCTCTTCTTCTATTTCTACAACAAGAATGACGGCGTGAAGATCACCGATCTTCACCAGGGCATTGTCTGGGGCACCCAGACAGAGGAGACTCGCAAGGACGAGCGCCTGATCAACCGCTTCGATTATGACGGCGATTACGGCACCGTGCTGAACCGTTTCCTGATGCAGGCCGCCGTCGATTACCCGATGACCGTGCATGGCACAGGCGGCCAGACCCGCGCCTTCATCCATATTCAGGACACGGTGCGCTGCATCCAGCTGGCGGTGGAAAACCCGCCCCAGTCCGGCGAGCGCGTGCGCATCCTCAACCAGATGACCGAGACGCACCGCGTCCGCGATCTGGCGAAGATGATTTCCGACATGACCGGCGCGGAAGTGGCCCAGGTCTCCAACCCGCGGAACGAGGCGGACGAGAACGACCTGCATGTGGAGAACGACACCTTCCTGTCCATGGGCCTGAAGCCCATCACCCTGGCCGAAGGCCTGATGGAGGAAGTGACGGAAATCGCGAAAAAATACGCGGGCCGCGCGGACAAGAGCAAAATCCCGTGCACCTCGGTCTGGAATTCCGGCAAGGAAGCCGGCGCGCCCAAGCCCAAACTCGTCGCCGGCTAATCTGAAGGCGGGCCGGATATCATGCCGGCGGTCAGCGTCATCATCGTTGCCTATCAGAGCGCGGACTGCCTGCCGCGCTGCCTGAGCGCGCTGGCGCATCAGAGCTTCCGCGATTTCGAGATTATCCTGATCGACAACGCCTCGCCCGATGGCGGGCCGGACGAGTCTGCGCTTCCCGATAACGCGCGCCTGATCCGCAACGCCGAAAACCGGGGCTTCGCCGCCGCCAATAATCAGGGCGCGGCGGAAGCCAGGGGGCGCTGGATCGCGCTTCTCAACCCGGACGCCTTCGCGCGGCCCTCTTGGCTGGCCGAGCTGATCGGCGCGGCGGAGCGCCATCCCGATCACCGCATGATCGGCTCGCTGCAACTGATGGACGAGGACGACGACGTGCTGGACGGCGCGGGCGATGTCTATCACGCCTCGGGTCTGGCCTGGCGCGGCGGGCATGGCGACCCGGCCGGCATCGCGCCGATCCGCGATGCGGAAATCTTCGGCCCCTGCGCCGCCGCCGCCCTCTATGACCGGGAGATGTTTCTGGCCGCGGGCGGCTTCGACGAACGCTATTTCTGCTATTTCGAGGATGTGGACCTGGCCCTGCGCCTGAACCTGAAGGGCGAGCGCGCGCTGGTCGCGCCCAGGGCCGTGGTGCGCCATGTCGGCTCCGCCAGCTCGGGCGGGCGGCGGTCGGACTTCGCCGTCTATCACGGCTTCCGCAACCGCCTCTGGACCTTCATCAAGTGTACGCCCGCCCTTGTCCTGCCGCTGGCCGTCCCCTGGCATCTGGCGGCGACGCTGGCGCTATTGGCGATCCACACCGCGCGCGGCGGCGGCAAGCCGGCGTTCCGGGGGCTGTGGGACGGGCTGCGCGGCGCTGGTGAGTTCTGGCGCGCGCGAAAAAGCGCCCTCCCGGCGGAGGACGCTTTCCGCGCCTATGGGCGCGCCGTTTCGTTCAGCCTGACCGCGCCGCTATTTCGCGGCATCCACGAGAAGCCGCTGGACTAGAGCGTCTCCGCGCAATTGTAGTCCGGATCGGGTTGTCCCTGATCGTTCCTCGGCACGTCGTCGCCGTTAAGAACGCCCAGAAGCTCCATGTCGAAGACCAGCGCCGCGTTCGGCGGGATAACCCCGCCCGCGCCTTCCGGCCCGTAGGCCAGTTCCGGATGGGCGTAGAGCTTCCAGCGGTCGCCCGGCTTCATCATGGACAGCGCCTCGATCCAGGCCGGGATAAAGCCCGCCGCCGGATAGGCCAGCGGTTTGCGTCCGCCCTCGCGGGAGGAATCGAACACCGTCCCGTCCACCAGTTCGCCGGTATAATCGGCGCAGACCCAGTCGAACGGGCTGGGCGACTCGCCGTCTTCCGGCCCGGCTTCCAGAACCTCGTATTGCAATCCGGATTCGGTGACCTGAACCTCATCGCGCTCCGCGTTCTCCGCCAGCCACGCCTCGGCCTCTTGCAGATTCTCGTCCGCTTCGGTCTCGCCCTGTTCCGGGGCCAGATCCACCGGCCCGGCGTCCGCCTCCCCGCCATCGGCTTCAGGAATATCCTTCCCGGCGTCAGCCATTTCGGTTTCGGCCGGGGCTGAGTCTTGCGCGGCGGCGTCGGTGTCGGCGTCCTGCTGACCGCAGGCCGCGGTGAGAAGCGCCGCCACGGCGGCGGCGGAAAGAGACAGTGCAATACGCATCGGCGGGCTCCAGTCGGAAATGCAAAAGGGCGGGCACGTTACCGCACCCGCCCGTCCGCTTCGAGAGGCTTGAAGCCGATTATCTGTAGACAGCAGGCGTGGCGCGCTATTGCGCGTTCAGCACCTTGTCCAGGAACAGCGTTTCCGCCTCCGACTGGTAGTCGCGGTTGGACTTCTTGCGGAAGCCGTGTCCCTCGTCCATGGCCAGCAAATACCAGGCTTCCACGCCATTCTCGCGCGCCGCCTCCAGCATCTGCTCGGCCTCGCTGGCCGGCACGCGCGGATCGTTGGCGCCCTGGATGATGAACAGCGGCACGCGGATCTTGTCCGCCTGGTTCAGCGGCGCGATCTCTTCCAGATAGGCCCGCATTTCCGGATCGCGCTCATCGCCATACTCGGCGCGGCGCAGGTCGCGGCGATAGCCTTTCGTGTTCTCGAGGAAGGTCACGAAATTGGAGATGCCGACGATATCCACCGCTCCGGCCAGCCGGTCGGAATAATCCACCGCCGAGGCCAGAACCATATAGCCGCCATAGGAGCCGCCATAGACGACCACCCGGTCGCTATCGAACGCCGCCCGGCCGCCGATCCAGTCCAGCAGCGCGCCGATATCCTTCACCGAATCCTTGCGCAACATGGCGTTGTCCAGCCGCACATAATCCTTGCCGTAGCCGGAGGACCCGCGGACGTTCGGCGCGATCACCGCCGCGCCCAGCTCATTCACCCAGTACTGGAAGGTGGAGGAGAAGCCGGGGCGGTACTGCCCTTCCGGCCCGCCATGGATATAGACGATCACCGGGTGCGGCCCTTCGCCCGCGGGCTCATAGACCCAGGCCGGGATTTCGCGACCGTCGAAGCTTTCGAACTTCACCAGCTCCGGCTCCACGAAACTGTCGGCGTCCAGACCGCCCAGCTCGCTGTCCGTCCAGCGGGTCAGCTCGCCGCTTTCCATGTCCAGAACCCAGACATCGCCCGACGAGGTGGCCGAGGAGAAGCTGAAGCCCAGCCGGTCGCCGTCATCGTCGAAATCGACCGAGGAGATCAGCCCCGCCGGCAGGTCCGGCCCGTTGCGGCTCTCGCCGGTCTCCAGGTCCAGGAAATACAGCGTCTCCGTGCCGCCCTCGTTCAGCGTATAGGCGACCGTCCGGTTGTCCGGCGACAGGACGATATTCTCCACGTCCCACTCGATATCGGGCGTCAGCACCTCGATCTCGTCAGTCGCCGGGTCCACCGCCACGATGCGCTGGAACTGGCTGTCCTCGTCGCTGACGCTCAGAACGCGGCCATCGGGCAGGAACTCCCCGCCGCCCCAGGCGACCTCCACCTCGGGCCGGATCTCGTCCAGCTCGCCGGTCTGCGGGTCCAGCGTGTAGAGATGCGAGCGGTTGATCGACTCATATTTGCCGATCAGCAGCGTCTGGCCGTCCGCCGCGAAATCCAGCGGATACATCGCGCCATCGCCTTCCAGCACGACCTCGCGCGAATCCGGGCTTTCCGGATTGGCCATCAGGATATCCCAGTCCGGCTCGGCCGCGGTGGAGCGGAACCACGCCACCCGCTCGCCGTCATCGGACCACAGATAGGAGCCGTTGCGCGTGCCCTCTTCGGTGAAATTCACCGTCTCGCCGCTCGCCAGGTCATACAGCCAGCCCTGATAGAATTCGTCGCCGCCCGTGTCCTTGGAGAAGATGAAGGCGTCGCGCGATCCCTCGCGGATGGAGGCGCCGCCCACCGGCTCGTCATAGAAGGTCAGCTGTTTGCGCGCGCCCATGGGGGCGTCCACCTTGTGGATCTGCGCCACCTCGCCGAACCGCGTGGCGATCAGAACGCCGCCATCAGCGGTGAAGCCGTTGAACCCGGCGCTGCGGGCGTTCTCATAGAGCTGACGGCGGTCCTTCACCGATTGCGGGATCTCCGGGATCCCCTCGATCACCAGATTGCCGCGCTCTATGCGCTCCGGCGCGGCGTCCGCCGCCCCTTCCTCCTGCGCCAGCGCAGGCCCGGCCAGCAGGCCCAGGGCGGACGCCGCCCCGATCAGAATGGTCCGTTTCATGTCTTTCTACTCCCCAGTTGTCAGACAGTTATGCCGATCCGTCAGCTCGCCTCCGGCGGCAGGATCTGCACGCGATACTCGTTGGCGGAATCGAACTGTTCCGCGGCCAGAGATTTCAACGTCTCCAGCGTCACGTCCTCGTAATCGGCGCGCTGCGTGCGGTGGCGCATCAGCGCCTGATCGTCGGTCTGAGCCTCGCTGACCACGCCGATCCAGTAGCCGTTCTGCTCCTGGTTCTCCTCGATATTCTCCAGCAGCGGCCGCCTCGCCCGGTCCAGCTCGTCCCCGGTGAACCGGCCCTCGCGCATGTCGGCGGCCAGCTCTTCGGTGATTTCGAAAAACGGGTCCACGTCTTCCGGCTTCAGATCCAGCATCACCCGGAAATAGCCATAGCCCGGATAGGTGCGGTAGCCGGTATAATAAGCGTTGGGCGAATAGGTCGCCGCCTCCTGCTCGCGCACCCGCTCGGTCAGCTTAAGCTGGAAGATTTCCGCCAGCAGTGACATATGGCGCGCCCGCCGGGCCTCCTGCCCGTCCGGCGCGGGCCAGTAGACCAGCGCCAGCGCCCGGTCCGCCTCGCCCTCGTGCCGCACGGTCGCCGTCTCGCCCGTCTCCGGGAATTCGACGGTCCGCACATCCTCGAAATCGCTGCGCGCCGCCGCGCGCTCCGGGATCGCGCCCAGCGTCCGCGCGACCAGCGCCACGGCCTCTTTCTCGGTAATGTCGCCGACAATGCCGATTTCCAGCGCCGCGTTCCGGCGCGCCGGTTCGATGAAGGCGCGGGAATCGTCCAGCGACCAGGTCTCGACCTCTTCCTCGCCGGGGAAGCCGAAGCGCGTGTCGCCCGAATGGATCATCTGGGTGACGTCGCGGTTCATCACGCCCTGCGGGGTGGAGCCCAGCGTCTTGTAAAAGATGCGGTAGAGCTGCTGGAACTGGGCCAGTGATTCCGGGCGATAGGCCGGATCGGTCATATAGGCCGCCCACAGCTCCAGCTGCGCCTCCAGATCGCCGGGCGTCGTCCGCGCGCTGGCCTGGAACGCGTCGGACGTCGCGCCAAAACTCAGGCCCACCGACTTGCCGGCCATCAGGCGCTGGATCTCGTCGAAGGAATGTTCGCCCAGACCGCCCTGCGCATAGGCGTTGGAGAACAGGAAGCGTTGCCCGCCCTCGCCCTGCGGGGTTTCCAGCGCGCCGCCGCCAAACCGCATGCGCACGCGCACCACGTCATCCTCGAAATCGGTCTGCTTGAAATTCAGCATCACGTTGTTTGCGAAACGGATGCGGGTGATTTCCGGGTCTTCCACCACCTCGCGGGAGATCACCTCCCCCACTTCCCCGAAATCCTGATAGGCGAACTCGGCCGCCGCATCGTCTTCGCGCGGCTCGACCTCCTGCGAGGCGGCGGCCCGGTAGGCGTCCAGAATTTCCGCCTCCGGCTCCTCCAGCGTCTGGCTGGTGGAAAGATACAGCAGCGGCGTTTCGCCTTCCCACTGTTCACGGAACGCCGTCTCGACGGCCTCAAGGCTCAGCGCATCGGCGTTGGCCTCGAAAATCTCGTAGGCGTCGCGCGGATGCACGAACACGTCGTCGCCTGAGAACGACCCGACCAGAGAATTGGCCAGGTTCACGCTCTGCCGGGTATCGGCCTGCTCGGCGGCGTTGCGATAGGCGGTGCGCATATTGGCGATCTGCTCGTCCAGCTCCGCCTGGCTGAAGCCGAACTCCTGCGCCCGGCGCAGCTCGTTCTCGATCACGCCCAGCGCGTCGCCCCATTTCTCCGGCTCCGTAACCGCCGAAACGCTGGCAATGCTGGCGGTTTCCAGGAAATCGCCCTGTCCGGCGCTGGCGCTCAGGAACGGCGCGTCTTCCTGCCGGGAAATCGTCGCGAAGCGGCGGGACAGGATGGCGTTGCCCAGCCCCCGCCGCGTCTGCTCTATCCGGTTTTCCAGCGTGTCGGCCTTGGCCTCATAAGGGTCCAGCACATTGATCGCGATGCTGGTCGGGATGCCTTCCTCCTGGAAATATCCCGCCGAAAGCGCGCGGTCGCTCACCCCGCCCAGATCCGGTTCCGGCCCTTCCGCGCCTTCAACGGTCCAGTCGCCGAACGCCTCGCGGATGCGCCCTTCAATCTCCGCGGCGTCGAAATCCCCGACGGCGACGAAGAAGGCCCGCTCGGGCCGGTAATATTTGCGGTAGAGATCGACAAACCGCTCTCGCTGCGCGTTCGACAGAACCTCCTCGGTCCCGATGGGGAAGCGGCTGGCGGCCAGCGCGTCCGGGAACAGGAAATCGTAGCGCGCCTCGGCGTTGCGGAAGGACGGCGTGTTCCGCACCCGCTTCTCGGACAGCACCACCCCGCGCTCATTATCGATGGCGGACTCCGTCATCGTCAGGTCGTCCAGCTCCGACATCAGGAAGAAGGCGGTGTCCAGCGTTTCCTCGTCTGTTTCCGGCAGGTCCAGCTGGTAAACCGTCTCGTCGAACGAGGTATAGGCGTTGGTGTCCGGCCCGAAGGCGAGGCCCGTCCGCTCCAGGATTTTCACCATGTCGCCCTCGGGCACGTTTTCCGAGCCATTGAAGGCCATGTGTTCGATGAAGTGCGCCAGCCCGCGCTGGT
This sequence comes from Euryhalocaulis caribicus, assembly GCF_000412185.1. Classification (GTDB taxonomy): domain Bacteria; phylum Pseudomonadota; class Alphaproteobacteria; order Caulobacterales; family Maricaulaceae; genus Euryhalocaulis; species Euryhalocaulis caribicus. The sequence goes on from NZ_ASJA01000017.1 coordinate 57,125, forward strand.
CGTCCGCCTCCATCAGCGCGCCCATATCGATCCGCATCCGCAGGGCCGCGGTATTGGTCGGCGTATCGTTTTCCAGAATGGCGTAGCGCAGCCCGTTCTCCAGCTCGCCATAGACAACGTTCTCGTCCACCGGCAGATCGCTGGCCTGGTGCGGGAAGTCCGGTTGTTCGGCCTCATCGGGTTGCGCGGCGGGGGCGGCGGTCGCGGTCAGGCTCATGGCGAGCGCGCTGACCCAGATCGAAGACGCTTTCATTGAGGCAGTGTCCTGACAAGGCTTGAATTCAAGGCCGCGAAGCTTGGCCCAAGCCTGACAGGCGGCGCAAGGCGCGCCTTTATGAAACTGCTGTCATGTCCGCCGCGCTCAACCCCTTGGCGCCGGCCATCGGATCATGCTCGGCCACCCAGTGGCCGGGTTCGATTTCGACCAGTTGCGGCGTGTAGATTTCCCCGCCTTCATCCTCCGGCAGGCGGGATTTCAGGAAGCGCAGCGCGGCGCGCGGGTCCATCGGGCTGGGCAAGTCGCCCTCGATCTTGATGCGCTTGCGGCTCTTCTCCCGCACCGGGTCGGGGATTGGCACGGCGGAGATCAGCGCCCTGGTATAGGGGTGGCGGGCGTCCTCATAGATCGCCTCGCGGTCCGCCAGCTCGACGACCCGCCCCAGATACAGAACCATGACGCGGTGGGAGACCTCGCGCACCACGCTCAAATCATGGCTGATGAACATCATGGAGAGGCCGAAATCGGTCTGCAGGTCGATCAGCAGGTCCAGCACCTGCGCCTGCACCGAAACGTCCAGCGCAGAAACGGCCTCGTCGCAGATCACCAGTCTGGGCTTCAATATCATCGCCCGGGCGATCCCCACGCGCTGGTTCTGCCCGCCCGACAGCTCGTGCGGGTAGCGATTGATCATCGCCGGATCCAGACCCACCCGCTCCATGATCGTGCGCACCGCCTCGTCCCGCTCCGCCCGTTTCATGTCCGGCGCAAAGGTCTGCAAGGGCTCGGCGATCGAGGCGCCGATCGACATGCGCGGGTCCAGCGAGGCCAGCGGATCCTGAAACACGATCTGCAGATCCTTGCGCGCGCGCCGCAGTTCGCTCTTCTTCAACTCCGTCAGGTCGGTCCCGAGCCACGAGACAACCCCGCCGCTGACCGGCGCCAGTTGAAGCACCGCCCGCGCCAGCGTCGATTTCCCGCAGCCGGACTCCCCCACGATGCCCAGCGTCTCGCCCGGCCGCAGGTCGAACGTCACCCCGTCCACGGCGCGCAGCGGTTTCACCTCGCCCCACAGGCCCTTTCCCGTGCGCACCGGGAAATGCACCTTCACATCCTCGGCCCGCAGCAGCGGCTGGCCGTCTTCCGGCGGGGTATAGGCGGGCAGGCTGGCATGGCCGGGGCGCTCGCTGCGGTCGATGCGCGGCATGGCGTCCAGCAGCATGCGCGAATATTCGGTTTTCGGGGCGTGGAAGACCGCTTCGGCGCTCCCCGCCTCCACATATTGCCCGTCCTTCATCACCTGAACGCGGTCCGCCATGCGCGCCACCACGCCCATATCGTGCGTGATCAGGGCGATGGCCGCCCCGGTGTCGCGCTTCAGCTCGTCCATGATGTCCAGGACTTCGGCCTGGACCGTCACGTCGAGCGCCGTGGTCGGCTCGTCGGCGATCAGCAGATCGGGGTCGCACAGCATCGCCATGGCGATCATCACCCGCTGGCGCATCCCCCCGGACAGCTCGTGCGGGTATTGTTTCAGGCGGCGTTCGGCTTCCGGAATATGCACCCGGTCCAGCCAGTTCAGGCATGTCCGGGCCGCTTCCTCGCCCTTTATCCCGGCATGGGCGGCCAGGATTTCCTGCATCTGTGCGCCGATTTTCATGTGCGGGGTTAGCGAAGTGAGCGGATCCTGGAAGATCATCGTCATCTTCTCACCGCGAATCCGGTTCAATTCGCGCTGTTTCAGACCCAGAATCTCCCCTCCGCGATACCGGATCGACCCCTCTACGCGCCCGTTTTGCGCCAATAATCCCATGGCGGCGAGGAAGGTCTGGCTCTTGCCGGAGCCGGATTCGCCAACAACGCCAACGCATTCGCCCTCATTCACGGTCAGGTTCACCCCGCGCACGGCGTGAATTTCCCCGTCCGGCGTGTCGAAACGGATGTCCAGATCGGCGATTTCCAGAATGGGCGCTTGTGATGTCATGGAGGAATCAGCCTGTCAGGCGGTCAGGAAACGAACAGCCAAACCCATCAATATTGCCATTCGATTGAGAGATAGAGCTTCTTCCGGTCCGCCGGACCGCCCGCCCCGCCGTCATAATCGGCGTATTGCAGGCCCGCGCTCCAGTTCTCCGCGAAGCCCAAGCTCACTTCCGCGTTCCATTCATGGCCGAAATCGGCCCCGCCGCGGGTCGGATCGAAGCTGTGAAACGCAGCCTGAAAGCCCAGCTTCCGGCCAAAAGGCGGGCGCGGCCAATTGGCTTTCGCGCCCAGATAGAGGTCCTCCACGCCCTCGGCGGGAATGTTGGAGAACACGTCCGCCCAGCCCCGGCGCGCATGTTTGCCGGCGAATGGCAGGTCAAACCCGCGCGTTCCGTCGCCTTCCCAATGCTTGAACCCGCCGAAACCGGCCAGCGGGCCATAGGTAATCGTACCCTCCAGCCCGGCATGATCGAGGGTGAAGTCGGCCGAAGTCCGGTAGTCCTGCTGCCGCGCCAGCACCGCGTCATAGGTGAAAACCGCCGGTCCCGCGGGCAGGTCCCCGGTGGCTCTGGCGCCGAAAGTGGCCGTGCCGGGCCGGTCGTCCAGGTCGATCAGATAGGCAAAACCGGACGCCTTGAACGCGCCCGAGCGCACCCAGTCGAGGTGCAAAAGGTGGGAATCGGAGTCGGAATCGGCCCGCGTTCCCAGCGTCTGATTGACCTTCCAGACATAGGAATAGCTGGCCGTCAGCCCCGGTTTGACGTCGAAATCGATGCGCGCGGCGTCAAAGGTACGGTCATCCTGCCGCCAGCCGGAATTGCCGATGAAGCGCTGGTCGCCATGGCGCACGATCTGGCGGCCGATCGAGGCGAAAACCCTGTCGGTTTCATAGATCAGTTGCAGCCGGTTCAGGTCCGCGATCGCCGCATCCGGGATCACCGGGCGGTCCTGCCCCGCCGCCGGCGCGGCGAAATAATCCCCGCCCAGCACCGTTACCGCCTCCAGCTCGCCCAGAACGGAGAGGTTTTCGGCGATATCCAGCTCCGCCCCGGCGCGCGTGCGCAGGGTCAGGGCGTCCGAACTGTCCGGAAATCCGTCCTGATCGACGTGCTCATAGCGCAGGCGCGCATCGGCAAACGGGGCGAAATCGCCGGTCTCCGCATAGGCGGGCGGGGCGGCGGCGAGGATCAGAAGGGGCAGAAAAGTGCGAATGGTCGGGGCTCCGCGAAGCAGTTTCGCGCCCCTTATAACCGCAAACCGATGCTCCGGGCACGCCCTTCCCTGCGGACTTCGCTCAGGCTTTCTGCGCTTTCAGGAAGGCTTCCAGCTTCGGCCAGGCGTCCGGTTCGGTCATGAAGGGCGCGTGCCCGACGCCGGCGACCTCCACGACCGCCAGATCGGGTTTGATTTCCTGCATTCTCGCCACCGTTTCCGGGTCCAGAAGATCGGTGATCGCGCCCCGGAACAGCAGAGTCGGGACCGGTTTCAGCGCCTCGAAGAACGGCCACATGTCCGGCGGCGCGGTCTCGCCCTTGGAGACATTGCCGCTGATCGCCGTGTCATAGTCCAGAACCAGCCCGTCCGGCGTCTCGCGATAGAGCCGCCAGGCGAAACGCTCCCAGAATGCCTGCGTTTCGCCCGGAAACGCCACGCCATTGACCCCCTTCGTGCGCTCCGCGGCTTCTCCCCAGTCCTTGGCTGGACCGGAGTCGCCGCAGACATAGGATTCGATCCGGGTGATCCCCTCGGTCTGCAGCTCCGGCCCGATATCGTTGATGGCCGCCGCGGCGACCTTTTCGGGGTCGGAATGGGCCGCGATCATGGTGATCAGACCGCCCATGGAGGTCCCCACCCACAACGCCTTTTCGACGTTCAGGTCCTCAAGAAGCGCCAGAACATCGGCCACATAGACCGCCGGATTATAGCGTTCGGGCTGCGGATCGGCGTCGGAGCGGCCGCGGCCGCGCATCTCCGGCACGATCACCCGCCGCCCGGTCGCCTCCGCGATCATCGGGGCCAGTTCCTCGAAATCCCGGCTGTTGCGGGTCAGGCCGTGCAGGCAGAGCACGGGCGCGATGTCCGGATTGCCGTCATACAGGCGATAGCGCACCACCGGCCCGTCGGCGGTTTTCAGCTCGCCCCACCTGTATCCGCCGGATGCGTTTCCGGTCTTTTTCTCGCGTTTCAGCAAGCCGAACATGCGCTTAGCCTTTTCTTGCCATTAGATCGGATCGGTCACGGGCAAGGCGTCTTCCTCCTCGTCCCGCGCTTCCCAGTCGCGCTCGATCGTGCGCGCGGCCAGCAGGAACAGCCCGCCGGCGAGAAGGTTGAACCCGGCGATGATCATCACCGCGAATTTCAGGGAATCCTCGCCCATCGCCGCGCGCAGACCATCGGAAATGGCCCCCGTCACCAGCGGCCCCAGTCCCAGACCGATAATATTCACGATGAACAGCATCACCGCGCTGGCCATCGCCCGAAGTCCCGGCGCGACGAGGTTCTGGATGGTGGCGAACAGCGGCCCGTACCACATCGCGCCCAGCGCGGTCGGGATCAGCAGGGCCAGCACCGAAACGATGAAAACCGGCGTCATGATCGCGCCCAGATAGATCGGCAGCGCGACCAGCATGGCGATCCCGGGAATGACGGCGTAAGCCTTCAACCCCAGCCGCCCGCCGGCGAACTTGTCGGTCAGCCAGCCGCCGATCCAGGTGCCCGCCCCGCCGCCAATGCCGATGACAAAAGCATATGGGAGAGCGGCCGTGGTCACCGCTTCGCGCACCGGCATGTAGTCGTCCAGCCCGCGCACGAAGAAGGAAAACAGCCATGGAAACAGGCCGTAACCCACCATGGAGGCGATGGCCGCGCCAAAGGACAGAATCCAGAAACTGGGCTTTTTCGCCAGCGCGGAGACCACCTTGGAAATCGGCGGCTGCGTCATGTCGGCGTGGCGGTCATAGGAGCCGCGCTTGGGCTCGCCCACCGTGAACCAGAGAATAAGGCCCAGGATCACGCCCGGAATGCCCACCAGAAGGAAGGGCGCGCGCCACGCGGAATCCGCGCCAATGGCCGCAAGCCAGCCCGGCGCGCCGTTGGCGGCGTAATAGTCCCCGACCCAGCCATAGAGATACGACCCCATGAGGATGCCGACCACCGAGCCGAGCGGGATGCCCAGCGCATAGATCGCCAGCGCCCGGGCCCGCTGTTTGGACGGGAAATAGTCGGACAGCAGAGAATGGGTCGGCGGCGAACAGCCGGCCTCCCCCACCCCGACGCCGATGCGCGTCAGGATCAGGAACAGGAAGGACTGCGACAGGCCGAACAGCGCGGTAAACCCGCTCCACAAGGCCAGCGAAATGGAGATGATCGAGATGCGGTTCAGCCGGTCCGCCAACCGCGCGATGGGCAGGCCCAGCATGGTGTAGAACAGCGCGAACGCCGTGCCGGTCATCAGGCCCAGCTGCCAGTCCGCCAGGCCGAATTCCGCCTTGATCGGCTCCTGCAACACGCCGACGATCTGCCGGTCGATGAAATTGAAGATGTAAACGACCAGAAGGGCGCCCAGTACGTAGGATTTATAGCCGCCCGAAACTGTTCGCGGATCTATGCGCCGCGCCTCACTCATTTGTCCTGCCCCATCGTATTCTTGTTGATGGTCACAGTGTCAGCCGCCCTCCCAATCCTTGGCAAGGCGCCGCGCGGCGAAAAAGAAAAGAATCGCGGCCATGAGATAGAAGCCCGATCCGGCGAGGATGGAATAACGCAGGGATTCGTCGCCGAAATACGGTCTCAGACGCTCTGAAAACTCGCCCAGGATATAAACGCCCCCGCCAATCCCCAGCAGATTATTGATCAGCAGGAACAGCGCCGAAGCCGTGGCCCGCATATCGGGGCGCACCAGATGCTGGAACGCCGACAGGACCGGCCCCAGCCACATCAGGCCCAGAGCCACCGGAACAGAGAACAGCAGGATCGCCACCACCGGCGTCGATGACAGCACGCCCAGCGCATAGAACGGCACGGTGAACAGGAAGGCGACGGCCGGGACCAGCGCGTATGCCGCGCGGTTCTTTTCGCCCAGCTTGTCGCCCAGCGCGCCGCCGGCCCACACGCCGATAATGCCGCCAACCAGCAGAATGCCCCCGAACAACAGCGAGGCCTCCAGAATATCCACCTGGAAACTGCGCACGAAGAAGGAGGGCAGCCAGAAGAAGATGCCATAGCCCATCATGGAGCTGCAGGACGCGCCAAGCGTCAGCAGGAAGAAGCTGGGCTTCTTCATCAGCACGGCGAAAACCTCGCCCAGTTTCGCCCGTTCGGTGGTCTGGCGCGGCGGATCGAAACGGCCGCGTTCAGGCTCCCTGACGGTCAGCTTGAATATCGGCGCCAGAACCAGGCCCGCGACGCCGACAATGATGAACGCCGCGCGCCAGTCGATCCATGAAGCGACAAAGCCGCCGAATACGATTCCGACCGCGCTGCCGATGGGAATCCCGAAGGAATAGATAGCCAGCGCCCGCGCGCGCTGATTGGGCGGGAAAAAGTCCGCGACCAGCGAATAGGCCGGCGCCACGCCCCCGGCCTCCCCCACGCCCACGCCCAGACGCGCGGCGAAAAGCTGCCAGAAATTGTTCACCATTCCGCAGGCCGCGGTCATCAGCGACCACGCGGCCAGCGCAATGGTCATGATCCAGGTGCGGTTCACGCGGTCAGCCAGCAGGGCGATGGGCACGCCCAGCGTGGAATAGAACAGGGCGAACGCGATGCCGCCCATCAGGCCCAGCTGGCGGTCGCTCAGCCCCAGCTCCGCCTGGATCGGGACGGCCAGGATGCCGATGATCTGGCGGTCGATGAAATTGAACGTGTAGACGACGACCAGGATGAACAGGACATAGCCGCGATACAGCTTGCTGTCGGCCTTTGCCTCGGCCGCGGCGGGCGTTGCGGCCGTCACGAAGCACCGCCCGTCAGGAATGTTTTGGCGTCCGCGGCGGTGCGGGCGGCGTCTTCTTCCTGCGGCACATGGCCCAGATCGTCATACAGGATGACGCTTGCATCCGGGATGGCCTGTTCGGCGCGGGGCGCCTGGTCGGGCGTGATCATGGCGTCCTTGCCGCCCCACAGGATCAGGGTCGGCGCGGTGATTTGCGCCAGCATGTTCGCCGGGTCCGGCATGGTGAATTCGCCGATATGGGCGACATAGGCCTCGCCATTGCCTTCGCGCCGCATCATGTCGCCGATTTCCTGCGCCCGTTCATCGGTCAGTCGGGACGGGTCGCCATAGGTCATGCGCGTGGCGCTGATCACACCCGCCTGCGGGGCCAGCGTGAGGAAGGTCTTCATGGCGGCCGGCGCCTCTGAAGGTTCATCGCCGACCTGATTGAACTGATAGATGCCCGCATCAATCAGGATCAGCTTTTCCACCCGGTCCGGATAGGTCGCTGCGAACCGCCAGGCGATGGTGCCGCCCAGCGAATTGCCGGCGATGCTGGCGCGTTCGATCCCCAGACTGTCCATAAGCTCGGCCAGAAATTCCGCGCGCTCCTGCGGGGCATAACGCTGCTGCGGGTCCGGACCGGTGAGGCCGTGGCCCAGAAGGTCATAGCGGATCACCCGGAAATCGCCCGACAGCGCCTCCGCCCATCCGTCCCAGGTTTCAAGACTGGACGTGAAGCCGTGGATCAGGATGACGGGCGGGGCGTCCGCGGGGCCTTCTTCCCGTACGCGCACCTGCGCGCCGGCCACGCTCACATAGCGGTCGTCGGCGGTCATGTATTTCGCTTCCAGCGCGTCCGTGGCCGGGCCGCGGAGACTGACCACGAACCAGACGATGAGCGCGGCGACAAGCGCCAGGATAACGACTCCGAAAATGACGAGCATGCGATTCACGAGCTTTCACCCTCTCCTGACGAAAAACGGCAAGGCGCCCCTCACGCTGCGCTGGGCGGCGCGAGGGGACATCCCGCCCCCGCGGACCGGCGGCGCATGAACGCCGCCGGCCAGTTGGCGCTTAGTAGCGGTAGGAGACGGTCGCTGTCACCGTGCGCGGATCGCCGTAATAGGCGGTCAGCGTGCCTTCCAGGCCCAGCTCCGGCGCCAGCGTGTCGTTGTTCACGAAGTCATAGCCGGCGACCTTGTAGCGCTCGTCCGTCAGGTTGCGGCCATGGACGCCGAAGCCCCAGTGATCGCCCTGCCAAGTAATAGACGCGTTCCACAGCGTGTAGGATTCCTGATCCAGCAGCGGGAACGGCACTTCGAACTGGGTCGAGTCGCCGCGATAGGACAGCGTGGTGCTGGCCGTCAGCTCGCCGCCGCGCAGCGGGGCGAAATAGGCGGCGGTGCCGCTGGCCGTCCAGTCCGGCGTGTTCTGGATCTCCACCTGATCGGAGATATCCGTTCCGAAGGCGTTGATGAAGCGGTCATACTCACCGTCAAGATAGCCAAGCGACCAGCTGAAATTCAGGCCGTCGGCCGGGGTGAACATATCCTCGGCGACCGCCAGACGGCCTTCATATTCGACGCCCTTCAGGGTCGCCGCGCCCGCATTGGTGGTGACGCCGGTAAAGGTATCGGAGACGCCGTCGCCATCGGTGTCGACGCCGACCGAACCCGGCACCTGAATATCTTTGTAGTCGGCATAGAACACGGCCAGCGAATGGCTGTAGCGGCCATTGGAGAACTTCCAGCCCAGCTCATAGGAATCGACTTCTTCCGGCTCGAAATTCATGAACTGGAAGACTTCGTCGTCGCTGACCACGCCATCGCCGTTGAAGTCAGGCGCGGCCGTCGTCTGTCCGCGCGGATCGAAGCTGCCGCCTTTGAAGCCCTGGCTGTAGGACGCGTAGAGATTGTGGTCCGCATTGGGCTGCCACTGCAGCGAGGCGCGCGGGCTGAAATCCTCATACTCGGCCGATCCATTGAAGTCAGACGTCGTGGCAATCAGGATCGGATTTCCGCCGAAAAATTCGGAAAAACCGCCAATATAGGTGCGGCGTAGAACCTGCGAGGTGCGTTCGTCAGAGGTGTAACGGCCGCCCAGCGACAGGCTCCACTGGTCGGTGAAATCATAGGTGAAGTCGCCGAAGACCGACCATGTCTCCGTGCTGACATCGCCGAAGGTCTGTGCGTTCAGACCCGGGGAGCCGACAGCCTGCCCGGTGACGTCCAGCAGCACGTCAAAAACGGTCGAAGCGTTGGCGTCCAGATAATAGAAACCGATCAGACCATTCAGCCTGTCGCCGGAATACAGAAGCTGCAGCTCTTCGGAGAATTGGTCGTTCTTGTAGATCGCCGGGACATCGACATCGGCCGATTGCAGGCTGTCGAAGTCGATCGGGGAGGTCGATTCGTCTTCGCGGTAGGCCAGGATGTTCCGCACCTGCCAGCTATCGCTGAGATTGATCTCCGCCAGGAAGGACCCCCCATAGGCTTCGACTTCCTGGTCGACAACGTCCAGGCCGGCCCGGGTATCGAACTTGTCGTCTAGCACCGGGGCGTCGCTGATGTTGGCGGGGATCAGGCGATGACCCTGGCGGGCGTTGGACTCGTCCTTGATATAGTCGCCGGAAATGCGGAAGAACATGTCGGCGTTGGGCTCAAATTCCGCCGAGGCGCGGGCGCCCCAGAGATCCTTGTTATAGTTTTCCTCGCCGGTGACGATGTTCTCGCCAAAACCGTCGCGGGTTAGGCGCGCCACGGCGCCGCCGACGCGGAACGTGTCGGCCAGCGGAACGCTGCCCGAAACGATCAGGTCTTTCTGGTCATAGCTGCCATATTTGGCCGTGGCCTCGAACGCCGGCTGGTCGCCAAGGCGCTTGGTCACATACTTGATCGCGCCGCCAATCGTGTTGCGGCCATAGAGCGTGCCCTGCGGACCGCGCAGAACCTCGATCCGCTCCACGTCATAGATGTCCAGAACAGCGGCCTGCGGACGGTTCAGATAAACGTCGTCGACATAGACGCCAACGCCGGCCTCAAAACCCGCGACCGGGTCCTGCTGCCCGACGCCGCGGATGAAGGCCGACAGCGTGGAATTGGTGCCGCGGGAAACTTCCAGCGTCACGTTCGGCGTGGTCTGCGCGACATAGGTGATGTCCTGCGCGCCGACCTGCGCCAGCTGATCGCCGGAATAGGCGGTGACGGCGACCGGAACGTCCTGAAGGGATTCTTCGCGGCGGCGGGCGGTGACGACGATTTCGTCCTGGCTGCGGGCCGGGGCGGCTTGCGGAACCGGTTCGGAAACGGCCTGACCTTCGGTCTGGGCCTGGGCGGCGCCCGTCATGGCCAGAACGCCGGCGGAGGCGCTGGCCAGCAGCGCCGCGAGTGTGGATTTATTCATTTGATCCCTCCCTGGAGATACGATGGCGGCGACAGTGGCGTTCTGCGCCGTATTGAAATCTCGAAACCGGGCGGACCCCTGCCCGCCCCGCAGCGTTGTTATCCCCCAAGGCTTCTTCGACCGGCCTTGCTTGCTAGGCTGCGTTTCGTCGGCCATTATATGAAACATGAATCATGATTCAAGTTATATGAATGACACAGAGCTGAAAACGCCGAAGACGGCGCGTGGCCTGAAGACCCGGAACAAGCTGCTGGACGCGGCGGAGAAGGAGTTCGGGGAAAAGGGATTCCATGACGGCGCAATCAGCGGAATCACGCAGCGCGCGGGCGTGGCGCTGGGCACTTTCTATACATATTTCGAATCGAAAGAGGCCGTGTTCCGGGCGCTGGTCGAGCATATGAGCAACCGCACGCGGACCCATGTCGCCTCCCGCGTGGCCGGGGCGCCGGACCGGCTGACCGCCGAACGCGAAGGAATCGCCGCCTATATCGAGCTGGTCCGCCAGAACGAGGACCTCTACCGCATCATCATGGAGGCGCAGTTCGTCGCGGAGGAAGCCTATCGCGCCCATTATGACCGCTTCGCCCGCGCCTATCAGAAAAACCTGACAGAGGCGGCGGCACGCGGCGAGATCGATCCCGCCCATATAGAGGAACGGGCTTGGGCGCTGATCGGAATAAGCGTATTTCTGGGCCTGCAATATGGCGTGTGGGACAAGGACAAACCGGCCGAAGACGTCGCCGATGCGATTGACGGCTTTGTCCGTTACGGTCTTGATCGCCAGGAACGCTAGATACGCCCTAGAGGATTTTCTCTGACCGCCCATGAGCTGGCGCCTGTTCGATATCACCGCAAAGCGCGCCGAACTGGCGCCCGGCGCCATCGCGTTCGAGGATGCGCGCAGCGGCGAAACCCTGACCTATGGCGCGTTGGAAACCCGCGCCGCGCAAGCCGCCGCATGGCTGGTTCAGCGCGGCGTGAAGCCGGGCGACCGGGTGGGCGTTCTCTGCCGCAACCGCACCGAATTGTTCGAGCTGTTGTTCGCGTGCGGCAAGACCGGCGCGATCCTGGTTCCGCTGAACTGGCGCATGACGGCGGCGGAGCTGACCGGCATGATCGCCGACTGCGCGCCCGCGCTGATCCTTTGCGGCGACAAGGACGCCGGTGCGGCCAAAGCCGCGGCCGGGGACCGCCCGATCGTGCCGCTGGATGTTTTCAACGCCGAGCGCGAAACACTGACCCCGCATCCGGGCCGCGCCGAATGGCCGGCGGACGAGGCCTGGTTCCTGATCTATACGTCCGGCACCACCGGCGCGCCCAAGGGCGTCATCAATACCTACGGAATGGCGTTGGCCAATTTCGTGAATATCGGTCAGGCGCTGGCGCTCAGCGCGGCCGATTCCACCTTTAATCACCTGCCGCTTTTCCACTCCGCCGGCATCAATCTGGTGACGCTGCCGCTATTGATGAGCGGGGGCCGGGTGCTGATCGCGCGGGATTTCGAGGCGGCGGAGACGCTGTCCCTGCTGGGCGCCGGCCGGATCAGCGTGATGTTCAGCGTGCCGACCGTCTATCGGGCGTTATGTGAAGCGCCGGAGTTTGCCAAAACCGGGTTTTCCGCCGTCCGCAGCTGGGCTTGCGGCGGGGCGCCGCTATCGGAGCGGGTGGTCATGCGCTTTGCCGAACGCGGTGCGCTGATCCGTCACGGATTTGGCATGTCGGAGTCCGGGCCGACCACGCTGCTGATGGATGAGGCGAGCGTCCTGGCCAAGCCGGGGGCGGCCGGACGGCCGCAACTGCTCAGCCGGGCGCGGGTGGTGGATGAGTCCGGAACCGATCTACCGGACGGCGAAACCGGCGAAATCTGGCTGTCCGGCCCCGGCGTGACCCCCGGCTATTGGGGCCAGCCGGAAGAGACGGCGAAAATTTTCAGCGCCGACGGCTGGCTGAAAACCGGTGATCTGGGGCGCCGCGATTCCGAGGGCGACTTTCATATCGTCGGACGGATCAAGGAAATGATCATCAGCGGCGGCGCCAATGTCTTCCCGGCGGAGATCGAAGCGGTGCTGAACCGCCACCCGGACGTGGCCGACGCCGCGGTGATCGGCGCGCCGGACGAAGTCTGGGGCGAGGCCGGACACGCCTTCATCCAGCCGCGCCCGGACCGGGCGCCCGGCCGCGGCGAACTGGAGGCGTTTTGCCGCGACCAGCTGGCCGGATACAAAATTCCCAAAACTTTCACCTTTGTGGACACATTTCCCCGCACCGCGTCCGGCAAGATCCAGAAGTCGCGCCTGACCGCGCCGGCCGCGGAAACCGTCTAGGCGCTTCGCCGGGCGCTGAAAGTCAGTCATTCCCTAAACGCTTCATAGGCTTGCGCGGATTCGCGCAGGGGCTGAGTCTGCTTGCGTTTTACACCGGATTCAGTCATGAGGGCGCTGTAACAGGGGGACGGGGCATGCTGAATCATGCCTCGCTGCGGCCACATTGCGGCGTGAAACCTTACAAACCAGTCATTTTTGTGTGAGAAAACACTCGCACTCCGCACACGCGCGATCCGAGACCTTATGAATAACAATAACGGAGCACGCGCGACCGATCCGAAGACGCCGGACGGCGATCTGAGGTTCGTGATCGCTATCCCGGTTGGCGCCTGGCACGAGAGCCTGGCCGCTACATTTGAATCGCTCGCCATCCAGACGCCCCGCCCGGCGGTGGCGCTGCTGGATGCGTCCGGCGACCCGCGCGTATCCGATCTGGCCGACACGTTCGGCGATCTGTTCGCCTATCGTCGCCACGGCCCCGATGGCGGCCAGACCGCCGCCATCGCCGAGGGCTGGCGCGAGCTGGAGGGCGATGTCCTGCACTGGCTGAATGTTGATGACGCGCTGATGCCCGGCGCGCTGGCCGCCGTGCAGCGGAAATTTCACGACCATCCCGAAGCCGACGTCGTCTATGGCCATTCCATCGTGCTGGACGAGGATGGCGGCCTTCGCGGCGCGCATCCGGCGGTCGACCCGAAACGGCTGGACGCCCTGCCCCGCGACTGCGTGATTTCACAGCCCTCCTGTTTCGCGCGCCGCGAGGCGGTCGACAGGGCCGGCGGCCTGAACGAGCATTTTCACTATGTGATGGACTGGGATCTCTGGACCCGGCTCTACCGCACCGGCGCGACCTTCGAATTCCTGAACGAGTTTCTCTCTCAGGTCGTCTGGGGCGCGGATACAAAGACCGCCCATCTGAACGCGCGCAAGCTGCGCGAGATGTTCACCATCGTCAGCCGCACGCGCAAACCGGTCTGGATCCTGCGCACGCTGGGCGCGGCGGCGCGGCAGATCCTGATCGATTACCACATCAACCCGATCTTCCACCGCAAGCCCTTCTACTGGCGCAACGGCACGCGGCTGCCCTATGTCAATTTCGGGCGCGGCGACGCGGTCGGCATCGAGATCACGCTGGAGACCGAAGGGTTCGCGGGCGCGACCTCCACCGACCGTCTGGAAGTGTTCGATCCGCAGAGCGCGCTTATTCCGTCCAGCGCCGGGGAGTGGAAGCTGAACGGCGCGGGCGACCAGCTGGAAATCGCGTTCGCCGACGAGATCGGCACCGGCGATCCGATCTGGATCCGCACCGATGACGATGCGCTGCAGCGCCGGGTGCGCCGTATTCGCTGGGTCTATGACACCACGGATAATAGCGGCGCGTCCGCGGGCAACGACTAGAGCCGGATCGACAGCCCGTCGGCCAGCGAATTGCGGAAGGCCCGCCACGCCGGGATGACGCCCAGCAGGGCGGAGGCGGCGGTGACAGCCAAAATCACGTAAATCTCGAACAGGCCCGGGCCGAGCCCGGTCAAGGCCAGCCCCAGCCGGGATTCGGCCAGCGGCGCCAGCACGGCCATCGCCCCGTGAACCAGCACAACGCCCAGCGCCGCGCCGATAAAGGCAAGACCCGCCGCCTCGCTGACCAGAAGCGCGAAGATATGCCAGGGCCGCGCCCCGACCGAGCGCAGGATCGCCATTTCGCGCCGCCGCTCGTTCAGCGTGGTCAGGATGCTGGTGAGAATGGTCAGCAGGCCGACAAACACCACGAACACCGAAATGGCGCCGAGCACCCGCTCCACCGTGCCGATCACGCTCCAGAGCTGGTTCAACGCCAGCCCCGGAACCACCGCCAGCAGCGGCTCGCCCTCATAGGTATTGATTTCACGCCGAAGGCTCAGCATCGCGCCCTTCGACTCGAGGCCGACAAAGAAGGCTGTGATCTCGTCTGTCCGGAGCGGCATGGAGGCCACGTCTTCGGCGCTGGCGGCGCGAGCGAGCGCCGATGGCGCGCCGCTTTCCCACCCGACATGGATGGCTTCCATGCCCTGAAGCGTGATGTGGACCGTGCGGTCCACAGGCGTCCCGGTCGGTTCCAGAATTCCGGTGACCTTGAACGGCCTGTTGTCGTGATCGTGGAACCCGACCTCGCCGATCCCGTGGCTGAGGGTGATCTCCTCGCCAAGCTCATAGCCCAGCTCCCGCGCCACGGCGGCGCCCAGCACCGCGTCATAGACGCCGGAATAGGGATCCCCGGCCGCCATCTCCAGCCGGCTGCCGCCGCCATACTGGTAATGTTCGAAATAGTTCTGATCCGAACCCAGGACCCGGTAGCCCTTGTGCGCATCGCCGAGAGATATCGGGATGGTCCAGGCGATTTCCGGCCGGTCCGCGAATTCCTGATAGCTGTCCCAGCTGATCGAACTGGTCGGGTCGCCGATCCGGAAAACGGTGTAAAGCAGCAGATTCACCGGCCCGGTCCGCGCGCCGACGATCAGGTCCGTTCCGCTGATCGTGCGCTCGAATCCGGCGCGCGCGCCTTCGCGCATTTTCTCCACGCCCACGAACAGGCTGACGCTGAGCGCCACCGCGATGATCGTCAGGATCGCCGTCAGGCGGCGATTGAAGGCGCTTTTCAACGCAAGGCTGAGCACCGGCGCATTCATGCCGCCACCCCGGCGCGGTTGAGGTCGGGCAGGATCAGACTGCGGTCGAAATGATCGGCCAGACGGGCATCGTGGCTGACAAATAGAAGCGTCGCGCCGCTGGCCGCCGCCTGCTCCGCCAGCAGGTCGATGAAGCCGTCGCGGGCCGCGGCGTCCAGCGCCGAGGTCGGCTCGTCCGCGATGATCAGCTCCGGCGCGCCGATCAGGGCGCGGGCCGCGGCCACGCGCTGTTGCTGACCGACGCTGAGATCGCTGGCGGGGCGGTCGATCAATTCGTTTTCCAGACCCAGACGCTGCAGGAGCCGGCGGGCCTCATCCGTCACCGACCCGCCCGTCTCCGCCGCGCGGGCGGCGCGCTTTGCGGAGAAACGGCAGGGCAGCGCCACGTTTTCGATCACCGAGAGATAGGGAAGCAGGTTGAAAAGCTGGAAAATCACGCCGAGCTTTTCGGCCCGGAAACCGTCCCGCCGCGCCGCGCTCATCTGCGTCAGATCGGCGCCCAGAACCTCAAGCTCGCCGCTGTCCGGAGTCAGCACGCCGCAGATCAGCCCCAGCAATGTGGACTTGCCGCTGCCGCTTGGACCTTGCAGGAAAACCCGTTCCCCGCGCGCCACCGTCAGCTCCGGCATGTCGATCACCGGCGCGCCGTCCGGCCAGGCAAAACGCAGGGCGCGGGCGCTTATCGCGGGATCGGCGGGCGCGGCCACGATTACTGGTACGCTTCCAGGCTGGTCAGGGTCAGCGTGTAGGCCGCATCGCTCAGCGCGTCCTCATGCTTCTGGGTCTTCAGGCCGCCCTCGACCCAGACGGCGTCCCAGATGCTTTCCACCTTCACCGGCTTGTCCGCCTTAACATACACGATCTGGTTGGGCGGGGGCGGCGGGGCGTGGATACAGGCGCCGGCATAGGGCACCAGCAGAAATTCGGAATATTCATTGGTCTTGTTGAAATTGAACGGAATGACATAGCCGGGGATGCGCACATGCTGGCCATCCAGCGATTCAACAACATTGAAGGTGCCGATCTGCACCATTTCGTCCTTCGCGCTGCCTTCGCGGATATCGGAAACGCGCGCCATGTGCTCCTGCATCAATTCCTTGAGAATCTTGCTCTCGCCCACCGGCATGAGGTCATCCCAGGTGAGCTTGCGCGGCGCGTCCGGCGTGCCGGTATTCGCCGCGGCCGCGCCGGCAAACGCGGAGGCGGATGGCGTTTCCGCCGTCCTGGCTTCGGCGCGGTCGCCGGCCTCGCCGCACGCGGTCAGCGTCAGCGCGATCAGAACAAGAGTTGAAAATATGACTTTCATGGAATCCCTTCCGTCGAACATCCATGACGGCATATATGAGTGAAATAAGGCTCGCAAAGGCCAAGATGTTATACTATAACATTTTTAGCCAGACCACCCGCCCCATCAGGGACTGAATGCCCACTCCATGACCGCCGCGCTTCTGACCAGTCTTATTGCCGCCGCCATCTCGGCCGGGGCGCTTGTCCTCGTGGCCTCGCGGGCTGAATGGACGCAGCGTCACGCCGGACTTTTCGCGGCGTTCGCCTCCGGCGCGCTGATCATTCTGTCGCTGTTTCATCTGGCGCCGGAAGCCATGGAGAAAAGCCCGCGCGCTTTCTTTTTCATTCTGGGCGGCATCGCTCTGGGCTTCCTGTTGCAGACTGTTCTTGGCGCGGCGGCGGGCGCGCGGCGGCGGGTTCTGACGCTGGGCGTGATCCCGGCCATCGGCATCGCCATTCATTCCTTCGTGGATGGCGGCGTCTACGCCATCACCTTCCAGGCCGACCTGGTGACCGGCGTGCTGACTGCGCTGGGCCTGATGGTCCACGAATTTCCGGAAGGCATCATCGTTTTCGTCCTGCTGACGCGCGCCGGCATGGCCGCGCGGCCGGCCTTCTGGCTGTCGCTGTTCGCCGCCTCCCTGACCACGCCGCTGGGCGTTCTCACGATAGCGCCCTTCGTTGAGGGGATGGGAACGGTGGCGCTGGCGGAGATGCTGGGGCTGTCCGCCGGGCTGCTCTTCTATGTCGGAGCGATCAATCTGGCGCCGAGCCTGAAGACGAAGCCGCTGCGGCGCGTCTGGGCGGCGCTGGCCGCAGGCGGCGCAATGGCCATCGCCATCACGCTTGCGCACGCGCAGGTCTGATTGCACCCGCCCGGCCTGTTCAAAAAACACGGAGATGGCCGATGACCCGGCAGGACCCTGTCTCGTTCTTCGATCAGCAACACGCTGAAAACTACGACGCCCGCAATGAGAGAATGACGCCGATTGTCGGCAATCTCCATTTTCTCATGGATCTCGTGCTCGGCGACCTGCCCGATGATGCGCGCATCCTGTCCGTTGGCGTCGGAACGGGATCGGAGATTATCGCCCTGGCGGAGCGGCGCCTGGGCTGGACATTTGTCGCCCTCGAACCCTCGCAAGCCATGCACGCCAAGTGCCGCGAGAAAATCGGGACAAACGGGCTCGCCGGCCGCTGCGAATGCTTGAATGGCTATCTGTCGGACCTTGATGAGGGCGAAAAATTCGATGCGGTCCTGTGCCTGCTGGTCACGCAATTCATTCTGGACACGGCCGAGCGGCAGGAGATGTTCGACGCGATGGCGGCGCATTTGCGGCCCGGCGGCTATCTCATAAACGCCGAAATCAGCGCCGATATAGCCTCGCCGAAATTCGACGGCATGGTGGAAAAATGGGCGGCGATGCAGGCGCAGCGAAACATGACCGCCGAAGAGGTTTCCAAAAACATTTCCATGATGAAGCAGCATGTCGCGGTGGTCCCGCCGGCGGACATCGAAGCCATGCTGGCGAACAGCGGCCTGTCCAACCCCACGCAGTTCTTCCAGTCGCTTTTGATCCACGCCTGGTATGGGCGGAAGTGACAACCGGGACGGCCGCCGCCGGCGGGCGAGCGTGGCTCATATCCCGGCTGCGGGATCGGCGGATTTTAGAAGGAGGAATGGTGGAGCCAGGCGGAATCGAACCGCCGACCTCGTCATTGCGAACGACGCGCTCTCCCAACTGAGCTATGGCCCCTCACCTATGGGAGGCACGGCTATATGGCGGCGCCCTTGCCGGTGTCAAGCGGACGGCGCCGCAGTGCTTGCGGCATCCGCATGCGGCGGGATACAAGACGCCTCAATCTAGCGATTTTCGGAGGTTTCGCGTGGCGGGAATTCTTTGCTGGCTGATTTCGACCATCATTTTTCTGGTCCAGCTCGTCATCATCATCCAGGCGGTTCTGTCCTGGCTGATCGCCTTCGACGTCATCAATCGCCACAACCAGCTGGTTCAGTCCTTCTGGCATTTCTCCAACTCGCTGACTGAGCCGATACTGCGCCCCATCCGGAACGTGATTCCGCCGATCGGGGGCGTGGACATCACCCCCATCATCGCGCTGATCGGTCTTGAGCTGATCAAGAAGCTACTCTGCTGGGCGATCTTCCAGATCGCCTTTTGAGTGATGCGCTGGAATCCGTCTCTGACGGGTTCCGCCTGCGCGTCCGCCTGACGCCGAACGCCAGCTGCGACCGGTTCGAGGGCGCGTTCAGGGACTCTGCAGGCCGGCAATATCTGAAGGCGCGCGTCCGGGCCGTTCCCGAAAAGGGCAAGGCCAACACCGCCCTGATCGCGCTGGCCGCAAAGGCGCTGTCTGTGCCCAAAGGCGCCGTGACCCTTGAGTCCGGGTCCACGTCGCGCTTGAAGACACTGCATATTTCGGAATCAGGCGCGCTGGCGCGCGCGGAAGCCCTGCTGGAGACTTGATCATGAGCGCCGCCATCATCGACGGAAAATCCATCGCCGCCGACCTCCGCGCCCGCGTGGGCGAGGCCGTTACGGCCCTGAACGCCGAACACGGCGCGTCTCCCGCGCTGGCCGTGGTGCTGGTGGGCGAGGATCCGGCCAGCCAGGTCTATGTCCGCAACAAGGTGAAGTTCACCGAGGAAGCAGGCATGCGCTCCGTCGAGCACAAGCTGCCCGCCGACACCGCCGAGGCCGATATTGTGGAGCTGGTGCAGGGTCTGAACGCCGATCCGCAGATTGACGGAATCCTGGTCCAGCTTCCCCTGCCCCGGCATATCGATTCCGACCGCGTGATCGCGGAAATCGACCCGGACAAGGATGTCGACGGCCTGACCGAGACCAGCGCCGGACGGCTGCTTCTGGGCCGCCCGGGCCTGCGGCCCTGCACGCCCGCGGGCTGCGTGACTCTGGCCGAATCCGCCCGGGACTCGCTGGAGGGGCTGCACACCGTCGTTCTGGGCCGCTCCATCCTGGTCGGCAAGCCGGCGGCGATGCTGTTCCTGGAGAAGAACTGCACCGTCTCCATCGCCCATTCCCGCACGCAGGACCTGCCCGGCCTGTGCCGTCAGGCCGACATCCTGATCGCCGCGGTGGGCCGCCCGGAAATGGTCAAGGGCGACTGGATCAAGCCGGGCGCCACGATCATCGATGTCGGCATCAATCGCATCGACGCGCCTGAGAAGGGCGAAGGCAAGACCCGGCTGATCGGGGATGTCGACTTCGCCGAGGCAAGTAAAATAGCCGGCGCAATTACGCCTGTACCCGGCGGCGTTGGCCCGATGACCATTGCGGGACTGTTGCGCAACACCGTTCTGGCCGCTTGCGCCAGACGCGGCCGGCGCGCACCCACAGCGCTCTAGCGCCAAACAATATTCAAGCCAAGCATATGACAGGGTTACTGATTCGGGACCCGGTCGAAACCAGCGTATACTTTACCCCTGAAAATCGAATACTCGGTCTCTGGGGGAGGTTTGCGTCATGTCTCACTTTGTCGATGGTGAATCCATCATCGGGACCGAAGGCGACGATCGCCTGATCGGCGATTCCGGCGACAATGCCCTGATCGGCCGCGGCGGCGACGATATCCTGACCGGCGGCGGCGGGAATGACCACATCTACGGAAACGGCGGCGACGATACGCTCAATGGCGGCGACGGGATGGACACGCTCTCCGGCGGGCTTGGGCAGGACCGGATTTTCGGGGCCGACGGCGCCGACATGTTGCTGGGCGGCGGCGAGGACGACCTGCTGGTCGGCGGACGCGGAGACGACACGCTGAAAGGCGGCGACGGCGGCGACATGCTGCAGGCGGGCGCGGGCAACGACATCCTGATCGGCAATGCCGGCGACGACATGCTGATCGGCGGCGCGGGCGACGACACGCTGGCGGGCGGCGGCGGCAACGATCTGCTGGATGGCGGCGTCGGCGCGGACAGGCTGATCGGCGGCGCGGGCGACGACACGCTGGTCGGCGGTTTTGGCGAAGCCCGCCTGTTCGGCGGCGCCGGGGACGACCTAGCGGTCTTCGACGGCGCCCTTGGCGAATACCAGATCGCCGAGGCGGGCGAGCCGGGCAAGTTCCAGATCAGCTCCACAGCATCTGGCGTCTACGCCTTCACCGACAGCGTGGAGCGCGCCCGGTTCGATAACGGCGTATTCAACACCCAGGACCTGTTGGACGGGACCGCCGTAGTGGCGCGCGACATAACGCTGGGCGCGCCGGATATTGTTGTGGGCAGCTTCAACGGCCCGACCCTGTTGCTCAACGGTGACGGGAGCGGCGGCTTCAATCCACCGCCGGACTCGGGCCTGCCGAGCGGCACGGAACATTTCGAGATCTTCGATTATGACGGCGACGGCGATCTGGATTTCTTCGGCGCCGGCGGCCCCGGCGGCGCCAGCAGCAATAATCCGCTATGGGAGAATGACGGGACGGGCGTCTTCACCAATGTAAACGCGCCCTTTGGCGGCCCGAACAGCGAGGCCGTCTCGCCCGGGGATTTCAATGGCGACGGCGTCCTCGACATCATTGTCGACGGCGGCCCCGGCGGCCCGCAGGTTTTCTACGGGCAGGGCGATGGCTTTTTCACTTCGCCTGTGACGCTGCCCGGCGCCCCGCCGCCCACGGCGTTCAGCGCCGCCGATTTCAATGGGGACGGGTTTGACGACGTTCTGATCGGCTCCGGCGGTGAGAATGAAATATTCCTCTCTGACGGCGCAGGGTTCTCGCCGGGCTCCATCTTGCCGGGGGGCAGCCGCGCGACCGAGGAAATCAAGGGCGCCGACCTCAATGGCGACGGCTTCGTCGACGCCATAATCGTCAATTCCAGCGGCAACAGCGCCACGCTCCAGAACTTCGGAACCGGAAACTTTCAGCTGGTGAACCTGCCCGGGTCCAGCAATAGCTGGGGCGGCGATTTCGGGGATTTCGACGGCGACGGCGATCTCGACATCATCCTCGCCCGCCATGTGAACGCAGGTCAGGGCGCGGCCAACCAGCTCTGGATCAATCAGGGGGACGGGAGCTACGTCCTGGATGAGAATTTTGACGGCGGCGATGGCGTCACCACCGATGTCCTCTTCACGGATGTGGACCGCGACGGCGACCTCGATATCGTCAGTACTGATTTCAACGATGGCGTGTTCGTTCAACTGAACGACGGAAGCGGAACATTTGGCGATTCCATAGACATAAATTCCCCGCTCTCGGGCATCTGGCAAGCCGAGGCGGCGGCGATCCAGCAATCTCTGGTTACGCCGACCGAAGGCTATACCCTGATCGACTTCTTCGTCCTGTACACTACAGGCGGCCGCGTTGACAGCCAGGCCGCCACAGCCGCTGAAGGCGATCAGGCCGCTTTCACGATAACCGCAATCAACGGCCAGTCCCTGGCCAATGGCGCGGTGGTGACGACAGAAGACGGATTGCGCATCAGGGATGGCGGCGACGGCATGCTGGAGGTCGACGCAAGCGGCTTCGATACATCTGACGCGCCCGTGGCGAGCGGCTTTTATGTCGCGGGCGTCGCCTCGTTCGAATATACGATCGAGGATGAGAACGGGAACATCTCCACGGCCAGCGCCGATCTGACAATCTGGGACGAATATGACCCCGACGCCAGCGGCAGCGAGACGGCGGACGCCGCTGCCGAACTGGCCTTTCTGGACGCCACGTCTGCCGGCGCGCCTGATGACCCAGGGATTGCGTCCCTGGACTTTCCGGGCGGCGATGGCGGGCCGCGCCTTTTTGCCGATCTATGGATCAAGCCCGGCTCCGCCGACACGCCCGCGGAGCTGTTTTCCGAGGCGTTTTATTTCGCGGCCATCGAAGCGTTCTAGGCTGCCCGTCTAGGCGCGGCGGAAACGCCGTTTCAGGACAAGTTTCCGAAGGAGTCTCGCTGCGCCGGGCCAGGGAGAGCGCCGGGACTGGATTTGCGCGAGAGCGTCGCTCACGAACGTGGCGCGGGCCCGGTGTTCGGCCGTGGCTGAACGCTCTTTCCCCAGCGCGTCGAGTTCGGCCAGAAGCTCCCTCTCAACAGCGTTCAGAACCTCCGGCGGCGCTTCCGCCGCCAGACGCCTGATACCGTCAGAACCGGCCACTTGCGTCGCCGCGCTTCCGACCCGCTTTTCCATGACAGGTCCCACAATGCCCCAAGCGGGAAAAAAATCCCGCCGGACATTATAGCACCATTATGA
>NZ_ASJA01000018.1 GCF_000412185.1 Euryhalocaulis caribicus
GCCGCCGCCATAGATCGTGTCGGAGCCAGCAATGCCGTAGAACGTGTCGTCGCCGGTGTTGCCGAAGAAGAAGTCGTTGCCCGTTGAGCCGGCAATGATTTCAACATCGAACATCGCGATGCGGCCGCCCAGGGACGGGGTCGCGGTCGCGGAGCCATTGGCGTTGATCACGAAGACATAGCCGCCGGAGGTGGAGCCGGCGAAGGTCGCCAGGTCCGTGCCGTCGCCGCCGAACACGATGTCCGCGCCGTCCGCGCCATTGAACACGAAGGTGTCATTGCCAGCTTCGCCGAGCAGACGGTCGGAGGCGTTGCCGCCCACGATCACGTCATCGCCGGCCGAGCCGAAGATGATGTCCGCGCCGTTGCCGCCGACCAGCGTGTCGGTGCCCGCGCCGCCATCGATGAAGTCACGGCCAGCGCCGCCATAGATCACGTCGGAACCGCTTTGACCCCACAGCAGGTCGCCAGCGCCGCCACCATAGATGGTGTCGTTGCCTTCGCCGCCATAGATGTTGTCAGCGCCGGACTGACCATAGATCAGGTCCGCGCCGCCATTGCCGAAGATTTCGTCAGGACCGGAGCCGCCATAAATGACGTCCGGGTTTGCTGTGCCTTGGATCCGGTCGATACCGGTTGTGCCAGGAATAAGCGCCATGCTTTCGCCTCTTAAGTGATTGATCTGCAAAAAGCCCTCTTAGGGGGCTAAAATATCGAAAAAGTTAAATCAACCGCACCGCCTGCGCATGCCGGCAACCCTGTCCGCCCCTGTCCCTTACAGTGGCGCAAAAGCAGGCAGATTGCGGATTTTACAGTTAAAAACACACACCGGGACGACATGGCGAAACCGGTAAGAAATGTTCATTACGTTAAATCTGGGACAGGGATGGAGAATCGATGCGCGGCAATCGCTTTCCCGGCCTAGAATAGGGGCAGGAACGATCAGGGCGAGGAGCCGGACAGGATGAAGGTTTCAGGAATGATTGCGATGGCGCTGGCCCTTTCAGGGGCGTCAGCCGCGCTTGGGGCGAACGCGCCGGGCCTTATGGAAACGGACAGGGCGTTCTCTGACCGCGCGCAGACGGCGGGACTGGCCGCGGCCTTTGAAGAATACGCCGCCCCGGACGCCGAAATCCTCCGCGAGAGCCTTTGGGAGCCGATTACCGGACCGGAGGCGATCGGCGAATCCTTTGCGGGCGCCGGGGAGGGCGTCTCGCTGGTCTGGGAGCCGGCGCGCGCTGAGGTGTCGGAAAGCGGCGATCTGGGCTTCACCTGGGGCCGCTGGACCCTGAGCATGCCGCAGGCGGACGAAGACCCGCGCATTGTCCGCGGCAAATATATATCGGTCTGGCGGCGGCAGCCCGATGGCGCGTGGAAATATGTTCTGGACGGCGGCCACACGACCACGGCTTCCCCGCCGGAATAGGGCGCGCTTCAGACAAGAAAAAAGCCGGCCCCGCAAAGGCGGCGGCCGGCTTTTCCCTGAATGGCTCCCCGGGCCGGACTCGAACCAGCGACCCAGTGATTAACAGTCACTTGCTCTACCAACTGAGCTACCGGGGATCAGAAGCCCTGTATCCGCGTATCTCTCGCGGAAGGCGCGCCTCATAGCAAGGGGCGCGCGCCGGGTGCAAGGCCCTTCTCGCAGCAAAGCGCTGAGAAAAAGAAGGGAGCCGGTTTCTCACTGGCTCCCTGTTAGGCGTATGGGTGAATGGTGGGGTGTCTTCAAGAGAAGACGATCCCGTTTATGACGAATTATGCTTAACCACAGGTTAACGCGGCGCGCGCCCATCTGGCCGCGCCTATGGAGGACGGGGCGGAGAGTGGTTATCTTCCCTTCGCTATCGACGAAAAGCGAGGCCCCATGTCCGAACGCTACCAGACCTATCGCGATTTCTGGCCGCACTATCTGCGGGAGCACGCGCGTCCCGAAACGCGGGTTCTGCACTATGCCGGATCGGTCCTCGCCATCGGCCTCCTGCTGCTGGCCCTGGCGACGCGCACCTGGTGGGCGCTGATTCTGGTTCCCGTTTCGGGGTATTTCTTCGCCTGGATCAGTCACGCCTTCATAGAGCGCAACAAACCGGCGACCTTCACGCACCCGCTCTGGTCGCTGATCAGCGACTACCGGATGCTCTGGGCGCGCATCACGGGCTCTCTGGATGATGAACTGGCGAGGGCCGGCGTAAGCGGGGAGGGCCGCGCGTGACCGCCGTGCCTTGCGTTGAATCTTTTTACCACGCGGACTCGGGCACGTTCGCCTATGTCGTCTCCGATCCCGACTCAAAGGCGGCGGCCGTGATCGATGCGGTGCTGGATTTCGACACGGTGACCGGCCGCACCTGCACGAATTTCGCGGATCGCATCTGTGACTGGGTGGAACAGCAGGACCTGACGGTCGAATGGATTCTGGAAACCCATGTCCACGCCGATCACATCTCCGGCGCGCCGGCGGTCAGGAAACGGCTGGGCGGCAAGATCGCCGTCGGCCGGCGGATCGATGAAGTCCGCGCCGCGTTCCGCGACGCCTTCGGCTACGAAAAGATCGTGCTGCCGGGGCGCGAGGGCTTCGATCATTTTTTCGCGGATGGCGAGACATTCGCCCTGGGGGGACTCGAGGCGCGCTATATCGCCACGCCCGGCCACACTCCGGCCTGCGGAACCTATGTAATCGGGGACGCCGCCTTTGTCGGCGACACCATCTTCCAGCCGGACATGGGCACGGCGCGCTGTGATTTTCCGGGCGGGGACGCGCGCACGCTGTACCGCTCGATTCGCAAGCTTCTGGATACGCTTCCCGCCGAGACCCGGATTTTCGTCTGTCATGATTATGGCGCCGCCGCGAACCGCGACCCCCGCGCGGAGACTTCGGTGGCCGAGGAGCGTCGGAAGAATATTCACGCCCGTGACGGGGTGAGCGAAGACGAATTCGTGGAAATGCGGGAGGCGCGCGACGCCACGCTGGGCCTGCCGCGGCTGATGCTGCCATCGGTGCAGCTGAATGTGCGCGGCGGCCAGCCGCCGGAGCCGGATGAGACCGGCGTGCGCCGAATCACGATTCCGCTGGACTATTTCTGAGTGCGGGAAGGGGATGGAGGCGCCGCCCGGAATCGAACCGGGGTGCAAGGATTTGCAGTCCTCTGCGTCACCACTCCGCCACGGCGCCCCTGTCGCATGTGGTGTGAAGGCGACACGCTATAGCCAAGCGCGGCGCCCCGCGCAATGAGGCGCCGCGCATGCGTTGCGGTTGGATGCAGCGGCGGGATATAAGCCGCCGCGAGAACAGTATTGGAATGCGGACAGGCAGAGACGAAAAAAGCGGATGACAGATTACTCAGCCATGCGGCGCCATATGGTCGAAGGCCAGGTGCGGACCAGCGACGTCACGATGGGCGGCCTCGTTCAGGCGATGCGGGACATCCCGCGCGAGCTGTTCCTGCCCAAGGCCAAACGGGCGCAAGCCTATTCGGATTCCCATGTGGAGCTGACCGAGGGCCGCTGGCTGCTGCGGCCGCGCGATTTCGCGAAATTGCTTCAGGCCATGGAGCCGCGCAAGACAGATATTGCGCTCAATCTGGCCTCTGGCCGGGGCTATAGCTGCGCCGTGCTGGCCAGCCTCGTGGAAACGGTCGTGGGCGTGGAGCCGGATACGGCGATGCTGGAGAAATCCAGCGCCAGTCTGGATCATATCGGCGCCGACAACGCCGTGGTGATTGAAGGCGACATCAAGAACGGCGCGCCGGACCAGGGGCCGTTCGACCTGATTCTGGTCGACGGGGCGGTCGCCGCGCCGTCGCGTTCCTGGTTCGACCAGCTCTCTGACGGGGGGCGTCTGGGCGTGTTCGAAATGGTCAACGGGGCGGGCCGCGCGGTTCTTTATCGCCGCGATGGCGGCGCCGTCGGCCGGCGCGAGCTGTTCGATGCGCAACCGCCGCTTCTGCCCGGATTCGAGCCGGAACCCTCGTTCGTTTTCTGATTTCGATTGACCGGCGCGCTTGCCGGACTGGCCCGGGACTTGTAGGCAGCCCGCGGGCCAAGGGGATTTTTGGGAGGAAACTCGGTGAAGCTACGCGCCGCCGCCATATCACTGGCCTGCGTTTTCGCGGTCTCTCCGGCCAGCGCCGACGAGCTTCGCGAAGTGCTGGCGCACGCCTATTCCAGCAATCCGAGCATTCTGGCGGCGCGCGCCAATCTGCGCATCGTCAACGAAAATTACGCACAGGCGCGCTCCAACAAGATGCCGCAGGTCTCGGCCAGCGCTTCCTACGGATACCGCAAGACCAACGAGTCCGGTTCGATCTTCGCTTCCGATGACGAGCTGGAGCCGACTGTCGCCCAGCTGAATTTTGGCCAGCCGCTTTATACGGGCGGCCGCGCCCCGGCCTCCATGCGTCAGGCGAAGGCCTCCATCCAGTCGGCGCGCTACAGCCTCTACGCCGAAACCCAGGACGTGATTTTCAATGGCGTCCGGGCCTACACCACCGTCATGACCAGCGCGGAAGTGGTCGAGATCCGCCGCGAGAGCGTGCGCGCGCTGGCGGCCCAGGTGGACGACACCGAGGCGCGCTTCGACGTGGGGGAGGTCACCCGCACCGATGTCGCGCAGGCGCGGTCCCGCTACTCCATCGCCCGCGCCAATCTTTCCAGCGCGCAGGCGGATTTCCAGGCCGCCCGCGCCAGCTATGAAAACGTGTTCGGTTTTCCGCCCATGTCGCTGGAGCCGCTGCCCGAATTGCCGCCCATGCCGGAGAGCGAGGATCAGGCGCAGCAAACGGCGATCGCCTGGAATCCCGAACTGGTCTCGATCCGCTATGTCGAGGAAGCCTCCGTGCACGGCGTTGACGTGGCGCGCTCGGACATCAAGCCCCGCGTCACCCTCAACGGCACGCTCAGCCGCCGCGAAAACCTGAACTTCGCCGGCGACGAGGAAGAGGCCGCCTCGCTGACGGCCCGGCTGGAGATCCCGATTTTTTCCGGCGGTTTCGAGCGGTCCCAGATCCGCGCCGCCAAGTATCAGGTCAATCGCGACCGCCTCCGCGTAAAGCGCGGCGAGCGCATCATCCTGGAGGAAGTGACCTCCGCCTGGAGCCAGTGGCGCGCCGCGCGCGATATCGTGGTGACCAGCGAGGACGCCACCGCCGCCGCCGAAGAGGCGCTGGAAGGCATTCAGGAGGAAGTCGATTACGGCCTCCGCTCCACGTTTGAAGTGCTGGATACCGAACTTCAGCTGCGCAACGCCCAGATCCGTCTGGCTCAGGCGCGCCAGCAGCAATATGTCGCCGCCCACCGGCTGCTTTCCGCCATGGGCCTGCTGACTGCGGATTATCTTGAACTGCCGATTGCCGAATTCGACCCCGACGCGGATTTCAACGACACGAAACGCCGTCTGGTCTCGACGTCAATCGAACCGTAAGGCTTTGCTGGACATAAAGGCGAACCCGCCATTAGCCTGTAAACATAGAACGAATCGGGGATAGCCATGGCCGAGGCTGAAAAAGAACCCACGATGGAGGAAATCCTGTCCTCTATTCGCCGGATCATTTCTGAGGACGACGAGGATGGCGCGCAGGCGGCGGAAGAGCCGCAGGCCGAAGCTGCTCCTGCGCCCGAACCCGAGCCTGAGCCCGAAGAAGCTGAGGACGAGGACGTTCTGGAGCTGACCGAACCGGTCGAGGACGAGCCCGAAGCGGCGGCCCCGCCGCCCGAGCCGGAACCCGAGCCCGAGCCGGAGCCGCGTCCGATGGAAGACGTCGTCGCGATGGACCCCGAGCCTGAACCGCGCCCCGAGATCCGCCATGAGCCGGAGCCGCAGCCTCAACCGGCGGCGGCGCGCGAATGGGCGGAAGACGCCCCGTCCGCCAGCGGTCTTGTCGGCGATGGCGCGGCGACGGCCTCCGCCGGCGCGTTCGCCAGGCTCAGCGCGGGCCTGCGCATGGGCGATGACGACCAGACGCTGGAAGCGCTGGTCCGCGAGCTTCTCAAGCCCATGCTCAAGAGCTGGCTGGACGAGAACCTGCCCCGCATTGTCGAGGCGAAGGTCGAGGAAGAAATCGAGCGCATCGCCCGCCGGCGGTAATTTCCGCGCGATTTCAGGCTTACCCGAATGCTTGGCCTGTGGCGCGGGGCGTTGCTATAGCCCCGCGAACCCTTTTTCATGTCGCCTTTAGGCGCAATTTCCGGTCATCAGAGGCCCATGCTCGACAAGACTTTCGATCCGCAGGCGGCGGAAAGCCGCTGGTACGATGAGTGGGAGGACTCCGGCGCCTTCCAGCCCAAGGACGATCCCGATGCGAAAACCTTCTGCATCGTCATCCCGCCGCCCAACGTCACTGGCTCTCTGCATATCGGACACGCCCTGAACAACACGCTTCAGGATTCGCTGGTCCGCTATCAGCGCATGCTGGGCAAGCGCGTCCTCTGGCAGCCGGGCACCGACCACGCCGGCATCGCCACCCAGATGGTGGTGGAGCGTCAGCTCGCGGCCGAGGGCAATATCTCCCGCCGCGACATGGGCCGCGAAGCCTTCATTGAGCGCGTCTGGAAATGGAAGGGCCAGTCCGGCGGCTCCATCCTTCGCCAGCTGCGCCGCCTCGGCGCGTCCTGCGACTGGAGCCGCGAACGATTCACGCTGGACGAGGGGCTTTCCGCCGCCGTCCTGAAAGTGTTCGTGGAACTGCACGAACAGGGCCTGATCTACCGCGACAAGCGGCTGGTGAACTGGGATCCGCACTTCCAGACCGCCATCTCCGACCTCGAAGTCGAGAACAAGGAAATCGACGGCCATTTCTGGCATTTCGCCTATCCGCTGGCTGATGGCTCGACCTATGAATTCCCCATCGCCCATGACGAGGACGGCAAGCCGACCGAGTGGGAGACGCGCGACTATATTCTGGTCGCCACCACGCGCCCCGAGACCATGCTGGGCGATACCGGCGTCGCCGTGCACCCGGATGACGAGCGCTACAAGGACCTGGTCGGCAAAAAGGTGCGCCTGCCGATCGCGGATGTCGAAATTCCCATCGTCACGGACGAACACGCGGACCCGGAGCAGGGCGCCGGCGCGGTGAAAATCACCCCGGCCCATGACTTCAACGACTTCATGGTCGGTCAGCGCGCGGGCCTGGCTTCGATCAATTTGTTCGACCCGGAAGCCCGCTTCCTGTCGGAGGCGACCGCCGAGGCGGACGATAAGGGCCTCGCCCGTATCCCGGAAGATTTCCGCGGTCTCGACCGGTTCGAGGCGCGCAAGAAGATCGTCGCGCGCATGGACGAGCTTGGCTGCCTGAAGGCGGTCGAGGACAAGAAAATCATGCAGCCCTTCGGCGACCGCTCCGGCGTCGTCGTGGAGCCGTATCTCACCGACCAGTGGTTCGTGGACGCCGAAACGCTTGCAAAACCCGCCATTGAGGCGGTGGAAACCGGCAAGACGAAATTCGTCCCGAAAAACTGGGAAAAGACCTATTTCGAATGGATGCGAAATATCGAGCCATGGTGCATCTCGCGCCAGCTCTGGTGGGGGCACCGCATCCCGGCCTGGTATGACGAAAACGGCAATATCTTTGTCGCCGAGACGGAAGCCGCCGCGCAGGCCCAGGCGAAAGAAAAGCACGGCAAGGACGTCGCGCTGACGCAGGATGAGGACGTCCTCGACACCTGGTTCTCTTCCGCCCTGTGGCCGTTCTCCACGCTCGGCTGGCCGGAAGAGACCGATGAGCTGAAAGCCTTCTATCCGACCACGGTCCTGATCACGGCCTTCGACATCATCTTCTTCTGGGTCGCCCGGATGATGATGCAGGGCATCCACTTCATGGACGGCGAAATCCCGTTCCATGACGTCTTC
Source organism: Euryhalocaulis caribicus (assembly GCF_000412185.1). Taxonomy (GTDB): domain Bacteria; phylum Pseudomonadota; class Alphaproteobacteria; order Caulobacterales; family Maricaulaceae; genus Euryhalocaulis; species Euryhalocaulis caribicus. Next base: position 7,840 of record NZ_ASJA01000018.1, read on the forward strand.
ATTCACCGCCTGGTCGTGGACGCCAACGGCCAGAAGATGTCCAAGTCCAAGGGCAATGTCACCGACCCGCTGGACATCGTGGACCGCTATGGCGCGGACGCGCTGCGTTTCGCGCTGGTGTCCGGCGCCGCGCAGAACGCCAATATCCGTGTCTCCGAAGACCGGTTCGAGAGCGCCCGCAACTTCACCACCAAGCTGTGGAACGCCGCCCGCTTCGGCCAGATGAATGGCTTTGCGCCCGATCCGGATTTCAACCCGGCGGACGCCAAACAGGCCGTGAACCGCTGGATCATCGGCGAGTCGATCAAGGCGGGCCGCGAGGTGGCGCGCAATCTCGAGAATTATCGCTTCAACGACGCCGCCAACACGGCCTACCGCTTCGCCTGGAACGTCTATTGCGACTGGTTCCTGGAGCTCGCCAAGCCTATCCTGAACGGCGAGGATGAAGCGGCGATTGCGGAGACCCGCGCCGCCGGCGCCTGGGCGCTGGACCAGATCCTGCGCATCCTCCACCCCTTCATGCCCTTCGTGACCGAGGAGCTCTGGAACAAGACGGCCGGGGAGGCGGGGCGCGGAACCCTTCTGATCTCCGCCGACTGGCCGGACTTCGGCGATGACCTGATCGACGAGGCCGCCGCCGCCGATCTCAACTGGCTGATCGACCTGGTGACCGAGATCCGCTCGGTCCGCGCCGGTCTGAATGTCCCGCCCGCCGCCACCGCGCCGCTGATCTTCGTTGGCGCGGATCAGGCCGCGCAGGACCGCGCGAAACGGCTCTCCGAACCGCTGCGCCGTCTGGCGCGGGTGACGGAGCTGGAATTTGCGGATGCCGCGCCGGAAAAATCCGTGCAGGCCGTCGTCGGCGGCTCCACCTTCGCCCTCCGCCTCGAAGACCTTGTCGATCTGGACGCTGAACGCGCGCGCCTGGCCAAAGAGCTGGAGAAATGGGACGCCGAAATCACCCGCTTCGAGAAAAAGCTCGGCAACGAGAAATTCGTCGCCAATGCGCCTGAAGCCGTGGTCGCGGGCGAACGCGAAAAGCTGGCCGAGGCGCAGGCCCAGAAGGACAAGCTGGAAGCCGCGCAGGCGCGTCTGGACGGATGACGCAAGCGGGCCAGACGCTTCCCGAGGGGTTCGAGGACGCGCCGCCCGGCCTCTGGGAAACACAGGTCCGTCCCGCGCTCGGCGAGCTGGAGGCCGAACGCAAACAGGTGATCCGCCGCTGCTTCATTGCCGGCGGCGTGATCTTCGGCGTGGCGGCGATCATCTCCCTCCTGCTCGCGCTCTATGGCAACCCGGACCTGATCATTTTCGCGTTCATTCTGGCTGCTGTCCTGACTGTCGGGGGCGGCGCCGCGATGCTTCAGGGCATCCACAAAAAAGCCAAGCAGGCGCTACTGCATCCGGTCATCACCGCGCTGGGCTATTCCCATCAGGAAAAGGGGTTCGAGCCGGTCGGGTTCGAGGATTGCCGCCGCTATTCCCTTCTGCCCGGCCATGACCGCCGCGATTTCGAGGACTGGATCGAGGGCGAGCATGACGGCGCGCGCTTCCAGTTCTACGAGGCGCATCTCGAGGAAAAGCGCAAATCCGACAAGAAGACCTATTACGTCACCGTCTTTCGCGGCGTGATCGGCCGCGTTCAGCACCAGTCCAGCGCGCTGGGCGAAACTGTCTTTGCCCGCGATGGCGGCCTGTTCGACGGTTTTTCCGCCCCGCGCGGCATGGACCGCGCCGGGATGGGCGAGAACGAATTCGAGAAAATCTTCACCGTCTGGACCACCGATCAGGTGGAGGCGCGCTACCTGCTGCCGCCCAATGTCATGGAGCATCTGGCGGCGATGGAGGCGCGCTTTGGCGGCAAGAAACTGCGCGGCGCCATCGCCGGCGGCTGGCTCTATTTCCTGATCGACACCAAAAACCTGTTTGAACCCGGCTCCATGTTCAAACCCATGGACGACCCCGAACGCTTCGAAAGCCTGATGAGCGAGATCGGCTCCGTCCGCAACGTCATCAAGGCCCTTCGGGAAGTCCGGCCTTAGTAACGTTCTGGAACCTCCTTCGAGACAGCCGCTTCGCGGCTTCCTCAGGATAAGGTTGGCGTGAAATTCGCAGCGGCACAGTAGCCCTTTCCCTGAGGAGCCCGCAGGGCGTCTCGAAGGGCAGGGCGCCTGACGCCTTACTTCAAATAGATAATCCGGTGGTCGCTCTCGACCGTTTCGCCGGTGCCTGTCGTCACCCGCACGCCCAGCGCGTGCTTGCCCGGCTCATAGGGCGCGAAATCAACTCGCAAATCCCAATAGACCGCCGGATAATCCGGGTCGAAATCCAGAACCTCGGGGAAACGGTAGCCCGGCAGGTCATGGCGCTGGTCCGTCCCCGCTATCACCCGGCCGTCCAGCAGCACGTCGATCCGCCTCACCCCGTCCGGGTGCGCCGCCACGCCATAGACGGGCCGCATCTGGCGGGCCATGCGCTCGGCCGCTTGCGGCTGTTCGATCATCGCCTTGGGCAGCAGCGGACATGCGGCGGGCGGGGTCTCACCCCCGGCGCGCGCGGTATAGATGGAAACCCGCACCACGCCCGGCGCCAGCGGCACGGTGGCCAGCTTTTCGATCTCGCCGAACCTGCCGCACAGCCGCGCCCGGAACGCCGTGCGCTCCGCGCTGCGATAGAGATAGTCCGGCTCGCGCAGCGCGATCACCGCTTCGGCCCCGTCCGGCAGGTCCGCTTCCCCGCGGCCCCATTTATCCCAGTAGAACTGGAATCCCTGCGCCGCGTCGGTCGGGTGGTCCAGCGCATAGACCGGCGCCCCCGGATCGGCCGCAACCGCGATCTGCGACGCTGTCACATGGTCGCTCGCCACGACGATGGCCGGGGCATCGCCCGGCAGGCGCAGCAGCGCCGTATCCAGTGGCCGGTGCAGGTCCGACCAGTCCTCCAGATCCCCGCCATAAAGCCGCGTCTCGCCCGCGCTTTGCCACGCCATCAGGTTCACCGCCCAGCCAAGGCTCGCCACCGCCGCCAGCGCCACCCCGCCGGCCGTAACCCACACCCGCCAGCGCGCCCCGTGCATCCAGCGCTCAGCCTCGATCGCCGCGAAAGGCAGCAGCGGCGCATAGGCCATGAACGGCCAGTGCAGCAGGTAATCCTTGTTCAGCGGCGCCAGCAGCGCGAACAGAACCCAGATCAGCGCCGCCGGAAACAGGACCAGCCCCGCAAACGCCTCGCCCCGCCGGACCGCCCGCCATAGCTGCAGCGCGCCCAGCGCCACGAATGCGGCGATCACCGGCGTCAAAATCGCCGCCTGCTCCAGCGGATAGAGCAGGCCCGGCGGCCAGAAAGACCATTCCTGACGTCCCGCCGCCTGGAAGGTGAAGGACGCAAACCCCGTCTGGATATTATGGATCAGCCCGGGCGCCAGCCCGATCGCCGCGATCGCGCCCGCAATCCAGGGATCGCGCGTCTTCAAAAGGTTGCGCCCCTGCGGCGTCGCCACGGCGAACAGGCCCAGCCCCGCCGGCACGAACCAGAAGCGATAGTGATAGGCCAGCCCCAGCGCGCAAATCACGCCCGCCGCGATCCACCAGCGCCGGTCGCTGGACCGCAGCCCGCCCGACAGCGCAATCAGCAGCGTCACGAACAGAAGCTGCAATATAGGTTCGGGATAGGCGTGCGCCCCGGCCACGAAGACCGGCGGGATCACCGCCGCCATCAGCCCCGCCAGCGCCGCCGCGCGCGGCCCCGCCACGTCGTCGGCCAACCGCCACACGGCCAGCGGGATCAGCGCCCCGGCCAGCCAGAAGATCAGCCGCGCCCCCAGCCGCGTTTCCCCGAACACCGCCGCGCTCAGCCAGTTCAGCAGCGGCGCGCCCGCCGGCGTGTCGGCAAAGCCCCAGGCCGGGTGTGACCCGGCGATGCGGTAGCTTGCTTCTTCCCAGATGAAGGCCACCTGCGCAGCCAGCAGCAGCTTGATCAGCGCGGCCAGCGCGATGGCGGCCATGGCGGCATAGCGCCAGTAATCATCGGCGGCCCGGCGGACCATCACGCCTTCAGTCCAGCAGCTCGATCACGACCGGCACATGGTCGCTCGGCTTGTCCATGGACCGCGCATCCTTGTGGATCGTGATCCCGGACAGCGCGTCGGCGGCTTCGGCGGAAAGCAGGTGATGGTCGATGCGGATGCCGTGATTCTTCGGCCACGCGCCGCCCTGATAGTCCCAGAACGTGTACTGGTGCGGCCGCCCGTCCGCCTGTTCGTACGCGCTGGTCAGCCCCAGATTCAGCAGCGCATGATATTTCGCCCGCGTCGTGGGCAGGAACAGCGCGTCATCGGCCCAGACCGCCGGGTCATGCACGTCATCTTCGGTCGGGATCACGTTATAGTCCCCGGCCAGAACCAGCCGCTCCTCCAGCGCCAGCAATTCGCGCGCATGGGCGGCCAGCCGGTCCATCCAGTCTAGCTTGTAATCATATTTCGGCCCCGGCGCCGGGTTGCCGTTCGGCAGATAGATGGAGGCTACGCGCACCGGCGTATCGGCCTCGATCAGCGTCTCGATATAGCGCGCCTGATCGTCGCCATCGCCGCCCGGCAGGCCGCGCGTGACGTCGCTCATCGGAAATTTGGAGAGGATCGCGACGCCGTTATAGCTCTTCTGGCCGTGCGTCTCGATATTATAGCCGAGGTCTTCCAGCTCCATGCGCGGAAAGCCCTCGTCGGTCGTCTTGATTTCCTGAAGGCAGGCAACGTCCGGCGCCGCCTCTTTCAGCCAGTCCATGACGGTCCCGATGCGGGCCTTCACGGAGTTCACGTTCCAGGTCGCAATCTTCATGCGCCCTGTTCTAACGGAGTCGCGTTCAAAGGCGAGGGGGCGCGCCGCTCAAAAGCCTCTGAATTCAGTGAACGCGTCCACCGGCTCACGGGCCGTCCGCACGCGATTGATGACCGCATCCGGGTCGGCGTAACCCACCGCCATGCCGCAATAGACCATCTCGCCGTCCGCCAGTCCGAAATGGCTCTTCAGGGACGGGCGCAATATGCCCCAGGCTTCCTGCATGCAGCTGGCCAGTCTGCGCTCCTCCAGCAGCAGCGCGATAGACTGCATGAACATGCCCAGATGCGCCCACTGGCCGTGCCCCATCTCTTCCTCGATCACGAAGAACAGGGCCGCCGGGGCGCCGAAAAATTCGTAATTCTTCCAGAACTGCGTCAGGCGCGCGCCCTTGTCCTCGCGCGGAATTTCCAGCTTGCCATAGAGTTCCTCCCCCGCCTCGAACCGGCGGGTACGGTAGGGCTCCCAAAGCCTGGACGGATAGACGGGCCGGTCCGTGTCCTCGCCGGTCGGGTTCTCGCTCAGAACGCGCTGCGCCAGCGCGGTCAGCGCCGGCAGCTCATCGCCTCCCGCCGCGATCACCTTCCAGGGCTGCAGATTGCCGCCGGAGGGCGCGCGGCGCGCCGCGTCCAGAACCTCGCGGATCAGGTTTTCGGAAACCGGTTTGTCCAGAAAGGCGCGGGTGGAAATACGCTGCGCCAGCGCGCCGGAGACGGAAAGCCCCATCAGACCGAAAAGCTGGTGCCGCAGCCGCAGGCCGCCGTCGCGTTCGGGTTGTTGATCTTGAACGAGGCGCCGATTAGCTCCTCGGTAAAATCGATCTCCGCGCCCTGCAGGAAGGGCAGGGACACCGGATCGATCACCACGGTCGCGCCGTCGCGCTCCAGCACGATGTCTTCGTCCTCGCGTTCGCCAAAATCGATCTTGTAGGAGAAGCCGGAACAGCCTCCGCCCTCGACGGCGACGCGCAGCACCTTGTCCGGCTCGCCGGCAAGGATCGCGCCGATCTTCCTGGCGGCGGAGGCGCTTATGGTGACGGGTGTTTGATCAGACTCGGTCATGACATCTTATCTAGCGATCCCGCCTCCCGATTTTAAGAGCCGGCGCGCAGGTTGCGGCGCCTGCTTTTAACTTAAGTAAAATTTTCAGCTCAAGACTGAATGCCGGTTTAAAAAGAACAAACCGTATAATTCTTCCGTTTCTCAAAGATTTTTCTTGCCTCGCTTCGGGATCGGCACATGTCCCGTCCATGGAGCGATATTGCTTCAGCGCATCGCGAGGGACGCCTTTGCCCCCTGCAATCTCGGTGAGACATGAGTCCTGGCGGAACGGTCTCCTTTGCGATCATGCAAGAGGAGACACCAGGTTATGAATGGGTCACGCAAGTTTTTCCGTAATGGTTTGATGGTCGCCGGCAGCATGCTGGCTATCACATGGGCCGGCGCGGCCGCCGCAGACGGCACAGCGCCTTGTAACACTGGTTCCGGCGCGGATTCGCTTGAATGCGGCGTCGGCTCCGACGCTTCCGGCGAACTGGCGACCGCCGTCGGAACGGACGCCACGGCGGATGGAACGGACGCCACGGCGGTGGGCGAGAACGCCTCCGCCACGGGTCCGTCCACCACCGCGGTCGGCGGCGAAAGCGTTGCCAACGGCATCGCCGCGACGGCTTTCGGCTGGCAATCGAACGCCACGGGCGAACGCGCCCACGCCATCGGCCATATCGCCTCGGCGCAGGGAGATTTCAGCCTCGCCGTGGGTGAGAACGCCCAGGCGCAGAGCGACAACTCAACCGCCATTGGCAACCAGTCCGTCGCCAATGGCACGGACGCGCTCGCCATCGGCGACAGCGCCTCGGCCACCGGCACCTCCACGACGGCGGTCGGCGGCGAAAGCGTCGCCAACGGCACGGCCGCCACCGCTTTCGGCTGGCAGTCAAACGCCACTGGCGAGCGCGCCCACGCCTTCGGTCATCTGGCCTCCGCGCAGGGCGATTTCAGCCTCGCCATCGGTGAAAACGCGCAGGCCCAGACGGCCAACGCCACCGCCATCGGCAATCAGGCTGTCGCGAACGGCACGGACGCGCTCTCCATGGGCGACAGCGCCTCGGCCACCGGCACCTCCACCACCGCGATCGGCGGCGAAAGTGTCGCCAACGGCACCGCGGCCACTGCGTTCGGTTGGCAGGCCAACGCCACCGGCGAGCGCGCTCATGCCATCGGCCATCTGGCCTCCGCGCAGGGCGAACGCACCCTGGCGGTGGGCGAGGCGGCCAGCGCCGTCGGCCTGAATGCAACGGCGATCGGCTCTGACAGCTCGGCCGCGTTTGCCGGCTCCACGGCCATTGGCGCGGGCGCGGTGACGACCCGGGAAAACCAGGTCGCGCTGGGCACCAGCAGCAGCACCTATACGATGTCCGGGATCACCTCGGGCGCCAGCCGGTCCGCGCAGTCCGGCCCGCTTGAAATGGTCACCTCCGACGCCAACGGCAATCTGGCGACCGATGGCGGGGCCTTCTTCAACGCCATTCAGGCGAACAATCGCGGGCTGCAGGAAAATGCGGAAGGCGTGGCCATCGCGCTGGCCATGGAAACGCCGTACGTGCCGCCCAGCAATCGCTGGACCCTCAGCGGCGGTTACGGCTATTTCGAGGACCAGAACGCGCTCTCGGTCGCCGGCGCCATCCGCGCGAACGAGTACATGCAGTTCTCCGCCGGCGTTGGCGTGGGGCTGGATAGTGATACAGTCGGCGCCAGAGCTGGATTCTCCATTAGCCGGTAACGCATGACTGAACTTCGCAAACTTGGCGCGCCGGGGTTTCTTGCCCCGGCGCGTTTTTTCGTCACCGCCGCGGTTCTTGCGCTGGCGTTGCTGCTTCCGCGCGCCGCCCCGGCCCAGCAGATCAGCGAGCTGGCGGCGGAGAAAATGGTCTGGTCGACGCTTCTGGCGGTCGATCACGCCAATCGCACGAATAATTACACCGTCCTGTGGTCGCTCGGTTCGCCGGGATTCAAGGAACAGAACTCGCCGGAGCAGCTCTCGCAAATCTTCTCCGATCTCCGCGCTCAACGCGTCGATCTCAGCCAGTCCCTGACCGCCGAGCCCGCTTTCTACCTGCCGCCGCAGGTGGAGGATAACGGCCTCCTGCGGCTGCGCGGCGCGTTCGAGTTCAGACCCGTTTCAATCCGCTTCGATCTCTACTACCAGATGGTCGAGGGCGGTTGGCGGCTGCACGGGATTTCCGTTTCGCCGGCGCGCATGAACGCGGACTCGCAAGGGGGCTGACCCCTTGGCATTCAAAAAGGGCGGACCGACAATGAAGACTCTCGCCCCTTACGCCAGCGATCCGGCGAAGACGCGCGGCCGCATCCATGAGACCTCGGAAAGCCCGTCCCGCACCGCGTTCCAGCGGGACCGCGACCGCATCATCCACTCCACCGCCTTCCGCCGCCTGAAGCAGAAGACGCAGGTCTTCGTCGCCCATGAAGGCGATCATCACCGCACCCGCCTGACCCATTCGCTTGAAGTGGCGCAGATCGCCCGCTCGCTGGCCCGGTCTTTCCGGCTGGACGAGGATCTGGCCGAGGCGCTGGCGCTCGCTCACGATCTTGGCCACCCGGCCTTCGGCCATGCGGGGGAGGCGGCCCTGCACGCCGCAATGCGCGAATATGGCGGTTTCGACCACAACGCCCAGACTCTGCGCATCGTCACCCATATCGAACAGCGCTATCCCGACCATGACGGCCTGAACCTCACCTGGGAAACGCTGGAAGGCGTGGTGAAGCACAACGGCCCGGTCGTGACCGAACAGGTCAGCGTAGAGGAGTTGCCCTGGGCGCTCACCGACTATCCGCAATGGCGCGGGCTGGAGCTGGAAAGCCATGCCGGGCTGGAGGCGCAGGTCGCCGCCATCGCCGACGACATCGCCTACAATAATCACGACATCGATGACGGCCTGCGCGCGGGCCTGTTCGGCATAGATGACGTCATGGACGTGCCCTTCGTGGGCGAGATTTTCCATTCCGTGCGCAAGCGTTGGCCCGACATAGGAAAGTCGCGCCTGATCCACGAATCGGTGCGGGAGATGATTGGCGCGATGGTGGAGGACGTGATGGCGGAAACCGAACGCCGCCTCGCCGACGCCCGGCCCGGATCGCCCGAAGACGTCCGCGCCGCGGGCCGCACGCTGGTCGGTTTTTCGGAGAAACATCGCGCCAAGGATGCGGAACTCCGCAAATTCCTGTTCGCCAACATGTACCGCCACCCGGACGTGAACCGGAAGATGAGCCTGGCGCGCCGCGTCGTCGGCGATCTGTTCCAGCTCTATCTGGCCGAGCCCAATGTCATGCCGCGCGAGTGGCTGCGCCTGGCCGGGGAGCCGAAATCGCTGGAAACCGCGCGAATCGTTTCCGACTACGTGGCCGGCATGACGGACCGCTACGCGCTGGAAGAGCACCGCAAACTCTTCTCCGTCGAGGGCTATTTCTAGGTTTTAGCGGTCTCGGGCGGGGATAAACCGACAAGACCCCTTGCGGCGCGCGGCCTGAAACGCCTTTATCGGACACCTATGGGGAAGACCGGCTTTAAAAAGCTGACGAGGCAGGCATGAGCGAAGAACGCCGCGGCGCATATGCGCCGCCCGTCGATGGCGATGATTATGACGACGAGGGCGGGGGCCGCCGCCGCGGAGCCATCCTGCTGGCCGTCGCGGTCATCGTCCTGATCGCCTTCGCGGGCGTGATCTGGAGCGCCTATAATCAGGGCGTGCGCGAGGGCGGGCGCGACGCGCCGCCGCGGATCGCCGCCGACGAACGCCCCTTCAAGACCGTCCCCGCCGATCCCGGCGGCTATGAGACGCCGGACCAGGACAAGCTGGTCTATGACGAGATTTCCGGCCAGCCGCGCGAGGTTGAGGAGAATGTCTCCCCGCCCGCCGAGGAGCCGATAGAGATGGAATCGCTGCCGCCCGCCGGGACGGAGTCCGAAACCCCGGACGAAGCGCCGGACGGCCTGCGCGGCGACGAACCCGCCGGGACGGAAGCCCCGGCTGAAACGGAAGCGCCGGAAGAAACGCCAGCCGAGCCTGTAGAAGAAGAACCCGAGCCGGAACCCGAACTCGAGCCTGAACCGGAGGCTCCCGCCGCGACCGCTGATTCCGGTGTGCTTCCGGCCAGCGCCGACGGCCCCTGGCTGGTCCAGATCGCCGCCACGCGCACCAATGAAGACGCGCAGGCCGTCTGGCAGGGCTTCCGGACCAAGGCGCCGGACCTGACGAACGGCGTCCGGCCTGACTATCAGCGCGCCGATCTGGGCGAGCGCGGAATCTATATCCGCGTCCGCGTCCCCGGTTTCCAGTCCAAGGGCGCCGCGGACGCTTACTGCGCCGAGGCCAAGGCGCGCGGGCAGGACTGCATCTCGGTCGCGCGGTGAGCCAGCTCGCCGCGATCTATGGCTGTGAAGGGCTGAGCCTGGGCAAGAAGGAGCGCGCCTTCTTCGCCGACGCCGATCCGTGGGGCTTCATCCTGTTCAAGCGCAATTGCGAAGACCGGGAGCAAATTTCCGCCCTCTGCGCCGATCTGCGCGACACAGTCGGCCGTCACGCGCCGATCTTTATTGATCAGGAAGGCGGCCCGGTCGCCCGGCTGCGCCCGCCACACTGGCGCGAATACCCGGCCGCCGCGCCGTTCGGCGAACTCTACGTCATGGATCGCGGCGCCGCGCTGGAGGCTTGCCGCCTCAAGCACCGCCTGATCGCCCATGACCTTCTGGAGGTCGGCGTCAACGCCGACTGCGCCCCGGTTCTGGACCTGCCCCAGCCCGGCGCGCACGAGATTATCGGCAAGCGCGCCTTTTCCCGCGACCCGGACGTCATCGCTGCCCTCGGCGGCGCGGCGCTGGACGGGCTGGAGGCGGGCGGCGTGCAGGGCGTCATCAAGCACATTCCCGGTCACGGCCGCGCCACCGCCGACAGCCATCTCTCCCTGCCGAAGGTCGCCGCCCCGGCGGAGGACATGACGGCTACCGATTTCGCCCCGTTCAAGGCGCTGGCCGCCCGCGACCCGATGGCGATGACCGCCCATATTCTCTACAGCTCGCTTGATCCGGCGAATCCCGCCACCCTGTCCGAATCGATCATTTCTGACGTGATCCGGGGGGACATGGGGTTCGACGGGCTTCTGATGACCGACGATCTGGACATGAAGGCGCTGACCGGCTCACTGGCCGGCAAGACGGCCGCGGCGCTCGCCGCGGGCTGCGATATTGCGCTGCACTGCTCCGGCGACCTGAAGGCGATGCAGGAAGTCGCCTCGGGCTGTCAGGTCCTGACGGGCGATGCGCGCCGCCGCGCCGACCGCGCCGCCGCCGCGCCGGACCCCGAAGATTTTGACCCGGAAGCCGGCGCCGCCCGCCTGAAAGAATTGCTAACCCCGGTGGAGGCGATGGCGTGAGCGATTTCGAGGAAGACTTGGATTTCGACCTGCGCGCCGCGAAGGACAAGGAGCCGGACGAGGCGCTGGTCCTGGACCTCGACGGCTATGAAGGCCCGCTTCATGTCCTGCTTGAAATGTCGCGCAGCCAGAAGGTGGATCTGCGCCAGATATCGATTCTCCAGCTGGCCGAGCAATATCTGAACTTCATCGCCCATGCCCGCGTCCTGCGGATCGAACTGGCGGCGGATTATCTGGTCATGGCGGCCTGGCTGGCCTGGCTGAAATCCCGCCTGATCCTGCCAAAGCCGGAAACGGCTGAGGACGAGGAGGGCGATCCGGAAGCCGCCGCCAAGGCGCTGGCTTTCCGCCTGCAGCGGCTGGAGGCGATGCGCAACGCGGTCGACACCCTGTTCCGCAACGACCAGCTGGGCGTCGACGTTTTCGCGCGCGGCAACCCGGAAGGGCTGCGCCGCAAGACCACCCCCATCTGGCAGGCCGGCCTCTACGACATTCTGAAGGCCTATGGCGCGCGCCGCTCCATCGTCGCCAAGTCCACCGTGCGGTTTGAAACGCCGCCCGTCATGGCGCTGGAGGACGCCCGCGACCGCCTGACCCGGCGTCTGCCGGAAGCCGATGACTGGCGCACGCTGGATTCCCTGCTGCCGCCGGAATCCACGCTGGGTGCAAAGCCGCCGCCGAAAAAGTCTATTTCCGCCAGTGGCTTCGCGGCGTCTCTTGAGCTTGTGAAGGAGGGCGTGGCGGAGCTGCGCCAGTCCGATGTCTTCGCCCCGCTCTGGCTGCGCCGGTCACAGCCGCGCGACACAGCAAAGGATGATCACGCATGAGCGACGACCCCGTCGATCTCGCCGAGGTGCGCGCCCGCCGCGACACGCGCGACGCCATGTTCGCCGCGGCCGAGGATGACGCGGGCGAACAGCTCCGCATGATGGAGGCGCTTCTGTTCGCCGCCGCCGAGCCGCTGGACGAGGCGACGCTGGCCGCCAAGCTGCCGAAGGGCGCCGACGTGCCGGACCTGCTGGACCGCGTTCAGGAGGCCTATGAGGGCCGCGGCGTGCAGCTGGTCTGCGTGGGCGGGGCTTGGCGCTTCCAGACCGCCTCGGACCTCGCCTGGCTGTTGGAGGACGTGCGCGAGGAGCCGCGCAAGCTGTCCTCCGCCGGGCAGGAGACTCTGGCCATTATCGCCTATCACCAGCCCGTCACCCGGGCGGAGATCGAGGAAATTCGCGGCGTCGCCGTCTCGAAAGGCACGATCGACCTCCTGATGGAGATTGGCTGGGTGCGCATGCGCGGCCGCCGCCGCACGCCGGGCCGCCCGGTGACATACGGCACGACAGACGCGTTTCTTTCCCATTTCGGTCTGGAATCGCTGGGCGACTTGCCCGGCAAGGCGGAGCTGAAAGCCGCCGGCATGCTCGATTCCCGCCTGCCCAAGGATTTCGAGGTTCCCGACCCCGGAATGCTGGCCAAGCTGGAGGAATCCCTGACCGAGGATCCGCTGGACGACGATTCCGAATTCCATATGGATTTCATGGACGAAGACACGTCATCGTGAGTGCCCCGCGCGTTGGACGCTCACGCGCCCGTGCGGTATTCATCAAGGCGAAACGGAGCCGCCATTCACGCGCGGCGTTTGATTGAGAGGGTGCGCCATGTCGCCCAGCATCTGGCAAATTCTGATTGTTGTTGTCCTGCTGCTCCTGCTGTTTGGCGGCCGCGGCAAGATTTCCTCCATCATGGGCGACCTCGCCAGCGGCATTAAGAGCTTCCGCTCCGGCCTCAGCGAGGAAGACGAGGAAAAGGAGAAGGAGAAATCCGCTCCGCGCTCCATCCCCGACCATGGCGAGACCATCGACATGTCGCCTTCCGGCGGCAAGGCGAAGGACAAGTCCTCGTCCTCTTCCTGAACCCGTCTTTTGAGGGCCTGACCGGATGATCCCGCAGATCGGCTTTACCGAGCTGCTGCTCGTCGGCGCGCTGGCGCTGATCATCGTGGGTCCGAAGGACCTGCCGCTGATGATGCGCAAGGTCGGCAAACTCTGGGGGCAGGCGCGGGGTCTGGCCCGCGAATTTCAGTCCAGTTTTGAGGAACTGGGCCGTCAGGCGGAAATCGAGGAGCTGCGCAAGGAGGTTGAGGCCCTCAAGCGCGGCGACCCCGTGAAAGATATCCAGAAAGATCTGGACGAGACCGGAGACGCGGTCATGGCCCCGCTGAACCGCAAGCCGCCCGCCGATGACGCCCATGGAGCCGGCGGCGCGCCGGAACCAGAAACAAAGGCGGAGGGCGATACGCCGGACGCCGGTGAGCCGCCAGAGGATGCGAAGTCCTCATGAGCGGCTCCCAAACGCCCCCGCCCGACATCACGGACAAGGACGACAGCCCGGACGAGGTGGAGTCCAGCCGCGCCCCGCTGCTGGAGCACCTGACGGAGCTGCGCTCGCGCCTGATCTTCTCCTCGCTGGTGATTCTGGCCGCCTTCATCGTCTGCTTCATTTTCGCCGGCCCGATCTACAAGTTGCTCCTCGTGCCGTTCCAGAACGCGGCCGAGCGCTATAATGACGGGCAGGGGCGGGAGCTGCAGCTGGTCTTTACCGCGCCGCTGGAATTTTTCCTGGTCAAGGTGAAGCTGGCGCTGGTCGGCGCGGTCGTCGTCGCCTTTCCGGTGGTGGCGTGGCAGCTCTACGCCTTCGTCGCGCCGGGTCTGTACAAGAATGAGCGCGGCGCGCTGCTGCCCTTCCTCGGGGCTATGCCGGTTCTGTTCGCCATCGGCGCGGCGATGGTTTTTTATGTCGTCCTGCCGCTGGTGATGAACTTCGCGTTACGTCAGCAAATCATGGAAGAAGGCATTGTTTCGGTTAGTCTTCTTCCAAAAGTTTCTGACTATTTCTCGCTGGTCACCGCGCTCCTGTTCGCGTTCGGGGCCGCGTTTCAGCTTCCCGTCGTCCTGACGCTTCTGGCCAAGGCCGGTTTCGTCACATCCACGGGCCTGCGCAAATTCTGGCGCTACGCGGTGGTCGTCACTTTCGTCCTCTCCGCCTTTGTCACGCCGCCGGACATCATCTCCCAGACCGTCCTCGCCATCCCGATCCTGCTCCTCTACGAAATCTCCATCTGGTGCGTGAAACTGATCGAGCGGCGGCGAGAGAAAGACGCGGACTGACAGGCGGCGCAAACCCGCCTAGACGCACCGCGGGCGCGCGGCTACACGTGCCCCATGCACGACATCAAAGCCATCCGCAGCGAACCCGAACGCTTCATTGAAGGCTGGGGCAAGCGCTTCATCGACGACCCGAAGGCTCTGGTCGATCAACTGATCGAACTGGACGAGGCCCGCCGCGCGTCCGAAACGCGCCGGCAGGAAGCCGAAACGGCCCGCAACGCCGCCTCCAAGAAGATCGGTCAGGCGAAAGCCTCCGGCGACGAGGCGGAATTCGAGCGCCTGCGGAGCGAAGTCGCGCAATACAAGAAAAATATCGAAACAGAGGGCGAACAGGCCGAGAAATTATCCACAGAGCTTGGGGATAAACTCGCCGGCCTGCCCAATCTTCCTGCCGACAGCGTGCCCGTCGGCCCCGGCGAGGACGATAATGTCGAGGCCCGCAAATGGGGCGAGCCGAAGGATCTCGGTTTCGTGGCAAAGGACCACGTCGCGCTGGGCGAGGGGCTCGGCATGATGGATTTCGAAACGGCGGCGAAAATCTCCGGCGCCCGTTTCGTCATGCTCACCGGCGGTCTCGCTCGCCTGGAGCGCGCGCTCGCCCATTTCATGCTAGATATCCAGACCACCGATTTCGGCTACACCGAAGTCGCCCCGCCGTTTATGGTCCTAGACGAAGCTTTGTATGGAACAGGGCAGCTTCCGAAATTTGATGCTGATGTCTATCGCACTTCATCCGCGGAAAAGACTCGCTTGGTTGCAGGTCTAGTCAGAGCCACTGGAAGAATTCTTGAAAAACTGCGCGATGTAATTCGTTCTGGTGAGAGTGATCAGGAGCTCGAGGAGCTTGTGCGAGACGCGGAGAATAAATCTGCGGATTTACAGTCGAAGCAATTTGGTCGGGATCATTTTCTCATACCCACCGCCGAGGTTCCGCTGACCAATATTGCCGCGGGCCAGATCTCGGACAATGACAGCCTCCCGCGCCGCTACACCGCCTGGACGCCGTGCTTCCGGTCTGAGGCCGGAGCCGCGGGCCGCGATACGCGCGGCATGATCCGCCTGCATCAGTTCCAGAAGGTCGAGCTGGTCTCGGTGACCCGGCCCGAGGATTCCGAGGCCGAGCATGAGCGGATGACTCAAGCCGCCGAAGCGGTCCTGCAAAAACTTGAGCTTCCATACAGGGTTATGACGCTTTCTTCGGGCGATATGGGATTCTCCGCGAAAAAGACCTATGACCTCGAAGTCTGGCTGCCGAGCCAGGACGCCTATCGCGAAATCTCCTCGGTCTCGAACTGCGGGGACTTTCAGGCGCGCCGCATGAGCGCCCGCTACCGGGACGCGGACGGCAAGCCGCAATTCGTCCACACGCTCAACGGGTCGGGCGTCGCCGTCGGCCGCGCCATGGTCGCCATTCTGGAGAACTTCCAGAATGAAGACGGCTCGGTGACCATCCCCGAGGCCCTGCGCCCCTATATGGGCGGGCTGGAGCGGCTGGAGCCGGCGGCGTGATTCCTGAAAACCCCCGCATCCTCCTGACCAATGATGACGGCGCCGACGCGCCGGGCCTGCAAACGCTTCAGGCCATCGCCCAGACTCTCTCCGACGATATCTGGACGGTCGCCCCGCGGGTCGAACAGTCCGGCGCCTCGCGCGGCATCTCGCTGCACGATCCGCTGCGCGTGAAGAAGCTGGGGGAGCGTTACTGGTCGGTCACCGGCACGCCGACCGACTGCGTCATGCTGGCCGTCGGCTCGCTGATGGGCGACACGCCGCCGGACCTCATCCTGTCCGGCGTCAATCGCGGCCAGAACCTGGCCGAACACGTCACCCTGTCGGGCACCATCGCCGGGGCCATCGCGGGAATGGAGCAGCGCATACCGTCCATCGCGTTGTCCCAGACCATGAATTTCCGCGAGCGCGGCTCCGCGCCCCGCTTCGATACGGCGGAGGCCTTCGCCCCGGACCTCATCAAGCGCCTGCTCAAGGCCGGCTGGCCGGAGAATGTGCTGATCAACATCAATTTCCCGGACGCCGCGCCGGAGGATGTCACGGAAACCGTTGTCACCTCCGTCGGCCGCCGCGACCGCGCCCTGCTGCAGATCGACCGTCGGCAGGACCCGGCGGGCCGCGACTATTACTGGCTGGGTTTCCAGAACAAGCTCTCCACGCCGGGCGAGGGGACGGACCTGGAAGCGGTCTATGCCGGAAAGATCTCCGTCACCCCGCTGCACATGGACCTCACCCATCAGGAAACCCGTGACGCGCTGGCCGCCGCCCTCGGCGGCGGGGAGGAGACGGGCTAGGCTCCCGGACCTTATGGCTCAGGACGCGCCCGACTCCCGCAAGATTCGCCTTCTCATGTCGCTGCGCCGCGCCGGCATATCGGACGCGGCGACCCTGCGCGCCATAGAGCGCACCCCGCGCGACCTGTTCGTGTCCGGCGGGTTCGAGGACCAGTCCTGGGACGACCGCGCCCTGCCGATCGAGTGCGGCCAGACCATCTCCCAGCCCTATATCGTCGCCCTGATGACCGAGAGCCTGAAGCTGGACGACCGCTGCAAGGTGCTGGAGATCGGCACGGGCTCTGGCTATCAGGCCGCCATTCTCGCCCGCATCGCCCGCCGCGTTTACACGATAGAGCGCTACCGCTCCCTGATGGCGGAGGCGGAGCGCCGGTTCCGCGAACTCAAGATCACCAATATCGTCCCGCGCGTGGCCGATGGCGGGAAGGGCTGGACCGAACAGGCGCCGTTCGACCGCATCATCGTCACCGCCGCCGCGCCCTTCCGCCCGGACGCCCTGCTGGACCAGCTCAAGCCCGGCGGAATCATGGTCGCCCCGGTCGGCGCGGGGGAGGTGCAACGCCTGATCCGCTATCAGAAGGATGAGGAGGGCGAGGTGAGCGAGGAAGAGCTGACCCAGGTCCGCTTCGTTCCCTTGCGCGAGGGCGTCGCCCGCAGCGAGGACCGCCGCTAGGCGCGGTCAATCAGAAAACCTCGGCCGCTGACCGCTCCCCGCTTTGGCGCGATGGGGATGGGGTCCTTGAGAGTGCGCCGCGTCGGGACGCGGTCAGGGCTTCGGCTTCGACGACGGGTGCATGGCCCGCCGCCGGTTAGCGACTGATATCAAGATGCAGGCTGGCGCGGTTTTGGATGCGCGGCGCGCTGAAAAATTACTGCGCGGGCGCCAGATAGGGCGCCGGCTCGATCAGTTCGAAGCGCGCCGAATGCTCGAAATAGTGGCGCAGCGTATAGGCGTGGCCGCTGCCATAGACCAGCAGGATCCGGTCGCCGTCTTCGGCCAGCCGCGCAGCGTTGGCGTAGATATGCAGGTTGCGGCCCCACCATTCGCTCATCTCGTCCGCGCCAACGGGATTATCCGCCGACCCGGCCTCGGCCATATCCAGATACAGGCCGTGGCTCTGGTTCAGCCATTCGGGATCGTTCATCAGGGCCAGCCGCCCGGCCACCCCCATCTCCGTCCATTCCGGCGATTCCAGCAGGGCGCGCAGCCCCGCGACGCTGGCCTCGAAATGCGCTTTCAGCTCCGTCTGCCCGGCCGTGTCCATCGCGCCGGTCATGGCGTCGAAATCCATGTCCGCCTTGTGGTCGACGGCGTAAATCCGCTCATGGCCCAGCTTCTTCGCCAGCCGGAACGCCAGTTGCTGGCGTTCATTCCCGGTCAGCGCCGCCTCGCCCTCCAGATAGGCCCGATAGGCCGTGTCGAATTCGGCCTGACGGTCCGGCGTCGCCTCGATCATGATCTTGTCCGGCGCCCATTGGGCCAGCCGGTCGGTTATCGCCTCCAGGTCCGCCTGCGGGCCGGGCGCAAAGATATTGTCGTCGGCCCGGCTGACCAGATCGCTGGCCGAGCCCTCGAAATGATAGGTGCCCAGGATCATCGCCTCGCCCTGCGGTCGCGCCTCCGGGTTCATCGCCGCGGCGGGCAGGGCGGCTGTCAGCGCGGCAAGGGCGGCGATCAGGATTACAGGGCGCATCGGGGTCTCCTTCAGGGCGTTAGGCGTATTGTTAAGAGGGATGCGCCCCGCGTCCGTTTCGGATGCGTCAGGCCTCCGCCGCCACCGCTTTCAGGAACTCCGCCGCTTCCTCTTTCGCCCAGTGCGTCTTCACATCGCCGGGCTTGGTGGATTTCACGTCCAGCGGCTCATCGCCGGTCCGCTCGATCCGCGCGCCGGACGTCACGCCCACGATTTCCCCCGCCGGGTTGATCAGCAGCGTGGTCGGCATGGCGAACTTTCCGCCGTCGCGCCAGTAGGCGAGGGCGTTCATGTACGCCGCCCGGTCTTCCGACCCGTCCACCCGGATCGGCAGGCGCGTCACGCCCAGCTTCTCGAACTCGGCGCGCGCGGCCTCAAGCGATACTTCGGTATCGCCCATCGCCCCGGTCTGAAGCGCGATAACCTGAATGTCATGGCCTTCCAGCGCCCCGGCCAGCGCATCAAAATCGGGCAGCTCCCACAGGCAGGGCGCGCACCATGTCGCCCACAGGTTCAGCACCGTCCACTGCCCCTCAAAATCGTCCCAGCTTTGCAGCCCGTCCGCCGTCTCGATCGGCGCGTCGATCAGCGTCAGCCCGTCCGGCGGCGCCTGGAATGTCCGCGCGAAGGCCAGGCCCCGCGCCGCCTCCGGCACGCCGTCCAGCGCCGCGCCTTCCGTCCCCGCCGCTTCCTCCGGCGGGCCGTCTTCCAGATAGTTGTTCATGTTCAGGCGGCTGATGATCGCCGAGCCCAGCGCGATCACGAACACGATGGCGAACATGATCCCGATAATGGTGCCTGATTTCACGCCCTTGCCCATTGCGCGCTGCTCCCTTGCCGTGCGGCCTGTCCTGATTCCGTTGACCCGGTTATAGCCCCGTTGCCCGCTCCGCGCGCCCCCCGTAAGGTCGCGCCCGAACGAACCGGACACATTCACCAAGGCGATTCATAAATTCATGAGCGTTCTCGACACCCAGCTCGACCCCGATTCCGAAGACTTCAAGGCCAATGCCGCCCATATGCGCGAGCTGACGGCCCAGCTCCGCGCCAAGACCGCCGACGCCGCCCTCGGCGGGTCGGAGCGCTCGCGCCAGCGTCATCTGGACCGCGGCAAGCTGCTGCCGCGCGAACGGGTGGAGCGGCTTCTCGATGTTGGCACGCCGTTCCTGGAGCTTTCCGCGCTCGCCGCCAACGACATGTATGAGGACCACATCAACGGCGCCGGCCTCATCACCGGCATCGGCAAGGTCTCGGGCCGCGAGTGCATGATCGTCTGCAACGACGCCACGGTGAAGGGCGGCACCTACTATCCCATGACGGTCAAGAAGCACCTCCGCGCGCAGGAGATCGCGCGCGAAAACCGTCTGCCCTGCATCTATCTGGTCGACTCAGGCGGCGCGAACCTGCCCCATCAGGCCGAAGTCTTCCCCGACAAGGACCATTTCGGCCGCATCTTCTATAATCAGGCGACGCTTTCCTCCGAAGGCATTCCCCAGATCGCGGTGGTCATGGGCTCCTGCACCGCCGGCGGCGCCTATGTCCCGGCGATGTCGGACGAGACCATCATCGTGCGCAATCAGGGCACGATCTTCCTCGGCGGCCCGCCGCTGGTGAAGGCCGCCACGGGCGAGGAAATCTCCGCCGAGGATCTGGGCGGCGCCGACGTCCACGCCCGCAAGTCCGGCGTGGTGGACCATTATGCGGCCAGCGACGAACACGCCCTGACGCTGGCGCGCGATATCGTCGCCAATCTCAACATCCAGAAGGCCGTGGACCTCGACATCGCCGAGCCCGAAGACCCGCGTTTCGAAACGCGCGATCTCGGCGGCGTCATCCCGCAGGACACGCGCCAGCCCTATGATGTGCATGAGGTCATCGCCCGCCTGGTCGACGGCTCCAAATTCCACGAATTCAAGAAGCTGTACGGCGAGACGCTGGTCTGCGGCTTCGCTCGCATCTGGGGCTATCCGGTCGCGATCCTCGCCAATAACGGCGTGCTGTTCAGCGAAAGCGCCCAGAAAGGCGCGCACTTCATCGAACTGGCGGCCCAGCGCGGAATCCCGCTGGTCTTCCTGCAAAACATCACCGGCTTCATGGTCGGCTCGAAATATGAGGCCGGCGGCATCGCCAAGGACGGGGCCAAGCTGGTCACCGCCGTTTCCTGCGCCCAGGTGCCCAAATTCACCGTGGTCATCGGCGGCTCCTACGGCGCGGGCAATTACGGCATGTGCGGCCGCGCCTTCGCCCCCCGCTTCCTGTGGATGTGGCCCAATGCCCGCATCTCCGTCATGGGCGGCGAACAGGCCGCCAGCGTGCTCGCCACCGTCAAGCGCGAAGGTATGGAAAAGCGCGGCGAGACCTGGCCGGAATCGGAAGAGGAAGGCTTCAAGGCCCCGATCCGCGAGAAATACGAGGAAGAGGGCAACCCCTACTATTCCACCGCCCGCCTCTGGGACGACGGCGTCATCGCCCCCGAAGATACCCGCCGCGTGCTGGGCCTTGGCCTCTCGGCCTCGCTCAACGCGCCGGTGCGGGAGACGAAGTTCGGCGTGTTCCGGATGTAGGCGATGAACCCGCTCGTCGTCGCCTATCTCTATCTCACCGCCGCCATCGTGCTGGAAATTGTCGGCACCACGCTGCTGCAGCAGTCGCAGCAATTCACGCGCCTGCTGCCGACGGCGCTGATGGGGCTTTGCTACGCCGCGTCCTTCTATTTCCTGTCGCTGACGCTGCGCACCATGCCGGTGGGCATCGCCTACGCGATCTGGAGCGGGCTCGGCATCGTGCTGATCTCGCTGATCGGGTTCGTATTGTTCAAACAGAAGCTGGACGCCGCGGCGCTCACCGGCATCGCCTTCATCGTCACCGGCGTCGTCATCCTGAACGCCTTCTCGAAGTCGGTTTCGCATTAGCGCCCTTGGCCGCTAGGCTGGGCGCGTTAGATTCAGCAGGGCTTTGAAAGCCACGGGAATAGTCTTGATGATCACTGCCTCGCTTATCGCCGCCGCCCTCGCGCTCACCGCCCAGACGGAGGCGCAGCAGCAGGCCGTGCAGGGCGCCTGCGCCGCGGCGCTGATCTCCACCGGCTATCGCGACGTTTCCTACGGCCCGGCCTTCGAGGACGAGGGCGGGGCGGGGGACCTCCTGATCGTGAAGGGCCGCCGCTCGGCCCAGCCGGTCAAGACCTTCCTCTGCCGCCTCGACCCCGACAGCGGCGAGGCCGCCGTCACCCAGATTCCGAACACCTATAAAATCATCATCTCCGACCGCGGCGCCGACGCGATCCAGAACTATCGCCGCAACGAGACGGAGTGACCCGCCGTCTGATTATTCATGTCGGCCCTGGCAAGACCGGGACATCGGCGTTCCAGAAGGCTTGCGCGGCCGACCGCGCGGGCCTCGCCGACCGCGGCGTTCTGTATCCGGATTTAGGCGCGACGGCTCATCATCCCGTTGCCAACGGTATCTCGCTCGATATTGGTTATAAGGCGAACCTCAATCCGTTCGAAAAGCTACTGGAACAGGCAGAGGCAAGGCCCCATGACGTGCTGCTTTTGTCGTCGGAAGGGTTTACGCGTGCGCTCTTCCAGACCAGCCGTTTCTTGGAGAACTATTGCCGTTTCTGGGAAGCGCGCGATTACGCGGTCGAACTCGTCTGCGCCGTCCGTCCGCGCGAAGAAGCGCTGGAATCGCAATATTGCCAGCGTGTCAAAATCCTGAACCAGGGCATGAGATTCGGTCCCTGGGTGCGGGACAGCCTGCGCGAACTGCCGCCTTATTTGCGCTTCTGGAAAGATCCTCCGCGGGCTCTTTCACGCCGCGCCGTGACCTTCATTCCATACGACGCGGCCATGAAGGCCAATGCCGCCGCGGCGATATTTTCCGCTATGGGTCTGGCCGGCAGGGAGCCGGCGGGCGGGACAGGCCGCATCAACCCGCATCCGGGCTGGCGGCGCGTGGAGGCCTGCCTCCGCTTGACGCGCGCCAGATTCCGCCGCGTCGGGCCGGTCGCGCCCGGGCTGGCGAAGTGGGATTGGGGACGCATTGAACCCATGCTGAAAATCGTTACCCGCGCCGCGAGGAAGCAGGGATGGGAGGAGGAACCCTTCCAAGGCTTCACGCCGGAAATCCGTGCCCTCGCTGAACAGCGGCTGGGCGAGACGCAGGAAGCCTTCGCACAGGCGCAGTGGGGCCGTTCCTGGCGGGATGTATTTGGCCCGCCAGCGCTGCTTCCGCCCGCCAATGAATTCGATCCCCGCAACGCCGATCCAGAGGACAACGACGCCATACAGGCCGTCGTCCGCGACGCGCTCCGCGCTAAACCCGAACGCAACGAAAAGGCGCTCTCCAACCGCCACGCCCGCTGGCCCCTCGGACCTGGCAATTCCTCCACGTAGCAGGGATAAAGCGCAGAGTTTCCCGGGAAAGGCGCTTGTCTGGACCCCGCCTTCGAGACGCCCTGCCGGACTCCTCAGGCTAAGGGAGGGGGGGTGAAGCTGTTGGTTCTTCTCACGCTTCTATCACCCTTCCCCTGAGGAGCCGCGCCAAGGGCGCGGCGTCTCGAAGGGCCAGAAAGCAGGGACAACCCCGAAAATATCAGACCGGCCTCCGGGACGGCGTAAGCTCTCCGGTGTTCGCCGTCATGCGAGGGGCTTCGGATCCGGTCGCCCGAGGGACGGAGTTGAACGCGGTTCCCGGGATACGGGGCTCTCTGACCAGAGGGCTCACGTCCCGGCGCACCGCCAGGCGCCAGTCTGAGGCTGAAATGCCCTGGCTATTAAGACTCTGGCGGCAGCGGATGGAGAGGCCGGTCGAGGCGACTCCCGCCCTCCGCAAAAGAACCGCGCGGCGCGTCTCAAGGACGCGAAACATAAACACTACGGTCTCCGGCGTCCCGATAGACGCGCCGCGCCACCCTTGCCCTCTGACTCGATCAGAGGGGTCGTGTTTCTCTTTTCCAACCTCTGCGGCGAATGCGCCGTGGAGGCGGAGGCGCTTACCCCAACGAGTCCCCGGAAATCGCAAAGCGATTATCCGGGGTCCAGAGACGGCAGCCCCGTTGCAAACTGGATCCCGGACAATGGCTGCGCCATTTCCGGGAGCTGAAAAAGAGAAAGGCAAAAAGAACGTCATCCTCCAACGGACCCCGGCCTTGAGTCGGGGGGAGATCGGAGGACCCAGTTGAAGTCTCAGCGACCCACGATCCCTGGGTCCTCCGGTCAAGCCGGAGGATGACGGTGAAGAGAGCTAGAGGGCAAGGCAGAAAACCTCTCCCCCATCCGGAAGCGAAGAAAGCCCGAGATCCCTGGCTCAGCCTTCACGCCTCCACAAAAAAGGCCGGCCTCCGGGAGTTGTGGAGGCCGGCCTTCAGGGACGCCCCGCGCTTAACGCACAGCAAAGCGCCGGGGCGTTGTCAGGGTCTATTCCTGGCTGGCGGCCGGATCCGCTTCCGGCGTGTCGCCGGCCGCGGCTTCCTCGCCTTCGGAGGGCAGGGGCGCCATCGTCGGCATCGGTTCGGGTTGCGCCTCAACCGGGGCGGATACGGGCTGCACCGCGGCCGGCGCGGGTTGCGCGGCGGTCTGCTGCATCACCGGTTCCGGCGCGGCTTGCGGCTGGTCGCAGCCTTTACCCTGGTACAGGCCCACCATGTAGAACCAGCGGCGCTCGGCCAGTTGCTTGCGTTCTTCCTCGGCCTGTTTCTGGCGCTCCATGGCGCCGCTCAGGACGCCGCCGAACATTCCGATGGCGCGCGCGGCCTGATAGCCCCCGGCGCGGATCGCCAAGTCGGTGCCAAGGCCCATGGCGGCTTCGCCCAGCACGGCGCCGGACGGCTGGCCGCCGATCTGCTCTTCCATGGTGCGGGCCTCTGTAATCAGCTGTTCGCACGCATATTGCGCGTCGCCCAGCTGCATGGGCTGGAAGCGGCTGTCCTGGGCGTGCGCCGCGCCGGCGCTGGCCAGAATGGCGGCGGTTGCGATGTAACGGATCATGTCAGGTCTCCTCCTTGATCGGTGGTCGAAAAAAGGGGCTGAACACGTTCCCCCCCTTGGCTTGCGATGGTGGCGGCGCGCCGGGGCGCCGGCATCATCAAAAAAGATGACGCGCGGACGCTTCGGTCAGCGGCGAGACAACGCGGCTTTCCTCCATCGCCGCCGCCTCGTTCAGGGCCAGCGCGCACTCGCTCAGCAGCGCGTCGAACCGCTCCGGCTCGCGCGAGGACAGGCGGCTGGCGTGATTGATGGAGTCGATATAGCCGCTGGCGAAAAGCTGGCCCCGCGGGGTGTAGTTGAACGCCATGCGCCCCCAGCGGTCGGCAAGCTCGGCGGCCTGCGGATCGCCCCCGCGCTGGCGCACGGCGAACGCCGCGGCGCAGGTGACCGCGCGGTCCAGCTCGGCCTCGGCCAGTTCGGCGTTTGTTTCCCCGCCGCAGCCGGAGATCAGGCCAAGGCAGAGTGCCGCCACGGCGGCCGGAATGTGCAGGGACAGGGGCATGGGCGTCTCCCTTTTCGCAAAGGCGTCAGATAACGATCGCCCAAGCGTGCGCCGGGAGACGGCGCGGCCGCATCATCACTTTTGAGGAATAAAAACCGGGGGAGGATCAGGCCGAAATAACGAACAGCGCCCCGCGCGGGCTGTCCGCAATGCGCGCCGACAGGCCGTGGCGCTCCGCAATCGCCCGCACCAGCGCCAGCCCAAGTCCGTGACCCGGCGCGTCGCCCGGCTGACCGCGCGAGAACCGCTCGAAGACTTTTTCACGCAGCGCCTCCGGCACGCCGGGGCCGTCATCGCCGACCGTCAGGCGGGGCCCCGGCGCGACCGTCAGGCGCACACTCCCGCCTTCGGGCGAGAATTTCAGGGCGTTGTCCAGCAGGTTCGCGATCAGCCGTGCGAATTGCTGCGCATCGCCGCGGACCATCACCGCCGCTTCTGCTTCGACGGACAGCGCCACGCCGGCCGCCTCGGCGGAGGCCTCATAGATATCGCCCATGCTGTAAGCCAGCGCCGACAGATCAAACTCGGCCAGTCCCCGCGCATCGCCGGTCTGCGCCTGCATGGCGGACAGGTCCAGCAGCGAGTCGAGCAGGGCGGTCAGGCGGCGGATCTCGTCCCGCGCCCGGCTTGTCTCGCCTTCGGGCAGATCCGCCTCCAGCGCCGTCAATTGCCCGGCCAGCCGGGTCAGCGGCGTGCGCAGCTCATGCGCCAGCTGGTCGGTGGTCTGTTTCTGGATGGTCAGCAGCGTCTCGATGCGGTCCAGCATCTGGTTGACGTTCAGCGCCATCAGCCCGATCTCGTCGGGCCGCTCGGCGCCCGGCGCCCGGCGCTCCATATCGCCGTCGCGCACCGCCTGGCAGGCGTCATTGATCGTCTCCACGCGGCGGTGGAAACGCCGCGCGATCCACCATCCGCCCGCGCCCGCGGCCAGCAAGGTCAACAGCGTGCCCAGCGCGAACACCGCGCGGAGCTGCGCCAGCGCCGCCCGCCGCACTTCCTCCGACCGGGCGACCAGAAGGCCGTAATCGCCGCGCAATATCGTGGCCCGCCCGACCACGCGAACCGGGCCGTCCGGGCCGGGGAAGGTCGCTTCGAACAGGCTGGAGTCCAGCCGCGCCCCGTCCGGCCAGTCGGGCAGATTGCCGGCCAGGATCGCGCCCTCGCCATCGGCGAACAGATAGAACGCCTCCGCCCCCTGCGCCGGGCGCAGCTTCAGACGGTCGCCAATCCGCTGCTCCAGCCCTTCCACCCCCTCCACGGCGTAAAGCTCGACCAGTCCAGCCAGATCGATGTCGACCAGCTGCCGCAGCGTGTTCTTGGAGGACGCCGCGATGGCGAAATAGGTCGCGCCGAACACGATCATGCCCGATGCGGTCAGCAGCGCCGCGAAATAGGCGGCCAGCCGCAAATGGCTGGAGGCGCGCCAGAAATTCAAGCCGCCGCCCCGAACAGATACCCTTCGCCGCGCACTGTTCGCAGCACCGCGCCGTCAAAGCCTTCCTCCAGCTTGCGGCGCAGACGGCTGACATTGACGTCCACCACATTGGTCTGCGGATCGAAATTCATGCCCCAGACATCGCGCAGCAGCATTTCCCGGGTCACGGTGACGCCTTCATGCTCGAAGAAATATTTCAGGAGGTCGAATTCCTTCGGGCTTAACGCCAGCGATTTCCCGGCGCGGTGCGCGGTGCGGGCCTTCACATGAAGCTCGATATCGCCGCTGACCATGATCGCCGGATGCGCCTGCTGACCGGCGCGGCGGGCCAGCGCCTTCACCCGGGCGATCAGCTCCGCCGGTTCAAACGGCTTGGGCAAATAATCGTCCGCTCCGCGCTCCAGCCCGTCCACGCGATGACTGGCGCTGCCAAGGGCGGACAGCATCAGGACCGGGGCCTCAACCGCGGCCTCCCGCAACCGGGCGATCAGGTCCAGCCCTTCGCCGTCCGGCAGCATCCGGTCGAGGATTAACACGTCGCAGGGGGCGGTGAGGGCGGCGTTCAGGCCGCTGGCGAGGTCGCGGCAATGCTCGATTTCCGCGCCGATACGTTCCAGAACCCGCACCACGTATGCGGCTGTGCCTTCATCATCCTCGATCAGCAGAACGCGCATATAGTCATGATCTCTTGAAAGCAGTTTCCGCGAACAATCGTTGTGGCTAAGCTAGCGAAACCTTGGCCCGCCGTGTAGTCGAGACTCGCTGCGCCAAGGATTCGGGGGAAGGAATACCATGATCGCTTTTGCCATTGCCGCTTTTCTGGCCGCCGGACCGGCGGCGGAGACCGATCACGGACTGGTCCTGCGGGCCATGGAACTCGCGGCCGCCGCGCAGGCGGAAGGGTCGGCCGAAAATTTGCGCATGGCCGCCCGCCTGCTTCAGGCAACCGGCGCCGCGCCGCAGGAGGGCACGCCCGACCTGGCCGGCGAATGGCTGGCCGCCGCCGATGCAATGGACCCGCAGACCGAAGCGGCCGCGCCCGACCGGGGGCGCGCTGTCGGTCCGGGTTATCGCCGCGGCGTCGCCACGCCTGCGGGCGCGGTGGAGTTTTCCGAAATCTTCTATGCGGGGCAAAGCGCGACGGTATCGCTGCAACCCACCGCTGAGGCGGACCTCATCCTGCAGGTCACCGATTCCGATGGCGGAGAAATTTGCCAACGGTCCGCGCAGGCGTCCTCTGCGTCGTGTCAGTGGATTCCCGCCTGGACCGCGCCCTATCAGATCACGGTGCGCAATACCGGGGCGCGGGAAACGGCCTATTACCTCGTCACGAATTAAGGCGGCGTAACATTACAATCGCTGTAATGTTAATTATTTCAGAAACTTAACAAGGTTTGTCATTTGAGGCGCTGCGTGTCTGCGCGCTTACTGGACCGGCAATTTCAACGCCGCCAGTGAGGCCTGACATGACCGCTTCAATCCGCAAGGACGCCGACCGCACCGCCGTCATCCTGCCGTTTCCGGGGCCGCTGGCCGAACCGCTGGCGCTGCTGAACGAGCTGGGGGACCTGATGCCCGGCGGCGTGGCGATTCTGGGCCGCGACGCCAGCCTGGTTTTCGCCAACGGGGCGTTCCGCGCGGCGATGAAGACCGCGGCCCGCGCCATGGATGACCGCTTGCGCCTGACGGACCCGGCCGCCGATCTGCGCCTGCAGGAAGCGTTGAAGCGCGCCGCTGCGGGCGAGGACATGGATTTGCCGCTGGGCGCCCTGAGCTTGCGTCTTACGCCAGGCGGGCTTCCCGGTTTCATCCGGGTGGTCGCCGAGACGCAGGACAATAGCGGGGGCGAAGCCTGCAAGGCGCGGCTTCAACAGGCTTTTGGCCTGACCGTGAAGGAAGCCGACACGGCGCTTTCGCTATCCGAAGGCATGACCGCGGGAGCGATTGCGGAAGATCGCGGCGTATCCATCACCACGGTGCGCACGCAGCTTCAGATGATCCGTGAGAAGCTGGGGGTCACGTCCAGCCTGGCCGCCGCGGCGGAAATTCGCGCGCTGGCGGCGACGCACTAGAACCCTAGCGCCCGATCACCACGAACGGCGCCCAGACGCCGGGCCGCCAGCCATCGGCGAAATCCGGATCATCCATCAGCGCCAGCTGCGCCTGTCTCAAGGATTCCGCTGGGCTCAAACCGTCGCGCTGGCCGCGCACCGTCTCCACCGTGAGGCGCGCCGCCGCATCATCCCGCACCCGCCAGTGAGAGGCGAGAAGATTGCGCCCGCCGGCATAGATGAAGGCGCGCGCCAGCCCGGTCAGCCCCGGCGCGCCGGCGCTCTTTCCCGCCGCGGTGTTGCAGGCCGAAAGTATGACCCAGTCCGCGTTCAGCCGCAGCGGCGTTATTTCCGAGGCGGTCAGCAGGCCGTCATCCTCCGCGGTGGCTTCATCGGGCGGCGTGAAAACCAGCGCCGGCTCCGCCAGCCCGCGAAGCTCGCCGCTGACAAGGCCATGCGTGGCGAATGCAATCACCGAAGCGTCCGCCGGCACCGTCTGGCGGACCGCCGGCTCAGTGGCGTCCGCGCCGATCAGGAGGGCGGCGTTTTCGGGGCCGAAGGCCTCCGACATTGCGCGCAATTCCGTTTCCGCGCCGGGCAGGGAAGGCAGGTCGCGCACGGCTTCGATGTCCGCGCCCGCGCCGCGATAAAAGCCTGCGAGTCCGCCCGCCAGCACATCCTGCCCCTCGTTCGACGCCAGAAGCGGAGCGCCCGCGCCAAAGAAGCGGCCGTCCGCAGAATGCGGGGCGCCGCCGCGATCGTTCAGCGCGCCAAGGGCGGGAAGCGTGGCGATATTGAAATGGCGGATCAGCCAGTTTGCGCCGCGAAGATCACCGTCATCGCCGGGACTCTCGGTCAGCAGGATCGAGAGCGGCAACTGACCGATCGTTCCATTGGAAATGCTCAGGACCGTGCCGGCGTTCGAGACCACGTCCCATGCGCCGCCGCCGAACAGGCCGCCATAAAGGCGGTAAGCGGCGTCAGAGTCGAATTGCGGCCCGGCCCCGGATTCCGGCGCGCGGAAATCCAGAGCCGTCCGCAGCGCGGCAACGTCACTGGACAGCCCATCGGGCGTCAGCCCGGGGGCGGCGCCGGCATAAGCCGCGGCGGGCGACAGGGCGAAGACGATGACGGACCGGTCCGTTTGCAGAACGCCGTGCAAGGCTTCGCCGTCGTTCAGCGCGGCCTGCGCCTCCGCCAGCGTCAGCACGGGCGGGCGCTCAAGCTGAAGGAAATCGGGATAGCGGGCGGCCAGCGTTTCCGAGATGGCGAGCAGACGGGCCTCGGTCCGGGCGGCGCTTTCGGTAAGCTCCGCCATGCGCTCGGGATTGTCGGCGCCCGTCAGGGCGACGATCGCGCCAAGATCGGCGGCCCGGCGCTCGGCCAGATCCTGTCTTTCACGAAGCAATGCGGCGATTTCGGAATCCTGAACCGCCAGCCGGGCGGACGCCTTGGCCAGCGCCGTTGCGGCGTCGGAAGCCCAGACGCCCTGCGCCGCTTCGAACGCGATTTCGGTCTGGCCCAGCGCCACGGCCGCTTCCGCCAGCGAGGCATAGCTCTTCCGCGCGCGTTCCAGCGGAAGCGGCTGCACGTAATTTTCCAGCATGAAGGCCTGTTGCTGGGACTGAAGTTGCGCGGCGGCGGCCACGGCGCGGTCCAGCCCGCCCGTGTCCCCCGTGCGGGCTTCCAGCGCGCCGATCTCCACCGCGCCGGCCAGCCGGGCGTGATGGTCCTCCGGCAGGGTTGCTTCGCGTCCGGCCTGCGCGGCGCGGCGTTGGGTCAGCGCCTCTTCAAACTGGCCCTGACCGGCAAGAAATTCGGCATAAAGATCGTGGGCGTTGATCCGGTCGCGATTAGCGGCGGGCAGCGTCTCTACGGCCTTGGCGACAATATCGGCCTGAATCGCCATGGCCTGCGGGCGTTTGCGTTGCAGCCAGAGGGCTTCGGATATGACGCTGCGGGCGTTCAGCGCATCGGCATGCGTATCGCCGGATGCTTCGGAATAGGCCGCGTAGGAAACTTCGCCGAGAGTCTTCGCTTCCTCCAGCCGGCCCATGCGCAACAGATTATAAGCCAGCACGGACTGGGTCAGCAGCGTGTAGGGATGGTCGCGGCCATATTCGGCCACGCGCAAATCCAGGGCGCGTCGGATCACCGGCTCGGCTTCCTCATAGCGTCCCTGATCCTGCAGAAGGACGGCGAGATTATTGGCGACCAGCGCCTGATAAGGGTGGTCGGCGGGCAGAATGTCCTGGGCCAGCCGGGAGGTTTCCAGCGCTTCGGCGATCGCGGCCTCCAGATCGCCGGCCGCGCGGATCACGGCGGCGTAGCTGATGCGAAGCGCCACCACCGTGCCGTCGGCCTCGCCCATGCGATGACGCATGGCCACGGCTTCGCCCATCAGTTCGCGGGCTTTCAGGAATTCGCCGCGTCGATACTCGGCGATGGCCATCCCGCCAAGCGAAGCGGCAAGGTCGTCATGGTCCGCTTCGCCATGAATTTCGCGGCGCAGGGCAAGGGCCGCGGCCTGCTGGGCGTAGGATTCGCCGGTCTTGCCCTGCTGTTCCAGGATCGTGCCCAGATTATAGATCAGCGTCGCCCGTTCGGCCCGGTAGTCCGGCCCCGCGGATTCCAGCGCCGCGATGGCTTCGCGCGCGACCTCAGCGCTGCGCTCATGCTCGCCCA
The DNA here is from genome assembly GCF_000412185.1 of Euryhalocaulis caribicus. GTDB lineage: Bacteria > Pseudomonadota > Alphaproteobacteria > Caulobacterales > Maricaulaceae > Euryhalocaulis > Euryhalocaulis caribicus. The sequence goes on from NZ_ASJA01000018.1 coordinate 38,942, forward strand.
GATAGAAATAGGCGTCGACACGGCGGCCCCCGACCAGCGCGGCGCGGGGGTCGCCCGGCTCGTAGATCGCAAGCGCATGGTCATAGGCCGCGTTCCACGCCTCGAGCGCGGCTTCCGGCTCCTGCACGGGGTCGATGGCTTCGGCGGCGGCGGACAGGCGCTCCAGTTCCGCATCGTCCGCGGATTGCGCCAGCGCGTGGCCCGCAATCAGGAGCGACACAGCAAGAATGCAAATGGAAATCCGCATCGGTTCCTCCCCAGGCCGGCAGACAGAGCGGTAACTATCGGCGAACTCATGGCCGCTCACAAGCGAAAGCAATTCAGGCGCGGGCGCCTCATCATTTCTGATGACGTATCCGCGCCGACCCGGCGCCAAGACTTGTCTCCATAGCCGCCACGCCCGGCATTGCGGGCAAGTATGGAGCAGAAAATGAGCCTTCTTGGTAATTCACCCTCTGACGAGCCTGTCATCTTCGCCGAGCCCATCGGAATCGAATTCGTGGTCGAGGACGGCCCGGCCGACGGCGCGTTCGAAGTCACCGTGCTTGCCAATGGCAACGCCGTCTATGTCTGGATGGAAGAAGAAGCCGGCGCGCCCGATGACGACGACGAAGGAATCTACATGAAGATCATGGATTCCTCGGGCAACACCGTGCTCGGCAAGACGCTGGTCAACACCACCACCTATCAGGGACAGCAACTGCCCGTGGTCGAAGCCACGCAATCGGGCTTCGTCGTGGTCTGGGAAGACAACAGCCCGAACAATCCCGGCAATCTTTCTCAGATCGCGGGCCAGCGCTTCGACATGAACGGCAATGCGCAGGGCCAGGAATTCTTCATCACGACCGAGAGCGGCCACCGCGCCGAACAACAGGATGTGACGGCCTTAAGCAATGGCGGCTTCGCCATCATCTATGAGGAAAACTTCAATGATTTCCTCACCCCGCAACAGGTCTGGATCCAGCTCTATGACGCCTCCGGCGCAGAAGTCGGCGGGCCGATCGAGGTTGATTCCGATCCCGGCTTCGGCGGCCAGAGCACCCCGGTCATCGCCGCGCTGGAAGGCGGCGGGTTCGCGGTCGCCTATGCGGAATTCATCTCCGACGGCGAAAGCGATCTGGGCATTCGAGTCCGCACCTTTGACGAAACCGGCGCCCCTGTCAGCGACGCTGTAATTGCGCCGGAAGACAGCGGCGGCGGCCAGTCCGACCCGGCCATCGTGGGCCTGGCCGGCGGCGGGTTCGCCGTCACCTGGCTGCACGCCAGCGGCGTGTTGGGGGAACTGCCTATCTTCAAGGCGCGCGTGTTTGACGCCAATGGCGCGCCTGCGGGTCCCGAAGTCGTGATCCATGAAATGGAAAGCCTGCTGCCGAACAACCCGGCGGAAGTCGCCGCCTTGCCTGGCGGCGGGTTTGTGGTGGTGTTCGAGGATCGCACGCCCGGCAACTCCCGGGCCGATGTCTATGCGCGCGAATTCGGTGCAGACGGCCAGCCGGTGGGCGATGCGTTCCTGATCCCGGCCAATACCGGAAACAACCAGCCCTATATCAATGTCGCCTCAAGCGAAGACGGTTTCGTTGTGGTTTGGACGGAGAGCGATGGCGTGGACGTGACTGTCCGCTCTCAGTTCTACGCAAGCAGCGGCGGCGGTGTTTCAGACCCCGATCCGGTTTTTGGCACCGACGGCTCGGAAACCCTCAACGGCACAGCAGGCAATGACACGCTCTACGGTCTGGATGGCTGGGATTTCCTCTACGGCGCCGGCGGGGATGACACGCTGTTCGGCGGCGGCGGGGATGATCGCATGTTCGGCGGGGACGGCGACGATTTCCTGAACGGGAATAATGGCCGCGACTATCTGTTCGGCGAGAACGGCAACGATGTTCTGCGCGGGGGCGCGGGCGACGACATTCTCAAGGGCGGCGGAGGCCATGATCGTCTGGTGGGTGACGCCGGACGTGATCACCTACAGGGCGGCGCGGGCCGGGACGTGCTCCGCGGCGGCGAGGGCCGTGACATTCTGACAGGCGGCGCCGGGGCCGATGTCTTCACCTATACCGAAGTTGGCGACTCGCCCGCCGATCCGGACAAGCGCGATACGATCACGGACTTCGAGTCCGGCGTGGACCAGATCAACCTGATGGGCATCGACGCAATTGAGGGGACGACCGGCAACGACGCCTTCTTCATCGTGCGGAGTTTTTCCGGCGAGGCCGGGGAATTGACGATCAAGGCGGCCGGGCAGGCCGGCGTCTACTGGCTGCGCGGCGACACCGATGGCGACGGGGCGGCGGATTTCGAGGTGATCGTGAAGGGCGATATGCCGACTGCCGACGACATCCTGCTTTAATCGCGTTCAGCTTACTGACGGGCGTCCCGGCTTCATGGCCGGGGCGTCCGTTTTCTTTTCTTCGGCAGAGGAAAAACTTCAGGCCGCGTCTTCGCCGCGCTGTCCGTCGCGCCCGCTGTTCCGGGCGCGCTCGATCAGCTGCATGAGCTCGGCGGGGCTGATCGGCTTGGAGAGATAGGCGTCCATGCCGGCGTCCTGCGCCTCGCGCTGATGTTCGGGCATGGCGTCGGCGCTGAGCGCGCAAATGAACGCTTTGGCGTTCGGGCCTTCGCCGTCGCGTATGACGCGGGTGGCGGCAACGCCGTCCATTTCCGGCATCCGCATGTCCATCAGGATCAGGTCGAACGGACGCGCGCCGGCGGTCTCCACCGCTTCGCGGCCGTTCATGGCAAAACTCAGCGCATGGCCGGACGGCTCGAGCATGGCGGCAATTACGGTGCGGTTAATCTCGTTGTCCTCGGCGACAAGGATATTCATCGCGCCGCCCTTCGCCTCGGCCGACGCCGGGCTTGTTTCGGCGGGCGCGGCTGCGGGTTCGGGACGGGCGGCGGCGCGCGCGCGGATGGCCAGCGTAAAGATTGATCCCTGACCGGGCGCGGATTCGGCCGTCACGTCGCCGCCCAGCAGTTCAGCCAGTTTGCGGCTGATGACCAGCCCCAGCCCCGCGCCTTCGTGACGGCGGGTGATGGAGTCATCGACCTGGCTGAAGGGCTGGAAAAGCTGGTTTATGGCCTCGGCCTCTATGCCGCAGCCCGTATCCGAAACACTGAAACAACAGGTGACCAGGCCGTCTTCCTGACGGGCCTCGAGCCGAAGGACGACTTCGCCCTTGTCGGTGAACTTTATGGCGTTGGAAATCAGATTGCCCACGACCTGCCGCAGGCGGATCGGATCGCTTTCCACGACCTCACAGCCCTCGCAGACCTCGTACTCGAAACGCAGGTCCAGGCCCTTCTCTTCCGATTTGGGCGACCACAGCGTCATCAGGGTTTCCGCGACGTCGATGATATTGGTCGGACTCTTTTCGACGCTGACCTTGCCGGCGTCGACCTTGGCCAAGTCCAGCACGTCATTGAGGATGACCAGAAGCATGTCGCCGGAGGTTTCCAGCGTGTTGACCAGGCTGGACTGGCGCGGGTCGAGATCCGTGCGGCGCAGCAGGTGCGCGGCGCCCATGACGCCGTTCATCGGCGTGCGAAGCTCATGACTCATCATCGCCAGGAAGCGCGATTTGGCGAGGTTCGCGTCTTCCGCCGCGCGCGTGCGGGCCAGCGCCTCCAGCCGCGCCTCATGCAGGGCGAAACTGTTGCGGGAATACATTTTCATCGCGACGGCCAGATGGCCGACATACATCAGCGCGGTGACCAGGATGGCGATATCGCCGCCGGCATGGCCGGGCTGGAAGAACAGGGAGAACAGCGGAAGCGCAAACAGAAAACCGCCATGCGGGGCGGCTGCCGCGCCAAAGACCTGAGGCACTTGCTGCATATGCAGCGTTACATGCAGCAGCGCGCCGCACAGCCACACCATCGCGAAAACCTGTGACCCCTCCACCGGAGAGAACCAGGCCAGGGCGGGCATGAAGGAATAGGTGATGGAGGCGAAGAACGAGGCGGTCATCGCGACAGCTAGATCGCGCCGGGTGACAACATCGTCGTCGTCCATTTCCCGAAAACGCCTGAAGGCCCAGATATCGAAGAACTGGCCAGCAAGGAGCAGGGCGATCCAGAGCGAGGTCAGGGGCAGCCCCACCATGAGCCAGCCGAACCCGATGCCAAAGAGCGGGAGCGTCAATCGCGTGCGCAGGTCGCGGCGGCGCGCAATGGCCATCGTTCTCAGGCGCGGCGTCAGATGCCGTGATTTTCTCATGCCAAGCATTTGGCGCTTGTACGCAAAAAGCAATAAAGGCGCGTAAACGCGGCGAAAAACAGGGGACGGTGGAATGAAACGCAATCAAAAGGTCAAAAAAATCCGCGAGAAAGCACTAACGCAAGTTAAGCGGGGTGTTATAATAGTTAACGGGAATTAGGAATTGCCCATTCCCGCGCTGACTCAACGAAGCTGGCGCGGAGCGGGCGAAAACGGGGGATTTATGGACAAGGTTATGGAATGGCTGGATGTTGCGACCACCTATGTGGTCGAGCATTTCAGCCGCACCGAGATGATCGCGTTTGGCATTATCGCGGTGCTTCTGGCGCTGGTGCTGCCCAGTTTCGGGCTTCTCTTCATGATGGCGCTGGTGGCGCTGATCTTTCACATCATCGTGGTTTTTGCGATTCCGCTGGTCGAGGCTGGCGGCGATACCAGCGCGCTGGATTTCCAGCAGATGGCGACCGCGGATTTCTGGATCGAGGCGGGCGTGCTGTACCTGGGATATTTCCTGGCGATGCTGATCCTTCACGCGATCAAGCGCATTTTCTATCGCGGCGACTGACGTCACGCTGAACAGACCGGGGGCCGTCCATGCAGGGCGGCCCTTCTTCATTCTCGACACGGCAAGGGGACTAGAAGCCGATGGACACGATCATGGAATGGCTGCGCGCGGCGCTGGATTTTGCGCAACGGGGCTTCGCCGAAATCAACACGATTCAATATCTCATCATTGCGCTGATCAGCGCGCTTGTGATGGGCGGGTACGGGCAGATCGTCATCATGTCCGCCATCGCGGTGATTGTTCATGTGGCGGTGGACGCCCTGATGCCGGTGATCCGTTCGGGCGGCGATCTGGCGCTGTTTGTTCTGCCGAATTTCCTGACGGGTGCTTTCTGGCAAATGGCGGGGCTGCTCTATGTCGGGTATTTCATCGCCATAACGGTGTTCTTCCTGATCAAGGCGTTGCTGTTCCGCGCCCGCGGCTAGGCGGGCGGCGCTGGAGCGGGCGTATTGAGTTTGCCGGCGGCGACCGGTAGCTGATGGGGCGTGTCTTGCGCGCTGCGCGAAAGGAAGCCCCATGAGCGATGAGTCCCCCGTAATTCTTGACGCCTCCCCGGACGGCGTCGCTGCCGTGACGCTGAACCGGCCCGAGAAACACAACGCCTTCAATGGCGACGTGGTGGCGGCGCTGGACGATATTTTCGAGACGCTGCACGCCAATGAACAGGTGCGCGTTGTTTTCATTCGCGGGGCGGGCAGAAGCTTTTCCGCCGGGGCCGACCTGGACTGGATGAAGGCGGCGGCCGATTACACCGAGAGCGAAAACCGCAACGACGCCATGGCGCTGGCGCGCATGCTGAAGAAACTGCACGACCTGCCGCAATTCACCGTGGCGATGGTGCAGGGGGCGGCCATGGGCGGCGGCGCCGGTCTGGTGGCGGCGTGCGACGCGGCCATCGCCATGAAAGACGCCAAGTTGCGCTTCTCTGAAGTCCGTCTGGGTCTGACCCCGGCGACGATCAGCCCGTATGTCGTGAAGGCCATCGGGCCGCGCTGGGCCAAGGCGCTGTTTGCCACGGGCGAAGGGTTCGACGGAAACTTCGCCGAACAGATCGGCCTGGTTCAATACGCAGTGGAGAACGAGGAAGAGATGGAGGCCATCGCCGAACATCTCACCCAGCTGATCTTCGACGCCGCGCCGGGCGCGGTGGCGGACGCCAAGAAGTTGGTCGACGATGTTCTGGACCGGGAGATCGATCATGACCTCCTCTCCGACACCGCACACCGCATCGCCCATCGCCGCGCCTCCGAAGAGGGGCGGGAGGGCCTGTCGGCGTTCCTGGAAAAGCGGAAACCGCGCTGGTCGAACGGCTAGACCGCACTTTCAGACAGATAGGTCTCCAGGTCGGGCGCTGACTCGCCGATCATGTGGCGGACATAGAGCTGACGCTCGCCCCACAGAACGTCGAGATCCCAGACGCAGACGGACTCGCTGGAGGCTGCCGGGCGGAAATTCGCCTCGTCCGGTTTACGCACCCAGACGTGGAGGGGCAGTTCATTCTCGCTGTCCCACCAGGCCAGCACAACATAATCGGCCGTGCCGCCCTGATGCAGGATCAGGATGGCGGCGCCCGGACGGTCCGTCGTCACGGCCGGTTCCGGCAGGGTCCGCATGGCCATGCGTATGCCCTCATCGAACCGCGCTTCGTCGAACGTCCCGCCCTCCAGCCAGATGGCGTAACGCTTGATGCGCCAGTCCTTGCGCGGCAGCGCGCCGAGATAACGGTTCGGGCGCGGGGCGAAGGGGCGAACTGGCTTGAAGCCGGTCAATCGAGTTCGCTGAGAGCTATGCCGATATCATCGGCAAGCTTTTTCAACGCCTCGTCATCGGCGCGGTCTTCGCCATGCCGTCCCATGTCACGCCCCTTGTATCGCGGAATGACGTGAAAATGGATGTGATGCACGGTCTGGCCGGCCTCCGCGCCATTGAACTGGCCGACGAAAACGCCATCCGGGTTCAGGGCTTTTTCAACCGCCTTTGCGACGCGTTTCACCTGCACGATCAACGCCTGAAGCGGAGCGTCTTCAATCTCCAGAATATTGCGGGCCGGGGACTTGGGTACGATCAGGACATGGCCGCGCGACTGCGGAAAAACGTCCATGAAGGTCATCGTGTCATCGTCCTCATGCACGATGATCGCCGAGGCTTCCCGGCGCAGAATTTTTGCAAAGATATTCTGGTCGTCGTATTCGCCTTCAAGGCTCATATCTGTCTCCTGAGCGCGCCTCTTAGCGCTTTAAGTCCATAGAACGCCAATATAAAAGGCATGAATAGCCAGCCTGCAAACCAGGCCAATCCAAAGCTGAACCAGCGCGGTTGTCGTTTACGAAACTCGCCATCCAGAGCCTCTGTTTCTTCCTCGATCTCCACGGCGGAGCTTTCAAGGGTCAGAAGATATGCAATGGCTTCTTCCAGTTCGTCTTCTCGAACCAGAATACGGATACCGCCCAGCGCGGGAACGACGACAAAATACATCACTGCATAGTGCAGATCGGGAATACTGGCGTAAAAGCCGCCGGCCCTTAGTGCAGACTCGATGACGATCGCTTCTTCGATGGTCGAAACGCGGGTGATAGTGACAAGATCACTCATTCCCCACAGTCTTGCGGAAGGGCATGTGGCCGGTCAATTCGGCGATCTCCTCGCTCACCGCTGCGCGTTCGTGCTCCAGATAGTGGGAGACGGCGTCGCGGAAGCCGGGATTGGGAATCCAGTGCGCTGACCATGTGGCGACCGGCTCATAACCGCGGGCCAGCTTGTGCGCGCCCTGTGCGCCGGCTTCGACGCGATTGAGGCCGCGCTCGATAGCGGCGTCGATGGCCTGATAGTAGCAAAGTTCGAAATGCAGGAAGGGGCGTTCTTCGGCGCGGCCCCAGTAGCGGCCATAGAGCGTCTCGGAGCCCATGAGGTTCATCGCCCCGGCGATCCACTCACCGTCATCCTTGGCCATGATCAGGACGATACGATCCTTCATGCGGTCATGGAGAAGGTCGAAAAAGTCGCGATTCAGGTAGGGCTGGCCCCATTTGCGCGCGCCGGTGTCGAGATAGAATTCGAAAAAGGCGTCCCAGTGTTCAGGCTTCAGCTCGTCGCCCGAGAGACGGTGGATGGTCAGACCTTCCTGGGCGCGCGCCCGCTCTTTCCTCAAATCCTTGCGCTTGCGGGAGGAGAGGGCGGCGAGGAAATCGTCAAACGACTCATAGCCGCGATTGATCCAGTGAAACTGCTGGCCCTGCCGCATCATGTAGCCCAGCCGCTCCAGCATCGCCCGGTCGCGCTCGGCCAGGAAATTCAGGTGGAGGGAAGAAACGCCAACCCGCTCCGTGATCCGGGCAAGGCCGGCGGCCAACTGGTCCCGCCGCTGATCGGCGTCTGGCCCCGCCCCGGCCAGCAGGCGGCGGCCGGTGGCAGGCGTGAAGGGAACGGCGGCCAGCAGCTTGGGATAGTAGCTTCCGCCCGCGCGCTCATAGGCGTCCGCCCAGGCGTGGTCGAACACGAACTCACCGAAGGAGTGACCCTTTACATAGAGCGGCGCGACGGCGGCGATCGCGCCGCATTCCTCACGCAGCACGGCGTGGTGCGGCGCCCAGCCGGTCTGCTCGGTGGCGCAGCCGGACTCCTCCAGCGCCGCCAGAAAGTCCCAGCTCAGGAAAGGGTCGAACGGGTCTCCGGCCGGGTTGGCCAGGGCGTCCCACGTATCGCGGGCGATATCATGGATGCCGGAGGCGAGTTCGAGCGTGCGGTTTGCGGACATGGCGGAAGACATAGGCGCCGCTGTGCGGGACTTCGACCGCGTCAGCGGATTTCGAACACGCCTTCCACTTCGACCGCAGCATTCAGGGGCAGGTTGACGGCGCCGACGGCGGCGCGGGCGTGGCGGCCCGGATCATCAAAGATCTCTACCATCAGGTCGGACGCGCCATTGATGATCTGCGGGATCTCCGCGAAATCGGGCTGGCAGTTCACGAACCCGCCCAGACGGATCACGCCCGTCACGCGGTCCAGATCGCCTTCGCAGGCCGTGCGCAATTGCGCGATCAGCGAGAGGCCGGAAACGCGGGCCGCCTTGTAGGCGTCCTCCGGCGAGACTTCATCGGGAACCTTGCCCGTATAGCCGGCCGAGATCTGGCCGGAGATAAAAACCTGATCGCCGGAGATGCGCCAGGGCACATAGTTCGCCACGGCCTTGGGCGGTTCGGGCAATTCCAGACCCAGTTCCTTCAGTCGCGCATCAATGCGTCCGGCCATGAGCTGTCTCCTGCGAGCAAGTTTTTTCCTGCGGGCAATTAGGACGATGCGCAGGGGCGCGGCAAGTTCGGGGTTGATTTGACGCGCAGGTCATCGGCTAGGGTCCGGTCATGGTCACCGAGTCACCGGTCGAGTTCGAAGCGCAGGACGGGCATGAGCTGTCGGGCGTGTTTATCGCGCCGGACGCGCCACGGGGCGGCTTGCTGATGTCGGCCGCTACCGGATATCCGAAGGAATTCTACCGGCGCCTGGCGGCTTACGCGGCGGACCGCGGCTATACCTGTCTGATCTATGATTATCGCGGCGTGAACACCGGAAACGATGACGCGCTGGACGGTTTCAAGGCCGATGTCGAGGACTGGGGCCGGCTGGATTTCGCCGCCGCGCTCAGCGCGCTGGCGATCAAGGTCAAGGACAAGCCGATTGTCACGCTGGGCCACAGCGTCGGCGGCCATCTCATAGGATTTGCGGACAATTATGCGCGCGCCTGCGGGCATATTCATGTCAGCGTCGGGTCCGGATATTGGGGACACCATAAATGGCCGATGCCGCTTCTGGGACTGCTGCTGTGGTGGGGGTATGGCCCTGTCGCGCTGGCTACGAAGAATTACCTGCCCGCGGGCGGCCTGTGGAGCGGGTGCGCCCTGCCGCGCGGCGCTTTCGAGCAGTGGCGGCGCTGGTCCAATAACAGCCGCTATTTCCGGGACGATCTGGAGACAAGGCTGCGGCCGCATCATTTCGAGGACGTCACCGCGCCCATCCGGTCCTTTGTCTTTTCTGACGACCCCATCGCCAATCCCCGTACTGCCCGGGTGATACTGGACGCCTATCCCCGCGCGGAAACCGACATGCGTCTGATCAAGCCGGGCGATTTCGGATTGAAGAAGATCGGCCATGACGGGGCATTCCGCGCAAGGTCGCAGGCCGTCTGGGACGCGATTCTGGACGAAGCGGACGCGCTGATCGCCTAGGGCTTGTTCTGGCTGCGCAGGACGCGGCCTTTCACCACCGCATCGCCCCCGAACTTCAGCCGCGCCGCATCGCTGGCCCGCTCGGCCGCTGCGCGTTTCAACGCGCCGTCGTCGAACAGATCGCCCGCATCGCCCGTCGAAAGCCCCAGCTCCGATATGCCGATGCCGATCAGGCGATAGCGCGGGCCTGTGGCTTCGCCTTTCAGCAATTCCCGGCCGACCCTGAACAGGGCGTCGGCCAGCTGTGTCGGGGCGGTCAGGGTGCGTCGGCGCGTAATGATGCGGTGGTCGGCCCGTTTGAGCTTCAGGGTCACGACCTGCCCGGCGATATTATCGACCTTGGCGCGGTCGGCCAGCTTCACGCAGAGCGGCCACAGGCGATCCTCCAGCGCCGCGAGATCGCTGAGATCTTCGTTAAAGGTGGTTTCGCTGGAAACGCCCTTGCGCTCGCGCTCCGGATTGACGGCGCGCGTATCCTCGCCGCGGGACAGGCGGGCGAGGCGCAGACCGCTTTCGCCATAGCGCGCGGCCAGTTCCTTGTCCCCGGCGCGGCGGATATCGGCCAGCGTGCGATAGCCGTCGCGCTCCAGCTTCTTTGCGAAGGACGGGCCGACCCCGAAAACGAATCCGACCGGCTTGTCCGCCAGGAAATCCAGCGTCTCGGCCTTGCCGATGATCGCGAAACCGTGGGGCTTGTCGAGGTCCGAAGCGGTCTTGGCGAGGAACTTGTTGTGGGACAGCCCGATGCTGACCGTGACGCCGACTTCCTGATGGATGCGCTTTTGCAGCCGCGCCAGCGTCAGAGCGGGCGAACCGCCATGCAGACGATGCGTGCCGGTCAGGTCCAGAAACGCCTCATCGATGGAGACAGGCTGCACCAGGGGGGTCACGTCCTGCATCATCTCGCGGATGCGCTTGCCTTCGGTGGAATATTTCCGTCCCTCGGGCCGGATGACGATGGCGTGCGGGCAGGCTTTCAGCGCCTTGAACATCGGCATGGCGGAATGAATGCCATAGGTCCGGGCGACATAGCAGGCTGCGGAGACCACGCCGCGGCGGCCGCCGCCGACGATGACCGGCTTGCCTTCCAGCTCCGGATTGTCGCGTTTTTCGATGGAGGCGTAGAAGGCGTCGCAATCGATATGGGCGATGGAGAGGGTGTGCAGCTCCGAGTGCCGGATCAGGCGTGGCGAGCCGCACGCCGGGCACCGCGCCGCGCCGTCCGGCGCGTCGGCGAAACAGTGCCGGCAGAACCCGTCCATGACCTCATTCGCTCCACAGCCACGCGGCGCCGCGCACGCCGCTGGAGTCCCCGTGTTTATGCCGCAGGACCGGCGTCTCGAACATATCGGAGAACACGTGCGGACGGATTGCGCCGGGAAGGTCGCCATAGAGCCGGTCGATATTGGACAGGCCGCCGCCGAGCACGATCGCGGACGGGTCGAAGACATTGACGATCAGGCCCAGGGCCCGGCCCAGACGGCTGACCAGCCGGTCCAGCGTGTTCACCGCGCGGCGTTCCCCCGCCGCGGCGCGATCGGCAATTTCGTGGGCGGCCATGGCCCTTCCGCCCAGAAGGCGATAATCGGCGGACACCGCCGGACCGGACAGATAGGTTTCCAGGCAATTATCCCGGCCGCACCAGCAGGCGCGGTCAGGCCTGTCGTCAGAACCGGGCGCGGGCAGGGTAATATGGCCCCATTCGCCGGCGATCCCGTGAGCGCCTTCAATCAGGCGTCCCTGATGGACCAGGCCGCCGCCGCACCCGGTCCCCAGAATCACCCCAAAGACGGAATCATGGCCTTGGGCCGCGCCGCCGCGCGCTTCTGACAGTGCAAAACAATTCGCGTCATTGGCAATTTTAACATTTCGGGCCAGCGCCGTTTCCAGATCGCGGTTCAGCGATTTTCCGTTCAGCCAGGTCGAGTTCGCATTGCGGATCAGACCGGTTTCCGGACTTGGAGAGCCGGGAATGGCGAATCCGGCGGGTTGGCAGGCATGTGTTTGAATCCCCGTGACAAGTTCGCGGACTGTGGCGATGGCGGCGTCGTAATTTCCCGGATTTGGCGCACGGCGGCGTTCAAGAACGGACCCGTCCCCGCCGATCAGCGCGGCCTCGATCTTGGTGCCGCCGAAGTCGACGCCCAGAAGCGGAAAAGCATTGTTTTGCGCGATCTCCAGACTCCATCCGTTAATCATTTCATGAGGCTATCCTTGTGCCCGTCCACCGTTGATTAACTCGCTTGAGCTAAGACATCGGCCATGGGTGAAACGGGGATAGAGAAATCTCGTCTTAACGGGAAGATGTCAGGCGCTATGCTGAACGCCATGTCGAAAACGGTCCTCATTGTCGAAGACAACGAGCTGAACATGAAGCTGTTTCGTGATCTGCTCGACGCGCACGGCTATGAGACCTTGCAGACCCGCGAAGGGCTGCAGGCTTTGGAAATGGCGCGGGAACATCGTCCCGACCTGATCCTGATGGATATCCAGCTTCCGGAAGTGTCCGGTCTGGAAGTCACGAAATGGATCAAGGAAGACGACGATCTCTCGTCGATTCCCGTTATTGCAGTGACCGCTTTCGCGATGAAGGGCGATGAGGAACGCATCCGCAAGGGCGGGTGCGAGGCCTATCTTTCCAAGCCCATCACTGTTTCCACCTTTATTGAGACCGTAAAGCAGTTTCTCGACTAGGGGGCTGCGATGAGCGCGCGACTCCTTGTTGTCGACGATCTTGAGCCCAACGTGCGTCTGCTGCGGGCCAAGCTCGAGGCGGAATATTACGAGGTCATCACGGCGACGTCCGGGCGCGAGGCGATCGAACGCGCGCGCACGGAACAGCCCGATCTGATCCTGCTGGACGTGATGATGCCGGGGCTGGACGGGTTCGAGACCTGCCGGCGTCTGAAGGACGATCCCAAATCCCGTCATATCCCGGTGATCATGGTCACCGCGCTGGACCAGTCCGAGGACCGGGTGCGCGGCCTGAAAGCCGGCGCGGACGATTTCCTGACCAAACCCATCGACGACGTGATGCTGCTGGCGCGGGCGCGCAGCCTGCTGCGCCTGAAAGTCGTGATGGATGAATTACGCACCCGCGAGGCCTCGGGCCGCGCTTCGGGCGCCATAGACGACGATGTCGACGATTCCCTGCTTCTGGGCGGCCGCGTTCTGATCGTGGATGATAACGACCATCAGGCCGAGCGCGTGCGCGCCAGCCTGACCCCGGAATACCGTCCCCAGATCGTCGCCGACCCGAGAAAGGCCGCTGAACATGCGCGCACGCAGCCAGACCTGATCATTGTCAATCTGGCGGCGCGCAGCTTTGACGGGCTGCGGCTCTGCGCCCGCGTGCGGTCGGACGAGGCGACCCGGCAAATCCCCATTCTGGCGATCATCGACCCGGACGCGCGCGAACGCATGGTGCGGGCCATGGATATGGGCGTGAATGACGTCCTGCCGCGGCCAGTAAACACGCAGGAGCTTTCCGCGCGGGTGTCCACACAGGTTCGCAAGAAGCGCTATGCCGATTTCCTGCGCGGCGCGCTGGACGAGACGCTGGAAAGCGCCGTGACGGACGCGCTGACGGGCCTGAACAACCGCCGCTATCTCGACGGCCGCCTCCGCCGCCTGATGGCGCGGGCCGCCCAGCGGGACGAGGATCCGGTTTCGGTGCTGATCTGCGACATCGACCACTTCAAGGCGGTCAATGATACCTGGGGGCACGACGCGGGAGACGAGATCCTGCGCCAGTTCGCCGACCGGCTGAAACAGAATGTCCGCGCGATTGATCTGGTCTGCCGTTATGGCGGCGAGGAATTCTTGATCGTGATGCCGGAAACGACGCTGGACTTCGCCGCGGCCGCCGCCGAGCGGTTCCGCCGCAGCATCGATGCCGCGCCGTTCAGGATCAATGGCGGTGCGAGAACGCTGGAGGTCACGACCAGCATCGGGGTCGCGCAGAGCGAATCGCGCGACGAGCTGGAAGACCTCATCAAACGCGCCGACAGCGCGCTTTACGCCGCGAAGAAATCCGGGCGCAATCGTGTGAAAGTTAAGCTGGGCGGACGCAGCGGCGAGGCAGCCGCCTGAGGCAAGAGATCAGGCCGTAAAAGGGCTTACTTGATCTTGCCTTCCTTGAACTCGACATGTTTGCGCGCAACCGGGTCGTACTTCTTCAGCACGAGCTTTTCGGTCATGGTGCGCGTATTCTTCTTGGTCACATAGAAGAAACCGGTATCGGCCGTGGAGTTCAGCCGGATTTTGATCGTTGTGGGCTTCGCCATCGCTCTTGTGACCTCTGGTTCGTCGAGAAGGCGCGCAAAATAGCTACAGAGCGCAGCCTGTCAACGGGATTTGACTGTAACCGCGCGGCGTATCACTGCGAAAATCAGGAAGGCGCCGGCCATGGATGACAGCGCCATCATCAGCCCGCCGGGATTGATGGCGTCCATCAGCGCGCCGGCATAAGGCGGGCTGAACAGCTCTCCCGCGCCATACATGAAAACGAAGGCCGCATTGGCCGCGCCCAGCGCGCCGCCCTTGAACCGCTCGCCCAGCAGGACAAGGCCGATCGTGTACATGCCCACCACGATCCCGGCATAAAAGAAGAACAGGATAAACTGCGCCGCCAGTGCCCCTTCGGTGACCAGAAGCAGCAGGGGAATCAGCGTGCCGCCGATGGCGCAGAGAATCAGCACCTGAAACGCCCCGACGCGGTCGGCCAGCATGCCCAGCGGAAACTGGAACGCGATATTACCGATGGCTGCGGCGAACAGGAATAGCGCCGCAGTCTGTTCGATCAGGCCGATGCGCACGCCATAGACGGATATGAAGTGCATCGATGCCGTCTCGATGGCGCCGAAGAACAGGGCGGCGGCGAAGGCCGTGGGGGCGATCCAGACAGCGCGGGCCAGCGCGAACGGATGCGCGCCTTCACCTTCCGGCGGCTGTACGCCGGGACCGGGGAGGAGGGTGAGAAGCGAGCCTGACGCAAAAATTGCGGCCGCGACAACGAACGGCGCCCAGCCGTCCGGTCCGATAAGCGCCAGCAGAACAGCGCCCAACGCGAAGCCGGCGGACAGGGAGGTCGCGTAAACCCCCATCAGCCGGCCGCGGTGCGCATCCTCGGCCAGCTGGTTTATCCAGACCTCGCTGACGATGAAGACAATGGTCAGGCCGATGCTCAGCGAAAAGCGGAACGCCGCCCAAAGCCACAGATTGTCGGTCAGCGGAAAGGCCAGGAACGACACACCGCAAAGCACGCAGGCAAAGGCCAGCAGGCCGCGCCCCGGCAGCTTTGCCATGATCATGGGCAGCACGGGCGCAAGTATGATGGTCGCCAGCGCCGACATCATCACGTTCCAGCCGGAGATCACGCCGGACCCGGTCATGAATTCCAGATTGAGGGCGATCAGGGGCAGGGACAGACCAAAACCGCAGCCAGTGAGACTGGCTGCGGCGATAGCGGTAATCAGGCTGTTGATGCGCCTTCCGGCAGCGGCGTCCATATATGCCGCCCTCGTTCCATTCGAATATAGGGAACCGGCGCATCGGGCTCATCGAGCCGCCGCCGGACTTCGGCCAGCACAAAGCGCGTAATGGACGGGATGTCCAGAGATTCCGCCTCGTCCAGCGTCACCCAGGCGGTTTCTTCCAGCTCGGGCGTGCAGGGCCCCTGAACGGTCCTGGCGTGTTCGGCCGCGGCCATGAAGAACAAGGCGTCATACCGGATGGGCCGGTAGGGCGGGGTCACGGCCCGCGCGATCAGGCGCAGCGGCGAAATATGGGGCGTCCCGGCGCAGCTATAAAAATCCCGCCAGTCCGCAGGGCGTTTGTGAGGAGCCTCCAGCGGACGGGCGATGGCATAGCCGGTTTCCTCGAACGTCTCGCGAATGGCGGCTGCCGCGGCGGCCTGAACACGCCGTTCCGGCAGCGCGCCTGCCAGGGCCTCAAGCGCGCCGGGATGAATCTCTCCGGCTGTCCTGGCAAAGCTGTCGGCGCGGTCCACACGGCCGCCGGGGAAAACATATTTGTGCGGCATGAAACGCGTGCCGCCATGCCGCTTGCCCATCAGAACGCGCGGATCGCCGGAATCATCCAGCAGGATCAGCGTCGCGGCGAGTTTCGGACGCACGGCGCGTCCGGACATGTTCGCGCTGTGCTTTCGCGTGTCGTCGCCTTTCGGGTCGAAGGCTTTTTTCGGCCCGCTCATTTACCTTTCCGCGGTCCCCCGCGTCCCGGCTTGCCGCCTTTGCCCTTGCCGCGCGGTTTACGGTCGAACTTTCGGCCCGCCCCGCCGCCGCTACGGCCCGGTGCGCCCCCGCCGCGGTGCGGCGGTCCGCCCCGGCCGCCCCCGGAGGGACGTCCGCGTTTGGGTTTGTCGAGGATTTCCAGGATCAGGCCGCCGGTAATCGGCGCGGCTTCCTTCAGGCGCACGGTGACATTCTGGCCCAGCTCGAACCGGCCGCCGGTGCGCCGGCCGATCAGGGCGTGCGCCTTCTCGTCATGATGGAAATAATCGTCGCCGAGCGAGGAGACGGGCGCCAGCCCGTCCGCGCCGGTTTCCGCCAGCCGCACGAAAGCGCCGAAGCGGGTGACGCCGGTAATCCGCCCCTGAAACTCCGAACCGACCCGGTCCGACAGGAAGCTGGCGATATAGCGGTCCACAGAGTCGCGCTCGGCCGCCATGGCCCGGCGCTCTGTATGGGTGATGTCCTCGGCGATGCCCGACAGTTTCGAGGCTTCTTCGTTCGTCTGCCCGTCATCGCCCAGCTTGCACGCCTTGATCAGGCCGCGATGGACGGTGAGGTCCGCATAACGCCGGATGGGGGATGTGAAGTGGGCGTAGCGCTGAAGGTTCAGGCCGAAATGACCGAGATTTTCGGTGGAATAGATCGCCTGTGACTGTGAGCGCAGGACAACCTCGTTCACCACCTCCTCGTAATCGCGATTCCTGGCCTGAGAGAGCAGTTGATTGAATCGCTCCGGCTTCACCGGGCCGCTCATCGACCATTTCATGCCCACTTGCGGCAGATAGTCGGCCAGCGCGGTCAGCTTCTCGCGGCTCGGCTCGTCATGGACGCGATAGATCAGGGGCAGGCGTTTCTGCTCCAGCGTTTCCGCCGCGCAGACATTGGCCTGGATCATGAACTCCTCGATCAGCATGTGCGCCGCGAAGCGCTCATAGCGGGTGATCGAGACGACATTGCCCTGTTCGTCGACGCGCACCTTGCGCTCGGGCGAGTCGATCTCCAGCGGGCTGCGCCGTTGCCGCGCCGTCTTGACCGCCTGATAGGCCTTCCAGAGCGGTTGCAGGGTGGAGGTGACAACGTCGGCGGCTTCCGGCCCCGGATTGCCCTCGAACGCCGCCTGCGCCTGCGCATAGGTCAGGCGGGCGGAGGAGCGCATCAGGCCGCGATGGAAGGTGTGGCCGATCTTGTCGCCGCTGGCGTTGAAGACCATGCGCGCGGCCATGCAGGCGCGATCCTCGTCCGGGCGAAGGGAGCAGAGATCATTGGACAGCCGCTCGGGCAGCATCGGCACGACGCGGTCGGGCATATAGACCGAATTGCCGCGCTTTAGCGCGCCGCGGTCCAGCGGGCTGTTGGGCGTGACGTAATGGGCGACATCGGCGATGGCGACCCACACGACCCAGCCATTCTTGTTCTTCGGATCCTCGTCCGGCTCGGCCAGCACCGCGTCGTCAAAGTCGCGCGCGTCTTCCGGGTCGATGGTGACCAGCGGAAGGTGGCGCAGATCCTCGCGATTCCTGACCGTGGCGGGCTTGGCCTTTTCGGCTTGCTCGATTTCGTTGTCATTGAAGCCTTCCGGCACGCCGTGCGCGGCGAGGGAGATGACAGAGGAGGCGCGCGCCTCGTTCTCATTGCCTACAACTTCGATGATGCGTCCGCTTTTCAGCCCGTGCTGGCGGTCCTTGGCCAGCTCGCAGATGACCAGATCGCCATTTTTCGGACTCAGCGGGCTGTCTTTGGACGGGATCAGCTCGTTCTTGGAGCGCCGGTCGACGGGGACCAGGCGCGGGCGGGAGCCATCCGCGCGATAGACGCACAGGATGCGATGGGCGCTCTGGCCGAGGCGCTTGATCAGCCGGGCGACGGGTTCGCCGTCCTGATCGCGCTCAATCTTCACCAGCGCGCGTTCGCCGACGCCCAGCGCGCCGCCGGCGCGTCCCGACGCGCCCTGACCGGGCGCCATGCGGATCAGCGGATCGCCGGGGTCGGACTTTTCGGGCCGGGCCAGAAGTTCGCCGTCCGTGTCGCGGTCGACAATCTCGACCAGCCGCACGCCGGGGCTGGCGTCGGCGACCGCATAGGTGCGCCGGGCCGTGCGCTGGATGACGCCTTCGGATTCCAGCGCGCTGAGGACGCGCTTGAGGCCGATCCGCTCATCGCCTTTCAGCTTGAGCAGCCGCGCGATCTCGCGTTTGCCGAAATTGCCTTCGCCGCGCCGTATGGCGCGCAAAACCGCGTCGCGGTCGGGTCCGTCCCCGGCCACGGCCTAGTCGGACGCAGCGGCTTTGCTCCCGCCGCTGGCCTTCTTCGCTGCCGGTTTCTTCTTGGCGGCGGTCTTCTTAGCCGCCGGTTTCTTCTTCGCGGCTTTTTTCTTGCCACCCTTACTGGCCTTCTCGGCCAGCAGCGTCACCGCCTGCTCCATCGTCACGTCGCCGGGCTCGACATCCTTGGGCAGGGTGGCGTTGGTTTTCTTGTGCTTCACGTAGGGACCATAGCGGCCCTCCATGACATTCACGGGCCCGCCGCCGTCAGGGTGTTCGCCCAGCTCTTTGAGAACCTGACCGCCGCGCTTGGCCTTCTTCTCGGCGATCAGCGCCACGGCGCGGTTCAGCCCCACCTCGAACACTTCCTCGATAGAGTCGAGATTCGCGTAGATGGATTTGTGCTTCACGTAAGGGCCGTAACGGCCCAGCGCGGCGGTGATCATGTCGCCGTCTTCCGGGTGCTCGCCCACTTCGCGCGGCAGCTTCAACAGGCGCAGCGCCTTTTCCAGATCGATTGTGTCGGGCGGCCAGGTCTTGGGCAGGCTGGACCGGTCCGGCTTGGCGCCTTCTTCCTGCGCCTCGCGCTCCACATAGGGGCCGAAGCGTCCGGTTTTCAGCCAGATTGCCGCGCCCGTTTCGGGGTCCGCGCCCAGCTCCACATCGCCGCCCGCGGCGTCATCGCCTTCCTCGGCGGAGAGGGGGCGGGTGTATTTGCATTCCGGGTAATTCGAGCAGCCAATGAACGCGCCATAACGGCTCAGCTTCAGCGACAGCCGGCCTTCGCCGCATTTGGGGCAGAGCCGCGGATCCTTGCCCTCCTCGGTCTGCTGGAAGAAATGCGGGCCCAGCGCCTCGTCCAGCGCGTCCAGCACCTGTCCGATGCGCAGATCGCCGATATCGTCGACGGAAGCGGAAAATTCCTTCCAGAACGCGTCCAGCAGGGCTTTCCAGTCCAGATCGCCGGCCGAGACCTTGTCCAGCTTTTCCTCAAGGTCGGCCGTGAAGTCATATTCGACATAGCGGCGGAAGAAATTCTCGAGAAACGCGGTGACGATCCGGCCCTTGTCGTCCGGCACGAAGCGGCGCTTTTCCAGCCGCACATAATCGCGGTCCTGCAGAACCGAGATGATGGAGGCGTAGGTGGACGGGCGGCCGATGCCCAGTTCTTCCAGCGTCTTGACCAGCGAGGCTTCGGTGAAGCGGGGCGGGGGCTGGGTGAAGTGCTGCTCGGCCTCGACCTCTTTGGTCTCGGCGTCGTCGCCCTCCGTCACCTTGGGCAGGCGCGTGTCCTCGTCCTTGTCGGCGGAGGCGTAGAGCTTCAGGAAACCATCGAACAGGATGACCGAGCCATTGGCGCGCAGCGTGATCTTCTCATCGCCGGAAACCAGGTCGATGGAGGTCCGCTCGATGGTGGCGGCTTCCATCTGGCTGGCCGTGGCGCGGTTCCAGATCAGGCGGTAGAGCTTGGCGGCGTCCGCATCCAGGCGCACATCCTCGGGCGACCGGTTGAAATCGGTCGGGCGGATCGCTTCGTGCGCTTCCTGCGCGTTCTTGGCCTTGGAGGTGTATTTGCGTGGCGATTTCGGCAGGTATTTGTCGCCGAACTTGCTCTTCACCGCGTCGCGCGACTGGGCGATGGCCTCGCCCGCCATGTCGATGCCGTCCGTCCGCATATAGGTGATCAGCCCGTCCTCATAGAGTTTCTGGGCGATCTGCATGGTACGCTTGGCGGCATAGCCGAGCCGGTTGGACGCGTCCTGTTGTAGCGTGGATGTCGTGAAAGGCGGCGGCGGGTTGCGCTTGGTCGGCTTGGCCTCGACCGCGCCGATCCTGAAGCTGGCGGCTTCAATCTTTTGCTTGGCGTCCGTGGCGGAGGCCTCGTCGGGCAGGCCGAACTTGTCCAGCTTCCCGCCGTCCAGATGCGTCAGCCGCGCCTCGAACGGTTCGGAGCCGCCGGCGCTCGCCTGGGCCTTCAGGGTCCAGTATTCCTCGGCGACGAATTTCTCGATCTCGAACTCGCGTTCACAGATCAGGCGGAGCGCGACCGACTGGACACGGCCCGCGGAGCGCGCGCCGGGCAGCTTGCGCCACAGGACCGGGGAGAGGGTGAAGCCGACCAGATAATCGAGCGCGCGGCGGGCGAGATACGCCTCCACCAGCTCCATATCGATCTGGCGCGGATTCTTCATGGCGTCCAGAACGGCGGTCTTGGTGATGGCGTTAAAGACAACGCGGTCCACCGCGACATCCTTCAGCGCCTTCTTGTTCTTCAGCACCTCCAGCAAGTGCCAGGAAATGGCTTCCCCTTCGCGGTCGGGGTCAGTGGCCAGTATCAGGCGGTCCGATCCCTTCACCGCATCGGCGATTTCCTTCACGCGCTTCTGGGACCTGGTGTCGACCGCCCAGGACATGGCGAAGTCCTCGTCCGGGCGGACGGAGCCATCCTTGGAAGGCAGATCGCGCACGTGTCCGTAGCTCGCGAGCACCTGGTAGTCGCCGCCGAGATATTTATTGATGGTTTTGGCTTTCGCCGGGGACTCAACAACGACAACGTTCATAGGGCGCACGCAACAATCCGTGGAGAATGGCGAGCGAAGCTGGGGGCCGCCTCAAGGCTTGTCAATGCTGAACAGTCAGCTAAGTTCTTAAGGCGCATTAGGTTAAAATTGCAACTTAATCGCGAATACCGGAGAATCCACGCCATGGATGATAATGAAGATGACGGAACGTCTGGCGAGCAATCGCGGCGGCCGGTCGACGCCGCTCAGGTGGCGGAATACGCTTGTTCCTTGAGTGATGAACTGTCCGGGCTTTGCCTTGAGGCCGGCCTGGAGGAACTATCCCAGATTCTGGCGCTGGCGTCTGCAATGGCGGCGCGGCGAAAGATGCCGGCGGGCGCGGTGGATTAGGCGAGTCTCACCGCGCCGCCAGGCTCCAGACTAACCCGGCCCGCCAGTTCCAGTTCGACCAGAGCGGCGAAGACGACCGCAGGCGGCAGACCCGCCTGACGGGCAATCTCGTCCCTGTGGGCGGGCGCGGTCGAGATCAGCGACAAAACATGATCCCGCGCCTCGTCCGCGGCCTTTGCCAGCGCCTCCGGGTCCGGGGGTTTCCCTGCAAAACCCTCACCGGGTTCTCGCAGGGAAAGGCGCGGCAGGTCGCGGATGATTTCCAGCGCCTCGTCAGCGTTCTGCACCAGCGCCGCACCCTGCTGGATCAGCCTGTTTGTCCCGCCCGCGCGCGGATCCAGCGGCGATCCGGGGACGGCCATGACCTCGCGTCCCTGTTCGCCGGCCAGCCGCGCGGTGATCAGGGTGCCGGAGCGTTTGGCCGCCTCCACGACGATCACGCCCAGAGACAGGCCGGAAACAAGCCGGTTGCGACGCGGAAAGTCCCGCGCGGTTGCGCGATAGCCCAGAGGCAGCTCCGAGAGGATGGCGCCGCGCCGCCGGATTTCATCGTAAAGCGCCTCCGCTTCGCGCGGATAAATATGGTCCAGACCGCCCGCCAGAACCGCCGCCGTTCCGGTTTCCAGCGCTGCGGCGTGCGCCGCCGAATCCACGCCCCGCGCCATGCCGGAAACCACCATCAACCCGGCTTCGCCAAGGCCGCGCGCAAAATCGCCCGCCATGCGCAAACCCACCGCCGAAGCGTTGCGGGAGCCGACTATGGCGACACAATCGCGCGTCAGCAGGGCCGGGTCGCCCAGAACTGAAATGACAGGCGGGGGCGGGTCGAGCGCCGCCAGCGCATCCGGAAAGCCCGGCTCGATCGCGGCGATTATCCGTCCGCCCATCCGGTTTGTCCGGTCCATTTCCCGGTCGATCTCGGCGGGTTTGGGGATTCGCATCGGATCCACCCGGCCGCCCCGTTTGGCCAGCGCGGGCAGGGCGTCCAGCGCGGCGGACGCATCCTGATAGCGTTCAATGAGAGCATGGAAGGTAACCGGCCCGACATTCGGGGTCCGGGCGAGGCGGACCCAGTCGCGCTTTCCGGCGGCGCTCAGCTCACGCCGCATCGGTCTCTTTCTTCTTGGCGCCGATTTTCGGCTCTTCGCCTTTGAACAGGCGCGCGATGTTTGACCGGTGACGCCAGAAAATCACGATGATCATCACGGCGAAGGCCGTAGCCAGTTCGGGACGATGCGCCGCCAGCGCCAGCAGGGGCGCGGCGGCGGCGGCGATCAGCGCCGCCAGCGAGGAATAACCGAACAGGGCGGCGGCGGAGAGCCAGAGACCGCAGAGCATCAGTCCCAGCGGGAAGGACAGGGCCAGCGATACGCCGAAGAAGGTCGCCACGCCTTTGCCGCCCTTGAATTTCAACCACACGGGATAGCAATGGCCGATAAACGCCGCCGCGCCCGCGGCGGCGGCCTCGGGCCGTTCGAAAACCGCCCATGCGGCCAGCGCCGCGATGGCCGCTTTGCCGGAGTCCAGGATCAGCGTCGCCGCGGCCAGGTCCTTGCGCCCGGTCCGCAGGACATTGGTCGCGCCGATATTGCCGGAACCCTGTGCACGTATATCGCCCAGCCCGGCCGCCCGCGTGATCACCAGTCCAAAGGGGATCGAGCCAAGGAGGTACCCGCACAGCAGGGATATAATCAGGGTGAGGGCGGTCATGCGCGCGCCTCCATCAAAAGCTCCAGAACCGCCATGCGCACCGCGACGCCCGATTCCACCTGAGCGCGGATGACGCTGCGGGGATGGTCGGCGACCTCGCTGGTGATCTCGACATCGCGGTTCATCGGGCCGGGATGCATGATGAGGGCGTCCGGTTTCGCGCGGCCCAGACGGCCGGCGTCCAGCCGCCAGTCGCGCACATAATCCTCCAGATGCGGCGCCTGGTTCTCGCCCATGCGCTCGCGCTGGATGCGCAACATCATAACCGCGTCGCAGCCCTGCAGGGCGGTGTCGAAGTCATTGAATGTTTCAGCGGCGGTCGATTCCGGCAGGAAGACTTCCGGCCCGGCCACCCGCACGTCCGCCCCCAGCTGAGTCAGCAGGGGAATATCGGATCCGGCCACGCGGCTGTGAGCGATATCCCCGCAGATCAAAATGCGCCGGCCCTCCAGAGATCCCCATTTCTGTTGCAGGGTGAAGGCGTCCAGCAGGGCCTGGGTCGGGTGCTCCGCCACGCCGTCCCCGGCATTGACCACGCTGGCCGAGACCAGTTCGCTGGCCGCGCGCGCCGCGCCGATTTCCCGGTGGCGCACGATGATGGCGTCGGGCTGCATGGCGTCGACCGTATAGAGCGTGTCCTCGAACGACTCGCCTTTCTTCACAGACGACTCGGCCAGCGGCAGGGTCGCCACGTCCGCGCCCAGACGCTTGCCCGCCAGTTCGAAAGAAAGAAGCGTGCGGGTGGAGGGTTCGAAGAACAGATTGACGATGCTGCGCCCGGTCAGCGCGTCCGTGCGTTTTCCCGTTTCCCGGTTTCGCCGCCAGTGGTTTTCAGCCCGCGCGAATATCTCTTTGACCTCGGCGGCGCTCAAGGCGTTCACCGAAATCAGGTGTCTGTGCGGGAAGGGCGGTATCGTGGCAGCCATGGATCGCTCGGCGTGAAGGTCGCTGCGCTGCTTAGCGCGAGGGTTGCCGGCGCGGCAAGCCGTCATGACCGGATTGCGCCCAGCCGGTCGATGGCGCTTTGCAGGATAATCGCCGCGGCGGTCTGATCGCGCAAACTCCGGCGCTGCGCAGGCTTTACGCCTGCTTCCGCCATGGCGTCATCGGCGGCGGCTGAACTGAGGCGTTCATCGTGCATTGCGATCGCAATATCGCGATGTTTGAGAATATTTCGTGCGAACGCCCGGGCAGATTGGGCGCGCGGCCCCTCGGACCCGTCCATATTGACCGGAAGCCCGATCACCAGACCGGCGCACTGGCGTGAATCATAGAGCGTAAACAGCGCCGTCAGGTCGGCCGCCAGTTTCGTACGGTGAATCGTATCCAATGCGGTGGCGATGGAGCGGCGCGGGTCGCAGACCGCCACGCCGATGCGCTTTGCGCCCGGGTCCACGCCCAGAAGCGCCCCCTCAGAAGGCAGGTTTTCAAGGTCTGTAAGGCTCATTACGGTCCAGTCTGGCCGGGTTTTTCGCTTGGGGAAACCTGTTTCACATCCGTGCGTTATAATCAGTTCACACGCTTGGGGAGGCGTAGCTGATCAATGACGGGTTCCCCGCGAACACCGGAGCCTTGCTTGGAAAATTCTGAATCTGCCGAACCGCCGGTGAGAGATCCCGGCGACATCAACACCATTGACGATATCGGGAACCGCGCCATCCAGTCCTGGATATTCGCGCTGCTGATCTGCATGTTCCTGCTGGTTGCGGGATCCACCCTGTATTTCGCCAAACCGTTCCTGATGCCTGTCGCGGTGGCGTTCGTGTTGAGCGTCCTGTTGGCGCCCGCCATGGCCATGATCGAAAAAACCGGCCTGCCCTCCGGCATAGCCGCGCTGGGGCTGGTCGGGGCGCTGTGCGCGGGAATTTATTTCGGGTTTTCATTTATCGCCCAGCCCGCCGCCAGCTGGGCCGAGAACGCGCCGCAATATATCGAGCAGGCCAGCGACAAGCTGAGCGGGGTGAAGCAGCCGATCTCCTCGGTCCAGTCGCTGTCGGAAGAGGTCAAGCAGATAACCTCTGTTTCACAGCGCGAAACCGCTGATGAAGTCGTTGTGCGCGCCCCCGGACTGGCCGAAAGCCTGACCTCTTCCATGGGCCGCGCCGTGGTGCAGACCCTGTTCGTTCTGGCCCTGACCTATTTCATTCTCGCCACCCGCACGGAGTTGCGTTTGAAGCTGATCGCCGCGCGCCGCAGCATCAGCGGCAAGCTGCATACTGCGCGCATGTTCCGCGACGTGGAGCGCAGCGTGGGCAGCTATATTTTTACGATGGCGCTGATCAATGCCGGGCTTGGCGTGGCGGTCGGATTGGCGATGTATTTTCTGGACATGCCGCGCCCGATCATGTGGGGCGGCATCGCGGCGGCGCTGAACTTCATCCCCTATATCGGCCCGATCATCACCGCCTCCCTGCTGGCGCTGGTCGGCATCATCAATACCGAAACCCTGACCGAGGCCGCCATTCCGCCGCTGGTCTATCTGGGGCTGAACTTTATCGAAGGCAGTTTCGTCACCCCGCTGACGCTGGGCGCGCGGCTGACGCTGAATCCGCTGGCCATTCTGCTGGCTGTGAGCTTCTGGACATGGCTGTGGGGGCCGGTGGGAGCGCTGATTTCCGTGCCGCTGCTGGTCATGCTGAAGGCCCTCAGCGCGCACACGGAAATGCTGCATCCGTTCAGCCTTTTGCTGGGCGGCACGATTCCAAGACCGCGAAAACACGGATGGGCCATAAAAAAGCCGCGGCCCTAGAGCCGCGGCTTTTCCTGTCTGCGAAGGAACGCGGCCGATTACTCGGCGTCGTCCAGTGAACGCACTTCCACCTCGCCGATATTCAGCGCGC
This sequence comes from Euryhalocaulis caribicus, assembly GCF_000412185.1. GTDB lineage: Bacteria > Pseudomonadota > Alphaproteobacteria > Caulobacterales > Maricaulaceae > Euryhalocaulis > Euryhalocaulis caribicus. Next base: position 64,922 of record NZ_ASJA01000018.1, read on the forward strand.
GGATCGGTTCCTCGATCTGTTCGCGGTCGCCAATGATCATCCAGACAAGCTGGTCCGGCTTGACCACTTCCTCGGCCGCGGCGCCCACATCTTCGAGCGTCAGCGCCTCATAGGTCGGCTTGATCGTCACCGGATAGTCCAGCGGACGGTTCAGCGTATGGCTGGACATCAGGCTGCCGAGCACCGCGCCGCCGGTTTCATACTGGCCGGGCAGGGCGCGCGTGTTGTTCTTGACCACGCGGGCCAGTTCCTCGGAGGTGACCGGACGGTCGGTGGTGACGCCCGTCAGCTCGTTCCGCAGCTCGGTGATGGAGTCGGCGGTGCGGTCTGTCTGAACCGGGGCGTAGACCATGAAAGGCCGCTGGTTCGTGGCGCCGGAAATGAAGGTATAGGCGCCATAGGCCCAGCCCTTGTCCTCACGCAGGTTCATGTTGACCCGCGCGCTGAACTGACCGCCCAGGGCGTCGTTCATCGCGCTGATCGCCTCGTTGTTCTCGGCGGTGCCCGGAGGGGCCAGCTCGCCGGCGAGGATCATGGTCTGCGGCGAACCCGGACGATCCACGATGATCACGCGGCTCGACTCAGGATTGGAGACGGTCGGGACGTCCTTTTCAGGCTTGGCCGTTTCCGGCGCGGCCCAGCTGCCGAACTCGGCTTCCAGGACCGGCTGAATTTCTTCCATTGTCGTGTCGCCCACAACGAAGATCGTGGCGTTGTCCGGACGCAGCCAGGCGTCCTTGTAGGCGGCCAGATCTTCCTTGGTGAAACCGGAAACCGCCTCGGTCGTGCCGGAACCGGTGAACGGAACGCCGTAAGGATGCCCGTCGCCATAAATTTCCGGCGGCAGCAGGCGCAGCGCCATGCCGACCGGCTGGGCTTTCTCCTGCTCAATACCGGCCAGCGTGATGCCGCGCACCCGCTCGAGTTCATTCTCCGGGAAGGTCGGGGTCTTGATGATGGTCCCGGCCAGCGAGACCGTCTCTTCCAGATTGTCCGTCAGGGCGGAGAAGGTGACGGTGGAGGAGTCGAGATTGGAGCCTGAGGAGAACTCCGCCCCCAGATCTTCCAGAGAGGCGGCGATATCCAGCGCACCCATCTCGCCCGCGCCTTCGTCCAGCATGCTCATCGTGAAGCTGGAAAGCCCGGTCTTGTCCGCGCCCATTACGGTGTCGGAGGCATAGCCGGCGTCGAAACGCACCGCGATATCAACCTGCGGAACCGCGTCGCGGCGGGCGAAGATCACGTTGATGCCGTTGGAAAGCTCGGCCTGCTGCACGTCCGGCCATTCAAGATCCGGCGTGGTGTTCACCTGCGGCAGGGCGGAACGGTCGGCTCCGTCCTCGGCCACCTGATAATCCCCAAACGGGGTCACGGTGATCTGGTGGAAGCCGTTGGAGATCCACTCATTCGCGGCGGATTTCACGTCAGCGGGCGAGGCTTCGTTCTGCCACTCCAGGCGGGTTTTCCAGAATCCCGGATCGCCGGCATAGACTTCGCTCTGAGCCAGCGTAACGGCCTTGCCGCCGAAGCCGCCAATCTCTTCCAGACCGCGCACGGTGCTGGCGTTATATTTGGTCTTGGCGCGTTTCAGCTCGTCCGCGGTGGGGCCGTTCGCCAGGAAGTCGGACACGATGTCGTCGATCATCGCGTCGACTTCTTCGGGATCCTGCCCCTCTTTCAGCGTCACCTGAATTTCGAAGAAGCTGGCCTGTTCCTGCTCCTGCAGATAGGCCACGGCATTATTGGCGACCTGCTTGTCATAGACCAGCTCCTTGTAGAGCCGGGAATTCTTGCCGTTGCCCAGAACCATTGCGGCCAGGTCCAGGTCCGCCGCGGTTTCGGTGGTGCGGCCCGGCGTGACCCAGGTGCGGTAGATACGGGCCTGCGGCACGCGGTCCTGCATGGTCTGGAACGTATCGCGCTCGCGGATCGGCACGTTCTGCTGGCCTTTCGGGATCGGGTCCCCGGCCAGCGCGGCGCCGAAATAGGTCTGCATCTTCTCGCGGACTTCATCGACGGTGATGTCGCCAGCCACGACGACCACGGTGTTGGTCGCGCCATAGTATTTCTTGAACCATTCCTGCGCGTCTTCCAGCGAGGCGTCGGTCAGGTCCTGCATCGAACCGATCGTGGAGTGACGATAGGGGGTGGCCGGCGGGGAACAACGCCTCCAGCTGTTCATACTCGACAAGGCCGTAGGGCTGGTTGTCGCCCTGGCGCTTTTCGTTCTTCACCACGTCGCGTTGTTCGTCCAGCTTCGCCTGGTCCAGCGCCGGAAGCAGATTGATCATCCGGTCGGACTCCATCCACAGCGCCATGTCGACGGCGGTGGTCGGAACGGTCTGGAAATAGTTCGTGCGGTCGAACCAGGTCGTGCCGTTCATGCCGGTCGCGCCGACATCCTCGAACGGGCCGAAATAGTCCTGATTATAGTTTTCCGACCCGTTGAACATGATGTGTTCGAACAGGTGCGCGAAGCCGGTCTTCCCGTCCGGCTCGTCGCCGGAACCGACATGATACCAGACGCTGACCGCCACGACCGGCGCCTTGTGGTCTTCGTGGACCACCACGGTCAGGCCGTTATCCAGGGTGAATTTCTCGAACGGGATATCCACGTCCGGAATTTCTACATTGGCTTCCGCCGACTTGTCGCCGCGCCTGGCGCGCTTTTCGGCCTTGTCAGGCGCCGCGGCGTTGTTTTCGGCCTGCGCGGCGTTGTCGTTGGATGTATTGGCGGCGAGATTCTGGTCGTCGCAGGCCGCGGCCAGCAACAGAACGCTTCCCGCGATTCCGGAAAGACAGATAGATTTGAACATGATCAAGGGACCCCCAGCTGATCGGACACGATAGTCGGGCGGCATTTGAGCGCGGGTCAGGCCCGCCCCGCAAGGGGCGGTTGCAAATCTTACAAAGGTTTAAGCTTGGCCGGCGCGAAGGCGCACAGGCCTGACTGGCGCAGGCTTCTTGCCGCATGGGCGGCCCTCTGATAGCGAACAGGCTCCTTACCTCATGCAAATCACGAAAAGCGGGACATGTCGGTCACCAAAGACGAAGTTCGCCACATCGCCCATCTCGCGCGCCTGCGCGTGTCCGAGGATCGCCTCGACACGCTGGCCAGCGAGTTGAACGGAATTCTGGACTGGATCGAGCAGCTCGACGAAGTCGATGTCGAGGGCGTCGAGGCGATGACCACGGCTGTCGAATCCTCGCTGCCGATGCGGGAAGACAAGGTCACGGCGGCGGGCGACCGCGACGCCGTCCTGAAGAATGCGCCGAAGTCCGAAGAGGGCTTCTTCGTCGTGCCGAAGGCTGTGGAATGAGCAAGCTGATCGAATTCACGCTGACCGAGGCGCTGGAAGGTCTCGAAAAGGGCGAGTTCACCGCGCGGGAGCTGACCCAGACGCATCTGGACGCCATTGGCGCCGCCGCGCCCCTGAACGCGTTTATCACCGACACGTCGGAGCGCGCACTCAGCATGGCTGACGCCAGCGACGAGCGCCGCAAGAAGGGCGAGGCGGGCCTGATCGAGGGCGCGCCTATCGCCGTGAAGGATCTGTTCTGCACGGTCGGCGCGCGCACCGCGGCGGCCAGCAATATCCTTGGCGAATTCGATCCGCCCTATGAGTCCACGATCACCGCCAATCTCTGGAAAGAGGGCGGGGTTATGATCGGCAAGGTGAACATGGACGAATTCGCCATGGGCTCGTCCAACGAACATTCCCGTTACGGCCCGGTCGTCAGCCCCTGGCGGCGCGACGGCAAGAACGACAAGCTGGTCCCCGGCGGCTCCTCCGGCGGTTCGGCGGCGGCGGTTTCCGCCGATCTCTGTCTTGGGGCGCCCGGCACCGATACCGGCGGCTCCATCCGCCAGCCCGCGGCCTTTACCGGCATTGTCGGCGTGAAGCCGACCTATGGCCTGTGCTCGCGCTTCGGCGTGGTGGCGTTCGCCTCCTCGCTGGATCATCCGGGTCCGCTGGCCAAGACGGTGGAGGATTCCGCGATCCTGCTTCGCAGCATGGCCGGGCACGACAAGAACGATTCCACCTCTCTGGACGTGGAAATCCCGGATTACGCGGCGGCCGTGGGCCGTTCCGTCAAAGGCCTGAAAGTCGGCGTGCCGGCGGAATACCAGGTCGACGGCATGCCGGACGAAATCCGCGACCTCTGGAATCAGGGCGTGGAGTGGCTGAAGGAAGCGGGCGCGGAATGCGTCGACGTCTCCCTGCCGCACACAAAGTATGCGCTTCCGGCCTATTATATCGTCGCCCCGGCGGAGGCATCCTCCAACCTCGCCCGCTATGACGGCATGCGCTATGGCGCGCGGGTGGAGAAGGACGGTCTGGTGCCGACCTATGAAGCGACCCGCGGCGAAGGCTTCGGGGCGGAGGTCCAGCGCCGCGTTCTGATCGGCACCTATGTGCTCTCGGCCGGCTATTACGACGCCTATTATCTGAAGGCCCAGAAGGTGCGTCAGCGCATCCTGCAGGACTTCCGCGACACGTTCGAGAATGTTGATGTGCTGCTGACCCCGGCCACGCCCTCGGCCGCCTTCGGGTTTGGCGAGCGCGACGCCGACCCGATCCAGATGTATCTGAACGACATCTTCACGGTGACAGCGAACCTGGCCGGCGTTCCGGCCATCTCGGTCCCGGCCGGGCTGGACAATCAGGGCTTGCCGCTGGGTCTGCAGCTGATCGCTCCGGCGCTGGGCGAGGAGACGATGTTCGCCGCCGCCGGCGCGCTGGAAAAAGCCGCCAACTTCTCGGCCAAGCCGAAACGCTGGTGGGAGTCCGCCTGATGGGTTCGGCGCTCGAAAACGCTCCGAAGATTTCCGGGTCTTCGATCATCACCGGCGCGATCCTGCTGATCGCCGGCGTGCTGATCGTCACCGAGAAGGTCGATGCGCCGATGGCGCTGGGCATTGTGATCAGCGTCATGGGCCTGTTCGGCCTGCTGTTTGGTTTCACCGTATCCTCGGCGCGGCGCATGATTGCCGCGCTGCAGGCCAAAGACGAGGAGGCGCGCTAGATGAGCGAGCCCCGTTATCTCATCCCCGGCGCCACGGGCGACTGGGAAGTCGTGCTGGGCCTTGAGGTCCACGCGCAGGTCCTGTCCACCGCCAAGCTGTTCTCCGGCGCCTCGACCGATTTCGGCGCGCAGCCCAACAGCCAGGTCGCGCTGCTGGACGCCGGCCTGCCGGGCACGCTGCCCGTCATCAATCGCAAATGCGTGGAGCAAGCGATCCGCACCGGCCTGGGCCTGAAGGCGCAGATCAATGAATGGTCGCGCTTCGACCGCAAGAACTATTTCTACCCCGACCTGCCGCTCGGCTATCAGATCAGCCAGTTCGCCCACCCCATTGTCGGCGAGGGCGAGATCGACGTCGAGGTCGAGGAAGGCGAGTGGATCAAGGTCGGGATCGAGCGCCTGCATCTGGAGCAGGACGCCGGCAAGTCCATTCACGATCTGGACCCGGCCTCGACCTATGTGGACCTGAACCGCGCGGGCGTGGCGCTGATGGAGATTGTCTCCAAGCCGCACATGCGCTCCCCGGCCGCGGCGGCGGCTTTCGTGCGCACGCTGCGGGAGATTCTGCGCAGTCTCGGCACGTGCGGCGGCGACATGGAGAAGGGCCAGATGCGGGCAGACGTGAACGTCTCCGTCTGCAAGCCGGGTCAGTATGAAAAATTCCGCGAGACGGACGATTTCTCCCATCTCGGTACGCGGTGCGAGCTGAAGAACCTCAACTCCATGCGCTTCATCCAGCAGGCCATCGAGTATGAGGCCCGCCGTCAGATCGAGATTATCGAGGATGGCGGCAAGGTGGATCAGGAGACCCGCCTGTTCGACACGGTGAAGGGCGAGACCCGCTCCATGCGCTCCAAGGAAGAGGCGCACGACTACCGCTATTTCCCGGACCCGGACCTGCTGCCTCTGGTTCTCGACCCGGCCTGGATCAAGGAAATCCAGGAGTCGCTGCCCGAGCTTCCCAACGAGAAGCGCGAGCGGTTCGAGAAGGATTATGGCCTGTCCGCCTATGACGCCGCCGTCCTGACCTCCGACACCGACCGCGGCCGTTATTATGAGGCCGTGGTGGAAACTGGCGCGGACCCGAAACTGGCCGCCAACTGGGTGAATAACGAACTTTATGGCCGCCTGAACAAGGAAGACGTGGATATCGCCGACTCCCCGGTCTCGGCGGCCCAGATCGGCGGCGTGATCAAGCTGATCACCGATGGCACGATCTCCAGCAAGGCGGCCAAGGACGTCTTCGAGATTCTCTGGGAGAAGGGGGGCGACCCGGCCGAGATCGTCGAGCGCGAGGGCCTGAAACAGGTCTCCGACACCGGTGAGCTGGAAGCCATCGTCGACAAGATCATCGCCGAGAACCCGGAACAGGCCGAACAGGTGAAGGAAAAGCCCAAGGCCATGGGCTGGTTTGTCGGTCAGGTGATGAAGGCTTCCGGCGGCAAGGCCAACCCGCAGGCGGTGAACGAAATTCTCCGCAAGAAGCTGGGGCTTTAGGGTGACGCGGCGCCTCGTCGTCGCCATCACCGGCGCCTCCGGCGCGGCCTTTGGCGTGCGCGCGCTCGAGGCGCTTCAGGGCGTGGACGGCGTGGAGACGCATCTGGTCGTTTCCAAGGCCGGCGCGTTGACCGCTTATTCGGAACTCGGCCTCGAGCTGAAAGACCTGAAGGCGAAGGCCGATGTCGCCTATGACAATAACGATATCGGCGCGGCCATCGCCTCGGGTTCTTTCGTCACGGACGGCATGATCATCGCCCCGTGCTCGGCGAAGACGCTGGGCGCGCTGGCCAACGGTCTCTGCGATAATCTCGTCGCCCGCGCCGCCGATGTAATCCTGAAGGAGCGCCGCCGTCTGGTGATGCTGTTCCGCGAAACGCCCCTGCATCTGGCCCATATCCGCAACATGGAGGCGGTGACCGAGATGGGCGCCATCGTTTATCCGCCGGTGCCGGCCCTCTACGCCAGACCCGACAGCATCGAGACCATGGTGGACCACACGGTCGGCCGCGTCCTCGACCTGTTCGATATCGACGCGGACATGGTCAATCGCTGGTCCGGGGTGCGCGGCCAGTGAGGGATCTCGTCTTTCAGGCCGCCGATATTCCGTCCG
>NZ_ASJA01000019.1 GCF_000412185.1 Euryhalocaulis caribicus
AACCCGATTTCGATAATCACCCCGGCGCTGTGAAATCGCCCATGGTCGGCACGGTCTATCTGCGCCCCAGTCCGGACGCGGACGTCTTTGTGAAAGAAGGCGACAGCGTCAATGAAGGCGACACCATCCTGCTGATCGAGGCGATGAAGACCTTCAATCCCATCGCCGCGGCCAAATCCGGCAAAGTCACCCGCCTGCTCGTCACCGATTCCCAGCCGGTAGAATTCGGCGAACCGCTGTTCACGATCGAATAGGCATGTTCGAGAAGATCCTTATCGCCAATCGCGGCGAGATCGCCCTGCGCATCCATCGCGCCTGCAAGGAAATGGGCATCGCCACGGTCGCCGTGCATTCAGAGGCCGACGCCAACGCCATGCATGTGCGCCTGGCCGATGAAAGCGTGTGCATCGGCCCCGCCCAGGCCGCGCAAAGCTATCTGAAAATCCCGAACATCATCGCCGCCGCGGAAATCACCGGCGCGCAGGCGATTCATCCGGGTTACGGCTTCCTCTCCGAAAACGCCAAATTCGCGGAAATCGTGGAGGCGCACGACCTCGTCTTTATCGGTCCGACGCCCGATCATATCCGCCTGATGGGCGACAAAATCGCCGCCAAGAAGGCTGTGGCCGAGGCGGGCATCCCTACCGTGCCGGGCTCCGATGGCGGCGTGGAAACCTTCGAGGATGCAAAGAAGGTCGCATCCACGATGGACTTCCCGGTGCTGATCAAGGCCGCCTCCGGCGGCGGCGGCCGCGGCATGAAGGTGGCGCAAACGCCGGACCAGTTGAAAGAGGCCTTTGATACGGCCCGCGCCGAGGCGATGGCCGCTTTCGGCGACGACGCCGTCTATATTGAGAAATATCTCGGCAAGCCGCGCCATATCGAGATCCAGATCATCGCGGATGAACATGGCAATGTGGCCCATCTGGGCGAGCGCGACTGCTCCCTGCAGCGCCGCCACCAGAAAGTGCTGGAAGAAGCCCCCTCGCCCGCGCTGAATAAAGAACAGCGCATGGAGATCGGGGAAATCACGCGCCAGGCCGTCGCCAAGCTGGGCTATCGCGGCGCCGGCACCGTGGAATATCTCTATGAGGACGGAAAATTCTACTTCATCGAGATGAATACCCGCCTACAGGTGGAGCATCCCGTCACCGAGGCAATCACCAATATCGACCTGGTGCGCGAACAGATCCGCATCGCCGCCGGCATGCCGCTCTCCTTCAAACAGGAGGACGTGCAGTTCAATGGCTGGTCCATTGAGTGCCGGATCAATGCCGAGGATCCGCGCACCTTCGCGCCCTCGCCCGGAGAGGTCACGGACTTCCACGCCCCTGGCGGCCTTGGCGTGCGTCTGGATTCCGGCCTTTACGCCGGCTACCGGATCCCGCCCTATTATGACAGCCTGATCGGCAAGCTGATCGTGCGCGGCGCGACGCGGGAAGAAGCCCTGATGCGGCTCCGGCGGGCGCTGGGCGAAATGGTCATCAATGGCGTGAAAACGACCGGGCCGCTGTTCGAGGAACTGTTGCACGAGCCCGATTTCATCAGCGGAGACTATAATATCCGCTGGCTGGAAAACTGGCTCAGCGAGACCGAGCCCAAGTCGTAACAGGATACCATGCGCGCTTTCGGACCCGACGCCCTGCTGAATTGCTACAGGCGCGGCGTGTTTCCCATGGCGGAAAACCGTGACGATCCGCGGCTTTTCATCATTGATCCGGATCAGCGCGGCGTCTTCCCGCTGGAGGCGTTTCACGTCCCCCGCCGGCTACGGAAGACGGTGCGCAATACCGATTGGCGCGTGGTCTGCGATGTCGATTTCCGCTCCACGATCGAGGCCTGCGCGGAAGAAACCGCAGAGCGCGACGCCACCTGGATCAATGACTGGATCGTCGATCTCTATTGCGAGCTGCACGAGCGCCAATGCGCGCACAGCATAGAGGTCTATGACGGCGGCAATCTTGTCGGCGGGCTTTACGGAGTCAGTCTCGGCGGGGCCTTTTTCGGCGAATCCATGTTCAGCCGCGCCACGGACGCCTCCAAGATAGCGCTGGTTCATCTGGTCGCCCGGCTGAAGCTGGGCGGTTACCGCCTGCTCGACGCGCAATTCATCAGCGACCACCTGCTTCAGTTCGGAGCAAAGGAGATCGGCCGCGCGGATTTTCTGGACAGGCTGGCCCCGGCCCTGGAAGCCGAAGCGGCGTTTTACTCGGCCTCGCCGGCCGGTTCCGGCATGACCGGACGCTCGGCGATCACGCACTCCACCGGCCAGACATCGAAAACCGGATGCTCCAGCCCGTGAAGACCGGGGCTGGAGCCCAGCATCCAGCCTGAGAAGATTTTCTCGCCATACTGCGTGGTTTCAAGACCATCCAGGCGGCGGTCGAAAATTTCCAGAAACACGAAGGTTTCCGGAATGAACTCCGGCGGACGCCGCGAACAATAGCGGGCGATAACCGTCAGCGAACCAAAGCGGATCGGCTGATCGAACTCGGCCTGAAAGTCCGTCACGCTGGCCGTCACCTTGTTCAGGCCGCGCATCTGCACGCGTTCGCCGGCGACCACGGATTCAAACGTCTCTTCGGTTTCGTCTTGCGGCAGGCCGAACAATTCCTCGATGGATTGCTCTTCCGCCGGGTCCGCGTCAGCTTCGCCTTGCTGTTCCTCGCCAATCGCAGGCTGATCGGACACGAAGCCCTGATCGCGTTCGGACTCTGGCGGCGCTTCCGGCGCGAATTCCGACTCGTCGGGCAATTCCTCGACATCCTGCGCAAGCGCGGGCGTGGCGAGCAGCATCAGGGCCGGAAGAACAAATCGAACCATGATCGTGAATTTCTGCTTCCAGTAGGGCGAACTTATGGCGCAACCGGTGCGCGGTCGCGGTCAGCCGGCTCCACCTCGCCCGCGTCCGGGTTCCAGGACTCGTAATCGCTGGATGTCGGCGCGCGGTCCTCCGACCGCCACAGGCTGCCGCGCGGACGGTAAGCCCACAGCGTTCCGGTCAGGTTCGGCTGATGCTCGGTTTCCCATTTCTGGCGGCGCAGCGGGGCCTCGCTGGGCGCTTCCGCGAACGTGTGGTGCAGCCAGCCGTGCCAGTCGGACGGCACGCGGGAGGCGTCGGCATAGCCGTTATAGACCACCCAGCGGCGCGGACGGCCGTTAAAGCTGGCGCCCTTCTTCTGTTCGAAATAGCGGTTGCCGTAATCGTCTTCGCCCACGAAGCGCTGCCCGCGGAGCGTCCAGAGCAACCCGATGGTCGCGCCTTCCCACCAGGCAAAAATGCGTTTGATGAAGAGCATGTCGTCCTGCGCCGTCTGATCGGATGGTGAGTGCATTGATTGCGCGCGAATATGGCCTCTCAGCGCGGCTTGGTCCAGCGCGGCGCGCGGTGAGAAAAGAACAGCGCAATTTCATCAAGATATAGCGCATTCGACATCAACAATACCTATATCTGTTGCGTGGAAGGCGCGGACCGCTAGGCTCGGGAATCTGGCGCGAAACGCAGAAAAATGGGACATTAGGGCATGCGCATAGACCGGGTTTTCACGAAGGACGTCGCCGACCCCTATCACGGGATCGCATTTGAACCGCGCCATTGCGAACTGCGTGACGCCGATGGCGAGGTCAATTTCGTCCTGGATGAGGCAATTTTCCCGGCCGGCTGGACCCAGACGGCCTGTGACGTCCTGGCGCGCAAATATTTCCGCAAGGCCGGCATTCCGGCCTTCACCAAGCCCGACCCGAAAGACGAATCGCCAGACTGGCTGAAGCGAAGCATCGCCGATCAGGCCAAGCTGGACGCCCTGCCCGAGTCAGAGCGGAAAACCGGCGAATCCGACGCCCGCGCGGTTTTTGACCGTCTCGCCGGCGCCTGGACATGGTGGGGCTGGAAGCTCGACTATTTCGATAGCGAGGACGACGCCCGCGCCTTTTTCGATGAGCTCCGCTTCATGCTGGCGCACCAGATGGCCGCGCCCAACAGCCCCCAATGGTTCAATACCGGCCTGAACTGGGCCTATGGCGTCACCGGCGACGCTCCCGGTCATTTCGCGCCTGATCCCGTCACAGGGGAAGTGCGCCCGGTCGAAACCGGGTTCGCCCGGCCACAGGTCCATGCCTGTTTCATTCAGGGGCTCAAGGACGATCTCGTCGGCGAAGGCGGGATCATGGACCTCTGGACGCGCGAGGCGCGCCTGTTCAAATACGGCTCCGGCGCCGGCACGAATTATTCGTCTCTGCGCGGCGAAGGTGAGCCGCTGTCGGGCGGCGGCGAATCCTCCGGCCTGATCAGCTTCCTGCGCGTGGGCGACCGCGCGGCGGGGGCCATCAAGTCCGGCGGCACCACCCGCCGCGCGGCCAAAATGGTGGTCGTGGACGTCGACCATCCGGACATCGAGGATTTCATCGACTGGAAGGTCAGCGAGGAATCCAAGGTCGCCGCGCTGGTCGCCGGCTCCAAGGTCCTACGCCGCCGTCTGCCCGCAATCCTGCGCGCCTGCATCAATTGCGATGGCGATGCAGCTGACTGTTTCGACCCGGCCAAGAACGCGGCCCTGAAGCGCGAAATCCGCGCCGCGCGCCGAGACGGCGTGCCGGAAGGCGCGATAGCGCGCACGTTGGAGCTGGCCCAGCAAGGCGTTGAAGATCTCGATCTGCCCGATTTGACGGTCGACTGGGACTCCGGGGCTTACGCAACAGTTGCCGGGCAAAATGCCAATAATTCCATACGAATAAGCGATGAATTTCTGGCGTCGGTCGGACATGATGAAACGTTCGATCTGATCCGGCGCACCGACGGGGCCGTGGCGAAATCGGTCCGCGCCCGCGATCTGTGGAATCGCATGGGCCGCGCCGCGTGGACTTGCGCCGATCCGGGCGTGCAGTTCTCCGACACCATCAATGCCTGGCACACCTGCCCGGAAGACGGTGCAATCCGCGCCTCCAATCCGTGTTCGGAATATCTCTTTCTCGACGATACGGCCTGTAACCTCGCCTCCCTCAACCTAGTGAAGTTTCTGGGCGAGGATGGCGGCTTCGATACGGCCGCATTCGAGCACGCCAGCCGGCTCTGGACGGCGGTGCTGGATATCTCGGTCTCCATGGCCTCCTACCCGTCGAAATCTATTGCGGAGCGGTCCTGGACCTATCGCACGCTGGGGCTGGGCTTTGCGAACCTCGGCGGCCTGCTGATGCGCTCCGCCCTGCCCTATGACAGCGACGAGGGCCGCGCCGCCGGCGCCGCGATCTCAGCTCTGATGGGCGCAGCGTCCGCCCGCGCCTCGGCAGAGATGGCCGAAACGCTCTCACCCTTCCCGGGCTTCAAGAAAAACCGCAAGGCCATGCTGCGCGTGATGAAAAATCACGCCCTCGCCGCCGCCGGTGAAGCAAACCTTGCCGCCTATGACGGCCTGAATATCGCGCCGCAGCCGCTGGACCATCAAAGCTGCCCGTTCGGCAATGTCAGCGCCCGCGCGGCGCAGCTCTGGGGCGAGGTGGTCGAAAAGGGCAAGAAGCACGGCTTCCGCAACGCCCAGTTCACCGCCATCGCGCCCACCGGCACGATCGGCCTGGTCATGGATTGCGATACGACCGGCGTCGAACCGGACTATGCGCTGGTCAAATACAAGACGCTGGCCGGCGGCGGGGCCTACAAGATCGTCAATGACGCCATCCCGGCGGCGCTCCAGCGCCTTGGCTATGACGACAGCGAAATCGCCGATATCTGCGCTTATGCCGTCGGGCGAGCCACGCTGAAAGGCGCGCCGACGATCAATCATGAATCCTTGCGGCGTAAGGGGTTCAGCGATCACGAGATCCAGATCGTCGAGAAGGCTCTCAAGAGCGCGTTCGATCTGCGTTTCGTCTTTACGCCCTGGCAGCTCGGCGACGGCTTCTGCAAGGACGTTCTGAGCCTCAACGACGAACAGATCGCCACGCCCGGCTTCGACCTTCTGAAAGCCATCGGCTATACGCGCGACGAAATCCAGCAGGCCAATGTCTGGGCGTGCGGCGCGATGACCGTGGAAGGCGCGCCCTTCCTGAAGGATGAGGACCTGCCGGTCTTCGATTGCGCCTCGCCCTGCGGGCGGCTCAGCCAGCGTTATCTGTCAACGGAGTCGCATATCCGCATGTGCGCGGCGGTTCAGCCCTATGTCTCGGGCGGCATTTCCAAGACGATCAATATGCCGCATTCCGCCACGATCGACGATTGTTCGGACGCCTACAGCCTGTCCTGGCGTCTCGGTCTGAAATCCAACGCCCTCTATCGCGACGGCTCCAAACTGTCCCAGCCGCTCAATACGGCGGTATTTGGCGACGCCGAACTGGACGATATCGAGGACGCGGCAGAAGAGAACGCCACCGAAAAAGCCGCCCGGACCGCCGAACGCATTGTCGAAAAAGTGGTGGAGCGGGTCGTGGAGCGGCCCGCCGAACGCCGGCGACTGCCCCACAGGCGTAAGGGCTATATCCAGAAAGCCACTGTCGGGGGCCACAAAGTCTATCTGCACACCGGCGAATTCGATGATGGCGAGCTGGGCGAAATCTTCATCGACATGCACAAGGAAGGCGCCGCTTTCCGCAGCCTGATGAACAATTTCGCCATCGCGATCTCTATCGGCCTGCAATATGGCGTGCCGCTGGAGGAGTATGTCGACGCCTTCGTGTTCACCCGTTTCGACCCCGCCGGGCCGGTTACGGGCAACGATTCGATCAAGCACGCGACCTCGATCCTCGACTATCTGTTCCGCGAACTGGCGGTTTCCTATCTTGGCCGGGACGATCTGGCCCATGTTCACCCCGGCGCGCATGACGGGCTGGGCGGCGGAGAACGCGAAAGCGCCATGCTGAAAGACGTCGACGAGACCGCGCAGCGTTATATTTCGCGCGGTTTCAGCCGCGGCCTGGCGCCCGCCAACCTCATTCAGCTGTCCGATCACACCGCGCGCCGCGGCAATGACCGCGACGATGAGGATGGCGAGGCCGGAATAGAGGCTGAAAACGACGCCGGGGAGAGCGAAATCGAAGCCAGCGGCGGCGGTTCCGGCGCATCCCGCGTGATCATCGGCGGCGATTCCGAATCCCGAAGCCGTGGCTATACGGGGGATCCCTGCCCCGATTGCGGGCATTTCACCCTTGTTCGCGCCGGGGCGTGCATGAAATGCGACACGTGTGGAGCTTCCACCGGCTGCTCATAAGGGCTCCGGCGTAAGGATTGCTATTCACTCTGCACGCGAATTTCATCGTGCAGGAGCGTAAGAAAATGACACGGTTTTCGGTTTTTCTGGCGGCATTGGTGACGGTTTCGGCCGGTTTCGGGGCGCATGCCCAGGATCCCGGACAGATTGAAAGCGTGCGCAACGGCGCGAAATCCTGCACTGGCTGCAATCTCTTCCAGGCCGATTTCGCCTATCAGTCCATTACGGACGCCAATCTGTCGGGCTCCCGCCTACGCCAGGGCGATATGACCGCGGCCACGATGGACCGCACCAATTTCAGCGGCGCAAACCTGTCGGTGGTCGAGGCGTTCGGCGGCCGGTTCACGCGCGCCAGTTTCGCAAACGCGGACCTTAGCGACGCCAGCTTTGTCGGGGCGTATCTTGGCTACGCGAATTTTGCCGGCGCCCGCATGAGCGGCGCGGTAATCTCGGGCGCAAACCTGGAAGGCGCGCGGGGCCTGACCCAGGCTCAACTGAACGAAGCGTGCGGTGATTCAGGCACGATACTGCCCAGCGGACTTCGTGTTCCCTATTGCGGATAACGCCTGAATTACAGCAATTTAAGTCGTCATTCCGGTACAGGCGGAATAAGTCTGATCTGACTGACTGGCTAAATTCGCATTCAAATCAGGCATGATGAAATTTTCGCTCTTCCTTTCCGCGCTTGTAGCGCTGACCGCCGCCCCGGCCATGGCCACCGGCGGCGACCCGCACAAGACGCTGAATCTGGGCGGCGTGTGCACCGGGTGCGATCTGTCAGGCAAGGACCTCAGCGGCGCGCGGCTGACGGGCAGCAATTTCTCCGGCGCGGATTTTTCCGGCGCCGATCTCAGCGGCGCCGTCCTGACCGGAAGCCTGTTCAGCGGCGCCATGTTCAAGCGCGCGGACCTGACAGGCACGCAGCTCAATGGCGCGGTATTCAGCAAGGCAAATTTCAACGGCGCCAGCCTTGCCGACGCCGAGGCTGTCGGCGTGAACCTCAGCTACACCGACATGACCAGCGCCGATTTCACAGATGCGCAGCTGCAAGGCACCAATTTCTACAAGGCCAAGCTGATCAACGCGGACTTCACGGACGCCAACGCGCCGGGCGCGAACTTCAAGGCGGCCTTGGTCAAGGACGCCGATTTCACGGACGCCCAGCTCGCCGGAGCGAATTTTCATGAAGCCGTTCTGGATGGCGCGGACCTGACGGATGCGAACCTCAAAGGCGCCAACCTGTCATCAGCCAGCCTGGCCAATGCGGTCATGGAAGACGCCAGCCTTCACCAGACGATCCTGAACGGCGCCAATCTCTCCCGCGCCAGCAACCTCACTCAGGAACAGCTGGATCAGGCCTGCGGAGATGACACGACGGCCCTGCCCCGCAATCTGACAGTGCCGCAATGCCCCGCGGTTACGCGTATCAGCGTCAATGGCGAAACATATGTCTACCAGTATGATCTGGGCGAACGCGACATGGATGAGTTGAACCAGAAGGTTCGCGAGGCCGTGGAGCGCGCCGCGCGGGAAAGCGCGCAGGCCAACTGGACCGTGCGCTTCAAGCAGCGCGCCGCGATGGACGAACTGGCCCGCGCGATGCGCGAACTGGACGCCGAATTCCGCATGCGCGAGCGGGAGTTACGCGGCCGCGAGGGCGAAGCGGAAGAGATCGAACGCGAAATGAAGATGCTGGAACGCGAGATGGAGCGCGCCGCGCACGCCATCGAGCGCCAGATCATTGTTGAGCGAGTCGCGCCCGAACCGCCGGAGCCCCCGGCGGCGCCGGAACTGGCCGGAGGCCGGGGAGACTAGCTCTCCCCGCCAGCCTTCTTCGGCGGCTCCACCACCCGGATATTCAGCTCTTTCAGCTGTTCCTTTGACACGTTGGAAGGCGCGCCCATCATCAGGTCTTCGGCCTGCTGGTTCATCGGGAACATGATGACCTCGCGCAGATTCTCCACGCCGGCCAGCAGCATGACGATGCGGTCGATGCCCGGCGCGATGCCGCCATGCGGCGGGGCGCCATAGCGGAAGGCGTTCAGCATGCCGCCAAAGGCTTCCTCGACATCGTCCGCGCCGTAGCCGGCGATCTCGAAGGCTTTCAGCATGATTTCCGGGCGATGGTTCCGGATGGCGCCCGAAGACAGCTCCACGCCGTTACAGACGATGTCGTACTGATAGGCGAGGATATCCAGCGGGTCCTGCGTCTCCAGCGCCTCCATCCCGCCCTGCGGCATGGAGAACGGGTTGTGCGAGAAGTCCACGACCTTGCGGTCCTCGTCCCACTCATACATCGGGAAATCGACGATCCAGCAGAAGCGGAAAACGTCTTTCTCGAACAGGTCCAGCTCGCGGCCGACCTGGTTGCGGGCACGGCCGGCGAAGGCCATGAAGTCTTTCGGCTTGCCGGCGACGAAGAACACGGCGTCGCCATCGCCAAGGCCCAGCTGGTCGCGCACCTGCGCAGTGCGCTCCTCGCCGATATTCTTGGCGACCGGTCCGGCTCCCTCGCCTTCGCGGAAGAAGATATAACCCAGACCCGGCTGGCCTTCCTTCTGCGCCCAGCCATTCATGCGGTCACAGAAGGCGCGGCTGCCGCCGGTCTTGGCCGGGATCGCCCAGACCTCCACCTTCGGGTCTTTCTCGATCATGCCGGCGAACACCTTGAAGCCGGAATCGCGGAACACCTCGGTGACGTTTTCCATCACGATCGGGTTACGCAGGTCCGGCTTGTCGGAGCCGTATTTGCGCATGGCTTCGGCGTAGGGAATACGCGGGAACGGCTTGTCGGCCGCCTTGCCCTCGCCGAACTCGTCGAACACCCCGGCCAGCACCGGCTCGATGGCCTGGAAGACGTCTTCCTGCTCGACGAAGCTCATCTCCATGTCGAGCTGGTAGAATTCGCCCGGCGAACGGTCGGCGCGGGCGTCCTCGTCGCGGAAACACGGGGCGATCTGGAAGTATTTGTCGAACCCGGCGACCATGATCAGCTGTTTGAACTGCTGCGGCGCCTGGGGCAGCGCGTAGAACTTGCCCGGATGCAGGCGGGACGGGACCAGGAAGTCCCGCGCGCCTTCGGGAGACGACGCGGTCAGGATCGGCGTCTGGATTTCCAGGAAGCCGGAATCGGTCATGCGGCGGCGGATCGAAGCGATGATCTGGGAGCGCAGGACCAGGTTCTGGTGCAGCGTGTCGCGGCGCAGATCGAGGAAGCGGTACTTCAGACGCGTGTCTTCCGGATAATCCGGCTCGCCAAAGACCGGCAGCGGCAGCTCGCCGGCCTCAGACAGAATTTCCATCGTATCGACGCGCAGCTCGATCCCGCCGGTCGGCAGGTTCGGGTTTACCGTCTCGTCGCTGCGGGCCAGCACTTCACCGGTGACCTGGATCACGCTTTCCACGCGCAGACGCTCCAGCGTCTCGAAGAACTTGTTCTCCGGCTCCAGCACGCACTGCGTCAGACCGTAATGGTCGCGCAGGTCGACAAACAGCAGACCGCCATGGTCTCGCTTGCGGTGAATCCAGCCGGAGAGACGAACGGTTTGACCAACGTCTGACGGGCGGAGTTCGCCGCACGTTTTCGTACGATAGGCGTGCATGAGCGCTAAATCCCGATTTCTTTAAAGCGGTATGGAGTTGCGCGGCAAAAAGCGCAGCGCGGGGCCGCCTGTCAAGCAGAGGCCGCCGCGACAAGACAAGCATGATCGGCTATAGCGCCAGACATGAACCTGATTTCCTCGACCGACGCGCTCCGCAAAGCCTGCGAGAACCTCGCAAAATCCGAATACATCGCTATCGATACCGAATTTATGCGGGAATCGACCTATTGGCCGGAACTGTGCCTGATTCAGGCCGCGGGCGGCGATGAGGAGGTGGTGATCGACCCGCTGGCCGAGGGCATCGACCTCTCCCCCTTCTGGGACCTGTTGAAGAACGAATCGATTCTGAAAGTGCTGCACGCGCCGCGTCAGGACATGGAAATTTTCGTGCAGCGTCTGGACACGGTTCCTGCGCCCATCTTCGACACCCAGACGGCGGCCATGGCGCTCGGCCTCGGCGACCAGATCGCCTATGACGCTCTGGTCCGCGAATTTCTGGATATTCATATCGACAAGGGCTCGCGCTTTACCGACTGGTCGCGCCGCCCCTTGAGCGACAAGCAGCTCTCCTACGCCTTGTCCGACGTCACCCATCTGCGTGATCTGTTCCCGCAGCTTATGGCGCGACTGGAAAAGCAGGGCCGCACAGCCTGGGCGGAAGCCGAGATGCAGGCCTTCTATGACGCCGGTCTCTACGACACGAAGCCCGAGGACGCCTGGCGGCGCCTGAAACTGCGCAAGATGAAGCCGAGCTGGCTGGCGGCGCTCAAGACCGCCGCGCATTGGCGGGAGGCCGAGGCGCGCGAGCGGAACACGCCCCGCAACCGCATCATGAAGGACGAGGCCCTCTACGCCATCGCCCAGTCCGGCCCGACATCCGAAGACGGTCTGGCGCAGATCCGCGGCGTGCCAAAAGGCTTTGAACGCTCAAGGGCGGGCAAGTCCCTGATCGAGGCGCTGAAGACCGCGATGTCCGACCCCAAGGCGCACGCGCCCGAGGTCGAAAAGCGCAAGCCGCTGCCGGCCGGAATCGGCCCCACAGTGGAGCTTCTGAAAGTGCTGCTGCGTCATGTCAGCGAAGCGCGGGGCGTATCGCCGCGCATGATCGCCACCGTCTCCGACCTGGAACAGATCGCGGCCTGGGACGAACCGGACGTGCAGGCCCTGAAGGGCTGGCGCCGCGAAGTGTTCGGCGAGGAAGCCCTGAAGCTGAAACGCGGCGAGACGGCCTTGCTGATCGAAAACGGCGAAGTGGTGACGCGTCCCGTCTAGCGGTCGCCGATCACGATCTCGTTTTTGACGCCCAGCGCATCGGCCAGCTGTCCAAGCCGCTTTTCGCTGGTGTCCGCCGCCAGTTCCCGTGCGCTCTGGCTCAATTCCAGACGCAGCGTGCCGTCTTCCAGCGTCAGGGTGGTCCGCGCCAGCAGGTTCTTGGTCCGCGCCGACAGGACCGCCCCCAGCCGCAGCGCCAGTCCCAGCTTCAAGGCCGCATCCAGCTGTTCCTGCGTCAGCAGGCGGGCAATGGTGGAATCCGGCGCAAGGCTGGTCTTTCCGGCGTATCGGTGGTGCAGCGCCGCGGCCAGAAAACTGCGCTCGTAATGATCCAGCCCGGCGAACGGCGCATAGAGCACCTGGTCGGCGACAAGGGCGGCGCGGTGATCGGGATGCATGGCCGCGCCGATATCGGCCAGTGAGGCCGCCGCGGCCAGCAGAACCGTATCGCGTTCCCGCGAGAACGCGCTGGCCTGTGCGGTAAAGACCGGCTCCACCCAGTCCGCCAGTTCGGCGCCGAAATAGGGCGTCCCGCTCAGCCGGCGCGCCAGCGCCACGGTGCTCGCCAGAAGCGGCTCCAGCTTACGGACCTTGCGCGGAAGCCGGTTGAAAAGCGCGCCCTCCCGCACCCCGTAGGCCGACACGAAAACGGTTTCCAGCCCGGCGCGTTCAATCAGCGCCTTCAGAAGATAGGCGGCATAGGGAAGGGTCGGCGCGCGCCGCGAAGACGCGCCGGGAATTTCGCTGAGCGAGGCCGGGCTCTGGCTGATCGCGAAGTCCGTCATCTTGAGAGCTTCGGCGCGCGGCATTTCGTAGTGATGCAGCACGTTCAGCGGATAATCGCGCAGCATCATGTCGATGCGCGCCAGGTTTCGCCATGCCCCGCCCACGGCGTAAAAAACCGGCGGCGCGCCGTCCAGAAGGTCCGAAATGTGGTCGAACTCCGCATCAATCGCCTTGCGGGCCGCCTTCTCGTCAAAGGACTCGTCCATCATCAGCGCCAGCGGTCCCAGCGGCAGGCTGACGCCCTGGCCGGGCTTTTGGTCCGCCACATCGGTCAGCTCAAGGCTGGATCCGCCCAGATCCCCGACCAGAAAGCGCTCCTCCGCCCCGCCCGCGATCACGCCAAGGGCCGTCAACCGGGCCTCATCGGTCCCTGAAAGCACCTTTATGGAAAAGCCGCACTCTTCGCGAACCTGGTTCCGGAACGCCTCGCCGTCTTCCGCATAGCGAACGGCCGCCGTGGCGAACGCCGTCACCTGCTGGACTTCACGTGCGTCAATGATCTGGCGAAAGCGCCGCAATGTGGCCAGGGCGGAGCGGACGCCGTCCTCGTTCAGGCGCCCTGTTTCGGACACCCCGCGCCCCAGACCCGCCAGGGTCTTCTCGTTGAAAATCGGCCAGGAAGCGCGGCCGTCCCGCCAATAGATGACCAGGCGGACCGAGTTGGACCCGATATCGATTACCGCGGCCTGTGAAACAGTCTTGTCCGGTTCCGGGGACTGAGCCGCGGCGAGACTGGGACCGAGCAGCGTTTCGCTCATGCCTCGCGCCTGTTCTCCCGGGGCTCCGCCACGCTGAGCACGGGCGGCGGATCATAGGCCAGCGCCTCGCCGCGCCCGGACAGGCTGGGATTGTTCATGAAATAGCGGTGGGCGCTGAACGGGCGCTCCAGCTCGCTGCAATCGACGCGGATATAGGTTCCGTCCGGCTGCATGATCCAGCTCTGCTCTTCGTCATTCAGATTCGACACCATGATCTGGTTCAGGATCTGGCGGTGGACGGTCGGATTGTCGACCGGCACGAACTGTTCGATCCGCCGGTCCAGATTGCGCGGCATCCAGTCGGCCGAAGAAATATAGACCCGCGCGGCCGGTGACGGCATCGGCTCTCCCCGGCCGAAACAGGCAATGCGCGAATGTTCCAGAAAGCGGCCGACAATGGATTTGACCATGATGTTGTCGCTCATCCCCGGAACGCCCGGCCGCAGCGAACAGATGCCCCGCACCACTAGGTCAATCCGCACGCCGGCATTGGACGCCTCATAGAGCTTGTCGATGATCACCGGGTCCAGCAGCGAATTCATCTTGGCCCAGATCGTGGCCGGTTTGCCCGCGCGGGCATAATCCATCTCGTCGTCGATCAGCTCCAGAAGGGTCTTCTTCAGGGTGATCGGCGCCAGTTCGATCTTTTCCAGCTTCTGGGGCTGGGCGTAGCCGGTGACGTAATTGAATACCCGCCCGGCGTCCCGGCCCAGCTCTGGGTCGGCGCTGAACAGCGACAAATCGGTATAAATCTTCGCCGTTACAGGGTGATAATTGCCCGTGCCGTAATGGGTGTAGGTGCGCAGCTCCCCGCCTTCGCGGCGGACCACCAGACTGACCTTGGCGTGCGTCTTGTAATCGACGAAGCCATAGACGACCTGCACGCCCGCGCTCTCAAGGCTGCGCGCCAGTTTCAGGTTCGCTTCCTCGTCAAAGCGCGCCTTCAGCTCCACCAGCGCGGTAACATTCTTGCCGCCCTCCGCCGCCTCGATAAGGGCGCGGACGATGGGGGAGTCCTTGCTGGTGCGGTAGAGCGACTGCTTGATCGCCACGACGCTCGGGTCGCTGGCCGCCTGCCGCAGGAAGCGCACCACCACGTCGAACGACTCATAGGGGTGATGAACAAGGATGTCCTTGGCGCGGATGGCGGAGAAGCAATCCCCGTCATGGTCGCGGATCCGTTCCGGGAAACGCGGCTCATAGGGTTTGAAGGTCAGGTCCGGGCGCTGGTCCAGTATCAGCTGCGCCACCTGCCCGAGGCCCAGCAGGCCGTTGGTCGGGATAACGTCCCGCGGTTCGGCGTTCAGCTCCTCGGCGATGAAATCCTGCAATTGCTGCGGCGTGCGGGAATCGATCTTCAGGCGGACCAGCACCCCCCGGCGGCGCTGTTTCAGCGCGGACTCAAACTCGCGGACCAGATCCTCCGCCTCTTCCTCGATCTCGATATCGGAATCGCGAATGATCCGGAATGCGCCCTGCGCGTCCACCTGATAGCCGGGGAACAACACGTCGACGAACAGGCCGATCGCATCCTCCAGCGCGATGAATCGGCGGACCTCGCGGCCGTCATGCTCGCCGGTCGAAGCCGGCAGCTCCACGAAACGCTCCACTCCGCTCGGGATCGGGATCAGGCCGTTCATATGGCCGCGCTCGCCGGGACGGATCAGCTTCAGCGCCAGCGCAAACCCCAGATTCGGAATGAACGGGAACGGATGCGCCGGGTCCACCGCCAGCGGCGTGATCACCGGCAGAATGCTCATCAGATAGTCTTCGCGCAGCCATTC
The DNA here is from genome assembly GCF_000412185.1 of Euryhalocaulis caribicus. Classification (GTDB taxonomy): domain Bacteria; phylum Pseudomonadota; class Alphaproteobacteria; order Caulobacterales; family Maricaulaceae; genus Euryhalocaulis; species Euryhalocaulis caribicus. The sequence continues at coordinate 15,399 of NZ_ASJA01000019.1, forward strand.
GAGTTCGGAAGCGCCCAGGTCCCCACCCTCGACCACCTCGATCCCGGCGTCCGCCATTTCAGTTTTCAGGACCCGCCAGCGTTCCTGCTGCTTGTCCATCAGTTCATTGGCGACGATGGAAATTTCGTCCAGCTGCTGTTGCGGGGTCAGGCCGTCCTGGCTGGGCACAATCACGCCCGCCCTCACCTGCGCCCGCAGGCCGGCGACGCGCACCATGTAGAATTCATCCAGATTGCTGGCGGAGATAGACAGGAAGCGCAGCCGTTCCAATACCGGGTGCGCCGGGTTCTCCGACTCCTCCAGAACGCGGAGATTGAATTGCAGCCAGGAGAGCTCGCGATTGATGAACCGCTCGGGCGAGTTCAGCAGGCTGGACGGCTCAACTTTCCGCGGCGCGCCGTGCTGTGCCTGAGGGCTGTCCATCATTGCGTCGTTCATTCCGCGTCCGCTTTCTCGCCGTCTGAAAAATAATCCCGGGCCAGCGCCATATTGATGCGTTCCCCGCGCGCCGCGGCGGCGCGGTCAAGCCGCTCCACCAGATCACGCGCGCCGCCGGGAGATCGTTCCATACGGCGCAACAGATAATCGATCAGGCGTTGTCGCGGACGCACATGACGATCACGTAACAGCTTGCTGAGGATTTGCGCCAGCTCCGCCTCGCCCGGCGCCTCGATCTCCACGAAAGACAGCGCCCGCAAGCGCGAATCCAGGTCCGGCAGGCGTGAGGGCCAGGTCACCGGGCGCGTGCGCGCCGTGAACAGCACCGCCTCCATGCCGCCATTCATGGCGTTGTTGATCAGCGAGAACGCCAGCTCATCGTCCAGATTGCGGTCCGCGTCTTCATACAGCGCCACGCCCTGCCCCGGCAGGCTGTCGCCCGGACTCACGGCGCGCGCGCCGGCGGCATCCGCCCAGATATGCGCCAGATGGGTCTTCCCCGCGCCAGAGGGACCAATCAGCGCGAAGGCCCCGTTTGGCCAGCCGCGCCACGCGGACAGGGCCGACTCGGCCGGGGCGCTGGACGGGCTGGCGACAAAGCTGGTCGCGCTCAAATCCGCCCGCGCCGGCCATTCGAGTCGAAGCTGGCCCGTCATAGGCCTCTGTCGAAGCGTTCTTCGCGCTGGCCGGAGGCGTCGCCGAAACGGTCGTCCCGCCGGTTATCCATCATGCCGTCATCATCCTCGCCAAACCGCTCATCCTCGAACGGCCGCCAGGTCAGGGCGTGAACCACCTCTCCCAGCTCATGGCTGCTCTGCATGCGCGCGCCGCGCTTGTAGAGGTCGCCCATCAGCTGTTCGCGCAGACCGCGATAGGTCACGGTCATCAGCGCGCCGTCACGGGAAATGCCGTCCAGCCGCGCATCGGCGATGAACGGCGAAGCGCCGATCGCCGACCGCAGCTCCAGCCATTCGGAGATATTGCGGTACATGACGGTCAGCTGCACTTCCGTCTTCTGCTTGGCCCGAACGATGGCGGTCTGTTTCCAAAGCTCGGCGAGCTGGATTTGCGAGCGATCGGCCGCGATCTCCAGAATATTATCGCCTTCGTCGCGATTGACCCGCACGGGATCCAGCGGCGTCACGACAGGCTCAAAATCATCGCCGAAGGCGCTTTTCTCACCGTCCTGATCCATGTCGCCGGTTCCGGGCTCATCCATCAAATCATCATCGAAGGAGGGCTCCTGCCGGCGCAGTTTCTCCTCGCGCAGCCGCTCAATTTCCTCGAACTCCGGCTCGGTGCGGATAAAGGTCAGATCAACGCGCGCATTACCCTGATCCGGCCGCGCGACAGCGACCAGGACCCGCTCGACATTGTAGAGCCGGGCCAGGGCGCGGATCGCGTCCGTGTCCAGATCACGCGCCTTTTGCGCGGTCAGAATGTCGTTGTCGGTATCGAAGCCGTCGGCCAGCATGACCGGCGTGAAGGTCGCTGCATAACGGTCCTCGTCCCAGGCATCGCCCCAGGGATTGGCCTCCCACAGCCGCGCCCGGCCGCCGGCGTCCAGAACCGGCAGGACCAGCGTCGGCGGGGCGGCGGACTCCACGAAGGCGATGCCGCGATTGCGCAGATATTGCGAAACGCCCACCGGGTCGAAAGACACGGTCAGCAAGCCGCGATAGCGCGTCGGGGAGCGCAATTCGTTATCAATCTGGAAGCCCGTCGCCAGCGATGTCGCCGTGGACGGCGCAACGCCGGGCAGCGATCCGTGATCCTCGCGCAGGGTCAGCCGCTCGAACAGCTTGCGCATGGCCTTGGCGGAACCTTCCGCGATGGCCGCCTGCCGCGCTTCCGTAGCGGTTTCGCCCGAAGCATCGATCTTCACGCCGGAGATCGTGAACATGTCGATATCGTCCTGGGCCTGCGCCGATACAGCGGCAAATCCGGCCAGGATCAGTATGCAAATGGCTCGAAGCACGGCGGTTCCCCTTTGATTTGCGTCTTCTGCGAAACTATAGCGGCGGTGAAGCGCGGGATCGATATCTTGCGCAGCCATTCTCTTTTAAGCTCCGCTCTTAGCCGATTCAGCACCAGAGACGATCCCCGATGGCCGAAGACAAGAAAACGCCTCTCACCTACAAGGATTCCGGGGTCGATATCGACGCCGGCGACAAGCTTGTCGACCTGATCAAGCCGCTGGCCAAGGCCACCCGCCGGCCCGGCGCGGAAGGCGACCTGGGCGGTTTCGGCGGCGCGTTCGACCTGAAGGCCGCCGGTTATCAGGATCCCGTCCTGATCTCCGGCACGGACGGCGTCGGCACGAAGCTGAAAGTCGCCATCGACAGCGGCCGCTTCGACGGGCTGGGCGCGGACCTCGTGGCCATGTGCGTCAATGACGTTCTGGTTCAGGGGGCCGAACCGCTCTTTTTCCTGGATTATTTCGCGACCGGGGAGCTGGACCCGACGCACGCCGCCGAAGTCATTGCCGGAATCGCGTCCGGCTGCCGCGATGCGGGTTGCGCCCTGATCGGCGGCGAAACGGCGGAAATGCCGGGCATCTATGGCAAGGGCGAATTTGACCTGGCCGGCTTCGTGGTCGGCGCGGTGGAGCGCCACGCCATCCTGCCGCGCGAAAAGGACATGGCGGCCGGCGACGTTCTGATCGGCATCGCCTCGTCCGGCGCCCATTCCAACGGCTATTCGCTGATCCGCCGCGTGGTGGAGCGTGAAGGCCTCGCCGTCTCCGACCCCGCCCCGTTTACCCAGGGCTCCACGCTGGGCGATGCGCTGCTGGCCCCGACGCGCATCTATGTCCGCTCCGTCCTGCCTCTGCTGAAGGCCGGCAAGGTGAAGGGCGCGGCCCACATCACCGGCGGCGGCCTAACAGAGAACCTGCCGCGCATGCTGCCCAAATCCCTGAACGCCGAAATCGATTATGACGCCTGGCCGCGGCCGGCCCTGTTCAGCTGGCTGCAGGAGGCCGGGGGCATTGAGGAAGCTGAAATGCGCCGCACCTTCAATCTGGGCGTCGGCATGGTGCTGTGCGTGGCCGCCGAAGACGCCGACAGCACGATTCAGGCGCTGGAAGACGCCGATGAATGCGTCTGGAAAATCGGCAAGCTGGCCGCTGCAAAATGACCGCCCGCATCGCCATCCTGATATCGGGGCGCGGATCGAACATGCGCGCATTGCTTCAGGCCTGCCAGGATCCGGATTTTCCGGCAGAAGTCGCTCTGGTCCTGTCGAACAAGGCTGGCGCAAAGGGGCTGGAAATCGCGCGGGATATGGGCGCGCCGACCGCCGTGCTCGGTCACGCCGACTATCCGGACCGCGCCGCGTTCGAAAACGCGCTGGACACGCGCCTGAAGCAGGAAAAAATCGACTTTATTTGCCTCGCCGGCTTCATGCGCCTGCTGGGCGAGGAATTCGTCAAGGAATGGCGCGACCAGATCCTGAACGTGCACCCCTCGCTCCTGCCCGCCTTCCGCGGCCTGAACACGCATGAGCGCGCCATCGACGCGGGCGTCCGCATCCATGGCTGTACGGTTCATTTCGTCAGGGAAGACATGGATGACGGCCCCATCGTGGGACAGGCCGCCGTGCCGGTTTTCGAGGAAGACGAGCCCGCTGACCTCGCCGAACGGGTTCTGGCGGCGGAGCATCTGCTCTATCCGGAATGCGTCCGCCTGGTGGCGGAGGGCCGCGCCAGCGTGCGCCGGGAGCGCGTGGTGCTGGAGCTGGAAAACGGCAAGCCCGGCGCCGGGCCTTTATTCTACCCGGCGCCGCACAAGCTACAGGCCGGCGATTAGCCGACGATCTCTTCGTCCTTGAAGAAGAACGGAATTTCGTTCGCCGCGGTTTCCGGGGCGTCCGAACCGTGGACGGAGTTTTCACCGATGGATTCGGCATGCTCCGCGCGGATCGTGCCCGGCGCCGCTTCGGACGGGTTGGTGGCGCCCATCACTTCACGATAGCGGGCAATGGCGTTTTCGCCTTCCAGAACCTGGACCACGACCGGGCCGGAAATCATGAAGTCGACCAGTTCGCCGAAGAAGGGGCGTTCCTTGTGGACTTCATAGAAGCCTTCCGCCTGCTCGCGGCTCATCTGAATCCGCTTCTGGGCAATGATACGCAGACCGGCTTCCTCGATCAGGGCGTTGATACGTCCCGTCAGGTTCCGCTTGGTCGCGTCGGGCTTGATGATGGACAGGGTGCGCTCGACCGCCATCGCTTCTCTCCTCTTGAGATAAAGTATTTGGGAAATGTCGTCGCGGCCTCTAGCAACGGCCCCTGACCCTGTAAAGCAGTCCGCTGCCGAACCCCAACAGTCCGACTCGATAAAATGCTGCACATCAACGATCTGGAATTCACGCTGGAGGGGCGAAAACTCTTTGACGGGGCCAGCGCGCACATCCCCGCGTCGGGCCATGTCGGTCTTGTCGGGCGCAACGGCACGGGCAAGACCACCCTTCTCCGCCTGATCCGCGGCACGCTCGCCCCCGATGGCGGCTCTGTGCGCGTGCGTCAGCGCGCGCGCCTTGGCTGGGTCGATCAGGAAGCGCCGGCCGGCGAGGTTCCGGTCATGGACTTCGTGCTGTCGCAGGACACCGAGCGCGCTTCGCTGCTGGAAGAAGCGGAAACCGCCACCGAGCCCAACCGCATCGCCGAAATTCAGACGCGCCTTGCCGATATCGAGGCCTATTCCGCCGAAGCGCGCGCCGGCGCGATCCTGAACGGCCTTGGCTTCTCGCACGAACAGCAATCGGCGCCGTGCAAGACCTTCTCGGGCGGCTGGCGGATGCGCGTGGCGCTGGCGGGCGCTCTGTTCGCGCGGCCCGACCTGCTGCTGCTGGACGAACCGACCAACTATCTGGACCTGGAAGGCGCGGTCTGGCTGGAGCGCCACCTGTCGCGCTTCGAGGGCGCGGCCCTGATCATCTCCCATGACCGAAGCCTTCTGAACAATGCGTGCGACCGCATCCTGCACCTGATGGACGGCAAGCTGACCGCCTATGAGGGCGGCTATGACGATTTCGAACGCCAGCTGGAGGAACGCCAGCGCCTCGACCTGAAGCTGCGTGACAAGCAGGAGGAGGAGAAGCGCCGCCTGGGCGAGCTGATCGACCGCTTCCGCTACAAGGCCAGCAAGGCGCGGCAGGCGCAGAGCTGGATCAAGCGCATGGAGCGCATGAAGCCGGTCGCCACCTCCATCGCCCACCCGGTCGCGCCCTTCTTCATTCCTGAAAGCACGCGCCGCATGTCGCCGCCTCTGGTGCGCTTCGATCATGCAACGCTGGGGTACGAGCCGGGAAAACCCGTGCTCAGGGACATCAGCCTGCTCATCAATGGCGATGACCGTATCGGACTGCTGGGCCGCAACGGGTCAGGCAAATCCACCCTGATCAAGGCGCTGACCAGCTTGCTGCCGCCGCAGGAAGGGCGCGTCGGCTCTCACAAGAAGTTGCAGATCGCCTATTTCGCCCAGCATGCGCTGGACGCCCTGAACCCGAAAAAATCCGCTTACGAGCACGTTGTCGAACTGATGCCGGAAGCCACGGAGGCTCAGCGCCGCGCGAAGCTCGGCTCGGTCGGCCTGCCGCAAGCCAAAGGCGAGACGCCGGCGGGCGAACTCTCAGGCGGCGAGAAAACCCGCCTGCTGATGTTTCTGGCGACTTTTGAGGGCGCGCATTTTCTGGTTTTCGACGAACCGACCAACCATCTGGATATCGATTCCCGCGCCGCGCTGGCCGACGCCATCAATAATTTCCCGGGCGCGGCGATCATCATCAGCCACGATTTCCATTTCCTCGCCTCGGTCTCCGATCGTCTCTGGCTGGTGGAGAATGGCGGCGTCGAAGCTTTCGATGGCGATCTGGACGATTACCGCCGCTATGTCCTGAGAGGCGAAGACAACCCGGACGGCCCGGCAAAGCCGCAGAAATCCGAAGACGCGCGCTCTGTCCGCCGACGCGACGCCGCCGCCCGCCGGGCCGAAATCGCGCCTCTCAAGAAACGCACGCAGGACATTGAAAAAAAAACTGGAAAAACTGCGCGCCGAGATCGAGGAACTGGACAGCTTGCTGGCCGCGCCGGACCTCTATGAGAAACAGCCAGCAGCCGCCGCGAAGCTCTCACAGTCGCGCGGGCAGACCGTCAAGAAGCTCGAAGAGCTGGAAACCGAATGGCTGGAAGCGGCCGAGACCTATGAACAGGCCAAGGCCGAAATCGAGGCCTAGCCGCAGCGCACGCTTTTCACGCGATCATCGCCATCCAGATAGATGTTCAGGCGATCCGGACGATGGTCCTGCGTGATCATGTCGTCCGGGCCGATGATGCGGTAAGGCGTCGGCAGGCTCGGCTCATGGATCTCGCCTTCCGGCTGGCCCACCATGCTCTGGAACATGGCCGCGCCGCAGGAACCCCGATCAGACGGCGGAGGCGGCGTCTTTCCGGTATTCATATCACCGTCCATGGCCGTGCAGCCATACAACACCGCGATCATGGCCGCGCCCGCAATTATCCCGCCTTTGTCCATCGTCCGTCCTCCGATTGCCGCCAGTAGCTGACGGCCGCATCTTTTGACCGGGCCTCTTTCCATCGCTCGCGCGCGGCGGCGACCGAGTCCTGATCGTTTCCGTCGAACACAAGCGCCACGCGCTCGAATTGTTCCACATCGAACGCGGCGGAGGGGTCTGTGAGGAAAAGAATCTGGGCCGAATTGGCGTTGTCGGCGTCCAGCGTCAGCAGGATCGGCTGACGCTCGGCATCCTCGGAATCAAACCGGCCATGCGGCAGGAACGATTCATCACGATAGGTCCAGAGCAGGCCGTCGAGGGAATCCAGCCGCTCCTGAGAGCCGACGCGCACCAGGGCGCGCCAGCCCTTCTGGAGTGTCTTCTCAAGCAGCGAGGGGAGCGTCTCGTTCAGCGAGGCGCGCTCAAGATGGTAGAACCAGACCTCCCCCATCGCCTCAGCCTATTTCTCCCGGGACGCGGCGAAGCGGTCCAGGATGCGCACGCCCCAGCCGGTGCCCCAGACGGGCTCCCGCGGGTCGTCGCGCTTGTCCTTCATCGCCACGCCCGCGATGTCGATATGCGCCCAGTCGCGGTCCTTGTCGATGAAACGGCCAAGGAACTGCGCCGCGGTGATCGAACCGGCCGCCCGGCCGCCGATATTCTTCATGTCGGCATAGTCAGAATCCAGCAGACGGTCATAGCCATCGGCCAGCGGCAGACGCCAGACCTGCTCCGATCCGTTCTTGCCGGCTTCTTCCAGACCGCTCCACAGCGTGTCGGAATTGGTGAAGACGCCCGCATATTCCTGCCCCAGCGAAATCACCATCGCGCCGGTCAGCGTCGCCATGTCGATCACGCAGGCCGGATCGAAATGCGTCTGGCCGTACCAGAGCGCGTCGCTGAGCACGAGACGGCCTTCGGCGTCGGTATTCTGAACCTCGATCGTCTGACCGCTGGCCGATTTCACGATGTCGCTCGGGCGCGTGGCGTCGCCGTCGGGCATGTTCTCGACCAGTCCGACAATGCCTATCACGTTGACCTTGGCCTTGCGCCCCGCGATGGCGCGCATCGCGCCTGTGACGCCCGCGGCGCCGCCCATGTCAGCCTTCATGTCCCACATGCGGTCGCCGGGCTTCAGCGAGATGCCGCCCGCGTCGAAACAGACGCCCTTGCCGACCAGAAGGATCGGCTTCTCGTCATTGTCGCCGCCCATCCATTTCATAATGGCCAGCTTGGATTCCTTGCGGCTGCCCTGTCCCACGCACAGCAGGGCGTTCATGCCCAGCTCCGCCATCTTCTTCTCGTCCAGGACTTCAACTTCGACGCCCTGCGCCTCAAGCGCCTGACAACGCTCGGCAAAGGCGGCGGGGAACAGCACGTTCGGCGGTTCGCCAACCAGATCGCGGGCCAGCGACACGCCTTCGGCGATATGCTGGTAGCGGCTCCAGGCGTCCTCGCCCGCCGCCGCGTCATCGACAGCAATCTGGAAGGATTCCAGGGACGGTTTTTTGTCGGCGTCCAGATTGGTGCGGTAATGATCGAACCGGTAGGCGGCCATGTGCGCGGCCACCCCGGCGGCCGCCGCATCGTCTGCGCTGACCTTCACGCCGTCCAGACGCAGCGTCAGGGATTTCTCGCCGGAGGCCAGAACGCGTTTCACCGCGCTGGCGGCGATCCGCTCCAGCGCGTCACGGTCCAGCTTGTCCGCCTTGCCGGCGCCGACCACCAGGACCCGGTCCGCTTCAACCCCGCCCGGGGCCAGGATTTCGGCGATCTGGCCGACCTTGCCGCGGAAACGCGAAGCGCCGGTCGCGCGCATCGCCGCGCCGCCGGTCGAATCATTCACGGCGCTTGCAGCAGAGCTCAGGCCGTCGTCTTCAAATGAAAGAACCGCCAGCGAACCTTTGGCGTCAGAGGGATCAACGAAACTTATTTTCATGGCGTCCTCACAATATCGCTTTATTTCGGCGCAGTATGAATTTTCAGCGCCGCATCATTCATATGGGCGTTATGCGCTGTGGTATCCGATCCGGGGCTAGGTTAGAACCCCGCCAACCCGCCTCTGTCAGCCCCGCCCGATGAAGCACCTGCAAGCCTATTTCTTCCGCCAGATCCTTTGGCCTTTCATCGTGGCGCTCGCCGCGCTGACCGGCCTTGCGATTCTGACCCAGAGTCTGGCGAGCATATCCCTGCTCGTGGAGGAGCAGCGGGGCCTTTATATCTTCGTCTATGTGACGGTTCTGGCGATGCCACAGCTGCTTTCGCTGGTCATTCCCATCGCCCTGTTCATCTCGGTCACATACGCCCTGCACAGGCTGCACACGGAGAGCGAGCTGGTGGTCGCCTCCGCTTCCGGCATGTCGCGCTGGGGCGTGGTTACGCCGGCGCTCAGACTGGCCCTGCTGGCCGCGGCGGCGCATCTGGCGATCATGCTGTGGGCGCAGCCCTTCTCCTACCGAGAAATGCGGCGCACTCTGTACGACGCGCAGGCCGATCTCGCCGCCACGCTGGTCAAGCCGGGCGAATTCGTGAAGCCCAGCGACGACCTCACCCTTTATCTTCAGGACGTGCAGCCGGGAGGTCAGCTGACCGGCCTGATGATCGAGGACGCGCGCGACCCGTCCAAGCCGGTGGTCTACATGGCCAAGACCGGGCGGCTGGTGCAGAGCGCGGTGTCGCCGCAGATCATCCTGCAACAGGGCAGCATCCAGCAGATCGAGGATGACGGCCGCCTCTCCTATCTCGATTTCGACACCTACCCGTTCGACCTCACCCGCTTTGTCGAGCCGCAGGGGGAGCTGGTCTACAAACTTTCCGACCGATACCTGCACGAGCTTCTGTTCCCGGACCCCACCGATCACTGGGAAGCGGCGAACCGTGACGAGATGCTGGCTGAAGGCCATTCGAGGATCGCCACGCCCATCCACGACATTGCCGTGGTCCTGATCGCCATTCTGGCCCTGATAGGCGGTGATTTCAGCCGGGTCGGCTATGCCCGGCGAATATGGATCGCCACGGGCGCTGCGCTGGCGGTCCGGTTACTGGGCTTTGCGGCGCAGTCAGCCGCCAATGACGACCCGCTGCTGAATATCCTGCAATACGCCGTGCCGCTGGCCGGCGGCGGCGTCGCCATCGTCATGCTGCTCAACCCCAAAAGACGGGCGCCGCACCGCAACCTGTTCAAGAGGGCGACCGCGTGATCCTGCTCTTCTCCAAGCTGGGGCGTTACCTCTACTCGCAGACGCTGCAGGGGCTCAGCCTCGTGCTGGGCATCGTCCTGACGCTGATTCTGCTGGTCGATTTTGTGGAGCAGACCCGCACCGTCGGAGCGCGGGCGGAGAACGCCAACCCGTTCGCGCTGGGTCAGCTGACCCTGCTCAAGACCCCGATGCTGGTCGAGACCACCCTGCCCTTCATCATCCTGTTCGGCACCATGTACGCCCTGTTCCGGCTGAACCGGCGGTCGGAGCTGATCGTGATGCGCGCCGCGGGCCTGTCCGCCTGGCGCTTCCTGACGCCGCCGCTGGCGCTCGCCATCATTATCGGCCTGCTCGCCCCGGTCGCGCTGAACCCGATCGCGGCCGAGATGAACGCAGAGTTCGAGCAGCGCCGCGCCGAAATGGTGCGCGGCGAAACCCAGACCCAGGTGGTCAGCCAGGGGCGGCTCTGGCTGCTGGGCGGCTCGCCGGGGCAGAAAACCATTATCCGCGCGACCGCGGTCGATCAGGGCAATGACGAACTGATCAACGCCACTTTCTTCTTTTACGAGCCCGATATCGACGGCCAGATGAGCTTTGTCGAACGCATCGACGCGGAGCGCGCCGCCCTGCGCGCCGGGTTCTGGCAACTGGAAAACGCGGTCGAATCATCGCCGGGCGCGCAGCCGCGCGCTCTGGAGGCGGTGTCTTTTCCCTCAAATATTGATTCTGAAACCGTCTTCGATCGGGAGGAACAGGCCAAGTCCCTGTCCTTCTGGCGCCTGCGGGACGCCATGCGCACGGCCGAATCCTCCGGCGCGTCTAGCCGCAATTACGAAATCCGCTTTTTCAGCCTTGCGGCGATGCCCCTGATGCTGGCCGCCATGGCGATGATCGGGGCGGCGGTTTCCCTGCGCCTGGCCCGTCTTGGCGGGGCGCTTCCCCTTGCCGTGCTGGGCGGGGCGGGCGGTTTCCTGCTGTTTTTCACCGACGATCTTCTGGCCGCTATCGCCGAAAGCGGCAGCCTGCCTCCCGCCCTTGCGGCCTCCGCGGCGCCGCTGGCGGCGCTGTTCCTGGCCACCGCCTTTATCGCTCAGATGGAAGACGGATAAGTGTCTGGCCCGTGGACGCGCGCGCCGAGGTCGGCTAACGATCAGGTCTGGCTTAAATACCGTGCGTCGCGGGGAGGATGATCGCCAAATCATGCGGCTGAAATCTACGCTGAAATACGCCGTCGCCGCGACCGCGCTCGCGATTGGCGCTTTCCAGGCCGCGCCGGCCCTCGCACAAGCTGACAGTTCGTTCTTCGCGGAAGGCGGCGTCTATCTGGAAGCCGACTCCGTCACCTATGAGCGGGAGAACGGCCGCTACATCGCGGAGGGCAATGTCGAGGCGCGCTACGAGGAACGCGTGGTCCGCGCCGGACGCGTCGAATACCTGCCCGCGACCGGACAGGTATTCGCCAGCGGCGGCGTCACGATTATCGAGGCGAACGGAACCGTCGAATACGCCCAGGATGTCGAGCTGACGGACGATCTCAGCACCGGCCTGGCTGAAAGCTTCTCCATCCGCCTGCCCAATGACGGCAAGGCCATGGCGTCCTACGCCTCGCGCGAGGGCGAGAAGAACCAGCTGACCAACGCGGTCTATACCGCCTGCCCGATCCCCGAGGACATCTCCGCCAAGCCGACCTGGCGCCTGCGCGCCCGCAAGGTCGTGCAGGATAACGAAGAGGAGATGATCTATTACCGCGACGCGGTGTTCGAGGTGAAAGGCGTCCCGGTCTTCTACACGCCCTTCTTCGCCCACCCCGACCCGGCGGTGGAGCGCAAATCCGGCCTGCTGATGCCGACCTTCGGCCTGTCGTCCAAGACCGGCGCCTGGTACCAGCAGCCGGTCTACTGGGCCGTCACGCCCAGCCAGGACCTCACCGTCACGCCGCGCGTGATGACCAACGTGAATCCGCTGATCGGTTTTGAGTACACCAAGCGATTCTTCTCCGGCATCGTGGAAATGGAAGGCAGCGGCACCTACGAGCAGCTTTTCGATTCCCAGGGCGACAAGTTCGGCGACGAAAAACTGCGCGGCCATATTTTCGGCAGCGGCCTGTTCAGCATCAATGAGGACTGGTCCTGGGGCTTTGGCGTCGAGCGCGTTTCCGATGACCTCTATCTCGACCGGTACGACCTCAATGAAAGCGACACGCGCCGCGGCATCTACGCCGCAGAGCGCAAGCGCCTGATCAGCCAGCTCTTCGTGGCCGGCCAGGACGAAAATTCCTACAACACCGCCGCCGTCGTGGATTTCCAGGGCCTGCGCGCGAACGAGGATGACGACACGCTTCCGCAGGTTCTGCCGATTGTGGAATCCCGCCATTTCTTCGATCTGGATTCTTTCGGCCGGGTCGAGACCGTTTTTGACGGCGTCGCCCTCACCCGCTCGGACGGGGTGGATTACCGCCGGGCGACCGGAGAGCTGGACTGGAAGGCGCGCTGGGTCAGCAGCGGCGGCTTCGTGGCCGAACCGTTCGCATTCGGGCGTGTCGATTTTTACGATATCTCCGATGCGATCGACCCGATCACGCGCGACGAAACCGATGACGATTTCAGCCGCTTGCTCGGCCTTGCCGGGGTCGACCTGACCTATCCGTTCTACCGCCCCGGCGAGTCGGTGGACTGGATGATCGAGCCGCGGGTGCAGCTGATCGCCGCGGCCGGCGACAATGACGATTTCCTCAGCCTGGCGAGCGGCATAACCGCCGGCACCGCAAATCTGGTCAATCAGGACAGCCTGACGCTGGATCTGGGCGAGTCGAACCTGTTCCAGCTGAACAAGTTCACCGGCTTCGACCGCTGGGAAGAAGGTCTGCGGGCCAATTACGGCGCCCGGGTCAGCGCGCTGTGGGGCCGCGACGCCAAGGCGACCCTCTTCCTGGGCCAGAGCCTGCGCGACAACACCGATTTCCTGCCCGAGGAATCGGGGCTGGCCAGCAAGCGTTCCGATTATGTGGTGGAAGCCAGCTATGAGCCGGATCGCCGCTGGAAGCTCGGCACCCAGGTTCGTCTGGACGAAGATGATTTCGAAACCCAGCGTCTGGCGGTCAACGCCCAGTATCGCGGCGAATTTATCCGCGCCTCCGCTGAATACATCAACTTCTCCAATGACTTCTCCCGCCGCGGCCCGCAGGAAGAAATGGACGCCTCGCTGGAATGGTGGGTGCGGGAGAACTGGTCCATCGGCTATGGCGCGAAGATCGACATGGATGAGGGCGAATTCCGCCGGCAATATCTCTCCCTGGGATACGAGGATTGCTGCACGGCCGTCCGGCTGGTCTATCAGGACAACAATGTCTCCGACCGCGCGCTGGGCCCCTCTGAATCGATTGTCCTGCGGTTTTCGCTTAAGAGCCTTGGCGCGTTCGGCACAAGATAAAGCCGCCCCGCAGGGCGCCCGCAAACATTGCGTGAAGCTATGCTTTGGCTATGTTTTCGCGCCGATCACGGTATTTGAATTTCTCTGAACGAAGCGTGTTCCGACCATGAAGCCTATCTGCCTGATTATTGCTTTGGTTCTGTCGCTCGGCGGCGTCGCCGGCGCACACGCTCAAACCGGCGAGGCCGTTGCCGCGGTCGTCAATGACGAGCCGATCTCCACTTTCGACGTGCGCCAGCGCATGTTGCTGATGATCGCCACGACCGGCGCCCAGCCGGACGAGGAAACCCTCACCCGGATGGAGGATCAGGCCCTCCGCTCTCTGGTCGATGAGAAACTCCAGCTTCAGGAGGCCCGCCGTTACGAGGTGGAGGTCACCGAAGAGGAAGTGGACGGCGCTCTTGGCCGTCTCGCACAGCAGAACAATGTCACGGTTGACGACATCCTGGCCGATCTGCGCGCCTCGGGAATCTACCCAAATACGCTGCGCGACCAGATCAAGTCGGAACTGGCGTGGCAGTATCTGGTGGACGGGCGTTATGGCGGCCGGGTTCGCGTTTCCGACGACCAGATCGCGGAAACCCGCGAACGCATCATCAATTCACTGTCCAAGCCGCGCTACCTGATCGCCGAAATTTTCCTGCCGATCCAGAATGTCGGGGAAGAACAGGAAGTCCGCCAGCTGGCCAATTCACTGATCCAGCAAATGGTCGATGGCGCGGAATTTCCGGTTCTGGCGCGTGAATATTCTGCCTCGGCCACGGCTGAGTCTGGCGGCGATGCGGGCTGGGTTCTCTCCGGCGAATTGCGCCCGGAAGTGGAATCGGTGCTGCGCGAGATGCCGGCCGGACGGGTCAGCCCGCCGATCCGTGTGCCGGGCGGCGTCTATCTGATCGCCCTGCGCGCCAAGAATGAAGGCGGCGTGGTCAATCAGCTGCGCCTGCAGTCGATCACCCTGCCGGTGCCGGAAGACGCCACGGCGGAGGAACGTCAGCAAGCTCGCCAGGCGCTGGCGGAAGTCGCCGCCGGCATTGACAGCTGCGACGCCGTGGAAGACGCCGCCGGACAACTGGACGGCGCATTCCCGACCAATCTGGGCTCGCTGTCCGACAACGCCCTGCAGCCGGAAATCAAACAGGCGGTCAGCGGCCTGCAGCCAGTCTCCGCGACCGCCCCGCTGGACACCGCCCTGGGCCTCCAGAGCTTTGTCCTGTGCGACCGTCAGCAATCGGCTGACGGCGTGCCCAGCGACGAGGAAATCGCCAGCCAGCTTCGCGGTCAGCGCCAGTCGCTTCTGGCGCGCGGCTATCTGCGCGATGTTCGCCGCGAATCCACTGTCGACGTCCGGTGACCGCCTCTGGCGACCTGATTGCCCTGACCATGGGCGACCCGGCCGGTATCGGCCCCGAAATCACATTGTCCGCCTGGCGCGCCTTGCGCGAAACCGGCCCCGCCTTTGTCCTGATCGGCGACCCCGAAACGGCGCGCGCGGCGGCAAGGTCCGCCGGCATGGACGCGCCGCGCCTGATTGAAACCGTTAGCGAGGCGGCTGATGTCTTTTCGGACGCCCTCCCCGTTCTGGCCTGTCCGGCCGCGCGGCCTGTGACGCCCGGCAAACCGGACCCCGATAATGCGCCGGCCGTTCTGGACTCCATCCGCCGCGCCGTGCGCCTGACGCTGGATGGGGAAACCGTGGCGGTCGCCACAAACCCCATCGCCAAGTCCGTTCTTTACGCCCACGGTTTCGCGTTTCCCGGCCACACGGAATATCTCGCCCACCTGACCGAAGGCGCCGCCTGGGATGGTCCACGCGGCCCGGTGATGATGCTGTCCGGCGGCGGCCTGCGCACCGCGCTGGTAACCATCCATGTCGGACTGGCCGAAGCCGCGCGCACCATCACCCAAAGCCGTATCAAGGCCGTGGCCCGCGTGGTCCATGACGCCTTGAAGCGGGATTTCGGCATTGCGGCCCCGCGCATCGCCCTGGCCGGCCTCAACCCCCATGCCGGCGAAGGCGGGCGGATCGGCGTCGAGGAAAAATCCATCATCAACCCCGCCGCCGCCGCCCTGCGAAGCGAGGGGATCGACATTTCCGACGCCCGTCCCGCGGACACGATGTTCCATGAGGAGGCCCGCGCGAGCTATGACGCGGCCATCTGCATGTATCACGATCAGGGCCTGATCCCGGTGAAAACGCTGGATTTCCACGGCGGGGTGAACCTGACCCTCGGCCTGCCCATCGCCCGCACCTCCCCCGACCACGGCACGGCCTTCGATATTGCCGGACAGGGAAAGGCGCGCGCGGACAGCCTGATAGCGGCGCTCAGACTGGCGGGCGAGACGGGCGCGCGGCGGCGCGCGGCATGAGTCTGGATACGCTGCCCGGCGTCCGCGACATGGCCGACGCGCACGGTCTGCTGGCCCGCAAATCACTGGGTCAGCACTTCCTCTACGACCTGAACGTCACCCGCAAGATTACCCGTCTTGCCGGGCCGCTTGATGGCGCGCGGGTGATGGAGGTCGGCCCCGGTCCCGGCGGCCTGACCCGCGCCCTGCTGGAAAGCGGCGCGGAAAAGGTCTTTGCCGTAGAAACGGATGAGCGTTTTCTACCGCTGCTGGAAGACATAAACCGCGCCTCCGGCGGGCGGCTGGACGTGATTCACGCGGACGCTTTGACAGTGAATCCGCGCGATTATCTGGGGGACGGGCCATCCGCAATCGTCGCGAACCTGCCCTATAATGTCGGAACTCCGCTGCTGACCGGGTGGCTGACGGCCGATCCGCCGCCCGCGCCATCCATGTCCCTGATGTTCCAGAAGGAGGTCGCGGACCGGATCGCGGCCTCGCCGGGCGGAAAAGACTTCGGAAGGCTGGCTGTTCTGGCGCAGTCGCGGTGCCAGGTTCGGCTTGAAATGACTATCCCCGCACGCGCCTTTACGCCTCCGCCCAAGATCGATTCTGCGGTCGTCCGGCTCGATTTCCTGCCGGAATCAGAGCGTTTTTCGGACATTTCCGCACTGGAAACGGTCACGAAAGCGGCGTTTACGCAGCGTAGAAAGATGCTCCGCAAATCACTTTCAACGCTGGGCGACGCCCATAAACTGCTTGAAATGGCAGAGATTTCCCCTGAGACGCGTCCGGAAACGGTGTCTGTGCAGGCGTTTCAGAGGCTCGCGAAAGTCTGGCGCGAATCTATTTCTGGCTGAGAAGCTGGCCGACAAACTCCGTCAGCCATGTCTGCCGGAAGCGTTTCAGGCGTTCGGCGCGCAGGATCGTGTCCATCTTGGCGGCTGTCGCGTCAAAATCACCGTTCAGCAGGACGTAATCATATTCCGCCCAGTGCGTAATTTCGTCCGCGGCGCCTTCCAGACGCCCCTGAATCACCGCGTCCGTGTCCTGTGCGCGCTTTCGCAGACGCGATTCCAGCTCCGTCATGGACGGCGGAAGGATGAAAATGGAGACGACATCCTTGTCGCGATGCTGGTGAAGTTGCTGTGCGCCCTGCCAGTCTATGTCCAGCAGCACGTCGCAACCGCGCTCCAGTATCTCGATAACCGCCTGTTTCGGCGTGCCGTAATAATTGCCGTGGACCTTCGCCCACTCATAAAACCAACCCGCATCCTTGCGCTTTTCAAACTCGGATTCGGACAGGAAATGATAGTGAACCCCGTCCTTTTCACCCTCGCGCGGGGGCCGTGTAGTGGCCGAAACGGACAGGGTGAGCTCCGGATGACGGCTCATCAGCTCCGATGACAGGGATGATTTCCCGGCCCCGCTGGGGCTGGAAACAACCAGAAGCAGGCCGCGGCGGGTCCGGATCTCGTCCTTATTCGACATTGGCCGTCTGCTCTTTCATCTGATCCACCACCGCTTTGAGGTCCAGCCCGATGCGCGTGAGCTCCATATCGGCGGATTTGGAGCACAGCGTATTGGCTTCACGCATCAATTCCTGGATCTGGAAGTCCAGCTTGCGGCCGCAGGGGGAGCCCTTTTCGATCAACGCCCGAGCCGCTTCAACATGGGCGGTGAGGCGATCCAGCTCCTCCCGGACATCCGCTTTCAGGGCCAGCATGGCTGATTCCGTTGCCAGACGCTCCTCCGGCAGGTCGCCTTCCAGCAGATCGGCCAGCGCGGTTTTGATACGGTCCCGGATCGCAGCGGGTTGCGCCCCGGCGCTGCGGGCGGCCTTTTCCGCCAGCGTTTCGACCGAGGAAAGGTGGTCAAGCAGAACGGTTTTCAGCGCCGCGCCTTCGCCTGCGCGCCCTTCCGCCAGCTCCGACAACGCGGTTTTCAGACCATCAAGCAACGTGGAATCGAGCGCCTTCAGAGCCTCTTCGTCATCGCTTTCCTCAGCGGAGAGCAACATTCCCGGCAGGCCCAGCAAGCCATCCAGCCGCGGTTTGGCGACCTTTCCGCTCTCGATCAGCGGGCCGGCGGCGTCCAGAAGGGCGTTTAGCGCGTCTTCATTGACCGCGGGCTGCGCCTGGGACGCGTCCTGACGAAGCTGCAGATTGGCCTGGATGGAGCCGCGCGCGAAGGTTTTGCGGATCATTTCCCGCGCGGCCGGCTCCAGTCTTTCATGGCCGCCGGGCAGGCGCAGGCGCGCATCCAGCCCCTTGCCGTTGACGCTGCGGACCTCCCAGCGCCAGACCAGCGCGCCGGCCACGCCATCGGCGCGCCCAAAACCGGTCATTCCGTTCAGGCTCACCGGCGGCGCTCCCGTTCAATCTGGCGCCACCGCGCGACATTGCGTTGATGTTCGCGATAGCTGGACGCGAAAACATGCCCGCCCGTGCCGTCTGCCACAAAAAACAGATCATCGGTTTCCGGCGGATTGAGAACCGCCCGGATCGCATCCGCGCCGGGATTGGCGATCGGCGTCTTGGGAAGGCCGGTAATCTGGTAGGTATTCCAGTCTGTTACGGCATCAATTTCCGAACGCCGGATGCCCCGGCCGAGGGGGCGTCCCTGCGTTACGCCGTAAATGATCGTGGGGTCGCTTTCCAGCTTCATGCCGCGCTTGAGGCGGTTCACGAAAACGCCGGCCACGTGGGGCCGTTCAGCCGCGATTCCGGTCTCTTTCTCGACAACCGAGGCCAGAATGATGGCCTCTTCCTGTGTCTGGAAGGGCAAGTCCGGGTCACGGGCGGCCCATAAATCGGCCAGAAGCCGGTCCTGAGCGGCCCGCATCTTGTCCAGCAAAGCCGCACGGTCCGTCCCGCGCTGGACCATATAGGTCTCGGGCAGGATCGTGCCCTCTGCCGGCGGCTCCACCGGATCGCCGCTCAGCACGTCGGCTTCATTGATGATGTCGGCGACCATGACGCTGGGCCAGCCTTCCGGAATGGTTACCGGATGCTGCAACACCCGCCCCTCGCGGATCTGGCGGTAGAGATCGTTTATGCTGGCGCCGGACGGGAAGGCGTATTCGCCGGCTTTCAGGGCGTTTTCACCGCCATCGATTCGCACCGCCCATTCGAAGAATCGCGCATCGGTAACCGCGCCCTCCGCTTCCAGCGTATCGGCAATACGGCCAAGGTGGGAGCCGCGCTCCAGCACCACGATCCGGGGCTGGTTATCGGGCGTTTGCGGCCCGTTTTCAGCAATCTTGTTGTTGAACCAGGCGTAGCCGGCAAGGCCCGCGCCCGCGATGGCGACAGCCAGCACAATCGCCGTGACCAGGAAGGTCAGGAAAATCCGGAAACCGCCCCGGCCGCGCTTGGGCTTTTCGCTCACGACGGAGCGACTAGCACCACCGAGGCGTTGGTGCCGCCGAACCCGAAGGAGTTCGAAAGCGCCGCCTTGACGGGCTTCTCAACCTTTTTATTCGGGGCCAGATTGATCCGCGACTCAACGGACGGATTGTCCAGATTGATGGTCGGCGGACAGACGCCGTCACGGATCGCCAGCGCGCAGAACGCGCCTTCCACAGCCCCCGCAGCGCCCAGCAAGTGGCCGATGGAGGACTTTGTGGAGGACATAACCAGATCGGCGCTGGCGGCTTCGCCGAACAGTCGCTCGACAGCCCGCAATTCGATCTCGTCGCCCAGCGGGGTCGAGGTGCCGTGCGCATTGATGTAATCGATGTCGCCCGGAGCCAGCCCGGCGTCCTCCAGGGCCGCCTTCATGGAGCGGTACCCGCCATCGCCATCCTCGGCCGGGGCCGTGATGTGATGGGCGTCGCCCGAAAGGCCGTAACCCACTACTTCGGCGTAGATCTTCGCGCCGCGCGCCTTGGCGTGCTCCATTTCTTCAAGCACGAGAATGCCGGCGCCTTCGCCCATCACGAAACCGTCGCGGTCCTTGTCATAGGGACGCGAGGCCTCCGTCGGGCGGTCGTTGAAATGCGTGGACAGCGCGCGGCAGCCCACGAACGAGGCGATGCCCAGACGGCAAATCGCCGCCTCCGCGCCGCCTGTAATCATCACGTCCGCATCGCCCCGCTGAATGAAGCGGCTGGCGTCGCCAATGGCGTGCGCGCCCGTGGAACAGGCCGTCACCACGGCGTGGTTCGGACCCTTGAAGCCGTAACGGATGGAAACCTGACCGGAGGCCAGATTGATCAGGAGCGAGGGAATCACGAACGGGCCGATCCGGCGCGGTCCGCTTTTCTCCAGCTCCAGCGCCGCGTCATTGATGGTCTGGAGACCGCCAATGCCGGAGCCGATCAGAACACCGGTGCGCAAACGCGATTCTTCATCCTCTGGCGTCCAGTTCGCGTCCTTGACCGCCTGATCGGCGGCCGCGATGGCGTAGAGGATAAATTCATCGACCCGGCGTTGCTCTTTCGAGGAAAGAGTCTGTTCCGGGTCGAAAACGCCGGCCATGTCAGCCGCGCCGCCGCCGCGCCCGTCAACGCGCGGCACCTGGGCCGCGATCTGACAGGCGAGGTCGGACGCTTCGAAATTTTCGATTTTGTTGGCCCCGGACCGCCCTTCAAGAAGGCGCGACCAAGTCTCTTCGACGCCCGTTGCGAGCGGCGTGACAAGGCCCAGTCCGGTAACCGCAACGCGGCGTTTCATGATCGAGGCTAACGCGTCTGCTTATTTCTTTTCTTCGATGTATTTAACGGCGTCGCCGACCGTCTGGATGTGCTCGGCTGCGTCGTCCGGGATCTCGATGTCGAATTCTTCCTCGAACGCCATGACCAGTTCGACATTGTCGAGCGAGTCCGCGCCGAGGTCGTCGATGAAGCTGGCTTCCGGCTTCACCTTGTCTTCTTCAACGTCGAGATGCTCGACAACAATCTTCTTAACGCGCTCCTGAACGTCAGACATATCAAACCTCTGCTGTGTTTATTGAAGACGCCGGTCTAGGCCGGCCTTTTCCCTGAGGCGACCGCGCGGACTGCAATCCTGTGACCGCGTGATCTGTGTTTCGATTTGTGGCTTACCATGCCTTTTCCAGCTTGACCAGCAAGCCCGAATGGCGCCTCGCAAGGCGCTTTATATCATCGCCATGCCGCCATTCACATGCAGTGTCTGGCCCGTGACATAGCCCGCCTCCTCGCTGGCCAGATAAACGGCGGCGGAGGCGATCTCGTCTCCCGTGCCCAAACGGCCCGAGGGGATTTTCTGCAGGATGGCGTCGCGCTGCGTCTCGTTCAGCTCGTCGGTCATGGGCGATGCAATAAAGCCCGGCGCGATGCAGTTCACCGTCACGCCGCGGCTGGCGACTTCCTGCGCCAGCGATTTCGAGAAGCCGATCATGCCGGCCTTGGAGGCCGCATAATTGGCCTGTCCCGGATTTCCCGTGACGCCGACAATGGAGGTGATTCCGATGATCCGGCCCCAGCGCCCCTTCATCATGCCGCGCATGGCGGCCTTGGAGAGACGGTAATAGGCCTCGAGATTCACCTTGATGACCGTCTCCCAGTCATCGTCCTTCATCCGCATCAGCAGCTGGTCGCGGGTGACGCCGGCATTGGAGATCAGAATATCCAGCCCGCCCATCATTTCGGACGCCTGCCCCGGCAGAGCATCCACGGAGGCGGGATCGGAGAGATTGCATGGCGCGACATGGGTGCGCTCGCCCAGATCCTTCGCCACGTCCTGCAGCTTTTCCTCGCGCGTGCCGGACAGCGCGACCTCGGCGCCCGCGGCGTGAAGCGCCCTGGCGATAGAGCCGCCAAGGCCGCCGGTCGCGCCGGTGACCAGCGCGAGTTTTCCAGTCAGGTCAAACATGTTGTTGCTCCGATTTTTTTCGGGTTCTAGAGCGATTCAGCGAAAGCCTCGAGTTCCTCGGGCTTGTTGATCGTGGTCAGGGTGGCCGACGGCGCGATGCGCTTCACCATGCCGGTCAGCACCTTGCCGGCCCCGACCTCGATGAACTGGTCCACGCCCGATTCCGACATCCATTCCACGCTTTCGCGCCAGCGAACCCGGCCGGTGACCTGTTCGACCAGCAGCTTGGCGATCCGTTCCGGATCGTCTTCCGAGTGCGCGCTGACATTGGACACAATCGGCGCTTTCAACATGCGGAAGCGCACGCTGTTCAGGGCCGCCTGCATTTCCTCCGCCGCGGGGCGCATCAGGGCGCAGTGGAAAGGCGCGGAAACCGGCAGCAGCATCGCCTTCTTCACGCCCAGGCTCTTGGCCGCGTCCAGCGCGCGCTCGACCGCCGGCTTGGAGCCGGAAATCACGATCTGGCCCGGCGCGTTGTCATTGGCGATTTCGCAAACGCCCATATTGGAGCCGGCGGCGCAGGCCCGGTTGGCCTGATCGTAATCGGCGCCCAGCAGGGCCGCCATGGCGCCCTCGCCCACCGGCGCGGCGCGTTGCATGGCCTCGCCCCGGCGTTTGAGCAGCTGGGCGGTTTCGCCGATCGACAGGGCGTCGGCCGCGGCCAGCGCGGAATATTCGCCCAGGGAATGGCCGGCCAGATAGTCAAAGCGCTGGGCGCGGACATGGAATTCCTTGTGCAAGGCGTTGATGGCCGCGAGGCTGACCGCCATCAGGGCGGGCTGGGCGTTTTCGGTGAGGCGCAGCTCGTCCTCGGGGCCTTCGCTGATCAGCTTGAAAAGCTTCTGGTCCAGGGCGTCGTCGACCTCGTCAAAGACCTCCCGGGCGGACTTGAAGCTGTTGGCCAGATCCACGCCCATGCCGACGTGTTGACTGCCCTGCCCCGGAAAAATCAAAGCCATGCCCATAATCGCCGTCTCGCCTCGCTGTTTCGTATTGTTGGAAAAGGGTTCTAGCACGCGCCGGGCGGGCGGCTAAAGCACAGTTCATACGCCTTGAAATAGATTCGGCGACATGTATAACCCCGCGCTTCACAAAGGAAACCGTGGTCTGCCTCCATTGGTCAAAGTCCGTCGCGTGGTGCGGCGGCGGGATGCGCAGAGCCAACGCGGGATTTCAGGCTTTCCCTGGCCTGCCTGCGCCACGGTTCAATGAAAGGGTGAAGCATGCCGCTTTACGAGCATGTCCTGATCGCGCGTCAGGATATTTCTCCCCAACAGGTCGACGAGATCGTTGAGGGACTGAAGTCCGACATCGAAGGCGCTGGCGGCTCGGTCAAGAAGACCGAGTACTGGGGTCTCCGCAGCCTGGCTTTCCGCATCAACAAGAACCGCAAGGGCCACTACGCCTTGATCGGCATGGAAGCGCCGACAGACTTCATCGAGGAAATGGAGCGCAAGCTGCGCATCCACGATGACGTGCTGCGCTACATGACCGTCAAGGTGGACGAGATCGACGAGGAAGAGCCCTCCGCGATCCTGTCCAAGCGCGACACCGGCAAGAAACGCCGCGACTAGGAAAGGCTAGAAAATCATGGCGAAATCAGACGTCAGCATTGAAAACCTTCCCGCGCGCCGCTCGTTCCAGCGCCGCCGGAAAGTGTGCCCGTTCTCCGGCGAGAACGCGCCGAAGATCGACTATAAAGACCCGAAACTGCTGGGCCGCTATGTGTCCGAGCGCGGCAAGATCGTGCCCGCGCGCATCACCGCGGTTTCGGCGAAGCCTCAACGTGAGCTGGCCCGCGCCATCAAGCGCGCGCGCTATCTGGCGCTGATGCCGTACTCCAGCCAGTAGGGAAGGACAAAGACCATGGAAGTCGTACTTCTCGAACGCGTGGAAAACCTCGGCGGCATGGGCGAAGTCGTCCGCGTCAAGCCGGGTTACGCCCGCAACTTCCTGCTGCCGCAGAACAAGGCGCTGCGCGCGACCAAGGCCAATATCGAGCGGTTCGAGCGTGAACGCGACGCCCTCGAAAAGCTGAACGACGAGCGCAAGGCCGAAGCCCAGACCGACGCCGACAAGATCGACGGCAAGGACTTCATCCTGATCCGTCAGGCCGGCGACACGGGCCAGCTTTATGGCTCCGTTTCTTCCCGCGACATCGCCGATGCGGTGACCGGGGAAGGCCACAAGGTCGCCCGTTCGCAGGTCAAGCTGGACATCCCGATCAAGACCATCGGCGTCTACGAGATCGAGATCCGCCTGCATCCGGAAGTCTCCGCGACGATCCGCATCAATGTGGCGCGCACGGCTGACGAAGCCGAGCGTCAGGCCGAAGGCGAGGACATCATCGCCGCCGAGCGTGACGAAGACCGCGCCGCGGCCATCGCCGAGAAGACCGGCCTTTCCGAAGAGGAAGCGGCCGAAATCTTCGAGGAAGGCGCCGAGCCTGAAGAACTCACCGCCGCCGAAGGCGACGTTGAGGGCGAAGGCGAGGAAGCCGAGGCGGAAACCGCCGAGGCCGACGCTGAAGATGCTGACGAAGTTGAGGACAAATCCTGAGTTAGGGATTTGCCAGCAGCTTTAAGACGTTAAGGCGGGTCCCTAACCGGGCCCGCCTTTTCTCTTTGCAGAACAATCCACAGGCTCTCTGCGCGCGGAATTTTCCGTGACGCGGGAAAGGCGTCATAACAAGTCCATGTCCGACGTTGCATTCAAAACAGAGCCGCCAGCTGAAATGGCAGCCAAGAGCGATCGCGCCCCGCACAATCTGGATGCGGAACAGGCCCTCTTGGGCGCGCTGTTGCTGGACAACGAAGTCTACAACCGTATCGGCGACTATCTGCAGGCGCGGCATTTTTATGATCCCGTGCACGGGCGCATCTTTGCCGTGGCCTCGGAAATGGTCGGCAAGGGCGCGCTGGCCGACCCGATTACGCTGCGCGAGCGTTTCTCGGCCGATGAGGGCCTGTCGGAAATCGGCGGCGTGGAATACCTGGTCAGCCTGGCCGACGCCCCCTACCCGTCCACCGCCGCCCCCGAATATGCCCGCCTGATCTATGACCTCGCCCTGAAGCGGGAACTGATCCGCATCGGGCAGGAAATCTCCGAAGACGCGGCCGACCCCGACATGGAAGACGGCGCGCGCGGCATGATCGAAAGTGCGGAGAAGAAACTCTACGCGCTGGCCGAGACCGGGGCCGCGACCGGCGGGTTTCAGGATTTTTCGCTGGCGCTGGAGCAGTCGGTCACGATGGCGGCCGCGGCCTATGAGCGCGATGGCGGCCTTTCCGGCATTTCCTCCGGCCTGCGCGATCTGGACCGCAAGCTGGGCGGTTTGCATCCGTCGGATCTGGTCATCCTCGCCGGGCGTCCGTCGATGGGTAAAACCTCGCTGGCGACCAATATCGCTTTCTATATCGCCCGCCAGTACCAGTACGAACTCTTGCCCGAGGGCGGCCGCAAGACGGTCGATGGCGGGGTTGTGGGGTTCTTCTCCCTCGAAATGTCGTCAGAGCAGCTGGCGACCCGCCTGCTGGCGGAATATTCCGGCGTGCCGTCCGACCTGATCCGCCGCGGCGAAATCCGCGCCGACCAGTTCGAACAATTGCGCGAAGCGGCGCTGGAGCTGCAATCCATCCCGCTGCACATTGACGATACCGGCGGCATCTCCATCGGCGCGCTGGCCGCGCGTGCGCGCCGGTTGAAGCGTATTCACGGCCTGGACCTGATCGTGGTCGACTATCTGCAGCTGGTCACCGCCTCGTCCGGGCGCAGCGAAGGCCGGGTGCAGGAGGTCAGCCAGATCACGCAGGGGCTGAAAGCGCTGGCCAAGGAACTGAACGTGCCGGTGCTGGCCCTGTCCCAGCTTTCCCGGCAGGTGGAGCAGCGCGACGACAAGAAGCCGCAGCTTTCGGACCTGCGCGAATCCGGCTCCATCGAACAGGACGCCGACGTTGTGATGTTCGTGTACCGGGAGGCCTATTACAAATCCCGCATGGAGCCGCGCGAAGGGTCCGCGGAACATCTGGAATGGCAGGAAGAGATGAGTCAGATCGGCAATGTCGCCGAAGTGATCATCGGCAAGCAGCGTCACGGTCCCATCGGCACCGTGAAACTGTCCTTCCACGAGGCGCTCACCAAGTTCGGCAATCTGGACACGACCGGACGCTACGAGGACGAGTACCGTTAAGCCGCCCGCCGTTTCCCGCCCGCGCCTGAATATCGATCTGGACGCGGTTGCGCGGAATTACCGCTTCCTGGCCGAACAATCGGGCCGCGCCGAGACCGGCGCGACGATCAAGGCCGACGCCTACGGGCTGGGCGCGGAGCGGATTGCCCCGGTGCTTGAGGACGCGGGCTGCCGCACGTTTTTCGTGGCCCACGCGCAGGAAGGCGCCGCGCTGCGGACCTTCCTGAAACAGCCCGACAGCGTCATCTATGTCTATAACGGCCTGTTCGAGAGCGAGGAGGATTACTTCTTCGCCCACCGGCTGCGTCCCGTGCTCAATTCCCTGGACCAGATTGATCTCTGGCGCGCGGTGTCGGCCCGCGCCGCAGGCGGCCCGCCCGCCGCGCTGCACATTGATACAGGGATGAACCGGCTGGGGCTGTCGCCGGAGGAAACGCGGGCGCTGGCCGCTGAGCCGCAACGGCTGGAGGATGTGCGGCTTTCCTTGCTGATGAGCCATCTGGCCTGCGCCGACGAAGCGGCTCATTCGATGAACCCGCGTCAGCTGAAGACCTTCAGAGAGGCCGCGCGCGCCTTGCCCGAGACGCCGCGTCTGAGTCTCGCCAATTCGGCCGGCTGTTTTCTGGGGGAGGATTATGGTTTCGACCTGACCCGCCCGGGCATCGCGCTTTATGGCGGCAATCCGGTTTCCGGAGAGACGCCGGCGCTTTCGCCTGTGGTCAGCGTGGCGGCGCCTATTCTCCAGACGCGGCGCCTGAAAGCGGGCGATCCGGTGGGATATGGCGCGGAGTTCACCGCGCCGGGCGACATGCTCGCCGTTACCGTGGCGCTGGGCTATGCGGACGGGTTCCTGCGCGCCGGGGCGCATGGCGGTTACGGGACGCTTGAGGGCGCGCGCCTGCCGATCATCGGCCGCGTATCCATGGACTTGATCGTTCTGGATGCGTCCTCATGCGCCGGCATCGCCGAGCCGGGGCGCCGGGTTCGCTTCTTCGGCGGCGATCTGGAAGCGCAGGCGGACGCGGCGGGGACAATATCCTATGAGCTTCTCACCCGGCTGGGCGAACGCTTCGACCGTGTTTATGAGGGCGGCTGACGCTTGTTCGGACAGCCCCGAAACCCGATGCTGCGCCCCCCTGACATGACCTGATTCGAATTTTATGGCCCGTTCTGCTGTCCAATTTGTCTGCCAGAGCTGCGGCGGCGCGCACCCCAAATGGTCCGGGAAGTGCGAGGCCTGCGGCGAATGGAATACGCTGGTCGAGGAGTCCGTCTCCGCGCCCGTCGGAACCCAGGCGACCAAACCCAAAACCCGCAAACCGGGACGCGGAATCGAATTCGTAGATCTGGGCGCCGAAACCGAGGATGCGCCGCGCTTCTCGACCGGCGTGTCGGAGCTGGACCGCGTGCTGGGCGGCGGACTTGTGCCCGGCTCCGCCGTGCTGATCGGCGGTGATCCCGGCATCGGAAAATCCACCCTGCTTCTTCAGGCCATGGCCTCTCTGGCCAGCGACGGCGTGCGGACAGCCTATATTTCCGGTGAGGAAGCCGTGGACCAGGTGCGCCGCCGCGCCAAGCGGCTGGGGCTGTCGGATTCGCCTGTGGCGCTGGCTTCCGAGACTGCGCTTGAACCGACTCTGGACGCCCTGAAACGCGACAAGCCGCAGGTCGTTGTGGTCGATTCCATCCAGACGCTCTGGACCGACCAGCTGGCCGCCGCGCCCGGAACCGTGGCGCAGGTGCGCGCCTGCTCGCAGGAGCTGGTGCGCTTTGCCAAGCGCCGCAACGCCGCGGTGATTCTGGTCGGCCACGTGACCAAGGAAGGCCAGATCGCCGGGCCGCGCGTGGTCGAGCACATGGTCGACGCCGTGATTTATTTCGAGGGCGAGCGCGCGCACCAGTTCCGCCTGTTGCGCTCGGTCAAGAACCGCTTCGGGCCGACCGACGAGATCGGCGTGTTCGAAATGTCCGAACAGGGCCTGACCGTGGTGGAGAACCCGTCCGCGCTGTTTCTGGACGGCCGGGGGGAACCTGCCCCCGGCTCAGCCGTCTTTGCAGGCATGGAAGGCGCGCGTCCCGTTCTGGTGGAAATACAGGCGCTGGTCGCCTCCGCCGCGTTCGGCACGCCGCGGCGCGCGGTCGTCGGGTGGGATTCCGGGCGGCTGGCCATGGTGCTGGCCGTGCTGGAGGCCCGATGCGGCCTTGGCTTCGGACAGCGCGACGTTTATCTGAACGTCGCGGGCGGGTTGAAGATATCCGAACCCGCGGCTGACCTGGCCGTAGCGGCGGCGCTGGCCAGTTCGGTGTTCGACGTGGCGCTGCCCGCCGATTGCGCGGCGTTCGGGGAAATCAGCCTGTCGGGCGAGGTTCGCCCGGTGGGCCGCGCGGACGCGCGAATGAAGGAAGCCGCGAAGCTGGGGTTTCAGAGGGCGATTGCCCCGGTATCGCCGGACTCCGGCGCCAATTTGTCGGTTCTGGGCGTGAAGACGCTGGCGGACCTTGTTGCTATGGTTGAAGCGGGACAGTTCGGGGAGGACTAGATGGAGCAGCCCATTACGGCATTCGACTGGGCGATCCTCGCCGTTCTCATGGCGTCGGGCCTGCTGGCCCTGACGCGGGGCTTTATCCGCGAACTCCTGTCGGTTTCGGCCTTTGTGGCGGCCGCCTTTGTCTCCCTTTTCATGTTTCCGGTGCTGCGCGAACCCGCGCGCGCCATGATCCCCGCCGGATGGGCGGCCGACCTGGCCGCTATCGGCGTGGTCTTCCTGCTGGTCTATCTGGCGGTCACGCTGGTCACCTCCAGCCTCTCCAAACGGATGCGCGGCGAAGAAGAGCCCGGCCTGATCGACCGGCTGGCCGGATTTGCCTTTGGTCTGGTGCGCGGCGTCGTGGTTCTGGCCCTGTTCGTGATCGTGGTTCTGGCGATCAGCCCGCCGGACCGCCCGCCGGGCTGGATGGTTGAAGCCCGCCTCTACCCCATGTTGAATTCCACCGCCGTTGCGCTGCAGGATCTTGCGCCGGAGGGGTCGAAAGTTGCCGAAGGGCGCTTATCTAACCCGTCACAAAAGCGTAATGAGCCGCAGCCCGAAGCTGCGCAAACGACTGCAGAGACGGAAGACTCCGATGGCGAGCCCGGCTATGAGCAGCGCCAACGGCAGAGCCTGGACCAGCTGATTACCACCAAGTCCGATGGCGACAAGGAGGACGAGCGTTGACCCTTCCCCCCGCTGATGGCGCAAGCGCCTTCTTCGATCCTGACGAGGACCGGCTGCGCGAGGAGTGCGGCGTATTCGGAGTTTTCAACGCGGACGACGCCGCCGTCCTGACGGCGCTGGGGCTTCACGCCCTTCAGCATCGCGGTCAGGAAGCCTGCGGCATCACCGCCTTCGACGGGCGGCGCTTCCACAATGAGCGCCATCTGGGTCTGGTCGGCGATAATTTCACCGGACAGGACCTGACCGCCCGCCTGCCGGGCCAGTCAGCCATCGGCCATGTACGCTATTCCACACAGGGCGCGACGGTTCTTCGCAATGTCCAGCCGCTGTTTGCCGACCTGAACGCCGGCGGTTTTTCCCTCGCCCATAACGGCAACCTGACGAATTCCCGCGTCCTGCGCGAAGAGCTGGTCCGCGACGGCGCGATCTTCCAGTCGACCTCCGACAGCGAAGTGATCCTGCAACTGGTCGCGCGCTCGCGCGCCGGCAAGACAATCGACCGCTTCATCGACGCGATCCGTCAGATCGAAGGCGCCTACGCCATGGTCGCCCTGACCAACAAGAAGCTGATCGGCGTGCGGGATCCACTGGGCATCCGCCCGCTGGTTCTGGGCGATCTGCAGGGCGCGCCGGTAATGGCGTCCGAGACCTGCGCGCTGGACATGATCGGCGCGAAATTCGTCCGCGATGTCGAGCCCGGCGAAGTCGTCGTTGCGACCGAGGACGGTATCCAGAGCATCAAGCCCTTCCCGCCGCACCGCCCTCGCCCCTGTATTTTCGAATTTGTCTATTTCGCGCGCCCCGACTCCATCGTGGACGGCCGCTCCGTCTATGAAGTGCGCAAGGAAATGGGCCGCAAGCTGGCGGCGGAATGGCCGGCGGAGGCAGACGTGGTCATCCCGGTGCCGGACTCCGGCGTGCCGGCCGCGCTGGGCTTTGCGCAGGCCAGCGGCATTCCCTTCGAGCACGGCATTGTCCGCAACCACTATGTCGGCCGCACCTTCATCCAACCGAGTCAGCAGATTCGCGACATGGGCGTGCGCCTGAAACATTCCGCCAATCGCGGCCAGATCGCCGGCAAGCGCGTGGTGCTGATCGACGATTCGGTGGTGCGCGGCACCACCTCCCGCAAGATCGTGCGCATGGTGCGCGAGGCCGGCGCCAGCGAGGTTCATTTCCGCTCGGCCAGTCCGATGATCCAGTGGCCGGACTATTACGGCATCGATACGCCGATCCGCGACAAGCTGATCGCCGCGACCCACACGCTCGAAGAGATGCGTGAGGAATTGAACGCCGACAGCCTCGGCTTCCTGTCTGTCGATGGCCTTTACGAGGCCATGGGCGAGGAAAAGGGCCGCGACAGCGAGCACCCGCAATTCACCGATCACTGCTTTACGGGCGACTATCCGACCGGTCTGACCGACCGCACGAACGCCCTGGAAGACAAGGATCGCCAGCTTTCCTTCCTGCACGAGGTCGCCTGACCTTCCATGACTGACAAACTGACCCAGAAGGGGCGCGTGACCCTGGTCACCGGCGCTTCCCGCGGCATTGGCTATGAGACGGCGCTGGAAATCGCCCGGCGCGGCGGCGAGGTCATCGCCCTGGCGCGGACGCAAGGCGCGCTTGAGGAACTCGACGACGCGGTAGCGGACCTTCCCGGCGCGACCATTCTGGTGCCGCTGGATCTGCGTCAGCCGGAGAACGTGGAGCAGCTGGCGAAAGTCGTGAAAGACCGCTGGGGCCGCCTGGACGGTCTGGTCGGAAACGCCGGCCTGCTGGGCCAGCTTACCCCGGTCTCTCAGATCGAGCCGAAAGTCTGGGGCGAGACATTTACGGTGAACTTCCACGCCAACTGGGCGCTGATCCGGGCCTTTGAGGGCCTTCTGAAGCAGTCAGAGGCCGGGCGCGCGGTTTTCGTGACCTCCGGCGCGGCGCGCAAGCATCGCGCATACTGGAGCGCCTATGCGGCCTCCAAGGCCGCGCTGGACGCCATGGTCAGCTGTTGGGCGAAAGAGCTTGAGCCGAGCAATGCGAAGGCCAACCTGCTGAACCCCGGCCCGACAAAGACCGCAATGCGGGCGCAGGCCATGCCGGGCGAAGACCCGGATTCCAATCCGTCGCCGGACGCGGTGGCGCGCCTGATCGCGGACATGATCGAAGCCGATTACCGCAAGAATGACGCCCTGATCGAATTCAAGGACGTCGCCAAGCATTATTCCGCGTAAGGGTTTTTCCCCGAGCGGACATGCAGGCGGATAGGCGTGCCTTTCAGGTCGAACGCCTCGCGAAGTCCGTTGACCAAGTATCGCTTGTAGCTCTCCGGCATTTTCTCCGCGCGCGACGCCATCAACACGAAGGTTGGCGGGCGGGCCTTGGTCTGTGACATGTAACGCGGCTTGATGCGGCGGCCATTGATGGCGGGCGGCGGGTGCCGCTCCGTCATCTCGTGCAGCCAGTCATTCAGGTCCCGCGTCTTCACCTTGACGCTCCAGTCCTTGCGCAACTGCGCGACCGCCGGCATCAGCCGGTCGAGGCCTTTCCCCGTCTTGCCGGACAGATAGACGATGGGCGCGCCTTTGACCTGCGGCAGATAGGTCCCGATCCGGTCCTCGATCGCTTCGCGCCAGCTCTTCTTGTCCGGCACCAGATCCCATTTGGTGACAGCGAACACCACCGCCCGGCCCTCACGGATAGCCAGATCAGCGATCTGGAGATCCTGTTTTTCGAGCGGCGCCATGGCGTCCATCACCATGACCACGATCTGGGCAAAGCGTATGGCGCGCACGGTGTCGCCGACGCTCATCTTCTCCAGCGACTCGTTCACGCGCGCCTTCTTGCGCATCCCCGCGGTGTCATGCAGGCGCACCGCCTGACCGTTCCATTCCCACGGGATGGTGATGGAGTCGCGTGTGATCCCGGCTTCCGGTCCGGTCAGCAGCCGTTCCTTGCCCAGCATGGAATTGAGCAGAGTTGACTTCCCGGCGTTCGGCCGGCCCACGACCGCCATGCGGATCGGGTCGTCGCCGTCTTCAAGCTCGTCGTCAGCTGCTTCCTCGCCCGCCGCTTCAAACGCCGCCTTCAGCGCGTCAAAAAGCTCGCTCATGCCTTCGCCATGGGCGGCGGACAAGGCAATCGGTTCACCCAGCCCCAGCGAGAATGCCTCGAGATACCCGGACTCGCCCGCCTTGCCTTCCGCCTTGTTGGCGGCCAGCACGACCGGTTTGCCGCGGCGGCGCAGCAGTTCGGCAAACGCCTCGTCCACCGGCGTGATGCCGGCGCGGGCGTCGATCAGGAACAGCGCGGCGTCGGCTTCGTCCACGGCGATTTCGGTCTGTATCCGCATGCGCGCTTCAAGGCTGTCATCGTCGACATCCTCGAACCCGGCCGTGTCGATCAGGACAAAGTCCAGCGTGCCGAAATGAACGTCCGCTTCCTTGCGGTCGCGCGTAACGCCCGGCGCGTCATGGACAAGCGCCAGCGTCTTCCCCGCCATCCGATTGAACAGGGTGGATTTGCCGACATTGGGCCGGCCAACGATTGCAAGTTTTCGCGCCATAAGGCCTAGCGATAGGCGATTAGCTCGGCTTCGTCATTCAGGATGTACACGGTGCCGTTCGCGACGATCGGCGGCACATAGACATCGCCCTTCGTATCGAAGTCCGAGGTGATCCGCCCGCTGATCGGGTCGACAACACGGCCGCCATCCACCGACGAGGCCAGGATCAGCTGGTTTCCGGCCAGAATCGGCCCGGCCCAGGAAATCCGGTCCTTGCGCTTCTTCTGGTTCTCGAACACCGGCAGGCTGGTCAGCCAGACAATGCCGCCATCTTCGCGCGACATGGCCAGAAGCTCGCCCTCGCCGGTAATGGCGAAGATGAAGTCGCCAGCCAGCCACGGCATGTTGGAGCCGCCCGCCGGCTTGGACCAGACGCGCTCGCCGGTCTGCAGATTGATGGCGACCAGAACGCCCGAATGGCTCATCGCGTAGACAATGCCGTTCGAGACGACCGGCGGCGCCGGAATATCGTTCAGCGAAGACATCGGCGTCAGCTGGCTGCCGCGGGACAGCACGTCCTGCCAGATCGGGCGGCCATTCTCGACGCGCAGGGCCACCAGCTCGCCGGAGGCAAACGGCGCGACGACGATGTCATCAACAATCGCGGGCGCCGGGGCGGTCAGAAGGCGGGCCGATTCAGCGATGCTCTGATAGGTCCAGAGCAGATCGCCGGTCGCCGAATCCAGCACATAGAGTTCGTTGTCATCGGTGATCGCGAACACGCGGCCGTCAGCGATGGCCGGGGCGGACTGCATCGGGGACGTGGTGTCGCGCCGCCACACTTCATTGCCGGTCTGAGCGTTCAGCGCGACCACGGCGCCATAGCCGGAGCTGACATAAACACGCCCCTCGCCGACCGCGACACCGCCGCCGAAGGCTTCCTTGTCGCGCTTGTTTTCGGACTTGATCGTGGTGTCCCAGCGTTTCTGGCCGGTTTCGGCGTCCAGCGCCGTGACCTGATTGTCGCCGTCCATGGCGTAGATCATGCCGCCGCTGACCACGGGCTGCGCGATCACGCGCGAGGTCCGGCTGGATCCCTGGCCGACATCCGTGCTCCAGGCGACCGACAGGCCGCCGGCCTGCGGGTGCTCGATGGCGTGGGTGGCGTAACCGCCCGCCATCGGCCAGGCGTCATTGCGATACGATGTCGGCAGATAGACCTGAACGTCGGACTTGTCCGGATCGACGGTCAGGGATTCCTCAAGCGTCAGGATCGACATCCGGGCTTCTTCGTCCGGCGCGTCGCCCTGATCAGCTTCGTCGTCGCCGCCGAAGGGCCAGAGGAAGCCGCCAACATCAGAGGCCGTATCCGAAACGGTCGAGCAACCGCCCAGAAGCGCAAGCGCGGCCGCAAGGCCGATGATACGATGAGAGATCATTCTTCTGACTGTTCCTCGTTCGGTGTTGATCCGCCGGGCTGCATACGATTCAGCGCGGCCATGCCCTCCTGCGCGCGGCGGCGAACGCCGGGCGGGGTTTCAGGGGCCAGATTCAGGAAACGGTATTCTTCACGCGCCCGGTCATAATCGCCCTCTTTCAGCGCGCCGGCCGCGATCAGCTCACGCGCGGAAAAGCGGAAAGGATTGTCGCTGGCGGCCATCGGCTCCGCCCGGTCCAGAAGCTCGGCATAGCTCAATTCATCCGCGATCACATACAGCGCCTTAATCCGGGCGAAATTGCGGAGCGCGGATTCATCCGCCATGTCGCCAGCCTGTTCATAAAGCGCGGCCGCGCGCGGGGCATCGCCCTCGTCCGCCGCAATGGCGGCGCGCTGCATCAGGGCCAGCACGGCGTATCCGCCATGGCTGTCCGCAATGATTTCCTCGAACTCCGCATCGGCGGCTTCGATATTGCCCGCTTCCTGCTGTTCCAGCGCCGCCTGATAGGCGGTGGAGGCGCGGTCGACCTTGTCCGCCTGCCAGGGCGTCCAGATCAGTTCGTACCCGGCCACAGCCAGGACGACCAGGAAGGCCGCGCCGGCAATCCACAGGCCATACCTGCGGAGCAATACGTTGTATTTATCGCGCCGAAGTTCTTCTTCGACCTCAGAAAAGATGTCAGCCACGTAAAATCAGGCTCCCTGCACGCCTTTCGAGGCGCGGAATTTTGCCGCCGGACCCTAGCCGCGCCGGATAGGCGCTTCAAGCGATGCGGCGCCGATTAGGTCTTGTTGAACTTGTATACGTGTTCGGGCCCCGGAAAAGCCCGGCTGCGAACATCGTCTGCATAGGCTTTCGCCGCCTCGCCGATCCGGTCGCCCAGCTGGTCATAGCGTTTCACGAATTTCGGCGCCCAGTCGAACATGCCCAGCATGTCCTGCGTCACCAGAACCTGCCCGTCGCAGGCGGCGGAGGCGCCGATGCCGATAGTGGGCGCGCTGATGGCCTGCGTGATTTCACCGGCCAGATCCTCCGCCACGCCCTCCACCACAACGGCGAATGCGCCGGCGTCGCTGGCGGTCCTGGCCGAGTCCATGATCTCCTTGCGCTGCGCCTCGTCGCGACCCTGGGCGCGGAAGCCGCCCAGTATATTCATCGCCTGCGGGCGCAGGCCGACATGGGCGACCACCGGAATGCCGCGCTCCACCAGAAAACGCGTGGTTTCCCCGGCATAGGGGCCGCTTTCCAGCTTCACGGCCTGACAGCCGGTTTCGGACATGATGCGCGCGGCGTTGCGGAAAGCGACTTCCGGGCTTTCCTCATAACTGCCGAATGGCATGTCGACGACCACCAGCGCGGTCTTCGCGCCCCGCATGACTGCTTTCCCGTGCATGATCATCATGTCCACGGTGACGCCGACCGTGGTGGACAGGCCATGCACCACCATGCCGACGGAATCGCCGACCAGAATCAGGTCGCAATGCTCGTCCAGGAGCGCCGCCATCGGGGCGTCATAGGCGGTCAGGCAGACAATGGGATCGCCGCCCTTTCGGTCGGCGATCTCGCGCGCGGTCATGCGCTTGGTTCGGGATTGGGCAGACATGGCCAACGCCTATACACGGCGCGCCAGACGCGATCAAAGAATGGAGTGTGTTGCGCCTAGCTGACGCTGACTTTCGGGGCCAGGAACGCCACCGCGGCAATGGCCAGCGCCATCACGCCCGCGGCCATGGTTTCGGGGCCGGCATAGGTCTGCAATTCGCCCAGCCATCCCGTGGCGTGCGGCATGCTGGAGAACAGCCCCTCCAGCTGGGTGCCGGAGAACGCCGCGCCCGTGGACCCCACGCCGCCCAGAATCAGGAAGCGCCGACGGTCAGGGCGCGCGGCGTGACGGATCACGCGTTCGCTGAAGCCGTCATCGCGGGTTTCATCGGCCGCCTTCTGGAAGGTGGCGCGCAGCTGGTCGTCGAAATCGAAAGGATCGCTCATCGGTCCACCATCACGCGGGCACATCCTGCCCCAGCCTTTCCTTCAATTTGTCCCGCCCCCGGTTCACCCAGCTTTTCACCGTGCCCAGCGGCGCATTCAGGGTCTCCGCCGCCTCGGCATGCGAGAAGCCGCAAGCATAACACAGCACCACGGCCGAGCGTTCCTCTTCGTTCAGGGTCTTCAGCGCCCTGTCGAGGTCAACGATGGAGCCGGCGTCCCGCGGCGGGGCGCTGTCCTCTGTCTGTTCGCGCATCAGGCGGTCCAGCGCCTTGTCCGCCGCTTCCCGCTTGCGCCGCGCCATCAGGAATTCGCGATAGGCGATCGAGCACAGCCAGGACTTGAACGTCCCCTTGCCCGTGAAGCTTCCGATCTTGGTGAAGGCGCGAATGAACGCGTCCTGCGCCAGATCATCGCCCAGCGCCGCGTTTCCGCACATGCGGGTCAGCATGGACCGGACAAGCCCCTGGTGGCGCCGGACCAGTTCGCCAAAGGCGTTCCGGTCCTTCGTCGCGATGACAAGCGCCACCAGTTCCTGGTCAGACGCGGAAACGGACAAAGGTGCGAAGCTCCCCTAGGCCGCGTCGCGGTCCTGGCGGGGCGTAAGGAAGTGGAAGCCCAGATAGGCCAGGCCCACCAGCCCCGGGAACGCCGCGATGCCCAGCATGGCCATCATGCCTTCATCGTCATAATAGCTGACGGACCAGCCAAACAGCGCAATCGCAACTGCTATGGCGATCAGGATGATGCCGCGCCGCAGATCGGTATTGTGCGGCATCTTCGGCGCGCCGATGGAGCGCACCAGGTCCGGGGTCAGCTGGGATCCATTTTCCACGGCCTTGCGGATGGTCTGCTGGACCTCGGCCTGTTTCCGCTGCCCGAAATAGAACGCGAAGATAAAGATCAGCGCGACCGAGCAGAAAAGTGCAAGCGGGACGGCAATTTCAACGCCCATTTGTTTTCTCCTTCATCAGAACAGGCAGTCCGCGCCCGTCTTCTGATCATAAGATGCGCGGCGCGCGCGATTTGGATGCGTGGACCATCTATCCGGCAAGCACCGGTCCGAACAAGACGCCATGGAACCGGAAGACGGCAAAATAAGCCACGGCCCCGACAAGCACCGCAAATGCATCCCACCGCCACGCGCCGGCGAGCGGCGGCAGATAGCCGCGCCGCTCCGCCAGCCAGACCGAGGCCGGCACGTAAAGGGCAAAAGACCCGAACAGCAGGATGGAGGCCGCGTCGCCATTGGCCAGAAGGTGCAGAACCGACCAGATCAGAATGGCCAGCAGCATGGGATGCCGCAAGCTGCGCCGCAGCCGGCCCGGAACATAAGTCATCGCCAGGATGACAAAAGCCACCGGCATGGCATGCATGGCAATCGCCCGTCCCGCCAGCGGCAGGTCATAGACCGGGCTGAACGGCGCTATCGCCTTGCCCCAGATGATCAGGCCAAGACCGATAAAGGCAAACACGGTCACGAACAGCTTGCGGCCGCTCTCGCCCAGCCGCCCGGTCAGCGCGGCGCGCGCCGG
>NZ_ASJA01000020.1 GCF_000412185.1 Euryhalocaulis caribicus
GGCTCTCAGGATAGAGCGCGTTTTTCAACGCCTCCCCTCATCCGGCCCTCCGGACCACCTTCTCCCCTCCACAGGGGAGAAGGGACTTGAAAATGCTTCCGCTGCGCCTTCCCGAACCGCCCGCCAAGATTGACTCCCGCGCGGCGCTGATTAGGTTCTGGCCCAGTCGTGGGAGAGACCGGATTCGTCCGGCGCCGAAGGCGCAACCGCCCCGGAAACGCTCAGGTGCAAGGGACCGCGACTGACAACACGCTGGAAAGCGGCGCGGCATTTTTTCCGCCGACGCCCGCCGAAGGAGCAAGCGGAGAGCATATTCTCCCGCGAATCTCTCAGGCGCCACGACAGCGGGGGCGGATTGCCGGGCGATGAGGCCCGGTCAAGCTGTCGAGGCAAAATGAGCGATCAAGCGTTGAAGCGCACCCCCCTATATGACCTCCACGTCGCCCTTGGCGCGCGCATGGTGCCGTTTGCCGGCTATGAAATGCCGGTTCAGTACCCCATGGGCATCCTGAAGGAGCACGCCCAGGTGCGAGAGCGCGCCGGCCTGTTCGACGTCTCCCACATGGGTCAGGCCCGCCTGACCGGCGATGACGCCGCGGCCGCGCTGGAAAGCGTTTCCAGCGGCGATCTGCAAAGCCTCGAACACGGCCAGCAGAAATATACGCTGCTGCTGAACGGGGACGGCGGCATCATGGACGACCTCATGGTCTCGCGGCCCGACGAGAACGGCCTGTTCCTGGTCGTCAACGCCGACACCAAGGACGGCGATTTCGACTATATCGCGAAGACGCTGGAAGGCCGCGCCAAGCTGGACCGCCGGGACGACCGCGCGCTGCTGGCGCTGCAGGGCCCCGCAGCCATGCGCGTGATGCAGGCCGTCGCCCCGAAAGCGGCGAAGCTGACCTTCATGCAGGCCGCCCGCGCCGATATTTTTGACGTCAACGCCATCGTCTCCCGCTCCGGCTATACCGGCGAGGACGGGTTCGAGATTTCCGTGCCCGCCGACAAGGCCGTGGAAGTGGCCGAGAAATTCCTGTCCTTCGACGATGTGGAGCCCATAGGCCTCGGCGCGCGGGACTCGCTGCGCCTGGAAGCCGGTCTCTGCCTCTATGGCCACGACATCGACAACACGACCTCCCCGGTCGAGGCCTCGCTGCTCTGGGCGTTGCCCAAGGTGCGGCGCGAGCGCGGCGATTTCCCGGGCGCCGAGCGTATCCTGAAAGAGATCGCGGACGGTCCGACGCGCAAGCGCGTTGGCCTGAAACTGGCCGACCGCGCCCCGGCGCGCGAAGGCGCGGACGTGGCGGACAAGGACGGCAACATCATCGGCGTCGTCACCTCCGGCAGCCTCGCCCCGACGCTGGGCGAGCCCATCGCCATGGCCTATGTGACGCCCGATTTCGCGAAGACCGGAACGGAACTGGACATCCTGGTGCGCGGCAAGGCGCGCGCCGCCGAGGTCGTGAAGACCCCCTTCGTCCCCCAGAATTACTATCGCGGTTGAGGAGACCCCGCCCATGACCACCAAATACACCAAAGACCATGAATGGATCCGCGTTGAAGGCGAAGTCGGCACGGTGGGCATCACCCCGCACGCCGCCGAACAGCTGGGCGACGTGGTGTTCGTCGAGCTGCCCGATGTCGGCGCCAGTCTGAAAAAAGGCGACGAGGCCGCGGTCGTGGAATCGGTGAAGGCCGCCAGCGAGGTTTACGCCCCGGTCTCCGGCGAGGTCGTCGAGGTGAACTCCGCCATCGCCGACAATCCCGGCACGGTGAACGAAGCCGCCGACGGCGCGGGCTGGTTCATCAAGCTCAAGCTCTCCGATGCGGGCGAGCTGGACGGCCTGATGGACGACGGCGCCTACAAGGAATTTGCCGCCAACGAGGGCTGATTTGGCCGAAAAGCGCACGATGAACGCGGGTACCGGCATCGCCATTGGCGTTGCCATCGGCGTGGCGATCGGCGCGGCCATGGATGAAATTGCGCTTGGCGTCGCTCTGGGCGTGGCGCTCGGCGCGGCTTTCGGGGCCGGCTTTGGCCGCCGCGAGCGCAAAAAAGACGATAGTCGAGGCGACGGCGAAGAATGACCTTCCGGGTCGCCATAGCCCTGATTGCCGGACTTCTGATCGGCGCCCTGTTTGGCCTCCAGCTCTCAGAAGGAACGGGCGCTGGCTGGATAGGCGCGGTGATGGGCGCCGTGGCGGGTTTGCCGATTGGCGTGAACTGGGCGGCGCGGACAGAGAACAAATTGGACGTTTCAAACGGACGGAACGAAGACGAATGAGATATCTCCCCCTATCCGACGCCGAACGCGGCGAGATGATGAAGACGATCGGGGTGTCCTCGATCGATGAAATCTTCTCCGATGTTCCGGAATCGGCCCGCCTGGACGGGTTGATCGATCTGCCGCGCCAGAAATCCGAGATGGAGGTCGAGCGCGCCCTGAGGAAGCTCTCGAACATGTCGCTCAGCGCGGGCGAGGCGCCGTTCTTCTGTGGCGCGGGCGCCTATCGCCATCATGTCCCGGCCAGCGTCGATCACATCATCCAGCGGTCGGAGTTCCTCACCGCCTACACGCCGTACCAGCCGGAAATCAGCCAGGGCACGCTGCAGACCCTGTTCGAATTCCAGACCCAGGTCGCGCTCCTGACCGGCATGGAGGTCGCCAACGCCTCCATGTATGACGGCTCCACCTCCACGGCCGAGGCCGTGCTGATGGCCGCCCGCGTCACGCGCCGCAACAAGTGCGTCTTTGCCCCCGGTCTGCACCCCCATTACGCCGAGGCCACCCAGATGCTGGCCCGCACCACCGATATCGACATCACAGAGATCCCGTCCGCCATCGACGCGGACGCGCAGGTGATTGACCAGATCGATGACGAGACCGCCTGCGTGGTCGTGCAGACGCCCAATGTCTTCGG
The DNA here is from genome assembly GCF_000412185.1 of Euryhalocaulis caribicus. GTDB lineage: Bacteria > Pseudomonadota > Alphaproteobacteria > Caulobacterales > Maricaulaceae > Euryhalocaulis > Euryhalocaulis caribicus. Next base: position 2,923 of record NZ_ASJA01000020.1, read on the forward strand.
CACGCTGGTGGACCTTGAACTCATCGCCAAAGCCGCGCACGAAAAGGGCGCGCTGGTCATCGCCGTGGTGACCGAAGTGGTCAGCCTCGGCGCGGTGAAGTCGCCGGGCGAAATGGGCGCGGACATCGTCACCGCGGAAGGCCAGTCCATCGGCAACCCGCTGACCTTCGGCGGCCCGTATGTCGGCCTGTTTGCCTGCCGCGAAAAATTCGTCCGCCAGATGCCGGGGCGCCTGGCCGGCGAGACGGTGGACGCCGACGGCAATCGCGGCTTCGTGCTGACCCTCTCGACGCGGGAGCAGCATATCCGCCGCGGCCGCGCCACTTCCAATATCTGCACCAATGCCGGCCTCTGCGCGCTGGCCTGGACCATTCACATGACCCTGCTGGGCGAGAAGGGGCTGAGGGAGCTGGCGACGCTCAATCACCGCCGCGCCCGACAGCTCGCCGAACGCCTCGGCAAGCTGGACGGGGTCGAGGTGGTCACGCCGCGCTTCTTCAATGAATTCGCGCTGCGCCTCGCCAAGCCCGCCGCCGGGGTGGTGGAAACGCTGGCCGCCCAGAACGTCCTCGCCGGCGTGCCGTTCAGCCGCCTGGATCCCAACGCGGGCCTGCACGACATCCTGCTGGTCGCGGTCACAGAGACCGTCACCGACGATGATTTCGACGCGCTGGAAAACGCCCTGAAGGGAGCGCTGTAAGATGAGCGCAATGAAAAATAGGTCAGATATTGAGCTTCGTGATTCAGGTTACGATATTGTTCATCAAACTGAAAAAGTTAGCGAAATCACTCTGAATCTCTCAAGCCGTTATATTTACACCTCCAAGGAGTCGTCCGCATGGAACTTCATAGCTCATCCGGACGATCATCGTTTGTTGCGGCATATCTCGGATTTGAGATTGGGTAAATACATGGAATATTTCAATTCTAATATGCGAAACTTTCCGAAAAAGCTCAATAAAGGGTCAGAGCCGACTTGCTATGGAATCAAGCTTGAATTCCCGGATAGGTCACAATTCATTGAAGCGGTTAGCGACTACGAAGACAATACGAAATAGGGCTTTGGTTTAACTCGATGAATACGCTCAACAAGCAAGGACGCCCGTCCCGCCCCGCCGTCGCGCAGGCAGAGAATGAAGGCCAGTTCGAGACCTTTTCCGGCTCCAAGGCGCTGCAGCAGACAGAGCTTCTGCTGTTCGATCGCGGCGACAATGAACGCACCGGCGTGGACCTGCCCGAGACTCCGGACATCGCGGACGATCTCGGCGATTTCGCACGCAAGGACGCCATCGGCCTGCCCGGCCTGACCGAGCCCGAGGCGATGCGCCATTATGTGCGTCTCAGCCAGAAGAACTACGCCATTGATCTGGGCGTCTATCCGCTCGGCTCCTGCACGATGAAGCACAATCCGCGCCTGAACGAGAAGATGGCGCGCCTGCCGGGCTTTGGCGATCTGCACCCGCTGCAGCCGGAATCCACCGTGCAGGGCGCGCTGGCCCTGATGGACCAGCTCAGCCACTGGCTCACCACGCTCACCGGCATGCCCGCCGTCGCGCTCAGTCCCAAGGCCGGTGCCCATGGCGAGCTTTGCGGCATGCTGGCGATCCGCGCCAAGCTGGACGCGGATGGCCAGACAAAGCGCCGCCGCGTGCTGGTCCCGGACTCCGCCCACGGCACCAATCCGGCCACGGCCGTGCAGTGCGGCTTCACCGTCGACGAGATCCCCAGCGATGACACCGGCCGCGTCGATCTGGAGGCGCTGAAGGGCAAGCTGGGCGACGATGTCGCCGGCATCATGCTGACCAACCCCAATACGTGCGGCCTGTTCGAACGCGACATCCGCACCATCGCCGACCTGATTCACGAGGCGGGGGGCTATTTCTACTGCGACGGCGCCAATTTCAACGCCATTGTCGGCCGGGTCCGCCCGGGCGATCTCGGCGTCGACGCCATGCACATCAACCTGCACAAGACCTTCTCCACCCCGCATGGCGGCGGCGGCCCCGGTGCCGGCCCGACCGTGTTCTCCGACGCGCTGGCCCCGTACGCGCCGGTCCCTTACGTCGTGAAGGACGGCGATAAGTGGAAACTGGTTGAGCGCAACGAAGACGCCGAAGGCGCGCCCTTCGGCCGCATGTCGGCCTTCCATGGCCAGATGGGCATGTTCGTCCGCGCGCTCTCCTACATGATGAGCCACGGCGCCGACGGCCTGAAACAGGCCAGCGAGGACGCGGTCCTCAACGCCAACTACCTGCTGGCCCTGCTGGACGGCCCGATGACCCGCGCCTTCGACGGCTATTGCATGCACGAAGCGCTGTTCAACGATAATTTCCTGAAAGACACCGGCGTGGAAACGCTCGACTTCGCCAAGGCGATGATCGACGAGGGCTACCACCCCATGACCATGTATTTCCCGCTGGTCGTGCACGGCGCCCTGCTGATCGAGCCGACGGAGTCGGAGTCGAAAACCTCGCTGGACCGCTTCGCCGACACGCTTCTGGCCCTGGCCGAAGCCGCCAAGGCGGGCGAGACCGAACGCTTCAAACAGGCCCCGGTCCACGCCCCCCTGCGACGCCTCGACGAAACCCGGGCCGCCCGGCAACCCGTCCTCCGCTGGAAACCCGCGGAAGCCGAAGCCCAGGCCGCACAATAAGAAAAGCCCCTCCCGGAAACGGGAGGGGCTTTTTTTCCCCGTCTTTCTCTGGCCTGAGCGGAGGTTGACGGGGAAACTCCGCCGAATTTCCCGGGAAAGTCCCGCCTTCTGGACCCCGCCTTCGAGACGCTGCTCCGCAGCTCCTCAGGCTAAGGAATTGGGGTTGGAAACTATTGTTTCTCCATCCCTTCCTATCACCCTTCCCCTGAGGAGCCGCGCCTTCAGGCGCGGCGTCTCGAAGGGCCGTCACAGAATAAAACGCGTCCTCCCTATCCCCCCATTGTCATCCCGGACTTGATCCGGGATCCCGGCGAACAAGCGCGCAAGCTCCGCCGAGATCCCGCATCTCCGCTGCGCTCCGTGCGGGATGACAATTTAGGAGGATGAATCACAAACAATCCGCCCGGCTTCCCACCTGAGCCATACTCGTCGGTGTTCGCCGTCATGCGAGGGGCTTCGGATCCGGTCGCCCGAGGGACGGAGTGAACGCGGTTCCCGGGATACGGCATGGCTCGGCCGAGTCCGTGCGCGTCCCGGCGCACCGCCAGGCGCCAGTCTGAGGCTGAAATGCCCTGGCTATTAAGACTCTGGCGGAAAGCGGATGGAGAGGCCGGTCGAGGCGACTCCCGCCCTCCGCAAAAGAACCGCGCGGCGCGTCTCAAGGACGCGAAACATACAAACACACGGTAACCGGCGTCCCGAAAGACGCGCCGCACCACCCTCGTGTTTTCTTGGATAACTCTGCGGCGGACGCGCCGTGGAGCCAAACGCGTAACCGAAGACACCAACCACCATCGTCATCCTCCGACGAAGCGAAGCGGAGATCGGAGGATGACGATGAAGAGAGGTGTGGGGCCGAAAGAGAGAAACCCTCGTCCCCTTAATTGGGGGAAAGGGAGAAACTGATAATCGACGCAAAGGCCCCGCGTGAAACCGTAACCCGCCGGCCATGCAGACGCCTTTGCGCGCCTTCCGCCCAGCCCTTATGCTCCGCGCCAAATATTCACAGCCTGAAAAGAGGCCCTCCATGCGCGCTCTGCTGCTTTCCTCCGCCGCCTTCGCCCTTCTCGCCGCCTGCGGGTCCGACGCGCCCGAAGCGCCGGAAGACGAGGCCCCGGCGGGCGAGGCCCTGCCGCAGGACGCAGATCCCGCCGATGAGGCCGGCGCGATGGACGAGGCGGACGCGGACGCGGACGGGACCGCCGCCGAAGACACCGCTTCCGCCGCCGAGGCCGCTTATGACATCAAGGCCCAGCGCGCCAAGATCGCCCGCATCGAGATGAACCCCGACGTCTCCTTCCTCAATGAGGAAGAGCGCGAGGTCGTCAATATCCTGATCGACGCCGCCGAGATCATGACCGATCTCTATGTCCGCCAGATCCGCGAGGGCAATCAGGAATTGCGCGCCGAAATCGCCCGGAGCGATCCGGAAAATCGCGGCCGCCTGCTGGACATGTACGATCTGCATCTGGGCGCCTGGGACAGCCTGGACGAATACCATCCCTTCTATGGCGACGAGGAACTGCCGCTGGGCGCGGGCTTCTATCCCGAAGACATTACGCGTGAGGAATTCCAGACCTGGGTTGATGAGCACCCCGATCAGGCGGACGCCTTCACCGATCCCTATACCGTCATCCGCCGCACCGATGATGGCGGGCTGGAGGCGACCCCGTATTCCGAGTTCTACGCCGGCAAGCTGTCACAGGCCGCCGATCTGCTGCGCCAGGCGGCGGAGACGACCTCCAATGAAAGCCTGAAAAACTATCTCAACCTGCGGGCCGAGGCGTTCCGCACGAACGACTATTTCGACTCCGACATGGCGTGGATGGACCTGGAAGGCACGCCCATCGAAGTCGTGATCGGCCCCTATGAGGTCTATACGGACCGCCTGCTGGGCCAGAAAGCGGCCTTCGAGGCCTTCATCACGGTCAAGGATCCCGAGGAAAGCGCGGCGCTGGACAAGTACAAGGCGCATCTGCGCGACATGGAGGAAAACCTCCCGGTCGAGGATTCCTACAAGAATTTCCAGCGCGGTTTTGAATCGCCCATCGTCGTGGCCGATCAGGTCCATGGCGGCGGCGACAATGTGCCGGGCGTGCAGACCATCGCCTTCAACCTGCCCAATGACGAGCGCGTGCGCGAGGCCAAGGGCGCCAAGAAGGTGATCCTGGAAAACGTGCTGGGCGCGAAATACGACCGCATCCTGTCGCCGATGGCGGACAAGGTCCTTGTCGCCGATCAGGCGGACCTGGTGTCGCGGGTCTATATGCAGCGTAACACGCTGTTCCATGAGCTGAGCCACAGCCTCGGCCCGGGTACGATCACCCTTGACGGCCGCGAGACCACCGTCAGCGCCGTGCTGAAAGAGGTTTATTCCGCCTCGGAAGAGGCCAAGGCGGACGTCATGGGCGTCTATAACATCCTCTACATGATGAATGAGGGCGAGCTGCCCGAGGCCGAGCGGGACGAGCTGCTGGCGACCTATTTTGCCGGCATTTTCCGCGCCGTCCGCTTCGGCATTGACGAGGCGCACGGCCGCGGCGCGGCGCTGCAATACTCCTATTACAAGGAGAAGGGCGCATTTGAGTGGGTCGCTGAAGAGAACCGCTACCGCGTCGATTATGACGCGCTGGAAGGCGCCGTCACCGACCTGACGGGGGACCTCATCCGTCTGCAGGGCGACGGCGATTATGACGGCATGAAAGCCTTTTTCGAGAAATATGCCCGTCTGGACGGCAATGCGCGGGCCGTCCTGAACTCGATGGGCGGCATCCCGGTGGACATTCAGCCGATCTATCCGGACGAGATCTGATCCGGGCGCCGGGCCGCGCCAGCGCCGCGCGGCCCGGCTACCAGATGCGGGAGGCGATGCGCCCGCCTTCGGGCTTGCGCGCCGCGAATATCCGGCTGCGCAGCCGCGCCGCCGCGCCGATGACCGGCCGCTCGAAAAAGGTGAAGGCCAGCCAGGCCAGCATGACCGAGGCCCCGGCCATCACAATGGCCGCAAGCACATTATCCCAAAGCGTTCCGTACGCGGAGACCGGCGCCCACAGCCGCGACAGGGCCGAAATGACAAGGAAATGGCCCAGATAGAGCGAATAGGACCAGTCGCCCAGCCGCACCGCCCATCCCGGCGCGCGCCAGCCATGGTCCAGCTCCAGCCCCACCGCGCCATAGACGATCAGCGCGCAGGCCGGCGCGAAGATCAGCGTGCGGGGCCAGTTTGTCGCCGTCCCCGTGGTCGCCTGCTCCGGCCCGATGGCGCCCATGCCAAGGATCAGGCCGGCCAGCCCAAGCGCCAGCGCGACATGCGCCCCGGCGCGCCGCCCGGACGTTAACAGCAGGCCCACGACCGCCCCGGCGATGAATTCCAGCGTCAGCGGGTCGAAGATCAGGCGGATGACTGGCCGCGCCTCCCCCGCGCCCAGCGCCTGCCCGCCCACAACCATCGCCGCCCAGCCGGCCAGCAGGAAAGGAAGGAAGCGGCCCGGCAGCAAAATGAACAGCGTGAAGACCAGGTAGAAATACATCTCGTGAACCAGCGTCCACGCCAGGCCCAGAAACATTGTCGCATCCGACGGCCACAGTGCCAGCGACGCGGCCAGATTTCCGGCCTCCAGCTTCACCGCCAGCGACCCGGTGAAGGCGAAGGCCAGCGCCGCCAGACCGCAGAACAGCCAGTAGGTCGGATAAATGCGCGCGAACCGGCTGAACAGAAACGACCCGGCCTGCGTTTTTGAGCCCAGCCGCCCGCGCGTGACCAGGACCATGACGAAGCCGGAAATGACGAAGAACAGATCCACGCCCGAATAGCCATAGAGCAGGAAGACCGGAACGGCGGCCTCCGCATGGTCGCGCATCTCGATGTAGTGAATATGCGAAAAAAGCACGAGGCAGGCGGCCAGAGCCCGCAGGGCCTGAACGCCCAGTATCCTGTCTGTCATGTCCGCCCGCCCGTTGCGATTCCGTGACCGATGTTAGCCGCCGTGGCGAAGGCTTGGTAGAGAAAGAACCGTTCGTGGAAAGCGTGACCGGGAGCCCCTAGCGATGCAATTTCTTCAGGAACTGACGATGGGCGGGCTGGATTTCCTGGCCACGCTTTTCATTTTCTGCATCGGCGCGGGCCTGTTCGCCGTGGTGGTCCTGTGGATCGCCGACGCCACGCAAAGCCAGGATTCCATCCGGCACAACTATCCGGTGATTGGCCGCTTCCGGACCATCTTCAACCGGCTGGGCGAGTTCTTCCGGCAATATTTCTTCGCGCTGGACCGGGAGGAAATGCCCTTCAACCGCGCCCAGCGGGAATGGGTCTACAAGTCGTCGAAGGGCGCGCCGAACATCCAGCCTTTCGGCTCCACCCTCAATCTGAATCTCATCGGCACGCCGGTCTTCATCAACGCCGCCTATCCCTATCTGGACGCCGGCGGCGACCATGACGATCCGCCGGAACTGGTGTTCGGCCCGCAGACGCCAAACCCCTATCGCACGCAGCGCCTGATCAATATCTCGGCCATGAGCTACGGCTCGATCTCCAAACCGGCCGTGCAGGCGCTGTCGCGCGGCGCGGCCCAGATCGGGTGCTGGCTGAACACGGGGGAGGGCGGGCTCTCGCCGCACCACCTCGAGGGCGGCTGCGACATCGTCTTCCAGATCGGGACGGCGAAATACGGCGTGCGCAATTCCGACGGCTCGCTGTCGGACGAACGTCTGGCCGAAATCGCCGCGCATGATCAGGTGAAGATGATCGAGGTGAAACTCAGCCAGGGCGCCAAGCCGGGCAAGGGCGGCATCCTGCCCGGCGACAAGGTGACAGAGGAAATCGCGGAAATTCGCGGCATCCCGGCCGGGCTCGATTCCATCTCTCCCAACCGGTTCGAGGAAATCGCCGATAATTCCGACCTTCTGGATTTTATCGCGCGGGTCCGGGGCGTGGCGAACAAGCCGGTCGGGTTCAAATCCTGCTTTGGCTCCTATGACTGGCTGGAAGATCTCTGCGACGAAATTCATCGCCGCGGGCCGGACAGCGCGCCCGACTTCATCACCGTGGATGGCGGGGAGGGCGGCACCGGCGCCGCGCCCATGCCGCTGATGGACAATATGGGCCTGTCCATCCGCCAGTCCCTGCCCGGCGTTGTCGATACGCTGATCCGCAAGGGGCTGCGCGACCGCATCAAGGTGATCGCCTCGGGCAAGCTGATCACCCCGGCGGAGGCCAGCTGGGCCTATTGCGCCGGCGCGGATTCGGTCAATTCGGCGCGCGGATTCATGTTTTCGATCGGCTGTATCCAGGCCATGCGCTGCCACACCAATAACTGTCCGACGGGCGTGACCACCCACAAGGAAAGCCTGCAAGGCGGGCTGGACCCGGAACAGAAATCAAAATCGGTGGCCAATTATGTCGGACGCATCGAATACGGCATCGGCGTCATCGCCCATTCCTGCGGCGTCGCCCATGGCCGGAACCTGGAGCGGCGGCATGTCCGCATCGTCCAGCCTGACGGGCGCGCTGTGCCGCTCAGCGAAATCTGCCCGGCCGCCCCTGCGAAGCCCGCCGCCGCGGCGGAATGATGGGAAAGCCGTTTGAGGCCGCGCCGGGCGCTGCTACCAGAAACCCTGTTGTTTGACGCTTGAACGGAATAGCCCATGGAAATCGCCGCCATCATCGCCGGACTTGTCTTCCTGACCGTCGGGGGGGACGCGCTGGTGCGCGGATCGGTGGCGACGGCGCGGCGGCTGGGCGTTTCGCCCATGATCATTGGCCTGACGCTGGTCGGGTTCGGCACCTCGACGCCGGAACTGGTGACCAGCCTGCAGGCGGCCTTCGCCGGATCGCCGGGCGTGGCGGTGGGCAATGTCGTCGGCTCCAACATTGCCAATTTCCTTCTGATCCTGGGCGTGTCCGCGCTGGTCTTCCCGGTCGTCTGTGATCGCCGGGCGCTGGGCTGGGACGGCTTGATTGCCGCGGGCGCGGCCATCGCGCTGACGCTGGCCGCGCTGACGGTCGGTTTCGACCGCTGGGTAGGCCTCGCCTTTGTCGCGCTCTTGGCGGGGTATCTGTTCGCGACATGGCTGCGCGAGCGCGGCGGCGTCGCGCCGGAGGAAGCGGACCTGCATGTGCGCGAGGGCGGGGTGGTGGGAGAGGGCGCGGCCCCGCTCTGGCGTTCCCTGCTGATCGCGTTCGCCGGCATCGTCATCACCATCCTGGGCGCGCGATTCCTCGTCTTCGGGGCGATCGAGGTGGCGCGCGGCTTCTCCGTGCCCGAAACGGTGATCGGTCTGACCATCGTGGCGGTCGGCACCTCCCTGCCGGAGCTGGTGACGTCCCTGATCGCGGCTTTCCGCAAGGAAAGCGATATTGCGCTGGGCAATGTCCTCGGCTCCAACATTTTCAACGTGCTGGCCATTCTGGGCGTCACCGCAATGATCCGCCCGATGGAAGCCCCGGCGGACATCGCGGGAACCGATGTCTGGGTGATGCTGGCCGCGACCGCGCTGGTGCTGTTCTTTGCGTTCACGAACCGCAAGATCAGCCGTCTGGAAGGCGGGGTGATGGTGCTGCTCTACGCGACCTATATCGGTCTGCTGGCCATTCGCGCAGGCGCGGGGGCGGCCTAGGGCGCGCCCGCGCCGCGCCAGGCCGGCTTGCGCCCGAAGATCCGCCGCCGCAGCGTTCGCGTGACATGCAGCATCGGCTTCTCCGCCAGAAGATGCGCGGCCGCGGAGGCGGCGATGGCGGCCGCCGACAGGATGATGAGGGCCGCGACATTGTCGATTGCCCCGCCAGTGGCGACGGGCGCCCAGAGCCGCCCCAGCGCCGACAGGGTCAGCACATGGGTCAGGTACAGCGCATAGGACCAGTCGCCGAACACGCCGGACCACGCGGGCGCGGCGCGGCCGCGATGCTCCATCGCCGCCAGTCCATAGACGATCAGCGCCCCCGGCGGTCCGAATAACAGCGCCCGCGCCCAGTGATCGGGGAACGCGCCGGGCCAGTTCGCGCCGGCATAGATCAGCGCGGCGCAGAACGCCGCAACGCCCAGCGCCAGAATGGCGGCCCCCGCGCGTTTTTCGCCGGGCAGCCCATGGAAAATCAGCGCCGCCGCGGCGCCCAGAACGAATTCCAGCGTCAGAGGGTGAAAGACGATAGCCAGTTCCGGACTGACCCCGCCAAGGCCCGCCAGCGCGCCCAGCGTCACCGCGCCCATCCACAGCGCCAGCAGGGCGGGCAGCCAGCGGCGCGGCGCCAGAAGCATCGCCGCGAATACCAGATAGAAATAAAGTTCATGTATCAGGGTCCAGCCCACAGCCAGAAGCGGAGGGCGGCTTTCGGGCCACAGGGCGAGGGATTTTATCAGATCGGGGCTTCCGGTCGCCGATGCGAACACCATATCAGGCCAACGTAGCCAGACGACGATGAGGAAAAGACTGACCAGCCAGTAGAGCGGATAGATGCGCGTGAAGCGCGAGAACAGGAACGCCCCCGCCTTTCGCGGAGCCCCGAAATCGCCCTGCGTGACATGGACCATGATGAATCCGGAGATGACGAAGAACAGGTCGACCCCGGAGAATCCCAGTATGGTCTCTCCGGGAAGGATCGTATCTCCGCCATATTTGGCTTCTACCACGCCCAGATGTGACAGGACGACGAGACTGGCCGCAACGCCGCGAAGCGCCTGAATATTGACGAGATAGCGGTTCATATCGCGAAACAGGCTTTCAGGCGGCGGCCCCGGGCAGGCCTTTAGACAAGGGGGACGATATTCATCGAACCCCGACCCCCAGGGCAACCATGAATGCTCATCGCGCGTTCAGCCGCGGTCTGTGAGACTTCTTGCAGCCCGTTTTGAGAAGAAAGGAGCCGGCGCCTTCAAGACGCGTCGAAACTGATGATCGCACTGATACTCCGCCCCATCATGGCGACGTTCGGCGTGCTGCTGATTCTGCTCGGCATTCCGATCACGCCGCTACCGATTCCTCTGGGGCTTCCCATGATCATCACGGGCACGTTCCTGCTGATGCACAGCGTGCCGCGCTTCCGCCGGGCCGTGATGGCGTGGCTGCACAATCACCCGCGTGTCCATGCCCGGGTGCGCGCCGTCCAGCGCCGCACCCGCCGCCGGAAAACAACCTCGGAAAATTAGCGGGCGTTCGCCCTTAGCGGATCTGCGGATTGCCGCCCGATAGCAGCCCCGGCTTTCAATTCCTGTTCTTCGCCGATGCCTGTTTTGTCATTGCGCTTGTCTTTGCCGACTCTGCCGCGCGCCGCGCCACCGTACTGCGTAGGGCAGCACGAACATATACAAACCCGTCGCCAGCAGCAGGAAGAGCGGCCCCAGCGCCAGGAAATAAACCCAGACCGGCGGCTCCTCCCCGCTCATCGTGGCGACGAAATTGACGATTACGCCGAGCGTAAAGGCGATAGACAGCCAGCGATGTATCTGGCGAATCCATTTGCTAAAGATCATAGGGACTCCTTCAGGAAAAAATCTGAACCGGGATTATCGCGTCGCGCTGGAAGCGGACCTCAGGCGGTCTTTTCCAGGACCTGCTCCAGCGCATCGAAAAAGCGCGGCCAACCGGCCCGCGCGCCGTGGAAGTATCGCGGCTGTCCAGTCGGGAAGCCCGTCTGCTCCATGCGAAGCCGGGTTCCGCCGCCGGCCGGTTCAAGCGTCCAGGCGACAACGCTCTCAAGCTCGCCCGATACCCACGTATAGGTCAGCGCCCTTTGCGGCTCGACTTCCAACACCTGGCAATCGACGACGCCCCAGTCGAACTGGAAATCGAAACGGTGATCCACGACAGGTTTGAAATCGCTCTTCATCAGCCACTCCTCAATCAGGTGCGGCTGTGTGAGAGCCCGCCAGATTTTTTCCGGCGGATAGGGCAGGTCCCGCTCCACGACGACTGCGCGCGGTTCGGCTGACGGTTCGGTCATTGATCCATCCTTTTGAGAAGATCTTCGAGGGCGTCCAGCCGGTTCTCCCAGAACCCGGCCATCTCCCCCGTCCAGTCATTCAGCGGCGTCAGAGCGCCGGGCAGGGGGCTGTAATGGGTTTCGCGGCCCTGATGACGGTCGCGCACAAGCCCGGCCTGTTTCAGCAGCCTGAGATGCTTCGAGACCGCCGGTTGCGAAATTCCCGCCGCCGCCGTCAGTCCGCCGACCGTCTGTTCTCCCTCACGGCACAGCCGCTCGAAAATCGCCCGCCGGGTTGGATCGGCGAGCGCCTTGAACAGAACTTCATGGGCATCGGGCATAGAGACACATAACTGGCTGGTTATTGAATGAGCCAATAACCAGCCAGTTATGCATGAGTCAAACAGGAATGAGGGTGCTGAATAGCAAAACGGCCGCGCCGGAAAGGGCGCGGCCGTTCAAAGCCTGAAAAATGTACGGTCAGGAAAAGCTAGTTAAGGCGTTTTTCCAGATCGGAGAGGCTGGATTTCAGGATCGCGTCGCGGCCCTTTTCGTCCAGCTTGTCGCGGATCAGGGCCTCGGCGGCCGCGACCGCCTGATCGGCGGCGGCGGCGCGGACTTCCGCGGCAGCCTGTTTTTCGGCCTGGGCGATCTTGGCCTCGGCCATCACCGCGCGGCGCTCCAGACGGTCCTCCAGGTCCTTGCGGGCCTGTTCGCGGATGCGCGTGGCTTCCTTCTTGGCCTGGGAGACGATGGTCTCCGCCTCGGTCTCGGCCTCGCGCTGACGGCGCTGATAGGAGGCCAGAAGCTCCTGCGCCTCTTCCCGCATGCGGCGGGCGTCTTCCAACTCGTCCGCGATCTTCTGGGCGCGGTCATCAAGGCGCGAGCCCAGCGATCCCGGCACCTTGAAATAGAACAGGACGACAAAGAACAGGATCAGCCCGACAGTCGCGATGAAGGCCGGATCAGAAATGAATGCCATAGCGGTTTCCTCGTCTCGTCCTTCGCCCTAGCCCCGGGAGGCCGCTTTCACGGCCTTCTGGGCTTCGGCGTCCGTCGGGGCCTTGCCGATCAGTTTCTCGACAATGGCCGAGGTCGCCGAACCGGCAATTTCCTGAACATGGGCCAGCGCTTCGGCTTTCGCCTCGCGGATGCGGGACTCGGCCTCTTCGTGCTTGGCGTCCATCTCCGCTTCGACCTTGCCGGTCTCTTCGGCGATTTCCGCGTCAATCTTGGCCTTGGCGTCGGCGGCGATGGTGTGCGCCTTGGCGCGGGCGTCAGCCAGCGCGTTCTCGTAAGCCGTGGCCGCCGCCTTGGCTTCTTCGTTCAGGCGGCCCGCCTCGTCCAGATCGTCGGCGATCTTGTCGCGGCGCTCTTCCAGGATCTGGCCAAGACGCGGCAGCAGGAAGCGCGACAGCACGAGGTAGAGCAGGCCGAACGAGACGACCAGCCAGAACAGCTGCGAGCCGAAATATTGCGGATCGAACGGCGGAAAGACGCCGTGGGCCTCCGTGGCCCCATGCGTTTCAGGCGCGGCCATGGCCACACTCCTTCAAGAAAATACGGCTCCCGCGCGCCCGTTCAGCAGGCGCGCGGGAAACGGATTAAAGCGCGAACAGCAGCAGCAGGGCGATCAGCAGGGAGAAGATGCCCAGGGCTTCCGTCACGGCGAAGCCGAAGATCAGGTTGCCGAACTGCGCCGGCGCGGCCGACGGGTTGCGCATGGCGGCTTGCAAGAAGCTGCCGAAGATGTTGCCGACGCCAATGGCGGCGCCGAGCATGCCGAGGCAGGCCAGGCCCGCACCGATGAATTTAGCCGCTTCCGCTTCCATTTGAATGCTCCTCTTCGATCGGGGAAGTTGGCGAATAGAAAACGCGTTGTCCGTTTTAGTGTCCCGGGTGCAGCGCGTCGTTGAGATAGATGCAGGTCAGGATCGCGAAGACGTAGGCCTGCAGGAAAGCCACAAGGAATTCAAGCGCGGTCAGGGCCACGGTCATGAACAGGGGCAGGGACGCGCCAAGCACGCCCACCAGCCCGATGCCCGCCATGGAGGCCACGAAACCGGCGAAAACCTTCAGAAGGATGTGTCCGGCCAGCATGTTCGCAAACAGACGGACCGAGTGGCTGACCGGGCGGGAAATGAACGAGATCACCTCGATCAGCACGACAAAGGGAAGAATATAGATCGGCACGCCGGAGGGCACGAAAACCCGCAGGAAGCCGAAGCCGTTCTTGAACACGCCGTAGCCGATCACGATGAAGAAAACGAGAAGGGCCAGGGCGGACGTCACCACGATCTGGGCGGTCGTGGTGAAGAAATACGGGAACATGCCCAGCATGTTGGCCATCAGAATGAAGCCGAACAGGGTGAACACGAACGGGAAGAAGCGCAGACCGTCAGAGCCGGCGGTGGAGCGGATCATGTCCGCCACGAATTCGTAGGAAATCTCCGCCATGGACTGCATGCGGCCGGGGACCAGCGCGCGGCGCGAGGTGGAGACCATCAGCAGCAGGATGATCGCGGCGCTGGCCAGCACCATAAAGAGGCTGGAATTGGTGAATGTCAGGTCCAGCGGGCCAACCAGAATCGGTTCGCCAATGGTCTGGATCTGAAACTGATGCGTCGGATCTTTTGCCACGCCCGAGGCCTCCTCGCGCCGGACCTCGCCTGATCCGGCCTTAATTCCTTACGCGCCGTCGGGCGGCGAGCCCTTGGCGTTCAAATCCTGCGCCGCGCGCACGACGTTTCTCACGCCCGCGGCAAATCCAAGCATGGCGCCGATAAACAGCCCCCAGGGCGGCGCGCCAGTGGCCAGATCGACCAGGAAACCCAAACCCGCGCCGATCAGCACGCCCGCCGCAAACTCTCCGCCGTAACGGAGCCCTGCGGCCAGTCCGCCGCGTTCCGCCTCGCTCGGCTCCCGTTTCGCGTTTTGCGCCTGATGCGTGGCGCGGCGCGCTTGGAGCCGTTGTTCGAATTCGTCGAGTTCGCTGATTGAGGCGTCGCGCTTTGGCTTGTTCGGGTCAGACATGGTCTTTGACCGTCCAGCATCCCAGCCGGACGCCGCGGAAACTACCCACGCCCTTGCATGAAGTCAAGAAAGGGGCGCCGCGTGTTATCATCCTGTTTTAAAAGGTAAAATTACTCCGCCGCCGCCAGCTGTTCAGCGCGCGCGAGATCGACGGAGACAATCTGGGACACGCCCTGCTCGGCCATGGTCACGCCGAACAGGCGATCGGCCCGCGCCATCGTCACCGCATTATGGGTAATAATCAGGAAGCGCGTCTGGGTCCGGCGGGTCATTTCGTCCAGCATATCGCAGAAACGGCCGACATTGGCGTCGTCCAGCGGCGCGTCCACCTCGTCCAGCACGCAGAGCGGCGCCGGGTTGGACAGGAACACCGCGAAAATCAGCGCCGTGGCGGTCAGGGCCTGCTCGCCGCCCGACATCAGGGACAGCGCGGCCAGCCGCTTGCCCGGGGGCGAGGCGAAGATTTCCAGGCCGGCTTCCAGCGGATCCTCGCTCTCGGTCAGCTCCAGATGCGCTTCGCCGCCCTCGAACAGGGTCTGGAAGAGGCTCTGGAAATGGCCGTTGATGACCTCGAACGCTTCCAGCAGCCGGTTACGGCCTTCCTCGTTCAGCTTCTCGACGCCGCCCCGCAGCTTGGAGATGGCGGCGACCAGATCCTCGCGGTCGGTCTCCAGCGAACCGCGGCGTTCCTCGATTTCCTGCGATTCGATGTCGGAACGCAGATTGACCTCGCCAATGGATTCGCGGCCGCGCTTGGCCTTTTCCAGCTGGCTCTCCGCCTGATCGGCGGTGAGGTTCGCCTCCATCAGCTCGCCCGCCCGTTCGGGCAGGTCCGCCGGGGCGCATTCCAGATTCTTCTCGATCTCGGCGCGGCGCTCCTCAAGGCGCTCTTCCGCGCCGGCTCGTTTCTGTTGCGCCGCCGCGCTCTGTTCGCGCAGCGCGGCGTGGCGGTTTTCGGCTTCGCGCGCGGCGCGGGCGGCGGTCTGGGCGGCGGCTTCCGCCTCGGCCAGAGCATCGGCGGCTTTCGCCGCGCGCTCTTCCGCTTCCTTCAACTCGCCCTGCAGGCCCTGGGCGCGCTCTTCGATTTCGTGGGGCTGGTCCTTGGCGGCGGAGCGGGCGTTTTGCGCCTCTTCCAGCAGCCCGGCCAGTTCGTCTATGCGCCGGCCGGCGTTCTCGCCGCGGCGGCTCCATTGCTCGCGGTCGCTCTTGATCGATTGCAGGCGGGATTCGCGGCGTTGCGCCTCGCCCCGCAGGGAATCGTAAGCGGCGCGGGCCTCGGCGGCGGCGTTGCGCAGCGCGTTCGTTTCCTCGCGCGCGGCCTCGATCTCAGACTCGTCAATATCGTCGCTGGCGGTTTCGGCCAGCGCGGCCTGCGCGGTTTCCAGCTCGCTATCGAGATTATCCGCTTCGTCGGCCAGCCGGGTCAGGCGGTCTTCCAGCGCCGCGCGCTTGCGTTCGGTTTCGGCCTGCGCCCCGGCTTCGCGGTCGAGCGCCTTACGGTTCTCGCCAACCTTGCGGTCGGTTTCCGCCATGTCGCGGCGGGCGGCGCGCAGCGCCTCCACGGCGACGCGATTGTGATTGACCGCGCCGTCCCGCGCCTCGCGCGCCGCGGTCAGGGCGGCCTCGGCGGCCTCGCGCTCGGCGGCCAGCTGTTTCAGGCGCGTGCGCTGTTCCAGCCGCGCGGCGGCGGCCGACGGCGTGCCGGCGGCGCTGCGATAGCCGTCCCAGCGCCACAGTCCGCCATCGGGGCTGACCAGGCGCTGTCCCGGCTTCAGGTCATTGACCAGCGCGGCGGCCGCGCCGGCCTCCGCGACGCCAACCTGTGACAGGCGCGCGGCGAGTTCCGGCGGCGCCTCGACGAAATCCGATAGCGGCTTGGCGCCGGCGGGCAGGGCGGAGTCGGGCTTTGCCGCGCCGGCCCATTGCCGCGCCGCTTCGCCGCCCACGGCCGCGTTCAGGTCATCGCCCAGCGCGGCGGCGAGGGCGTGTTCATAGCCGGCCTCGGCGCGGACGCGGGCCAGGGCGGGCTCCCAGTCCCGGCTGTCTTCGCTTTGCAGAGCGCGTTCCAGGCCCCGGGCCTCGGCCTCCAGCGCGCCGGCGTTTTCGCGGGCCTCGTTGAAGGCGCGCTGAGAGTCGCGTTCGGATTGGGCGGCTTCCTCGGCGTTCTGTTCGGCGCGCTCCAGCGCCTCGCGCGCGGCCTCGGCCGCGCCCTGCGCCTTGTTCAGATGGGCGCGGAACATGTCCAGCTGGTCGGCGCTGTCGGGATCGTCCAGTTCGGCCAGCGATTTGCGGGTCTGGTCGCGCTCGGCGGCGAGACGGCGGACACGCTGATCCAGTTGTTCGGCGTGGCGGCGGGCCGCCTGTTCGCGGGCGCGCGCGGCGGCGGCCTGTGATGTCAGGTCGGACAGGCGCGCTTCCGCCTCGTCGCGTTTCGCGGCGGCGTCCTCATGCGCGGCTTTCGCCGTCTGCAGGCGCTTCGCCTCGTTCTCCGCTCCGGCGGCCAGCTCCGCGGCTTCGGCGTCCAGACGCTCCAGCGCCTGTTTTGCGTCGGCGGCGATGTCCTCCTCGCGCTGGCGGCTGGCGGTCATTTCATTGATGCGCGCTTCGATCCGCTCCAGCTCGGCGCGCGCTTCGCGGGCGTCGCGGTCGATGGCGTCGCGCTTGATCTGCACATGACGCAGAACGGCGGAGGCTTCGGCGTCGGCCTGACGGGCTTCGGGCAGGGCCGTTTCGGACGTGCTGGCCTGCGCCCGGGCGGAAGCCGCTTCCTCCGAGGTTTCGTTCACTTCGGCGGCGATGCGGCGAAGGTCCGCGTCAGCCTCTTGAAGTCCGCGCTCGGCGGCGGTCCATTTCAGGTGCTGGATCAGCGCTTCGAGGCGGCGGATCTCCGCGCCCAGCCGGCGATAGCGGGAAGCCTGACGGGACTGGCGCTTGAGCTTGGCCAGTTCGCCTTCCAGCCGCCCCAGCTCCTCGTCCAGCCGGTCCAGATTGGCCTCGGCGGCGCGAAGCTTCAGCTCCGCCTCGTGACGGCGGGCGTGCAGGCCGGCAATGCCCGCGGCTTCCTCCAGCACGCGGCGGCGGTTCTGCGGCTTGGCGGAGACCAGTTCGGAGACCTGCCCCTGCCGCACCAGCGCCGGGGAATTGGCCCCGGTGGACGCGTCGGCGAACAGAAGCTGCACGTCCTTGGCCCGCATCTCCTTGCCGTTGATGCGGTAGGCGGACCCGCCGCCGCGCGTGATGCGGCGGCTGATTTCCAGCTCCTGGGCGTGTTCGAAGGGCGCGGGGGCCTTGCCCTCGTCATTCTCGATGACCAGCGTGACTTCGGCGTGGTTGCGGGCCGGGCGGCGGCCCGTGCCGGCGAAGATCACGTCCTCCATCCCCGCCCCGCGCAGCGCCTTGGCGGAGGTCGCCCCCATCACCCAGCGCACGGATTCGAACAGGTTGGACTTGCCGCAGCCGTTCGGCCCCACAACGCCGGTCAGCCCCGGTTCGATCCGGATATCCACCGGATCGACGAAGGACTTGAAGCCTGCAATGCGGAGCTGGCGGAATTTCACAGCCTGGTCGCGCCTTATCCTTCCGCCGGCGTCGCGGCGTCTTCGCCGTCTTCGCCCGCGTCTTCTTCAGACGGCGGCGGGGCCTGGTCGCCCAGCAGCGGCGCGAACTTCTCGTCAAAGAAGCTGAGCGCCCGCGCGCCGGCATAGGTCTCGCCGTCGATGATGAAGGTGGGGGTGGAGCTCACATTGAACTTGGCGGAGGCCTCGTCGACGACATCGTTGATGCGGTTGATCTGTTCCTCGTCCCGGATGCAGGCGTCGAATTCCTCTTCATCGATCCCGGCGGCGCGGGCGATATTCAGAAGCTCCTCGCGCGGCTCCTGCGAGCGGACGATCTGCTCCTGCCGTTCAAACAGCGTGTCCAGCACGTCGTAATACTGGCTGTCCGGCGCGCAGCGCGCGACCAGGAAGCCGGCCATGGCCAGCGGCACGGGCGGGGTGGGCAGTTCGCGGAACGTGTATTTCACCAGCCCGGTATCGACATATTTCTCCTTCACCTCCGGCCACGTCGTCTCGTGGAAGGCCGCGCAGTGCGGGCAGGTGACCGAGGCGTATTCGATCAGAAGCACGGGCGCGTCGGCGTCGCCCAGGATGATGTCGTCCGCGCGCTGGTTCTCGGCCAGCGGGCCGTCGGCGCTGGCGCCGTCTCCGCCCCCGCACGCGGCGAGGAGGAGGGCCGGCGCGGCGATGGCCGCGGTCAGAAGGCTGCGTCTGGTGGCTGTGTTCACGTCAAATCTCCGCTCAATCCTTAATAAATCCGCCGATTCTCTTGAGTCTGGCAAGCTCGGCTCATGGGGCGCTGCGCGAAAGCACCGCCCGGCCGAGCCGTTGCAGCGCCGCGCGAAGGCGTTCGGACTCGATCCCGTGCAGCGAGTTTTCCAGCGATTGCGTCTCGCTGGGCGTCAGGCCGCGGCGGACGGGCGGGGCCTTTTTCGGGGTCATGGCCGGCTTGAAGCTCAGCGGCCCTTGCTGGAAGGCGATGCGGGCAATCGCGCCTTCGCCGCAATAAAGGTTCGCCCGCTCGATCAGGCGCGGCGTCTCCGCCTGCAGCAGCGTGGCGGCGGGCCCGCGCGTGCGCAGGGTCAGGGTGCCGCCCTTGCGTCCGCGCGTCAGTTTCACCGGCCGCGCCAGCTTCGAGAGACGCTCGCCCGCAATCTCGTTCCAGTGTTCCGTGATTTCAGTCAGACCCGGCCCATATTTCTTCGCCAGCGGCCGCAGGACGGCGGCCACGGCGCGCCCGGCCTGCGGCGCCGGCTTGATCGCCGCACGTCCGCGCGCGCTATTCAGGCGCTGCAAGGCGGTGCGGGAATCGAGACGGGGCGGACGCATGGGAGCCATGGCCGCAAGCCTCGCTTTTCGCGCCGCGGCGGTCCAGAGGGGAAGGCATGAACGATCCACAGGGAAATGAAGGCCCGCCGGCCATGCGCGCGGCGCTTCTGGCCTGGTATGACCGCCATGCCCGCAGCCTGCCCTGGCGCGCCCCGCCGGGATCGGGGAGCCGGACCGACCCCTATCGCGTCTGGCTGTCGGAAATCATGCTGCAGCAGACCACCGTGCCGCACGCCGCGCCCTACTTTGCCAAATTCACCGAACGCTGGCCGCGCGTGGAGGCTCTCGCCGCCGCCGACCGCGATGACGTGCTGGCCGCCTGGGCGGGGCTGGGCTACTACGCCCGCGCCCGAAACCTGCACAAATGCGCGCAGGCGCTGGCGGCGCAGGGCGGATTTCCGGAAACGGTCGAAGGGCTGAAGGCGCTGCCGGGGGTGGGCGACTATACCTCTGCCGCCATCGGCGCCATTGCGTTTGACCTCCCCCACGTTCCCGTGGACGGCAATGTGGAGCGGGTGATGGCGCGGATATTTGCCCTGGAAACGCCGCTGCCTGCCGCCAAGCCGGAGATAAGGGCGCTGGCCGCGCGCTTCGCCGCCGATGACCGGCCGGGCGATTTTGCGCAGGCCTTGATGGATCTGGGCGCGACGGTATGCACCCCGAAATCTCCCGCCTGCGCGCTGTGCCCGTGGCGGGACAATTGCGCGGCCTTCGCGCAGGGCGACCCCGCCGCTTATCCCAAACGCGCGCCCAAGAAGAAAAAGCCCCACCGTCAGGGCGTGGCGTTCTGGATGCAGCGGGACGGCGCGGTGCTGCTGCGCCGTCAGCCGGACGAAGGCCTGCTGGGCGGCATGTGGCTGCCGCCCTCAACGCCATGGCGCGAAGAGGCATGGAGCGAAGGCGAGGCGCTGGGCCACGCGCCCGCCGCCGCCGAATGGGAAGATATCGGGGCGGAGGCCCGGCACGTCTTCACGCATTTTTCTCTGGGGCTGGAAATCTGGCGCGCGGCCGCCCCCGCCGGTTTTACGCCGGATGCGGAAGAACGGTTCGTGAAGCTGGAGGATTTGCCGGAAAGCGGCCTGCCGAGTGTCGGGCGCAAGGTGTGGAAACTGGCGGCGTCCTAGTCCTGTCCGCCCGCCCAGGCGATGCATTCCACCTCGACCGCCGCGCCCAGCGCCAGCCCATCGGCCCCCAGCGCGCTGCGCGCGGGATAGGCGCCGGCCTCGAAATAGCTCGCATAGACTTCGTTGAAGGCGGGCCATTCGGCCATGTCGTCCAGAAAGACGGTGCATTTAACGACATCGCCGAAACCGAGGCCGCGGCGGTCCAGCGCCGCGCCGATATTATCCATGGTCTGGCGGGCCTCGGCGGCCA
Organism: Euryhalocaulis caribicus; assembly: GCF_000412185.1. Classification (GTDB taxonomy): domain Bacteria; phylum Pseudomonadota; class Alphaproteobacteria; order Caulobacterales; family Maricaulaceae; genus Euryhalocaulis; species Euryhalocaulis caribicus. Next base: position 23,783 of record NZ_ASJA01000020.1, read on the forward strand.
TGCCGCCTTCCGCAAGGCTGGCTTCGCCCGGGATCGTGCCGATCATGCCGGACAGATAGAGAAATCCGCCCGCCTCGACGCTTTCGGAGAACGGGTAATCGGCCAGCGCCGGGTCCGGACTGGGGTGATGCAGAGGATCAGCGCCTGCGCTGAGTGTCAGAGCGGCGAGGGCAATCAGCAGCGATGTCATGTCGGCGTCTCCGTTAAGCCAGCTGGCCGAACGTGTTGACCAGCGAGTCCAGCATAAGCTGGGCGGCGAGCGCCGCCAGTATCACGCCCAGAACGCGGGTGATCGCGCTGGCGGCGGACGGGCCGGTCAGACGCAGGATCGCGCCGGCGGCCAGGAACAGGATCAGTGAGAGCGCCAGCGTCGCCGCCATGGCGCCCAGCGTCACGCCCTTTTCCGCCAGCGACAGCTTCTCGTCTGACATATAGAGCAGCACGGTGGCGATGGAGCCCGGACCGGCCAGCATGGGCAGCGCCATAGGGAAGACGGAGATATCCTCCCGGTGCTCGATCTCGCCCGGATGCGCCTCGCCGTCCTCTTCCCATTCCTCCTTCACCGTTTCGGCGCGTTCCTCGCGCCGCTCGCTGCGCTTTTCAAAAATCATGTCCAGCGCGATCAGGAACAGCAGCACCCCGCCGGCCAGCCGGAAAGCGTCCAGCCCCACATGCAGGGCGTCCAGCACGAAATCGCCGATGGCCGCGAAGCCGAACAGGATGATGGCGGAGATGATGATGGATTTCACCGCCATGGTGCGCGCCCAGCGTTTCGGCGCGCCCTCGGTCAGGCTGGCGAAAACCGGCGCGACCCCAAGCGGGTCGATCACCACGAAAAACGTGACGAAGGAGACGATGAAGAGTTCAAGCATGGCGCGGCTCTAACGCTTTGCGCGCGCCGGGGGAAGCCCCGAAATTGCGGGCAAACAGGTCAGCGGCGAAACGCCGCGCGCGCAAACGCCGCTTTGCCTTCCGCCGGTCAGGCAATCACAATGGCGGAAACGGCGGCCGCGGTTTTTGGAGAGTTGAACGATGGATTTATCCGATCCGGTCATTCTGGCGCGAATACAGTTCGCGTTCACGATATCGTTCCACATCATCTTTCCGGCCTTCACCATCGGGCTGGCCAGCTATCTGGCCGTGCTGGAAGGCCTGTGGCTGTACACCAAGCGCGACGTTTATCTGCGCGTCTTCAAGTTCTGGCTGCCCATCTTCGCCGTGGCGTTCGCCATGGGCGTCGTTTCCGGCATCGTGATGAGCTATCAGTTCGGCACCAATTGGGGGCCGTTCGCAGAGCGCACCGCGCCGATCCTCGGCCCCTTGCTGGCCTATGAAGTCCTGACCGCGTTTTTCCTGGAGGCGGGCTTCCTGGGCATCATGCTGTTCGGGCTGAAGCGCGTGGGACCGAAACTGCATTTCGCAGCCACGTTGATGGTCGCCATCGGCACGCTGATTTCCGCCTTCTGGATCCTGTCGGCCAATAGCTGGATGCAGACGCCGGTCGCCTACAATATCGAACCGGGCACGGGGCGCTTCACGCCGGACACTTGGATGGGCGTCATCTTCAATCCGTCCTTCCCCTACCGCTTCGCGCACATGACGCTGGCCGCCTATCTGACGACCGCCTTCGTGGTCGGCGGGGTGGGCGCGTGGCACCTCCTGAAGGACCGCGCCAATCGCGGCGCGCGGGTGATGTTCACCATGGCGGCCCTGATGGCGATGGTGGTCGCGCCGCTGCAGCTGGTGGTCGGCGATCTGCATGGCCTGAACACCAAGGAGCATCAGCCGGCCAAGGTCGCCGCGATGGAGGGCCATTTCGAGTCCAGGGAGGGCGCGCCCCTGATCCTGTTCGGCCTGCCGGACCGGGAAGCGGAAAAGGTCCATGCGGAGATCGGCATTCCCAAGCTGGGAAGCCTGATCCTGGAGCATGATCTGAATGCGGAGGTGACCGGGCTGGATGCCTTCCCGAAGGAAGATTGGCCCTATGTGGCGCTGACCTTCTGGAGCTTCCGCGTGATGGTCGGGATCGGCATGCTGATGATCCTGTTCGGCGCGGTCTCCGCGCTGCAGCTTTTCCGCGGCAGGCTCTATGATTCCGGCTGGCTGCACCGCTGGGCCGTGGGCATGGCCCCGCTCGGTTTTATCGCCATCCTCGCCGGCTGGTTCGTCACGGAAACGGGCCGCCAGCCCTGGGTGGTTTACGGACTTATGCGCACGGCGGACGCCGCCTCGCCCGTCGGCGCGCCCGGCGTCGGGATCAGCCTGATCGCTTTTGTCGCGATCTACATGATCGTTTTCGGCGCCGGGACTTTTTATCTGATCCGCCTGATGGGCCGCACGCCCGAGATTGAGGATGACCGCACGCTGGAGAAGGGCCCGATCCGCACCGCGGGCGTCAATCCCGGCCCGGCGCAGGAAGATGGAGGCAGGGAATGATGGACCTTCCAACAATCTGGGCCGGACTGATCTGCATCGCCCTGCTGGCCTATGTCGTGCTGGACGGGTTCGATCTGGGCGTCGGGATCCTGTTCCTCACCGGCAAGGATACGCGCGAGCGCGACACGATGATGAACACGGTCGCGCCGGTCTGGGACGGCAACGAGACATGGCTGGTTCTGGGGGGAGGCGGCCTGTTCGCGGCCTTTCCGCTGGCCTACTCGGTGCTTCTGACGGGCTTTTACGCGCCGATCATCGCCATGCTTCTGGCGCTGGTGCTGCGCGGGGTGGCGTTCGAGTTCCGCTTCAAGACGGAGCGGTGGAAGCATTACTGGAGCTGGGCCTTTTTCGGCGGCTCCACCATGGCGGCCTTCACGCAGGGCATCATGGTCGGCGCCTTCGTGCAGGGCGTGGAGGTTCAGGACAATGTCTATGCCGGCGGCTGGTTCGACTGGCTGACGCCGTTCACAATCCTCTGCGGCCTCGCCCTGACGGCGGGGTACGCGATGCTGGGCGCGGGCTGGATGGTGATCAAGACGGACGGCGAACTGCATGACCGCATGAATCGCTGGCGCATCCCCATCGGGGTTATCGCCATCGGCCTGCTGGCGCTGGTCAGTTTCGGCACGCTCTACCAGCAGGAAACGGTGCGTCTGCGCTGGCTCACGGCGCAGGATGGCTGGTGGTTCTGGATCATCCCGGCGGGCAGCGCGATCGCCGGTCTGGCCTTCCTCTACACCGCGCGGAAGGGGAAGGAGGTCACGCCCTTCCTGTGGACCCTAGTCCTGTTCGCCACCGGTTTCGCCGGGCTGGCGGCCAGCCTCTATCCCTATCTGATCCCGCCGGACATCACCTATCGGGAAGCCGCGAACTATGACGCCAGCCTGGTCTTCATGCTGGTCGGCGCGCTGATCATGCTGCCGATCATCCTGGCCTATACCGCGTTCGCCTACTGGACCTTCCGCGGAAAGGTGGACCCCGATCATGGCTACCACTGATCCCGAAGAAACGCCGGGCGGCCCGGCGCGCAAGGCGCTGTGGTTCGTCGGGCTGTGGATCGCCGGCTTCGCGGTGGTGGTCGGCGGCGCCTACGGCCTGAAACTGATTATGGGGATGGTGGTCGGGCTCTAGTTCGGCCGGCTCGGCGACCCGCTGATCCCGCCCGCTTCGCGCACCTGACGGCGCAGCACGTCCAGCGGGATCAGGCCGCCGTCCGTGCGCACATGCCAGAACGTCCAGCCATTGCAGGCCGGGGCCTTCAGAACATGCGCCCCCACCTGATGGATAGAGCCCCGCGCGTCCCCGGTAACGATGGAGCCGTCGGCGCGGATGCGCGCCACGTGGCGGCCATCCGGGCTATGCAGCTTGTCGCCCGCCGAAAGCAGGCCGCGCTCGATAATCGTGCCGAACGGCACGCGCGGCAGGGCGCGGGCGGATTCGGTGACTTCCAGATCCTCCGGCGCGGCGCCGACAACCTTGTCGATCCGTTCGCGCGCGGCGATGCAGTAATCGTGATCGGCGTCCACGCCCATGAAGCGGCGGCCCAGCTTCTTGGCGACCGCCCCGGTGGTGCCGGTGCCGAAGAACGGGTCCAGGATCACGTCGCCCGGATTGGTGGTGGACAGGATCACCCGGTGCAGCAGCGATTCCGGCTTCTGCGTCGGGTGGGTCTTTTCGCCGTCATCCTTCTTCAGGCGCTCGCCGCCCGTGCAGATCGGCAGCGTCCAGTCGGAGCGCATCTGCACGCCGTCATTGAGCATCTTCATCGCCGAATAATTGAAGGTCGGCTTGGAATCCTTGTGCTTGGCCGCCCAGATCAGCGTCTCATGCGCATTGGTGAAGCGCGTGCCGCGGAAATTGGGCATCGGGTTGGATTTGCGCCAGATGATGTCGTTCAGCATCCAGAACCCGGCGTCCTGCAAAATGCCGCCGACGCGGAAGATGTTGTGATAGCTGCCGATCACCCAGATCGCGCCATCGTCCTTCAGAACGCGCCGCGCCTCGTCCAGCCAGCGCCAGGTGAACAGGTCATATTCGTCGAACCCGCCGACTTGGTCCCAGGCCGCTTCCACGCCGTCCACGCGGGAATTGTCCGGGCGGTGCAGTTCGCCGCCAAGCTGGAGATTATAGGGGGGGTCCGCGAACACCAGATCGACGCTGCCGTCCGGCAGCGTCTTCATGAATTCCACGCAGTCGCCTTCGTAAATCTCGTCGAGCGGCAAATCCGCCATGGCCCACGCCCCTTTGTTTCTTGCTCTATTCAAGCCCGTCGAATCGGAAGCGTCCAGATTCGTGCGCTCACGGTTAGCGAGGGGCTAAGGAACGTGGTTAACCGGTTTTAACGGGGCGGCGAGGGGGACTCAGATCGCTTTGCCAAAGGCGAAAGCGGCCTGCTGACCTTCTTCTGCAATCCGCACGGGCGCGAAGCTGCGCCGGTGAATCGGCGTGGGGCCCAGCTTGGTCAGCGCCGCCTTGTGGGACGGGCAGCCATAGCCCTTGTGGCTGGCGAAGCCGTAGCCGGGATAGACGGCGTCCATCTCGATCATGATGCGGTCGCGCGTGACCTTGGCGATGATGGAGGCCGCGGCGATGGAGACGGACTTGCCGTCGCCGCCAATGATCGTCTCGCACGCGCAGCTCAGCATGGCGGGCCGCGCATTGCCGTCGATCAGGGCGAAGGCGGCGCGCTCGGGCAGGGCGGAAACCGCCCGCGCCATCGCCGTCATTGTGGCGTGATAGATGTTCAGCTGATCAATTTCCCGATGGTCGCACATGCCGACGCCCACCACGGCGCTCTCACGGATGCGGGCATAGAGCGTCTCGCGTTGCTCATGGCTCAGAACCTTGGAGTCGTTCAGCCCGCGCGGGCGGCGCTTGCGGTCCGGGAAAAAGACGGCGGCGGCCACCACCGGCCCGGCCAGCGGGCCGCGCCCGGCTTCGTCCACGCCGCAGACCGGCGTTTTCGCGCATCGTCTTTCGTACAGAAAATCGGGCATCGTTCCTAATCCCAACCTGCCGCGATTCAGCGCCAATCGGCAAGCAGGCCTCGCACGCGGGGCGGCGCGGCTGTAAGGGTTGAGACGATGCTCAGCGCCGTCATCCCCGCCCTCAACGCCGCCGCCACGTTGCCCGCGACGCTGGAAAGCGTGACCGGGGCGGACGAGATCGTTCTTGCCGATGGCGGGTCCGGCGATGCGACGGTTTCGGTGGCGGAGGGCGCGGGCGCGCGCCTCGTTTCATCGCCGCCCGGTCGCGGGCGGCAGCTCATCGCCGGGGCGTCGGCGGCGCGCGGCGACTGGCTTCTCTTCCTGCACGCCGATACGCGACTCTCGCCGGAATGGCGGCGGGCCGTGGATTCCTTCACCGCCGACCCCACCAATCGGGAGCGCGCCGCCGTTTTCACTTTTGCGCTGGATGATGATTCCCCCGCCGCTAAACGCCTTGCCTGGTCCGTGAACCGCCGAACGGATTGGTTCGGCCTGCCCTATGGCGATCAGGGCCTGCTGGTCTCGCGTCGCTTCTATGACAGCCTTGGCGGCTATCGCCCGTTTCCGCTGTTCGAGGACGTGGACCTTGTCCGCCGCATCGGCCGGACGCGCCTGACCCGCCTGCCGGTCCGCGCGGTAACCAGCGCCGAGGCGTTCCGGCGCGACGGTTATTTGAGGCGCTCCTTGCGCAATCTCACCCTCCTGACCCGCTATCTGGCGGGCGCCTCGCCGGAATCGCTTGCAGAGGAATACAGGCGATGAGGCCCCGTCTGGTCATCTTCGCCAAGCCGCCGGCGATGGGGCGGGCCAAGACGCGGCTGGCTGCCGATATTGGGCCGGTCCGGGCGATGCGGCTCTACCGCGCCATGGTCGCCCGCACCCTGAGAAATACGCGCGATCCGCGCTGGCAAACCCTGCTGGCGCTGCCCGACGATAGCCTGAGTGCCCGTCACCCGGTCTGGCCGCAGGATCTGCCACGCATCCCACAAGGGCCAGGCGATCTGGGCGCGCGGCAGGCGCGGGCCTTCGATGCGCCCATGACTGTGGTGATCGGAACCGACACGCCGGACGTGACTGCGCGCGACATCGCCGCCGCCTTCGCCGCGTTGAGGCGGCGCGAGGCGGTGACCGGACCGGCGGTCGATGGCGGCTACTGGTTGCTGGGCTTGAAGCGGCCCGCGCGGCCGGGCCTGTTCGACGGCGTGCGCTGGTCGCACGCCAACACCTTGAATGATCTTGAGAAACGTCTGCCGCGCCCTATCATGAGGCTCGCCGCCAAGCGCGACATCGACGACGGGACGGACCTTTGAAAACACGCCTTCTGGCCTGGTGGGACGATCTGCGTTCCAGCTACTGGTTCATCCCCGCGGTGATGACCGTTTCGGCAATCATCCTGTCCTTCGCCTCCACCGCTTTCGACCAGATGATCGGTCAGGACTGGGTGGAGGGGTTCGGCTGGGTCTACGCCAACAAGCCGGAGGGCGCGCGGGCCTTCCTTTCCACCATCGCCGGGTCAATGATCGGCGTGGCGGGGGTGACGTTTTCCATCACCATCGCCGCGGTAGTCTATGCGACGTCGCAATTCGGTCCGCGCCTTTTGACCAATTTCATGCGCGACACCGGAAACCAGGTCACGCTGGGCGCTTTCATCGCCACCTTTATCTATTGCCTGATGGTCCTGCGCACCGTGCGCAGCGCGGACGAGCCGGTCGGCGATTTGCCGGAAGGGGCGGAGCTGTTTACCGGCTTCGTGCCGCATTTCTCCATTCTTCTGGCGATCGGGTTCGTCCTGCTCAGCGTCGCGGTGCTGATCTATTTCATCCATCACATCCCGGACTCGGTCCACGCCTCCAATGTCACCGCCGGCGTGGGGCGCGAGCTGAAGAACAAGATCGCCGATTTTTATCCGGCGCGGGAGGAAAAGGACGCAATCCTCCCCATGGATGATGCGCCTTTTGATCCGCCGGACGCTCCGGCGCGGCTGGCCGCGAAATCCGCCGGCTATCTTCAGTTTCTCTCCGTCTCCTCGCTGATAGAGACCGCCCGCGCCCGGGATGCGGTGATAGAGCTGCGCTTCCGCCCCGGCGATTTCGTCACGCCCGGCCATGCGCTGGTCCGCGTCTGGCCCGCCGAGGCGCTGGACGAGGATATGGAGTCGTCCATCCGCAGCGCCTTCTCCTTTGGCCGCAAGCGCACGCAGGGGCAGGACCCGATCTTTCTGGCGAACGAACTGGTGGAGATAGCCGGGCGCGCCCTGTCGCCCGGCATCAATGATCCGTTCACGGCAATATCCTGCATGGACTGGCTGGCCAACGCGCTGGGCGAACTGGCGCAGCGACGCGCCGTTTCCGAACGGCGTCTGGACGATGACGGCGATCTGCGCGTCATTCTCTCCACCCCCGATTTCGAGGAATTCTGCGAAGTCGCCTGGGGTCAACTGCGCCCCTATGTGCAGTCGGACCGCAACGCCGCCCTGCACATGATGGCCTTGCTGGCCGCCGCGTCCGAGGTGACGCCCGCGCGCGCCGACCGCGAAACCCTCGCCCGCCACGCCGGCGCTCTGAATGACGGCGCCACGGAATCGCTGGACGCCCGGTCCGCCGCCGCCGTGGCGGAGCGCTACGCGGTGGCGGTCAGCCTTCTGGAGACCCCGTCCGGCTTCGATGACGCCGTGGCAGAGCATCGCTGGCTGAGCGGACGGGGATGAGCGGCAAGACGATCCGCGAAAGCTGGGACGCCAACGCCGCGCGCTGGATCGATGTTGCGCGGGAGGGCCGCTTGCCCAGCCGCGCGGTCACAAGCCCCGCCATCCTCAAGGCCGCCGCGGCCCTGGCGCCGGATCGCGTGCTTGATCTTGGTTGCGGGGAGGGCTGGCTGGCCCGCGCCCTGACGGAGAAGACGGGCGCGCGAGTCACGGGAATCGATACGTCGGCTGCATTGATCAAGGCGGCGCAGGCGGAGGATCCGGAGAATGATTACCGCGCCCTCGCCTATGAAGACGCCGCGGCGGATCCGGCCCGGCTCGGCGGCCCGTACAATCTGGTTATCGCCAATTTCGCTCTGTTCGACGAAGATCTGACGCCCGTCCTCCGCGCTATCGCGCAGGCGCTGACGCCGCAGGGCCGCCTCCTTATCCAGACGCTCCACCCGTCCCTGCTCGACCCTCAGGGAGACGGCTGGCGCACCGAAAAATGGGACCGCTTCGCCGGCGAAGGCTGGACGGACATGCCGCTCTATCTGCGGACCATGGAGGGCTGGCAGGCTGTCCTCGATGAGGCCGGTTTCGAGCTTACGGAGACGATTGAGCCAAAGGACGAAACGGGGGCTCCGCTCTCCATCATCTTCGCCGCCTCAATATGAGGGCCTAACCCTCCTCCAGCCGCTTCTGCAGGCTCAGCAAATCGCGCCAGGTCTGGCGTTTGAAGTCGGGTTTTCGCAGCAGGAAGGCGGGGTGGAAAATGGGCAGGGCGGGGATGGTCTGGGCCTGCGATTCATCGCCGGCGGCGGGGGTGTAGGCCCCCCACTTGCCGCGCATCCGCATGATGCCCTCGCTGGAATTCAGGATGGCCTGCGCCGAGGTTTTGCCAGCCAGAACGAGTATCCTGGGCTGCGCCAGCGCGATATGCCGCTCCACGAACGCCATGCAGGCGGCGAGGTCCGATTGCGACGGGTCGCGGTTTTTCGGCGGTCGCCAGAACAGCATGTTGGTGACATAGATGTCCTCGCGGTCCAGCCCGATGGAAGCGAATATCCTGTCCAGCAACTGGCCCGAACGTCCAACAAACGGCAGGCCCTGCCGGTCCTCGTCGAAGCCCGGCGCCTCGCCGATGATCATCACGCCCGATTTCATGGATCCGCGCGCGAAAACCGTGTTCTGCGCCGTGGCTTTCAGGGTGCAGCCCTCAAACCCTTCAATGGCGGTTTTCAGCTCCTCAATGGTGGAGGCCGAGGCGGCCAGGCGGCGGGCGTCGCGCGGGGCGTCGTCTTCCGGCGCGCCGGCGCGTGAGGGAGAGGGTGCTGTCACGCGCTGCGGACGCGGCGCGCTGGGCTTTTCGGGCGCGCCCGGCGCGCGGGATTCCCGCCGTTCCGGCGCAGCGGCGGACCTGGCGCGCGCCGATGGTGGCGGCGCGACCGGGTCAACCCCCGCATCGGCCCACCATTCGATCAGGCTGCGCGCGGCGTCATTTATCGCCGCATCCTGTGGTTCGGGCTTTGTCACGCCCTAGCTCCCTCAACGTCCATACGCTAAGACCTTAGGACGAAACGGAGAAACAAGGGAGAGGCCGCTTCATGAGCGACGCCGGCGAACAGCGCGAATCCATGGAATATGACGTCGTGATCGTGGGGGCGGGGCCTGCCGGGCTGGCCGCCGCGATCCGGCTGAAGCAGCGCGCCGAGGAAGCGGGGAGCGAGCTGAATGTCGCGGTTCTGGAGAAGGGCTCCGAGGTCGGCGCGCATATTCTTTCCGGCGCCGTGATCGACCCCAAGGCGATGGACGAGCTGCTGCCGAACTGGCTGGAGGACGGCTGTCCGCTGAACACGCCAGTGAAGCAGGACAAGTTCTTCGTTATGGGCGAGGCCGGGTCTCTGGCCATCCCGAATTTCATCATGCCGCCGCTGATGAACAATCACGGCAATTATGTCGGCAGTCTCGGCGATATGTGCCGCTGGCTGGCCGAGCAGGCCGAGAATCTGGGCGTCGAGGTTTATCCCGGCTTCGCGGCCGGCGAGCTGATCGAGGAAGACGGCGTGATCCGCGGCGTCGCGACCGAGCCGTTCGGCGTCGGCAAGAACGGCGAGAAGAAGGACAGCTATCAGCCGCCGATGGAGCTGCGCGGCAAATATGTGCTGCTGGGCGAGGGCGTGCGCGGCTCGCTCTCCAAGTCTGTCATCAAGCGTTACGGGCTGGACGAGGGCAAGGAGCCTTCAAAATTCGGCATCGGCCTGAAAGAGCTGTGGCGCGTGGCCGAGGGCAAGCACCAGCCGGGTCATGTGCAGCATTCCTTCGGCTGGCCCCTGAAATCCGACACCGGCGGGGGCAGCTTCATCTATCACTTCGGATCGGACGAGAACCGCTATGTCTATGTCGGTTTCGTTGTCCATCTGAACTACAAGAATCCGTATCTGAACCCGTTCCAGGAATTCCAGCGCTTCAAGACGCACCCGGACGTGAAGGAGCTGCTGGAAGGCGGCGAGCGCATTTCCTATGGCGCCCGCGCGATTACCGAGGGCGGCTACCAGTCTGTTCCGAAACTGTCCTTCCCCGGCGGCGCGCTGATCGGCTGTTCCGCCGGACTGGTGAACGTGCCGCGCATCAAGGGCAGCCATAACGCCATGAAGACCGGCATGATGGCCGCCGAAGCCGCGTTTGACGCCATTGCGGAAGGGCGCGCCGGCGACGAACTGGCCGCCTATCAGGACGCCTATGAGGGGAGCTGGGTGGCGAAGGACCTCAAGAAGGTCCGCAACGTCAAACCGCTCTGGTCGAAATTCGGCCTGGTCGGCGGGGTGACGCTGGGCGGCATCGATATGTGGACCAATACGCTGCTGGGCTTTTCGGTCTTCGGCACGATGAAGCACGGCAAGACGGACGCGGCCTGCACCGAGCCGGAGAGCAAGCACAAGCCGATCGTCTATCCCAAGCCCGACGGCGTCTTCAGCTTCGACCGCCTGTCCTCGGTGTTCATTTCCAACACCAATCACGAGGAAGACCAGCCCTCGCACTTGAAGCTGCGCGACCCGGATTACCCGGAAGAAACGGAAATGCCGGTCTATGCCGGCCCGTCCCAGCGCTATTGCCCTGCGGGGGTCTATGAATATGTCGAGGGCGATCCGAAGCGTTTCCAGATCAACGCCCAGAACTGCGTCCACTGCAAAACGTGCGACATCAAGGATCCGGAGCAGGTAATCTACTGGACGACGCCGGAAGGCGGCGGCGGGCCCAACTATCCCAACATGTAAGGGCATGAGTGACGGCAGGCTTGAAACATAAGGTGCGGCGGGCGCTGGGCGCCGGGGTTTCCATCCTCGCGCTGGCGGCCTGTTCGACTGCCTCGGCGCCGTTCGCCGGGGATGCGCCGCGTTCGGTTTACGGCGATTATCTCGCCGCGCGCTGGGCCGATGCGCGCAACCATTCCGGCGACGCGGTCAGCTATTATCAGCGCGCGCTGGAGAAAGAGCCCGAAAGCGCCTTTCTGGCGGAACGGGCCTTTTTCTCCGCCCTGACTTCCGGCGATCAGGCCGCCGCGGCGGATTTCGCCACGCGCACCATGCAGACCGACCCGGACAATCGTCTGGCGCGTCTGACGCTGGCCGCCGACGCGCTGGCCGAGCGGCGCTATAACGATACGCTGATGCTGCTGGACCAGACGACTCTGGGGCCGTTCAACCGGGTCGTCGGCTCGCTTCTGATCGCCTGGGCGGAAGCGGGGAAGGGCAATGCGCAAGCCGCGCTGGACGCCATCGCCGCGCCGAACGAATCCGGGGCGTTCGCCTCCCTGTCCGGTCTTCATTATGCGCTGATCCTGGCGAAGTTCGAGAGACCGGGGGCGGAAGAGGCTTTCCAGAGCGCGGTTGAAACGTCCGCCCTGCCGTCCTTCGCCATTCGCGAATACGGCCGCTGGCTGGAGCGGGCGGGCCGCGTGGACGAGGCGCGAAGCCTCTATGAAGACCGCCTCGCCGAGTCGCCCAATGACGCGGTGACGCATGCGGAAATGGCGCGTCTGGTCAGCGGGCAACGCCCGCCCGCCCCGGTCACGGCGGCCGAGGGCGCGGCTATCGGCGTCTATGGCCCGGCAGCGGCGCTTTCCACGCAGGAACAGACCCAGCTTTCGCAGATCTATCTGGAAATCGCCCTGCGGCTGGACCCGGAATTCGGCCCGGCGCGCGTGCTGCTGGCGCGGCTGTTCAGTCAGGACGGGCGGCTGGCGGAGGCGGATCGTCTGCTCGCCGCGTTGCAGCCGAATGCCGCGTCCGCGCTGGAGGCCGAAATCATCCGCGCCCAGATCAAACTGGTGCAGGGCGACACCGAAACCGGAATCGCCCTTCTGCAGGAGGCGTGGCGGCGCAGCGGCGACCGGCAGGCGGGCCAGTCTCTGGCCGAAGCCCTGCGCATCGCCGAACGCTGGGAAGAGGCGGAAACCGTCTCCACCACGCTGATCGAGCGGGCGGGCGAAGCGGCGGATGGCGAGCTTTATTATGGCCGGGGCATTGCCCGCGAACGCCAGAATAAATGGCCCTCCGCGCGGTCCGATTTCCGCCGCGCCCTGCAGCAATCGCCGGACGACCCGGAAATCCTGAACTATCTCGGCTACACGATGGTCGAACGCGGCGAGAATATCGACGAAGCGTTCGGCATGATCGAACGCGCCATCATGCTGCGCCCGCGCGCCGGCTATATCGTCGATAGCCTGGGCTGGGCGCACTACAAGCGCGGCGATTACGCCGAAGCGGTCACCCATCTGGAGCGCGCCGTGGCGCTGGAGCCCGCCGACGCCACCATCAACGCGCATCTGGGCGACGCCTACTGGATGACCGGCCGTCGTCTGGAAGCCCGCTTCCAGTGGGAGCGCGCGCTCAGCTTCGATCCCGAACCATCCATCGAACAGGAACTGGCCGAGAAGCTGGAGAACGGCCTGAATTCCACGCCGTCCAGCATGGCGGATACGCGATGAGGCCCGCCGCGGCCCCGGCAAAAGTGAATCTCTGGCTGCATGTCGGGCGCAAGCGCCGGCGCGACGGCTATCACAAGCTCAACAGCCTGATCGTTTTTGCGACCGAGTTCGACGAAGTCGCGGCCGAGCCGGCGGACGACCTGACGCTGGAAATCGAGGGGCCGTATGGCGAGGGGCTGAGCACGACCGATAATCTGGTGCTGGACGCCGCCGAAGCCTTCGCCAAGGCGGCGCGCAAGGCCCGTCCGGGCGCGCATATCCGCCTGACCAAGAATCTCCCCGTCGCGTCCGGCATGGGCGGCGGGTCTTCCGATGCGGCCGCGACGCTGCGCGTGCTGAACGAAATCTGGGAAATCGACTGGCCGCTGGGGCGGCTGCAGGATGTCGCCGCGAAGATCGGCGCGGACACGCCGGTCTGCGTCGATCCCCGCCCGACCATCGTGACGGGCGTGGGGGAGCGTCTGGCGCCGCTGGAATCCTGGCCCGCCCTGCACGCCGTCCTGGTCAATCCGGGCGTGGAGCTTTCCACGGCGGAAGTGTTCCGCGCCTATGATGTCGGACATCGCGACCAGCCGCATGATCTGCGCATCCCGCTGGGCCTGTCCGATCCGGCCCACGCGATCCGCCTGATCAAGGAAGGCTCGAACGATCTGGAAGGCCCGGCGGTGCGCCTGTGCAGCCAGATTACGCCGGTGCTTGAAACGATCCGGGCAAGCGAGAATTGCTGTCTTGCCCGCATGTCCGGCTCGGGCGCGACCTGTTTCGGGCTCTATGAGAGCGAGGCCGAGGCGAAACGCGCCGCCGAATCTATCGCCGCCGATCACGGCGAATGGTGGGTGCGCGCGGTGAAGCTGGGCGGCTGCGATATTGACGGTCAGGAAGCCTAGTAGACCCGGCTGACCACGAAGTCGGGCAGGTCCATCATGGCCGTGCGCAGCGGGCTTTCCTCGAAAATTTCCAGCGATCCGGCGGCTTTGTTGGCGTGATGCCGGGCGGCGTCCAGCGTCTTCTCGACGCCGTTGTGCCGGGCCACGATCTCCAGCGCGCGTTCGAAATCGCCGTCCGTCTGTTCCAGATCGGTCAGGGTGCGGGCCCAGAAGGCGCGTTCCTCCGCGTCGCCGCGCGCATAGGCGACGGCGACGGGCATGGTGATCTTGCCTTCCCGGAAATCGTCGCCCACCGACTTGCCCATCGCCAGGGTGGCGCCGGCATAGTCCAGCGCGTCGTCGACAAGCTGGAAGGCCAGGCCCAGGGACTGGCCATACTGGCGCATCGCCTGGCGGCGCTTGTGCGGCGTTCCGGCCAGAACGCTGGGGGATTCCGCGGCGGCGGCGAACAGCTCTGCGGTCTTGGACGCGATGATGTCCAGATAGGCCTCAGCGGACAGTTCCACGTCGCCGATGGCGGCCAGCTGTTTCACTTCGCCTTCGGCGATCACGCTGGCCGCGTCGGCCAGCACGTTCAGCGCCTCGATGCTGCCTGCTTCCACCATCAGGTTGAAGGAGCGCGCGAACAGGAAATCCCCGACCAGCACGCTGGCCGAATTGCCCCAGATCGTGTTGGCCGATTCCTTGCCGCGCCGCAGGCCGGACTGGTCGACCACGTCGTCATGCAGCAGGGTGGCGGTGTGGATGAACTCGACCGCCGCGGCCAGTTTCAGATGCCCGTCGCCGCGATAGCCCAGAAGGCGCGCGGCGGCGCAGGCGATCATCGGGCGCAGGCGTTTGCCGCCGGCGCCGACCAGGTGGTCGGCGACGTCGGGAATCATTCCCACCGGGCTTTGCATGCGCTCGTCGATCAGCGCTTCAACCCGGTCCATGTCGTCGGAGAGCAGGCGCGACAGGCGGTCAGCCGGCGTCTCTGCCGGCGCGCTGTCACGCGGCGCTTCAGCGGTCAGTCCCAAAAAGACGCCCCTTGTCGAAAACCATCAGCCTGCCAGACAATAGAAACCGGCCCCCGCGCGGGCAAGCAATGAGCGCCGCGCAATGGCGCCGCAGGGAAAACTGGAGATAAGCCCCCGTGATCGAAATTCTACGCACCAATGACGCCGTCATGCTGAGCTTTGCCGAAACCCTGCTGCGCGAAGCGGATCTGGATCCGGTGATCATGGATACGCATGCCTCCGTGCTGGACGGATCGGTGCTGGCGATCCAGCGGCGGCTGATGGTCCCGGACGATGCGGCGGACGAGGCCCGCCAGATCCTGAAAGACGCCGGCTTGAACCCGAAGTGAGCGACGCCTTCCTCGACGGCGCGATCACGCTGCGCCAGCCGGCGCGGGGATTCCGCGCCGGAACGGACAGCGTGCTGCTGGGCGCGGCGGTCCGGGCGGGGCGCGGCGAGCGCGTGTTCGAGCCGGGTTGCGGCGCTGGGGCGGCGCTGCTGATCGCTGCGCACCGTAACCCGGAGGCGATGTTTGCCGGGCTGGAACAGGACGGCGGGACAGCGGCGCTGGCGGCGGAGAACGCGGCGGAGAACGGGCTGGGGGAGCGCGTTGTAATCCATGAGGGCGATATCGCCGCGCCGCCGGATGCGGTGCGGGAAGCGCTGTTCGACCAGGTTTTTCTCAATCCCCCCTTCTTCGATCCGGAAGGCGGCTGGCGGCCGCCGCGGGAGGATAAGCGGGCCGCGCACTGGGAGGGCGCGCCGCTGGAGGGGTGGCTGGACTTCGCGCTGCGGCGGCTGAAGCCGGAGGGGCGGATCACGCTGATCCACCGGACCGAACGTCTGCCGGATATTCTGGCCGCCTTTGCCGGCCGCGCGGGCAGCGTGCGGGTGAAGCCGGTGGCCTCGCGGCCGGGGCGCGCGGCGGGGCGGGCGCTGGTCACCGCGGTCAAGTGCGGGCGGTCGCCCTTTACGCTGCTGCCCCCGCTTGTGATGCATGGGACTGAAGGCAAGGCGTTCAGCGCGGAGGGCGAGGCCATATTGCGCGGCCGCGCCGGGATCGACTGGGAGGAATGATGGCGGATCGGGAGAATATCGTTGTTCTGACCGGGGCGGGCATTTCCGCCGAGTCGGGCGTGGCGACTTTTCGCGACAAGGACGGCATATGGTCGAAATTCGACTGGCAGAAGCTGGCGACGCCGGAGGCGTTCGAGAGCGACCAGCAGACCGTCTATGATTTCTACAATACGCGCCGCCACAAGCTGCGCGATGTCTCGCCCAACCCGGCGCATGAGGCGCTGGCCCGGCTGGAGCGTGAATGGGGCGGCGGGTTCACGCTGATCACCCAGAATATCGACAATCTGCATGAGCGCGCGGGCTCGCAGGCGCTGATCCACATGCACGGCGAGATGATGAAAATCCGCTGCGCCGAGTGCGAGACGGTAACCCCTTACGATGACGATCTCTCTTTCGATCTGGCGTGCCGGGCGTGCGGCGAATCCGGGCGGATGCGGCCCCATGTCGTGTGGTTCGGCGAAATGCCGCTGGAGATGGAGGGCATCTACCGGGCGCTGCAGGAGGCCGATCTGTTCGTCGCCATCGGCACGTCCGGGGCGGTCTATCCGGCGGCCGGGTTCGCAGCGGAGGCGCAGGCCATGGGGGCGCGGACGCTGGAGCTGAACCTCGAGGATTCGGACATCACGCCGCGGTTCGACGCGGTGCGGCGCGGCCCGGCGGGCGCGGTCGTGCCCGAATGGGTTGAGGAATTACTGGACGCTTGAGCCGCTTGCGCTGGCCGAGGCGGAGCGGTCTTCCAGATCGAAATAATAGCGGGTCATCGCCTCCCGCCACAGCGGGATGAGGGAGGAAACGTGGCCGACGGTCACCCCGCCCTCCGCATTGATGTCCATTTCCAGAACCGCCGACCCGTCTTCGGCGCGATAGGCGCGGGTGAAGCGATGGGTGCGGTTCCAGTCATTGATGGCGTCGAGCGAGGGCGCGGCGCCGGAAAAGGCGGTGCGCAGCTGGATATCGCTGCAGCGGCCCTGATCGTTGCAATTATAGAGATAGACGAACCAGGCGATGCGGTCGCTGACCACCACGCGCTGATCGGCCACCACGCCTCCGCCGGGGATGGAGTCCAGCTCCGCCGGCAGGGCGTTGAGCAGCAGAATCTCCATCACGTCCTTGGGGCTGAGGGCCTGATAGACGACTTCTTCCGCCGCGCGCGCCGGGGACGCCTGACCAAGCGCGGCCAGCAGCAGCGCCGCGATCAGGCCCAGAACTGGCAGCCGGCAGGGTTTCATTGACGTCATTTCCGTTCGGTGTTCGCCCTCTTCAAAGGGCATCAAATCAGCAAGCCTGCTTGCGGACAACGCTCAGGCGCTGTCCTCGATCCGGTGCATGTCCTCGTCGGAGAGGCCGAAATGATGGCCGATCTCGTGCACGATGACGTGGGAAATCAGCTCGCCCAGCGTGATGTCTCCGCGCTCGCACCACTCGTCCAGCAGCGGGCGGCGATAGAGGAAGACCATGTCGGGCTCCCCGCCCGGGTCGAGATGCGATTTCTGGGTCAGGTCCACGCCCTGATAAAGCCCGGTCAGCTCGAACGGGTTCTCGATCCCTAAGTCGCGAAGCACCTCCTCCTCGGCGAAGTCGTCCACCCGCATGATGACGGGGCCGCACAGCTTGGTGAATTCAGGCGGCAGCTTCGCCCAGGCGTCTTCGGCGATGGCCTGAAAGTCGTCGAGCGAGGGGGCGTATTCGTTAGTGCGTTCGGTCATGGGACTCATGTAGCGCAGAATTGGACGGGTTGCCCCGGAAACAAAACCGGAACATTATGCGGGAATGATGGATCAGAGCAGCGCCGTTTCCGCCAGCAATCCCGCCATTGACGATGCGTCCGCCCTGATGCGCGGCGTGGCGCGGCTTTTTGCCGAGCGCGGCTATGCCTGCGTGCCGGAGCTGATCCTGGCCAATGGCCGCCGCGCCGACATCGCCGCGCTGGGGCCGAAGGGCGAGCTGGCCGTGGTGGAGATCAAGTCGGGGCTGGCCGATTTCCGTTCTGACGCGAAATGGCCGGACTATGTGGGCTATTGCGACTCCTTCTATTTCGCCGTCTCGCCGCGCTTTCCGCGCGACATCATCCCCGAAGAGGCCGGCCTGATCGTCGCCGACGCCTGGGGCGGGGCCATCCTGCGCGAAGCCCCGCCGCGGCTCGTGAAGCCGGCGCGGCGCAAGGCGGTGATGCTGAGATTCGCCCACTGCGCCGCCGGCCGGCTGATGCGCGGATAGGGGAGGCAATCTCCTCTTTGTCAGTTCCTTCTCCCCTATGGAGGGGAGAAGGTGGTCCGGAGGACCGGATGAGGGGAGGCGTTGGAGGGCGCGCTTTATTCTGAGACCCGCCCCCTCACCCTTTCGGCTGGCCAAATCCGGTGGATTTGGAGCCTCAAAACCTTCGTCGGAAAATCGATTCACTGGATCGATTTTCTCTCCTCAGCCCCCTCTCGGGGGCGAGGGGACTTTTTCTACCCTCCACTTCTCTTCAATCGTCATCCTCCGATCTCCGCTGCGCTCCGTCGGAGGATGACGGGGTTGGTTTGGGTTTCCGGTTATGCCTACGCCTCCACGGCCGCGCGTTAGTTTCTGTGACGGGCCTTCGAGACGCCGCGCTCTGGCGCGGCTCCTCAGGGTGAGGGTGATGGGAAAGGGATAGGAGAAAGAGGGGCTTCCAGCCCCTCAAACCTTAGCCTGAGGAGCCCGGAAGGGCGTCTCGAAGGCGGGCTCTAGAACCGCGAATTTCCCCGGGAAAATCCGGGGAAATTCCCTATTTGGGGGCGCGTTTGGCGAGGATGCGTTGCAGGGTGCGGCGGTGCATGCCGAGGCGGCGGGCGGTTTCGGAGACGTTGCGGTTGCACAGCTCGTAGACGCGGAGGATGTGCTCCCACCGCACGCGGTCGGCGGACATGGGGTTGTCCGGCGGCTCGGGCAGTTTGCCGGGGCCGGCCAGCAGGGCGTTGGTGATGGCGTCGGCGTCGGCGGGCTTGGAAAGATAGTCCACGGCGCCGGCCTTCACGGCGGCCACCGCCGAGGCGATGCCGCCATAGCCGGTCAGCATCACCACGCGGCAATCGGGGCGGTATTCGCGCAGGGCCTCGACGACATAGAGGCCGTTGCCGTCCTCCAGCCGCAGGTCGAGCACGGCGAAGGCGGGCGGGTTGAGGCGGGCGATGTCGATGGCGTCCTCGACCGTGGCGACGGCGCTGACCGAGAAGCCGCGCTGTGTCATGGCCTGACCAAGACGGGTGCGGAACGCGCCGTCATCGTCGAGAATCAAAAGCGAATGATCCTCCGGCAATTCAAGACGGTCCGGCTTCACGTCGGGGTGGGACTGGGGCGTATTCATCATCAAGCTGCCTCCTGCCCGGTCTATATAGGTTGCGGATCCGCCGAGGGCGAGTAGGGCGGCGCTTGAATTGCACCAATCGGCCACACAGCCACGGCGCGCGCGCCCGAAGCGGTGTTGGAAAAGGCGATCTTTCCGCCCGTGCGGGTGATCAGCGTGTCGGCGATGAACACGCCAAGACCCATGCCGCCGGCGTCCGCCGCCCCTTCGCGGGTCGAGACATAGGGCTCGCCCAGCTTGGCCAGCACTTCCGGGTCGAAGCCTTCGCCGTCATCCTCGATGGTCACGGTGACGTCGCGGTCGGTCCAGACGCCGGTGACGGTGACGCGGGCGGCGGCGAAATCCACCGCGTTCTCCACGATATTGCCGAGGCCATAGATGATCTCTGGCGCGCGGGTGAGATCGGGCATGCGGCCCGGACCGGAAACGGAGATATCGATCTCCGCCCCGAAATGGCGGAAGGGTTCGGCGATTTCCTCCAGCAATGTGCGGAAATCGGCGCGGGCGATGCCGGCGTCGGCCTCGTCCCCGCGGCGGGAGAGCTGTCCCAGAATGTCGCGGCACCGCTCGGCCTGCTGGACCAGGAGGCGGGCGTCATCGGCCAGCGGGCTGTCTTCGGGGATGGCGCGCGCCATTTCCTTGGCGGTGAGCTGGATGGTGGCCAGGGGCGTGCCCAGCTCATGCGCGGCGGCGGCGGCGATGCCGCCAATGGCAGCCAGGCGCTGTTCCCGCGCCAGCACGGCCTGCGTGGCGGTGAGGGCCAGAGCGTTGCGCGCGGCCTCCGCCGAGGCGCGCCAGGCGGTTAGGCCGGCAAAGGCCATGGTGATGACCAGCGCGGTCCACAGGCCGAACACATACATGGTCGGCAGGATGAGGGGCTGACCCTCCGACCAGGGCAGGGGATGGCCCAGTACGGCGATGGCGGCGGTGCAGGACAGGGCGAACACCGCCAGCGACAGCGCCATGCGGCCGGGAAGGGTGGCCGCGCCGATAACGACCGGGGCGGCGAGGATGACGACATAAGGGTTTTCGAGTCCGCCGGTGAGGCCGAGGATGAGGGCAAGCTGGGCGATATCGAAGGCGAGCTGCCACATCGCCTCCTGCGGGCGGGCGAGGCGCGACAGGCGCAGCCGCACCGACATGGCGAGGTTGAGGCCGATCGAGGCGGCGATGGCGGCGAAACAGGCGGCCAGCGGCAGCTCGAACCCCAGGCCGAACTGCACCACCAGCACGGTCGCCATCTGCCCGGCGGCGGCGAACCAGCGCAGCATGACCAGGGTGCGCAGGCGGACCGTGCCCCGGACCGGCGGCGTGAGGGGGCGGTCATCGGGGGGCGCGGCGTATGTGTCGCCTTTCATGGACATGGAATTTGCGCTTTCCTAACTGGCCTCTGCACGGGCGCTCGGCCCGGCCCATTGTTACGCCCCGCGCGCCCCGCGCGCCAACACGCAAAAAGGACACGCCATGCGACCGGCGTCCGGATTTTCCACCCTATCCAAGATTATTATCGGCGGTTCGTTGGCGCTGATCGTGGTGCTTGTGGCGGCGGTGCTGCTGCGCCCGCAGCCGCAGGGGCCGAGCATCGCCCAGCCGATGGGCAGCGCGGCGATCGGCGGCGAATTCACCCTTACCGACGATTCCGGCGAGACGTTCACTGACGAGGATCTGAAGGGCAAGGCCAGCCTGATCTATTTCGGCTATACCTATTGCCCCGATGTCTGCCCCTATTCGCTGCAGGCGATGAAGGCGGCGCTGGGGCAGCTCGGCGCAAGCGAACGCGAACAGTTCCGCACAGTCCTGATCAGCGTCGATCCGGAGCGCGACACCGTTGATGCGCTGCACCAATATGTTCAGTCCGAAGCGTTCCCCGAAGGCCTGATCGGCCTGACCGGGACGGCCGAACAGGTCGATGCGGCGAAGGCGGCCTACAAGGTCTATTCCGCGAAAGTCGAGGATGAAGGCTCATCCGCTCAATACCTTGTGGATCATACAAGCCTGATCTTCCTGATGGGCAAGGACGGAGAATTCGTCTCCGCCTTTACCCACCAGGAGCCGCCGGAAACGATTGCGAAAGGCCTCCGCGACTATATTGCAGCGCAGTAAAAGCGTTTGCCCTTGCCGGTGCGGCGGGCCTATCCTTTTCCGCTGACAAGACCGCAAGAGTCGAAATTTCAGAGGGGGCGCAGATTTGCTTTACGCAATGTACGAGATGGGGCGCGCCGCGATGACGCCCTGGCGCGCGGCGGTGAACGCCGGGCGCAATGCGGCCCTGTCGCCGATGAACCCGTTTTTCGAAACCCCGGCCGCGCGGACCTGGGCCGCGGCGGCGGAAGTGTTCGAGCGGGCCTCCCGCGCCTATAACCGCCCCGACTGGATGATCGAGGCGACCGAGATCGGGGGGAGCCGCGTTCCGGTCAGCCCCGAGACGATCTTCGAGACGCCCTGGATGGAGCTGACCTGGTTCCGCCGCGAGGCCGGGGCGCTGAAGGCGGCGACGGGCGGCAAGGCGCAGCCGAAACTGCTGCTGGTCGCGCCGATGTCCGGCCATTACGCCACGCTGCTGCGCGGCACGGTCGAGGCCTTCCTGCCCGATTTCGAAGTCTTCATCACCGAATGGAAAAACGCCCGCGCTGTCCCCTTGAGCGACGGGCGTTTTGATTTGAACGACTATGTCGATCACGTGATCGACGCGCTGCACGTGCTGGGGCCGCAGACCCATGTCGCCGCGGTGTGCCAGCCGGGGCCGCTGGTGCTGGCCGCCACGGCCGTGATGGCGGACAATGACGATCCGTGCACGCCGGCCAGCATGACGCATATGGGATCGCCCATCGACGCCCGGCGCTCGCCCACCGTTCCCAATGTGCTGGCCATGCAACGGCCGCTGAGCTGGTTCAGGGATAATCTGGTCCACACCACGCCGCCGCCCTATCCGGGGGCCCTGCGCCGGGTCTATCCGGGCTTCCTGCAGCTGATGAGCTTCATGAACATGAACTGGGACCGGCACGTGGACGCGCACTGGTCCTTTTTCGAGCATCTGGTCGATGGCGACGGCGACAGCGCCGAGAAGCACCGGGAATTCTATGACGAATACCTGGCGGTTATGGATCTGTCGGAGGAATTCTACATCCAGACCGTGGACGAGGTGTTCCAGCAATTTACCCTGGCGCGCGGCAAGATGATGCATCGCGGCCAGCGCGTGCGGCCGCAGGCGATCACAAAGACGGCGCTGATGACGGTCGAGGGCGAGAACGACGATATTTCCGGCATCGGCCAGACTCAGGCCGCGCATGATCTTTGCGAGAATATCCCCGAGGAGATGCGTCTGGACCACGTGCAGGACGGGGTGGGGCATTACGGCGTGTTCAACGGCCGCCGCTTCCGCGAGGAAATCGCGCCCTGCATGAAAGGCTTCATGCGCAGCCACTGGGATGAAAAGGCGGACCTGAAGGCCCGCCCGGACTTCGCGGCGCTGATCCGCTAGGCCGCTAGTTTTCGGTCGCCTCGGCGGAGAAGTTCAGGGCGTCCTCGTCGACCACGCCGCCCTCGCCGACAAACTCGCTGAGGGCCAGCGGGGCGTCCGGCGCCACGCGGATGGTCAGAACGCCGGGATCCTGAAGGAAGCTGGTCAGCGCGGTCGAAAGCTCGGTCAGCGCGGCGCGCGGGGCCTGTTCGGGGGCGAAGGCGGACATCAGGGCCACCATGCCTACGGCCTGCGCGCGGACGGTTTCGGGGTCGGCGCCCTGCATCTGCGCCGTTCCGTTGAAGATATTGTCGGTCAGGCCGCGATCCTCCAGCCGCAGCATGAAGTCGCGCAGCTTGATGTCTTCCAGCGGCAGGTCGGCGGCGGCGGGCGGCGCATCGCCCGGCTCGGCCGCGGCGAGATCGGTGCTCAGGGCGACATATTCGCCATAGCCGTCCATATCCAGCGTGGTTTCAAGGCGGAAGCCGTCCTCCATCTCCACCCAGCTATCCTCGATAATCAGGCGGTCGGCCTCGCGGTCCCAGACCTGGCGGCCGGCGCTGGACAGTTTCAGCGTGTCATAGCCGAACATGCCGGCCATGACCCCGCCCTGCATCCCCAGCGGGCCGGACGTGTCGAAGCTGATCTCCATGGCCGGAACTTCGCTGAGCGAGACCATGCGCTTGCCTTCGGTGCGGTTGGAGAAGGCCGCTTCGGGCATGTCGAGCTTCACCCCGCCAATATCGGCGGTCAGGCCCTCGATCCTGCCGTCCATGTCGAAATCGCCCTGCATCTGGTCCTGCTGCATCTGCTCCATCAGCTCGCCAAGGGCGTCCGGATCGCTGTCGGCCAGCGAGAACATGTCCATGGAGCGGGCATAGACGTCGTTCATGCGGATGGCCTCGACCGCGAGGGCGGCGTTGACCGGCTGGCCGGTCTGTTGGTCGGTGAAGGTCGCCGTGAAGTCGAAATCATTGAAATTCATGGCGCCGAGCGTGCCGTCCTCCAGATCGTCCATCTCGATGGAGGCCAGCGTCATGGCGCCTTCGCCCTCGCCTTCCTCGGCGAAGGTCAGCTCCAGATCCTCCAGCAGGAAGGCGTCGAAGGCGAGTTCGGAGAAACGGGCGGCGTCCTCCGCAGAGCTTCTGGCGCCGTCATCGTCGTTGTCGTCGGCCTCCTGCATGGCGCGGACCATGGCGGCGTTCGGGCCGGCCAGGCTGATGCGCGCGACAGTTATTTCCGAGCCTTCGCCGCTGGCGGAGAAGTTTTCCATTTCCCAGAGGTCGAAGACCGGCTGGCCGTCATCCATGCGCGGGTTCTCGACGACCAGGGACTCCAGCTCGGCCGTTCCGTCCAGATCGCCGCCCGCCTCTGCCATATCGAAGGTGAGGCCGGTGAAGACCGCGCGGTCGCCGTCGCGGCGGTAATCGTCCCAGGTGACGCCTTCGGCGGTGTCCTCGGTCAGCTCCAGCGCGGCCAGGGCTTCATCGAACGCGGCGTCGCCGCCGCCGCGGCCGCAGGCGGCCAGAAGGACAAAGGCGGCGGGAACGATCAGGGATTTCTTCATGGACGCGGTCTCCGGCAGGGAATGGCTGGGCGTTTTTCAGCAAACTAGCGGGCCGGACGCGGTCTGTGAACGCGAACGGCGGTTATCACGGATATTTTTTGCGCAAGGCCGGAGGGCGGGCGGTCAGTCGCCGCCGGCGCCGTTTTCGCGGAC
>NZ_ASJA01000021.1 GCF_000412185.1 Euryhalocaulis caribicus
ACGGGGAGATGTCCTGACCAGGTTTGGTCAAACGCACCGATACTACCGCCGCGTTTTTCTCGCCCCGCCCTGGCCGGAGCTGTTCGCCAGCGATGCAGAGCGGCGTCACGGCTTCGAAGACGCGGTGGAGGAATATGAGAGGCTGGCCGTGGCCTATCCCCGGCTGGGCTATGAGATCGTGACCCTGCCCAGGACTTCGGTCGCCGGGCGCGTGGATTTCGTGTTGCGCGAACTCGCTTCCGGCGCAGACGCCTAGAGCGCCGCTTCGACCCCGGTGACCTGCGGCACGTAGTGTTTCAGCAGGTTCTCGATGCCGGCCTTCAGCGTCATCGTGGAGGACGGGCAGCCCGCGCACGCGCCGCGCATATGCAGGGTCACCACGCCCGATTGCGGGTCATAGCGCTGAAAGACAATATCGCCGCCATCCTGCGCCACGGCCGGGCGCACGCGGGTGTCGATCAGCTCCTGAATCGTGCTGACGATTTCCGCGTCCTCGCCCTCATACTCGCCCGCATCGCCGCCGGAATCGGCGGCGTTCGCGCCTTCCTCGGTCAGCACGGGCAGGCCGGCGGTGAAGTGATCCATGATCACGGCCAGAACGCCGGGCTTCAGATGCCGCCAGTCAATGGCGTCCGCCTTGCTGACCGATACGAAATCATCGCCCAGAAAGACGCGCTCCACGCCGTCCACCTCGAACAGGGCGGTCGCCAGCGGGGAAGCGCCGCGCGCGGCGTCCGCGGTCTCGAAATCATGCGCCGGACCGCCGGTGACGTCCCGTCCGGGCAGGAATTTCAGGGTCGCCGGATTGGGCGTGTCTTCGGTCTGGATAAACATGGCGGCGAGCCTCGCTTCAGGTCTTGGCGGCAATCAAGGGTTCGCCAGTGCAAATGGCCTATCCGCCACCGCGCTTCAAGCCAGCTGGTGAATCAGCTCCGGCGTCAGGTCGCCCGGCACCACCAGAACCGGGATATGGCGGTCCGCGAAGGCGAAGTTTGAGCGCGCCAGCGCGGAGATCAGCGGCCCCGGCCCCTTGCGCCCCGTCGAGGCGCCCAGAACCAGCACTTTCACTTCCGGGTCCTCATTGATCAGGCGGCGGATCTCGCCCCGCACCTCGCCCTCCCGCACCAGGCATTCGGCGGGCGGTTCGATCTCCGTGGCGACGATTTCGGTCAGTTCCTCCAGCAGCGCCTCGCGCCGTTTGCGCTCGTCGCGGCTGATCTCGTCATTCACGCCCAGCCAGTGATGGAAATTGGTCGGTTCGATCACCGCCAGCAGCACCACGCGCCCCTTGTCGGAATGCTTGGCGCGTCGCGCCGCGACATGCGCCGCCACGCGGCATTCCGGCGTGTCGTCGGCGATGACGAGATATTTTCTCAAGGATTGCGGCATAGCGTCCTCGCGCGGATCGTGACGGAGCGCGCGTTTCCGCGCAAGTACCGTTTGCGAGCGCAAACGGCGCCGCGCTTGCTTCGCCTGTAGAGAGAATTCAACTCGCGCTTCAAGGGTGTCCCATGTTCGCACGATATTTCGCCGCCGCCGCGCTTCTGGTCTTCGCCGCCGTCCCGGCCTGGGCCGGAAACGATCCGTTGAACGAGACCTATCAGTCCATGTCGAACGCCGGCGCGGCGCTGCGCGCGGACGCCGAAGCGGTGCAGACCGGCGACAGTTCCGCCGAGGCGCTGCTGACGCGGCTTTCCGATTTCGCCCAGACCGCCAGCGCGGCGGGCGCGGCCATCGACGCCAATGAAGGCCCGCACGATCTGGGCTGCATCTATCGCGGCATGGCCGCCGACGCCGCGCTGCAGGCCGACCGCCTGCGCGGCGGGGAAAAGGACGACGCCATCGAGACCGTGCGCCTGCTGGGCGACGACGCGGTGCTGGTGACCCCGGAAACGGAAGCGGAAACGCAAGACCCCACCGGCATGCCGATGGGGTCCTGTCCTGTCGAGAAGATGAGCGCCGATCAGCTGTCGGCGTATTTCACCGAACAGCCATAGGGCGTCGTCTGGGCCGGATCGACCGGCTCGCCCTTGCGTAGCGCGGCCAGCGCCGCTTCGACATGATTATCCGCCTCGTCCGCCGGGCCGCGCGGCGAGTCGTCGATGGCGCCGTCATATTGCAGCACGCCCGCCTCATCGATCACGAACATGTGCGGGGAGGTCTTGGCCTCATACATGCGGCCGATATCGCCCTCCGGGTCCAGAATGACCGCCGCCGGATAGGCTTGCGGGCGGTCTTCCATCTTTCCCGCCGTAATGGCGTTCGCCTGATCCGGCGTGACATGACCCTGCTTCCCGGGGGCCGAGGAGATGATGGTCAGCCAGGCGATGTCCTGCTGCGCGGCGTCCTGCTGCATGGCCTGCATGTCGCCCTTGTAGTGGCGCTGGACATAGGGACAGCCGTCATTGCTCCATTCCAGAATGACCTTCTGGCCGGCGAAGTCCGACAGGCTGACTTCGTTTCCGTAGGTGTCCGTGCCGGTGAAGGCGGGCGCGGCTTCGCCCACGACCGGCTCGGCCAGCGCCGGCGCGGCAAGCGTGAAGGCGGCGGCGGTAATCAGAAGCGTTTTCATTATCGACCCCGTTTTTTTCAAAACTCATGTCTTGGCTAGCATAACAAAATAGTGCGCCCGCGGTTTCCGCCAAGCGGAATCGGCGTTGCCTTAAAGCTTCGCCCGGCGGAATTAATGAACCAGACGGTTGAATTCGAAAGCCGGAAGCGCGATCAGGCTGCGACCTTCAAGGAATTTCCGGAAAGCCGCCATGTCATCATCCATGTTTCGCTCGGCCCTTATTCTGGGGCTGCTGTCCGCCGTCGGGCCGCTTTCCATCGATATGTACCTGCCCGCCCTGCCCGCGATCGAGGCGGGCCTGCGGACTGATATCGCCTCCACCCAGCTGACCCTGACGCTGTATTTCCTCGCCTTTGGCGTGGCGCAGCTGGTCTATGGGCCGCTGGCCGATCAGTATGGCCGAAAGTGGCCGCTCTATGCCGGACTGGCCATCTTCATCGCCGCCTCCATCGGCTGCGCCTTCGCGCCGACCATTGGCTGGCTGATCACTTTCCGCTTCCTGCAGGGGCTTGGCGGGGCGGTGGTGATGGTGGTGCCGCGCGCCATTATCCGCGACATGCACACCGGCAATCAGGCCACCCGCCTGATGGCGATGATCATGCTGGTGATCAGCGTGTCGCCCATGCTGGCGCCGTTGTTCGGCAGCGGCCTGATCCTGCTGGGCGGCTGGCGGGTGATTTTCGGCGCGCTGGCGCTGATGGCGGTGTTCAGCCTGCTGCTGACCGGCTTCGTCCTGCCCGAGACTCTGGCGGAGTCGCGCCGCACGCCGGTCAATCTGCGCTCCATGTGGCGGGGGACGAAGGTGCTGTTCCGCGACCCGGTCTTCATGGGCCTGACCTTCATCGCCGGGTTCGGCATGGCCAGCTTCTTCGTGTTCATCGCCAGCGCGACCTTTGTCTATACCGACCAGTTCGGGCTGTCGCCGACCGGCTTTTCCATCGCCTTCGCCATCAACGCCATCGGCTTCTTCTCCGCCTCCCAGGTGGCGGCGAATCTGGGCGAGCGGTTCGGAATCCAGCGGGTAATTTCATGGGCCGTGACCGGCTTCATGGCGTTCACGCTGACGCTTCTGGCGCTGACTCTGGGCGGGTTCGGGACGCTTCCGGTTATCGTCGGCTTCCTGTTCATGGCCAATGCGTGTCTGGGTCTTGTCATCCCCACGACCATGGTGATGGCGCTGGACGATCACGGCGATATCGCCGGACTGGCCTCCTCGCTGGGCGGCACGCTTCAGATGCTGGCGGGCGGAATCATGATCACCGCCGCAGCGCCCTTCTTCAACGGCACGGCCACGCCCATGGTCGCCGCCATCGCGCTGTGCGCCGTGGCGGCGTTCATTCTGACGCGCCTGTTGTTTGCGAAAATGCCCGCGCGGCGGGACGAGGCCAGCGAGATCTAGGCCGCCGCGGTCAGGAAGTCGCCGCCGCGCCGTTGCGGATCGTGTTGAGGATGCCGCGTTCGGTCAGGATCTGCGGCAGGATCTCCGGCGCGCCGCCGCCTGGCGGATAGTAGAGATAGAGTGGCACGCCCGCGCGGCCGAACCGCTCCAGCTCGGCGGCGATCTCCGCGTCCTTGTTGGTCCAGTCGGCGACCAGAAAGGCGACATCGTTCTGCGCGAAAGCCGCGGCGACATCACTGGTTTTCAGCGCCGTGCGCTCGTTCACCTGACAGGTGATGCACCAGGCGGCGGTAAAATCGACAAAGATGGGCCGCCCCTCCGCCTGTAGCTGCGCCACGCGTTCGCGCGACCACGGCTCGCTCGACAACGCGCCCGGCGCGCCGGATTTTTCCGCAACGCTTGCCGCGCCCGTGCTCAGCTGCGCGGCGGCCGGAACGGTCAGGAGGGCGGCGATCATCGCGCCCAGCGCGGCCGCACGCCCGGTCCAGCCGGAGAAGCGCCCGGCCCAGATGGCGAACCCGGCGGCCAGCAGCCCGATCAGCGCAAACGCCACGCCCGTCGGCCCGGCCTGAATGCTCAGCACCCAGACCAGCCACACCGTGGCCGCCAGCATCGGGAAGGCCATGAATTGCTTGAACCGGTCCATCCACGGCCCCGGTCTGGGCAGGCGGCGCAGCAGCGCCGGGAAAAAAGCCAGCAGCGTGAATGGCGCGGCCAGTCCAAGGCCCAGCGCCAGGAAGATCGCCAGCGCGCCAAGGGCCGGCAGGCTGAGCGCATAGCCCAGCGCCGCCGCCATGAAGGGCGCCGTGCAGGGCGTGGCCACGACCACCGCCAGCACGCCGGTAAAGAAAGCCGCCGCGCCGCCCGAACGCCCGGCGACCAGCCCGGAGCCCAGATTCTGCAAGCCGCCGCCAATTTCGAAAAAGCCCAGAAGATTCATGGAGATCAGGAAGAAGAGCAGCGCCAGCGCCATGATCACCGCCGGGTTCTGAAGCTGGAAGCCCCAGCCCACCGCCGCGCCGCCCGCCTTCAACGCCACCAGCAACAGGCCCAGCGCGGCGAACGTGACCAGCACGCCGCCCATGAACAAGAGGCCGTGCCGCCGCACCGTGCCCGGATCCTCATGCGCCTTCTGCGCAAAGCCCAGCGCCTTCAGCGACAGAACCGGGAAGACGCAGGGCATCAGGTTCAGGATCAGCCCGCCCACAAACGCGCCGATCAGCGCCAGTAGCAGGGCCTGACCGCCGCCGCCCGCGCCATCGCCGCCGCGCGCCGGGGCCGCGGCCAGCGACAGGTCCGCCGCCTCGCCCGGTTCGGCGGAAATTTCCACCGCGCGCCCGGCCCAGCCCTCCGCGCCGCGCATCTCATAGGTCAGCACGCCCGCCACCGGCGCCGCGCCGTCCTCCAGCTCGTATCCGGGCGTCAGGGCCAGGATGAGGGCGTCATCCATCGCGTGCGGCGTCTGGTCCGCCGCCGCCTCGACCATGCCCGGCTCATAGGGGAAGAAATAGAAATCGCGCAGATCGCCGGCGCCCAGGGCGTCCGACAGACCCGCATCCTGCAGGGAAAGCTGCGCGGTTTCGCCGTCCAGCGCGATCGTGGAATCGAACAGGGCCGGTTGCGGCATGGCGGCCATCGCGTCGGCGATGCGGTCGCCCCAGCGCGGATGCACGCGCGGCTCGCCCTCGCTGACGCGCAGCGACAGCTCCAGCTTTCCGCTCTCCGGAATGCAGATTTCCTCGCAGACCAGCCAGTAGGCGTCCGCCTTGATAGCGGCCGCCGCGCCGTCGAAATCCTCCGGCACGGTGACCGGGATGGGCAGCAGGACTTCGTTGGAAAAGCCGTAATTGGTCAGCGGCCCGACAGGCAGCGGCTCCGGCGCGGGCCAGACGATCTCGCCCGCTTCCCAGCCCTCGGGAAGCGTCAGGTCAATCTGCGTCGGCTCACCGGAATCGCCGGGATTGCGCCAGTAGGTGTGCCAGCCCTCGCGGATATCCTGATGGAGGGCGATATAGAATGTCTGTCCGGGGGAGACGACGATGGAGTCAGCGGCCAGCGTCGCCTTGACGTTGTCCGTTTCCACCGTGGCCGGGTCGGCATTGACCAGGCCGGTGTCCAGCGCGTCCTGCGCAAGGGCCGCGCCGCCTGTCAGCGGCGCGGCGATAAGACAAAGCGCTGTCAGTAATGCCCGCATAGGTCCGGTCCTGTTGTCGTCCAACCTGCCTCTAACGCCCCCTTATAGGGAGCGCCCGGGGGCGGTGTCAGCCGCCCTCGCGCAGACTTGACGCGCTTGTGACCTCACGCGGACCGGGCCGGCGTTACGCCTGGACGTCGCCGCCCGTGGCCTGCGGCGTTCCGCCGGCGCCGTTCTGCGGCATTTCGGCGGAGGGCGCGCCCTGCTGCTGATTGCGGATCAGCGTCAGGTCGATCAGGCGATCCCAGTTCATCAGGGAAATCAGGTGCGCATAGATCGCGCCCAGATAGCCCTTCTCGGCCAGTTCCTTCAGAACGTCCGGCGCCAGCGCCATCAGTTTCTGCTCGGAAATCGCCAGATGCTCGGTGATCTTTTCCTGCTGGCCCGGACGGCCGCGCGCAGCCGGATTATAGACCACTTCGCGCGTTTCGAAGAGGTCCAGCTCTTCAAGGCGCTTCACGGTCTGTTCGGTGGCCAGGCGCTGCGTCTCGTACTGCTTCAGGAACTCGACGGCGTTCTGCACATATTCCGTCGGCTCATTGTCCTTGAAGAAGGGCATGTCCGGCTTGTCGGTAATGGCGGAGAATTTGCGGTCGATGCACACGATCATGCGCTCGGCTTCCGGCGGCTTGGCCAGAACGAAGGGATAGCGGCGGATATAGCCGGGGACATAGGCGTCCGGCTTGAAATTGTTCTTTTCGTCGATGAACAGATTATCGCCCGGACGCAGGCCCATCACGGCCAGGGGCTGTTTCTGTTCGCCGGCGAAGATGATCGGGAAGGTCGTCGCGGCGACGCCGAATTCATTGGCGTTGACCGGCACGAAGTGCAGGTCCTTCACGAAATCGAACCCGTTATTCTGTTGCGTGATCCCCAGATTCCCGTGCGCCTGGAAATTCAGCGGCTCGGGCTTTTCATACATCAGGACCTTGCCGCTCACCTGACCTTCTTGCATCCCGCCTTCGGCCATCGCCGTTCCCCCTTGTCGTATCCTTGTCCGGAAAGCGGGCTAGATAACGTCTCCCCGCCGTCGGGACAATCCGCCAAGGCGCCTAAGCGCCAGCGCCAGCCTTAAAATCCGGCGCTGACTGCGATGCGGAACGAGCGCCCGGGCAGCGGGATGAGGTCCTTGACGTAGGAGGAATGGACCCGGCCCTCGGCGTCGAAGACGTTCTTGGCCTGCAGCAGCAGGGTGACGTCCCGCTCCTCGACCGGACGCCATTCCGCGCTCAGATTGACGCGCTGATAAGCTTCGGTCGGCAGTTCGAAGTCGAACGTCTCATCCTGTTCGGAGACCAGCTCGGCCTCGGCGCGCGTGGTCAGACGCGGCCCCAGGAATTCGGCCTCGACGCCGATCGTGCCGCTGAGCGGGGGAATCCGCGGCAGGGCGCGACCGTCGGACAGCTCGCCGCTGACATATTCGATCACGGCGTCGCCGCGCAGCTCGTAGGCCGCGCCGCGCGCGACGACAACGTCCGCGCCGATTTCGAAACCGTGCAGGTCGGCGTCGCTCTGGGTCTGGACGAAGACCGGAAGGCCGTCTTCCTCCATGTCCGTGGGGGCCAGGAAGATGAAGTCGTTATAGTTGGCGTACCAGGCGGAGGCCTCGATGCCGTAGCGGTCGCGGTCCAGGCGGGCCACGGCCTCGAACGTCCAGGCTTCCTCGATGTCGAGGTCCGGATTGCCGACCTCGAACTGGCTTGTGGCCAGGTGCGGGCCGTTGGCGAACAGCTCCGCATCACCCGGCGCGCGCTGGCTGAACGCCACATTGCCGCTCAGGAACGCGCCGTCCGCCGGGCGCAGGAACAGGCCGCCCGACGCGGAAACCGTATCGAAGTCGCGGTTGCCGGCCACCGAATCCACTTCCCGCGTCTCGACGCGGGCGCCGAATTCGCCGCCCCAGCCGCCGGCGTCATAGCGCTGCGAGGTGAACAGGCCGATATCGGTGGTCTCGGTCTCCGGAATGTAGCCTTCCTCGCCAACCGAGCGGAAATCCTTCTGGAAAGCCTGCATGCCGATGGCCCCGGACCAGCGTTCCGTCTGGGCCTGCGTCACTTCCAGCCGGGTTTCCCAGCCTTCATTGAAGAAGGTCGTGCCCGGCTCGCCATTCGGCTCGAACTCCGTGTGTTCGTAATCGGCCGTCGCGGCGGAGAAACGGAACAGGTCGAACCACGGCAGGTGCAGGTCGTATTCGCCGCGCAGGTCAACGCGGGTCTGCTCCATCTCGATAAAGGCGCCGCCTTCTTCTTCGTGGGCGTGCTCCTCGTCCTCATGATCGTGGTCGTCGTGATCGTCCTCGTGATCTTCGTCGTCGTGGTCCTCGTCTTCATGCTCGTGGGCATGATCGTGGCCCGGGATGCCGTAGCTGGACTCGAAGCCCTTTACGGCGACGCCGATAAAGCCGCGCTCGCCAATCAGCGACACGCCGGCCGAGGCGGAATCAAACTCGAACCACGTGTTTTCGGCCACGCCGCGGACGTGTTCGTGCTCTTCGTCCTCATGGTCATGATCGTCGTCATGATCATCCTCATGATCCTCGTCGTCATGGTCGTCGTCGTGATCCTCGTCCTCGTGGTCATGCTCTTCTTCTTCCATGGCGCGGAGGATGGAGGACTCGGCGAAACCCGGGATGTCGTAGTCTTCGCCTTCGCGGTGCAGGCCCTGCACGGTGAAGACCAGCGGTCCAGCGGACGCGGTCATGGAGCCGGCGGTCTGCCAGCCCTCGTTCACGGTCTCGTAGCCGCTGTAGAACTGGCCCGACAGACCGTCTTCCGGCGCTTCGGACGGGACCGTGCCGTCGATGATGTTCACCACGCCGGAGATCGCGTTTCCGCCATAGGCCAGCGCGCTGGCGCCGCGCAGCACTTCGATGGATTCGGCTTCCAGGCCTTCCGTGGTCACCGCGTGGTCAGGGCTGGCGCTGGCCGCGTCGATGGAGCCGACGCCATTGGTCAGCACGCGCACGCGCTCGCCGCCCAGTCCGCGGATGATCGGTCTGCCGGCCGCCGCGCCGAAGAAGGTCGAGGAAACGCCCGGCAGCTTGGCCAGCGTGTCGCCCAGGCTGCCCTCGTAGTTCTCGACGATCTCTGTCTTGTCCAGGACATCGACGTTCTGGAACGCCTCGAACTCGCTGGTCTGCAGCGGGCTGGACGTGATGACGATCTCGTCCGTCTCATGTTGCGCATGGGCGGCGCCGGCGGCGGCGAAGAGGGCGGTGCTGGCGAGAAGAAGACGTTTCATGGCGGATCGAACCCCTGGATAAATGCGGCAAACTTGAAGGATGTAATAACATAACAATTCTACAGGTCCAGAGGCTCGCACTGACATGACAAAATGATTATGTTCCCGATCGTAATGAGTGACTCGCACGCATACGCCGAAACCATCGCCCACGCGGAGCGCGTCTGCGCCGACCGGGGCGAACGGCTGACCCCGCTGCGCCGGCATGTGCTGGAGCTGGTGGCCCGCTCCGACGGGCCGGTGAAGGCGTATGACCTGCTGGACCAGCTGAAAACCGGCCCCGGCGCGGCCAAGCCGCCCACCGTCTACCGGGCGCTGGACTTCCTGATGCGGCTGGGCCTAATCCACCGGGTCGAGGCGCTGAAGTCCTTTATCGCCTGCGCGCACGGGCATGGGCATGAGGAAAGCGCGGAGCTTTATATCTGCGAATCCTGCGGCCGCGTGGACGAGCAGGATCACCCGGACGCCGACCCCAGCCCGCCTTCGGGCTTTGCCGTTTCCAGATCGGTGATCGAGCATTACGGGCAGTGCGGCGACTGCGTTAACGACCGCTGAACGCGCGTTTAAGCGTTCCTACACCCGTTCCTGATAGCCTCCATTTTAATCAAAAGCCCCGCGCTTTGAATGCGGGCGTGATGGTGGAGGTTCGCTATGCCGACGATCAGTTTCCCCCAGATGCGGGCGCTGGCGCTTGATCCGGTCCAGGAAAGGATCGATTTCTTCCTGTCCGCGGTTCACGAACTGGGCTTTGGCGCAGTCATGCAGGCCCGCAATACAGAGGAAGCCCGCGATCAGGTCTTCTTCAATCCCGCCCAGTTCATCGTCATGGGCGCCGAGCTGAAACCCTGGCCGGCCGAGCGTTTCGTCGCCGCCGTGCTGGAGGAGGCCCGCACCCCGCCCGCCATCATCGTGGTCGGCAACGGCCAGATCGAGAACCGCCGCGCCCTGATCGAGGCCGGGGCCAGCGTCGTGCTGAGCGCGCCGCTGTCGCGCCAGAAACTGCTCAACGCCTTCATCGCCGCGGCCAGCAAGATTCACATGAATTGCGCGCCGCAGGCCGCCCATCGCCGCGCCCTGCGCCAGGGCCTGATTTGATCCGCTGACCGCCTCTCCGTAAGACTGAATCGTTAGCAGCGCCGAATCGTTTGCGGCGGCGCTTTTCGCGGCGAGAGGCATCGACAGTCATGCGGGAAGTCTGGCGCGGTTACGCCGCGGCGTGGGAATGCGACGAGCTGGGCCATCTGAACGTCGCCCATTACCTCGCCAAGGCCATGGAGGGCGTGGCGGGCTTCGCCATTGATCTCGGCCTGACCGACGCCTTTACCGAAAAGGCCTTCTCCACGGTCCGGCCCCGCGAAATCCATATCCGGTTTCTGAAGGAATGCCGCCCGGGCACGCCGCTCTCCGCCTTTGCCGGCGTCTATGAGATCGGGGCGGACGGCGCCGGCGTCTATATGGAGCTGCGTCACTCGGCCACCGGCGAGGTTTCCGCCGCCTTCCGCTTCACGCTGAACCATATCTCCGTCCGGACGGGCGAGCGCTTCAGCTGGCGCGCCGACACGCTGGACCAGCTGGACACGGCGAAAATCGACCCGCCCGCGGCCACCGCCCCGCGCGGCGTCGATCTGGCCGTCCCCGCGCAAACCGATGTCAGCACCGCCCGCGCCGACGCGCTGGGTATGGACATGATCGGCCGCGGCGTGATCGAGCCGCACGAATGCACGGTTTTCGGCTGGTACCGCCCGGCCACGGTGATCTCCCGCATCTCCAGCTCCGTGACCAATTTCTCGCGCGGTTTTCCGGAAGAGTCCGCGCAGGCGGCGGGCGAAGCGGACGGGCCGCGCCTAGGATCGGCCCTGATGGAGGCCCGCATGGTGTTCCGCGGCTGGCCGCGCGCAGGGTCGGCCTATGTCATCCGCACCGGCGTGGTGGAGGCGGGCGATCGCGTGCGCCGCCTGGTCCATTGGGTGCTGGACCCGGTTACGGGCCGCCCCTGGGCCTCGATGGAAGGCGTGGCGATGCTGATGGATCTGGACGCGCGCAAGGCGGTGGTCCCGGCGCCGGACATGCAGCAAAAACTGCGCGAATCGGTGATCGCGGACCTACGCGTCTAGCGCCGCCTCCAGCGCCGCGCGCGGCAGCTCCGGCGCCGATAGCGGGAACATGTGATTGCGGCCCTCCAGCCGTGTGACCTCGGCTTCCGGCCGGAAACGGCGAATGCGCCATTCCACGGTCGGCGGCGTCGGGCTGTCCTGTTCCGCCAGCAACACCCAGAGCGGCGCCTCGATGCGACGCACCGCGCCCAGCACGTCATGCTTGTGCGCCAGATAGGTGCGGGCCTCCCAGTCACGCGGACAGGCCAGCGTCACCCCGCCCTCCGTCTCGACGAACCCGTCCTCGACATAGTCTTCCAGCGCCTGTTCCGGCCATCCGGCGAAGGTGGATTTCAGCCGATAGGCCTCCACCGCCGCCGCCTTTGATTCAAAGAAGGTCCGACGCCGGCTGGTGGCGCGATAGGGCGCGATGAAGCGGGCGAACATCCGCCGCAGAGTTGTATTCTGCGACAGCGCGGCGATGGCCGGGGGCAGCACGGGCGGGTCCAGCGCCACCACCGATTTCACCAGGTCGGGGCGCTCCCCCGCCAGCAACAGCGTCGCCGTCGCGCCCAGCGAATGCCCGGCCAGCGCCACCGGCGCCTCCGCGGAAGCCTCCAGCGCCGCGATCACGTCATTCTTGTAGATGTGGAAATTGCGCAGCCGCTCATAGTCCAGCGGCAGGTTCGTCTTTCCGTGGCCGCGCAGGTCCAGCGCCCGGATGCGCGCGCGGTCCGCCAGCGGCCCCAGCATGTGGCGGTAGGTCCGCGCGTTGAAGCCCGCCGCGTGCAGGAAGACCAGCTCCACCGGCCAGTCGGCGGGGCCGGCCTCATAGCCGTGCAGGGTCCCGCCGGGGACGGTGATCTCGATTTCCTTGAACTCGGGCTCGCTCATAGGCGCGTCGGCGGCTTGATTTCAGCGCGCCGGACGGCGCAAGGAAGGGCGTGTAAAGTGACATAGCAAACCGCACGGGATGGGAAAGCCATGCGTCAGCACCGCGACGAAATCAGCCTGCGCACAGAGGGCCGCCGCCTGACCGAAATCACGCGCCGGATCGCCGGGTTTACGGAGGATTCGGGCATCGCCAACGGCCTTCTGACCGCGTTCTGCCGCCACACCACGGCCAGCCTGCTGATTCAGGAAAACGCCGACCCGGACGTGCAGCTGGACCTGATGGACGCTTTCGCCCGGCTGGCGCCCGAAGACGCGGACTGGCGGCACGGGGCGGAGGGCGCAGACGACATGCCCGGCCATGTGAAAGCGGCGCTGGCCCCGGCCTCGCTCTCCATCCCCATCATTGACGGCGCGCTGGCGCTCGGGACGTGGCAGGGCGTGTATCTGGCCGAATGGCGCGCGGCGGGGCGGCAACGCCGCGTCCTGCTGCACGCGATCGGGGAATGAGCGGCCTAGAGCCGGGCCATCATCTGGCGGATCAGGGCGGCCAGCCCGTCGCCCGGCGACATGCCCAGCGCCTGCTCGTAACGCTGGCGCGCCTCGCCGGCATTGCCCGCGTCCTGCGCAATCGCGCCCAGACCGGCCACGGCCTCCGCGGAATAAGGGTCGAAGGTCAGGATGCGGTTGTACA
Source organism: Euryhalocaulis caribicus (assembly GCF_000412185.1). Lineage (GTDB taxonomy): Bacteria > Pseudomonadota > Alphaproteobacteria > Caulobacterales > Maricaulaceae > Euryhalocaulis > Euryhalocaulis caribicus. The sequence continues at coordinate 13,084 of NZ_ASJA01000021.1, forward strand.
GCTCCCGCGCCTCCGCCGTTTCCCCGGCGCGGGCGCGGCAGGCGGCCAGACGCATCACGGCCTGCATGTTCCAGGAATCGGCCGCCGATTCCTGCTCCGCCCGCTGGCATGCGGCGGGGTCCAGACGCGCCGCGAAGAAGCTGATCGCCTCGCCGGACGGCGTGTCGCCGCCGCGCGACCCGGCCTGCTCCGGCGCTTGCGGGGCCGCCTCGGTGGCGGCCGTTTGCGTTTCGCCGCCGGCCGGAGACTCGTCCGTTTCAGCTTCCGCTGCGGCGTCTTCTTCGGCCTCCCCCGCTTCACGGGCGGCCATCGCGGAGTTTCGGTCTTCCGGGTTGGGGATCGGGTCCATGGTCAGGCGGACCGGACCGGACCGTTCCGCTTCTTCCCCGTCCGGTGTTCCGCTATCCGCTGTCCCGGCGGCTTCAGCAACGGCTTCGCCGCCCGACAGCGTCACGGTCAGCAGCACCGCGTTTTCATATAATTGGGCATTGGCGTCGCCCGCCGCGCCGTCGAAACGGATTTCAAAGTCCGGCCCCGGCGAAATCGTGATTCCGGTCACAGGCGAGCCCGCGGGCGGGGCGATCTCGCCCCGCGCCGCCGATGCGCCGCGCGTGGTCAGCCGAACCGCGCCCCCGGCCCGGCTGGCGGTCGCCAGCGTGGGCTGGCCGTCAAAGGAAATCAGCACGCGCGCCGTATCCCCGTCCCGCGCGGCGGTCACTTCCGTGATGTCCGCGGCGGCGATGGCGGGGGCAAAGGCAACGAGGCAGGCAAGAAGGGCGGCGCGTTTCATGGTCACAGTCATGGGGTGATTCGGCGGGGAAAATCTTGTCGGTCGCGCTTTTCCTATCCACCGCCCGTTAAGATTCGTTAACCATGGCGCTGTGAGACTGCGCCGGTTATGAGCGGCGATTCGCATCTGACCTTCCATGAATTCTTTGCCGGCGGCGGCATGGCGCGGCTGGGCCTGGGCCCGGCCTGGCGCTGCGTCACGGCCAATGATTTCGACGCCAAGAAATGCGCCGCCTATCGCGCCAATTTCGGCGGCGATCACCTGATCGAGGGCGACGTGGCGCAGCTGACCGCCGGCGATCTGCCGGGGGAGGCCGATCTGGCCTGGGCCAGCTTCCCCTGTCAGGACCTGTCTCTGGCGGGCCTGCGCGGCGGTCTGAAGAGCGAACGCTCCGGAGCGTTCTTTGCGTTCTGGAACCTGATGCAGGATTTACGGAAACAGGAGCGCGGCCCCCGCCTGATCGTTCTGGAGAATGTCTCCGGCCTGTTGAACTCCCGGAAGGGAGAGGATTTCGCCGCGCTGTGCGCCGCGCTGGCCGAGGGCGGCTATCGCGTGGGCGCGCTGGAGATCGACGCCATTCGCTTCCTGCCGCAATCGCGCCCGCGCCTGTTCGTGGTGGCGCAGCGCGCCGATTTGCCGCTGGACCCGGCCCTGATCGACCCCAATGCGCGCCTGACCATTCCCACCGTCTTCCAGACCCCGGCGGTGCAGCGCGCCGCCCGCGCCCTGCCCGAACCGGCAAAATCGGCCTGGGTGAACTGGCGCCTGCCCGAACCGCCGGACCGCGAGACGCAGCTGGCCGATATCGTGGAGCGCGGGGCCAATGACTGGTTCAATCGCGCCGATACCGACCGTATTCTGGAAATGATGAGCGCGGCCCATATCGCCCGCGTCTGGGAGCGGCAGGAGGCGGGCGGCGTCCATGTCGGCGCGCTCTACCGCCGCACCCGCAATTTCAACGGCAAGCGCGTGCAGCGCGCGGAGGTCCGTTTCGACGGCGTGGCCGGATGCCTTCGCACGCCCGGCGGCGGGTCTTCGCGCCAGTTCATCATGGTCATCAAGGACGGCAAGGTCGGCGTGCGCCGCATGAGCGCCCGCGAATCCGCCCGCCTGATGGGCCTGCCCGAGGATTATGTCCTTCCGGGTTCGGACACCGCCGCCCTGCACGTCACCGGGGACGGCGTCGCCGTGCCGGTCGTCGCCTGGCTGGCCGAACACCTGCTGACGCCGCTTCTCACCGGCTCTGAAATTCGCGTCGCCGCCTGATCAAAGCGCGTTACATTTGCGCCTGATGGAAGTCGACGCGCCCCTTCCCGAACCCTTTGCCGGCTGGTTCGCCAGCCGCGGCTGGGCGCCCCGGCGCCACCAGCTCGAACTCCTCGACCTCGCGCGTCAGGGCAAGGATGTCCTCCTCACCGCCCCGACCGGCGGCGGCAAGACGCTGGCCGGCTTCCTGCCGAGCCTGATTGATCTCTCTGAATCCCTCCCCCCTCGTGGGGGAGGGACCAAGGGTGGGGGGCGTCTAACGAAGGCGCGCCCTATGGCGAACGCCCCCTTCCCCTGCCCTTCCCACGAGGGGAAGGGGTTCCAGACCCCACAGGCTCCACACTCTCTATGTTTCCCCGTTGAAGGCGCTGGCCGTCGACGTCGCCCGCAACCTAACCATCCCGGCGGAGGAAATGGGCCTCGACCTTCGCGTGGAAACCCGCACCGGCGATACGCCGCCCTCCCGCCGCCAGCGCCAGCGCATCAATCCGCCGGACATCCTTCTGACCACGCCCGAGCAGATCGCCCTGTTCTGCGCCTCCCCCAACGCCAAGACCTTCTTCCGCGACCTGAAAGCCATCGTGATCGACGAGATCCATGCGCTGGCCCCGTCCAAGCGCGGCGATCTTCTGGCGCTGGGCCTGTCCGCCATCCATCGCTGGGCGCCGGCGGCGCGGCGCGTCGGCCTCTCCGCGACGGTGCGCGATCCGCACGCCTATGCCCGCTGGCTGACCCCGCAAGCGCCGGACGAGGAGCGCATGGCCGAGCTGGTCACGGGCGATCCCGGCCGCCCGCCCGAAATCGACGTGCTGATCAGCGAGAACCGCGTCCCGTGGTCCGGCCACACCGGCGCGCACGCGATGAAGGAGGTGTATCAGGCGATCAAAACCGCCCGCACCGCCATCGTCTTCGTGAACACCCGCGCGCAGGCGGAGCTGACCTTCCACTGGCTGTGGGACATCAATGAGGACGGCCTGCCCATCGCCCTGCATCACGGCTCGCTGGACGTTGGCCAGCGGCGGAAGGTGGAGGCGGCCATGGCGGAGGGCAGGCTTCGCGCGGTGGTCGCCACCTCCACGCTCGACATGGGGATCGACTGGGGCGATGTGGACCTGGTCCTGCAGATGGGCGCGCCGAAGGGCTCGTCTCGCCTGCTGCAGCGGATCGGCCGCGCCAATCATCGGCTGGACGATCCCTCCCGCGCCGTGCTGGTGCCCTATAACCGGTTCGAGGCGCTGGAATGCGACGCCGCGCAGGGCGCGGTTTCCGAAGGCGCGCTGGACGGCGAGGTTCCGGGCCGCGGATCGCTCGACATACTGGCCCAGCACGTCATGGGCCGCGCCTGCGGCGAACCATTCGAGGCGGACGCGCTCTATTCGGAAATCACGACCGCCAGTCCGTACGCGGACCTGACGCGGGAGCGGTTCGGCGAGGTGATGGAGTTCGTTGCGACCGGCGGCTACGCGCTGAAGACCTATGACCGGTTCCGCCGCATCGTGAAGGGCAAGGACGGGCTCTGGCGCGCGCGCAATAACGACATCGCCCAGCGCCACCGCATGAATGTCGGCGCCATCGTGGAGGCGGCAATGCTCAATGTCCGCCTTGCGCGCAAGGGCGGCCGCGCCGGCATGAAGCTGGGCGAGATCGAGGAATGGTTCATCGAACAGCTCGCCCCCGGCGACTCTTTCCTGTTCTCCGGTCAGGTGCTGGAATTCGTGGGCCTGCGCGAAACCGACGCCCTGGTCGTTCGCTCAAAGGCCGACGCGCCGAAAATCCCCTCATACATGGGCGGGAAATTCCCGCTCACCACCTATCTCGCCGAGCGGGTGCGCGGCATCATCTCCAACCGGGAAGATTGGCGTCACCTGCCCGTTCAGGTTCGCGAATGGCTGGAGATTCAGGAAAAGCGGTCGCTGATCCCCGAGCCCGGCCAGATGCTGGTCGAGACCTTCCCGCGCGCCGACAAGCACTATCTCGTCGCCTACCCGTTCGACGGGCGGCTGGCCCACCAGACGCTGGGCATGTTGCTGACCCGGCGGCTGGAGCGGCTGCGCCTGCGCCCGATGGGGTTTGTCGCCAATGAATACGCGCTGGCGGTCTGGGGCCTGCGCGATCTTTCCGCGGTCGATCTGGACGCCCTGTTCCACCCGGACATGCTGGGCGATGATCTGGACGCCTGGCTGCAGGAAACCCCGCTGATGAAGCGCACCTTCCGCAACTGCGCCGTCATCGCCGGCCTGATCGAGCGCCGCTTCCCGGGGCAGGAAAAGACCGGGCGGCAGGTCACCTTTTCTGCCGACCTCATCTATGACGTCCTGCGCACTCACCAGCCGGACCATATCCTGCTGCAGGCCGCCTATCAGGACGCCGCCTCCGGCCTTCTCGACATTCGCCGCCTGTCGGACGCGCTGGCCCGCATCCGCGGCCATATCGTTCACCAGACTCTGGAAAAGGTCTCCCCGCTCGCCGTTCCCGTCATGATGGAAATCGGCCGCGAATCCGTCTTCGGCGAAGCCAATGAGGCGCTGCTGGCCGAAGTCTCGGAAAGCCTGATCGAGGATGCGACCAGCTAGTTCCGATAGCTGATTTCGTCGATCCGCCACGCCAGCTGGTCCTCGCTGGCGCCGGGCACATCGTTGGCGCGGCGCAGCGTGGCGGTTCCGCGGCGGTTGAATTCCTCATCCGTGGCGGCGAGGCGGCCATAGAGCTGCACCGGGATTTCGACATAGAGCGTCCCGGCCGCGCCCTCGATGCGGCCCGGCGCGCCGATATTGGCATGCACTTCCGAATAGGCGCTGAAACGGTCGGCGAAGTCTGCCGCGCTTTCGCCGCTGGCGTCGCCGCGACCGGACCACAGCACATAGGCCTCGTCATATTTCGCCTGTTCGATCAGGGCGAAATAGGTTTGCAGCACCTGTCCCGCGCCCTGCGCGCTGTCAGGCGCGATCGGGCCTTCCTCCACGGGCGTCCGGTCATCGGGCAGGCCGCCCGGCTCACCCGGGGCGGGCGGGGTCAGCGCGGCTGAAGTCTCATCCGGCGGCGGCCCGTCATCGGCGGGCGTTGGCACATCGTCCGGCGTGGGAGGCGGCGGCGGGGGATTGGGCGCATCCGGCCCGCAAGCGGCCAGCCAGAACAGGGCGGATACGGCGAGAGGAAAGACGGGTTTCATGGCGCGCTCCACAGTCTTGTGATGGAGCGGAGAACGCCGCAAGGCGCGCAAGCGTTCCGCCTTCTCAGGCCCGCCCGTCCAGATGCCGCGCCTTGCGCAGCGCCGGAAACAGCTTCGCCCAGATCGCGGCCACCGTCATTGTGCCCGCGCCGCCGGCGACCACCGTGACCTTGGCGCCCAGCCAGGCCGCCACGACGCCGGCGCGGAACTCGCCCAGCTCGTTCGAGGCGCCGATGAAGACCATGTTCACCGCGTTCACCCGCCCCCGCAGCCGGTCCGGCGTCCAGAGCTGGATCAGGGTTTCGCGGATATAGACGCTGACCATGTCCGCCGCGCCCATCAGCACCAGCGCCAGAACGGACAGCCAGACGATCGTGGATGCGCCGAACACCACCGTCATGCCGCCAAACACCGCCACGAACAGGAACATCCACAATCCCGCATGGTCGCGGATGGAATGGGTGGCCAGCCAGATCGCCACCGCAATCGCCCCGATGCCCGGCCCGGCGCGCAGGAAGCCCAGCCCCGCCGGCCCCACCTCCAGAATGTCGCGCGCATAGACCGGCAGCAGCGCCGTCGCTCCGCCCAGAAGCACCGCGAACAGATCCAGGCTGATCGCCCCGAACACCACTTTCTCCCGCCAGATATAGCGGAAGCCCGCCACCAGCGTTTCCCAGCCGGGGGGTTCGGCCTCGCTATGCTGGTCCGGTTTGGGGATGGTCAGGGTCAGGACCGCGGCGATCAGCAATAATCCCACCGCCGAGCCATAGGCGGCCAGCGGCGAAATTCCATACAGCAGACCGCCCGCCATCGGCCCCACGATCGTTGCCAGCTGCCAGGCGGAAGAATTGAGCGCAATGGCGTTGGAAAGCAGTTTCGGCGGCACGATATTAGGCAGCAAAGCCTGCGTCGCCGGCCCGAAGAATGCCCGCGCCACGCCAAACGACGCCAGCAGCGCGAACACCATCCAGATGTGCCCGCCGCCCCAGATGGTGAAGGCCAGAAGCCCGCTGGCGAAGATCCCTTCCGCGGTCAGACACACCGCCATGATGCCCCGGCGGGAGAACCGGTCCGCCACCGCGCCCGTGACCAGAACCAGCAACAGGGCGGGCAGGAACTGCGACAGGCCGATCAGGCCCAGGTCCAGCGGGTTGCGCGTGATGTCATAGACCTGCCAGCCGACCGCCACGATCTGGATCTGCGCGGCGAACACCGCCAGCGCCCGCGCCAGCCAGTAGCGCATATACGGTCCGTGCCGGAACGCCGCGAACCCGGCGTGAGACGACGTCTGGCCGTCGTCGGCGTCTTCGGTGGTCACGGTCGATATGTCCTTGGACGGGGGCGGACGGGGAGGGCCTCAAGCCATATCCCCGCCCGCCGGCGCGGTCCAGAGTCTGGTCTTGCAATCAGGTTGTATTCGCAGCGCGCCACAGCAAATAGCCGTGGCGGAAACGCATCCTTAATTGTCTCGCGAATAGGGTTTCTGGCAAGAACAGGTGTAATTGAAAAGAACCAAGGATGTCTGACTCAGACTCCCGCACGCTCGTCATACTGAAGGAAAAGGGCTCGACAGCCCGCCTTTTGAACCTGCTGCGCTTTTACATGCGGCCGGAAGGCGCGCCCGAAGGCCCGCCCATCTTCCGCAACCGCCTCTTGCGCCGCGCCATCGTGACCAAGCATTGCGTCGCCGCCAATGACCGCAGTTTTGCCGATGGACGCCGCCACGCCACCAAAATCATCCTGCCGCTGAACGCGGAGGACCTGCGTCTGGGCGGACGCTACTTCCTGCTGGGACAGGATAATTACGCCGAAGTGCGGCGCGAACTGTGGGGCGACGCCCACGAAGACCGCAGCCATGACGAGGAAATTCTCGGCCTGCTGGAGGGCGCGCCTTCGCTGGATCCGTTCCTGCTGCGCGAGGTGTTCCAGCGCAGCCAGGTGCGCATTGATCCGGCCTTTCTGGACCTTTCCGAAAACGACCAGATGGAAATGTTCAATTTCGCGCGCTCAGAACTCTCGGCCCTGGCGGTGGCCCTGTTTGGCGATGCGGCCGCGGATACGGACATGCAGAACAAGCTGGTGCGGAAACTGCTGTTCAATGACGAAACCGGTCAGATCGAACCGCTGCGCCTCGCCCTGAAGCTGGACGAGAACAATTACGCCGAAGGCATGTTCGCCTGGAAAGGCTTCCTCTATTTCAAATGGCGCTATTCCAAACTTGTCGAGGAGGCGCCGGATGTCGCGCGCGGCCTGCAACAGGTTTTTGCGACCGGTAATCTGGATCCCGAGGAAAAAAGCGCCATTCGCGAGACGCGGGATAATGTCTCCCGCCGCCTGGCCGAACTGACCGCGGCGATCCCTCCCTTTCTCTCGGCCTATGACAATGCCTTATCCCAACTGACCGAAGGCGGCGACGCCTCGGCTTTCCGCGACTTCCTTCTGGATTCGCCCCGCATCTTCCTGGCGCTCGGCGAGCGCATGGGCGTGCTGGATCACATTATTTCGGTGTGGAGCTTCATGTTCCCGGCCGGCAAGAAACCGATGATGCCGGGATCCGATCTGATGGAATTGCTGGCGGAGTTCGAAACGCTGCTGACGCGCTTCAAATATGCGGCCCCGCGCAGCATCCAGCCGGTCGAGGACCCCGCACAACCCCGCGCGGCCACGGGCTAGTTGATGCTGCGCTGATCCCCGGCGGGATTGGCGAGGTCAATCACCATCGTGGTGCGCTCGCGCTCGATCGTGCCCAGCGCGCTTTCGCCGTCTTTCTCGCTGAATTCGGCCAGACGCCAGGCCCGGACCGGGTCCTCGCACGCCTCGCGCATGTCGTCCGCCGGTTCGAAAACCAGCAGGCCGCGCTTGGCGATATAGAATGTTTCTTCGCCGAACTGGCGCGTCAGCGCCTGATGGAACGGGTCCCCCTCCGTAATGGGAGTGAGGCCCGTCGCCATCTGGATCCGCCTGACCTGAATCTTGCTGAGCTTCATGGAGTCCTCGTCCCGTTTCATGCGCGGAAGCAGGACTATAACGGCGCCAAAACGCCGCTAAAGCTTCAAGTTCATATCAGGGCGGCGCCGCCGGAAGCCTCAAGCGGCTTCGGCGAGGTCCACCGTCGTCGTGGTCGCCTGCGGCTCGACAACCGCCAGCGCCTGCTGGCCGTCCTTTTCGGTCCACTGGGCGATCTGGATGGCGCGCGCCGGGTCGTCGCCGGCGTCTTCGGCGTTTTCGTCCTTTTCAAAGACAAACAGGCCGGCCTCGGCCACGAAGAAGGTGTGGTCGCCGAAATGTTCTTTCAGCTGCGCAGCCACCGGCGCGTCTTCGGGGAACGGCTCCAGACCGATTGCGTCCTTGACCTTGTCCGCCTGGGCATCGGTGAGTTTCATGAGGAATTCCTTTTGAACGTGTATCGTCTTCAAGCTTCGCGAAGGCCCCAGACGTGCATATCTGACCCGGCCTGACCACCGCCGCGCCCGAATTTCCTCATATGGCGGGCCTTGCGCCTCCTCATTCCGCTTGACGGGGGCGCATGGCTCGGCCATCGACTCGGGACCATGAAACGCATCATTTTTCTGCTTCCGCTCCTCGCCGCCGCGCTGGCCGCCTGCTCGCCCGGCGGTGACGGCAAATCACCCGTGGTTCTCACCCTGACCGGCCAGCTGGCCGAGACCAATCGCGGCGCGGTCAGCCCGCGCGAGGACCTGTTCCTGAACTGGCTGGGCGCGGAGTCCGAACGCGTCTTTGAATTTACCGCCGCCGATCTCGCCGCCCTGCCGCAAACAACGGTCGCGGCCGATTATCCGGCCGGCGGGCCGGAGCATAGTTTTACCGGGCCGCGCCTGTCCGCGGTGCTGGAGGCCGCCGGGGCGCGCGGTGAAATCGTCACCGCCGTGGCGCTGGACGGCTATGGCGCGGACATCCCCCGCGCCCTGATCGACGAATATGACGTGATCCTGGCCACGCACCGCGACGGCGCGCCGCTGAAGCTGGGCGGTTTCGGCCCGGCGCAGGTGGTCTTCCCGCGCGCCGAGGCGCAGGCCCTGCGCGGCATGGACGACTCTCTGTGGGTCTGGGGCGTGGTGTGGATGGAGGCGGGCGACGAATAAGCGCATCCCGCCGCGTTGATGCTTCGCGCGGCCTCCGCTATTCCACGCCGCAACGGTTCAGGATTATTCCCGCGCGCCGCCGCGCCCCATGACGCGCGCCGCGCTCAAATCGACGCATACAAGGAGACATGAAAGATGGCCCGCAAGAAGCTTGCAATGATCGGCGCCGGCATGATCGGCGGCACCCTGGCGCACCTCGCCGGACTGAAGGAACTGGGCGACGTCGTCCTGTTCGACATCGCCGAAGGCATGCCGCAGGGCAAGGCGCTGGACCTGGCCGAATCCGCCCCCGTAGAGGGTTTCGATTCCCGCCTGAAGGGCGCGCAGGATTATGAAGCCATTGCAGGCGCCGATGTCTGCATCGTCACCGCCGGCTCCCCCCGCAAGCCGGGCATGAGCCGCGACGACCTGCTGGAAATCAATCTGAAGGTCATGAAGTCGGTCGGCGAGGGCATCAAGAAGCACGCCCCGAACGCCTTCGTGATCTGCATCACCAACCCGCTGGACGCCATGGTCTGGGCGCTGCGCGAATTCTCCGGTCTGCCGGCCGAGAAAGTCGTCGGCATGGCCGGCATGCTGGATTCCGCCCGCTTCCGCCATTTCCTGGCCGAGGAGTTCGAGGTTTCGGTCGAGGACGTCACCGCCTTCGTGATGGGCGGCCACGGCGACACCATGGTGCCGCTGCCGCGCTATTCCACGGTCGCCGGCATCCCGGTGCCGGACCTGATCGAGATGGGCTGGACCACGCAGGACAAGCTCGACGCAATCGTCGACCGCACCCGCAAGGGCGGCGGCGAGATCGTTCAGCTTCTGGGCAATGGCTCGGCCTATTACGCCCCGGCCTCCTCCGCCATCGCCATGGCCGAGGCCTATCTGAAGGACAAGAAGTCCGTCATGCCCTGCGCCGCCAATCTGACCGGCCAGTACGGGCTGAACGACCTCTATGTCGGCGTGCCGATCATCATCGGCGAAGGCGGCGTGGAGAAGATCGTCGAGATCAATCTCAATGACGAGGAAAAGGCCGGCTTCAACCATTCCGTCGACGCGGTGAAGGAACTGGTCGAGGCCTGCAAGAAGATCGACACCAGCCTAGCGTAAGCCTTTCCGGCGCAAGACATGAAAAAGCCCGGCCCTCACGGCCGGGCTTTTTTCTTGTCCGGATCGCTGGCGCGGCTGTGACTAGTCCTCTGTACGCCCGCCGCCTTCCCGGTCGCGGTCATAGCGGTTCTTGAACGGAAACGGCGGCAGCCAGGACTCCCGGCGCACGGTCCACAGTTCATAGGTGGGCGTCAGCTGGTCCGGCGCGTCCAGCGATCCAAGATTTACTTCCACCTCGTCATCGCTGCGGCCAAACACGGTCGACCCGCAGCGCGGGCAGAAGCGCCGCCCCTTGTACTCGCCCGTCTCGCCCTCAATGGTCACCGCGTCCCGGTGGAATATCGCGGAGGCGTGAAACAGCGCCCCGTGAAGCTTGCGGCAATCAAGACAGTGGCAAAGCCCGACGCGGTAGGGCCGCCCTGTCGCCACGAACCGCACATCGCCGCACAGGCAGCCGCCGGTGTATCGCTCCATGTTTCATCTCCCTTCAGGTCGATGAGCAGCATGTCTAGCCTTCGGGGGAATCCACAAATGTCACCATGGTCTCGCCGTCCACGACCAGGCCGGCCAGCTCCGCCGCGTCCCAGTTGGTCAGGCGCACGCAGCCATGGGAGAACTCCTTGTCCACCTTGGCCGGATCCGCCGTGCCGTGGATGCCGTAAGTGTCTTTCTCGAGATCGATCCAGGTGCCGCCGACGGGGCCGTTCGGTCCGGCTGGCAGGATCAGGATTTCGTCGGGTCCGGCGTCGAAATTGACCTCCGGATTATAAGTGTAGGTCGGGGCGGGGGCGATGGCCGTGACCTTCATCTCTCCGGACGGCGACGGCGTATCGCTTGATCCAATCGTGGCCGGATATGCCGCCAGGAGCGTCCCGCTGGAATCATAGGCGCGCACCGCGCCCATGGCCTTGTCGGCTTCGATCCGCGCCACCTTGCCGGTTTCCAGGTTGGCTCCGGCGTCGGCGACGATAATGGTCTCGCCCGCCGCGAACTCCGCTTCGGGGTTCAGCTCCAGAAGCAGGTCCTCGTCCATGTGGAACCGTTCGGCCAGCGCCTCGCTGACGCGCTCATAGGTCAGAGCGTCCATCTCGGCCATGGCGCGGTAATCGTCCTCCGGCACCTCGTGAAACGGTCCGGACACGTCTTCTTCTGACAAGGCGTATTCGCGCAAGACATCATCCTTCCCGCCTTCGGTCAGCGCCGCCCAGGTCGCCGCGTCCAGCTTTCCGGTGGCCTCCAGCCCTTTGGCCTTCTGGAAACGCTCCACCGCCTTGCTGGTATTCTCGCCGTGTCGCCCGTCGATCACGCCCGGCGACATGTGCGCCCGGTCCATCAGAACCTGCGCCTTCAGCACGACGGGAGATATATCGGCCTCGTCGGCCGCTTCGCCGCCGAACGCCGCCGCATTCACCGTCTCCATGGCCAGCGCCGTCTCGGTCACGGCCGACGTTGCGCCGCCCTCGCCGGTTTGCGCGGACAGGGCGGGCGCGGCGGCGAGCGTCAGCGCGGTGGCGGCGAGCAGGATGGATCGGGTCATGGAAAAGGCCTTGCGGTTGTGAACTCTCGGCCAAATCAACTCGCAAGCGGCCCAATGGCTCCGCGCTCACTGCACATGACGCGGCCATCACAAGCGCGTCAGCCCCTCTCGCCCCGCCGGGGCGCATGGGCTACCCGCTATGGGACGGACGCCAAGGGAGACTCTCCGCCATGATCAGAATTATTTCCGCTGTTATCGCCATGCTGGCCCTGACCGCCGCAACCGCTTCGGCGCAGGATTTCCCCGAAGACCTCGGCCCGGAAATCGGCGCGCAACTGCCGCACGCCCTGGAGCTGGAAGACCAGAGCGGCGCGGTCCGCGGCTTGGACGATCTGTCAGGCGAGAACGGGCTGGTTCTTCTGTTCAACCGCTCGCTGGACTGGTGCCCCTACTGCCAGAACCAGACGATCACGATCAATGAATCGGCCAGCGATATCCGCGCCCGCGGCTATAAAATCGCGGTCGTCACCTATGATCCGGTGGAAACCCTCGCCCTGTTCGCCGAGCGCCGCGATATCGACATCGCGCTGCTGTCGGACCCCGACTCGGCGGCCATCGACGCCTTCGGCCTGCGCAATGAGGAATACGCTGATAATCCGAAGGTCTATGGCGTCCCGCACCCGGTCGTCTTCGTGGTCAGCCCGGACGGCAAGATTCAGGCGAAGCTCTATGAGGAAAGCTACAAGGACCGCCCCGCAATCGAGGCCATTCTGGACGAGATCGACACGCTGGGATAATCACCGCGGCCCGCTTTTCATTGGAAGGGCCGCCCCATGACCGACATTTCCGCGATCCGCATCGAGACCCCGCGCCTGATCCTGCGCCCGCCGCAGGAGAGCGATTTCGACGCCTGGGCCGATTTCATGGCTGACGAGGAGGCCGCGCGCTTCATCGGCGGCGCGCAGGCGCGCGGCGCGGCCTGGCGCGGCTTCGCCACCATGGCCGGCTCCTGGCTGCTGAAGGGGTTCGGCATGTTCTCCGTCATCGAGAAAGAGACCGGGAACTGGGTCGGCCGCCTCGGCCCCTGGATGCCGGACGGCTGGCCGGGAACGGAGGTCGGCTGGGGCCTGTCGCGCGCCGCGCACGGCAGGGGATACGCCACCGAAGGGTCGGCCGCCGCCATCGACTGGGCGTTCGATACGCTGGGCTGGGACGAGGTCATCCATGTCATCGATCCGGACAACACGCCCTCCATCGTGCTGGCCGAACGTCTGGGCTCGTCCCATCGCGGCCCCTGCACGCTGCCTGCGCCGCTAGAGGATTTCCCGGTTCACATCTGGGCCCAGACGCGCGCAGAATGGGCGGAGAACCGCAAGCGGTTCATCACGTAGGGGCAGACGGAACGAAGACCGGAAAGGCGCGCGACCATGATCCTCAGCTGGCTGATTTCCACACTGGCGCTGGCCGTCGGGGCCTATGTCATACCGGGCGTTCACGCCGAGAACCTGCTGGCGGTTGCAATCACCGCCATCATCCTCGGCCTGGTCAATGCGGTGGTGAAACCGGTCCTGTTCCTGCTGACCCTGCCGATCACCATCGTGACGCTGGGCCTGTTCCTGCTGGTGCTGAACGCGCTGATGATCTGGCTGGCCGCCGCCGTGGTGCCGGGTTTCGCGATTTCCGGCTTCTGGGCGGCTTTTTTCCTGGCCCTGCTGGTCAGCATCATCAACGCCGTGCTGGGCGGCGGAAAGGAAACGCGCGCAAAGGCGGACTAGAGCCAGCCGGCCTCGCGTAGTTTGGGCAGGTTTGCGCGGCTGACCGGGGCCTCGGCCCCGTCCTTCAGACGCACAGCCGCGCGCCCGCCGGCCTGTTTCGTCACCGCGTCCACTCCGGCCTCCGCCACCCACCAGGACCGGTGGGTCTGCAGGCCGGAGACGCCTTCCAGCTCGGCCATCGCATCGGACAGACGCATCAGGACCAGCTCCTCCCCCAGATCCGTCTTCACGCGCAGATAATGATCCTCGGACGCCACGGCCCACAGCGCCCCGGTCCGCAGCTTCGGTTTCAGCCGCTGCATGAATCGCGCGCCGGGCGCGGAGGGAGGGGCAGCCCGCGCAGCCTCTTCCGCCGCCGCCTTGCGGTTCATCAGCACGCCCAGCGCCGTCATCGCCGCCGAGATCACCCAGACCAGGAAATAAAACAGCGGCACGTCCATCCAGCGAACGGCGCCGCCGCTCAGAAGCTGGACCCCGATGACAACCGCGGTGACGGGGACAGAAACCGCCAGCGAGATCAGCAGCCAGTGCACGGCGGGATGCGTCCCTTCCGGCAGAGCCTTCACCACGCCCCAGGCGATCGTCTCTCCGCTGGCCAGCCCGACCGCGATCAATCCGCACCAGTAGAGCGCCCTCCCGATAACAGGAATCTGCCCGGTCTCGTAGGGCGCCAGCACCGTCAGCAACCCTCCGGCCGCCAGCACGATCAGGATCCGTGTCAGCCATTGCCTGCGCGTTCCCAGCACGCCGTGTCCCCGTTTCCGTTCACGCTTCGCGAACGGAGCTTAGACGCGCTTGGCGAAACACGCGACCGGGTTCGCGAACTTCGCCTGGCTTCCGCTCCGGCGCCCCGTCATGGCTGATCCGTCCGCGGCCCCGCCGCGCATGGAAAACGGAAACTTCTGTCATGAATCTCGACCTCTTCCTCGCCGCGCCGCTGGTGATACAGATCCACGCCCTCGCCGCCTTCGCCGCGCTGGGCATCGCCGTCTGGATGCTGGCCGCGCCCAAGGGCACTTTCTCTCACCGCACGTTTGGCCGGGCTTTCATCGTGATGATGGCAACGGTCGCGGTCACCGCCATCTTCATCCGGCAAATCAATGACGGCGCGTTCAGCTTCATCCACGTTTTCGTGCCCTTGACGGCCTTCGGCATTTTCGGCGGGTTGCGGGCGATCCGCTTCAAGAAGGACGTGAAAGCCCACCGCAACGCCATGTTCGGACTGGTATTCGGCGCGCTGACGATTCCCGGCCTGTTCGCCTTCATGCCCGGGCGGTTATTGCATCAGGTCGTTTTCGGCGGATGAGGACTGGATAAATCGCAAATTTCCTGACACCAGAGGCTGATCCGGCGCGCAAATCCCGTTAGAAGGGCGCCCGTTCCATAGGCCCCCTTGCGCGTGAGGCGTAATGCGCCACGTCCGTGACCTGACTTCGCTGATCCTGGCGATGACGCTGCTGCAACTGGCGGCGGGCGTGATGGGCGTGCTGTTGCCGCTCAGCCTCGACAATGCCGGGGCCAGCGAAACCGCGATCGGCCTCACCGCCACCGCCTATGCTGTCGGTTTCCTGGCCGGCGGCATCTACGCCCCCTCCATGATGGCCCGCATGGGCGCGATCCGCGCCTATGCGGCGTTCGCCGCCGCCGCCGCCGCCATCACGCTGGCGCTTTACTGGCGCATCGACGCGTGGAGCTGGGCGGTGCTGCGCGCCCTGCTGGGTTTCTGTTTCGTCGGCCTGTTCACCGTGGCCGAGAGCTGGATGTCGGTGGCCACGCCCGCGCACAGCCGCGGATCGGTCCTTGGCGTCTATCACGTGGTCACGAAAGTGGCGCTGTTGGGCGGGCCGTTCCTGATCCTTGGCGTTGCGCCATTGTCGGCCGGGCCGTTCATGCTGACGGCCGGAATTGTCGCCATCGCCATGATTCCGCTTTGCTGGACGCGGCAGATCGAACCGGCCCCGCCAACGCCCGAGCCCTTCCCGCTGACCCGGCTGTGGCGGCTGGCGCCCGGCGCGGTCATCGCCTGTTTCGCCGCCGGGGTGCTGAACGCCGGCCTGATCGCCCTGCTGCCAATCTATGCCGCCGAGCTGCCCGGGGAGGCCGTGACCACCGCCGCTGTTCTGCAGGCTGCGGCCTGGATCGGCGGCATCGTGATCCAGTGGCCGGCGGGGCGGATCTCCGACATTATCGACCGCCGCCTGGTCATCGCCGCGCTGGCCGCGATCAGCGCGCTGGGCGTCGGCGTTCTGGCGGCTTTCGGCACGGCCGCGCCGTTCTGGCTGGCCTTTGCCGCGCTCGGCGCCTGGGGCGCGGGCTCGCTCAGCTTCTATGGCGTCGCCGTGGCGCACGCCACCGACCATATCGAGGCCAAGAACATCTCCAAGGCGATTGCCGGCCTGCTGATCGTCTACGGAATCGGCGCGATTGTCGGCCCCTCGCTCTATGGCGGGGCGATGCAGGCCTTCGGCGCGCGCGGCCTGTTCGTTCTGGCCACAGCCGGCGGCGCACTGCTGGCGGTGACCATGCTGCTGCGGACCCGGATCATCCCGGCGGTCGACCGCGAGGACAAGGAAGAGTTCGCCTTCGCGCCGGGTTCGGGCAGCCCCGCAATCAGCGAGGCGCACCCCGCCGCCGAAACGGCGGAGCAGGCATGACGAATCGCCTTGTTGCCACAAAGGCTCAAGGGTTTATAACCGGAATCGAAATTCTCCCTTCCATAGCGACCTGTTTTTGCGAATGAATATTCACGAACATCAAGCCAAGGCCCTGCTGCGCAGCTTCGGCGCGCCCGTGGCCGAGGGCTTTCCCGCCTACACCGTCGACGAAGCCGTCGGCGCCGCCAAGAAGCTTCCCGGCCCGCTCTATGTGGTGAAATCCCAGATCCACGCCGGCGGCCGCGGCAAGGGCAAGTTCAAGGAACTGCCCGCCGACGCGGAAGGCGGCGTCCGCCTGGCCTTCTCCATCGACGAAGTGGAAAAGCACGCCGGCGAAATGCTCGGCAACACGCTGGTCACCGCCCAGACCGGCGATGACGGAAAACAGGTCAACCGCCTCTATATCGAGGACGGCGCGGACATTTCCCGCGAACTGTATCTGTCCATGCTGATCGACCGGTCGACCTCCAAGGTCGCCTTTGTCGTCTCCACCGAGGGCGGCATGGATATCGAGCAGGTGGCCGAGGAAACCCCAGACAAGATCCTGACCCTGCCCATCGATCCGGATGCCGGCGTGACCAAGGACGACGCCGGGAAGCTGGCCGACGCGCTGAAGCTGGACGGCGAGGCGCGCGGCGACATGCTGAAACTGGCGCCGGTCCTCTATAAGGCGTTCACCGAGAAGGACATGAGCCTTCTGGAGATCAACCCGCTGATCGTCATGGAAAACGGCGCGCTGCGCGTGCTGGACGCCAAGGTCAGCTTCGACGGCAACGCCCTGTTCCGCCATCCCGACATCGCCGAGCTGCGCGACAAGTCCGAAGAGGACGAGAAAGAGATCGAGGCCTCCAAGCACGATCTGGCCTATGTCGCGCTGGACGGAAATATCGGCTGCATGGTGAACGGCGCCGGGCTGGCCATGGCGACCATGGACATCATCAAGCTCTATGGCGCGGAGCCGGCCAACTTCCTGGACGTTGGCGGCGGCGCCAACAAGGAAAAGGTCACGGCGGCCTTCAAGATCATCACCGCCGACCCGAATGTCGAAGGCATTCTGGTCAATATCTTCGGCGGCATCATGAAATGCGACGTCATCGCCGAAGGCGTGATCGCCGCCGTCAAGGATGTCGGGCTGAAGGTTCCGCTGGTCGTGCGCCTTGAGGGCACGAACGTGGAAAAAGGTAAGAAAATCATCGACGAAAGCGGCCTGAACGTGATTTCGGCCAATGATCTGGACGACGCCGCCCAGAAAATCGTCAAAGCGGTTCAGGAGGCGTCCTAATGTCCATCATGGTCGACAAGAACACCAAGGTGATCTGCCAGGGCCTCACCGGCTCCACCGGCACCTTCCATACCGAACAGGCCATCGCCTACGGCACCAAGATGACCGCCGGCGTGACGCCGGGCAAAGGCGGCGAGACGTGGGAATCCTCCCTCGACGGCGCCAAGCTGCCGGTCTTCGACTCCGTCGCCGAAGCGCGGGACAAGGTCGGGGCCGACGCCTCGGTCATCTATGTCCCGCCGAAATTCGCGGCCGCCGCGATTATCGAGGCGATCGACGCGGAAATCCCGCTGATCATCACCATCACGGAAGGGATTCCGGTGCTGGACATGGTCAAGGTTCACGCCCGCCTGCAGAACTCCAAGTCCCGCCTGGTCGGCCCGAACTGCCCGGGCGTCATCACGCCGGACGAGTGCAAGATCGGCATCATGCCGGGTCACATCCACAAGCGCGGCTCGGTGGGCGTTGTCTCCCGCTCCGGCACGCTGACCTATGAGGCCGTGCACCAGACCACGAATGTGGGGCTGGGCCAGTCCTCCTGCGTCGGCATTGGCGGCGATCCGGTGAAGGGCACCGAGTTCATCGACGTGCTGGAGAAATTCCTGGCCGACGACGAGACCGAGTCGATCATCATGATCGGCGAGATCGGCGGCACGGCCGAGGAAGAGGCCGCGGAATTCCTGAAATCCAGCAAGGTGAAGAAGCCGACCGTCGGCTTCATCGCCGGGCGCACCGCCCCGAAAGGCCGCACGATGGGCCATGCCGGCGCCATTGTTTCCGGCGGCAAGGGCGATGCGGACTCCAAGATCGAGGCCATGCAATCCGCCGGAATCACGGTGGCGGATTCGCCCGCGCGCCTCGGCACAACCATGGCTGAGGTTTTGAAAGGCTGAAACCGCCCTATATGGGAAAAGTGAAACCTCATTCACGACCGCAAAGGGTCTAGATTCCAATGGCCGATAAGGGTCGCCAGGCGCTGAACGAAGCGCTGCTAGAGACCGGGTTCCTGGACGGCGCCAACGCCGCCTATATCGAGCGGCTTTACGCCAAATACACAGACAATCCCGCCAGCGTCGATTCCAGCTGGCGGGATTATTTCGCCTCTCTGGGTGAGCCGGAAGGCGAACCCGGCGGCGCCGCCGAAGGCCCCTACTGGAAACGCCAGGACTGGCCGCCGAAATCGAACGGCGAAATGGTCGCCCTGTACGACGGCGACTGGGGCGAGGCAAAGACCCGGCTTGAGCAAAAGATCGCCGAGCGCAGCCCGGCCGGCATTTCGGCGGAGGATATCCGCAAGGCGACGCAGGATTCGATCCGCGCCCTGATGATGATCCGCGCCTACCGGATTCGCGGCCACCTGGCCGCCGATCTGGACCCGCTGGGCATCGAGGATTTCGGCCCGCAGCCGGAGCTGGACCCGGAAACCTACGGCTTCGGCCCGCAGGACATGGACCGGGACATCTTCATCGACGACGTGCTGGGGCTGGAAACGGCGACCATCGCGGAAATCGTCGACATCCTGAAGCGCACCTATTGCGGCACGTTTGCCGTGGAGTTCATGCACATCTCCAATCCCGAGGAGAAATCATGGCTGCAGGAGCGCATTGAAGGGCCCGACAAGGAAATCAGCTTCACGGACATGGGCCGCGAGGCGATCCTTAAAAAACTGATCGAGACCGAGAGTTTCGAAAGATTCCTGCACCGCCGCTATCCCGGCACCAAGCGGTTCGGCATCGATGGCGGTGAATCCATCGTCCCGGCGCTGGAACAGGTGATCAAGCGCGGCGGCGCGCTGGGCATTGACGAGATCGTCATCGGCATGCCGCACCGCGGCCGCCTGAACGTGCTGGGCGCGGTGATGGGCAAGCCCTATCACAAGATTTTCCACGAGTTTCAGGGCGGTTCGACCTTCGGCGCCGACGATTACGGCTCCGGCGACGTGAAATACCATCTCGGCTCGTCCTCGGACCGGGAATTCGACGGCAATACCGTGCATCTGTCGCTGACCGCCAACCCCTCGCATCTCGAGGCGGTGAACCCGGTCGTGATCGGCAAGGCGCGCGCCAAACAGGCGCAGGACCAGATCGAGGATCCGTCCGCGCCGCGCACCAATGTCCTGCCGCTGCTGCTGCACGGCGACGCGGCCTTCGCCGGTCAGGGCGTGGTGGCGGAATGTTTCGGCATGTCGGGCCTGTCCGGCCACCGCACGGGCGGCACCATCCATTTCGTCGTGAACAACCAGATCGGCTTCACGACCTCCCCGCGCTTCTCCCGCTCCTCGCCCTACCCGACGGATGTGGCGAAGATGGTCGAGGCGCCGATTTTCCATGTGAACGGCGACGACCCGGAAGCGGTGGTGTTCGCGGCCAAGGTCGCCACCGAATATCGCCAGCGTTTCGCCAAGGACGTGGTGGTGGACATGTTCTGCTATCGCCGCTTCGGCCATAACGAAGGCGACGACCCGACCTTCACCCAGCCGCACATGTACGACATCATCTCCGAGCACAAGACGGTGCGCGAGACCTATGCCCGCAGCCTGATCGACGACGGTCTGGTGGACGAGGCCGAGGCCGATGGCTGGACCGAGGAATTCGACAAATTCCTGGATGACGAGTTCGAAGCCGGCAAGGACTACCGCACCAATCAGGCGGACTGGCTGGACGGCCGCTGGTCGGGCCTGGGCCTGCCCGAGGGCGACGAGCGCCGCGGCGACACCGCCGTGGATCTGGACCGCCTGAAGGCGCTGGGTGAGAAGATCACCACGATTCCGGACGGAATCAATATTCACAAAACCCTGAAACGGGTGATCGGCAACCGTGCCAAGGCCATTGAGGCCGGCGAGGGGCTGGACTGGGCCACCGCCGAGCATCTGGCCTACGCCTCGCTGCTGGACGAGGGCTTCCCCGTGCGCCTGTCCGGCCAGGATTCGGCGCGCGGCACCTTCTCCCAGCGCCACTCGCACGTGATCGATCAGGAGACCGAAGAGGTCTACACCCCGCTCAACCATCTCTCCGACAGCCAGGCCAAGTATGAAGTCATCGACTCCATGCTGTCCGAGGAGGCGGTGCTGGGCTTCGAATACGGCTATTCGCTCGCCGCCCCGAACACGCTGGTGGCGTGGGAGGCGCAGTTCGGCGATTTCTGCAACGGCGCGCAGGTCTATTTCGACCAGTTCCTGTCCTCGGGCGAGCGCAAATGGCTGCGCATGTCAGGCCTGATCTGCCTGCTGCCGCACGGCTATGAGGGCCAGGGCCCGGAGCACTCCTCCGCCCGGCTGGAGCGCTTCCTGCAGATGTGCGCCGAGGACAACTGGCAGGTCGCCAATTGCTCCACGCCGGCGAACTATTTCCACATCCTGCGGCGCCAGATTCACCGTAATTTCCGCAAACCGCTGATCCTGATGACGCCCAAGTCGCTGCTGCGCCACAAGCGCGCGACCTCGCGGCTGGAAGAGCTGGCGTCCGGTTCTTCCTTCCACCGCGTCCTGTGGGACGATGCGGAGACCGAGGCCGGCCACACAGAGATCAAGCTGAAGCCCGACGGCGACATCAAGCGCGTCGTCATCTGCTCGGGCAAGGTCTATTACGACCTGCTGGAGGCCCGCGAGAAGCAGGGCATCGACGACATCTACCTGCTGCGGGTCGAGCAATTCTATCCCTTCCCGGCCAAGTCCCTGATGGTGGAGCTGAAACGCTTCCCCGAGGCGGACGTGATCTGGTGCCAGGAAGAACCCAAGAATATGGGCGGCTGGACCTTCATGGAGCCGAACATCGAATGGGTGCTGCGCAAGATCGGCGCGGCCACGATGCGTCCGCGCTATGTCGGCCGCCCCGCTTCCGCCTCCACGGCCACCGGCCTGATGTCCAAACACCAGAAAGAACTGGAAGCCTTCCTCGAAGAGGCTTTGACGCTGTAAGGCAGCGCGCGAAAGGTTTGATGAGAGAACAATGAGCAAGATTGAAGTCCCCCAGCTCGGCGAATCCGTCACTGAGGCCACGGTCGGCAAATGGCTGAAATCCAAAGGCGACGCGGTCAAGAAGGACGAGGCTCTGGTCGAGCTGGAGACCGACAAGGTCGCCGTCGAGGTCTATGCCCAGGCTGACGGCGTGCTCAGCAGCATCGCGGTCGAGGAAGGCGAGACCGTCGAGGTCGGCGCCCTGCTCGGCGAGATCGAGGATGGCGGCGAAGCCTCCGCCGACGATTACGACGCGGACGAGGACGCCGCCTCGGCGGAAGATGCTTCCGCTGACGAGGATGAAGACGACAGCGGCGATGACGAAGCCGAAGACGATGCGTCCGGCGATGACGACGGTGACGGCGACGGCGAGATTGTCGAGGTCGAGATCCCGCAGATGGGCGAATCCGTCGCGGAAGGCGAGATCGGCGACTGGCTGGTCGGCGTCGGCGATTCCGTGAAGGTCGACGATCCGCTGGTCGAGGTCGAGACCGACAAGGCCGCCGTCGAGGTTCCCTCGCCCGTCGACGGGGTGATCGAGGAACAGGTCGTTTCGTCCGGCGATGCGGTCGAGGTCGGCTCGGTCATCGCCAAGATCCGCAAGGGCGCGTCCGGCGGCGCCAAGAAGGCGAAAAAGGGCAAGGACGACAAGTCCGCCAAGAAGGACAAGAAAGCCGAGAAAAAGCCCGAGGAGAAGAAGGACAGCGGCAAGGCCATGCCCGCCGCCCAGCGCGTCATCTCCGAACACGGCCTGGACCCGTCCAAGATCGAGGGCACGGGCAAGGGCGGCCGCATCACCAAGTCGGACGCTATGGCCGCCATCGAATCCGCCGATGCGCAGCGCAGCGAGGAAAAGGCCGAAAAGGCGAAAGCCAAGCCCGCCCCGCGCGATCTGAAGGACCGCGAGGAGCGTGTTCCCATGACGCGCCTGCGCCGCACCATCGCCAAGCGCCTGAAGGCCGCGCAGGACAACGCCGCCATGCTGACCACGTTCAACGACGTGGACATGAGCGCGGTGATGAACATGCGCAGCCAGTACAAGGATTTGTTCGAGAAGAAGCACGGCGTGCGGCTGGGCTTCATGAGCGTCTTCATCAAGGCCTGCGTCCATGCCCTGAAAGAGATCCCGGCCGTCAACGCGGAGATCGACGGCGACGACATCATCTACAAGAACTATTACGATCTCGGCGTCGCCGTCGGCACGCCCACGGGTCTGGTGGTTCCGGTTGTGCGCGATTGCGACTCCAAGTCGATGGCGGAGATCGAGAAGACCATCAATGATCTGGGCGCCCGCGCCCGGGATAACGAGCTGAAGCTGGACGAGCTGCAGGGCGGCACCTTCACCCTGTCCAATGGCGGGGTCTATGGCTCGCTGCTCTCCACGCCCATCCTCAACCCCCCGCAATCGGGCATTCTGGGCATGCACCGCATCGACCAGCGCCCGGTCGCCATCGACGGCAAGGTGGAAATCCGCCCGATGATGTATCTGGCGCTCAGCTATGATCACCGCATCGTCGACGGCAAGGAAGCGGTGACCTTCCTGGTCCGCGTCAAGGAACAGCTGGAAGATCCCGAACGCCTCCTGCTGGACCTCTAGGGGCTCACGCACATGATGATCCTGTGGCAAGCCATCGTCGCGCTCTGCGGCGTATGGCTTGTCGCGGTCGCCGGCCTGATGGCGTTCCGGCCCGAGCGGGCGCGAGGCTATCTGGCCGCCGCCGGCTCCACCGATTTCATCAATATCGCCGAACACGCCCTGCGCATGCTGGCGGGCGTTTCCTTCTATCTGGCCGCCCCCGTTTCGCGTTTTCCGCTGGGGTTCGAGGTTTTCGGCGCCTTTGTGGTGGCCACCTCGGCCATCATCCTGATGATCCCGCGCCGCTGGCATCACGGATACGCCCTGTTCTGGGCGAAGCGCCTGTCACTCCGGACAATCCGCCTCCTGGCGCCGCTCTCCGCCGCCGCGGGCCTGTTCGTGCTCTACGCGATTATTTGAAAGTCCCGGTCCGGATTTTCCAAAAAGTAATCCCGTAACCGGGCCGTCATGTTTATAATCTCCTCCAATCGGACACGATTGGGGAGGAAACAACATGTCCAATACTGATGGTAACAATGCCGGCGGCGGCAACGCGCCGGAGGCTCAAAGCTCTGACGCCACGGCGTCCGCGCCCAAACCCGCGCCGGAACAGCCCGCGCCGCAGGCCGCGCCCGCCGAACCGGACGCCGGAGGCGTGAAAACGCCCTGGCATCTCTGGGTGATCGGCATCGTCACGCTGCTATGGAACGCCATCGGGGCGTTCGATTTCACCGCCACCCAGATGCGGCTGGATTCCTATATGAGCCAGTTCACCCAGGAACAGCTGGATTATTTCTACAGCTTCCCGGCCTGGACCATTATCTCCTGGGGCGTGGCCGTCTGGGCGGCGCTGCTGGGCTCGCTGGCCCTGCTGCTTCGCATGGGCTGGGCGGTCCAGCTGTTTGGCCTGTCCATCCTCGGCATCATCGTCACGGCCATCTACACGATCGGCATTTCGCCAATGGCGATGAATACCGGCCAGTGGATCTTCACCGTGCTGATCTGGGCCGTCGCCATCTTCCTGTTCTTCTACGCCCGCGCGATGAAAGCGAACGGCGTTCTGAAGTAAACGGGATTACAATCGCCTGAAGAAAGCCCGGTTCGCCAAGCGAACCGGGCTTTTTCTCTGCTCAACCGAACTTGCGGCCCAGCCAGTCGGTCATCAGGGCGTTCAGGCGGTCTGGCGCTTCCCACATCGTCCAGTGGCCGACGCCCTCCAGCACATGCAGCTCCAGATCCTCGATCCGCTCGTCCATGCCCTCGGTCAGCAGGGGCGGCAGGAACCAGTCGCGGTCGGTGGCCACCATCAGGCAGGGCGTTTCCTTGATGTCATGATTATAGCCGCGCATCAGCCGCCAGTTGGCGCTCATATTGCGGTAATAATTGATGCCGCCGCCAAAGCCGGACTTGCGGTAAGCCTCGGCATAGACATGCCGGTCCTCCGGCCCGATCACGATGTCGTCCTCGACCCGGCCAGTGAACTCCCGGAACCGGTTGAACAAATGGGTCACCTCCGCCGGGGGCAGACCGTCAATGGACTGTTTGGGCGGGGCGCCGAACACGAATTCGAAGAAGCGGTCCTCCTGCCCCTTGAAGCGCGCCTCCACGCCCGGCTCCTGAAAGCGGACGATATAGTGATCGTCGCCATAGACCTGCCGCAGCAGCTCCACCTGGTCGATCTCGGTCGGCGGGATTTGCGGCGTATTCACGCCGATCACGCCCGCCACCCGCTCCGGCGCCAGCAGCGCGGCGGGCCAGACGATCAGCCCGCCCCAGTCATGCCCGCACCACGCCGCCTGATCCAGATCCAGCGCATCCAGCAGCCCGGTCATGTCCGCGACCAGCGTTTCCATGCCATAGGCTTCCACGTCCCGCGGCGCGTCGGAGCCGCCAAACCCGCGCATGTTCGGCGCAATCGCGCGGAATCCGGCCGCCGCCAGCGCCGGCATCACGTTCTTCCAGCTATAGGCCAGCTCCGGCCAGCCATGCAGCAGCAAGACGGGGAATCCGTCCTCCGGCCCCGCCTCATGCACCTGCAGGGTGACGCCATTGGTCTCGATCGGTCTGGGTTCGGGAAAGGTCATGCCGGCCAGATTGACCGCCCGCCGCGGCGCGTTCAATCGCAAATCGGTGAATCTTTCGATTTGACGCGCCCGATCGCGGCCTAGTTCACTAGGCGTTATGGATAGTTTTCGCGCGCGTCTCTGGGAAATCATCGACCCCGAAGAAGGGGAGATGAGCTGGTTCAACTGGCTGATCGTGATCCTGATCTTCGCCAGCCTCGTCATGCTGGCGCTGGAGACCGAAACCAGCCTGCGGGACGGCTTTCGCGGCCTGTTGCTCAGCGTTAATTTCCTGATCCTGCTGGTGTTCGCAGGGGAGTTCGCGCTGCGGCTCTGGGCGGCGGGCGTGGATGAGCGATGGCGCGGCGTGAAGGGGCATATCGACTATGTCGCCCGGCCGCACGTCATCGCCGATTTCCTGGCCTTCGGGCCGGAGCTTTCCGTCATCCTGTTCTTCCCGAATCTGGCCGAACAGCTGATGTTCCTGCGCGCGCTGCGCCTGTTGCGTCTTCTGCGGCTGGCCAGCTTCTTCCCGGTCTTCCGCCGCATCGGCCGCGCGCTGGCGGACGCCGCGCCGCAGCTGGGCGCGGCGGCGATGATCGCCTTCGGGGCGATCTTCATTTCCGCCTGCATCCTTTATTTCGCGGAATCGAAAATCCAGCCGGAAGCCTTCGGCTCCATTCCGCGCGCCCTGTGGTGGGCGGTCGCGACCCTGACCACGGTGGGCTATGGCGACGTCTATCCCGTCACCCTGTTCGGGCGCGTGGCCGCGGGCATGGCGGCGGTCACCGGCGTCGGGCTGGTCGCCCTGCCGGCCGGCATACTCGCCACCACGTTCGACCGCGAATTCTCGCGTCCGCCGCCGGATTCACCGGACCCCGACCATGACGAGGATGAGGACGAAGCGTCAGCCGCGCCCTAGAACGGGTTGATGCGCTTTTCGGGCGAAATCACCAGATACCCGACATTGGCGCCCAGACGCAGCCCGGCGCCGGAGCGGATCGGGGCCAGCGTCACGCCATCGGCGGACAGGTATTTCACGCTCATCCCGCCAACCAGATAGGCCGAGCCCTCAACGCCCGGATAGCGGCGATAGATATAGTTCGGGTCCGGCGGCAGATTATAGACAAGGATGAAGACGCGGCTGGCGTCGCCGCCCACGTCAAAGCCCAGGGACGGACCCTGCCAGTAGACTTCCTGCGCGCCGCCGGTTTTCAGCGTCAGATAGCCCTGACCGTAGCGCAGGCCCACGCCAATGGCGCCGGAGGCTTCCTGACCGGCGATATAGCCCACCGGGCGGCCCTGATCGGCGAAGATGCGCTCCACGGTCGTCGCCGCGGCCTCGCTGGTCACGCCGAAGAAATCGGCCACCGCCTCGGCGGTTTCGGCCTGATTGAACGTGTCGACTTCCTCGGAATAGACGCCGTCGGTCGCCAGCGGCTGCGGATTGGCGGGCGGCGGGCTTGAGGCGCAGGCCGCCATGAACAGGGCGGAAAGCGTTGCGGCGGCGGTAATGGCGGAGCGCATGGGGCGGGTCTCCCTTGGTTTGCGGAACGGACGCAGATTCGCGCCAGAGTAAGACCCCGCAATTAAGGCGAGAAGCAGGCGTTTCGTTCCATCTACAGGATGAAGTCCGCCGCCGAAGGCGGCGCGCCCCGCACCAGCACCTCGAAATCGGCCGCGCCGTCGCCGTCGACATCGCCGCGCAGCATCGCCGAATTGCCCGAAGCGCTGACGTCCACGCGCAATTGCCCGGCTGCGCCGGAAAAGTCGGCGACAATGGAAAACGCCTGATCGCCCGCCGCGCCCGCATCCGCATCAATGCCCGAAAGATCAATCATGTCGCCTTCGGCCGCGTTGAAATCGGCGAACACGTCGGGCAGATCCGCGCCCTGCCCGCTATCGGCGGCGGCCGACAGGACAAACCGGTCCGCGCCCTCGCCGCCGATCAGGCGATCCGCGCCGCTGCCGCCGTCCAGCAGATCCTCGTCTTCATCGCCGACCAGCCGGTCCGCCCCGGCGCCGCCGAACAGGGCGTCCCGCCCCTGTTCCCCGCGCATATTGTCATCGCCCGCTTCGCCATACATCCGGTCATGGCCCAGCTGGCCGCGGATAAAATCGGCGCCCGCGCCGCCGAACAGCGCGTCATTGCTGCCCCCGCCCAGCACTTCATCGTCGCCGTCATCGCCATAGAGGGCGTCCCCGCCCGATCCGCCGGCGAGGCGGTCTCCGCCCGGTCCACCGGACAGCATGTCCGCTCCGCGGTCGCCGAACAGACGGTCGGAATCATCCCCGCCGAACAGCGCGTCATTATCCGATCCCCCGCGCAGATAATCGCGCCCCGCGCCGCCGGTCAGCGTGTCATCGCCATCCAGCCCGGCCATCCGGTCGCGCCCGTCCCCGCCATCCAGCCCGTTATCTCCCTGATTGCCGTCGATCCGGTCATTGCCCGCCCCGCCGATCACGTTCTCGATCAGGGAGCGTTCGTCGCCCTGATAGAGATAGGCGTTGGCGACATTGGCGAACGCCCGGTGACCGGTCTGGTCCATGACCGCCAGCTGGTCCGGGTCAAAGACCGACCACGCCCCCGGCGCCAGATCCACCAGAACCCGGCCCGTATAGGCCGACAGGTCATAGGTATCGACGCCGTTCCCGTCCCAGATCGTGCGCAGGATTGTGTTGGTAATTGGAACGCCCTGTCCCTCGCCGTCGATGAACATCTCCCCGGTCTCGGGTGAGAAGGCATAGGTCGTGTCCCCGGCATGGGCCTCGAAATTCGCGCCATAGAGGTGCTGCAGCGCCTGAATGTCCAGCAGCATGAAGGATTGCGGCTGCCCGCCCTCCGGCGGGTTGCCGTTGCCGCGATTGGTGTTCGGATTGAAGCTCTGCCCCGCATAGGCCTTGTAGGACATCACCGTGTAGTCCAGCCCGTCATGGGATAGCGGGATCACGCTGCCCGTCCCGCTCTCGTCATGCGGGTGGCTGAGGCCCAGCGCGTGCCCGATCTCGTGCATCAGCACGCGCAGCCCCGCCCCGCCGACCGAGGCCGCGAACGGAACCTCGAACAGCGCCTTCTGCGACACCCAGACATCGCCTGACGCTTCGCTCGCCCCGGGCGTATAGGCCCAGGCGGTAAATCCGGCGTCATTGATCGCGCTGGTCTGGCCAAAGCGCAGCGTGCCCTGCTGGCCCGGCCCGTCCGGAACTTCCACGAAGTCCAGCGGAACCAGCTCCGAGACCAGCTGCAGCACGTATTCCGTCATCGCCTGCTTGTCGGCGTCGAACGGGATGAAGCCCGTATAGGGCTCGTCATGGGGGTCGCTGGTGTCGCCATATTCGCCCGGCTGGCCGTAATAGCCCGGCTGGGTCGGGAACTGGTAGGTGATCACCGCCTCGCCCCACACGGAATCGTCGAACACCAGCCCGTCGATCAACGGGTCTCCGGTCAGGGGCACGGTCTTCAACAGGGCCATGGGCGCTCCTTGCAGGCTCAGGCGGCGGACGGCCCGGGCAGTTTACGCCATCGCCGCGGCGCCCTCATGTGGACAATCCATTAAATCGGCGAACGGTCGCCGGCCTGCGACGAACGGCAATTGCTGGCGACACCGCTTTGCTCTTGGCCGCTGGATCGCTATATGCGCACGCCATGAGCACCGCCCCCGAAAAGATCCGCAACTTCTCCATCGTGGCCCATATCGACCACGGCAAGTCGACTCTGGCCGATCGCCTGATCCAGGTGACCGGCGGCCTGACCGACCGCGAGATGAAGGAGCAGGTGCTCGACAATATGGAGCTGGAGCGCGAGCGCGGCATCACCATCAAGGCCCAGACGGTCCGCCTCGACTATACCGCGCAGGACGGGGAGCATTACGTCCTCAACCTCATCGACACGCCCGGCCATGTCGACTTCGCCTATGAGGTCAACCGCTCCCTCTATGCCTGCGAGGGCGCGCTGCTGGTCGTCGACGCTTCACAGGGCGTCGAGGCGCAGACGCTGGCCAATGTCTATCAGGCCATCGACGTGGATCTGGAAATCGTCCCGGTCCTCAACAAGATCGACCTGCCCGCCGCCGACCCCGACCGCGTCAAGGAACAGATCGAGGACGTGATCGGCATTGACGCCTCGGAGGCCGTGCCGATCTCCGCCAAGACCGGCATGGGGATCGAGGACGTGCTGGAAGCGGTGGTCAAGCGCCTGCCCCCGCCCAAATCCGGCGATCCCGAAGCCCCGCTCAAGGCCATGCTGGTCGATAGCTGGTACGACGCCTATCTCGGCGTCATCTGTCTGGTCCGGGTGATCGAGGGCACGCTGAAGAAGGGCATGCGCGTGCGCATGATGGGCACGGGCGGGGTCTATAACGTGGACGATGTCGGCGTCTTCAAGCCGACCAAGACCTCCGTGAACGATCTTGGCCCCGGCGAGATCGGCTTCCTCAACGCCTCCATCAAACAGGTGCGCGACACCCGCGTCGGCGACACCGTCACCGACGACCGCCGGCCCACCGACAAGATGCTCCCCGGCTTCAAACCCGCCCAGCCGGTCGTCTTCTGCGGCCTGTTCCCGGTCGACGCCAATGATTTCGAGGATCTGCGCGAGGCCATCGAGAAGCTGGCCCTCAACGACGCCTCCTTCAGCCACGAGATGGAGACCTCCGCCGCGCTCGGCTTCGGCTTCCGCTGCGGCTTCCTCGGCCTTCTGCATCTGGAGGTGATCCGCGAGCGGCTGGAGCGGGAATATAATGTCGACCTGATCACCACCGCGCCCAGCGTCATCTATGACATCACGCTGACCGACGGCGAGACGGTGGAGCTGCACAACCCCGCCGACATGCCCGACCCGGTGAAGATCGACTCCATCGCCGAACCGTGGATCAAGGCGACCATCCTGGTCCCCGACGAATATATCGGCGGCGTCCTGAAGCTCTGCGAGGACCGCCGCGGCATCCAGAAGGAGCTGACCTATGCCGGCTCCCGCGCCATGCTGGTCTATGAGCTGCCGCTGAACGAGGTCGTCTTCGACTTCTATGACCGCCTGAAATCGGTCACCAAGGGCTATGCCTCCTTCGACTACCAGTTCCTGGAAACGCGCGAGGAAGACCTCGTCAAAATGTCCATCCTGGTGAATGAGGAACCGGTCGACGCCCTCTCCATGATCGTGCACCGCTCCCGCGCCGAAATGCGCGGCCGCGGCATGGTGGAAAAGCTCAAAGACCTGATCCCGCGCCAGATGTTCAAGATCCCGATCCAGGCCGCCATCGGCGGCCGCGTCATCGCTCGCGAGACCTTGTCCGCCATGCGCAAGGACGTCACCGCCAAATGCTACGGCGGCGACGTGACCCGAAAACGCAAGCTTCTGGAAAAGCAGAAAGCCGGCAAGAAAAAGATGCGCCAGTTCGGCAAGGTCGAAATCCCGCAGGAAGCCTTTATCGCGGCGCTGAAGATGGATAGCGACTAGGCGTTATTCAGGCACTCGATGGGCGATCCTGAAAATACCCGCTACTTACCGGGTCAAGGTCAAATTTGAGCGCAAACCCATCAATGAATTCGGTGGGGCTTTCACCCTGTCGGTGATGTTTACGTAAATCGGCTTCACTTATGCCCGCGTCAGCGAGGTCTATTGCGTAGCCTCTTTTGAGAAATGCATCAGCCTCACTGCGCCAATCGGAATAGGCTCTTCTAGTCATTGAAACCCTCTAGCCCTTGAAGCAGTTCTCTCGATGCCATTCTAAGAATGCCGGGTTTGGCTGATAACGCCCATCTTCCGGAACCGCGACCTCGCCAGTCGGCAAGAAAAACCTCTCCACGCCTTCTGGGAGGCGGCCCTTAGCGGTTAGCAACTTGTAGTCGTCATCGACGCTGATTAGGCCTCGATCGAACATCCAGTGAACTGTTCTTGAGAGCGCCAATCCGTTTCTTACTGAGTCAGGCCCGTCATGCGCGACTGGGCGGATATGGGCGGCTTCCATTTCGGCGCGACCACCGCCATTGATGATCTGTAGCCCAGTTACAGCACATCGAGAATCATAAGCATTGCGCACTTGTCGAGCGAACACTCGATCTCGGAATTTTCGGTTCGTAATTTGTTGAATTACAGGACGCTCAAACTCAAGCTGGTCCTCGGCTACACCATATAATGTTGGAGAAGAATCATCATTTTTTTCAGATACTTCCTCTAGTAATGCGCTCGCATAACCGGCTCGAACGACCAAATCGAACTCATCATCTGGGATACGGCGAACCGAGACACCCATGGCGCCCTTGCTGACCTGATCTTCTCCACGGTCCAGCTTGCTCTCCCAGAAGCCCCCATCTGGCTTTCGTAGCGGGACTTCTTCTGGGAATGGGAGAAAATTCGCTAGGTGCGCGTAAAAATGATCCGGTTTTTGGAAATCAGGTTCAATCGACTGGATAGTGGCGCACGCCCAATACATGAGCCGCCCGTTTTCACGACGCGGCTCATAAAACAAACAGCCGTCACCCACAGCCTCTTCAGCGGCGCGAAGATACTGCTTGGGAAAATGATACCATTTCCCCGGCTCGTCATCGTAGCCGCTGCCAGCGCGTTGAGTCAGAACGACTTTGGTCACGGTTCAACGATAAATCAGCGCGAAGGCGGTAAGCAAAGTATTTGAACTGAGCGCTGGCGTATCGCGCCCGACATTCGATCCTTCAAATAACGAGGATTATTCCTCCTCGCCCCACTTCAGCTGGAAATCGAAGCGCCGCTTGTTGGCGTTAAAGCGGAAATCCTGGGTGCAGCCGGTGGCGAAGTGGGGCGGCTCGCTTTGCCAGTCATAGCGCCACTGGCTGAGCGTTTCGGCGCCGTAGCCGACCGAGTCGCGCAGCGCGGCGTGCTCCAGATAATAGGGATCGCCCGTGAAAATGATGTTCACCGGCTGGCCCCCGGCATTGATGTCGTAGCGATAGGGGAAGCTGGTCTGGCGCAGCGCGCTGTCGCGGTCCGACAGCCAGATCATCTCGAACAGCTTGGGCGGAAACACCGGGTGGACCAGCGAGTCCACCGTCAGGTCCGCATCCGCGCAGGCCACGGTGGCGGGCGGAACCTCCGCCGGCGCCGTCGCCCCGCCAAACTCCGCCGTCGTGCCCACGCACCCGGCCAGCATCAGCGCGCCAGCGCCGCTCATCCAGATTGATTTCATGACATTCCTCCCCATGGCGTTGCACGCAGTCGGACGCAACCTGCCCCGCCGGTCAACCCTTGCGCGAGAAAAAGGGAGAGCGGGGAAGTTTGCGGGGGAAGTTTGCGTGTTCTGAACCCCGCCTTCGAGACGCCCTCCCGGGCTCCTCAGGCTAAGGTTTGGGGTTGGAAGTCGCTGTTTCTCCACCCCTTCCCATCACCCTTCCCCTGAGGAGCCGCGCCAGGGGCGCGGCGTCTCGAAGGGCCAGAAAACAGGGACAATCCCGAAAATATCAGACCGGGTCCCGGGACGGCGTAAGCTCGTCGGTGTTTGCCGTCATGCGAGGGGCTTCGGATCCGGTCGCCCGAGGGACGGAGTTGAACGCGGTTCCCGGGATACGGCAGGGTCTGACCAGACCGTGCGCGTCCCGGC
>NZ_ASJA01000022.1 GCF_000412185.1 Euryhalocaulis caribicus
CTGCGCCTGACCGATACCGGCGCGGCGGGTCTGGAGCGCTTGAGCCGGGCGATGGAGCTGATGGGAGAGGCCAGCACGGCCATGCGCTCCCCGCCCTCCGGCGCGGCGCTCAATCTCGCCGCCCCGGCCGATTTCAGCGAACGCTGGCTGGCCGCGCGCCTGCCCCGGTTCCGCAGCCGGCACGGCCCGCTGACCCTCACCCTGACCACGGACAACCCGGCGCAGGCGCTGGAGGACGGGGCCGCTGATATCGCCATTCTCTACGCCGCCGAACCGCCGCCCGGATTCCGCGCACAGCGCCTGATGGGCGAGACGCTGACCCCGCTCGCCAGCAGCGCGGCGGCCGCGGACATCCAGGACGCGGCGGGCCTCGACCGGGCCATCCTGATCCACGACGTTTCCCCGGAGGGCGAACGCAGCCCCGGCTGGCGCGGATGGCTGGCCTCGCGCGGCGCCTATGCCGTGGATTCGCAGAGCGGCGACCGCGTTTCGGGCGCGGGCCCGGCGCTGGCGCTGGCCGCCGCGAACGGCGGCGTGGCGCTGGCCCGCCGCACGCTGGCCGAGGCCGAGATGCGCTCCGGCGCGCTGACGCCGCTCTTCCCGGACGGCGACATGGCCGCGCCCACGGCCTATTTCCTCGTCTCCCGCGCCACGGACCGGCTTTCGGAAACCGCGCGCCGCTTTACAGACTGGCTGCAGGAGGAAGCGGCGCGCTTTTCCGACCTTCAGGACGAACTCTAGGCCGCCTTGCGCTCCACCTGCGCCAGCGCCGCGTGAAGATCGTTCAACAGGTCTTCCGGATGCTCCAGCCCGACCGAAACCCGGACCAGCGTGTCGCCTAGACCGGCCGTCGCGCGCGCTTCGGCGGACATCCCGCCATGCACCATCGCGGCGGGCAGGCAGATCAGGCTCTCGAACCCGCCCAGCGACGGCGCCAGCGTGAACAGCTCCAGCGCCTGAATGAAGGCGCCGACATCCAGATCCGGCGACAGTTCGAAACTCATCAGCGAACCCGGCCCGCTCTGTTGACGTTGCGCGATCTCGTAGCCGGGATGGGTTTCCAGACCCGGATAATGGATGCGGGAAATCCGCGGATCGTCCGACAGCGTGCGGGCGATGGTCTGGGCCGTGGCTTCCTGCCGGTCGATGCGGGCGAACAGCGTGCGCAGGCCGCGCAATGTAAGGAAGCTGTCGAACGGCGCGCCCGTTGCGCCGATATTATTGGCCCACCAGGCCAGGCTTTCGCCCAGCGTCTCATCGGCGGTCAGCACCGCCCCGCCGACCACATCGCTGTGGCCATTGATGAACTTGGTCGTGGAGTGAAACACCACATCGCAGCCAAGGTTCAGCGGTTGCTGGCGCGCCGGCGAGAGGAAGGTGTTGTCGGCGGCGACAATCGCGCCCACCGCTTTCGCTTCCGCGGCGGCCTTCCGGACATCCACCAGACGCAGCAGCGGATTGCTGGGCGTTTCGATGAAGACGATTTTCGGCTTGCGGGCCAGCGCGGCCTGATACGCCTGCTCGTCATTCTGGTCGACAAAGTCGACTTCGAACCAGCCCTGCTCTACCCGCGAGTTCAGCAGGCGGTATGTGCCGCCATAACAGTCATGCGGGGCCAGCACCCGGTCCCCCGGCTCCAGCAGGCAGAGCAGCAGATTGACCGCGGACATGCCCGAAGACGTCACGATACATCGCGCCGCGCCTTCCAGTTCGCACAGCGCCGCCTCCAGATTGTTCCGGCTGGGATTGTTTGTGCGGCTGTAATCCAGCGCCGGTTTCTCATGCGCCGAGGGCCAGGCGTAATTGGCCGACAGGTAGAGCGGCGGCGAGACGGACCGGAATGTAGGGTCCTTGCCGATGCCATGCGCGGCGGCATGCGTGTCGGGTTTCCATTGCGTCGTCATCTAGGCTGTCTCCGTGGTCAGGAAGGTTTCGATACAGAAAGAGATGGCCGCCGCTTCCTTCAGGAAGGCGTCATGGCCGTAGAGCGAGCTGAATTCGTGATAGGCCCCGCGGGGCGTGGCGCGCGCGGCGGCGCGGATCTGTTCCGGGGGCGCCAGCCGGTCCTCGCGCACCGCCACATAGGTGACGGGGCAGACCAGCCCGCAAACCTCCACCCGGTGGGCGTCCAGCGATTGCGACAGGGCCAGAAAGCGTTCCGGCGACACGGTATCCGCATAGGCCGACCCGCGTGCGGCCAGATACGACTCCACGCACTCCGCGCCCTCCCTCCCAAAGCGGGATTCGAACTCGTCCGGCGTGCGGTAGGTCGTCATGGCCAGGCGCCGGGCCAGATCCAGCCCCGCCGCGCCATCGCCCAGCCTCAGGCCCAGCGCCACCGTTTCCCGCTGGATGGAGCGCCAGGCCTTCGCCATGGCCGGCGACCGGTCCGCCGCGCTGATAACCAGCGCGGATTCGATCCGCGCCGGGGCCAGCCCGGCCAGCGCCAGCGCGACCATGCCGCCATAGGATGCGCCGATTACCCGCGCGCGGTCCGCCGCCAGCTCATCCAGCAGCGCCAGAACGGCGCGCGCCTGATCATGTGTTGAAGGAAAGGGCGACACCGCCTCGCCCGGATAATCGAAAGTCAGCAGGCGGACGCGATCCGTATCGACCGCCCGCCCCGGCCCGGCCTGATCCCGCCACCAGCCTTTCGCGCCGTCATGATCCGCGGCGAAGCGATGTGCGGAAATGCCGCCCATCGCGACCACCACGGGCGCCCCGGCGGGACCGCAAACATGACCGGAAATTTCCACCATGCGGCCGCCAAGACGCACGCTGGCGTTCAGGTCTCGCGCCTCAAACGCCGGCTCCCAGACGGGATCGTCCGGAGTCTCGGCTAAACAGTTTTCCTGGAAGGCCATCAGCTTCGCTCTCTAACGCTTCTCGCGGAAGGAGCGCGGACGCCGATGAGCGAAAAATCGGGAAACTTGCAGACGCAGATACGCAAACGGTCTTGTTACCCGTCTCGCTTTAGCCGCACTTATTCCGCGCCCGCAAGCTGAACATCAAATCGGCGCGTATTAAGATATAAAGATATCGTTATATGATGTAAACCGGGTTTTGGACCCCGGCTCAGACGCAGGCCTGCAGCATCACGGCCAGACGCTCTTTCAACCGGGCGCGACCCGCATCGTCCAGACCATATCCGTCCGTCATGGCGCGGCTTACCGACATGCCCAGAATTATGCCGCCGATCAGCCGCGCGCGCACCGCGGCGTCCGGCCCGCCGAGCCATTCGGCGAAAGGTTCGTGGAAACGTTTGGCGATGGAGTTCCTGACCAGTTCCGCAGCGTCCGGCGACGCCGCCGAACGCAGCATGATCAGCACGCCCTCCATTTTCCGGTCATTGCGGGGTTCGTCGATCAGCATGGTCGCGACGCGCTCGCCAAACCCGGCCCGGTCTTCCTGGAACAGCTCTCCCGGATCGCCTGAACTTGTCAGCACTTCGCCGAACAGTTCCGCCTTGGACCCGAAATATCGGCAGACCAGCGCCGCATCCACGCCGGCCGCCCCGGCGATGTCGCGCAAGCCCACATTCTCGTAGGAATCCCGGCTGAACTGCTCGCGGGCGGCGTTCAGGATGGCGTCTCGCGTGGTTCTCGCACAACGGACGCGGGTTTCCGGTTTCTCGTTCACGCCGATGAGGTGGGCGATTGAGAAAGTTTTGTCAACGAGCGTTGACAAAGCACCTGCAACATACAATTTCCCCCTCAGCCGGTTTGGCCGCGCCACTCAATCTGGTTTATTCCAGCATGGGGGCGCGGGTTTATTTTTGCGAGATCCATTTATGTTGCGCCCCCTTATGAAATTTGCCGTACTGGGCCTGTCCGCCGCCTTGCTTGCCGCATGTGGCGACGGCGCTTCCGAAAACGCCCAGCAAGGCCCCGGCGCGCCCGAGGTCAGCACCGCCACGCCGCTGGTGGAGCGCGTTGTTGACTGGGACGCCTATGCCGGCCGCTTTGAATCCCCCGAAAGCGTCAATATCCGCGCCCGCGTGAACGGTTATCTGGAAGAGGTCCATTTCCAGGACGGCCAGCATGTGGAAAAGGGCGATTTGCTGTTCACCATCGATCAGCGCCCTTATCAGGCGGCCGTCGAGTCCGCCCGCGGCGAAGTGAACCGCGCCCGTGCGACGCTGGAACAGGCGCGTCAGGCCCTGACCCGGGCCGATGAGCTGCGCGCCGCCGAAGCGGTGTCCGAACAGGATCTGGAAAACGCCCGCGCCGCCGCGCAACAGGCCGACGCCAATCTCTCCGCCGCGCAGGCCAATCTGCGTTCGCAGCAGCTGAATCTCGATTTCACGAAGATTACCGCGCCGATTTCGGGCCGCATCTCCGACCGCCGAGTCGATCCGGGCAATCTGGTCAGCGCGGGAACCGATACGCTGACCACCATCGTTTCCATCGACCCGATCCATTTCGTGTTCGACGTCTCCGAGTCCGCGCTGCTGAACTACCAGCGGCAGAACCGCTCGGTCGAGGGCGCGGAGGTGGAAATCCGTTTGCAGGGCGACAATGAATTCCGCTGGGAAGGCAATGTCACCTTCGCCGATAACAGCGTCGATTCCTCGACCGGCACGATCCGCCTGAAAGCCGAAATCCCCAATGCCGACGGCTTCCTGCGCCCCGGCCTTTATGGCGATGGCCGCATGCAGGGCACCGCCCCCTATGACGCTATCCTGGTGCCGCAGACCGCCATCCTCTCCGATGCGACGCGGCGGCTGGTCTATGTCGTGGGCGAGGAGAACAAGGTCGAGGCCCGCGCCGTCGAGCTTGGCCCGCTCAGCGGTGATCTTCGCGTGATCAAGTCGGGGCTTTCGGCGAATGATCGCGTGGTCATCAACGGCCTGCAGCGCGCCATGCCCGGCGCGCCGGTGACGCCCACGGACGGCGAGATCAGCCGTACGGCCGAAACCGCCATGCCGGGGGATCCGGCGCAAGGCGGCGGATCGCCGGCCGCGGCCGCCATCCCCGTCGAGTAAGCCTCAAGAATCCTCTCGCCCGCGAAGGGACGCCCCATGGGAATGTCCAAATTCTTTATCGACCGGCCGATTTTCGCGCTGGTGATCTCCGTCTTCATCACGCTGATCGGCATCTTCGCCTATCCGCGCCTTGCGCTGTCGCAATATCCGGAAATCGCGCCGCCGACCGTGGCCGTTCAGGCCGCCTATCCGGGCGCTTCCGCCGAAGACGCGGCCCTGCAGGTGGCCGCCCCTCTGGAGCAGGAAATCAACGGCGTGGAGGGCATGATCTACATGCAGTCCTCTTCCACGTCCGACGGGGCTGTCTCCATCACCGTGACGTTCGAGCCGGGAACCGATCTGGATGCGGCGCAGGTGCTGGTCCAGAACCGCGTGAACCGCGCCGAGCCGCGGCTGCCTGAAATCGTGCGCCAGACCGGCGTCGTGGTGGAGAAACAGTCCACCGGCTTCCTGATGATCGTGGCGCTGGTCTCCGACGATGAGTCTCTGGATACCGACTACATAGGCAACTACGCCAACTCCCAGCTCCGCGACCGTCTGTTGCGGCTGGAAGGCGTGGGTGCCGTTCAGGTTTTCGGCGGCGGCAATTACGCCATGCGCGTCTGGATCGACCCGGAAAAGGCCGCCGCGCGCAATCTGAACGCCTCCGACATCACCAATGCGCTGGCTGCCCAGAACGTACAGGCCGCCGCCGGTTCGGTCGGCGGACCGCCCTTCGATAATGACCCGGCCGCCTTCCAGATCGGCGTGCAGGTCCAGGGCCGCCTCGCCGATCCCGAAGAATTCGCCGATATCGTGATCAAGCGCGGCGATGACGGCCAGATCACCCGTCTGGGCGATGTCGCGCGCGTGGAGCTGGGATCGCAGGATTACGGAGTCCGCGGCTATTTCGACGGGCAGCGCGGCATCGCGCTCGCCATCATCCAGCAGCCGGGCGCGAATGCGCTGGGCACCGCCGACCGCGTGCTGACGGAGATGGAATCGGCCAAGGAGAACTTCCCGCAGGGCATCCGCTACCTGATCCCCTACAACCCGACTGAATTTGTCGCCGCCTCGGTGGAGGCCGTCCAGCATACCCTGCTGGAGGCCGTGGCCATCGTCGCGATCGTGGTTCTGGTTTTCCTCCAGACCTGGCGCGCGGCGATCATTCCACTGGTCGCCATTCCGGTCTCCATCATCGGCGTGTTCGCCGTGCAGCTGGCGCTCGGATTCTCGATCAACTCCCTGTCGCTGTTCGCGCTGGTTCTGGCTGTCGGCATCGTGGTCGACGACGCCATCGTGGTGGTGGAGAATGTCGAGCGGAACATACGCGAGGGCTATAATCCACGAACCGCCGCCAGACGATCCATGGAGGAGGTTTCCGGCGCGCTGATCGCCATCGGGCTGGTGCTGATTTCGGTGTTCGTACCGACCGCCTTCACGCCCGGCATCCCCGGCATCTTCTATCGTCAGTTCGCCGTCGCCATCGCCGCGGCCAGCGTGATTTCGCTGATCGTATCGCTGACGCTTTCGCCGGCGCTGGCCGCCTTCTTCCTGAAGCCCCACAAGAAGAAAGAGGACCGCAATACCGGCCCGGCCTTCCTGAAACCGCTGCGCTATGGCGCGGACAAGTTCAATCAGGGCTTTGACTGGCTGTCCGAAAATTACGGCCGCCTGACCGCGCGGCTGGTCCGCATGACGCTGCTGATGCTGGTCGTCTATGCCGGCCTCCTGGCGCTGACGGGCTGGCGCCTGAACTCCACGCCCACGGGCTTCATCCCGGAACAGGATCAGGGCTTCCTGATCGGCGTGGTTCAGCTGCCGCCCGGCTCATCGCTGGAACGCACCAACGAGATCATGCTCCGCGCCCGGGAAATGGTGATCGAGCAGGAAGGCGTGGACGATGTCGCCGCCTTCGCCGGGCTGGACGGGTCCAGCTTCTCCTTCGCCTCCAACGCCGGCACGATGTTCATTCGCCTGACCGAGCACAGCGAACGCGAAGGCCATGACGGACTCAGCGCCGCAGCGCTGTCCCAGAGTCTCAGCGGCCAGCTCGGCGGCGCGATTTCGGAGAGCAATGTCTTCATCATCGCCCCGCCCGCCGTTCAGGGCCTGGGCAATGGCAGCGGCTTCACCATGATGATCCAGGACACCCAGGATCAGGGCTATCCTGCATTGCAACAGGCCTCCGGCGCCATGATGGGCGCGGCTTCGCAGAACCCGGCGGTGACGCAGGTCTTTAGCCTGTTCAACACCTCCACGCCGCGCGTGCGGGTCAATGTCGACCGCACGCAGGCATTGCGTCAGGGCGTGCAGCCGTCAGAGGTCTACAACACGCTGGGCGTCTATCTCGGCTCCCGCTACATCAATGATTTCAACTTCCTGGGCCGCACCTTCCGCGTGGTGGCGCAGGCCGACGCGCCGTTCCGCGATGATGTCTCGGACATTGCCAGCCTGAAAGTGCGCGCCGCCAATGGCGAAATGGTGCCGCTGGACGCCATCGCGCAAATCGAGAACCGCTCAGGCCCCACCCGGGTCGTGCGCTACAACCTGTTCCCCGCCGTGGAATTGCAGGGACAGGCCGCGCCCGGAGTCTCATCGGGCGAGGCGCTGGCCGCCATGGAGAAAATGGCGGCGGAGGTCCTGCCGCCCGGCTTCACCTATGAATGGACGACGCTGGCCTATCAGCAGAAACAGGCCAGCGGCTCGGCCGCCTTCGTCTTCATGATGGCGGTGGTGTTCGTCTTCCTGGTGCTGGCCGCGAACTATGAGGCCTTCACCCTGCCCATGGCGGTGATCCTGATCGTGCCGATGTGTCTGCTGGCCGCGATGGTGGGCGTCGGGCTGGCCGGGCTGGATAACAATATCCTGGTGCAGGTGGGGCTGGTTGTGCTGATCGCGCTGGCGGCCAAGAACGCCATCCTGATCGTGGAATTCGCCAAACAGGCCGAGGAAGAGCGCGGCCTGACGCCCGCGGAGGCGGCCGTCGATGCGGCGCGCGTGCGCCTGCGGCCGATCCTGATGACATCCTTCGCTTTCATCTTCGGGGTGTTGCCGCTGGCGACCGCCAGCGGACCGGGCGCGGAAATGCGTCAGGCCATCGGCATCGCCGTGTTCTCCGGGATGATTGGCGTGACGGTCTTCGGTCTGCTTTTCACCCCGGTCTTCTATGTCGTCTTCCGCTGGATTTCCGACAGGCTGCCGAAGGGCGTGGACCGGGAGGAGCCAGGCGCCCCGAAAGTCGCGCAGGACAACAAAAAGCAAGGCGGGGCCTAACGGTCCCGCCGCACCCATTTCAAAGCGCCGGCCGCCATGCCCTTGAATTTCGGCTCGCCGTCCAGCTTGCCGACAAACAGGCCTTTGGGCCGGGCATGATGCTTTATCGCGTGATAGAGCTTGGAAAGCGTCTGGTCTGACCGGAACAGATAGACCCCGTCACCCAGCTCAATGGCGTCGTGATATTCGTCCGGGTCCAGCGCTTCTTCCGGCTCATCCAGATACGCCACGAACTGGGGAAGTCTCTCTTCGGCCATGCGACAATCCTGACTGCTTGCTGCAGCCAGCTAAACCCGGAACGCCGCGAAGTGTTTCCAGCGCTCAGTCAGGCAAGGCCGCGCGCTGATCGGCCAGACGCGCCGTCAGCCTTGCGGCCTGCGCCCTGACCGCTTCGGGTCCTGCGCCGCCGCGCGTCGCCCGGCGGGCCAGAGAGGCCGCGCCCGAGGAGGGCGTCACCTCAAGCACGATCCCCAGATCGCTTTCGGCCAGCGCCACCAGCGACTCGCCGCTCTCCATCGCCTTGCGCACCAGCGCGCCGACCTTCTCGTGCGCCTTGCGGAAGGGCGTGCCGTCATTGACCAGAACGTCGGCGATATCGATGGCCAGCAGGTATTCGCTGGACGCCGCCTCGCTCATCCGCTCGCGGTTGAAGGTCAGCGTGTCATAGAGGCCGCCCATCGCCAGAAGACCGCGATTGACCTGATCGAGGGCGTCGAAGACCGGCTCCTTGTCCTCCTGCAGGTCACGGTTATAGGCCAGCGGCAGGCCTTTCAGCGTGGTCAGGAAACCGGCCAGCGCGCCAATGATCCGCCCGGCCTTGCCGCGCGCCAGCTCCGCAATGTCCGGGTTCTTTTTCTGCGGCAGCATGGAGGACCCGGTCGACCATTCGTCATGCAGGCTGACATAGCGGAACCCGTCCGAGGCCCAGAGGATCACCTCCTCCCCCATCTTGGACAGCCGCACCCCGACCATGGCCAGCGCATGCAGCGCATCGGCCACGAAATCCCGGTCCGAAACCGCATCCAGCGAGTTGTCGAACACGCCCGCAAAGCCAAGCTCGCCGCCCGTGAATTCCGGATCCAGCGGCAGCGCCGATCCGCCCAGCGCGCCCGCGCCCAGCGGCGAAACATCGGCGCGGTCCCGCGCTTCCATCAGCCGCTCGAAGTCCCGCGACAGGCCCCAGGCGTGCGCCATCAGGTGATGGGCCAGCGAGACCGTCTGCGCCGCCTGCAAATGCGTCAGACCCGGCAGCGGCGTTTCTTCCTCGCCCTCCGCCCGTGCCAGCAAGACCTCCTGCAGCGCCAGAACCCGCCGCGCCGTCCCGGCCAGTTCCCGCTTCAGGAACAGGCGCAGATCGGTGGCGATCTGGTCATTGCGGCTGCGCCCGGTATGCAGGCGCGCGCCGGCATCCCCGGCGATCTCGGTCACCCGGCGCTCGATGGCGGAATGGATATCCTCATCGCCGCGGTCGAAGTCGAACTGGCCGGCCTTGATCTCGCTCCACGCCTGATCCAGCGCCGCAAGAATGGCGTCAGCATCTTCGCCCGACAGCAATCCGGCCCGCTTCAGACCCTTCACATGCGCGCGAGAGCCGGCGATGTCGTCGCCCGCCAGCCGCCGGTCATAGGACAGGCTTTCGCTGTATTCCCACAGCGCTTCCGCGGGGCCGGAATCGAAGCGGCCGGACCAGAGCGTGCTCATGATTATTTCTCCCGGGACGCCGGTCCCTGTTTCTGCGACCAGACCTGCGCGGAGAGGCCCCACAGCCGCACGAACCCGGCGGAATCCTCGTGCCGGAACAGATCGCCCTCGTCATAGGTCGCCAGCCCGCTGTCATACAGCGACTGATCGGAACGGCGGCCGGTGGAGATCAGGCTGCCCGGCTCCAGCCGCAGCCGCACCTCGCCCGAAACCGTCTTGTCCGCCGTGGCGACAAAGGCGTCCAGCGACTCCCGAAGCGGGGAGAACCACAAGCCGTCATAGATCAGATTGGCATAGCGGTGGGCGACTTCCCGGCGGAACCGCTCCAGATCCCGCTCCAGGCACAGGCTTTCCAGCTCCCGCCGCGCGGCATAAAGCGCCATGGCGCCCGGCGCTTCATAACATTCGCGGGACTTGATGCCGACGCGCCGGTTCTCGACCATGTCGATCCGGCCCCAGCCGTACGGGCCGACCCGCGCATTCAGCGCCAGCACAAGCTCATGCGGGGTCATCGCCTTGCCGTCGATGGAGACCGGAACGCCTTCCTCGAACGCGATGATCAGCTCTTCCCGGCCCTCCGCCGTGCGCTGGGTCATCTCCCAGATATCGTCCGGCGGCGCAGCCCAGGTGTCCTCCATCTCGCCGCACTCGATGGCCCGGCCCCAGAGATTGTCGTCGATGGAATAGGGCCGTTCCCGCGTGGCGGAGACGAGGATTCCGCGCTCCTGCGCATAGACCAGGCAATCGGCCCGGTTCATGCCCCAGTGGCGGACCGGGGCGACAATTTCCAGATCCGGCGCCAGCGCCCGCATCGACACCTCGAACCGCACCTGGTCATTGCCCTTGCCGGTGCAGCCATGGGCCAGCGCGTCCGCCCCGGTTTCGCGGGCGACCTGCACCAGCTTCTGGGCGATCAGGGGCCGCGACAGGGCGGAAATCAGCGGATAGCGATCCTCGTACAGCGCCCCGGCTTTCAGGGCCGGAAAGCAGTAATCACGGGCAAACTCGGCCTTGGCGTCGATCACGCGCAGCTCTGACGCGCCGGCGCGCATGGCGCGCTCCTCCATCTGCTCCCACGGGGCGTCCTGCCCCACATCCACCGCGGCGCAGACGATGTCCGCGTCCTGGTGTTCCTTCAGCCACGGGACCGCGACCGAGGTGTCGAGGCCGCCGGAATAGGCGAGTACGATCTTCGAAGCCATGAGCCTTGTCTTTCCTGTCCTAATCGAGTGCAGCGAGCGATTTCACGCGCGCCAGAAGGTCTTTCACGGGATGGCCGTCGCGGGCGATGACCATGATGGTGTCGTCACCGGCCACCGTGCCGGCGACCGAGTCCCAGCTGACGCGGTCCAGCGCGTCGCCGATCATGTGGGCTGACCCCGGCGGGGTGCGGATGACCACCAGATGCCCCGCCGATTCCGCGGCCAGTATCCATTCGGAAAACAGCTCCTGAAGCCGCTCTTCCGTCAGGTCCGGCGCGC
This sequence comes from Euryhalocaulis caribicus, assembly GCF_000412185.1. Lineage (GTDB taxonomy): Bacteria > Pseudomonadota > Alphaproteobacteria > Caulobacterales > Maricaulaceae > Euryhalocaulis > Euryhalocaulis caribicus. The sequence goes on from NZ_ASJA01000022.1 coordinate 11,422, forward strand.
CGCCGACATCCTCGGTCAGGGCGTATCCCTGCCGTCCGCCGATCCGCACCTTGATGGCGCCGATGGCGTCCAGATCCCGGGAAACCGTGGCCTGCGTCACCGCGATTCCGCGATCGGCCAGATGGTTCACGATGGCTTCCTGGCTGACCGCGTCGCCATTCCGGATGAAGTCGCCCACGATCCTTCGTCGCCGCGCCGCGCCGATTTTCTGTTCACCCGCCATAATCTCAAAGCGCTCCCAGGAAGATCCAGCTCAAGGCTCCGCGGGCGGTATGCATCCGGTTCTCCGCCTGTTTCCAGACCAGAGACGCCGGGCCGTCGATCACCTCTGACGTCACTTCCGCCCCGCGATAGGCCGGCAGGCAGTGCAGGAAGCTCGCATCCGGCGCAAGGCCCATCAGGTCCGCATTGACCTGATAGGGCGCGAACATTGCCGCCCGCGCGCCTTCCGGGTCGCTGTCGCCCATGGAGGTCCAGACATCGGTATAGACGAATTGCGCGTCCTTCACCGCCGCTTCCGCGTCTGCGGTCTGGGATATTTCCCCGCCCAGCGCGTTCAGCCGGTCCAGCTCGCCCGCCGCCATATGCACCGATTCCGGGGCTGCGACGGTCATGCGCATATCCAGCATGGCAGCCGCCTCGGCCAGCGAGCGGGAGACGTTATTCACGTCGCCGACATAGGCGATTTTCGCGCCTTTCAGGTCCCCGATGGCCTGCCGCATGGTCAGGATATCGGCCAGCGCCTGCAGGGGGTGGGAATCCTGCGACAGCATATTGATGACCGGCGCATCCACCGCCTCCGCCATGGATTCCAGCAGCTCGTGCTCGAACACCCGGGCGGCGATGCAGGCGTGGTAACAGGCCAGCGTCCGCGCCGCGTCTTCCGGCGTTTCGCGCTTGCCGAGGCCCACATCCTCGTCCCGGATCGTCACCGGGTGGCCGCCCAGCTGAACCACCGCCATTTCCATGGAATTGCGGGTCCGGGCGCTGGGCTTCTGGAAGACCAGGGCCACCCCCTGCCCCTCCAGAACGCGCGGCGGATTGGCCTCTTCGGAGAGGTCCAGAATCCGGGTCAGCGCCTCGTGGCTGAGGTCGGAAATCTGCAGAAGATCAGGCTTCATCGATCACATACTCCCCGGCCACCATGGTGCCGACGCCCTTGTCGGTCAGAAGTTCGATCAGCAGGGCGTGCGGAATACGCCCGTCAATAATATGCGCCCGCGGCACCCCGCCGGAGACCGCCGCCAGACAGGCTTCCAGCTTGGGGCGCATCCCGCCCAATGCCTGATCGCTGTCCAGAACGCCCTGAAGCTCGCCCAGCGACAGTTCGCTGACCGTGCTTTCGGGGTCCTCCAGATCGGCCAGAAGGCCGGGCGTGGAGGTCAGGAAAATCGCCTTCTTCGCGCCCAGCTTGGCGGCCAGCGCCGCCGCGCCGGCGTCGGCGTTGATGTTGTAGGCCTCCCCCGTCAGGTCGCGGCCGATCACGGTGACCACCGGGATCATGCGCTGGCTGGTGAGGAGCTGGATCAGGTCCGGCCGCACCCGCGCAACCGAGCCGACAAGACCCAGATCCGCATCGCCCGGCGCGGCGGTGATCAAGCCGCCATCCTCGCCCGACAGGCCCACGGCCACCGGCGCGCGGCGATTGATCGCGGCCACGATGTCCTTGTTTATATTGCCCAAAACCATGCGCGCGGCGGACAGCGTATCCGCATCGGTGACGCGCAGCCCATCCTTGAATTCCGGCTTCAGGCCCAGCTTTTCGCCAAACGCGCTGATCTGCGGACCGCCGCCATGCACGATGACCGGGCGCATCCCGATGGAGCGCAGCAGCATCACGTCCGCGGCGAAATGGGCGAACAGGGTCTCGTCCTCCATCGCCGCGCCGCCCAGCTTGATGACGATCAGCGACTGATCGAAACGCCGGATATAGGGCAGCGCCTCGATCAGGACTTTTGCGGTGTTTTCGGCGGACTGGCTCATGACGTTTGCGCGTTTTCTTTCAGGTATCCCGGCCCCAGATCGACCGTGACGATCCGCCCTGCGCCGGCGCCCAGCGCCAGGTCCAGCAGGATTTCGATCTCCTCGCCCGCCATATGCTTCGCGACAGCCTTGGAATCGTGATCGATTTCCACGCCGGCGGCGGCGATTTCGACGCCGCCATAGCTGAGACGCGCCTTGTCGGGGTCGAATTGCGCCTCACCGGCCCCGGCTTCGCAGAGAATCCGGCCCCAATAGGGGTCGCTTCCGTGCCAGGAACACTTGATAAGCTGGTTCTCCGCGATGGAGCGGGCGACCTGCCGGGCCTCTGAATCGCTGGCCGCGCCGGTGACATTGACCCGCACGATCTTGGTCCGGCCCTCCGCGTCCCGGGCCATTTGCAGCGCCAGATCTTCGCACACCGCGCGGATTCCGGCCTCAAGATCAGCCTCCGACGGGGCTTCCCGCCGTCCCGACGCCATCAGGATGACCGTGTCATTGGTCGACATTGCGCCGTCCACGGTCAGCGTGTTGAAGGTGTCATCCACCGCAGCGCGCAGAACCCGGCTCAAAACCTCCGGCGAGACGTCCGCATCGGTGGTGATGAAGGCCAGCATGGTGGCCATATCCGGCCGCAACATGCCCGAACCCTTGGCGATTGCGCCGACAGAGAAGCCCTCGCCGTCGAATTTCGCCTGCTTGGTGACCGTATCGGTGGTCAGGATGGCCTTCGCCGCGGCGGCATTGGCGGCTTTTCCGCTCTCCGGCGCCAGCTTTCCGACGCCCGAAAGGATCGCGTCGATAGGCAAAGTCTTGCCGATAACGCCGGTGGAACAGACCAGCATTTCCTCCGGCGTGCAGCCCAGCGCCGCCGCGGCGGCCTTGGACATGGCCCTGGCGTCGCGGATTCCGGGTTCGCCCGTGCCCGCATTGGCGTTTCCGGAGTTCACGATGACGCCCGCGGCGAGGCCATTGGAGGCCTGAAGATGGTCGCGGCTGACCTGAACGGGGGCCGCGGCAAAGCGGTTTTTGGTGAAAACCGCCGCCGTGGGGACGGGTTTTCCGTCCTCCGTTGCGATAATGGCGAGGTCAGGACGCTTGCGTTTTACCCCGCAATGCAGCCCCGCCGCCATGAATCCCTGGGCGTAAGTCACGCTCATGGGGTTACTCCCGTCATTTCAAGACCGGCCGTTTCATCAAGGCCGAACATCAGATTTGCGCATTGAATCGCCTGACCCGCGGCCCCTTTCACGAGGTTGTCGAGGGCGGCAATGGCCAGAACGCTGCCCGTCCGGGCGTCGTAACGCGCTGTCAGGTGCGCGCGGTTGGTCCCCAACGTCCATTTCGTGGCCGGAGACCGCTCCGAAACCGTAACGAAGGGCGCGCCCGAATAGGCCGCTTCGAGGCATTCCAGCGCATCCGTTGCGGCCGCTTTTGATGTTGCGGGGGCCGTCGCGACACTCAGAATTCCCCGGCTCATGGGCGCGAGTGAGGGCGTAAACAGCACTTGCGCGTCCAGCAGCGCCTCGATTTCGCCCGTGTGGCGGTGGTTTACGAGGCCATAGGCGCGCATGGAGCCGTCGATTTCGCAGAACATATTGGCCGCATTGGCCGCCCGGCCCGCCCCGGATACGCCCGAAGCGGCGTTCACCACGATACGGTTTGCGTCCACCAGACCGGCCTGAATCAGCGGCATGAGCGACAGGATCGCGGCCGTCGGATAGCAGCCGGGCGCGGCGACAAGGTCCGATTTCGCAATGATTTCAGCGTTTTTTCCGGCAGTCCGTAAACAAACCGGCTCAGGAAGGCCGGCGCGTCATGGGGTTTTCCATACCAGTTTTCGTAGGTTCCAGCGTCGGAAAAGCGGAAATCGGCGCCGAGATCGACGATTTTCACGCCTTTTTGCGCCAGTTCCGGCGCGATTTTCTGCGATTCACCGTGCGGAAGCGCCAGAAAAACCAGCTCCGCGCCCTTCAGATCGCCTTCGAATGACTCCAGGGCGGCCCCGTTATCAGCCCCGTCGAATTGCGGGCTGTCTTCGGCCAGCGCCACCCCGGCGCGGCTGTGAGCGAACAGCGCGCAGGGCCTGATGGACGGATGCCCGCCCAGAAGCCGCAAAAGCTCCGCCCCGGCATAGCCCGAGGCCCCGAATATCGCCGCCGCAATCGTCATAGCGGCGGCTTATGCATGTTTATGTATATTTATGCAATATGATGAATGCAGGAATTTTCATGCCCGTGCAGCGCGCGCAAAAAAGCGGCGCCCGGAATATCTCCGGATGCCGCCATTTCTGTTGGAAAAGGCATTGAAAATCAGCCGCGCGCCAGGAAATCAGGATAGGCCTCTATCCCGAGCTCCGTCTGGTCGAGGCCGGTCTGTTCGTCTTCCGCGCTGACACGAAGGCCGACCGTGCGGTCAATGGCGAACCAGACGCCCAGAGTCGACGCAATGACAAACGCGCCAATCGAGACGACGCCCAGAAGCTGGCTGCCGAGCAGCGTGAAGAAGCCGGTTTCCGCGCTCATCCCCGTCCAGGCGACGACCAGCGTGCCCCAGATCCCGCAGACCAGATGCGCCGGTATGGCGCCGACCACATCGTCAATCTTCAGCCTGTCCAGCAGCGGCACCGCATAGACCACCAGAACACCGCCCACCCCGCCGACAATCATCGATTGCCACAGCGCCGGAGCCAAAGGCTCGGCAGTGATGGAGACCAGACCGCCGATCGCGCCGTTCAGCGCCAGCGTCAGATCGACCTTGCCATAGTGAAGCTGGCTGATCGCCATGGCGGTGAGAACGCCCGCGCAGGCGGCGATATTCGTATTGGCGAAAATCCTGGCGACCGCATTGGCGTCGGAGATCGTGCCGGCGGCCAGTTGCGAACCGCCATTGAAGCCGAACCAGCCCAGCCAGAGGATGAAAACGCCCAGCGTCGCGAAGGGCAGGTTGGAGCCGGGGAAAGGCCGCACGCGGCCGTCATCCAGATATTTTCCGAGGCGCGGACCCAGAATGATCGCGCCGGTCAGCGCCGACCAGCCGCCCACCGAATGGACCAGCGTGGAGCCGGCGAAATCCTGGAACCCGCGAACGGCCAGCCAGCCCTCGCCCCATTTCCACGCGCCGGTAATCGGATAGATGATGGCGGTGAGAATCAGGACGAAGAACAGGAAGGGCCAGAGCTTGATCCGCTCGGCCAGCGTGCCGGACACCACAGAGGCGGCGGTGGCGACGAACACGGTCTGGAATATCCAGTCGGCGGAGGCGGCCATGTCGCCATTGGCCTCATCCATCGGCCCCGGCGACCAGACGCCGAGCGTGCCGATAAAACCGCCATCGACGCCGTCATACATCAGGCGGTAGCCGACGAGATAATAGGCGATACACGCCAGAGAGAAGAGCGAGATATTCTTCAGGCAGATCGCCGCGACGTTCTTCTGGCGGACCAATCCGCCCTCAAGGCAGCAAAATCCCGCCGCCATGAACATCACGACCATGGCGCTGACCAGCAGCAGCATCGTGTTGTCGACATAGGGCTGAACCGCCCCGGCCGCCGGCGCCGCCGCGCCCATCATAATTTCAAACATGCCCCGTCCCGTCTTCTTGCGAGTCTCTTCCCGCCGGGGATCGTAAGGGCAATTCTTGTTGCAGCGCAATGTGCGGTTTCGAAATCCTGTTGCGTAAGACCGGCACAGATTGCCGCACCTGAACAAGATTTTTCGCTGTTTTCCACAAACGCAAAACAGACCTGATTTGTGCACCTGCGAAATTCTGTTAAGGTTTCGATCCAGGCGGAAGGAGAGCGATGGGGTCGCGGCTGCTGAAATTCTCGGAAATCGATTACGGGCCGCCCGATGTGCGGGACGCAAGCTCGCGCACATCCGATTTCGGGGAAATCCACCAGGACTTCATTATCGAAAAGGCCGCCGAACAGGCCTCTCGCTGCTCGCAATGCGGGATTCCGTTCTGTCAGGCGCACTGCCCGCTGGGCAATCACATCCCGGACTGGCTGCAACTGGCCGCCGAGGGGCGGACGCAGGAAGCCTATGAGGTTTCGGTCTCCACCAACCCGATGCCGGAAGTGTGCGGCCGGGTCTGCCCGCAGGACCGGTTGTGCGAAGGCAATTGCGTGGTCGAGAAGGCCGGGTTCGGCACCGTGACAATTGGCGCGGTGGAACGCTGGCTGACCGATACCGCGGTCCGCGAGGGCTGGGTCGAACCGGTCCGTCCCGCCGCCGAGCGCGGCCAGTCTGTCGGGATTGTCGGGGCCGGGCCGGCGGGCATGGCGGCGGCGGAGAAGCTGCGCCGGCAGGGATACGCGGTCACCGTCTATGACCGGTATGACCGCGCCGGGGGCCTGATGATCTATGGCATTCCGAACTTCAAGCTGGACAAGGCGATTCCCGAACGCCGCGCCCGCGCCCTGGCCGAAGGCGGCGTGACATTCCGCTATAACTGGTCGCTGGGGCGAGACGGCGCGCTGGCCGATCTGCGCGAAGAACACGACGCTGTTCTGCTGGCCTTCGGGGCCTATGCCGCGCGGCGTCTGGACACGCCGGGATGCGAGGAATCCGCCACGATCCCGGCGCTTGAATATCTCACCGCATCCAATCGCAAGGGGTTGGGGGACGCGGTTCCGGATTTCGAATCCGGGGCGCTGGACGCGCGCGGCAAGCGCGTGGTCGTGGTGGGCGGCGGAGACACGGCGATGGATTGCGTCCGCACCGCCGTGCGTCAGGGCGCGGAGAGCGTGACGTGTCTGTACCGGCGCGACCGGGAGAATATGCCCGGATCGGCGCGCGAGGTCGGATACGCCGAAGGCGAAGGGGTAGTCTTCGAGTGGCTCTCCGCCCCGGCCCGTCTGAACGGCTGCGAGATCAGCGTGCAGCCGATGGCATTGGGCGAAGCGGAAGGCGGACGACGACGCCCTGTGCCGAGCGGCGATCCCGAACGCGTGATGAACGCCGACATGGTAATCGAGGCGCTGGGCTTTTCGCCGGAAGACGCGGGCGCGCTGGGCGGCGAAGAGACGCTGCGCATCAATGCGCGCGGCTGCGTGCACGCCGATCCGAAAACGCTGGAAACCACCGTTCCGGGCGTGTTCGCCGCGGGCGATCTGGTGCGCGGGCCGTCCCTGGTGGTGTGGGCGCTGAAGGACGCGCTGACCGCCAGCGAATCGATTGCTCGGCATCTGGAAGACATGATCGAGGTCGCCGCGTGAGCGGCGGCCCCGCCGCCGATTTTCACGCCCGGTCGCTTCTGAAACAAGACCTGGCGTCGCGGGGACTCTATGACCCGGCGGACGAGCATGACGCCTGTGGCGTCGGCCTGATCACCGCTACCGACCGCACGCCGCGGCGAGAGATTGTCGATCTTGCCATTCACGGCCTGAAAGCGGTCGCCCATCGCGGCGCCGTGGCCGCGGACGAGGAGTCGGGCGACGGCGCCGGGATCCGCATCGCCATCGACCAGGACATCTTCCGCCGCAACGCCGCCCGCACCGGCCATGACGCGGACGGCGCGGAGGTGGGCGTGGGGATGATCTTCCTGCCGCGCCGCAATCTGGAATCGCAGGAAGCGGCGCGGACCATCGTGGAATCGGAAATGGTGCGCGCCGGGTTCTTCCTGTTCGGCTGGCGCGCCGTGCCGGTGGATATCTCCATTCTGGGCGAGCACGCCGAGGCGGTGCGCCCGAATATCGAGCAGATCCTGTTTCACGACCCGGCCGGGCGCGACGGACGCAGCGTGGAGCGCGAACTGTACCTGGTCCGGCGGCGGATCGAGCGGCGGGCGCTGAACGCCAATATCCCGGAGCTTTATGTCTGCTCCCTGTCGCGGCGGGACGTGATCTATAAGGGGATGTTCCGGTCCGAACGGATCGCGGAATTCTATCTGGATTTGCAGGACGAGGACTGGAAGTCCGACTTCGCCATTCTGCACCAGCGTTTCTCGACCAATACCTTCCCGGAATGGAAGCTGGCCCAGCCCTTCCGCATGCTGGCCCATAATGGCGAGATCAATACGCTGAAGGCCAACGTCAACTGGATGCGCAGCCACGAGATCCGCATGGCGAGCCGGGCCTTCGGCGCATCCTGCGAAGACGTGAAGCCGGTGATCCAGCCCGGAAGCTCCGACTCCGCCTCCCTCGACCAGGCGTTCGAGCTGGTGGTGCGCGCCGGGCGGACCGCGCCGATGGCCAAGGCCCTGCTGATCCCCGAGGCCTGGTCCAAGCGGGCCGGGCTGATGCCGGAGGATACGCGCGCGCTCTACGCCTATTGCAACGCGGTGATGGAGCCGTGGGACGGGCCGGCGGCGATTGCCGCCTGTGACGGGCGCTGGGCGGTGGCGGGGCTGGACCGCAACGGGCTGCGCCCGTTGCGCTGGGCCGCCACGCATGACGGGCTGGTTCTGGCCGGGTCCGAGGCCGGGATGTTCGGGCTGGAGGAATCGCGGATCGCCGAGCGCGGTGCGCTGGGGCCGGGCCGAGCGATTTCGGTGAACCTGGAGAACGGGCGCTTCTATCGCGAGAATGAGACGGACGCGCGGCTGGCGCGGGCCTGGCCGTTCCGTGACTGGCTGAAGAATGTCGCGGAGCTGGACCCGAAGATCGGCCCCGGATCCGAGCCGCGCCTGTATGGCGAGACGGAACTGCACCGCCGCCAGCGCGCCGCGGGCGTCAGCCGGGAGGATCTGGAAAAGGTCCTGCAGCCGATGATCGAGACGGGGAAGGAGGCCATCGGCTCCATGGGCGATGACAGCCCGCTGGCCGTGCTCTCCGACCGGCCGCGGCCGTTATCGCATTTCTTCCGGCAGAATTTCAGCCAGGTCACCAATCCGCCGATTGATTATCTGCGCGAAGACCGGGTGATGAGCCTGAAAACCCGGTTCAAGAATCTCGGCAATATCCTGGCCGAGGATTCCACCCAGACAGACGTCTACACGCTGGAAAGCCCGGTCCTGACCAACGGCATGTATGAGCGGATGCGCCGCCTGCTGGGCGACGCGGCGGTGGAGATCGACTGCACGTTCGGCGCGGAGCCGGGCGAGGCGACCGGCCTGCGCCTGAAGGGCGCGCTGGACCGCATCCGCGAGGCGGCCGAACGCGCGGTGCGCGAAGGCGCCGAACACATCTTCCTGACCGATGAATTCCAGGGACCGGGGCAGGCCGCCATCCCCAGCGCGCTGGCGGTCAGCGCGGTGCACACTCACCTGACCGCGTCGGGGATGCGGACCTATTGTTCACTCAATGTGCGCTCGGCGGAGGTGCTGGACCCGCATTCGCTGGCCGTGCTGATCGGCGCCGGCGCGACGACCGTCAGCCCCTATCTGGCGTTCGAGGCGCTGGCCGACCGGCAGGCCGCCGGAAAGCTGGGCGACATGACCTTGTCGGCGGCGGTGCTGAACTACAAGGCGGCGCTGGAAGGCGGCATCATGAAAGTGATGGCGCGGATGGGGGTATCAATCGTTTCCTCCTATCGCGGCGGCCTGCTGTTCGAGGCGATCGGCCTGTCGCGGGCGCTGGTGGACGAGTTCTTCCCCGGCGTGCCGAGCCGGATTTCGGGCATCGGCCTGAAAGGCCTGGAGCGGCGGCAGACCGTCGCCAACCGGGAGGGGTGGATCGCGCCGCCCGCCCCGCCGCGCGCCGGCGGCTTCTATGCCGTGCGATCCGGCGAGGAGCGCCACGCGCTGAGCGCGGAGATCGTCAGCGCGCTGCAGACCGCGGTGCGGAACAATGACGCCGAGGCGTTCCGGCGATACGAGGATATTCTGGCCGGCGGCGAGCCGGTGCAGCTTCGCGACCTGCTGAAATTCCAGAAGCTGGGCGAGCCTGTGCCGCTGGACGAGGTCGAGCCGGCGGAGGACATCGTCAAACGCTTCCTGACGCCGGGCATGTCGCTGGGCGCGCTTTCGCCCGAGGCGCACGGCGCGCTGAACATCGCCATGAACCGGCTGGGCGCGCGGTCTGTCTCCGGCGAGGGCGGCGAGGACCGGGCGCGCTATACGCTGCACGAGAACGGCGCCAACGAGAATTCGGCGATCAAGCAGATCGCGTCCGGCCGGTTCGGGGTGACGGCGGAATATCTGAACCAGTGCGGCGAGATCGAAATCAAGGTCGCCCAGGGTGCCAAGCCCGGCGAGGGCGGCCAGCTGCCCGGCTTCAAGGTGAACGCCTATATCGCCAGTCTGCGCCACGCCGTGCCGGGCACCACGCTGATCAGCCCGCCGCCGCACCACGATGTCTATTCCATCGAGGACCTGGCGCAGCTCATCTATGACCTGAAACAGATCAACCCGGACGCGCGCGTGACCGTGAAACTGGTCAGCCGGGCCGGGGTGGGCACGATTGCCGCGGGCGTCGCCAAGGCCAAGGCGGACACGATCCTGATTTCCGGCAATGTCGGCGGCACCGGGGCCTCCCCCCTCACCTCCATCAAGTTCGCCGGCGCGCCGTGGGAGCTGGGGCTGGCCGAGGCGCACCAGATGCTGACCATGAACGGGCTGCGCGGGCGGGTTCGCCTGCGCACCGATGGCGGCCTGCGCACCGGGCGCGACATCATCATGGGCGCGCTGATGGGGGCGGAGGAGTTTGGCGTCGGCACGGTTTCGCTGCTGGCGCTGGGCTGTCTGATGGTGCGCCAGTGCCATTCCAATACCTGTCCGGTGGGCGTGTGCACGCAGGACGAGACGCTGCGAAAGCATTTCGGCGGCGCGCCGGACCATGTTGTCAATCTGATGCTGTTCCTGGCGCAGAGCGTGCGCGAGCAGCTGGCCGAGATGGGCGCGCGGTCCCTGAGCGAGATTATCGGGCGCGCGGACCTGCTGGACCAGGCGGCGCGCGGGGCGGAGGATCTGGACGATCTGGACCTTGGCGCGATCCTGCACGGCGTGGGCATCGCCGGGTCCAATCCCGCGCCCGGAAAGCCGAATCCGGTGGACCCGACGCTGGACGCCGATCTGATGGACGAGGCCGCGCCGCTGTTCGAGACCGGCAAGCCGGTGCGGATCGAGCGCCGCGTCAGCACGGGGCACCGCACGGTCGGGGCGCCGCTATCATCGCGCATCGTGCGCCAGTTCGGACCCGAAGGGCTGGACGACAATGCGCTGACCCTCACCCTGACCGGGGCGGCCGGGCAATCGCTGGGCGCGTTCGGGGCGAAGGGGCTGACCCTCGACCTGACGGGCGAGGCGAACGACTATGTCGGCAAGGGACTGTCGGGCGCGCATATCCATATCCGCCCGGCCTATGCGCCGCCGGAAAAGGGCTCGCCCGCGCTGATGGGCAATGCCTGTCTTTATGGCGCGACGTCCGGCCGGCTGTTCGCCGCAGGGGCGGCGGGGCCGCGCTTTGCCGTGCGTAATTCCGGGGCGACCACGGTGGTCGAGGGCTGCGGCGCGCATGGCTGCGAATACATGACCGGCGGGGAAGCGGTGATCCTGGGCACGGTGGGGGACAATTTCGCCGCTGGCATGACCGGCGGACGCGCCTTCGTCTATGACCCGGCGCGGCGGCTGGAGGGCCTGCTGAACCCCGACACCGCGGCGATCAGCGAACCGGACGAGACGGCGCTCGCCGATTGCCGGGCGCTGGTCGAGCAGCATCTTGCCATCACGGGCTCGCCCCGCGCGCAGGCCTTGCTGGACGACTGGATCGAGGAATCCCGCAATATCCGCTTTGTCGCGCCGCGCGAGACCGAAGGCGCGAAAGCCGCCCGCCTGACGGCGGAAGCCGGCGGCAAGCGCTGATCGCCTAAAGCCGCTTCAGCAGCGCCTCGCCCACAGCCCGGCATCCCAGAGACCCGCCGATATCGGGCGTGGTTTCGCCGTCAGCCAGCACGCCGCGGATAGCGGACTCGATGCGTTGCGCCGGGTCTTCCAGTTTCAGGCCATGCCGCAGCAGCAGCGCCGCGCTGGCCGCCGCGCCGAGCGGGTTGGCCTTGTCCTGCCCCGCGATATCCGGAGCCGAGCCGTGGATGGGTTCGAACAGGCCCGGCCCCTCCCCGCCCAGCGAGGCGGAGCCCAGCAGGCCGATGGAGCCTGCGATGACCGAGGCTTCGTCGCTGAGGATGTCCCCGAACAGGTTTTCGGTCAGGATGACGTCGAAATCCGCCGGAGCCTGAATCAGCTTCATGGCGGCGGCGTCGACCAGCACATGATCCAGTTCGATGTCCGGGTATTCCTTGTCCCGCAGGGCGATGACCGCCTTGCGCCAGAGACGGCTGGTGGCCAGCACGTTCGCCTTGTCGATGGAGGTCACGCGCCCCTTGCGGCCGCGCGCCGCCTCGAACGCAACGCGGGCGACGCGCTCCACTTCCTCTCGCGTATAGACGCAGAGATCGCTGGCGGTCTCCTCCCCTTCCGCCTTGTCGCCGAAATAGAGGCCGCCAGTGAGTTCGCGAACGATCAGCAGATCCGCGCCCTTCACGCGTTCGGCGCGCAGCGGGGAGAGATGCTCGGTTCCGGGCTGCAGGGCGACGGGGCGCAGATTGGCGAACAAGCCAAGCGCCTTGCGGATGCCGAGAAGCCCGGCTTCGGGGCGCTCCGGCCCGCCATCCCATTTCGGCCCGCCGACCGCGCCCAGAAAGACGGCGTCGGCGGCGCGGCAGGCTTTGAGCGTGGCGGGGGGTAACGCCGTTCCGCTCTGGTCTATCGCCGCGCCGCCGAAGAGGCAGTCCTCTGTTTCCAGCGTCACGCCCGCATCCGTGCAGACCCTTTCAAGCAGGGCGCGCGCGACGCCGGTGACTTCCGGGCCGATGCCGTCGCCCGGCAGGAAAACAATTTTCGCTGACGTCATGAATGCGCGCCCTCATAGGCTTCGATCTGGTCCATGCGGCCCAGAAGAAAGCCCATCGGATCGACGCCTTCCAGAAGGCAGTGACGCCCGAACGCCTCCAGCGCGAATGGCTCGGCGCGGCCATTGGGCAGGCGCAGCTCCTGCGCCTCGACATCGATGGCGATCTTCGCGCCGGGATTATCCAGCAGCCATTGATGCGCCTCCGCCCCGGTCTCCACCGGCAACAGGCCGTTCTTCAGGGCGTTGGATTTGAAAATGTCAGCGATGTCGGAGCTGATGACGGCGCGGAAGCCGTAATCGGCCAGCGCCCAGGGGGCGTGCTCTCGCGACGAGCCGCAGCCGAAATTCCTGCCCGCCACCAGCGCCTGATGGGTGGCGGTGTCCAGACTGTTCAGCTGGGAGTCCGGTTTCGGCGCGCCCTCATCATCATAGCGCCAGTCAAAAAAGGCGTACTGGCCCAGCCCGTCGCGGCTGGTGGTGGTGAGATAGCGGGCTGGAATGATCTGGTCCGTATCGATATTCTGCTGCGGCAGGACGGCGGTCTTTGTGACCAGTCTGGTGAATTTATCCGACATAGACATGATCCAGATATCCTCTCGGGTCTGCGATTTCGCCGGCGACAGCGGAGGCCGCGGCGGTGGCGGGGCTGGCGAGAACCGTGCGAACGCCCTTGCCCTGCCGTCCCATGAAGTTGCGATTGGAGGTCGAGACGACCAGATCCCCCGGCGCTCCCTGATCGCCGTTCATGGCGATGCACATGGAGCAACCAGGCTGGCGCCATTCGGCGCCGGCGTTCTGGAAGATCTCGTGCAGGCCTTCGGCCTCGGCCTCCCGCCGGATGGATTCGGAACCCGGCACGATCATCACTTTCACGCCGTCCTTGACCTTGCGGCCCAAGAGGATGCGCGCGGCCTCCCGCAGGTCCGTCATGCGGGAATTGGTGCAGCTGCCGATGAAGACGCGATTGACCGCCTGCCCCGCGACCGGGGCGCCGGCGTCAAAGCGCATATAGTCCAGCGCCTGCCGGCCCGCATCGTCGCGCGGGGCGGGGATCATGGATTCCACGCCCACGGCCGCGTCCGGCGACACGCCGTATGTGACCATCGGGGTGATTGTGGCGGCGTCGATGCGCACCTCCCTGTCGAATTGCGCGTCCGGGTCGCTGCGAAGCGAGCGCCAGTCCGCCACGGCGTCGAACCATTCATCGTCCGCCGGGGCGTATTCGCGGCGATAGAGCCAGTCGAACGTGGTGGCGTCCGGGCCGATCATGCCGGCGCGGGCGCCTGCCTCTATCGACATATTGCAGAGCGTCATGCGCGATTCCATGTCCATCGCCTCGACCGCGGACCCGGCATATTCGATGACATGGCCGGCGCCGCCATCGGCCCCGATGACGGAGATCATCGCCAATGCCGCGTCCTTCGCGGTGACGCCGGAAGGCAGGCGGTTATCGAAGGTGACGCGCATGGTTTTCGGCTTGCGCTGCAGGACGCATTGCGTCGCCAGAACATGACCGACTTCGGTGGTGCCGATGCCAAAGGCCAGCGCGCCGAACGCGCCGTGGGTGGAGGTGTGGCTGTCGCCGCAGACAATCGTCATGCCCGGCTGGGTCGCGCCCAGCTCCGGCCCGATGACATGGACGATGCCGCGCCGCTTGCTGGACCAGTCATGCAGGGTAATGCCATGGCGCGCGCAGTTGTCGCGCAGGGTTTCCACCTGCGATTTCGCCTGCGGCGTAGCGTAGGGCGGTTCGTCCCCCGCGCCGAATTTCAGGGTCGGCGTGGAATGGTCGATCGTGCCCAGCGTCCGGTCCGGCCGGCGAACCTTCAGCCCGCGTTCGTCCAGCGCCGCGAAGGCCTGCGGCGAGGTGACCTCGTGAATCAGGTGCAGGTCGATATAGAGAGTGGCGGGGGTTTCCGCGGTTTCCGGGGCGACGAGGTGGCGCGCCCAGACTTTTTCAAACAGCGATTTTGGCATCTGCCTGCACTCCTTCTGCCGGCTGGGCCATCGGCTCCAGCCATCCATGCCTGTCCGGCGTGGCGCCGGAGAACAGGCCGAAAAATGTTTCCTGAAGTTGTTCGGTGACCGGGCCGCGCCGCCCGGCGCCCACTATCCGCTGGTCGACCGAGCGGATCGGCGTGATCTCCGCCGCTGTGCCGGTGAAGAAGGCCTCGTCGGCGAGATAGAGCATCTCCCGCGGCAGGGCCTGTTCGGCCACCTCGATCCCGGCCTCGCGGGCCAGGGTCATCACGGTATCGCGGGTGATGCCGCCAAGGATGGAGGACGCGGCGGGCGGGGTCAGCAGCCGCCCGTCCTTGACCAGGAACAGGTTTTCGCCCGCGCCCTCGGAGATCAGGCCGTTATGATCCAGCCCGATCCCCTCAGTGAAACCCCGGCGCTTGGCCTCCCGCGAGATCAGCAGGCTGGAGAGATAATTGCCTCCGGCCTTGGCCGCGGTGGGAATGGTGTTCGGCGCGGGCCGCCGCCAGCTGGAGACGCAGACATCCACGCCCTCCGCCCGCGCGGTCTCGCCCAGATACGCGCCCCACCGGAAACCGGCGATCACGACGTCCACCGGCGCGCTATCGGGCGGCACGACGCCGATCTCGCCATAGCCGTAATAGGCGATGGGGCGAAGATAGGCGCTTTCCAGACTGTTCTCCCGCACCACCATGCGGCACCCCTCCATCAGCCCGTCAAAGGCGAAGGGAATCTCGATCTCGTAGATTTTCGCGGAGTCGTAGAGCCGCCTGACGTGGTCGGTCAGGCGGAAAGCCTGCGGCCCTTGGGGCGTTGCATAAACGCGCACGCCCTCGAAGACCGAGCTGCCATAATGCAGGCCGTGCGACAGGACATGGGTCTGGGCTTTCGCCCAGGGCCTCAGCCCGCCATTCATCCAGATATAATCCGCTTCGGCGATCGGCATTTTCCGTCCCTCCTCTTCAAGCGGCTTCGGCGCGGCGGGGCGCGGCGCCGGTGGGCAGGGCGCGGTTCAGCGCGACGACATAGGCCTCCACCACGGTGGGCACGACGTCCCGCCCGCGGGCGCGGCCGGTGAAGCGGTGGCCATCGATATCCAGCGCGATATCGGCCAGCACGGCGCCGTCGTCTTCCTCGGCATTATGGGTGATATCCAGCTCCGCCACCGTGGCGGCGACCCCGACAATGCTCTGCACCGCGTCGAAGGCGGCATCCAGCGGCCCGCCGCCGACGCCCACATCAGTCACGCGGCCGCGTTCGGAATGCAGCAATTCGATCCGGGCGAAGGAGTCCGTGCGGGCCGCCTCGGCAAAGCGAAGCTCCACCCGGCGCACTGTCCACGGCGCGGCCGGGGCCGAGCCCGCGCCCTTGAACAGGTCGATGATCTGCTGATCTGTCACCTCGCGGCACTCATCGGCCATCGCCTTGAAGGCGGTGAAGGCCTCCTGAAGCGCGGCGGCGTCCGGCTCGAAGCCCAGCCGCTTGGCGCGGTCGGCCAGCGCGTGCTTGCCGCTGTGCTTGCCGAGCACGAGGCTGGTCGAGGGCTGGCCGACATCCTCCGGATTCATGATCTCATAGGTGTTCCGGTCGGCCAGCATTCCGTGCTGGTGGATGCCGGCTTCATGCGCGAACGCGTTGCGGCCGACGATGGCCTTGTTGCGCGGCACGGGATTGTGAGTGACCCGGGCCAGCCGACGGCTGGTCCCGTAGAGCTTGGTCGTGTCGATGCCGGTCTCCACGCCATAGACGTCGCGGCGGGTGGCCAGCGCCATGACCGCTTCCTCCAGCGAGCAATTGCCCGCGCGCTCGCCGATGCCGTTGACCGCGACCTCCACCTGCCGCGCGCCGGCGCGCACCGCGGAGAGCGTGTTGGCGACCGCCATGCCCAGATCGTCGTGGCAATGGGCGCTGAAGATCACGCCTTCGGGCCGCGTCACCGTTTCCTGCAGGTGGCGGTAAAGCGCGAAGATTTCCTCCGGCGTGGTGAAGCCGACCGTGTCGGGCACGTTGAGGACACAGGCCCCGGCGGCGGCGGCGGCTTCAAACGCCTCGACAAGGAAATCCCGCTCCGTGCGCAGGGCGTCCTCGGCGGAGAACTCCACCTCTTCGAAGGCGCCGCGGGCGTGGGCGATGGTTTCCGTGATGGCGTCCAGAACCTGCCCCTGGCTCATCTGCAGCTTGGCCTCGCGGTGGGTCGGGCTGGTGCCGAGGAAGATATGGATGCGCGACCGCGCGGCCGGCTCCAGCGCGCGGGCGGCGATGTCGATATCGCGTTCGTGCGCGCGGGCGAGGCTGCAGAGCGTCGGCCCCTCGATCTCGGAGGCGATCTGGCGCACCGCCTCGGCGTCGCCGGGCGAGGCGGCGGCGAAGCCGGCCTCCATCACGTCGACGCCCAGATCGGCCAGCGCCTTTGCCATGACCAGCTTGTCCCGCGTGGTCATGGAAAAGCCCGGCGCCTGTTCGCCGTCTCTCAAGGTGGTATCGAAAACGAAGCAGCGGTTTGCGGCCCCGTCATTGGTGTCGCGGCTCATGTTCGTGTCTCCCCTGAACGCGCTGTGGCAAGCTGGTCCGGCCCGACGCGGCGCACGCCATACAACCGGGCAATCTGTCTTTTCAGGATGTCCGGATCGCGCCCCGGACCGCGGCCATGGACGCACAGCATCATGCTGGCGGCCTCCGCCTGTACGGCGTCCATGGAAATGGAGCGGATCTCGAAGCCCCGCCCCTCGACCACGCCCAGGACCCGGCGCACCGCGCCCTCCGCGTGATCCAGTTCGATATGCAGCATGTGGTCCATTTCAGGCCTCCATCATTTCGGCGTTGGACCGGCCGGGCGGCACCAGCGGCCAGACATTTTCCATGGGGTCGATCCGCACATGGGCGAGGATCGAGCCGCGCGTATTCAGGATCCGGTCGATCGCCGCGTCGGTCTCATCGCGGCGGGCGACGGTGAACGCCTCCACGCCGAACGCCTCCGCGACCTCGGCGAAATCGGGATTGTCGAAGAGGTCGACCTCGCTGAAATTTTCCTCAAAGAAGAGTTCCTGCCACTGCCGGACGAGGCCGAGCGTGGAGTTGTCCAGCAGCACGATCTTCAGCGGCGTGCGGTAGCGGCGGAGCGTCGCCAGCTCCTGGATATTCATCATGATGGAGCCGTCGCCGGAAACCGTGACCACGGTGGCGTCCGGCGCCGCCATCTGCGCGCCAATGCCGGCGGGCAGGCCGTAGCCCATCGCGCCGAGACCGCCGCTGGTCAGATGCGCCTGCGGGCGGGAGAAACGGCAATGCTGGGCCACCCACATCTGGTGCTGGCCGACATCGCAGGCCGCGACGAAGGAATCGCCCGCCGCCTCCGACAGTTTCTTGAGGAAAGCCGGCGCATAAACGCCGCGGCCCGGCGCGTCATAGCTGAGAGCGTGTTCGCGTTTCAGCGCCGCGACGTGACCGCGCCAGCCATCGATTGAGGGGCGCTGCGGCGCGAGGCGTTCGAGGGCCGTGACGAGATCGCCGGTGATGGCCGCATCGGCGCGGCGCAGCTTGCCGATCTCCGCGTGATCGCCGTCGATATGGATGACCGAGGCGTTGGGCGCGAAGGTTTCAAGCTGCCCCGTGGCGCGGTCATCGAACCGGGCGCCGCAACAGATCAACAGGTCGGATTCCTGCACGGCGAGGTTCGCCGCTTTCAACCCGTGCATGCCCAGCATTCCAATGAAGTCATCATGCTCCGTCGGCAGGCAGCCAAGGCCCTGAAGCGTCGCCACGGCGGGGATGGCGGCGCGGGCGGCGAGCGCGCGCAGCGTATCCACCGCGCCTGCACGGCTGACCCCGCCGCCGATATAGAGCAGCGGCTTTTCGGCGCGCGCGATCATGGCGTTGGCCGTTTCGATGGAAGCCGCTTCCGGCGCTGCGGGTTTGGGCCATGGGCGGCGCGGATGATCCAGCGGGGCGGCGATTTCGGCCTGCGCCACGTCCTTGGGCAGGTCGATGAGCACCGGGCCGGGCCGGCCGCTTTCGGCGATGCGGAACGCCTCGGCGACCTTCTCCGGGATTTCCGCCGGATCGCGAAGGATGACGCTGTGCTTCACCACCGGCAGGGTGAGGCCGAAGATGTCGATCTCCTGAAACGCGTCGGTGCCCATCAGGCCGGAGGCGACCTGGCCGGTGATCGCCACCATGGGAACGGAATCCATGTAGGCGTTGGCGATGCCGGTGATCAGATTGGTCGCGCCGGGGCCGGAGGTGGCCATGCACACGCCCGCCCGGCCCGTCATCCGGCCATAGGCGTCCGCGGCGAAGGCCGCCCCCTGCTCATGCCGCACCAGGATATGCTTCAGCGCGGAGCCGGGGAGCGCGTCATAGACCGGCATGATCGCGCCGCCCGGATAGCCGAAGATGACCTCCACCCCCAGCCCTTCCAGCGTCTTGACCAGCAGGCGCGCGCCGGTGCGCGGCGCGGCCGGTTGGGGAGCGTCCGTGACGTCCGGGGCGGGTTGAGCGGGCATGGCGGTCATGGGCTTTGCGGTCCGTTATTCGGCGGCGTTGTTGGCGCCGGGTTGCATCCAGGCCATGCGGCCGCGGAGATCGCGGCCGACCTGTTCGATCGGGTGTTCGAGATCGGCGTCCAGCAGGCGCCGATAGCGCGGCTGTCCGGCCTGGTTTTCCAGGATCCACTCGCGGGCGAACGCGCCGGACTGGATGTCCTTCAACACTTCGCGCATGCGCTGGCGCGTCTCGTCATTGATGACGCGCGGGCCGGAGGTGAGATCGCCGAAGATCGCGGTTTCGCTGATGAATTCGTGCATCTTGGCGAGACCGCCCTCATAGAGCAGGTCCACGATCAGCTTCAGCTCGTGCAGGCATTCGTAGTAGGCGATTTCCGGCTGGTAGCCCGCCTCGACGAGGGTCTCGTAGCCCGCGAGGACCAGCTCGGTCGCGCCACCGCAGAGGACGGCCTGTTCGCCGAACAGGTCCGTCTCGGTCTCCTCCTTCACCGTGGTCTCGATGGCCCCGGCCGCCGTGCCGCCGATGCCCCTGGCGTAGGCGAGCGCGCGCTGACGGGCCTTGCCGCTGGCGTCCTGCGCGGCGGCAAACAGGCACGGCACGCCGCGCCCGCGCTGGTATTCCCGGCGCACCAGATCGCCCGGCCCCTTGGGCGCGACGAGCAGAACATCGACGTCTTCCGACGGCTTCACCCTGCCGTAATGGGCGGAGAATCCGTGCGCGAAGAGCACCGCGTCGCCCGGCTCCAGACCCGGCTGGACCGCCTCGCGGAACAACGCCTCATGCGTCATGTCCGGGGTCAGCAGGGCGATGAGTTTGGCGCGTGCCGCGGCCTCGGCGGGCGTGGCGACGGCCAGACCGTCTTCCTTTGCGCGGGTCCAGCTCTTGCCGCCCTCGCGCGCGCCGACCACCACGTCGGCCCCGGAGTCTTTCAGGTTCAGCGCATGGGCGCGGCCCTGGCTGCCATAGCCGATGACGGCCACGGGGGCTTCGGTGAGGAGCGCGAAATCGGCGTCGTCGTCTGTGTAGGTTCTCATGGCTCTGGTTTCCTTCAGGCTGGCTGGATGGTGACCGCCCCGCGGGAGGCGGAGCTGACGAGGCGGGCGTATTTGTCGAAGACCCCGCCGCGGATCGGGCGCGGGGGAACGGGCGCGGGATCGCGCGCGGCAAGGTCCGCGTCGGTGTCGATGCGCCGGGTTTCCACGTTGATGCGGATCGTGTCGCCGTCGCGGAGGCGGCCGAGCGGCCCGCCCGCGGCGGCCTCCGGCGCGACGTGGCCGATGACGAAGCCGTGGCTGGCGCCGGAGAAGCGGCCATCGGTGATCAGCGCCACCTCGCCGGCCAGCCCCTGCCCCGCCACGGCGGCGGTCACGGCCAGCATCTCCCGCATCCCGGGGCCGCCTTTCGGTCCCTCATTTCGGATGACGATGACGTCGCCGGCCCGGATCTTCCCGGCCTCGACGGCAGCGAAGGCGTCTTCCTCTGAATCGAAGACGCGAGCCGGCCCCTCGAACGCCTCCCGGCTCTGGCCGGCGGTTTTCAGGACCGCGCCTTCGGGGGCCAGATCGCCATAGAGGACGCGCAGGCCGCCGGTTGATTTCAGCGGTTTGTCGAAGCCGAGCACCACGTCCTGTCCGGCGGTTTCCGACGCCTCGGACAGTTCCTCGAACAGCGTCTTGCCGCTGACGGTCGGCGTGTCGGCGATGCGTCCGGCTTCTCTCAACCGCTCGCCGAACAGGCGGCAGCCGCCCGCCTTGAACATGTCGAAGGCGAGATAGCGCCCGCCCGGCTTGAGGTCCGCGATCACCGGAGTCTCGCGGGAAAGCTCGTCGAACAGGTCGATGGAGAATTCCACGCCCGCCTCCGCCGCGATGGCGGCCAGGTGCAGCACCGCATTGGTCGATCCGCCGCTGGCCGCCACGGACGTGGCGGCGTTTCGCAAGGAAGCGGGCGTCACGAAGCGGCGCGGCGAGATTTCGCCCTTGGCGAGATCGACGACGAGCCGGCCGCAGCGTTCGGCCTCCGCCGGCTTGTCCTCGTGCACCGCCGGCACGTCCGCCGATCCCATCGGGGACAGGCCCATCATGGCGAGCGCCATGGCCATGGTGTTGGCGGTGAACTGTCCGCCGCACGCGCCCGCGCCGGGGCAGGCGCCGCGTTCTATCTGGCCCAGCTCCTCGGCGTCGATGGTCCCGCGCGAATGGGCGCCGACCGCCTCGAACACGTCCTGAATGGAGATGGGGCACGCCTTGTGACGGCCCGGCATGATGGATCCGCCATAGAAGATCAGGCCCGGCACATCCATGCGGGCCAGCGCCATCGCCGCGGCGGGCAGCGTCTTGTCGCAGCCGACCAGGATGATGACGCCGTCGAGGCTGTGCCCGCGCACCGCCAGTTCGATGGAGTCGGCAATCACCTCGCGGGAGATCAGCGAGGCGCGCATCCCGGCCCCGCCCATCGTGATGCCGTCCGACACGACGATGGTGTTGAAATCGATCGGCGCGCCGCCGGCGGCCCGCACGCCGCGCCGCACCGGCTCGGCGAGGTCGCCGAGATGGAGGTTGCACGGCGTGATCGTGGACCACGTGTTCACCACCGCGATCATCGGCTTGGCGAAATCGTCATCGGTCAGGCCGGTGGCGCGCAGCATGGCCCGCGCGGGGGCCCGGCTGGGTCCCCTGGTGATCGCGTCGCTGCGCTTGGCGGGCTGGTCTGTCATCTCTGGTCCGTTCCTTTGGTCAGGGACCGGACCTCCAAACGAAAAACCCCCGCTTCCGGGCCGGAAGCGGGGGTCTTGAAAGGAGGTCCTGTTTGTCGCTGGGTCTTAAGTTCGCGCAGGGTCCTTAGCCGCTTCCGGTATTCCGGGGCTAATCAGCAGTACGACGACTAGAATGACGCTCAGCAGCGCGGCCAGAGCGGAAACGCTCTGTGCATCGATTGCGCGGATGAGGTCTTGGGCGAACATCGTCTGAACTGCTTTCCTTCGCGGTTACTTCGCTGAAATCCTGTTGTCCTTAACGCTGACGGGGGCGAACAAGGCTGGCAACCCCCTTTCTGCGCACCTGCGAAAAATGGAATGATTTTTATCTCGCAACTGCGTATTTGTTGCTCAAGCGCAACATTATTGCCCACTTTCGAGTGCTTGAGCGAGCGCGCTCAACTCTGCCGCGATTGGCTTCGCCTCTGATTTCCGGCCGAAAATCGCCTCGAAAGCCGGGGGCGGAGTGATGGCTTCACCGATCAGCGGCTCCACGGTCTCGCGGAATTTATAGGGGTGCGCCGTGGCGGCAACGACCCATGGAGCGGACTTTCGCGCCGCGTCCAGCCGGGCAAACGCCTCCGCGCCGACAGCGGTATGCGGGCAGAGGATGCGCGCTTTCGTTTCAAATTCAGCGCGGATCCGCGCCTTTATCGCGTCGTCGGCGACCGACACGGCGGAGACGCCTTCGCCCAGCCGGTTCTGCTGGACGAAGCGGGCGAAATTGCTGGGGTCGCCCACATCCATGGCGTTGGCGAGCGTCGCCGCAGACGGGCGCGGGGCGTATTTCCCCGTCTCGAAATAGTCCGGCAGGGCGCGATTGGCGTTGGCGGCGATCACCACCTCCCCCACCGGCGCGCCGCTGGCCCGCGCCCACAGGCACGCCACCGCATTGCCCATGTTTCCGGTCGGGATGATGAAGCCCGGCGTCTGCCCGGTGTTTTCCAGAACGTCGAAGGCGGCGCTGGCGAAATAGGCCATTTGCGGCAGGAGGCGGCCCAGATTGATGCTGTTGGCGCTGGTCAGGCGCGCGGCGCGGGACAGGTCGCGGTCGGCGAAGGCCTGTTTCACCAGACGCTGGCAATCGTCGAAATCGCCCTCCACTTCCAGCGCCGTCACGCCATCGCCCCAGCAGGTCAGCTGATGCCGCTGAAAGGGCGAGACCCGTCCTTTCGGAAACAGGATCACGGCGCGGGCGCGCTCCGCGCCCTCGAACGCCGCGCCGACCGCGCCGCCCGTATCGCCGGACGTGGCGACCAGCACCGTGAACGGATCGGCGTCATCGCCCAGCGCGTCCAGCGCCTCCCTCAGGAAACGCGCGCCGTGATCCTTGAACGCGCCAGTGGGGCCGTGAAACAGCTCAAGCGTCCAGTAATCGCCGGCGCTGTTCGGCTCGCAGACCGGAACAGGCCAGGCGAAAGCCGCCTCGCAGAATGCGCCCAGCCGGGGGGCGAGCGCATCGCCGTCAAAGAACGGCGTCAGCAGGCGCTGAGCGCGTCCGGACAGGCCGCGACCCTTGAAGCCTGTGAAATCGACCTCGGGGAAGTCTTCCGGAAAATACAGCCCCCCATCGGGCGCGGCGCCTGACAGCAGGGCGTCAGACAGGCTTGCCGAGGCTGCGGGATCGTTGGTGCTGAGAAACTTCATGCGGAAATCACCTCTGCGCCCGCGGAGCATAGCGGCGCGCGATAGGCGGAAGCGGAGACTCCGCCCTGCCCGAACCCGTGCACCATGGCCGCCGCCACATCATCGGCCGCCGGCGCCGCGCACCATGCGAAAATCGAAGGGCCGCTGCCGGAGAGAGAGCATCCCAGCGCCCCGG
The DNA here is from genome assembly GCF_000412185.1 of Euryhalocaulis caribicus. Taxonomy (GTDB): domain Bacteria; phylum Pseudomonadota; class Alphaproteobacteria; order Caulobacterales; family Maricaulaceae; genus Euryhalocaulis; species Euryhalocaulis caribicus. The sequence goes on from NZ_ASJA01000022.1 coordinate 35,251, forward strand.
CCTCCATCGCCGCCGCGCTGGCGTTCGCGAAACCCGGAACCATCCCCGCGCGCTGCGGCTCCACCAGCACGTCGCGCAGGCCTTCCGCGATCAGGCCGTGATCGTCTGCGGCGCATCCGGCCAGGAAACTGGCCAGATTGCCGGTATGGGCGATGATGGTGGAAAGCGGCGCGTCCGGCTTCAGGGCCGCACGCCCGTCCCGCGTATCCAGGCGCGCGTCGGGGTGGGTCACAATGCAGACAAGGCCGGAGGGCAAAGGCAGCCGCGTCACCGGCCGCGCCGTGCCGGGGCGGGTCAGCACCAGCCCGCCCATCAGGCACGCGGCGACATTGTCCGGCGGCGGCGGATCGCTGGAGGCGCGCTCCCCTTCCAGCGCGAAGGGGAACAGCGCGTCATGGTCCAGCGGCGAATCCAGCAGCGCGTTCACCGCCACGACCGCCGCCACCGCGGACGCCGCCGAGCCGCCCAGCCCCGCGCTCAAGGGCACGCCCTTCTGCACGGACAACTCGACGCCGAATTCGGCGCCCGCCTCATCCAGCAGCGCCCGCGCCCCGCGCAGGGCCGTGTTGCGGTCCGCCTCGCCGGGCAGCACATCGACACAGCCCGAAACCGCATCCAGCCGCACGCCTTTTTCGCTCAATCGCCGCGCCGTCACCCGGTCTTCAAGCGCGCCGAAGGCCAGACCCAGTATGTCGAACCCGACGCCGACATTGCCCACGCTGGCCGGCGCGCGCGCCGTGGCGGTATCGGGTGGGGACATGGTCGTTCTCCGGCATCAGACTTCCTTCACCGGGTTTTGCGCACGCAGGCGATGGAGATCAAGCAGGTCCGCAACCACGGCCTCCGCCGTCGGCCAGCGGCCGGCGCCGAGGCCAAAGACATTCTCCTCCGATCCATCCGCGAACACGATGCGGAAACAGTTTTCCGCCCCGCGCGGCCGGGCCAGGAAACTGTCCACCGAAACCGGGCTTAGCGAAACCGAAAGCGAGAAGCGGGAGCCTTCAATGGCGCACCGCCCGACCTGACGCAGCCGCAGCTTCCGCGCCTTCAGGAAGCGAAGATGATCGACCGTGACACTGCGCAGGCTGTCGCGCGAAGCGGCCTCGGGCGCGATATCCGCGCCGAACGCGCGGCGGGCGAGGATGGCCATCTTCGCCGCGGCGTCCCATCCATCGATATCGGCGCTGGGATCGGCCTCCGCATAGCCCGCCTCCTGCGCCGCCGCGATGGCGTCCTCCAGCGAAACGCCGGTTTCCATCTCGTCCAGGATGAAGTTGCACGTGCCGTTCGCCACGCCTTCGATTGCGGTCACGATGCGCCCGGCCTCCAGCGCCGCGTCGAGACGTTCGATCACCGGCGTGCCGCCGCCGACCGCGGCGGAATATTTCAGGTTCGATCCGCCCGCCTTGCAGGCCGCGTCCAGCGTTTCCGCGCGGCGGGCGACCAGCGCCTTGTTGGCCGTCACTACGTCCTGCCCCCGCACGAGCGCCGTTTCGATCAGGGATCCGGCCTCGTCCAGGCCGCCCATCGTCTCGACCAGAACATCCGCGCTGGCAAAGGCCGGGTCCGAATGATCGTCGGTGAGCAGGTCTTCCGGGATGTCGCAGATACGCTCGCGCGATACATCGCGCACCAGAACCTTGCTGACCTCGAACAATTCGCTCTGGCGTTTCAGGCTGGCATAGACGCCGCCCCCGACCACGCCGCACCCGGCCAGCGCCACTTTCAGTTTTCGCGGCTGGCAGGACTGCACGACCGAACGCGCGCCGGCGGCGATCTGTGTCTCATAGCGAAGGCCCGGCCCGCCGACTTCCAGCGGCACGTCCTTTTCCGCCGCATAGGCCAGCGCCTTGCCCTGGACCACGCGCCCGCCGATCCGCTCCGCGCCTTTCCAGTCCAGCCGCGCATAGGGGCGCGAATCCTTCCCCGGCTTCTCCGCCGGGTCGCCGTCATAGACGCCGTCGACATCCTTGATCAGGCGAACCTTTCCGGCGTTCAGCGCCTCGCCCAGAAATACCGCGCTGTAATCGGTGCCGCCCCGGCCCAGCAGGACCAGCTCGTCCTCGGCGTCCAGCGCCACGAAACCGGCGGCGACCACGACGTCGTTGCGCTCCAGCTTGGCGCGCAGGCGGGCGGCGTCACAGCTGACGGGCCGGGCGTCGTCCTCATCGCCCTCCGCGCGGAAATCGATTTCATGCGGATCCACGGCGGCGGCGGAGACGCCCACGCGCTCCAGCGCCAGCGCGAGGGACGCTGCCGACCGCAACTCCCCCAGCCGCAACAGGCGCGGCAGGTGGCGGGACTTCTGACCGTCGGAAAGCGCGCCCGCTTCGGCATAGAGCGCGTCCGTCTCTCCCTGCCGGGCGGAAACCACGGCGAGGACTTTCCGGCCCTGCCGCACATGACGATAGACCTCGTGCACCGCCTTGTGCGGGCAGGAATCGGTCTTGAGCAGGGAGCTGCCGAATTTCAGGACGACCAGCCTGGCGTCCCGTTTCCTCACATCGGGCCGATAGCCCTGCCGGCTGTCTTTCTGAGGGTCCGCGTCGCTTTCGCCGAGATTGAGTTCCATTTGTCCTTCTCCTTTTCGCGCAAAGAAAAAGGCCCGCTCCTTTTGGGGAGCGGGCCTTGGTGCTTGGTTCGTTTTCGCTGAACGCTCGCGCCTATCCGCTCCCCCGGTCAAACATGGTCATACCGGTGGTGGTCTGAGCGGCGGCAATCGTGACGGCGGCAATGGACACGCGCGAAATCGCGCCGGCCTGGCGGCCCGCGGCGATCATGTCGGCGATGTCAAAGCGCGTTGTCATTGTGACCTGCGTCCTGAAACTTCGCGGGCACTGTGACGAAAGCGGCGCGAAAAGAAAATCCCCTGACGGGAAATTTTTTGCCCCATGAAGCAATTTTGTCACGTCATGCCCGCCTTGCAGCGAAAACTTATCCCCTAGAAGCGCCAGTTCAGGCCGACCGATACGATGTCGGCGGCGTTATCGAACTCGCCGACAAGGCGGTCGCCGGACGATCCGACCTTGTCGATCGGCGCGTCGTCGAAGAACAGGTGCTGATAGCCGGCGTCAATGGTCAGGTCCTCGCGCGGGGTCCAGGACAGTCCCCCGGCCAGCACGATACGGTCGGCGTCCGGCACGCGGGCCGAACGCTCGGCCTCCTCGGTCGGGGTTTCGTCAAACGCCGCGCCGGCGCGCACCATCCACTGGTCGTTCAGCGTATATTCGCCGCCCGCGGAGAATCGGACCGTATTGCCGTAATTCAGCACTTCGGTCTGGCCCGGCTGAGCCGGGTTTTCAAAATCGACCGACAGGCCTTCCAGGTCTTCCCACTGCGTCCAAGTGACGTCGCCGGTCAGGGCGAGGCGTTCATTGACCTGCTGACGCAAGCTGACAGAGGCGCGGGCCGGCAGGTCCAGCGGAGCCGAAGCGCCGGTGTCCTGAAACGCCGGATCGAACAGCGGGCTGAGGCCGGGCGGCAGGTTGAACT
>NZ_ASJA01000023.1 GCF_000412185.1 Euryhalocaulis caribicus
GGCGGCTTCCCGGCCGGCTGTAACGGCAAGGGCTCCTGCTAGGGCCCTTCATCTTCCGGAGAAAAGGGAGATTTTTCCGTGAAAAAATCCATCTATTTCGCCATCGCCGCCGCCGGGCTGTTCTGTGCGGCGTGTGAGACCAGCGACAACATGGCCTCCGATTCCGGCAACACGAAAGTGGCCGTGAACGAGGACGGCGAGGAAATGATCTGCCGGTCCGAGCGCGTGACCGGCGAGCTGGTGCGCCGCGAAATCTGCAAGACGCGCGCGCAGATCAAGGAAGAGAATGAAAGCAGCGGCCGCTTGCAGGCCGGCGCCATCGCCACCGGCGGCAGCGGCCAGGGCGGCGGTTCACCTTGCAATGGCAAGGGATCCTGCTGATTTCCTGATCCAATATCCGGCGTGAAATCCAGTTTTTTCTCACCGGTCATTCAAGCGGCGGGCTTCTTCGGAGCCCGCCGCTTTTTCATTGCGCCGCACCCAAAAAAGAGCGCCTGTGGAACCGGCGTTTCTTGCGGCGCGCAATGAAATGCGGCACGCTTGTTGGCATTAGAGATGCTGGACACAGGAGCTCAGGATGCGAATCCTCGCGATCACGGTCACGGCCCTCTGGCTGTGCGCCGCGTGCCAGACGCCTGATACGGCCGAATATGACGTCGCCAAGGTCGACAAGGATGGCGAAGAACTGATCTGCAAAAAGGTCCGTGTCACCGGCGAGCTGGTGCCGCGTGAAGTCTGCAAGACCCAGGCGCAGATCAAGGAAGACCGGCAAAGCGGCGGCCGCCTGCAGCCCAACGCCATCGGCGTTGACGGCACCGGTCAGGGTCCGGTTCGCGCGTGCGACGGCAAGCCCCCGGGCTGCTGAGGCGGTTCAGTCCAGGCCCAGTTCCGCCCGTTTCGCGCGGGTCAGCTTGGCGGCGTAGGTCTTGTGCGAGAAGGCCAGATAATCGGCGATGGCGTCATTGGCCATGCCGTCCGCCGTCGCGACCTGAATCCATTTGGCGCGGGCCATATAGGGCGCGGGAATAACGCCGTCTTCCTGCGTCAGAATTTCGAACGTGTCGTCCGGAACCTTGAAGCTGACCTTGGCGAAGCCCTGACCGGCCGGCTGGGAGCCGCCGGCGAACATCTTGCCGCCGACTTTCCAGATAAAGGTCTCCGGCCCGAACGGATGGGTCAGTTCCGCGGCCTGTAGCGCCCCGCAGGCGGCGTTGAATTCATCCAGCGTCATGGCGCGATCATAAACGCCGATTGCGCGAAATCAGAGGATGAATTTCGACAGATCGGCGTCGCGGGAGAGATCGCCCACATGCTCCTGCACATAGGCGGCGTCGATATGGATGGTCTCGCCGCCGCGGTCGGACGCGGTGAACGAAATCTCGTCCAGCAGCTTTTCCATGACGGTGGCCAGGCGCCGCGCGCCGATATTCTCGACCGAAGCGTTGACGTCATAGGCGACCCCTGCAATCGCGTCGATCGCGTCCTCGGCGAAGTCCAGCGTCAGCCCTTCCGTTTCCATCAGGGCGACATATTGCTTGATCAGCGAGGCCTCGGTTTCGGTCAGGATGCGCTTGAAGTCGTCCTTGGTCAGAGCGCGCAGCTCCACGCGGATCGGCAGACGGCCCTGCAGTTCGGGCAGCATGTCGGACGGCTTGGCGACGTGGAAGGCGCCGGACGCGATGAACAGGATATGGTCGGTCTTCACCGGGCCGTACTTGGTGGACACCGTCGCGCCTTCGATCAGGGGCAGCAGGTCGCGCTGCACGCCCTCGCGGGAGACATCGGCGCCGCCGCTTCCGCCGCGCGCGTCGGAGCGGGCCGTGATCTTGTCGACTTCGTCCAGAAAGACGATGCCGTCATTTTCCACTGACTCCATCGCCTCGCGATTGATCTGGTCATCGTCCAGAAGCTTGTCGGACTCTTCGTCGATCAGCGGCTTGTAGGCGTCCTGAACGGTGGTCTTCACCGTGCGCTTGTTCTGGGGCATGCCCTTGAACAAATCGCCCAGATTCATGACGCCCATGGAGCCGCCGGGCATGCCCGGAATATCCATCTGTGAGAAGGGCGAGGACGTCTCGGACACCTCGATCTCCACTTCCTTGTCGTCCAGAAGGCCGTCGCGCAGCTTCTTGCGGAAGGAATCGCGGGTGGACGCCCCGGAATTCTCACCCACCAGCGCATTGAGAATGCGGTCTTCGGCGGCGGTATGGGCGCGGGCGCGCACTTCCTCGCGCTTGCGTTCACGCACCATCGAAATCGCGGATTCGACGAGATCGCGGATGATCTGGTCGACATCGCGGCCGACATAGCCGACTTCGGTGAACTTGGTCGCCTCGACCTTGATGAAGGGCGCGCCGGCCAGCCGCGCCAGGCGGCGGGAAATCTCCGTCTTGCCAACCCCGGTCGGGCCGATCATCAGGATGTTCTTGGGCGTGACTTCCTGCGCCAGATCGTCCGACACGCGGCGCCGGCGCCAGCGATTACGCAGGGCGATGGCCACAGCGCGCTTGGCGTCCTTCTGGCCAATGATGTAGCGGTCCAGCTCGGAAACAATCTCGCGGGGAGAAAAATCGGTCATGAGTATCGGTTAGTCTCTTATGAATGAAAGAATGGGCTGATCGCGCCCGCTTGTCTGCGGTCAGGCCAAGCCATTTAATGCGCCTGACCCGCTTTCGCCACCGCCGAGCCTTCAAATGACAGCAGCCAGCCGTTTCCATCTCGCCTTTCCCGTCCACGATCTTGGCGCGGCGCGCCGCTTCTATGGCGGCGTTCTGGGCTGCGAAGAGGGCCGCTCGAACGACCACTGGGTCGATTTCGATTTCGACGGCCACCAGATTGTCGCCCATCTGGCGCCGGAAGAGTGCGACAGCCGGGCCGAGAACGCCGTGGACGGCCACGCCGTGCCGGTGCGCCATTTCGGCCTGCTGCTGGAATGGGAGAAGTGGGAAACCCTGCGCGACCGCCTGAAGGCCGCCGGATCCGACTTCATCATCGAACCCTATGTCCGGTTCGAGGGACGCGCCGGAGAGCAGGCGACCATGTTCGTGCGCGACCCCAGCGGCAATGCGCTGGAATTCAAGGCCTTCCGGGACGAGTCGATGATCTTCGCGAAGGACCTCACACCCCAGGGAGAACCAGCATGACGGGCGCGTGTTTATGCGGCGCGGTGAGCATCACGCTCAACGCCAGACCGGAATTCATCAATGACTGCAATTGCAACCTGTGCCGCAAGGCCGGAGCCGCATGGGGATATTTCCCGTCCTCCGAGGTCTCGGTTTCCGGCGATACGGTCTCATACGTGCGGACCGACAAGGCGGCCCCGGGCGTGGCGGTTCATTCCTGCGCCGCCTGTTCGGCCACGACGCACTGGGTGCTGATCGAATCTTTCAAGCAGCAACATAATTTGCCCGATCAGACAGGGGTGAACATGAGGCTGTTCGACCCCGATGAACTGAGCGGAATCGAGGTCCGGTACCCGGATGGAAAAGCCTGGACGGGCGACGGGCCGTTCGAAAGCAGACGCGCGGCCATGACGATCAGCGACAGCCTGCCCTGGTGACACAACGCGCCTGCATGCTGCTCAGGCGCCCTTGAGCCGCTCCAGCATTTCGCCCATCGCCGCATGAAGGGCGTTTATGGCCTTGAGCGGGCGGACCATCACCTTGAATTCGGTGATCTTCCCGTCCGCATCAAATGTGATCATGTCGACGCCGTTCACCGCGATGTCGCCGATCCTCGTTTCAAACTCCAGCACCGCGCCGGACTCCGACAGCCATTCGCCGACATAGCGGAAATGTTCGTTATTCAGCACCTGCTCGGCCCCGGCGAGATAGAGCTTTGTGATGTCTTTGCCGCGCTGCGGCGTGAAGACGACCGGGGAGATCATAACCGCGTCTTCCGCCAGCACATCGTCCAGCGCGGAAGGGTCACCGGTTTCCAGCAGGGCTTTCCAGCCGGCCAGGCCCTTTTCGACATGGGCGGGAGCGTTACTCATTCTCGATCGTCTCGATGGTCAGATTGCCATTGGTATAGACACAGATGCCGGCGGCGATCTCCATGGCGCGCCGGGCGATGGTCTCCGCGTCATGTTCATAGGGCAGCAGCGCGCGCGCCGCTGAAAGCGCAAAATTCCCGCCTGACCCGATGCCGACAACGTCCCCGTCCGGGTCCAGCACGTCGCCGCGGCCGGTGAGCAGCAGGGTCACGTCCTTGTCGGCGACGATTAGCATGGCTTCCAGCTGGCGCAGGTATTTGTCGGTGCGCCAGTCCTTGGCCAGTTCCACGCAGGCGCGGGAGAGCTGTGTGGGGTATTGTTCCAGCTTGGCTTCCAACCGCTCGAACAGGGCCAGCGCGTCGGCGGTGGAGCCGGCGAACCCGGCCACGACATTGCCCGATGTCAGGCGGCGGACCTTGCGGGCCGAACCCTTCATCACCGTGTCGCCGACCGAAACCTGGCCGTCACCGGCCAGGACCAGCTTGCCATTCTTGCGGACGGCCAGAATGGTCGTGCCGTGCATGTCGTAATAATCGCTCACGTGAATCGCGCCCTCAAATCAGCTTGAACTGTCAAGCCGTCCGATGTGGCGCCCGCGGCGCAGGCGATCAAGAGGCGGGATTGATCCGCAGGACGGAGCTTTCGCTCAACGGCTCCAGCTTGGGGCCGCTTTCGGCATAGTCGACGAAGTCCCGCTCTGGCATCGGTTTGGCGAAATAGAAGCCCTGAATGGTGGCGCAGCCCAAGCCCTGGAGCATGGCGACATGTTCGGCCGTTTCCGCGCCCTCGGCGACGGTTTCCAGCTGCAGCGAGCGGGCCAGGGCCAGAATGGTCTGGACGATGACGCGGGCGTTCGGGTCGCTGTCCAGATTCTGAACGAAGGACTGGTCGATCTTGAACGTGTCGAACGGCATGCGCGTCAGGTGCGACAGCGAGGAATGGCCGGTTCCGAAATCGTCGATGGCGAAGCGCACGCCCTCATCCCGCAGCGGCTGGATCTGCGCGATGGCGCGTTCGGGGTCCGTCATGGCGACGGATTCGGTGATTTCCAGCTCCAGCATCTGTGGCGGCAGGTTCGCCGCGTTCAGCGCGTCGTGAACCTTGCGGCGGAAATCGTCGCGCTCGAACTGCAGGGCGGAGACATTGACCGAGACCGGGACCTCGAAGCCTTTCTCGCGCCAGCGCGCGGCGGCGCGGCAGGATTCCTGAAGAACGAAATCGCCCATTTCCGCGATCAGGCCGGTTTCCTCGGCCACGCCGATAAACTGGCCCGGCGAACGGATGGAGCCGTCGGGCAGGCGCCAGCGGATCAGCGCCTCCGACCCGGTAACCCGGCCCGTGCGCGCGGCGACCTTGGGCTGGTAGTGGACAATGAATTCGTGGTTCTCGATGCCGCGGCGCAGCTCGTTCTCCAGCGTCATGCGGTCGACGGCGGCGCGCGTCATCTCCGTATCGAAGAAGCGATAGACCGCCCCGCCGGCCTTCTTCGCCGCGTCCATCGCCAGATTGGCGTTGCGCAGCAGCAGGTCCGGCTCGGTCCCGTGTTCGGGGAACTCGGCGATGCCGACGGAACAGGACACCACGACCTGCTGGCCCGCCACGTCGACGGGCGCGGAAATGGCGCTCACGAAGTCGCGCGCCAGCGCTTCCACGTCGTCATGGTTTTCAAACCCGGCGGCGATCAGGGCAAACTCGTCGCCGGTAATGCGCGACAATTCGGCGTCGACATTATAGCCGGCCTTCTCCATGCGCTTTTCATGGCGTGCGAGCACCGATTTCATGCGCTCGCCAACCGAACGGATCAGGCGGTCGCCCTGTTTGGCGCCCAGCGTGTCATTCAGCCGTTTGAAGCGGTCCAGGTCGATCAGGAACATGGCGCCGCCGCGCTCCTCGCCCGATTGCAGGACGCGGCGCGCATGCTCGCCAAAGGCGGACTTGTTGGGCAGGCCCGTCAGGTGGTCGGAATAGGCGAGGCGCCGGACATGCTCAAGGCTGCCCTTGAGCCGGTCCAGCATGACATTGAAGCCCTCGGCCAGGGTTTCCAGCTCGTCTCCCGACCCGGTTTCCACCCGCACGTCCAGACGGCCGCGGGCGGCCTGCTGGGCGGCTTCTGTCAGCTCCCGGATGGGGCGCAGGGCGCGCGATACGAACAGGCCCGTCACCGGAATGACGAAGGCGATGCCGAACAGGGTCAGCAGAAGGCCGCGGCGATAGACATCGGCGACGGCGGCGTGAACCGGCGCCATGGTGCGGCCAAGCAGGACCGCGCCGCTGCGCCCGTCAGCCAGCGCCAACGGACGCGCCACGACCGCAAGGCCGCCGATTTCTTCCCATTTGGGCTCGCCGGCCATGATGGCCTCGTTCGCCAGCTCGGCCTCGTCCGGGGGATAGGAGTCGGAAGCGGAGCCGCGCTGATCGATCACCCGGCCGCGGTCATCCACGACCCGGATGGCCAGAACGTCGCCGGTGGCGAAAATATCGTTGAGAACCGTGTCGACCGTCTCGCCCACAATCGCGCCGTCGCGTTCGATCGTGGCTTCGGCGTGCGTCGCATAGGCGTGCGCCAGCGCAAATGTCCGCAAGGTCTGGTCCTGCCGTTCGCTCCATACATTGACGGCCAGCATCAGCGCGGCAAAAAGCGCGAACAGGCTGACGAACAGAAAAGCGGCCTTTACCGCAATGCGTTTGCGGGCCCAGGCGAGTGGCGACCAGATGCTGGACATGAACGGTTCTCTGTAACCTTCGAAATCTTTTCCGTTGGTTCAGAGGTTTAGCAGACGTGGATTGACCCCCCTTGAATCGAAAGCCGACGATTTGGGGGGTCGAGTCTACGTTTCGCTAATATTTGCCGCGCCGGTTCGCTTTCCTACTTCTCCAGGGCGGTCATGACTTCGCGCCAGTCGACCAGCTTGTAGTTCTGCGGCTGGCCGGGATGCGAATTCACATCGTCCTGCACCACGAGCAGGCCTTCCGGCAGGCTGGCCGAGATTTCGCCGCCCGCAACATCCAGCCCGTCCGTGCCGGTGACCATGTCCTCGCCCAGCGTCAGGGCGAAGCGGCCCAGATAGGCGTTCGGCGCGGCGCGGTCATAGACATTGAACGTGCTGGAGCCTTGCGAGGACACCACGATCCAGCCCGTCCCCGCGTCGCCCTCATAAATGTCGATGCCTTCGACATCGCCGGTCAGGCCGCTTTCGCCGCTAATCTCGTCGACCAGAACGGCCTCGCCGCCGGAGAGCGGCGCGCGCCAGAAGCCGCGCATTTCCTCGCCGATATAGAACTGGCCGTTTTCTTCGTCCGCCGCGCAGCCTTCCAGTTGTGTTTCCAGCTTCCAGCCCTCGCCCGCCGTGGCGGAAACCGCGCCGTCCGCGAAGCCCGAGACGCGCCAGCGCTGAACCGCGCCGTCCTTGTAGGTGACGAAGGCATGGACGGTCTCGCCGTCATAACCAAGGCAGAAGCCATAGGGTTCGGTCTTGCCGGTCGGCAGGCGGCCCAGTTCCGCGGTCTCGCCCGTGGCCGGGTCGATGGCGAAGAAGGTGACCGTGTTGTCGCTGCGATTGGAGGCGGCGGCGAGATCGCCCTCATAGCCGTCCAGCGCCACGCCCTGCCGGATATCGACATTGTTCAGCTGGCCCGCGGGCAGGAAATCCAGGATGGCCCCCTGCAGGTCATAGACATAAAGACCGGCCTGCTTGTCGGTGCCCAGCACGCGGCTGGCCGCCGGATCGGCGCGATTGATCCAGATGGCCGGGTCATCCGCCGCGTCGTCCATCGACGCCACCGCTTCGGTTTCCGCATAGGCGGACGCCACGGCCACATCGGCCGGCGGCAGATCCGCGGTGTCCAGCCCGGTCGCCGCGCAACCGGCGGCGAGAAGGGCGATCAGGCTTGTTCCGTATTTCATGCGGGCGGCTCCTAGTACTGAAATTTGACGCCGAAGCTGGCCGTATAGCTGTATTCCTCATACTGGCTGAGCAGCTTGCGGTCATCGACGGAGAGATAGGCGACGAAGGGTTCGTCGTTGAAATTGGTCACGTCGGCGAAGACGGTCAGATTGTCCGTGACGTCGTACTGGGCGCGCAGGTCCCATTGGGTGTGGTTGTCGATAAAGCGGTCGACCCCCTCGCCCCCTTCATTGATCGTCTCCAGGTAATTGCCGCGGTGACTGGCGGTGAGGCGCACGTCGAAACCGTATTTCTCATAGCCGATCGTCAGGTTGGCGATGGTCTCCGACTGGCCCGGCAGGGTGATTTCGCGGCCATCGGCCAGCGTGCCCTCGCCATCGACCAGCGTCAGATTGGCGCCGCCAATCAGGCCGTCGAACGGAGACGGCAGGAAATCGAAGGCCTGCTGGTAGTTGAACTCCAGGCCCATGATCTCCGCGTCATCCAGATTTACCGCCGTCTCGACCTCGTCGAAGGTCACGCCGAAATAATCGACGCCTTCAAAGGTCTGCAGGGCGATATAGTCCTCGATCCGCTTGTAGAAGGCGCCGGCCGACAGCACGCCGTTATTCCCGATATACCAGTCCACGCCGATATCGAAATTGTCGGCGACCTGGCGCTCCAGATCCGGATTGCCGATGAAGGCTTCGCGTTCGCCCTCGTCGTTCTGTTCGGCCTCGACCACCGGCACCACTTCCTCGATCTCCGGGCGGGCGAGCGAGCGGAAATAGGCGGCGCGGAAGATGATGTCCTCGCTGGCCTCGAAGCGGGCGTTCAGGCTGGGCAGGAAATCGTCATCGTCCTTCGCGCCGTTGCGGTCGCCCAGACACATGAATTCCATGTCCAGCGGCGTGGAGCCGCTGATGCCGGAGAGCGGCGCGCCATCCTCGTCATAGCACTGGGCGTTGAGCGGCAGGCCGCCGCTGTCGCCGATGGTCGGAACCGGGTCGCCGTCGAATTCCTCGAACACGCGGGCGTCGCCGGCGCGGGATTCGAACTCGGTCCGCTCCCAGCGCAGGCCGCCCACCAGCCGCAGACGGTCAATATCCGCCCGCGCCATGGCGTAGGCGGCGTAGATGTCCTCGCTGGCCTCGTAATTCTCGATATGAGTGTCGAACAGGGAATCGAACCGGTTGAGTTCGAAGTCGCCGCGATTGGCGAAGAAGAAATCGCTGTAGGATTCGCCAACACCCGGCCCGAACGCGCCGACCGGGTAGCGGACATCGATGGCGAAAGGCTCCATCGTCAGGTCGTCCGGGGAATAACCGTCATAGATGAGGATTTCGCTGTCGCGGAGCTTTTCGCGAAGGCGCGCCTTGCCGCCGAACTTGATAAAACCGGAGTGCTCGCCGAACGCCAGGTCCCGCGTGAAATCCGCGCTGAAAGCCGCTTCTTCGTCCTCGGTATAACCGTCGACGAATTCCTGCTCGTCGAACTCGAAATTCGCGGGATCGTAGAAGAAGCTGGCGGTCGCCGGATCGACGAAGGCCAGGCGCGGGAACAGCGGATCGGAGACGTCGAAGCCGATCGCGCCCGGGTCCTCCAGCTCGGCCACGAAATCGACCGTGTCGATGGAGCCCGGCTCGTCTTCCTCCGAATGGGTGAACGCCGCCTGGTAGTCGACCGTCCAGAGGTCAAAACGGGACTGACCGCCGCCGGAGACAGACCAGATACGCTGGGTTTCCTCGCGGTCCTTCAGGTGACGGGCGAATTCCAGCGCATATTCCTCGCCGTCGATCTCGCCGGAACGGATCACGGCGAGGCCATTGGCGGCGGAACTGGCCGACTCGTCGAAATAGCCGTCGCCAAACGAGGGCACCGCGCCCTGGCGATATTCCTGATCGCGGAAATCATTGAACAGGCCGCGAAGATAGAGGTCGTTATTCTCGTTCGGACGGAAATCGAAATTCAGCGAGGCGCTGAGACGCTCGCGCGTGACATTGTATTCGCGCAGCTCCATTTCTTCCGGATAGAAAAGAAGGCCGTCATCGGCGTCCGCGTCCGTCCAGTCTGCGGGCTCCTTGTTGTCGGTCGCGAAAGTGCGGGAGTTCCAGGAGACCGCGCCGGCCCAGGCCGCCTTGCCGTCCCAGAACTGGTCCGACGCGGCCAGCGAAAGCTTTTCGCCCAGATCGCGGCTGTTATGGGTGTAGATGCCCTTCACCTGACCCTTGATGAACAGGCCGTCCCGATCAAAGCCGCTGGCGGTCTGGATATCGATATTGCCGCCGATGCCGTCGCCATCGAGATCCGGGGTCAGCGACTTGGTGATGACCAGCGCGTCCAGGATGTCGGCGTCGACCACGTCCAGCGCCACGGCGCGCGAGCCGCCGTCCGGCGCGGAGACGCGCACGCCATTGATGGATGTCGTGTTCAGCGTCGGGTCGATGCCGCGGATCACCACGAAGCGGCCCTCGCCCTGATCGTTCTGGACCGAGATGCCGGAGATGCGGCGTGCGGATTCGGCGACGTTCTGGTCCGGCAGGCGGCCGATGGCGTCGGCGGAAAGCACTTCCACCACGTTATCGGCGGCGCGCTCCCGGCTGAGGGAGGCGAACAGGGAGCCGCGCTGACCCACGACGAGGATATTGTCAGTGACCGCCGAATCCGGGCCGACGCGCAGGTCGGCGATTGCGCCGTCAGCATCAACCATGACGTCCTGAGTCACCGGCGCGGCGCCGACATAGGTCACGGTGACCGTGTACTGGCCCGCCGGGACGCCCTGGAAGCGATAGACCCCGTCGCCATTCGTGCTGGCCGTGCGGCCGAGCGAGGGGATGGCCACCGTGGCGCCTTCCAGCGCCACCGTGCCGGACCCGTCAGTGACGCGGCCGGACAATTGCTGGGCGGCGGCCGGCGTGGCGGCCATCAGGGCGATAGCGGACGCGCCGAGAAGCGCGCGGCGAAGGGTTTGGGCGTTACGGGTCATTGGACGTCCCCCGGGGCGTTATGTGTGAAGCTGCGCCGGGCTATGAGCCTGTTGCGTTTCAGGCCCGCGACGTTTCGGTGTCATATTGGTGACAGCCCACAGGCGTGATTTGCGGGTCACACCGGCTTGGCCGCGCCCCGCGCTGCGGTTAGACGAAGCGCCATGACGGTTTTCCTTTTCGATTTCGATTCGACGCTGGTGGATCTGGAGTCTCTGGATTTCGCCGCGGAGCGCGCGCTGGCCGGTCTGGACGACCGGGAGGCGCGCGTGGCGGAAATCGAGGCGCTGACCCGCGCCGGCATGGAAGGCGAGATGGATTACGGGGAGTCGCTGTCCCGCCGCGTCGCCCTGGCCCGGCTGACGCGGCGCGTGACACGGGACGCGGCCGCGGACATCGCGGAACGGGTGGACCCGGCGATGATCGAACTGTTCGCGGCGTTGCGGGACTCCGGGGCCGTCATCCACATCGTCAGCGGCGGGCTGCGTCCCCTGCTGGAGCCCGCCGCGCAGCGGCTGGAGACCGCGCCGGGCAATATTTTCTGCAATGAGCCGGTCTGGGAGGGCGACCTGATCGCCGGGGTGGACCGGGAGGTGCCGCTTTCACGCTCCGGCGGGAAGGCGGAGATTGCCCGCCGGGTGAAGGCGGGCGCGCCGGAGCGCCGCCTGGTCATGATCGGCGACGGCGCGACCGATCTTGAGGCGCGCGCGCCGGGCGCGGCCGATTTCATGATCGGATATGGCGGCGTGGCCGTGCGCGAGGCAGTGCAACGCGGCGCGGACATGTTCGCGCTGACCGCCGAAACGCTGGCCGGGGCGTGCCGCGGCCAGCTCTAGCGGCCTATTCTATGATGCGCGTCCAGATGGTGCCGTCGACCTTTTCCAGATCGGCGCGCAGGGAGTCGGTGGCCGCGCCCTCCACGTCCGCGATCACGTAACCGATGCCATCCCGCGTCGCCAGCGACTGGGCCGCGGTGTTCAGCCCGGCGTCGGAAACCGCGTCATTGATCCCGCGCAGAACGCCGGTGACGTTTTGGTGCGCATGAAGGATGCGCGTAACGCCCAGCTTGCGCGATGACGGCAGGATCTGCGGGAAATTCACCGAATGGGCGGTAGCGCCCTCGGTGAGGAAACGGGCCAGTTTGTCGGCCACTTCGGCGCCGATGGCTTCCTGCGCTTCCTGCGTCGAGCCGCCGATATGGGGCGAGAACAGCACGTTCTTGTGCGCCAGAAGCGGGCTGTCGAACGCCTCATCCTTGCTGGCCGGCTCCACCGGGAAGACGTCAATGGCCGCGCCCCCGACCTGGCCGGAGCCCAGCGCCTCCGACAACGCGTCAATATCGATCAGGTCGCCGCGCGCGTAATTTATGATGTTCGCGCCCTTTTTCATCTTCGCAAGCGCCCCGGCGTCGATCATGCCGCGCGTGGCGGGCGTCGACGGGGTGTGCAGCGTGACGATGTCCGACAGCTCCAGCAGCTCGTCCAGCGAGGCGACGGCGCGGGCATTGCCGTGGGCCAGCTTCGGTTCGATGTCGTAATAATAGACATGCATGCCCATGGCGCTGGCCAGAACCGAGACCTGGCTGCCGATATTGCCGTAGCCGACAATGCCCAGCTTCTTGGCGCGGGCCTCATAGGCGCCGGCGGCGGACTTGCCCCAGCCGCCCGCGCGCATCTCCACGTTCTTTTCCGGCATCCGGCGCAGCAGGGACACCGCGGCCGAGATCGTCAGCTCCGCCACGCTGCGCGAGTTCGCGAAGGGGGCGTTGAAAACAGGAATGCCTTTGGCCGAAGCGGCGTCCAGATCGATCTGGTTGGTGCCGATCCCGAAGCTGCCAATGGCGTAAAGACCGGGCGCGCCCTCGATCGTGGCTTTCGTGACCTTGGTGCGGGAGCGGATGCCCAGAAGCTTCACGCCCTTGAGCTTTTCAATCAGCTCATCCTCGGGAAGGGCGACCTTCAGACGCTCCACCGGAGTCACGCCCAGCGCTTCCAGCGCTTTGGCGGCGGCGGGATGAATGGATTCGGCGAGCAGAGCTTGAGGTGTCATGGATTTCCTTTTAGCGGCGGCGCGTTGTTCGCGCGCGCAGAAAATTCGATGTCGCAGCGCGGCAAACGTGACGGGCCGCGCGGGAAGTTTCAACCGCTGCGGCCGGGCGCGGTCAGAAACGCCGCGCATGACCGGACGTTCATCTGCCTGTCTGCCAGATGAATTTGCGTTTCAGGGAGCGGTCACGCGGCCTTCGCTAGAACCGTTTTCGCAGGGACGAGAAACCCTCGAACCAGCGCCGCTAGAAGGCGCGAAACGGAGTAAGACAGATGAAGAACCGCATTGTCATTGCAGCCGCGTCCATCATGGCGTTCACGGGTCTGGCCACCGCCGCCCACGCCGACGGCCGCAACAAGGTCCGCGTGCAGCAGCACGGCTATCAGAACGAAATCGCCGCCCGTCAGGACGGCTATCGCGGCAGCCTGAAGCTGCGCCAGGACGGCCGCTGGCAGTCCATCCGCGTGACCCAGGACGGCGCGCGCAACGCCATCGGCGTCGATCAGGCCGGCCGTTATAACGAGGCCGTGGCCGACCAGTATGGCCGCCGCAACGACATCGTTGTCGGCCAGGACGGCTACAACAACTACTCGGACTCGGTTCAGACCGGTCATGATAATATCGTCGGCGTGGCGCAAATGGGCTCCAACCACACCGCCTACACGACGCAGTCCGGCGGCAATAACGCGCTGGGCGTGATCCAGGTGGGCGATGGCGAGTACGCCGATGTCCGCCAGTCCGGTCACGGCAACACGACCCTGGTCATCCAGGGCTCGCGCTAGGACCGATGGCTGAACGGTTCGGGAGGCCGGCGGAGTCCGGCCTCCCCATGCCGTTCCTTGTAGAAGACACCTCTTGAAGGAGGCTGAAATGGAGATTGTGAAACTGTCCCTGGCGGGTCTGGCGGCGTTCAGCTGTTCAGCCGCCGACATAGACGAACCCGCCGAAAACCAGCCGGCGGACGCGCCCGCGCCCGTTGCCGAGGCCCGCAATGAGCCGCTGCCGGTTCCCGAGCCGGCCCCGCAGGCCGCGGAAATCGCGGAACGATGCGGCATCTTTTCAGACCGCAGCGCGGACGGGCTGCTGCTTCAGGCCTATGCCGATCCGGGTATGAATGGCGAATACCGTTTCGATGTCTGGATGAACGGCCCCGGCGGCAGCGCCGATATCGTGCAGAGCGGCGCGATGGAGCCGTCCGGATCTTCCGTGCTTGGCGAGATCAATGTCGACCCCTCCGCCAACTGGCGCGCGGAGCTGACGATCACCGGCAAGAACGGCGCGACGCTGTGCAGCGCCCGCGGCGGCGCCTGACCATAGCGCCTTTGTTAACTGACTCCTTCGCGCCGGCGGGCGCGGGGGAGCCATTGCATTAAATCGCCCCCGCCCATAAGCCTTACCGCCTTCACACATATGCATTTCTTTGCAAAAGGCGGATTCATGCAGATTTCCAGTGCGTTCGATGCCGGCAATATCAATGTGATCGAGATCGCGGACCGCAAGGCCCGCCTGTCGATCAACCGGGACCACAATTCCGAATTCGCGCAGTGGTTCTATTTCCGCCTTTCCGGAACGCCGGGCGAGACCTGCACGCTGGATATCGAAAATCTGAACGAGTCCGCCTATCCCGGCGGCTGGCCCGGCTATGACGCCTGCGCCAGCTATGACCGCGGCGAGGACTGGTTCCGCCTTCCCACAAGCTATGACGAGAAGGCCGGCGTGCTGCGCATAGAGGCGAAGCTGGAGCGTCCGGTCCTGTGGATCGCCTATTTCGCGCCCTATTCCATGGAACGGCATCACGACCTGATCGCGAAAACCGCGGCTTGCCCCTTCGTGAAACACGATGTCCTGGGCCACACGCTGGACGGCCAGCCGATGGACCGCTTCACGTTTGGAGAACCGGGCGAGGGCAAGCCGGTCTGCTGGATCAATGCGCGTCAGCATCCGGGCGAATCCATGGGTGAATGGTGGATGGAAGGCGCGCTGGAAATGCTGACCGATCCGGCCGACCCGGTCGCCACGGCGCTGCGCAAGAACGCCGTCATCCACGTTATGCCGAACATGAACCCCGACGGCTCAAAGCGGGGTCACTTGCGCACCAATGCGGCGGGCGTGAACCTGAACCGCGAGTGGGACAATCCGAGCGAGGACAGCTCGCCGGAGGTTTTCCATGTCCGAAACGCCATGGACGAAACGGGCGTGGATTACTGCATCGACGTGCATGGCGACGAGGCCATCGCCAATGTTTTCATCGCCGGTTTCGAGGGCATTCCCTCTCTCACCGAGCGCCAGACGAAAGCGTACGATCATTTCATCGCCGACCTCACCGCGCGGTGCCCGGACTTCCAGACCGAGGAAGGCTATCCCGAGGCCGAACCCGGCGGCTGGCGGGAATCCGTGTGCACTGATCAGGTGGCGGAGCGCTATGGCGCAGTCGCGATGACGCTGGAAATGCCGTTCAAGGACGCCAAGGTGAACCCGGAGCCGGGCCGCGGCTGGAGCCCGGCGCGGTCCAAGCATCTGGCCCGTCACTGCCTGCGCAGCCTCTACGCCACCCTGCCGCTGCTCAAAGCCTAGGCGGCGTCCAGCTCACGGCGGATGATGTCGCGGTAATTGCGCACCCGGCGGACATAGCGCACGGCCTCGTGCCCGCGCGCAAACCCGTATTTCAAAGTGCGGCTGACATCGCGCCGGGCGAGGTCGGGCAGGACCGAGCGCACGTCGCGCCAGCGATTCTTGTCCAGCCCGCGCCGCTCGGCCAGCGCCCGCGCGTCATAGAGATGGCCAAGGCCCAGATTATAGGCGGTCAGGGCGAACCAGTAGCGGTCATCGCCGTGAATATCCTCGGGCAGACGGTCCAGAAGCTCGCGCATATATTTCGCGCCGCCGAAAATGGACTGGCGCGGATCCAGACGGTTGTCGACGCCCACGCGTTCCGCTGTCGGCCCGGTCAGCATCATGATGCCGCGCACCCCGGTCGGACTGACCGCGTCCGGGTCCCAATGGCTTTCCTGATAGGCCTGCGCGGCAAGAAACGCGACCGGCAGGTCATATTGTTTCGCCGCCGCTTCGATATGGTCGCTATAGTCCGGATAGCGCGATTTGAGGCGCTGGCGCAGGGCGCGAATATCGACGAAGTCGAAGACCGGGATATAGGCGTAGAAGCGCTCGTCCAGCGCGGCGCGGAAATCCCCGGTTTCCGGCAGCCACTCGGCCAGATGCTCCTGCAACGGCGCGGCGTCCGCGGGCGTCATCCAGACCAGAGACTGATCGTCCGGAAGCGCGAAGGCGACCTCCAGCTCCGGATAATAGCGGCGATTGACCGCCACGATATTTGAATCCGCGATGGTGCAGTCGGCGCGCTCGCTCCACACCTCTTCCAGCGCCGCTTCCGTGCCGCCAGAGACGGTGCGCCAGCTGATATCGGGATGATCGGCCTTCAGCGCCTGCAGCGTCTCGAGATAGCTGGAGCCGGCCGCCGCGATGATCGAGACGGAGTCCAGTTCGGCCGCGGTTTCAGGAATGGCGCCGCGCCGGCGGCAGACAACCTCCTCGACAATTGTCTTGTAGGCGGGGGAAACGCCGAACCGGGCGCGGCGCGCCGGCGTGTCAGTGAGGCCCGCGGCGGCGAGATCGCCCTTGCCGCGCGCCAGCGCGGTCAGCACGTCCTCCACGGAATTCAGGATCTTGTACTCGACCTCCAGGTCCAGGCTTTCGCCGAGGGCCTGCGTCAGGCGGTACTCATATCCCTCCGGCTCTCCATCCCGGTCGATATAATAGGTTGTGGGGGAATTGGTGGTGAGGACGGTGAGCGTTTCACGCTCGTCCAGCGGCCGCTCATGATCGACCCCGCCGCAGGCGGCCAGCCAGAGACAGGCCGCAATTCCAGCCCCCAAGCCTCTGTATTCTATTGTCATATGGCGGCGAGCCTAGCACCGCCAACGGGTTAATTCAGCCCTTACCCGGAATATTTCCAGTGCGCGGCCCACGGATCGAGAAGACCGCGGACCGGCGAGAGCGCGGATTCATAGTCACGCCAGCGGCCCACCGACTCCGAATAGACCGGGCGGACAACCTGCCCGGCGGAGGGCGTTGTGATTTCCCGCGCCAAAGCCTGTTCCCGGTAATCCAGGACGGCCTTGTCCCAGTCCGCGCCGATGAATTCCAGCACGCCGCGCGTTTCCTTTTCCAGATCCGCGACCAGGTCCTCATAGCGCGTTTCATGCACGGCCAGGCCGCCATGGGCGGCGCGCGCCGCTTCGAACGCGGCCATCGAGGCATCGTAATATTCCGCCGCATCGGTCATCTGGAGCATGCGGTAGGTGGCGGGGTTCACCTCGAACCGCTGGCGCCATGCGGACAGCACCGCGTCGCGCGGATCGCGCAGCGACAGGATGAAGCGGGCATTGGGGAAGACATGCGCCAATACGCCGGCCCACATCAGGTTGGCGGGAAGCTTGTCGACAAATATCTCGCCTTCTTTGGGCGCGCCCGCTTCCGGCCGGGCGTGTTTCCAGTAGGCCTTGCCCAGCTCTTTCAGGCGCGTCGGGGACGCGGTCATGATCGCGGCCAGATCGCCGCCCTCGCTGGCCGCCTCCAGGAACGGGCGGATCGTGTCGGCTTCGCCCGAAGTCTCGATCTTCGGATGCGCGGCCAGAACCTGTTCCAGCAACGTGGTGCCCGAGCGCATGAAGCCGACCAGAAACACCGGCGCGGGGCCGGGTTCGAACTTCTCGTCCTGCTGCGGCTTCGCGTCCTTGAAAAAGTCCCGCAGCCGCCTGGCGGTGGTGATGGAGTATGGCCCCTTATGGGCTTCATATTCCGGGGCGTGGAGCTGTTTCAGGCCGCGATTGGCCTGGCCCCAGGCCTCCGCCGCACCCTTGAAGTCGCCCAGCGCCTCGCGCGCATCGCCAATACGGCCCCAGATCATGGCGGCTTCGACCGGATTGGCGCGCGTTTCCCTGAATCCCGCCTTGATGCGGTCCAGCGCCGCCTGCGGCTCTCCATTGCGCAGGTCGGCAGCCGCGGCAACCGACAGGGCGACGGGGTCGTTCGGGTCCAGCGCCAGCGCGGCATTGGCCGCCTTCTCCGCGCGCTCATACTCGTTGAGATCGTTCAGGATATGCGCCAGACCGCGCTGGGCGTAGAGATGGTCGGCATTGATATCGATGGCGCGCTGATAGGCCTCGGCGGCTTCGCGCTTGCGGCTCCGGCGCTCCAGAACCACCCCCAGATTGTAGGGGAAGAAAGAGTTTTCCGGGTTCTTGCGCTCGGCCTTGCGGAATTCTTCCTCCGCCTTTCCGGGCCGGCCCGCGCCGATCTCGCACTGGCCGATCATGTTGTGAATGTCGGCCGAGCTGGGATGCGCTTTCGCCAGGCTGCGATAGATAAAGATCGCGCCGTCGAAATCGCCTGCGGACTGCCGGCACATCGCCTTCAGCGTCTGGGCGCTGGGGTCCGCGGGATAATCGGCAAGCACCTGATCGGCGCATTTCTCCGCCTCGTCATGACGGCCCGCCTCGGCGGCGCGCTGACCATTGCTTAAGAGTTCATTGGCTTGGGCAAAATTCATCATGGACCCGTCATAACGCATGATTGGGGTTTGATAAGAGGGGAGCGCGGCAGACGCCGCTGTCAGGGGTGGTCATCGCCGCCCGCGACGAACATCCGTGTTTGCCCGTCGCTCAGCGAGACCGCATAGAGCCGGTCATAATCGGACTCGTCCATCTCCGGTCCGGGTTCGCCGCCCAGAAGCTCCGCCAGTTGCGGCGTGGTGTTGGAATGGCCGACCACCAGCGCGGTTTGGCCCGCCTGTTTCAGGGCTTGCGCAAACCCGGCCAGGTCCCGCGCGTCATAGGAGGTTATTTCCAGACCGTGATCGTCCGCCGCCGGACGGGCCGTTTCCTGCGCCCGCGCCGTGTCTGTAGCGTAAACCGCCTGAAGCCGCGCGTCCGCCAGTTGAGCGGCAAGGCGCCCGGCCCGCGCCGCGCCGGCCTCCGTCAGCGCCGGATCGGATCCGGTCTGTTTCTCCGCGTGGCGGACCAGATAAATCACCGGGGATGTCTTCATGGCGTTATCGGCCTCCGCCTGGCCGGTCTGCGCGCAGGCCGGCAGGGCAAACGCGGCGCACATCATCACGAACAGGCGCAGGATCATACCGGTCTTTTCCTTGTTTTCAGCATCTCCGCCGGAGCGGCGGATATCTACGGGACCATCGAAAATCGTTTCCGGCCCGGCGGCAACCGGTTTTAGGATAGAGGCCGGACGCAAGCGAGGGGGAAACCATGCGACCCATACTGACAATCGCCGCCATTCTGGCGCTGACCGCCTGTTCCCGCGGAGACGAAGAGCCAGCGGCGCCGGAAGCCTATTTCGAAACGGCGCGAGAGGTCACGCAGGGCGCGCTGGTCGGCTATCGCGCGGAAAGCGGGGCCGATGTCTGGAAGGGCATACCGTTCACCGCCCCGCCAACGGGCGATCTGCGCTGGCGCGCGCCGCGTCCGGCCGCCGGCTGGTCCGGCGAACGTCAGGCGCTGGCCTCCGCCGAGCGTTGCCCGCAAGTAACCAACGGCCTGAACCGGACTGAAGGGCTGGACCCCGGCCTGCTGATCGGGAGCGAGGATTGCCTCTATCTGGACATCTACGCGCCGGGCGGGCTGGAGCCGGGGGCGGATGAAAAGCCGGTGATGGTCTGGATCCACGGCGGGGGCAATGTGTGGGGCCGCGCGTCCAGCTATGACGGGTCCGTGCTGGCAGCCGAACAGGACGTGATTGTCGTGGCCATCCAGTACCGTTTGGGGCCGCTGGGGTGGTTCGCCCACCCGGCGCTGCGCGAGAGCGCGGAAAGCGAGGCGGACCGCGCGGCGAGCTTCGCCCTGCTGGACATGATCGCCGCGCTGGAATGGGTGGAGGCCGAGATCGGCGCTTTCGGCGGCGATGCGGACAATGTCACCATTTTTGGAGAAAGCGCGGGCGGCCATAACGTCGCCGGACTTCTGGCCTCGCCGCGCGCAGCGGGCCTGTTCGACCGCGCCATCATCCAGAGCGGCAGTCTGGAATCGGTCCCGCTGGCGGGGGCGGAAGGCGAAAGCGGCGATTATCCCAACACGTCCGGAAAAACCGCGCCGGTCATGGCGGCCGATACGAGCGCCCGCGCGCTCCGCGCAGCCTCGGTTGAGGATGTCTTCGCGCCCTATCGCGGCGGGGACGGATTGCTGGGCGACATGCCCGCAATGATCGCTGACGGAGTCGCTTTGCCTGAAGAGGGAATCCGGGGCGCGCTGGGCCGGGAGGGCGGCTTCAACGCCGTCCCGGTCATCAGCGGCGCCAACAAGGACGAAATGAAGCTGTTCAACCTGCTGGACGATCGTTACACGCGCCGCTGGTTCGGCCTGATCTATCGTTTGCGCGATCCCGGCCTTTATCATGCCGTCTCCGCCTATCAGAGCCGGATGTGGAAGATACTGGCGGTCGATGAGGCGATGACCCTGATGCGCGCCGCCGGACATGACGATGTCTATGGCTACCGCTTCGACTGGGATGAAGGCGGCAGCGCCCTGACCATGGATTTTTCTGAACTTCTGGGCGCGCCGCACGCCATGGAAATTCCTTTCGTTTTCAATCGTTTCCAATTGTTCGGCGATCTGGACCGCGTGATTTTCAACGATGACAACGCGGAAGGGCGGGCGGCGCTGGCCGCCGCCATGGGCGGCTATTGGGCGGAATTTGCCCGCGCCGGGGCGCCGCGCGATGGCGGCGGCGATTTCCCGTTCTGGAACCGCTGGGGCGCGGACGCCATGATGATGCGGTTCGACAGCCCCGCCGGCGGCGGTCCGGAACTGATCGCCAATGGCGACAGCATGGAGGCGCTGTTCGAGGACCTTAAATCGGATCCGGCCCTTTCAGCCGGTCAGAAATGCGCCGTCGCAGAAGCTCTCCAGGCGGTTTACGGCGCCTCGGCCGCCGACTTTTTGCCGCTTGAGAGCCTCAACTGCAGCCAGTAAGGTGAATAAAATGCTACCCGGAAAAACAGACGGCTACGCATGGCGCAACTTCGCATAGCCAGCCGGCAGGCGCGGTACGGGGGCGGCTGGGCCGTGGCGGCCAGCATCGCTGTTATCGCGATCAGCCTGTTCGCGCTGACCGGATGGGCCGCGGGGTCGGAGCTGTTGATAAGGCTGCGCACATCCTATTCGGCGATGATGCCGAGCACGGCGTTCTTGTTTTTCGTTCTGGGTACGGTTGTTCTCTGGCTGCTGACCGACCGCAAGGCCCGGAAATCGGCGGTGGCCGTCACGATTATCGCCCTCCTCATCGGGGCGGTGGCGCTGACCGACATCGTGCTGATCGTAAGCGATCAGGCGAGCGGCGTTGACGCGCTGGTCTGGCCGGAAATCGATCGGAACCGTCTCAACAGCATGGCCCCTGGGACGGCGGCGTGTTTCATTCTCGCGGCGGCCTGTCTTCTTTCGCTCAATGGCGAGGGCCGCCGGCGCGATCATTTCTACGTCTTGTCCGCAACAGCCGGGCTTCTGGTCGGAATGATCGCCGTTGTCGGCTACATATTCGACGCTGAAGCGCTGTACCGGGTCTCCGCCTTTACCGCCATGGCGCTGCATACCGCGCTTTGTTTCGTTCTGCTTTTCACCGCCCTCATCCTGCTGCGGTCCGATACGGGCTGGGCGGGCCTTCTGATGGGCGAGGGCGGCGGCAGCAAGGGCGCGCGGCGGCTTTTCCCGATTGTCCTGATCGCGCCTTTTCTTCTCTGCCTGATTGCGCTGATCGTAACAGAAGGCGGCCTGCTAAGCTCCAATTTCCGCCTGAGCCTGCTGGCAATCGTGATGATGAGCCTGCTGGCGGCGACCGTCCTGCGCAACGCCATGATCGAAAACGCCACGGAGCGAAAACTGATCGCCGCGATGGATGATCTGCGCCGCGCCGTGGATGATCGCGACCTGCTGCTCCGCGAGCTCTATCACCGGGTCAAAAACAACCTCCAGCAGATCAATGCGCTGGTCATGATGGAGGCAGGCAAGGTCAGCGACGAGAGCGCCCGGAATTCCTTCAAGGCGACGGCGGCGCGCATCCACGCGCTGGGAACGGTGCATCGTCTGCTTCTGTCATCGCCGGCGCCGTCCCGCCTGAAGGTTCATGATTTTCTGGAGGAGCTTTGCAGGAATATCGCCGGCAGCCAGGGCGCCGCCGAGCGGGGAATTTCCATTGAAGTCCGCGCGAGCGACGACCTGATCCACATCGATTCCGCGGTCATTCTGGGCCTGATCGTCAATGAACTGGTGACCAACGCCCTCAAACACGCTTTCCCGGACGGGGAATCCGGAAACATCTCCGTGCTTTACACCGCCCGCAGTGATGGCGGCGCGCGGCTTTGCGTCAGCGACAATGGCGCGGGCATGGCGGCGGAAAGCGCCGACAGCCTGCCGGGCTCCGGCGTTGGCGGCCGCATCGTCGCGGGCTTTGTGCGGCAGGCCGGGGGAGAAATGAGCGTAGAAAACGATCAGGGCGCGCGAATTATGATCAACCTGCCGCCAGACTTTAAGAAAGAACTGGAAACAGGGGCGTCATGAGCAACAAGAAGACCGTCATCATTGTGGAGGATGACTTTCTGATCGCGGAGTATCTGCGCGACCTTTGCGATGGTTACGGGATGAAGGTCGAGGGATCGGCGGATTCGGCCGGCGCCGCCATCCCTATGATAATGCAAAAAGAACCGGCCTATATCCTTATGGATGTGAGGCTGAAGGGGGAGCGCGACGGCGTGGACGTGGCGCATGAAATTCACGTTCGCCGGCCGGGAACCAAGATCATCTTCATCACCGCGTCCAGCGAGCCGGTGACGCTGGACAGGATCAAGGGCGATCACCCTCACAGCATCCTGCTGAAACCCATCAACCCGGACGACCTGGAGGCGGCGTTCCGCCTGTAAACCGGCCCGGTCCGCGGTCCTAACGCACGGCGATCGCCGGCGATCCGGCCTGCATGCGCCCGATCACGGCCGCGTTCTCGTGCCCATGCTCATTGAACAGCGCCTTTACCTTGGCTGCCTGCGCCGGGTCGCACGCCACCAAAAGCCCGCCGCTTGTCTGAGGGTCGCAGAGAAGGTCTCGCGCGGGCGCATCGAGCCCCGGCGCGTCGACCATGCCGGCGATGCTTTCCCAGTTGCGGCCCGAAGCGCCGGTGCGCACGCCGTCCGAGGCGAGCCGCCGCGCGCCCTCGAACACCGGAACGCTGTCCGCCGCCACCGTGGCCGCCAGCCCGCTGCCCCGGCACATCTCGCTCAAATGCCCCAGCAGGCCGAACCCCGTGACATCGGTCACCGCGTGAACGCCCGCCATCCCGGCCAGCGCCGCGCCGGGCGTGTTCAGGCGGGTCGTGGAATCAATCATCGCCCTGTAGTCGGCCTCCGGGAGCAGGCCCTTCTTCAGCGCGGCGCTGAAAATACCAATGCCCAGCGGCTTGCCGAGGATCAGGACATCGCCGTCCCTTGCCCCGGAATTCATCAGGATATGGTCCGGGTGAACAAGGCCCAGCGCGACAAGCCCGTAAATCGGCTCCGTCGAGTCGATGGAATGGCCGCCCGCGATGGGCGCGCCCGCAGCCTCCGCCACATCCCGGCCGCCCGCCAGAATTTTCCGGATGGTCCCGGTTGAAAGCTGGCCGATGGGCATCCCCACCAGCGCCAGAGCGAAGATCGGCGCCGCGCCCATCGCATAGAGGTCCGAAATGGCGTTGGTCGCGGCGATGCGCCCGAAATCATAAGGATCATCGACAATGGGCATGAAAAAGTCCGTGGTCGCCGCCACCGCCGCCTCGTCCGAGACGCGGTACACGGCGGCGTCGTCGCTGGTCGCCGCATCCACGATCAGGTCGGCATGGCCGCCGCCCACCGGCATCTCGCTGAGGATTTCCCGCAGAACGGACGGCGCAAGCTTGCAACCGCACCCCCCGCCATGGGCCAGCGAGGTGAGTCTGGGTTCTGCCGCTGTGTCAGTCATGAATGGCCCGCTCCTGTCGCTTTCAACGCCGCGCAGGAAATCTACACGCCCGGCGCGGCGCGGCCAGCCCGCTTGACCATCCCCGCCCTTGGCCGTACCGCCAAGGCCATGGCTGGCGGCTCCCTGATCGAGACAGTGACGGATCTCTCCGTGCAATCGCTCGATCGTTATGACGACATTATTGATGTCCGCTCCCCGGCGGAGTTCGCCGAGGATCACGTTCCGGGCGCGATCAATCTGCCCGTTCTGGATGATGAGGAACGCGCGCGTGTCGGCACGATCTACAAGCAGGTCTCGCATTTCGAGGCGCGTCGCGTGGGCGCGGGACTGGTCGCGGCCAATATCGGCCGGCATCTGGGAGCCGCGCTTTCCGGCAAAGCGGCGGACTATAATCCGCTGATCTATTGCTGGCGCGGGGGCATGCGCTCCGGCGCCATGGCGACCATTCTTTCACGGGTGGGGTGGCGTTGCGGTCTGTTGAAAGGCGGCTACCGCAGCTGGCGGCGGCATGTGGTCGCCGCGCTGCGGGAAGAAGGCGCGCTATTGCCGATGGTCCTGATCGACGGTCAGACCGGCACGGCCAAGACGGAGATCATACGCCGCCTGATGGCGCAGGGCGCGCCAGCCATTGATCTGGAAGGACTGGCCGCGCATCGCGGCTCCGTCTTCGGCCGGATGGGGGCGGCGCAACCGGCCCAGAAAGGATTCGAAAGCCGGTTATGGGACCAGATCCGCCGCTTCGATCCGGACACGCCAATCATCGCCGAGGCGGAATCCTCCACCATCGGCCGCCTGCATATTCCCCGCCGCCTGTGGGACTCGATGCAGGCCGCTCCGCGTATCGAGATCACGGCCGGCGTGGAAACCCGGGCCCGCTATCTCGTCACGGCCTATTCCGACCTGACGGAGGACAAGGAAGCGATACTGACCGCGATCAATCGCTTGCGATCCCACCACTCCAAGGCGCAGATCGCGGCATGGGGGGAGATGGCGGAAAGCTGCGCCTATGAGGCGCTGGCCGCCGATCTGGCGCGCCAGCATTACGATCCCGCCTATCTGCGAAGCCGGAAAACGGGCGACGAAATCAAACAGATCGCCCTGCCAGATACGAGCCCGGAGGCGCTGGACAAGGCCGCGCGCCAGGTTATGGAGATCGCGGGCGGCTAGCCCGCCTGTTGCTGCGCCATCCGCCAGTCGAGAATATCGGCGCTGGCCTGAACGGCGATCCAGCGATACCCGCTATTGGCCCAGCCATTGATCCAGGGCGTGGTGTTATCCAGCACGAAGTCGCCCGCCGTGGTCCGCACCATCAGGACGGCGTGGTGACCGGCGCTTTCCGAATAACCCATGGCCAGCGCCAGCGCGCCGCGAGGCAGTCCGGCGTCAATCAGCGCCTTGCGCTTTTCCAGCGCGAAATCCTCGCAATCGCCCTCGACGCCCAGACCGAAAGTCAGCGGCATCAGCCACAGTTCGTCGACGCCATAGCGGTCTTCGTCCGCCACCCAGCGCAAACGATCATTGATGTCGCGATTGACCTGCTCCAGCAATTCGAACAGCTCAGGCGTCGCCTCGACCGTTTCACTTACCCGCGCCGCCGGCGTTTCCGCAGCCTTCACCGGCGCAGGGGACAGGTCACCGGATTCCGGCAGGGTCAGGCCCAGCGTCATGAAGCCGGTATTTTCAGCGGCAGCGAGTGCGGCCGGCAATTCCGGCTTGAACCACGGATGGGCGGGCGGGACCGGTTGCTCAACTGCCGCGTCATGGAACTTGATTTTGGCCGTCGCGCCCGGCTTGAACCAGGGATGCTCGGCGGTCATGGCGCGCCCCTGGCCCCCTGTGGCGGTTTCCAGCGCCGGGGCGCTTTCACGCGCGCCCATTTCGGACTGGCAGATCTCCGGGCGTTTTTCGCAGAAGGTCAGCAGGCCGCGGGGCGCTTCCGCCGGACCGGCAAGCTGCATGGCGGTGGAGCCGTCCATCGTCTTGCACGCCGCCGTCATTGAAAGGCAGAGAAGCGCGGCCAGTTGGCCGAACTTCAGACCCCGGTTTGAACGCTGTACCCGCTGACGCATTGACTTCATCCCCGCTCATTGGCGGGTGATGAGATACAATACTTGGGTGAGAACTCTTTTTACTTGTGTCGCGTGTTTTTATGAAAACTCACGATACATTATTCACTGTATATTCAGTATACTTACTGTTTAGATAGACTATAAAGTTTTGCCGTTGGCGGTTGCATTCTGTTTACCATGCTGGAGTCAGGACCTGCCGGCCTCACCCGGCAAGGCCATGCCCCACCGAGCCGCATGGAAGCGCGCGGCGTCCCGTACAATAGCCTCCAGCGCCGAATGCGTGCCGGTAAAGCCCAGGGCGCGGCGGGCAAATGAGGGATCTGCGGTCAGAACGGGCACGTCGCCAGCGCGGCGCGGCGCGATCTCGAACGGAACCGGTCGTCCCGTGACAGTTTCCACGGCGTCCAGAACCTCGCGCACTGAATGGCCGCGGCCCGACCCAAGGTTACAGGCCAGCGCCCTTGCGCCGCCCTCCAGAGCCGCCAGCGCCGCCAGATGCGCGGCGGCCAAATCATGTACATGGACGTAATCGCGCACGCAGGACCCGTCCGGCGTATCATAATCGCCGCCATACAGCTTCATCGGGCCGCCCCGCCCCGCCGCGGCCTTCAGGGCGTTGGGGATCAGATGGGTTTCCGGTTCGTGTTCCTCGCCGATCTCGCCGTCCAGATCGGCGCCCGCGGCGTTGAAATAGCGCAGGCAGACATACTGAACGCCATGCGCGGCGGCGAAATCATGGATCCGCCGCTCCGCCTCCCGCTTTGTCTCGCCATAGACATTCACCGGATTGCACGGATGGCGCTCGTCAATCGGAGTATATTTCGGCGCGCCATAGACCGCGGCGGTGGAGGAGAAGACTAGCTGTTTCACGCCGGAAATCCGCATGGCCTCCAGCACCGATTGCGTTCCAGCAACATTATTGTCCTGAAACGCTGCGGGCGACTGCTCGCCATTCGCCACCTCGATACTGGCGGCGAAATGCAGGACAGCCGTAACCGCATGGCTTTGCATGACGCCGGCCAGGCGCGGCGTATCCCGGATATCGCCCTCCTCGAACGGCCCGAAGCGGATATTATGGCGGTGGCCGGTGCTGAGATTGTCGAAGACAACCGGGGTAATGCCGCCCCGCGCCAGCGCCTTGGCGGCGTGCGCGCCGACATAGCCCGCGCCTCCGGTTACCAGCACCGATGCCATATACCCCACCCGATCCATGTCGCCCCATCATCGCCCCGCGCCGGGGCTGCGCGCAGACTAGCAAGAATCGGCCCGGTCACGACCCTTAATCATGGGCAGGCAGGCAACAAAAGCGCCCGGATTTCAAAGTGAAATGCCGCGTATTCGACTAAAGTTTTCTTGAATATGGCGGCTGGAGTCCGCATTCTCCGCGCCTGCTGCAAGGCTGGGGGAGAAATCGAGTGCTGCGCCTGGTCGCGAAGACTCAGTCTGACGGCCGCTCGCCGGGGCGGACGCGCAGTATAGCGCGGCCCTTTCCGGCATTGTTCTTGCCTCGTCATGTCTTCGAAACGGGAAAAATGGCGCCCTGTGCCGGCCGCCGCCCGGGGAAGGCCGCATGACTGAACTTCCAAAGGACTGGTCAAAAGACGGCGTGCCGAATTGGGGCGCCGCGCCCGCCCATGGATTTGTGCGTGAAACGGCCCGGAAAACGCGTCAGTCGCTGGGTCTTCACACCGTCATCCTGCCGCTTGGCGACCTCGCGGCGATCCTGGCCACCGCCTTCCTTTCGGTATTCGCGGTGGATTTTCTCTATGAGGGCCTGCTCGGCCTCGATTACGGGGCGGACGCGCCGGACCGGATCCAGCACCGTCTGGTGGAGCTGGCCGTCATCTCTCTTTTCGGCGTGATCCTGTTTTCCATAAATGGCGATTACCGGCGGCGCATTCCGTTCTGGCAGGAAATCAAACACATCATCGCGATCTGCTTCTTCCTGATGCTGGTCGACGGCTTCGGCCAGTTTGCCTTCAATCGCACGATTTCGCGCGCCTGGATCCTGGTCGGCTGGACATTGACGCCGGTCGCCCTGATCGGGATGCGCGCCATCGTGCGCGGCCAGTTGCGGCGCATGGGGTTCTGGACCGTGCCCACGGTTCTGGTCGGCTCCGACGACGCGCTGGGATCGGCCCGCTCGATTATCGAGAACGCGCCGGAGCTGGGCTATCAGATCGTTTCCGCCCTGCCGCTGAACAAACGCGGCGGGATCGGGAAACTGGCCGCAGAGCTTGGCCGCCTCTCTCCCGGCCTGGTCATCATCGCGCCCGGTCCGCAGGAGACCGAACACGCCGGCCGCCTGATCGATGAATGCAGCCGGCGGGACATTCCTTTCGCCATCGCCCCGTCTCTGGGCGCGATTCCAGTGCATGGCATGGAAATCGAATATTATTTCAGCCACGATTTCGCGCTTCTGCTGCCAAAACAGAACCTTCAGCGCCCCGCCGCCCGCGCGCTGAAACGGTTTTTCGACATTGTCGTGGCCTGGACGATGGTTCTGTTCCTCACCCCGCTCTTCGTGGCGTTCAGCGTTCTGATCAAGCTGGATGGCGGGCCTGTCGTGTTCGGCCATGAGCGCGTGGGGCGCAACGACAAGCCGTTCGAATGCCTGAAATTCCGGACCATGGTCGCCGACGCCGACGCCCGGCTGGCGCGGCATCTGGATCGCGACGCGGACGCGCGCGCCGAATGGGAGGCAAGCTTCAAGCTGAAGCATGATCCGCGCATCACCTGGATCGGCCGTTTCCTGCGCAAGACCAGCCTGGACGAGCTGCCGCAACTCCTGAACGTGATCCGCGGGGAAATGAGCCTGGTCGGCCCGCGCCCGGTGATCCGCGAGGAGCTGGAGCGCTATTATGGCGGTGAGGCCGCGCACTATACCAAGGCGCTGCCGGGCATTACCGGCCTGTGGCAGGTAAGCGGCCGCAACGACACCACCTATGCCGAGCGCGTGCGGCTGGACGCGTGGTACGCCAAGAACTGGTCGCTGTGGGGCGATATCGTCATCCTGCTGCGCACGGTGCCTGCGGTTTTGCGCAATAACGGCGCATATTGAACGCGATGCGCCTGCCCGATTTCCTGTTCATTGGCCCGTCCAAGGCGGGGTCGACGTGGCTGTTCGAGACGCTGCGGCGGCATCCGGGCATCTATGTTCCCCCGGCCAAGGACATCTATTTTTTCGACCGCTATTATAATCGCGGTCTGGACTGGTATGCGCGCCAGTTCGCCGGAGCGGACAACGGAGACCGCGTTACCGGCGAGTTCAGCCACGACTATCTTTATTCAAAAGACGCCGCCGGCCGCATAAGCCGCGATCTGCCCGACGTGAAGCTGATCGCCACGCCGCGAAATCCGTTCGAACGCGCGATCTCCCATTACAGATTTTCCCTGCGCAACGGCGCGAAGTTTCGTGATTTCGCGGATGGCGCGGCGCAAAACCCCGCGATCCTGACGCACAGCCTCTATGCGGACGCCCTCGAAACCTATCTGGACAAGTTTCCAGACGAGCAGGTTTTCATCGCGCCTTTCGACCGGTTGAAGGCTGAACCGCAACGTTTCCTGGATGATTTATGCGGCTTTCTGGGGGTCGATCCGGGGCAGACAGGCCCGGATAAAGCGCGCCGGAACAGCGCCGCCGCGGCGCGCAATCCCTGGCTGGCGCGGCAAGTTCATCGCGCGGCCAACGCCCTGAGAGACCGTGGGATGGGCGCAATCGTGGGCGCTTTGAAACGCTCGCCGGTGCGAAACGCCCTCTATAGCGAGGCGAAACAGGACGAATTGAGGCTGTCAGAGGCCGATTTCGCGCATATGCAGGCGCTGTTCCTGCCCGATATCGCGGCGACGGAAGGTCTGACCGGGCTGAATCTGGACGCCTGGAAGCGCACGCGCCTGGAAGACCTAGTGCCCCGGAAAGACTGACAGGGCGCGCAGCACGCCCGTTTTTGCTTCATCCGCCAGCTTTTTACGCCGATCCGCATCGACCGGCGTATCAAATGCGCCTTGCAGCGCCGCCAATATGGCGTCCGGGTCCGACAAATCCCCGGCGCAAAGGCTGTCCGGGCGCCCGGTTTGAGCGAAAAACGCTTCTAGCTTCGGGTCCCAGCCAAGCCCGACTTGCGGAATTCCATATGAGAAACTGACGATATTGGCGTGCAGGCGGTGGGCGATGACCCCGTCAAAACCGGCGATCCGTCCGGCCAGACCAACCGGATCGGCGGCGCGGGGGGCAAGGGTGACGCGTCCCTTTATTCCGAATTCGGCGGCCAGCGCGGCCGCAAGCCGTTCATCCTCGCCCGCGCCGTTGGTGAACAGCACGGCTTCGTAACCGGCCTCCGACAATCTGCGCGTCAGAACACCGTAACGGCGCGCAAATTCGGCGTCCGGCGCGCTGATTTTCGCGCCGTGGGTTCTCAAGGCGGCCGGGTGGGTGACGCCCAGCCCGATACGCGGCCGGCCTTGACCGGGCTTGGCGGCGAGACCGAAAAGGTCAGCCGCGGCAAAAGCCGGGTCCGGAAAAACCTCTATCGGAGGCGGGGAAACATCCATCTCCGCGAAATGGCGGATCAGGTTTTCCCGGGAGGCGTCGTCGCGCAAGGAAACGAAGGCCAGTTCGCCGGTCAGCATGCCTTCGAATAGATGGTAGGCGGCGGGGCTCCACCGCGCCGATACGCCGACGCCGTGAAGGGCGACCGGCGCGCCCGCCCGGCGCGCCTCATCGTATAAAGCGTTCAATTTCAAAGGAAAATTCAGGCTGGAATCGGCCAGAAGCTGCCCGCCGCTGATCAGCACGCCGCCGGCGCCGGCAAGGCTTTCCCGCCATGCCGGGCGCAATTTCAGACGGAGCGCGGGCTCCAGCGCCGCACGGGCGGTGAGATTGGCGGCGGGGCGCGGCAGACGTTCCAGAACGCCGAGCGCGGCGGCGCGCAGGCCGGGCCGTTTGGGCGCGGCAAAGCCCTGACGGCCTGCAATATCCAGCCAGCGCGGCGGCTTCATCCCGCCCTGCGCGGCAATGCGGGTGATGCATTCTGCGATCAGGCCGTCGCCCAGATTGGGGCTGTACATGACCGCGGCCAGAACCGGCATCATCTTGCTCCCTCTAGGCTTTTTCCGGCCGCGGCGGCTGGCACAGCCAGCCAAGCGCGGCATAGAAAATCCACGCGGTCGATGGCGAGGATATGGAGTAGCCAGCCACCATGCCCGCCGAGACCAGATAGACAAGCTGCACCCGGGCGTGAAAATCGATGGCGATCACCGACCGGTCCGCGTCCGCATAGCCTTTGCGAAGAAACACTGCGCGCAGAAAGAAGACGAAGATCAACCCGACCCCGATCAGACCGTAATCGGAGGTGAGTTGCAGGATGATGTTATGGGCGTGCTGGCCCACGGGCAGCGCCCCGATCCAGTAGAATTCATCCAGGAAGACCGCGCTTTCCCGCACCGCCACAAGGCCCGGAACGATTGTATGCGTTTCCAGCTGATAGGCCTGAACGGCGCCGGGACCGAGACCCAGAAGCGGGCTTTGCGCGATCAGTTGCAGGGTCCGCGAGAAGATCGCCACGCGGCGCTGCATGTTCACGTCCTGCCCGGCGAGGAGATCGCCGATGCGGTCGGAATAGAGGGTAAGAAAGGCCGCCGCGGCGATGACCGCCACCACGCCGAGCGCGTATTTCATATAGGCGCGAACACGTTCGGACATGGTGAAGCCGCGCTCGAAGAAAACGATATAGGCGAGCGCGGCGATCACTCCGAAAAAATATCCCGTTGAGCGGCTGGCCACCAGCGCGGCGAAAAGCAGGATGACAACCAAAAGCGATACGACCCGCCCCAGCCCGAAAACGCGGAAACGCGGGCTGGAAAACATCGCCCCCAGCGCCAGCAGAAAAACCGCGCCGATACTGCCCGCGAAGGGGTTTTTGGTTTCCAGAAACCCGACAATCCAGCGGCCGGTGGCGGTCTGAATGGATCCGAAATCGAATTGCTGCGCGCTGAAAGGCTGGGTCAGGAACGAGGCGAAGCTGATGGCGCAGATAGCCGCGCCGGTGATAATCCCGGCCTTGAACAGGGCGCGGAGATCATCGGCGTGCAGGCGTATGGCGGACAACATCAGTGAGAAAACAAGCAGGTAAAGAAGCCGCCCGTCCGTCGCCACCAGATCCACCAGCGCCGCCGGGGCGAAGCCGGGCCGGATATGCAGCGCAATGTTGAAGACGAGATAGGCGATAATGATCAGCAGGAAGACCTGGTTCTTCGCAATCGCCGGGTTCAGGCCGCGCCGGGCAAACAGGTACAGGCCGAACAGGATCAAGGCGGCCGGCGCCAGATAAGGCTGCCATTGCTGCATGTGGGCAAAAGCGAAGAGATAGCTCATCGCGCCGCTACCGTTTTCGCGCCACGACAAACAGGCTTTGCCCCAGGGCGGGCGGGACCAGCGCGTTATATAGACGCCAGAAGCGGGCCAGAAACAGGTTGCCGCCATGATAGGCGGGCGGGCCGGTATGGATGAAACTCAAATTCTCGAAATCGTCCGCCGGGAAATACCGGGACACCGCGCCCACGGTGTTGAGGCGGTAGCGGGTCGGGAAGACGTCCTCCCCCCGCCGGCCGCCCGTATCCAGTCCGCGCAGCATGCGGGCGTGGAACCGGTTGGGGATCAGCCGGGCGCCAATGCCGACATAGCCCCATTTGTTCGGGGTCCAGGCGAAGAACACGCCGCCCGGTTTCAGGACCCGGGCAATCTCCGCCGCCGCGGCCGCCGGATTGTCGACATGCTCCAGAACCGCCCATGAGGTTATGATGTCGAAATGCGCGTCCGGGAAGGGCAACGGCGCGTCAGGTTCGATCACCACGGCTTCATCGATCAGGGGATTGTCCCGGACGGCGGGGTCGATATCGCAACCGGTCAGCCGGGCGCACCGGCCCTTCAGCGTGGTCAGCGCGCGCTTGTAGCCGGTTTCCAGTTCCGCCCATTTCCCGCGCCCTGCCCCGTAATCCAGCACGTTCATCTCCGGGCGCAGAACGGAATGAATGAGGGTGAAGAACAGGACCCGATGGTCGTTGCGCGCAAAACCGGAAAGCCGGCTTTCCGGGTAGAGCGTTTCCAGTACGCGCTTCGCCTTCGGATTCATGACGTCCGCCCCAGTCCGAGAAGCGACGTGGCGACGCGGTGTGTGCGCGCGCCTTCCATCAGCAGCCAGATGTTCCAGACCACGGCGCCCAGCGAGACCGTCGCCGCCGCGCCCAGCGGCCCCGCCCAGAGCGCGGCCGGAATGAGGGCGGCGAGCGTGGCCGCATTGGTGACGGCGATCACCTTGAGATAGGTCCGCTCATGCCCGCTGATCTCCATCATCAAAACATTGATGCCGGACAGCGCACTGACGAGGTATCCCGCGCTCAGCACGATCAGGAGGGGGGCCTCCGCCCGGAAGGCGTCGCCGAACAGTCCCATAAGCGGCGCGGCAAAAAGAATGATGGCTATGAAGAGAGCCCCCGTCAGGGCGGCGCTGGCGCTGACCGTCAGGCGGGCGATGCGCCGCGCTTGGTCAAGCCGGCCCGCATGGAAATGCCGCGTCAGCATCGGCCCGGCCACAAGGCTGGACGCCATCAGCGCCAGACCCAGCAGCGTGGCGATCTTCAACGCCGTGAAATAGGCCGCAACGGCGGACGGCGAGAGCGCCAGACCCAGCAGGACCACGGAGAAATACGGCGTTCCGAAATTCACCACGGACGCCCCCCACAGACCCAGCGAGGCGCGCCGCCATTCCGCGGCCTCATATGCTGCCGGGCGCTTCAGCAACGCCGCCGGGCGGGTGGCGGGATGAAACCCGGCCTGCGTTAAGGTCACAGCGGCCAGAACGCCCCCGGTAATCCACAAGCCGGACGCCGCATCCAGCAGAGGCGTCAGGCCCAGAGCGGCGCCGGAGGCGGCGGCGATAACGCCGAGCCGCCAGAAAATATCGCGGGGGGCGAGCGCCAGAGTCATCCCGCCGAACGCGCGCAGGACATGCGCCTGGTATTCCGCCCAGCCCAGAGCCAAGGTCAGCGCGCCCGCCGCGGCCAGCCAGGCCCGGTTTTCCGGATCCGGCCAGAATAAACCCGAGACGGCCGCGCCCGCTCCAAGCAAGCCGCAGCCAGTAAAAACCGTGACGTATCCCGCGCGAAGAATTCCGGCGAGCCGGGCGTGGTCCTCCGCCTCCGCGTAGACCGGCGCGAAACGCAGGACCAGCATGCGCTGACCGAAACTGCCCAGGACCGCCAGCACGGTTGCGAGCGAGAATGCAAACCCGAAACGCCCGAAATCCGCCGGACTCATGGCCCGGGCGAGGGTCAGGAACATCAGGAAGGAAAGTCCGGCCGCGGCGATTTTAATGATCAGCGCCGCCGCGCCGCCCCGCGCAAGCCGCAAAAGCGTTTCGTCATTGGCCATCCGGGTCATCCGGGCCCGCATGCCGGCGGGGCCGGTCATCCGGAAAGCTCCACGCCGAGATCGGCCAGCGCCCCGGCCACGCCCTGCCGGAAATGCGTCTCGTCGAACTGGCGCGCATGCGATTGCAGGACGGCAGGGTCCAGCGAATCCAGCCCCTCCCGCTCGAACGTCTCAATCGCGCCGATCAGGCCCTCGACAGACGGATCGTCATAGAGAAGCCCGGTTTCGCGATCCCGGACCGTATCCAGAACCCCGCCCCGGCCATAGGCGATCACCGGACGGCCCGAGGCCATGGCCTCCACAGGCACGATTCCGAAATCCTCCTCGCCCGGGAAGACCAGGGCGCGGCATCGCGCCAGGCGGTCTTTCAGCGTTTCGAAAGGCGCCTTGCCGAGGAACTCCACTGTCGGCCCCGCCTTCCGCGCCAGCGCGCCGCGCGCGCCATCCGGCCCGCCGATAATGACGAGCTTTTTCTGCATGCGGGTGAACGCCTCCACCGCGATGTCCGGACGCTTATAGGGGGCCAGCTCCCCGGCCCAGAGATAGAAATCGCCGCGTTCCTCCGCCGCAACAGGCGCGAAATCATCCACCGCGACCGGCGGATGCACGATGTCCGAGCCGCGGCGCCAGTATTTCTCGATCCGGGCGGCGACATGGCGGGAATTGGCGAGGAAGCGGTCGACCCGCGCAGCCGAGGTTACATCCCATTGCCGCAACCGGTGAGCCAGCATCGGCATCGCAAGACGCGCCGGAAACGAGGCCTCTTCCCGGTAGAGATGGCGCTGATCCCAGATGTAACGCATGGGGCTGTGGCAGTAGCACAGATGCGGCGCGTCCGGCGGCGGTATGACGCCCTTGGCGGGGCCCGCTTCGCTGGAGATGACAAGGTCGTAGCCGGTCAGGTCCACCCCCTCCAGCGCGGCCGGCATGAAGGGAAGGTAATTGCGATAGAGGCGCCGCGCGAAGGGCAGGCGGGAAATGCCGGTGGTCCGGATGACGCGTCCGTTCAGCAGCGGGCTGATCCGCGCCGGATCGTGCACGTGAGTGAAAATATCGGCGTCCGGAAACATGCGGCAGAGCGCTTCCAGAACCTTCTCTCCGCCGCGCATGCCGACGAGCCAGTAATGAACCAAGGCGACCCGCATGCCGCGCTCCCCGCTCGCACTCGAAGAAAACCCCTGTGCAGAGCCTCGACCATACAGCTTAAGGCTCTGTTGCCGCTTTCTTTTTTCTTTAAAGCAGGACCGGCGCCACCGGGACAGGCGAACGGCGGCGGCCAAGATGACCGCCGCCGTTGCAGGCGTTGTTTTTACAAACCTGTTTCCGGGGGTCAGGCCCCGAACAGGAAGTCGCTGTTATCGATATCGCCCTGATCGACATTGACCAGGCGCAGCATCTCGCCGTCATCGCCAAAGCCGGTGATGATGGTGACATTATTGTTCTGGCTGATCGTGAGCTCGCTGACATCGCTGACCGCGAAAGCCGTCAGGTCGATCACGTCCACGCCATCCTCGAAATCGGCAATCGTGTCGCGGCCGCCGCTGATCCCGATGACAAAGGTGTCGGCGCCTTCCAGACCGCGCAGGACGTCATTTCCAGCCCCGCCGTCCAGAACATCGTCGCCTTCGCGCGCGATCAGCTTGTCGTCGCCATCGCCGCCAGACAGCGTGTCATTGCCGTCAAACCCGACCAGGACATCGTCGCCGCCAAGGCCTTCGAGAACCGAATCCAGCCCGTTATCGCCGTGAATGGTGTCGTTGAACTCGGAGCCGGTGATGTTTTCGACATTCCGCACCAGATCCCCTTCGGCGTCGCCGCCGATCTGCTCACCGCCCCGCCACAGGCGAACATCCACGCCCGCGGAGGAGTTGGAGTAATCGGCGGTGTCCACACCGTCACGGCCATTGATGATGTCCGATCCGGCGCCGCCCTGAAGGAAATCATTGCCTTCATCGCCGATAAGCCGGTCTTCGCCATCGCCGCCATAAAGGGTGTCGTCGCCATCATACCCGACCAGGTAATCGTCGCCGCCGCGGCCATCGAGCGTGACATCCTTGCCGTCATCGCCGCGGATCAGGTCGTCAAACTCCGACCCGATAACGCCTTCCATGGTGCGCAGAATGTCGCCTTCAGCGTCGCCGCCCAGCTGGTTGCCGCGATACAGGCGGACATCCACGGCCTCGTCGGAGTCCGAATAATCGACCGTATCGAAGCCGTGATCGCCCTTCAGGATGTCGGCCCCGGCGCCGCCGCTGATCAGGTCATCGCCGTTGCGGCCAACGATGACGTCATCGCCCGCGCCGCCGCTCAGCGTGTCATTACCGGCGTTGCCGTTGATGAAGTCGTCGCCGCCAAGGCCGTCGATGACATCATCCGATTCGTCGCCGACCAGGTGATCGTCGCCCTCTGTCGCCACGGGGCCGTCGCCCGTATTCACGGTCTGATCCGCAAAGACCAGCGTTTCGATGTCCGTGAAGGTGTCGGACCCGTCATCGCCGTCTGCGGCGTTGTTGTCCGTGATCGTGCCGGCTTCGAAATCGATCGTGTAATCGGCGCGGTTGCCGGTGAACACGATCTGGTCGTTGCCGTCGCCGCCGATGAAGGAATCGTCGCCCGCGCCGCCGCGCAGGGAGTCGTTGCCGTCGCCGCCGTTCAGAACATCATTGCCGTCATAGGTGCGCAGCGCGTCATTACCCGCCCCGCCTTCCAGCAAGGAGTCGATGCCGTTATCGCCCTGCAGCACGTCATTGAAGTCGGAGCCGATGACGTTCTCGACATTGCGCAGCAGGTCGCCTTCCGCGTCGCCGCCGGTCTGGGTGATGGCGCGGAACAGGCGCACATCGACCGCGGCCGATGAGCTGGCGTAGCTGACCGTGTCGGACCCGCCGCCGCCATTGATGTTGTCGGCGCCCGCGCCGCCAACAATGAAGTCGTCGCCCACCCGGCCAACGATGCGGTCATCCCCGGCGCCGCCATAGAGGGTGTCGTTGCCGTCATAACCGGTCAGCAGGTCGTCGCCGCCCAGGCCGTCCAGCGTGACGTCCATGCCGTTATTGCCCTGTAGCACGTCATTGAAGGACCGCGGCCCATGTCCGTGAAGC
>NZ_ASJA01000024.1 GCF_000412185.1 Euryhalocaulis caribicus
ATACGTCAAAAGCGTATCGAGGGTTCGAATCCCTTCCTCTCCGCCACTTGCCCCTGCGAAAGCGTTCTCCCGATCCGGCTGCGGCCGGATTTTTCCGTTGTTTTCGAGGGTTATGCGGAAGGGGCTGAACACTGGCCCCGGCGCCAGGCGGCCCGGAAGTGGTCTCTAAGGGCCGATATTCTCCGGACCTCATGACTGCGCCAGTTTGGTGAATTTCTTGCAAGTAACTGAAAGTGGAGAACTTTTTGAGAGCGTCCGCCAAGCGGTTCGACGTGGGTGGCTTTAGCGAGATGGAACAGAAATCCAACTTGCTACCGCCTTGGCGGCCTCACTCGGAGGCGCAGTCTGACATGCCTTGAGAGGCTTCCCAGTCGGCGTAATTGCGTCCGTCCGGGAGCTTCCAGAGGATCCGGCCATTGGCGCTCGCACCAATGACCGCCGCAGCTGCGGCAGAGGCAGACGTGAAGCTGTAGGCGCTTGTGAAGACAAGAAAATCGCCTTCCTCGCGGAGGACACCCTTCTCGACAAGGGTGTTCCGGAGCGTGACCGTCCCTCTCGGTATTGTTCGCGTCGTCCGGACCCTTGCCCTCGAACCTGCTGCGACGACGAAATCCCCGGAGGGCCCAATTTCCATCTCTGCCGCGAAGCCCTCGCCTCGGAAGAAGAACCGAGGGCTTTCATGGATTTCAGCCTCTGGCAGTTCTCGCCCTGCGGTCTGCTCCGGCGAACGACCGCGGACTTCTCGGAAGAGATCCCAGCCCAGGGCTCCAACCAGCGTTTTTGTCTGATCCACGAACTCGTCCATGGCTGCGCGGTCGGGGAGTGGTAGCTTGCCCGCGTCGTCAGACGGCGTGCGCGTGTTGGGCAGGGTCCAGCGGGGATTGCTAACGACGCCCCGGATCAGGCAGGCTTCGACATAGCGCGCGTGGCTCTTGGTCAGGTTCTCGTCCTTGCTGATTAGCACGACCGTGTCGGTCCAGAATCCTTTGGCATCGCGACCGGCCTCATTCGAGTTGTGATACGATAGTCGTGCGCCGACGCCTTCGGACTCGCCGATATACGCAAGCTGCCTGTCCTGCGCGTCTTCATCGGCACCGATGAGGATGTAGACGCCTGGCCGTTCGATCTCAGGGAAAGCTTCCCGAACCCGACGTAGCTGATTGCGTCGAAAGGCAATGGCTTGGATAGTTGACATCGAGATCTGTGCCACCCGAATGCCGTTCGGATCGCCGTCGAGAAGGAAAATGTTGATCGAGCGGGGCTTCATGAAGGTG
This sequence comes from Euryhalocaulis caribicus, assembly GCF_000412185.1. Taxonomy (GTDB): domain Bacteria; phylum Pseudomonadota; class Alphaproteobacteria; order Caulobacterales; family Maricaulaceae; genus Euryhalocaulis; species Euryhalocaulis caribicus. The sequence continues at coordinate 1,275 of NZ_ASJA01000024.1, forward strand.
ACCGAATGATTGAATTATGCCGACAATTTAGAAGGGGCGTCAAAGAACACACGATTTTGTGCCAATGCCTTCAAAGCTCGCCACCTTTTTGCTTCAGCCAAGCTTTACGACTTTCATAGTCTGGCATGACCGAACCGAGCATTTTCCAGAATTTTTCTGAATGGTTTGGAACCTTGATGTGCACTAGCTCGTGCACGACAACATATTCGATGATCCTGGGTGGCAGCTGCATTGTCCGCCAGTGGAAGTTCAATGTCCCATCTGCGCTGCATGAGCCCCACCTGTATCCAAGATCCATTACCTGAACAAAGCGCCCGGGCTCCACACCAACGATTCTCTTCCACCTCTGAACAGTCTCATTCAGGTAGGGATGTGCCGCCCTAGTATAGTATTCTTCAATCCGCTTGCCCCCCGAGGAAGCTTGCTCTCGCCGCAACAGAAGCCGATCGCCCTCGAACCTGACGCTCGGCACACCGGTCGCATTCTTGGGAACATCGACGAGTTTGAGGCGATAGTGCTTCCCAAGCAGATGGAAGCCTTCGCCATCCACAAACTCTGCGATCCGAAAAACGTCCTCGCGCGCACTTTCGGCCTGCTCAGCGAGCTTTTGGTGAACCCATAGTAGCTTTGAGGCTATAAGCTTTGTCGCCTCATCTAGCGCTACTTCCTGCGGGAGATGAGCAATGAGAGATTTGTCTCGTTCAACCGTAACGCCGACCGTTCTCCGCCTTGTGCTTCGCTTCACTGAGAAGACGAGCTCGTCAATCTCGATCGTTTCGCTCATGAGGTGAATGCGGCTCGGTTTGCCCTCGCTACCCCCATGCAGTCGGAAGAAATCGCGTCCAAGTCACCGAAATCGAAGATACTGCAGTTGTCGAGATGCTGGAAAATCCAGCGCCTGGCCTCCTCTTGGCTTACCGGATTGTCCCAGAACCCTGAGACTGCGCTTTCCTCTCGCAAGTGCTGAACGATCCTGGCGGAAAGCTCTGCCAAGTCCGCATCTCGATCATCATTGCCATAGCGCAGGCGGAGTATGCCGAAGATCGGAGCTTCCGTGTGAGGTTCAAGACCGTGGACCGAGAAGCCACCACCAGAGCGAGCGGTAGCTTCATCGATCAGCGCCTGAAGTTGCCGGGCAATCTCATCCCAGTCCTCGTGGTGGTTCGTGAGGATGCCCTCCAGGCGATCGCTGAGCGTTTTGTACTTCGCAGGGTCCTTCTCGAAGGAAATCGAAATGTGGTGGCGAAGGGCGTTTTCCATTTCCGCTGCCTTCGCCCGACCGCTCGGTTTCCGCGCCACCTCGGCGGCAAAGTTCGGGTCCAGGATCTCGATTGGAGGTACTTTCGGATCGATGCCGTGCGCCTCGATGAAGGCATCGAGCATGGCTTGAACCTTGTGGGCGACCCCCCGGACGTCGAGCGAACGATCTCGGTAAAGGTTCGCCGCAGCCTTGGCGATGAACGCAAAAATCTTCACGTCACGCGTGAATGGTCGTGCCTCTGGCCGCGGCATGAGGGCATCGAACAAGCCGACGAGTTTCTTGACGAGAACGAGGAACTGCGCCCGGAACTTCTGGTCCTTCAGCTTGGCCACGCATGCATCGACGTAGGCCTGCAGGTCGGACCCGAGAGTTATCCCGACATCGGTGAAGTGCTTGACGACGGCGTCACGCGCTTGCCGCAGCTCCGGCAAGAGGTCTTCAGGCTTTCCGATGCCGCCGGTCAGATCGCTTTGGTCTTCCGCGTCGTAGATCGCCAAAGCGTCCGCGAGGTTCTTTCCGACACCGTAGTAATCGACGACGATACCGAAGCGCTTGGCCTCCCCAGCCGTCCGGTTGGTACGAGCGATGGCCTGCAGCAACTCGGCGCCCGATATGGCCCGGTCGAGATACATCGCCTGTTCGACCTTGGCGTCAAAGCCGGTGAGCAGCTTGCTTTTCACCACCAGGATTGCGAGCGCGTCCTGAGACAGCGACTTCTTGAAGCGTTCGATCCGCTGCTTCGTCTCCGTCACGCCCCCCCAGGCCTTCAGGTGTGGCAGGTCGTTGTGATCCACGGATATGACTGCCGCGAAATCGAGAGCCTTGATTGTGTCCAGATAGGGCAACGCTGTGGAGAGGAACGCCACGTCGCCGCCAGCCTCCTGCGCGTCTTCTGGAGCAATACCCTTCAGGATGTCAGCAGCGCCCTCGATGGCAGTAACGATCTCGTCGCGGGCTTCATTCAAGGCGTCGACGTACTGAACGGCCAGCTCCCTACTCGCTGCGACGAGCTGCGCTTTTAGATCGTTGGGGAGAATGTTGACGACGTAGTGCCGGAGCACGTCGATCGCCTTGGCCTTCAGCGGGTCAGCTGCGTTGAGGACGCGCGCGCCCGTAGCATAGCGGTCCTTGATGGCCTCCCGCTCGTCCGGCGACTTTCCGGCAAAGGTGGCGTCGAACAGCCCGTCCAGCGTGCCCTTGTCCGTGACATCGGCCCTCAGCTCCCGCCCCTCGTACAAGATCTTCACGATGGCGCCGTCGGCCTCGGCGTCCCGGAGGAGATAACGGTCAATGTAGGCGCCGAATATCGCCCGCGTCTTCTTCTTGTTCTTCTCTTCGATCGGCGTCCCGGTGAACCCGATGCGCGCGGCGTTGGGCAGAGCGTCGAGCAGGTTCTGGTGGAGCCCACTGGTGTGCGAGCGGTGCGCCTCGTCGATGAGGACGAGGACGTCCTCGCTCTCGTTCAGAACGGGAAATGCCTTTCGCTCGCCGATCTTCGCGACCAGCTTGCCGGAGCGCATTTCGTCGGTCTTGGCTGGCAGAAGGTTCTCGCCCCTGGCCTCGAGCTGCTCGTCGTTCTCGGCCGCGAACACGATTTCCTGCTCATCGCCTTCGCCGTTACGCTCCTGCAGCTTCTGGATCATCACGAACACGAGGTCCGGTTCCTGCCGGCCCAGATGCGTCTTCGCGCCATCGGCATTCCGCGCGACCCGCATGACCTGGCCGGCAAGTTTCGCCGTTTTGGACAGCTGATCCTCGAGGTCGGTCCGATCGGTGACCACAACCACCTTGAACCGGCGTAGCGCGGCGATCGTCCGCAGTTTCCTGACCAGAAACACCATCGTCAGGCTCTTTCCCGAGCCTTGGGTGTGCCAGATGATGCCGCCCCGGCGGTCGCTCATGCCATCCTGACGGGGGGTCTTGCCCTCCTGCAGGCGCTGCAGCGCAATGTGCACCGAACGGAACTGTTGATAGCGCGGCACCACCTTGATGCGCACGCCGTCGTCCGTGGTCATGTAGACGGTGAAGGAGCGCAGCGCATCGAGCAAATATTGCGGCCGCAGCAGGCCCGCCGCCATTACCTCCTGCTGCACCAGTTCCGTGCCCGGCGCCTTGCCAAGCTCGCCGCACACCTCGTCCATGGCGGCGCGGGTTTGCTCGATGCCGACCGGCTTGACCGAGCGCCACGGAAGGAAGTCGTCCGGCCGGGCGGTGACCGAGCCGACGCGGGCGTCGTAGTAGTCGGTGGCGACGAGCAGATGGTTTGTCCAGAACAGCCGCTCCGCACCCTCGTTCTTTTCGGGCACGCGGCGGTTGGCGTAGCGGCGCATCTGGTCGATGGCAGTTGCGATGGGGTCGGTGACAGCGGGGCTCTTGGCCTCGATCACCACCAGCGGCAGGCCGTTCACGAACAGCACGACGTCCGGCACGATGAAACCGCGGTCGCCGACAGCGCCGGGCGGGTCCACGCGGAACTGGTTGACCGCGACGAATTCGTTTTCGTCGCCCGGCTCGAAGCCGATGAAGCGCACGCGGCGCTCGTGTTCGCCGTGGGGGCCCGAGACGTTCACGCCACGCACGATCTTGTCGTGCAGTTCCTCGTTGATCGCAATGAAGTCCTTCGCGTTAGGTCGCTCCAGTTCTGAGATCGCCTGGTTGATGCGGCGCTCGTCCAGCCATTCGGATCCGTCGTCGTTGCGGTTCAGCCTGCGCAGCGCGGCCTCGAGCCGGTCGCGCAGCAGCGTCTGCTGGAAGGTGTCGCGGCCGAGCAGGTGATAGTCCTTGCGGCCGGTGCTCGGATCCTCGTCCGCACCCTCGACATGGGACCAGCCCATGACCCCCAGCTGGCGCAGGAGGGGGCGTTCGACGACATTCAGTTCGTCCAGACGGTCCAGTTGGCTCATTCGGCAGCCTCACGAATGGCCACCACAGGCTTTCGGCCAGTGAGGAGGTCGTCCCGCAGGCCCTCACGGAGCGATGAAAGCTTGGCGCGCTCGCGGCGGTGGTCCTCGATGGCCGCAGCGACTCCGTTCACGCGTTCGATGATGGCTCGCTGTTCGTCTAGCGTGTCCGGCACCGCGATCAACGCGCGCCGAAGGTTCGTGGGATTGATGTTCACCTGCTGGACGCCAGGGGTGGCGAACTGCCGGATGGCGCGCTGGACCGGCGCCCAATTCAGCCAGAGATGAAGAAACTCGGGCAGCAGGGCATCGCCGCAATGAAGCCGAACCAGATAGGATGCGAAAGCTGGACCGGGCTCGTCCCTTCGCCAGATGGCTGCCTTGCCCACGTGCTCCCAGCTGTTCGTGCGATTGAACAGGACATCGTTGCGCTGGAGCCGGAAGCGATCGACGGCATGGGCGGGCGCATACTTCATGTCGGACAGGTCGAACTCGCCATCCTGGATGTTGTTCATCCGGAGAACGGGGATTCCTGCGCTGCTATCGCCCAAGGACAGGTTGGTTCCGTACTCGGCTCCGACGACGAAGCGCCCGAGGTTTTCGACCGTCCATGTTCTGGGCCGGGGGCCGACTTTCGTATCAACAAGGTCGAAAGGCTTGCGAGGTGAGCCGTCGGGAGCCAGACCACGGGTCAGCAGGTCGTCGATAATGCCCACATGGACGGTGCGAAGTTTCTCGATCACCGCGTCAGTCTCGAAAACTGCGTCGTCGATGGCATCGAGGATGTCCGCGATCAGCCCTTGGGGAGCACCTGTAATTCTTGCGATCTCGAACCGCTCGAAGAAACCGGCAGGCACCCGGCGTTGACCGGCTGATCCAGTCATTGACGCTTCGCCTGCGCGCAAGAACGCTGGATGGCGCGTCCAGTGATAGATGAACCGCGGATCGTGCCCAGGCTTGGCCCGCAGTACATGGAATTCAGTGCTTCCGAGGCCGAACTCGGTTTCCAGGTCGGATAGTAGCGCGACCTTCCCATTCTCGAAGCAAGGAGTGATCTTGGCGACAATCACGTCCCCGCGCTGGAACAGCGTGTAGCCCCTGCGAGCATCAGAGAGAGGACGGTTCTCGGTCGAGCGCCACCCACCGCTTTCGACGACGGCGGCCATGGGGATGAAGGCAACTGGCGCCTCGGCTGCCGTGCCGTTGGTTTCGGTAGCCGGATTGATGAATGCGAAGTCGGAGAGCTTGGCCGAATCAGGCATACCCGAGCTCCAGCAGGTAGCCGTCGAGCCGCCTCGTCGCGTCTGCACTACGGCTCTCGATCCTCTTGAGGCTGACCCGATACTTGTTCCAGAGCCGCTCCAGGTCGGCCACCAGCACGCCGACGTGGCGGACGCGGGCACGCTCGAGCCGGTCGAGCAGCCGCTCGCGGTCGATGTCGAGCACCAGCTCGCGGCAAGCGTCGTCGTCCAGTTCGGCCCGTGCGGCCGTCAGCCGCTCGACGAACGCCGCCTTGAGCCGCCGCAGTGTGGCGCGCGCCTCCTTCAGCTCTTCCTTGATCGCCTCATAGGGGGCGAGCATGGCGTCGATGGTCTCGGCCTCCTCGACCAACGGCGCGAGGCGGCGTTCGATTACCGCAAGTTCGGCCTCGAACTCCCGCACATCCGTGCCCTGCGCGCGCATCCAGTCGATGGAGCCCTTGGAGGGTTTGCCGGTTCCGGTGGTCTTCACCAGCTCCTTCCGGCGCTTGTCGTCATCCTTCATTTCAGCGCGCAGTTCCTTGCGGCGCTTTTCCAGCTCCTTGGCGAGGTTGCTGCCTTCCTCGGCCCCGTCGAGCCAATCCTCGGCGCCCTCGACCCCGTCGCCGGTTTCCCAGGCTTCCTTCTCGGCCTTGACCCGCTCCACCTCGGCCTGCGCAGCGGACAGTTCGGTGACGTAGTCCGCCATGCGATGGCGCACGAAGGGATGGGCGAGCAGCTCCTCCAGCGTGACCTTCACGGTCTTCTTGGCGTCGCTGTCCTCGTCGTCATCCGCATCCTCGTCCTCCAGCGCCGAGCGCAACGTCTCGATCCAACCGTCGACCAGTTCGGCGAACCCGTTCTCGACGATGACGCGCAGCTCGTAGCGGATTTCGTCCCACCAGCCCGCGATGGAGCCCATCAGCGCATAGCGGTCGAGGCAGCCGACCGGCAGCATGGCGGGCTCAAAGCTGTCGAGCATCTCGCGGCGCAGCGGCATCAGGCGCTTGCTTTCGGGAAGCTCGGCCAACCCGGTCCGAGCCGACGACCACCAGGCATCGAAGGCCGCGACCATCTCACCGTGCCGGGCCGCAACGCCGGGGTCCGACTCGACGAGTCCCCTTATATCGGCGCGCTTCTCGACGGTGCCCGCGAACTCGGCGTAGTCCGAATCGCGCTCGACGAACGGCGTATCGGCGTCGAAGCCCTGAGCTTGCGCATGCGGGCGGATACTTTCGATTTCCCGGTTCGGCACGCCGCCATGGAGGTGGGCGCGCACGTCGTGGGGCTCGGGCGGCGGGCTGCTGTCGGCATAGCGCCGGATGTTCAGGTTGCCGGCTTCGTCCTTGATGATGGCGGTGTTGTCGATGACCGCCGCGAAGCCGGGCACGTCAGCGAACGCGTCGTAGGCGCTGACGATCTTCTCGATGTGCTCCGGGTCGATGAAGTTCTGCGCGCGCCCTTCGCGATACTCGCGGTCCGCGTTGATGAAGAGCACCTTGCCCTTGCGCGCTTCCGGCTTCCCGTCCGGGTGGCGCATCACAAGGATGCAGGCTGGGATGCCGGTTCCGTAGAAGAGGTTCTGCGGCAGGCCGATCACGGCCTCGATGCAGTCCTCCTTGAGCAGCGCGATCCGGATCTTCTTTTCTTCGCCGCCACGGAACAGCACGCCGTGCGGCATGACCACGGCCATCTTTCCGGTCTGCTTGAGGCTGGCCAACATGTGCTGGGCAAACATCAGGTCGGCCTTCTTGCCCGTCGTAGGGCACCAGCCGAAGCGGAACCGGTCGCCAAACTGGATGCCGCGCTTGGTGTAGTTCTGGCTGAAGGGCGGATTTGCGATCACCCGGTCGAACCGCATGAGGCGGCCGTCCTCGATATGTTTCGGATCAACGAGTGTATCGCCGTTCCGGATGTCGGCGTCAGGGATGCCGTGGAGTAGCAGGTTCATCCGGCAGATGGCCCAGACCGCGCCGTTGTCCTCCTGGCCATAGAGGCTCAAGCGCCGGCCATCATGCTGCAGGGCGTATTCGTAACCCTGGTTCAGCATGCCGCCGCTGCCGCAAGTGGGATCGTAGAGCGATGTGCCGCCCTGCGGATCGAGGATGCGGACCATCAGCTGCACCACACCCCGTGGCGTATAGAACTCTCCCGCCTTCTTGCCGGCGGAGTCCGCGAACTCGCTGATCAGGTATTCGTAGGCTGCGCCGAGGAGGTCGGGAAACTCAAAGTCCTCGTCGAGCAGGCGGTACTTGTTGAAGTGGCTGATGAGACGGCGAAGCCTCTCATCCGGGATCTCCGACTCGCCAACCTTCCGGGCGAAATTGATGTGCCCCAGCACACCCCTCAAGGCGTTGTGGTTCTCGTTCTCAAGCCCCTCGAGAGCCTTGTTCAATTCATTGGCGACGTTGGCGTGCACGTCATTCAAGAGTCGATCCCAGCGGGCGACTGGAGGAACGAAGAAGGTTTTGGTGTAGGAAGACGGATGATCTGCGCGCTGCAGGGCTTCCGTTTCTGACCGGCCAAGCGCTCGTTGTTCTTTCAGTATCCTCTCGCGCTGCTGCTCGAACACGTCGGAACATCGTTTCAGGAACAGTATGCCGAAAATATACTCCTTGAACTCCGACGCATCCATCTTGCCGCGAAGGATGTCAGCCGCGGCGAACAGGTGGCGTTCAAGTTTTTCGAGTGTAAGCTTTGCCAATGTCGCGCCTGTCATAGAATGAATGTGCAGGGCATCGAGCACTGTGCTGACGGCCCCAACCCTCCGATTTTACTAACCGATTGAACGGCGCGGGGAAAGGACAGGCTTGTTGCCGTCGCGCGATGATGCCGTTCCGACCGCGTCATGCTGCTCGTTCCAAGCTAGTGGGAACGGCTCCAGGACGCGCGCCAACGTCACCGCTGGCCCGTGTCTGCCGTCTAGTGTTGCTTCGACGATGTCCGGTGCGAGCAGGGTCAGGCGCAGGACACGCGTCAGGTAGGAGGAGGCGATCCCCTCGCGCTCAGCCAGTTCGGCGATGGTGGCGAACTCACCCGACTCGAGCATCCGCTTCCAGCGGAACGCGCGCGCCAGTGCCTTGACGAGTGTGTTGTCAGTCCGCCGCGGTTGCGCGGCGCTGTCCGGCAATTGCATCTCCTTCCGCCCGCCGCGTTTCACGACGCGGAACGGGATGTGGAGCGTGACAGTCTCGGGGATCGGCATGCCGCGTGTCATGCGGCTTCTCCGATCCCGCCGGACAGCATCTCGCGCGCGAGGCCGCTCAGCCCATCGACGCGCAGCCGGACGTTTAACCCGTCTGTGCGCATGTCGACGCGCTCAACCAGCAATGTCACGATGCGTGCCTGCTCGGCGGGGAACAGTTCGTCCCACAGCGGATCGAGCTGCTGCAGGGCTGCGCGGGCGTCGGCTTCGGAGACGTCGTCGGCGTGGACGCGTGCAGCTTTCCACGTCCCCGCCACGATCTCCGGCTGGCGGAATACGGCACGGAGTTGGTCGATGACCGCGGCCTCGATCTCCCCTGCTGGCACGCGGCCCACGGGGCATGACCCGGCACCGTGCTTCAGCACTGTCTGGCTGACGTAGTAGCGGTAGAGCCTGTCGCCCTTGCGAGTATGGGTCGGCGAGAACGCGGCGCCATCGGGACCGAAGAGTAGTCCCTTCAGCAGCGCGGGCGTGTCGGCGCGAGTCCGGGCGGCGCGCTTGCGGGGGCTTTCCTGCAGGATGGCGTGGACGCGATCCCACGCTTCGCGGTCGATGATCGCGTCGTGCTCGCCGGGATAGCTTTCGCCTTTGTGGACCGCATCGCCGATGTAGGCGCGGTTGCTGAGCATCCGGTAGATGTATTTCTTGTCGATTCGGTTGCCGCGCGGCGTCCGGATTCCGCGCGTGCCAACCTCCCGCGCCAGTTCCGTGCAGGACCCGATCTCGAGGAAGCGGGCGAAGATCCAGCGCACATGCGCAGCGGTTTCTTCGTCGACCACCAGCTTCCGGTTCTCGACCCTATAGCCGTAGGGCGGCACCCCGCCCATCCACATGCCCTTCTTCCGACTGGCGGCGACCTTGTCGCGGATGCGTTCGGCTGTCACCTCCCGCTCGAACTGGGCGAAGCTGAGAAGGATGTTCAGCGTCAGCCGCCCCATGGACGTGGTGGTGTTGAACGACTGCGTGACCGAGACGAACGTCACGCCGTTCCGGTCGAACACCTCGACCAGCTTGGCGAAGTCGGCGAGCGAGCGCGACAGGCGGTCGATCTTGTAGACCACCACCACGTCGACCAGCCCGTCCTCGATGTCTTCAAGCAGCCGCTTCAGTCCGGGCCGTTCCAACGTGCCGCCGGAGATGCCGCCGTCGTCATACTGATCGCGGACCAGCACCCAGCCCTCGGAACGCTGGCTGGCGATGTACGCCTCGCAGGCCTCGCGCTGAGCGTGGAGGCTGTTGAACTCCTGCTCCAGCCCTTCCTCGGAGGATTTCCGGGTGTAGACCGCGCAGCGCAGCTTGCGGACGAGCTTCGTTTTTTCGGGCGGCTTCATCATCTCCGCCCCCTGTGGTTCTTGAGCCCGAAGAACACCCAGCCGTTCCAGCGCGTGCCGGTGATGGCCCGCGCGATGGCGGACAACGACTTGTACGGCCGACCCTGCCACTCGAAGCCATCGGCGGTGACGGTGACGACCTGTTCGACGCCCTGCCACTCGCGCAGCAGCCGCGTGCCGTTGATCGGGCGGTCGCGGTCGGCGCGGATCCTGCGTTTCGTCGTGTCGCCGCCGTCGAGTTCCTCGCCCAGCCGCTCAAGCCGCCGGATCGTCTCCGGTTTCAGCCCGCCATAGGCAAGTTCCTGGATGCGGTACGCCAGCCGGGATTCGAGGTAGCGTCGGTTGAACGGGGGCGGCTCGCTGTCGAACAGGTCGCGCCACTGTTTCTTCAGGTCCGGCGTTGGCGTGGTCTTCAGCGCGGCCAGGCGCGCGGGGATGGGATCGGGCTTGTTCATGCATTTCTCCGGTGAGTTGGAGTTGCATGACGGCATTGGTCGGGCGGATAGTGTAGGCAACGTTCTCCAGTATCGTCAGATACTTCGTCCGTCTTTCGCATCCGCAACCGAACCAGCCCGAGCGCCAGCAGGCCGCACAGCTCAGTGCGGCGCTCTGCGGGCGTCATCTGGTCGGGCGGCAGCGGATTCGGGCGCTTCATGTTTCGGTAGCCGTGATCGGTGGTACTTACCGATCAAAAGCCACCCCACTGGCCGTGACGGGACATCACTCCCTACAGGATTCAAGGTTGCGAGCAGGTAGAGAACATCGGGACTTGCCGATCACCGATTTGTCCGCGACAATCGCGAGTTGAATCAGTCGAGAGCAGTAGTTCATTGAGGTAAGTTCATGACGCGCAAAGCAACTCCGATCGGTCCCCATCTCCTGGAGCAGATCGAGGACGCGCGCGTGGTTCTCGCCTCTGTGGACGTAACTTTCCGGCGAAATGGCGACGTCGCCCTCGGTCTCCAGAGGCGACATCGCGGTATCAAGCTCCGAGCACGGCGCCACGATCGCCTTCAGTAGCGCAAGTCAAAACTCTCGGAGACTTCAATGGTACGCGTCCCGGCTAAAACCTGCCCCAATCTTTCTCGGCTTTTCGATGATGCAGAGCCCGAATTGCTGTCCGGATTTCTCAACAGCAAGGCTTTCGAGAGGTTGGCCTGGCTTGCGACCTACAAGTTCGACCCCGACGATCCGGACGGTCCGACAGCAGCGAGGAATATGCTGCCGAAGGAAAAGAAGGACCGGCTGGGCCCGCTCGAAGCTGAAGCAGCCCGGATCGTCACAATTGCGAGCGACCGCGGCGAATATGTCCTCCAGGGTCTCGCCACGACTACGCTTGAACCGGACCGCGCCAAGGAACTTCTGAACCGGCGGGACAAGCTCGCGCGAAGCCTGTGGGCTTACGCCAACGAACTCGGCTTATTTGAAGCGGCGGAGAACAGCCTGCACCTGCGTCTCTACCGGCGCTACGACAAGCACTACCAGACCTTCATGGCCGAGCCTTCGGTCGACGGGGGGCCCGACGCCGGCAGTGCATTGCTCGACGAGCTTCTGGTCGACCTCAACAAGCGTCTCGATCGCGGCGACGGCTACAGCATCGACAAGTTCGACATCCCCGAGGACGGAGATGAACCGGCGGCGGAGATGTACCTGCTGTTCCATCCCGATCCCCCCACGAGCGTTCGGGAGATCGATGACGATGGCAATCGGTCGAGCATCTATTTTCGGCCGCCCGGAGAGGCGATGATCGTCTACACGCCATCGACCGGGCGGGTCCATGTCCGAGCTGGCAACCGAAAGCTTAGACACACGGTCGCCGAACGCTTCATCGAGACCGCTCTCGAGCAGACCTATTCCAACCAGCCCGTCGACTTTCAGGCCTACGACATTTCGCAGTTCCTGCGGGGGCTCGATCTTGAACCGCCGGAACTTGACGACGTGGTGATCGACCGCGCGCAGGTGATCCGCGCCGACATCAGCATCGGCAATCTCGCCAACCGCCTTTCGCTTTCCACCACGATCGACCAGGACATCTCGGAGATCATCGACAGCCAGCCAGGCCCTCGGCTTCTCCACGATCTTCATTTCACTCGGCGCCTCCGCCACGGCGCTCGGTCAGGCGCTGCTGCGCTGGCGCTACGAGCTCAACATCATCGGTGGTGGGATTGTGATCCTGTTTGGATTGTTCATGATCGGAGCTGCGCGCTTCTCGGCCATGGAACGGGATATGCGCTTCCATCTCGACCTCCCGGGCGGGAAACCGGTCTCCTCTTACGTCCTCGGGCTTGCCTTCGGGTTCGGCTGGACGCCGTGCATTGGTCCGATCCTAGGCGCCATTCTCACGGCCAGCGCAGCCAGTTCAACCGTCGCCGACGGGATCACTCTGCTCTCGTTCTATTCGGCGGGTCTCGGCATCCCATTTCTCATTGTTGCGGGCTTCACCGACGCCATTGCCGGCAAGCTGCGGGGCATTGGTCGTTGGGGTCGCCGCCTGAATCAGGCTGCGGGAGGCGTCATGATTCTGATGGGGCTGGCCATGGTGACTGGTCGGCTAAGTGCACTGGCCTACTGGCTCCTGGACGCCTTCCCGGTCCTTGCGCGGATCGGCTGAACGAGCGGGCAGCATATGTACTTGCGGGCTAGTAGTTCTGGCAATTCTCAACCCCAGTCGCCACGCCGGTCAGTACTTCGTCCAGGAGCTCAAGCAGCTGGGAAATCCGCGGGTCAGTCAAGCGGTAATGGACGTGGCGTCCCCGTTGCTCTCCCACCGCCAGACCGCATTCGCTCAGGCAGCGTAGGTGGTTCGACGCGTTGGGTTGCGAGAGACCTGTCGCTCTGACGATCTCCCCCACCGACAGAGGACCGTCCCTCAGCGCCTGAAGAATTGCCAGTCGGGAGGAATCGGCGAAGCCCCTAAGAAGCTTGGCCCGCTTCAGGCAGACCTCGGAGTCTTCCCTATCCCCGGATTGGATTTCTACACTAGACATATCAGCCCTCAGTGATACCTTATCGTGCCAATGATAGGAAGAGTCTAATGAGCAGCCCAGACCTGATCCACAATGCCGAAGAGATGGCCCGGTATCGCGTCACAGGGATGGACTGCCCCTCCTGCGCCGCAAAGATCGAGAAAGCGGTTCGATCGGTCGGCGTGGAGGCAGTGAAGGTCTCGACCGCAACGCAGGTCATGACGCTGCATGTGTCCGATCCGGGCGTGCAGCTGCCGGAAGTGGAGCGCGCCGTTGCGGGGATCGGCTACCGGCTGGACCGTCTGGACGGCCTCAATGTCGATCACGAAGGCGACCTCGACGATCTCCCGAAGGACTTGAGCCACATCACGCCAGCTTACAGGCGAGCACTGTGGATCGTCATTCTGCTGAATGTCGGCTACGGCGTCATCGAGATGGTCGGCGGGTTCATCTCCAGCTCGCAGGCGCTGAAAGCCGATGCGCTCGATTTCCTCGGTGACGGTCTAATCACGTTCCTCGGGGTGCTCGCGATCGGATGGAGTCTGGTCTGGCGCGCCCGTTCCGCCATGATCCAAGGCCTTTTTCTTGGCGCGCTCGGTCTCGGGGTCCTCGCCAACACTGCCTACCGCGTGCTGGTGCAGCAGCAGCCCGAAGCCGGGCTGATGGGTCTCTTCGCCGTGATCGCACTCGTCGTCAACGTGGTCGCAGTTCTTCCGCTTCTGCCGCACAGGACCGGGGACGCCAATGTGCGAGCGGTCTGGCTGTTCTCACGCAACGACGCCATAGGAAATGCGGCGGTCGTCGTGGCGGCGGGTCTGGTCGCCTGGACGGGGACAGCCTGGCCCGATCTCGTTGTCGCGGCCATCATAGCCGGACTGTTCCTGCATTCGTCATCGTCGATCATCCGGGATGCGAGAGCCGACCTGCGGGAGGTTGCATGAACGTCCGCGGGGTTGGCATAGCCTGCGCTGTAGCGGCGTTCGCTCTGGACCAGGGCAGCAAGGCCTTCGCCCTTCGCTCGCCGGCCTTGGCGAACGGCGTCGAGTTGCTCCCCGTTCTGAACCTCGTCCTCGTGGAAAACCGCGGTGTCAGTTTCGGGATGCTCAGCGGGATCGTGCCTTGGTGGGCTCTGGTTCTGCTTGCCTTCGCCATTGTGGCGTGGCTTTCCGTCTGGCTGTGGCGAGCGCAAGGCCGGGTGGTCAGCGCAGCGCTTGGGCTGATCATCGGCGGCGCTCTGGGCAATGTGGCTGACCGGATGCGCTTTCAAGCGGTCACCGACTTTCTCGATTTCCATCTGGGGGCCTACCATTGGCCGGCCTTCAACCTTGCCGACGTGGCGGTGGTCTGTGGCGCCGCCCTGCTCATATTGGACAGCTTTCGCGCGAAGGACGAGAGAAGACGTGCGGAAGCTTGAGAGCGAGCAAACCGCCGCAAGCAAAGGCCGGCCCTGCAACGGAGGCACCAGTGGCGAACGGTGCGGAGCAGTCCTACAGAGGCGACTACCTCCGGCCCCTCCCGACAGGTTTGGAGAATAGCCGATGCCTCGCATCCCGCGCGACCGAAATCCCGATAGCACGATCGCTCTGCTCCTGGACCCCTACGGGTTTGTCTCGAAAAGGTGCCGACGCTACCGGTCCGATCTCTTCCTCGCGCGAATCCTGCTCCGCAAGACGATCTGCATGACCGGGCCGGAGGCGGCCGAACTGTTCTATCGGCAGGACCTGTTCGTCCGGCGGGGCGCTACGCCGGGCCGGATCCAGAAGACCCTCTTCGGACGGGGCGGGGTTCAGGGGATGGACGGCGAAGCGCACCGACACCGCAAGCAGATGTTCATGTCGCTCATGGCGCCCGAGCGGATCGACCATTTGCGAGAGCTGGTCGACGGCCTGTGGCGCGTCTACGCTCGGAAATGGGCAGCGATGGACCGGGTCGTCCTTTATGATGAGGTGCAAGAGCTCCTGACGAAAGCCGTTTGCGCATGGGCCGGCGTTCCACTGCCCGAACCGGAGGTGAGTCGGCGCACCGCACAGCTGACGGCGCTGTTCGACGACGCGGGGGCGATCGGACCGAGGCACTGGTGGTCGCGCCTGTCCCGCAAGGGCTCGGAGCGGTGGATCGAGGACGTCATAGAGCAGGTTCGTGCCGGCCGCCTGAACCCACCGGAAGACAGCGCGGCGCGTGTGATCGCCACATGGCGGGACCTGGACGGTGCGCTGTTGAGTCCACGCGTCGCCGCGGTGGAACTGCTGAACATCTTGCGGCCGACCGTCGCCGTCTCCGTATTCATCACATTCGCCGCGCACGCTCTGCATCGTTTTCCGGCCTGTCGCCAGGAGCTTCGGACCGACGATGAGAGTTTGGAGTTCTTCGTGCAGGAGGTTCGGCGTTTCTATCCGTTCTTTCCCGCGGTGCTGGCGCGCGCAAGGCGTGATCTCGAATGGAACGGATATCGGTTTCCGCGGGGACGGCGCGTGATGCTGGACCTCTACGGCACCAATCGCGATCCGCGAGCCTGGGATGCGCCGGAGGAGTTCCGGCCGGAGCGCTTTCGGGATTGGGATGGCAGTCCCTTCAATTTCATTCCGCAGGGAGGCGGCGACCACACCCGCAACCACCGCTGCCCCGGCGAGTGGATCACGATTGAGCTTATGAAAGTCTCCTGCGGGTTTCTCGCGGCAACTGTCGATTACGACGTGCCGGATCAGGATCTGCAGATCGATACAGCGAGATTGCCGGCCATACCGAAGAGCCGGTTCATGATGAGTAATGTCAGACCTCGGAGTGAGTCGTGATTGCTGTCTGGGCCGGAGTTCTTCTTGCTGCCGTATGGCTGGCGCATTGGGGGGCGGAACACCTGGCCGACCCACTAAAGAAGCTGCGGCGGCAGTGGGGCTTCTCCGTCGCCGCTGGAGGCTCGTTTATCGGACTTGCCACCGCAAGCCCGGAGATCGGCATCAACGTCACGAGCGCCATTCGCGGAGTTGCCGATATTGGACTGGGAGCCATGCTGGGCGCCAACATCATAGTTGTGCCAATTCTCGTGATCACCGCCTATCTCGCCACCCGTAAGAAGGAACTCGGCAACGAGCACGGCGATCACGAACGAGATCTGCGCGAGCACTTCCTGCCCGTGGACCCCGGCGCGATCACGGTGCAGGCGCTGCCTTATCTCGGCATTCTGGCCTTGGTCGCACTGCTCACTCTTCCGGCGCCGTGGCGGGGCCTTCAGCCGGTTGACGGCTGGATTCTGCTTCTAGCCTATCTGGCTTACCTCGCGCAGGCGCTTTTGCGCGGTCGCGAGGAGGGGCAGGGAGTCGAATGGACCCGGCGCGAACAATGGTTCGCGGGCGGCGGCGTGGCCGCGCTTGCGGTCGGGGCTTATTTCATCGTCTTCTCGACCGAGCAGATCGTGAGCGCCCTTGGTATTCAGAAGATCGTCGGCGGCTTGTTCATCACTGCGCCCGTGGCGACGCTGCCGGAGGTTTTCGCCACATGGAGCCTTGCCCGCAAGGGACAGATCACGGCGGCGGTGACCGACGTTATAGGCGACATGGCGGCGACAATGACCATCGCCTTCATCCCGCTCACGATCATCGCAATGCCGATCGGTAATCTGCATTTGTACTGGGTAAGCCTGGCCTTCGTGGCGATTATGCCTGCGCTCTATGCGGCGCTTCTCTGGTGGGGCGGGCGCGAAACCGGCTTCCGGCGGTGGCAGGTGCTGGTCTTCCCGGTCGTCTATGCCGTTTACGTGGTCCTGGTCGTCTTTTGGGTGCGCCCCTTCGGCTCCGGTTGACTTGCGAAGATCGGGGCAAAGTCTGCCAGAGATGGAGTGGATACCGCTCTCCCCTGACGGCATCGCGATGTACCAAACCTCTAGTGTCAAAGCACTAGCTGTAGGCTGTAGGAAAGGGCATCGATGGAAGAAGCTACCGTTGGAAGGAATGTGTTCCGATTGCACGGAGCAGCCGCCGACGGCTCAATTCAGTAAGCGCATTCTTTGGGCGCGTGCTTCTTTCATGCAAAATCAAAGACTTGTGGTGGAGAAGGTTGGATATCAGGCCCATCCCCTCCGCCAGCCCCCTTTACATTCAGAAATTACTATTGCGGCGCAGGCGCTCTGACGCCTGGGTTCAGCTTGCGCGCAGAAAAAAACCGCCGGACCGATCGGCCCGGCGGCTCTTTTTCGAACAAGAACGAAATTACATTTCGTCTTCGGCGTTCTCCACGCTTTCCTCAATCGCGCGGGCTTCATCAAGGTGAGCCTGAAGCGTCGCGACCGAGCTGGAAGCGAGGCTGGAGAGTGCAGCGTTGTCGCCACGTTCGCCTTGCGCCTTGAACAGGGTCAGCGCTTCCTGATGCGCCGCAATCTGCTGGTCGAGATAGGTTTCGTCGAAATCCTCGCCGCTGGCGGCTTGCAGATTGTCGATCAGGCCCTGACGGCGCTCATCAAGCGTCGCGGGCGCAGTAAAGGTCAGGCCTTCGGCTTCCAGCGTGGACGTCAATTCCTCACCCAGCGCCAGATGGTCGTCCAGAATGGTCTGGGCCAGCGCCTGAATGTCAGCGTTATCGCTCTTTTCCAGAGCCAGTTCGGCAGCCTGGATCTCATACTGGTTGCCGATAGACGCGGCCTCGATGAAGGATTCCGTGTCGCCGCCCGTTGCGGCCGCGGACGTCATGCCGACGGGGCCGGACGCGGCGTCCTGCACTTCGTTCACGGCTTCGGTCTGGCCGAGATTGTCGGCGTCATCATCCATCGCATCCATATCGCCATCGTCTTCCATGGCGTACGGATCGTTGGCGTCATTCATGTCCTCACTGGCGACCATTTCGGACGTTTGGTCCATTTCGGCCTCAGTGTCAGCCTCATCCATGGCGGTTTGATCGCCACACGCCGCAGCGAACAGGGTCAGACCCGCGGCCGCGCTAATAAGAAGTTCCCGACGCATTTTCTTACTCCATTCGTGTCAAAAACAGTCGTCGGGCCTTTAAACACCGTTACAGGGGTCTGTGTTCCAGATCGTGAATCGGGCAAAAGCAGCAACAGAATATTACAGGCGCAAGCGACGGTTTTCTGCGCCTGATCCGTTTAAAACCCTGCACGTTCATCTAGATTGTCCTTTATGGCCTTTCCTGACCTGACAAGCCGTCTTGCTGTGCGGTTCGCGTTGATCACGCTGGGGGCGCTTCTGGCGCTTCTGATACTCGTGAGGTTCGCGACCATTACGCTGGGCGAGGAAGACCCCGCCAATGGCCGCGGCGCCATGATGAGTGATTCCGTTCCCGTGATTGTCACCCCGGTGACCATGCGCACGGAAGAAGTGCGGATCGAGGCGGTCGGCACCGCGCGCGCCATGAAATCGGTGACCCTGTTTCCGGAAGTCGGCGGGGAGGTCACAGCGGTCAATTTCAACGCCGGCGACCGCGTCGAGAAAGGCGATATCCTGATCGAGCTGGACGCCCGGCAGGAGCGGCTGGACGTGGAAGCCGCCCGCAATCAGCTGGCAAACGCTCAACAGATTTTGACGCGTTATGACGAGGCGGGCGAAGGCGCGGTGTCTGCGTTGGTCATGGACGAATCCCGGACTGCCGTGCAGGCCGCGCGTATCGCCGTAAACCAGGCGGAAGAGCGGCTGTATGACCAGAGTGTCCGCGCGCCTTTTGACGGCATAATCGGCCTGACCGAAATCGACGCGGGCGACCGTATTGGTCCGGACACGGAAATCGCCAGCCTGGACGCGCGCGAAACCCTGCTGGTCGATTTCCCGGTGCCCGAGGCGTATCTGACCCGCATTGATATCGGCGACCCTGTCGAGGCGGCCACATGGACAGCCTCAACCCCGGAAGCGTCCGGCGAGATTGTCTATCTGGACAGCCGCGTGGACCCGGTCAGCCGCACGGTGACCGTGCGCGCGGCGCTGGAGAACGCGGAAGACCGCCTGCGCCCGGGCATGAGTTTCCGCATGACGCTGGACCTGCAGGGACGCGAATATCCGGTGGTGCCGGAAGTCTCCATTCTCTGGGGCGGCGAAGGCAGCTATCTCTGGGCGATAAAGGATGGCGGCGCGCAGCGCGTCTCCGCCACCATTGTCCAGCGGCTTGAAGGCCGCGTGCTGGTCGACGCCGCGCTTCAGGAAGGCGATCTGGTGGTTGAGGAAGGCGTCCAGCGCATGCGTGAAGGCGTGCAGGTGGATTATGAGCGCGATCCCACGGCCTCCGGTCCGGCTGAGCCGGTCGCGGCGCCGTGAGCGATCAGAGCGTAAACGACCTGCCGTCGCTGGCGATCCGCCGGCCGATCCTGATTTTTGTCGCCAATCTGCTGATCGTTATTGCCGGCATCGCCGCGATCTTCGGCATCGAGGTGCGCGAACTGCCCGATGTCGACAGGCCCGTCGTCAGCGTCAACGCCAACTATCCAGGCGCCTCGCCCGAAACCATGGACGCCGAGGTGACGAGCATCGTGGAAGGCGCGGTGGCGCGCGTTTCCGGCGTGCTGGAGATCCGCTCCTCCAGTGAAGAAAACAATTCCCGCATCCGCATCGAATTCTCGCCCTCCACCAATCTGGACATTGCCGCCTCCGACGTGCGGGAGGCCGTGAACCGCGTTGAACGCGAACTGCCCGACGATGTGGAGCAGCTGACCGTCGTAAAAGCCGACAGCGACGCCGAACCTGTTGTCTCCCTGGCCGTGTACAGCGGTCAGCTGGACGAGGACGAACTGACGCGCGTGGTCGAGAACGACCTGTCGCCCGAATTCTTGGCCATCGACGGCGTGGCGGAAGTGACGCTGTCTGGCGACCGGCAGAGGCTGTTACGCGTCGTGCTCGACCCTCTGCGGCTGACCAGCTATGGCCTGACGGTCAGCGACGTCGCCGAGGAGCTGCGCAACGCGCAATTTGACGTCCCGGCCGGCAGTTTCCGCTCCGTCGATCAGGAATTGCTCGTGCGGGCCGACGCGACCGTGGTGAATGCCCAGCAGGTCGAGGATATCGTGATCCGCGATCCGGTGCGGATCGGCGATGTGGCGCAGGTCTATTTCGGCCCGGAAGACGCCATGTCCTATGTCCGGTTGAACGGACGCCCGGTTATCGGCATGTCGATCATCCGGCAGGCGCAATCCAACACCATCAATATCTCCGATGGCGTACGGGAGGTTCAGGACCGGCTGAACCAGCGCTTTGATAATCTTGAAATCGTGACGACGTCCGACGATGCGGTGTTCATCAAGGGCTCGGTTCAGGAAGTGCTGACCACCCTGTTGTTTACGGTCGCCATCGTCTTCCTGACGATCTGGCTGTTCATCGGGTCGCTTCGCACCACGCTGATCCCCGCGCTGGCGATACCCGTGGCGCTGATCGGTTCGGTGGCCGCGATCTGGCTGCTGGGCTTTTCCATCAACATGCTGACGCTTCTGGCGCTGGTCCTGGCCACCGGGATGATCGTCGATGACGCCATCGTGGTTCTGGAGAACATCCAGCGCCAGCGCGGACGCGGCATGCGGGCGCGGGCTTCAGCGGTTCTGGGAACCCGGCAGGTGTTTTTCGCTGTCGTGGCGACTACCGCGGTGCTGATCTCCGTCTTTGTGCCGATCTCCTTCATGCCCAGCACGGCCGGGCGGCTGTTCCGGGAATTCGGCTTTGTGCTGGCCATTGCCGTGGCGATCTCCTCTTTCGTGGCTTTGACGCTGGTGCCGGCGCTGGCCGCCCGGCTGGCGCGGCCGGCCAAGGAAGAGAACCCTCTCAGGAATCGTATCAATACGCTCGGCTCCCGGCTGGCGCAGGAATATGAGAGCGCGCTGGGCGTGGCTCTGCGCCATGCCTGGATATCGGTGGGGGTCGCGGTTCTGGCGGCGGCGGGCGCGGGCCTGCTCTACACGTCTCTGGACAAGGAACTGGTGCCTTCTGAAGACCGCGGAACCATCTATGTCTGGGCCAGCGGGCCGGATGGCGTCGGCCTGACCTATAGCGAGCGGCAGGCCGACCGCATCGAAGCCATCCTTCGGCCCTATGTGGACAGCGGCGAGATCGAGTCGATCTACACCATCGTGGGGCGCTATGACCTCAACCGGGTGTGGATTACGGCCCCCCTCGCCCCCTGGGAAAACCGCGAACGCAGTCAGCAGGAAATCCTGGAGGAATTGACGCCGAAACTGGCGCAGATCCCCGGCATGCGCGTGAATGCGTTCGGCCGGTCCAGCCTGTCGTTCGGCGGAGGGCGAAGCGGCATCGAGGTGGCGCTGACCGGCAGCGAATATGATGACATTTACGAGGCGGCGAAGGCGTTCTCGGAAGGGATCGAGACGCAGCTGCCCAACGTCACCGATCCGGAGATTTCCTATCAGCCGACGCAGCCGCAGCTATCGGTGCGCATCGACCGCCGGCGGGCCGCGGATCTGGGCGTGCCGCTGGACGATCTGGCGACGACCCTGCGCGCCATGATCGACGGATATGAACTGGTCGACCTGAATATCGAGGATCAGGCCATCCCGATCTATCTGGAGGGCAATACCGGCGCGATCGACGACCCGAGCGATTTGGTGAACCTCTATGTCCGGTCAAACTCCGGCGCGCTGATCCCGATTTCAAGCCTGGCCTCTCTGGTCGAGGAAGGCGTTGCGGCCGAGCTGGACCGCGTGGCGCAGCGCCGCGCCATCGAGGTGGAGTCGAGCATCGCGCCCGGCTACCCGTTGCAGTCGGCTGTCGACGACCTGCGCAGGCTGGCCGAAAGCCTGCCTGAAGGCATCAGCATGATCACGCAGGGCGAAGCGGCCACGTTGCAGGAAACCTCGCGCGAGGTGGCGATCACCTACGCCATCGCATTATTGATCGTGTTCCTGGTGCTGGCCGCGCAATTTGAAAGCCTGACCAGCGCCATCGTGGTCATGCTGACCGTTCCGTTCGGCATCGCAGCGGCGATTTTCGCGCTGTTCCTGACCGGGGTGTCCATCAATATCTATTCCCAGATCGGGCTGGTCATGTTGATCGGTCTGATGGCGAAGAATGGCATTCTGGTGGTCGAATTCGCCGACCAGCTGCGCGATCAGGGCATGGAGGTGTTCGACGCGATCACCAAAAGCGCCTCCATCCGTCTGCGGCCCATCATGATGACCCTGATGTCCACGGTACTGGGCGGTCTGCCGCTGATCCTTTCCGGAGGTCCGGGCGCGGAATCGCGCGCTTCTATCGGCTGGGTGGTTTTTGGCGGGCTGGGTCTGGCCGCCGCGTTCACCCTGTTCCTGACGCCGGTGATCTACCTGGGCATCGCGCGCTTCAGCCAGGCGCGGGCGCATGAAACCGCGCGCCTGGAAGAGGAACTGGAAGCCGCGCGGAAAATTCCCGATGAAAGCCGGGAGTCGCTGGCCTAACGGCCCATACGCACCAGCTTGCCCGGACGGGCGTCCGTCACCGCATCATTGAGGATAACCGCCTGCCCGCCGACCAGGGTGGCGCGATAGCCGCGCGCGTCCTGGAGCAGGCGCTGACCGCCCGCGGGCAGGTCTTTCACCATGCGGGGCGGTTTCAACCCCAGCGCTTCCTGGTCGATCACATTGATATCGGCCCGCAGTCCGGTTTTCAGCCGCCCCCGGTCCTTCATGCCAAGATAATCGGCGAGATCGGCGGTCAGCATCTGCACCGCGCGCTCCAGCGCGATGCGGTCGCCGCGTTCACGGTCGCGCGCCCAATAGCTGAGCAAATAGGTCGGAAAACTGGCGTCGCAGATCGTGCCGACATGGGCGCCGCCATCGGAGAGACCGAGGATCGCCTGCGGATGACGCATCATCTTCAGGACATTCTCGTAATTCATCTCCGTATAATTATAGATCGGGAAATAGATCAGCGCCTTGCCGTCATCCTCCAGAACCGTGTCATAGAGCTTCTCCCAGACGCTGACGCCTTCGGCCTTGGCCTGCGCGCCCAACGCGTTTTCCGCCGGTTGCTCATAGTCCGGATCGTCGCCCAGCTTGAACAGCTTCATGGCGACAAACTCGATATTTTCGATCAGCAAATCGGCCAGCGGCGGCGCGGAAGAGCCGGGGCCGGCCAGTTTGACCGGCGTTTCTGAGAGAAGCCGCGCCTTGAACTCAGGGTCGCGCATGATCTCCACGCGTTCGGCCAGCGGCTTGTCGGCGATCTTCTGGTAGCTCGGATGCGCCATAAGCGGATGGAAAGTGCATTGAAGGCCGAGGAAAACGCCGATCCCTCGCGGCGCCACCTGGAAATGCGCGTCCACGCCGTCCGATTTCAGCTTCTCGGACCTGTCGATGATTTTCAGCCACTGGTCCGGCGCGAAATCACGCTGCATCAGAGAGAGCGAGAAAGGTTTTCCGCCGGACGACTTGGCGTAAGCCTCGATAACATCGAATTCGCTATCGAAAGCGTTCGCGTCGCGCTCCAGATCGAAGTCGCTGACGGCCTGCAGAACGCCATGCCCCAAACCATCAAGCGCCGAGCCGATGCCCGTCAGCTCCTTGATCGTCGCCTCCGAGCTGGGCGTCCAATCGCCCTTGGCGGTGCGGTGGACATCGGTGCGCCCGGTTGAAAAGCCCACCGCGCCTGCCTCCATCGCCTCCCGCGTCAGGGCGCGCATCTTTGCGATGTCCTCGTCGGTCGCCGGTTCGCTGTGCACGGCGCGCTCGCCCATCACGAAAACGCGGATCGGGTCATGGGTGACCTGCGCGGCGATATTGATGGTGCGGTCCTGCCGCTCCAGCGCGTCCATATATTCCGGGAAACTTTCCCAGTCCCAGTTCATGCCCTCGGCCAGCGCCACGCCCGGAATATCTTCCACGCCCTCCATCAACTCGATCAGGCGTTGATGATCGGCGGGCTTCACGGGCGCGAACCCGACGCCGCAACTGCCCATGACGGCCGTCGTGACGCCATGATTGACGGAGGGCTGAAGCACCGGGTCCCAGCTGGCCTGGCCGTCATAATGAGAATGCACGTCCAGAAAGCCCGGCGTGACGATTGCGCCATCAGCGTCAATCTCCTCGGCGGCGTCGCCGACGCTTTCGCCGATCTCCGCGATCAATCCATCCTTGATCCCGATATCGGCGCGGCGCGGTTCCCCGCCCTCCCCGTCATAGACAAGGCCGCCAGTGATCTTCAGGTCGAGGGTCATGGATATGCTCCGCTATTTACCGGGCGAGAGTTTAAGCGCCCGCCGGGCAAGAAAAAACCGTATGGCGCCGGCCAGCATCGCGCCGGCGAACAGATGCCAGATGCTCCAGAAGGATGTCACCACCGCCGCGCCGCCCAGTCCGTCGAACTGGCTTAGCAGGATAAGCAGGCCCAGCCCGGCGTTCTGTATGCCCGTTTCGAAAGTGATTGCGCGCGCGGCCGGACCCGGCAAACCAGCGGCCAGCGCCAACCCGGCGCCGAGGCCGAACGCCAGCGCATTATGAAGAATAACCACCGGGACAACCTGCAGCCCGACGCCAATCACGACATCCCAATAGGTGATCACGCCGTTCAGGATCAAAGCGGCGATAACCGCCAGACCAAAGCCGATCAGCCAGGGGCGGATGCGCGAGGCAATGCGCGGGGCCTTCTCCGCAACCGCCATTCCGGCGGCCAGCGGAACGGCGAGGATCAGGATGAGCTGGACGACAAAAGGCAGCGTATCGAGCTGGATATCGCGCAGCAGGGTCGATGTCGGCGGGTATAGGCCGGACCAGAAAACGATCGAAACGGGGGTGGCGATCGCCGCGGCCACACTGGAGGTCGCGGTCAGCGAGACCGATAGCGCCGTCTCTCCCTTTGCCACATGTGTCAGGAGATTGGAGACATTGCCGCCCGGGCAGCACGCCACGACGATCATGCCTAGCGCCACGCTGGGCGGCGGCTGAAGCAGAAAGGCCAGGCCGAGGGTAAGCAAGGGCAGACCGATCAATTGCGCACCGACACCAACCCAGAAACGCTTTGGTTCGGTCCGCAAAAAGCGGAAATGTTCAACCTTCAGCGCCAGCGCCACCGCAAACATGATGACCATCAGAACGACGGTCAGCCCGATCTGCGAACTGGCGCCAAGCTCTATGGTAACCGCATCCAGCGCGCCGGAAGGCGTCGCCACGTTCTAGTCCTCGTCGCCGTAGATCATCACTTTCGGCTCTTCGCCGGCACGCAAATGACCGCGATACATGCCCGGCGTGTTGAAGGAAAACGCGACCGCGCCGTCGGGCGTCATCGCCACCACGCCGCCATCGCCGCCAAGCTCCGTCAGATCGCCGTGAATAACGGCGTCGGCAGCGGTCTGAATGTCTTCACCCTTATACTTCACGTGGTCACAGACGGCGCTGGCCACCGTCAGGCGGATGAAATATTCGCCCGTTCCCGTCCCCGAAACCGCACAGGACTCATTGGACGCATAAGTTCCCGCGCCGATGATCGGAGAGTCGCCGACCCGGCCCCACAACTTGGCCGTGGTGCCGCCCGTCGACGTCCCGGCGGCGATATTGCCTTCCCGGTCCACCGCGACAACGCCCACCGTGCCGAACTTGTGCTCGCGCTCCATCAGGTCCAGCGCGGCGTCGTCGACCGTCTCCTCTTCGGGGGCGGGAACGCCTTCAGGACGATCCGGCGCCGGGAGCCCTTTCTCCTCCAAGGCCCGCAGCAGGGATTGCCAGCGGCGTTCGGTGAAAAAATGCGAGGGCGTGACCAGCTCGGCGCCCGCCTCTTCCGCGAACGTCTCCGCCCCGGACCCGGCCAGCATGACGTGCGGGCTGTCCGTCATGACCAGGCGGGCCAGCGTAATCGGGTGGCGCACCCGCGTGACCCCGGCCACGGCCCCGGCGTTCAGCGTTTCGCCGTCCATGATGGAGGCGTCCAGTTCGTTCCGGCCGGCAGCGGTGAAGACCGCGCCCTTGCCTGAATTGAATTTCGGGTCATCTTCCATTGTGCGTATGGTGACCTCGACCGCGTCGAGCGCGCTGGCGCCGATTTCGAGCTGCCCCGCGCCAAGGCGCAACGCGTCTTCCAGCGCCGCGCGATATTCGGCCTCCATTGCGGGCGACATGTCGCCGCGCTCTATAACGCCGGCGCCGCCATGCAGCGCGATTGCCCATTCCGGGTTGTCCTGCGCGGACGCGGCTGCTGAAAACAGCAGTGCTGAGAAACAAATTGCAGATGTGAGCCGTTTCATCAAAAAGCCTCCATATTCTCGCCTATGGTGCGTCGCATTCGGCTGCGTCTCAAGCGCAGTATGTTTTTGTGTCCACGATTATTCTGAAGCGGTGCGTCCACTGATCCGATCTCGAAAATCAAACCGCGCCGTCAGCCGGGCCGCCCTCGCCAGCGCCTGCGCCGGGTTTGCCTTGCTTGCGGCCGGCTCTGCGTTCGCGGCGCCCGAAATTCGTCTGCCCGACGAACATGAGGGCCTGAGGGAGGAAATCGACCGCATTCTTCCCGATAGCGAATCCGGAAACCTGATCGAGGCGCGGCGCAACGCCCGTGACGCCGCGCGGCGGATCGACCAGCTGTTGCGCTCTCAAGGCTATTACGCCGCCCAGATCGAATCCTTTGCGGAGGCGAGCGAGCCGCCGCAGGCGATTGTCGATGTCCGGCCCGGACCGCGTTTCATGTTCGGATCGCTGACATTTGATTATTCCCGCCCGCTATATGACCCGGCGATTGCCGAGCGTATTCGCGCCGGAGCGGAATTGACGTCCGGAGAACCGGCATTGGCGGAAAAGGTCGTGGCCGCGGAAGCGCAGGCGGTCACCAGATTGCGGGAAGCCGGGTATCCCGACGCCCAGGCCGACCGGCGGCGGGCCGTGGTCGACCACGCCAGCGACAAGATGAACGTGACCTTCAACCTGGAAACGGCGCGCCCCGCCCGCTACGGCGATCTTGTCGTATGCGAGGATTGTAACATCCGCCCCGGCTATTTCCGCTCCTTCAGCACGTTCAAAGAAGGCGAGATTTACGACCCGGAAGATATCCAGACCTATTCAGACCGCGTCGCCGGGACGGGCGCTTTCGACTCTGTGGACATCAAGCTGGCCGAAGCGCCCGAAGGCGAAGGCTGGGCCCGGCGCGACATTCTGGTCAGCGTGGAGGAAGGCAGGACGCGGACGATCGAGGCGGGCGCCAGCTATTCCACCAGCGAAGGGATTGGCGTCGAAACGCTCTGGACCAAGCGCAACATCTTCGGCGGCGCCGAGACGTTGCGCCTCTCGGCCAAGCTGGCCAGCCTGGAGCGCAATCTCCACGCCGAGCTGGACTTTCCGCATTTCTTCTATCCGGACCGCACATTCACGGTGCTGGGCGACGTAACCCAGGAAGAAACGGACGCGTTCGACCGCAAGGCGGCAACGGCCGGCGTGCGCGCCGAACAGCCCATCACGGAATATATCGTCGGCACGCTGGGCGCGGAGGTCGAAGTCAGCCGTGTCGAGGATTTCCAGACGGGCGAGCGTGATTTCGCAATCCTTTCCGGCCTTGCCGATGTGCGCTATGATGATACCGACGACACGCTGGATCCAACGGAAGGATTCCGGGCAGGCGTGACCCTGGCCCCGGCGACCGGCTTTGGCGATGAAGAACTGGTCTATCTGCGCGCGGTCACCAATTTCTCCACCTACAAGCAGGTCGCGGGCAATCCCCGGATTGTTCTGGCCGGCCTGTTTCGCGCCGGCACGATTTTCGGCGCTTCGGCCGCCGACCTTCCTGCGGACCGGCGCTTCTATGCCGGCGGCGGCGGTTCCGTCCGCGGCTTCCCTTATCAGGGCATCGGCCCGGAGGACGCCGAAGGCGACCCCATTGGCGGACGGTCCCTGATCGAGATGAGCGCCGAGGTGCGCGCCAAACTGCGCGGGCGCTGGGGCGGCGTGGTGTTTGTCGATGCGGGTTCGGTCGAACGGGACGGTTTGCCGGGCTTCGAGAATCTTCAGACCGGCGCGGGCGTCGGTGTTCGATATCACACCGACTTTGGCCCCATCCGCGGCGATGTCGCCTTTCCCCTGTCCGGCGGGGACGGCGTGCAGATCTATCTGAGCATCGGTCAGGCGTTCTGATCAATGAAGGTCTGGTCCAGAAAATGGGTTCGCTACAGCACGCTCGGCCTTGCCGGGTTTCTGGTGTTGTTGTCGCTCGTCATCGTCGGCTTGCTGAGTTTCACGATGTCCGAGTCCGGCGCGCGCTTTGCGCAATCCAAGCTGGACGGGCGCAAAATTGGCGGCGCGGGGACGCTGCATATTGAAGGCCTGCACGGCAATCTGCTCTCAAGCCTCGAGGCCGACCGTATTGCTTTGGTCGATGAAGACGGAACGTGGCTGGAGATCGAGGATGTAATTCTTCGCTGGCGTCCGGTGCGCATGGTCCGCAAAAACCTGATTATCGAAGAGCTGGCCGCAGACACCATCACGCTTTACCGCCTGCCGGAGTCCGAGGAAGAAGCGCGCGAAGACGGCGGCGGAGGCGCTCTGCCCGTTTCAATCCGGCTGGACCGTCTGAATATCGACCGCTTCGACATCCGGGAGGACGCATTTGGACAGTCTGCGGTTCTGCGGGCCGAAGGCGAGGCCCGATACAGCCCGGGCGGCCGCACCCGTATCGTCCTGAACGCCGAGGAATTGACCGAGAACAAGGACCGTCTGGCCCTGAACCTGTCTCATGAACCGGGCGAAGGCGTTGCGCTGGACCTGGATGCGCAGAGCGCCGCCAATGGGCTGATATCCGAGCTGATGAATGCGCCCGAGGGCGAAGACACCACCCTCACCGCCGTGCTTTCCGGAGACGAACAGGATGGCGGCGGCGATCTGGGGCTGGCCTTCGGTGAAAACACCATCGCCGACGCAGCGATCGCCTGGACCGAAACAAGGCTGGATATAGAAGGACAGCTGAACATGGGCGGCTGGCCGATGCTGTCCGCGCTTTCCAGCCGGGCCGGTGACCAGGCCGATTTTGACATCACGATTGGCGATTTCAAAACCGAGACCCGCGCACTGGATATTTCCATCGACGCGCCGCTATTGAGCGTCGAGGCGTCGGGCGCTGACCTCACCGAAGGCGTGAATACCGATCTCACATTGCGCCAGCTGGGCGACTGGTCCGGCGGGGCGGTCCAGGCGAGTATTTTAAACTGGAACGGCGTGATCCGCCGGGCCGATGGCATTGTTTCCGGCGAAGGCGTGACGGAGCTTGAGGCTCTGGAGGCGTCGCTATTGAAAGCCGGGCGAGTCACCGGACCCTTTGCCTTTACCTATGGCGACGGCGGTATCGGGTTTGAAGGCGATCTGGCGCTGACGGCCGTCACCTCGACACAGGCGGCGCTGGACAATCTGCTGGCCGACCGCGTCACGGCCGCTCTGCAAGGCCGCTACGACCTTGAGTCCGGTCAGGTCAGTATCGACCCCCTGACGGTCCGTGGCGGACTGAGCGCGGACGCCCGCATCGCCTATGGCGTGAAGTCCGGCGTCATGGAAGTCGACGCCCGCGTGAGCGAGGCCGATCTGGCGCAGCTTTCCGAGAGTTTTGGCGGCCGGTTGAACGCCCGCGCCGAAGTGCGCCGCGGCGGCAATGACTCGCCCTATCGAATCCGGCTTCAGGGCGGCGTCCAGGGCTTTGCGGCCGAGCAGGAACTGATCGGCGACATCGTCGGCGCCGATCCGCGCTATACGGCCAATGTCAGCATCGCAAGCTCCGGACAAATCACCGTGGACGAGGCCCGCATCGAATCCGAAAAATCGGCGTTCGGCGCGACAGGCGCCCTGGGGTCAGAGGACGGCTACGGGCTGGACCTGGAGGGCCGGATCAATGGCCCCCTGACGGTTGGCAGCGCGGAAATCGGGGGTACGATTCTGGCGCGCGGAGCGCTCAGCGGTCCGCTGGACGACCCGTCCATCAATCTCACCCTGTTTGCCGATACGCTGGACGCTGGCGGAGTCGCATTCCAGCGTCCGCGCACCGAGGTCAAGGTTGAGAGCCTGACCGGCGAGTTGAAAGCCGATGTTATTGCCGAAGCGGAAACCGAATATGGCCCGGCGGCCGCCTCTTTCACGGCCGCGCGCAGCGAAACCGGTCTGCAGCTCGGCGATTTGCGCGCCGAACTGGCTGACGTAACCGCCGCGGGCAATCTGGCGCTGGGCAATGGCGGCGCTGAGGGCTCTGTCGAACTGACCAAGACCGGGGAAGGCCCCTCGCCCTATCCCGGCGCGCTGGACGGATCGCTGACGCTATCCACGCGCAATGACCGGCAATATGTCGCCCTGTCGGTCGAAGGCGAGAGCCTGCTCTTCCCCGAACAGGATATCCGGCTGGAGACCGTTTCCGCGCAAACGGAAGGCTATCTCGACAATCTGGACTTCACCCTT
>NZ_ASJA01000025.1 GCF_000412185.1 Euryhalocaulis caribicus
CCCGGCGGCCAGGATGTGAGCGGCGAAAAAGATCGCCAGTCCGACGATAAGCGCGGCCATGAGACTTCCCCTCCCCGGCGCCTGATGCGGAGCGACTCTAGTCCGAGTCGCCGCCCTCCGCCTCGTCTTCCTTGGCCGGGTCGTATTTTGCGAACCAGCCCATGATGTTGTCGGTCTTGGCAATCAGATTACTGGGCCGCGCCGCGATGGAGTGTGAGGCGCCAGGGACGCGGATCAGCGCGGTCGGAACATCCTGCAGCTTCAACGCGCCATAGAATTGCTCCGCCTCCCAGGCCGGGGTGCGGTAATCCTCTTCCCCGACCATCACCAGAGTGGGCGTGGTGACGTTGCCGACCAGAGAGATCGGCGACAGGCGCCAGTACAATTCCGGGTCTTCCCAGGGCTGGGCGCGCATCCAGTGACGCCCCACGAACGCGGCGATGTCCCCGGCCAGCGCCATCGTCGTCCAGTTGATGACAGGCTTGATCGTTGCCGCCGCGGCAAAGCGGTCCGTCTTGCCAACAATCCATGACGTCAGAACGCCGCCGCCCGAACCGCCCGTCACGAACAGACGACCCGGATCGGCGTAATTCTTCGCGACGACCGCATCGACGACGCTCATCAGATCGTCATAGTCCTCGCCCGGATAGGCGCGGTCGATCTCCAGCGCGAAATCCTCGCCATAGCCGGTCGACCCGCGCGGATTGGCGTAGACCGTCACATAGCCTTCGGCTGCGTAGCGCTGAATCTCCGCCGCGAAGTGCGGGGTGTACATGGCGAACGGTCCGCCATGAATTTCCAGGATCATCGGATAGGAACCGTCAGCCGTGAAGCCTGGCGGTTTGGCGATCCAGGCCTCGACCGTGCGGCCGTCAACGCTGGACTCGACCTGAATTTCCTCGATCTCGGCCAACTGGATATGGCCCAGCGCATCGCTGTTGAGATCGGTCACCCGGCGCGGATCGCCCGAACCAGTCAGGATCGCCAGGTCCGCGGGCCGGCTGGACGCGCCCTGCGTGTAGGCCACAACGCTGCGCCGACCCTCATCGGACGCGGAAAAACCGCCCGACGCATAGGGCCGCCCCAGACTGGTCCCGCCAACATCGTCGGCCAGTTGGTCGACGCCGCCATTGAGATCCACCAGCGCCAGAACATTCTGACCGTTCACTTCGGCCGTCACGTAAACGCCGCGGCCATTGGCGGCCCATTCGGGCGAGCTGACGGAATGATCAAAATCCGCCGTCAGGTTGCGCGGCTCCGCGCCATTGGCGTCCATGACCCAGAGATCGGTCTGCTGATAGGCCAGGACCTTGTCGTCATAGCCCGTATAGGCGATGCGCCGGCCGTCCGGCGATACGGCGGGGGAGCCGTCCGGTCCGTCCCGCGTGGTCAAGGCGCGGCGGTCGCCGCTGTTCACGCTGATTGCGTAAATCTCGCTTTCGATCGGGTCGAGATCCGGATTTTCGACATCATTACCGACCGCAAGAATGGTATTTTCATCCAGCCATTCCGGCGATCCGAAACCGTTATCGCCTTTCGTCAGCTGCCGCGGAGATCCGCCATCGGCGGGTACAACGTAAATATGCGCCGCGCCTTCCTTCAGCCAGCCCTGACCGTCGAACCGGTAGACCAGATCGTCGAACACGCGCACGGGCTCGGCCCATTCGGCGCCCTCCGGCTTCTCTGGCGGCGTGGCAAAGCTGGGCGTCTCGCCCTTGGTGAACATGGAAAACGCGATGGTCCGGCCGTCCGGCGACCAGTCATAGCCCTGCGGCGGCTGGAACAGCTGCGCGACGGAGAAACTTGACCCGTCGTCCATGTAGCGCACGCGCATTTCCGGCTTGCCATCCTCGACCGCCATATAGGCCAGCCGCCGTCCGTCCGGCGACCAGCGCGGCGCGTTGTAGGAGCCCGCGCCCGTGATCAGAGGCCGGTGCGCGCCAGAGTCGACATCGACAACCCAGACGGATCCGACCGGCGAATCCTTCGCCTTGTCGTATCCCATCCGCACATAGGCGACGGTCTCGCCATCCGGCGAGACTTGCGGATCATTGGCCCATTCCAGGTTGAACACGTCTTCCGCTGTGAACTTGCGGATATCGTCATCCTGGGCCGAAGCGGCCACAGGCGCGAGAAGCGCCGCGGCCAGCGCGGCGTGAACGGCAATTTTCATGAATCCTCCCCGGGGGCGGTTGGGCGTATCTTTATCGAAGGCAGACTATCGCCCGGTCAGAAGCGCGCGCAAGTTAAGCTCCGGTCAGATTGTCGCGGGGATCGAAAACGGCGCCGCGGGCGCCGGCGCGCGCTGGTTGTTCATTATCCCGCAACGGCGGCGAGACGCGTCTGAACCTCCTCGCTCCATACATCCCGAGGGTCGTAACTGCCCTCGAACGCAGGAATATCGTCGGGTATGACCACCCAGGGCAAACGGGTTGCCGTGAAACAGTGCAGGTCCGGCTTGAGACGGCGCGCGCCATCCATCGCGCCGATCCGCACCAGCGCGATGGAGGGTCCCAGTAACGGATGCTCGCTCCACAACGGCACCTGACATGTCGGGCAGCGATGCCAGACCTGCCCGTGCGGATGGAAGGAGGGCGTCGCCACGGCCACAGGCGCAAGATCGCCTGAAAGCTCCACTCGCTCCCGTTCGATCAGCGCATTGAAGCCGAACGCCGATCCGCTCATCCGCTGACAGAACCGGCAGTGGCAGCAATGAACCACCATCGGCGCGGAGGTCAGATGAAAGCGAACGCCGCCGCAGGCGCACCGGCCTTCCAGGCTGGCGGGTTGGCTGTCTGTGTTCGCGATACCGGCGGTTTCACTCATTTCAAACCGGCTGTCCCTCGCCCTTGGCGCCCTCATAGTTCACCATCCAGGGCGTGCCGAAACGGTCGCGGACCATGCCGAAGCGCTCGGCCCAGAAGGTCTCGTCCAGCGGCATGGCCACCTCGCCGTCCTCCTTCAACGCGTCGAACCAGCGCTGCGCTTCCTCCGCCGAGGAGGCCGGCAGATTGACATAGAAGCCTTGCGGCCGGTCATACATTTCATCGGAATTGTCCGAGCCCATCATCGTCGCGCCGCCGACGGTAATCGCCATATTCATGACCATGTCGTCGCCGCCGGGCATGCGGGCGTCCGGCGCGGCGTCGCCGTTCAGGAAAATACCCGCCACCTCGCCACCGAACAGTTCGGCGTAAAAGCGCATCGCCGCTTCGCAGTTTCCTTTGAAGAAAAGATAGATTTGCGGTTGCATATTCATTCTACTCCAGCGTGTTTCTTTCGCTTGTTTAGGGCCCGTTGCCCTTATTCGTTGGCCGCCGCTTCAATCGCTGCGATGTCGATTTTCCTCATCGTCATCATCGCGTCGAAGGCGCGCTTGGCCTTGTCCCGGTCGGAGCTCGTGGTCAAATCAAGCAACAGTTTCGGCGTGATCTGCCAGCGGAAGCCCCAGCGGTCCTTGCACCAGCCACAGGCGCTCTCCTCGCCACCATTGCCAACAATCGCATCCCAGTACCGGTCGGTCTCTTCCTGGTTTTCGGTGACGATCATGAAGCTGACCGCCTCGTCCGGCGTGAAATTCGGCCCGCCGTTCAGGCCGACGAATTTACGCCCGAGCACGGTGAATTCGACGGTCAGTTCGGCGCCCTCCTCTCCGCCGGGGAAATCACCGGGCGCGGTATTCACGCGGTCGACGCGGCTGTCCGGGAACGTGACGGCGTAGAATTCCGCCGCCTTGCGCGCTTCGCCGTGGTCGAACCAAAGGCAGTTGATGATATCCGGCATGATATTTTTCCTCCAAAAATCGAGTTTCAATCCCGGTCCGGCGCGCCAAGCGGGAACAGCGGCCGATAGAGCCGCGCTTCATCTAGGGCCAGCAGGCGCTCGCGGTAAGCGCGGACATTGCGCGCTCAATCAGACGGGATCAGGCTTCAACGATGGGCGCAAAGCCGCCATAGATCATGCGCATCCCGTCGAACGGCATGGCTTGATGATCGGGCTTCATGCGTTCGTCTTCCATCATCTTCGGCCAGGCTTCGTCACGTGCCTCCTTGGAAGACCATTCGATCCAGGAGAAGACGACATCTTCTCCGTCCTTGGCTTTCACGGCGCGCCTGAAATCGGTGACCTTGCCGTCCGGGACATCATCGCTCCAGGTCTCGACGACTCGATTGGCGCCATATTCCTGGAAGACCTTGGCCGCTTTTAACGCCATTTCCAGATAGGCTTCCCGGTTTGCCGTTGGCACGGCCACAAGCATCCCGTCCACATAGCCCATGTCGCCGCCCGACTTTTCATCGAGGATCGGCGCGAAACCTCCGAAAATCATGCGTTTTCCATCGAACGGCATGGTCTCGCCCATGTCCTGCATGCGCGGATCGTTCATCATCTTTTCGTTGGCGGCGTCGCGGGTCTCGCGGTCGGGATATTCAAACCAGGAAAAGACGACCACTTCGCCGTCTTCGGCCTTCACCGCCTTGCTGAAATCGGTCAGCTTGCCGCTGGGCACGTCATCGCCCCAGCATTCCACCATCCGCGTGACGCCAAACTCCCTGAACAGCGGCGCCGCATCGGCGGCGTGCTTGCGGTATTCTTCCTTGTTTTTCGCCGGAACCGCAGCGACGAAACCTTCAACATAGGCCATGACTGATTTTCCTTTTTCCATCATGCAAATTGGGGCGGCGCTTCACCCGTGAAGCCGGCCATATGATCGGCCAGCGCCTGCCGGAAGGCGGGCCGCGCTTCGCCGCGCGCGACATAGCGGGCGAGCGTTTCATAGCGTTCAACCAGGCCGCTTCCGCGAAGCTGACGCAATACGGAAATCATCATCAGATCGCCGGCGCTGAAATCACCATCGAGCCATTCGTTCTCGCCGAGATAGTCAGCAAGCTCGCCCAGCCGTTCCTGGACCCGTTCGACCACAGCCGGACGGCGGGGCGCCGACCAGGGCTCGTCCGCCTCGAAAATGTCCACCAGGGCGAAATCGGATATCGGGATCTCGACCGTATTCAGCGCGGCAAAAATCCACTCGACCGCGCGCGCCCGGGCGGCGTTGTCCTCCGGCAACAGACCGTCATGTGTCTGGGCGATATGCAGGACGATGGCGCCGGATTCGAACAGCGCGAGGTCGCCCGCCTCATAGGTCGGCGCCTGGCCGAAGGGCTGGAGGGCGCGATGGGACGGCTGTTTCTGGTCGCCCTGCGAGAGATATCGGACACGGTAATCCTGTCCGGTCTCTTCCAGAGCCCAGCGCACGCGCAGATCGCGCACGAGTCCTTTGGCAAAATCCGGCACCCAGTCGAACGCCTTGATCTCGACACTGGATTCAGGATTGACGGGCATAGTGACTTTCCTTCCGGAACGGGCGCTGTCTTCGCGCCTTAAAAATTCATGATGTGCAGGATGTTGCCGTCCGGATCCTTGAACCAGGCGAGCTTGATTTCGCCGTCGGCGTGGACGCCGTTTTCAAACGCCAGCCCCGGCAGATCATAATGTTCGAAAGCAACGCCCTTGTTGCGCAAATCTGCAATGATGGCGTCAAAATCCTCTCCGGCGGCCCAGGTGACGGCGTTCGCCTTGTTCGTGCCGGCGAATTCAGACTGATAAACCGTCAGCAAGGTGCCGCCGGTGCGGTAGCCAACCGCCCCTTGCGCCTCCATTGAGGCGTCGGCGACCTCCAGACCCAGCGTCTGTTCGTAGAAATCGCGCGCCGCGGCCAGGTTTTTCACGGCCACAATAGCCGATGAGTTCTTGTCTCTCAGGCGGGTCATGCGGCCTCCTTTTCCAGATACGCGGCCAGACGGTCGAAGCTTCCGGTCCAGCCCTCTTCATGGCCGTCCCGCGCCTCTTCATCGGCAAACTGTTCATGGCTGAAGATCATCAGCGTCCGGTCCCCTTCGGCGCGCAGCATCACGCTGACCAGAGACTCCCGCTCCGGCATGGTGATCCACTGCCAGGTGAAAACCAGCTTCTGCTTGTCCTCCACCTCGCGATAGACGCCGCTGACATTGTGGACTTCGGGGTCGGGCGGGATGGAGAAAATGACCCGGAAACTCCCGTCCACCCGCACATCGGTTTCGGCGTGGGTGACTTCGGCCCCTTCCGGCCCGAACCACTGGAACATCGCCTCGGGGTCCGTCCATGCCCGCCAGACCCGCTCTACCGGCGCATCGAAACGCCTTTGAATGGTCAGGCTGGGCTTCGTATCAGCGGGTGCGGCGGTGGCCATGGCGGCTCTCCCTGTTTCTTTGGATCAGAGTTTGGCGGCGATGGCTTCCAGTTGGCTGGCGACCTGTCCCC
This sequence comes from Euryhalocaulis caribicus, assembly GCF_000412185.1. Lineage (GTDB taxonomy): Bacteria > Pseudomonadota > Alphaproteobacteria > Caulobacterales > Maricaulaceae > Euryhalocaulis > Euryhalocaulis caribicus. Next base: position 6,298 of record NZ_ASJA01000025.1, read on the forward strand.
AGCCGTCATGGAAACCCATGTCTTCGTGCGTTTTCCGGTCTTCCTCTCGCCAGTGCAGCGCCCGCGCCGTGTAGCGCGTCCTGTCGCCTTCGCTGGCCAGTTCGATGATGGCCGTCATGAAAGGCTGGCCGGACGGAAGCCAGCCGGGCTGGAAGGCGTCGGTAAAAATCAAACGCTTTTCAGGCTCGACCGCCAGAAAGACGCCCGGCCCGCCGGATTCTTCACCTTCAGGCCCGCGCAAGGAAACGTGAAAGCCGCCGCCGGAGCGCAAATCAAGTTCCTTGATTTTCGCTGTCCAGGGATGAGGGGCGAACCACTGCTCCAGTAACTCCGCCTCGGTCCAGCAGCGCCAGACATTGTGGCGCGGCGCATTCAGCACCCGCTCCAGCTTCAATTCGAATGATGCGTCGCCCATGGATAACTCACCCGTTAAATAACCGATTGGTTTATTAAAGGCGCTGGCTGTTCAGGTCAACCCGTATCAGGACGGCCCATTCGGGCGTTTTTCAGGCAGTCACCAATCTTTTGCCGGCGTTGCGATGAAGCGTGACCGTGGTTCAAAATTCACCTTGTCGAGAAAATCGCGGTGCGTGTAGAAAACATCGAACCGGCTATGAGCCAGCTGGACATAGCCGTGCCGGTCCAGCAGCAGGTCCAGCGCCAGTGACGGGCGCTCGATGGTCATGAAACGGAATTTGTAGCGGCTGAAATCGAACTCCCGCAGGATCAGCTCCTCCGCGCCTTCCACGTCCAGCGACAAATAATCAATCAGGCGAGGCGCGCCATGCCGGTCCAGCGCATCGGCAAGCGTGACCGTGGGAACGCGGATGATGCGGGCCGATTGCAACTCCTCCGCCCGGTTCTCCGCCGAGTTGTCGAAGCCTTCGCCCACGATGCCGCCCAGCATCCCGTTATCGATGCGAAACTCGACTTCAGGCGCCGCGCCGTCGGTTACGCATTCGGCAACCAGCGGTGATGTGCGATTGCTGGCGATCGAGTCATGGAAATCCGGATTGGGCTCGAACAGAAGCCCGGTCCATTCCAGATGCTTTTCAAGAAAATAGGTGTTGCTCAGATCGACGCCGTCGGCACAGGCCAGATCGACAAAATACCCGCCGCGCTTCAGGCCCTGCCGCTCATAGTCAAAGATGTTCATCAGCAGGTAGTCCACCTGCCCCTTCTGGCAGCCAAACGTCTCACGCTGCTGGCGCTTCAGCCGCGTCATCTCCTTGATCTCGCGCGAAATGACCTGGAGGTCGGGCTTGTCCAGCGAGAAAAGCTGTTTGATCAGCCTGGCGATTTCCATATCCGCTCCCCTGCCCGGCCCGTGCGGCCAGTCCCCCGTTGGCGCGGCTCCGCGTCAACCCAATCGCCGCGCGCCTTTCCGCCAGCGGCGGGCGCCCAGCTTGCGCGCCCAGAGGATGATGCCGGTAATGCAGAGGATCGCAACCAGTAGGCCCGAAACAAATATGATCGCGCGCCCGATGCCCCCGAACGCCTTTCCGGAATGCAACGGATATTGCCAGGCCAGGAACACATCGCCCGCGGTTCCTTCGGTGATATGCCGGTCGCTGAGCACTTTCCCGCTATTGGCCTCGACCACGATCATGCGGCGCCCGTACGGATCAATGTCCCGCACATCATGGGCGCGCAGTTCATAGGCGGCTTTCCAGGGATTGTAGCTCGCCAGGTCGACCTCCGGCGCGCCTTCCAGCCGGGCGGCGATTGTAAACGCCTCATCGAAATCGATCTGCGGCGCGAAGTCGGCCTCGTCATTCGCCGGCAGCGCAAATATGGCGCGCTCCGTGACGGGAGAGACGCGGTCGACCGCCGCGACGACGTGCTCGTACCAGTTAAAATAGAGGCCGGAGACGGCGAACATGAGCGTGACCGGCCACAGCCAGAGCCCCATCGCCCGGTGAAGATCGAAGGTAAATTTGTGCCGCCCCTTCCGCAAACGGACGCGGAAACTCGCGGCCCACTTCCTGGCTGTCGGAAATGACAGGACAACCGAAACCGCGTGGTCGAGAATCCAGAAAAACGCCACAAGGCCCAGGAACCACAACATCCAGTCCCCAAGATGCAGGTCCAGATGAAGCCCGTAGAGGAAGTTCATCAGGTTGCGCGGCCCAAGGCCCGCCGCGTCATAGCTTCGGCTCCCCAGCAACTCCGCCGTGTAGGGGTCGACGAAGACTTCGATTTCGGAATCATCCTCCAGGGACGGCATGGACAGCCGGACGGAGTCATCAGGTTCGCCCGGCAAGTCGACGAAGCGGATGAACCGGTCCGGAAACTGATCGCGCGCGGCAGCGAACCAGAGTTCCACACTGGCAGGCTCAGACCGTGCTTCGACCTTCTTGAGGTCCTGATTCAGCCAGACATCGAGTTCGTCATAATAAACGACGGCCGACCCCGTCAGCCCCATGAGGGCAAGCCACAGCGCCGCCAGGATGCCGAACCAGCGGTGCCAGAGCACGAGAAGCGGCCGAATACGAATATTCGGCCGCTTCTCTTTCCGGATGGCCGCAGCCGACATCAGAACTCGTATGCGGCCGAGATACGGATATCGCGTCCCGCTTCATAGAGGCCCGCCACGCCTTCCCATCCGGGGATGGCGTTATAGTCGGCAACGCTCGCGTGATCGCGATACTGCTCGTCAAACAGGTTCTGGACAGCAACGTTCAGGCGCAGACCTTCGACCTGTCGCGGACGCCACTCTCCATAGATGTCGGCGACCGTGTAACCGGGCTTGTCCACTTGCTGCAGGGCGTCGATCCAGCCGATCTCGACAGCGCGGTAAAGCACGTCGATGTCATTGAGATCTTCGACCACGCGGACATTCACGCCCAGATCGATACGGTCCGTCGGCCCCCAGCCAAGATTGAGATTCCACTGATCGCCCGAAGCGTTGGCCAGGCCGATTTCCTCGTAACCCTCGACAGGGCGGTCATTCAGCTCTGAATCGTACGAGGTATAGAACAGGTCCGCAGAGATGCGTTCCCAGGAATAGCCAAGGCGCAATTCCACGCCCTGCGTCTCAAACTCCCCGACATTTTCGTAGAAAATCGAGTCCTCGGGCGCTACGCCGCCGCCGATCTGGTCAAGAATGACATCGTCAATGACCATGGAGAACACGGACGCGGATGCACGAAGCTGCCCGTTGTCGTATGTCAGGCCGGCTTCAGAATTGTCCACGCGTTCGGGCTGGAGCGACGGATCGACTCGCAGACGGCCGGGGCGTTTCTCCAGCGTGAAGGCGTCACCGACTTCCTTGCCGCGAAGGGCCTGGCCGTGGCCCGCCGTGAAGGCCAGCGCCGGGGTAATGTCATAGCGGATACCGACATTGCCGCTGAAGCCTTCGCTGTCCGAGCGCTCGTCATAGGTCACCAGTTCCAGATCGTAGGAATCATAACGCCCGCCGACACTGATCAGGACCGGGTCAGCCAGACGGAAGTGGCCCTGCACATAGGCGCCCCACAGCTCGCCCTTCTCCTCGAAGGAGCCGATTGACGGGTCCCAGGCCCAGCCGCCCCAGACCGTCTGATCGGCCAGGTAACGGCTCTTCACGACATCGTTCCGGTGCTCCACGCCATAGATGATCTCGCTCGCGCCGAAATTGGAAGTGTTGCGGATGTCGAAGCCGTAGGTCTCGATATCCGCGCCGTATTTGCCCCAGCGGTCAAAGCGGTCCTGCTGGAATTCAGACGTGGTGAAATAGCCGGTCACATCCATGTTCAGCGCGGGGCTGATCGTGTTGCGATAGTTGGCCACCACGGTGCGGCGCTCCGCGTCGGCCGGGAACAGCGTGTCGCCTTCCAGGGTCGGCCAGTTCGGACGCGCGCCAAACTCGCCTTCCTCGTCGCGATGCTCATAGCTGACCGACAGATAATGATCTGGAACGATCTCGCCCGACAGCTTCACGAAGCCCAGAAGCTGCTCCGCCGCGGTGCCGAACAGCGTGTTGCCATCGCCATCGTCCATATTGTCGCGGTCGACATAGACCAGCGACCCCAGAACGCCCCAGTTGTCGTTCAGCTTGCCATAGGCGGACACGCTGCCCTTGTAACCGTCATTGCTGAACCAGCCGGCCTTGGTCATGGCGCCGAAGCGCTGACCCGGCTCAAGAAGGTCGTCAGCGCTCTTGGTCCGGAACCGAATGGCCCCGCCAACCGCGCCGAAACCGGCTGTCGCCTCGCCCGCGCCAGCCTGCAGGTCGACCTGCTTCAGCAGTTCCGGCTCGATCTGGACCCGGCCGATATGGTGAAACAGCGTGCCGGTCTGCGGTGCGCCATCCACCGTGACATTCAGCAGAGTGTCTTCGAGCCCCCGCACGTACACTTTCTGCGCAATGCCCAGCGAACCGCCAACCGAGACAGACGGCGTCTGGCGGAACACGTCGGCCAGGTCGTTCGCCTGAGTTTTCTCGATCTGATCAGAATCGATCAGGACGTTCGTCGTTTCGCCTACAACGATGATGACATCGCCGTTTTCGACCGTCTCGGCTTCGTCAGCCACGGCGTCCTGCGCGATTGCAGGCGTGCTCGAAATTGCCGCCGATGCAATGCCGGCCAGCCAGATTTTCTTGGTCACAATCTACCCCTTGGAAGTCAGTTCCCGGGCCTGATAGCCGAGGCCCGGATGACTCGCAAGTGATTATCATTCTCAAATATGAGTCGAGTTTGGTGAGTTATAGAATGTCATTAAATGCCAGAGGATCATGACTGCTCTGTCTCGATCTCGGCGAGAATGGCGCACCACGATCAGCGTTTCGATCAGTAGTGTGACCCAGTCCTGCTTGCGCAGCGCGGTTGCAAGACGGCGCAGGATCATGGCGCGTCAGACTCCGTCTCGCTCAGATCGACCTTGACCCCGTAAACAGCCTCGACCTGGTCCGCCATGGGCTGGAATTTCGATATGTCGACGCAATCGCCGTAAACACGGCGATTCACGGCGCCGAAAAGGTCTGAATCAATTTCGTCAGGCGCGCTGAACGGCAACCGGCCGTCATACTGATAATCGAACGACGTCAAAGACTGCATCATCTGGCTGGCGTGAACCGTGATCAGCCCTTCGATTGCGGCGTATTCGCCCAGCAGGGCATAGGCGTCGCGGCGCGCATCGGCGTCCATCGGGCCGGGCATGCCGAGATGGGCGAGCCGGCCTTTCAGAACCAGCGCCTGAGTCTGCAGGTCCCGGATCTCAACCGCCACATCGAAAATTGCGCTCAGCTCGATGAATTTGCCGCGATCCATGTAGAGGGCGGTTTCGCTGGCAAGCAGGGCTTTCCACGATTCCGCGGACAGATTCCGGATGGGCGTGCGCACGGGGGTTTGCAGAATCATCGGACCACCCGGCGCCTGGAGGCCGTCCGGCATCCGGGGAATCCACTCTCCCTCACCGGCCTTCAACCGCCCGGCGATGAACTCAACCTGCTCCACCCGGCAGGGTTCAATGGCCATGCGCTCCGAAGCAAAGGCAAGCAACTTGATGAGATCGGTCTCGACAGCGTCGAGCGCCTGGCGCGTTTCCTTGATCTGCACGGCGCGTGTCGCCCACTGGTTGGCGACCAGGGCAATGCCGACGCCGATCACGATGATCGCCACCTCAAAGCCGAAACGCCGCCACCCTGTCAGATTTCCACCCGGCCGGAAAAACCGCATCGCCCTCCCCCGGTCCGATCGCCAGCGGCGGGAGTTTATACATGGGTGAGCTTTTGAGTCAGCTTTTTGTTAATCCGGCTGGCGGCCAGAGCCTATTCCCACTCGATCGTGCCCGGCGGCTTGGACGTGACATCATAGACGACCCGGTTCACGCCGCGGACTTCATTGATGATGCGGGTGGCGGTGCGGCCGAGGAAATCGTGGTCGAAGGGGTAGTAGTCCGCCGTCATGCCGTCGCGTGAAGTGACAGCGCGCAGGGCCAGCACGGCCTCATAGGTGCGCTCGTCGCCCATCACGCCGACCGTATTGACCGGCAGCAGCACGGCGAAGGCCTGCCAGATCTCGTCATAGAGGCCGGCCTTGCGGATTTCCTCCAGATAGATGGCGTCGGCCTCCTGCAGGATCGCGACCTTGTCCGGCGTGATCTCGCCGGGAATGCGGATGGCCAGGCCCGGCCCCGGGAACGGGTGGCGCTGCACGAAGGCTTCGGGCAGACCCAGCTCGCGGCCGAGCGCCCTCACCTCGTCCTTGAACAGTTCGCGCACCGGCTCCACCAGCTTCATGTTCATGCGTTCGGGCAGGCCGCCGACATTGTGGTGGGACTTGATGGTGACCGACGGGCCGCCGGTGGCGGAGACGCTCTCGATCACGTCCGGATAGAGCGTGCCCTGGGCCAGGAATTCCGCGCCTCCGATCTTGGCGGCCTCGCGCTCGAACACCTCGATAAACGTGCCGCCGATGATCTTGCGCTTCTTCTCCGGATCGCTGACGCCGTCCAGCTTGCCGAGGAACAGATCGCCCTCATCGGCGTGGACCAGCGGTATGTTGTAGTGACCGCGGAACAGGTCGACGACCTGCTTGGCTTCGCCCTTCCGCAACAGGCCGGTGTCGACAAAGACGCAGGTCAGCTGGTCGCCCAGCGCCTCGTGCAGCAGCACCGCCACGACCGAAGAGTCGACGCCGCCGGAAAGGCCGCAGATCACCTTGCCGTCGCCCACCTGTTCGCGGACCTTGGCGATCTCTTCTTCCTTGAAGGCCGCCATGGACCAGTCGCCCTTCATGCCGGCGATGGCGTGGGTGAAGTTCTTCAGCAGCGCCGCGCCGCGGGGGGTGTGGCTGACCTCCGGGTGGAACTGGACGCCGTAGAACTGCCGGCGCTCGTCCGCGATGGCCGCGAACGGCGCGTTCTGCGTCTTGGCGATGACCTCGAAGCCTTCGGGGATGGCGTGGACGCGGTCGCCGTGGCTCATCCAGACCCGTTCTTCCGTGCCGGGGCCGCCAAAGCCCTCGAACAGCGGGGTATCGGCGACGATCTCGATATCGGCGCGGCCGAATTCGCGCTCATTGGCCGGCGTCACCTCGCCGCCCAGCTGGTTCACCATGGTCTGCTCGCCATAGCATATGCCCAGCACCGGCACGCCCAGATCGAAGACCTCTTTCGTGGCCCGCGGCGTCCCCTCGCCGGTCACGCTGGCCGGGCCGCCCGAGAGGATCACGCATTTCGGGCTGAACGCGCTCAGGAACGCCCCGTCCACCTTGTTGAAGGGGTGGATTTCGCAATAGACGCCGCTCTCCCGCAGGCGCCGGGCGATCAACTGGGTCACCTGGCTGCCGAAATCGACGATCAGGGCGCGTTCATGTTGTTCCTGAATGGTGGTCATCTATCCTGTTCTCTGAAGCGCGGCGACGAAGAAGCCGTCCGTCCCCGTGGAGGCGGGCGTCAGCGTCACCGAGTTGAAATCGGCCGACCAGGGCTTGGGCTTGTCGAAACCGAAAATGTCCTGCCAGACCTCGCCGACGGAGACGAGTTCGAAATCCCCGTTCGAGAGCAGGAAATCCTCGATCCGGTCCTCGTTCTCCTCCGGGAAGACCGAGCAGGTGATATAGACGAGGAACCCGCCTTTCTTGACGTAATCCTTCGCCTCGCTCAGCACCTGAACCTGCTCGCTCTGGCGGCGCGCCAGGGCTTCCGGCGTCAGGCGCCATTTCGCGTCCGGATGACGCCGCCAGACGCCTGAACCCGTGCAGGGCGCATCCAGCACCACCCGGTCCATCTTGCCCTTCAGGTCATCCAGCACGCCGGGCTTGGGATCGCGCACCTGGACATTGCGGACCTTGGCCCGGACCAGCCGGTCATGGATCGGCGCCAGGCGGTTGATGTCCGCGTCATAGGCGTAGATCTGGCCCTTGTTTTCCATCGCCGCCGCCATGGCCAGCGTCTTGCCGCCCGCCCCGGCGCAATAATCGAGGATCTGTTCGCCTTCCTTGACCCCGACCAGCAGCGCGGCGATCTGGCTGCCTTCGTCCTGAACCTCGATCCAGCCCTTCTGATAGGCGCTTTCAGGCGTCACGTTCGGCGTGCGGGAGGCGCCCACGCCGGCCGGGTAGCGCAGGCCGGTCGGGCAGATCGGCGCCTTCTGCGGCGTTTTGCGAAGGGCCTTGGCGGCCTTTTCACGATCCGCCGTCAACGTGTTCACGCGCAGGTCCAGCGGCGGACGTTGCGCCAGCGCCGCGCCCTCGGCCACCCATTCCTCATCGAAATTGGCCTGGAACGACTCTTCGCACCATTCAGGAATATCGGCCCTCACCCAGTCCGGCGCGCCGTCGAGGCTTTTTGCGATAGCGGCTTGCTCGGACTCGCTCAGCGGTTCGGGGGCGTGCTCGTCATCGGCGAAGGCGCCGGCGAATTTCGCCTTGTCCCAGCCCCAGCCGAACGCCATGGCGCCCAGCGCCAGCGCGCGCGGCGTTTCCGCCCCCATGCGCCAGGCGATGGAGGCGCGCATCCGCATCGCGTCATAGACGATATTGCCAATCGCAGCCCGGTCGCCCGACCCGGCGAAGCGGTGGCTCTTGCCCCAGTCGCGCAGCGCCTCGCTAACCGGCCTGTGGCGCGTTTCGACGTCCTCCAGAACCTCGATCGCGGCGGCTATGCGGCCCGCCTCACGCAACGGCCAGGTAACTCCCCACCGCGTGACCGGTCAGATAGCCCCACATGACCAGCAGCACGATGGCGCTGAGTATGAAGACCTGGAAACGCAGGATCACCACGTTCCGCCCGATATGAACGAATGCGTGAACATAGCGGATCAGCACATAGACGCACCCGAGGATCGCCATCAGCCACCCCGCGCCGCCAATCGTGAACGCAAAGAGAACCGCCGCGTAGAACAGCACCGGCATCTCGAACTGGTTCATGTAGGCATTGGATATCTTGCGCACCGGCGTCGGCCAGACCGTGTGATCTATGGCCATGCGCTCCAGATCGACCTCGCCCTTTTTGGCGGCGCTGTAGCGCGCCGCGGCCATGCGGAAGCCCAGGAAGAAAACCAGAAGAACGTGAGCGACAACGCTCAGGAAAAGCACCAGATGAGCTGCTGGCATGACGTAAGTCTCCCCGTTTTAAGGATGCGGCGCGGCCCCGCCGTGCCGGTCCGTCAGATAACGCGTGATGGCCCGGGGGTCGGTAAGGAACCGCATCCCGTTAGCTTCAAGCACAGCTTCCGCCGTCTCCGCTCCGTCGGCAAGCACCAGCGCGGGCAGATCCTGCGCGCCCTCGCCCAGGATCGCGACGATTTCCGCGCGTGGACGCGGCCAGGCCAGACGGTGAATCTCCACACGGTCCGCCCAGTGCGGCGACGCCAGAAGCGCGCCTTCCACCGCCGCGCAATCGAAACAGAACCACGGGCCGTCCGGCCCGTCCTCGAACGGCGCGGTCAGCAGATAGAGGCGGTCGCGTTCAGCCATCCCTAGCCGGGGCTCGGATAGTTCGGCGCTTCCCGCGTGATCATCACGTCATGCACGTGGCTTTCCTTCAGGCCCGCATTGGTGATCTTGATGAACACCGCGTTTTTCCGGAAATCAGCCAGCGTGCGGGAACCCGTATAACCCATAGCCGCGCGCACACCGCCCACCAGCTGGTGGATGATCGGAGCAACGGGGCCTTTATAGGGCACGCGTCCTTCGACGCCTTCGGGCACCAGCTTCATCTGGTCGGTGACTTCCTTCTGGAAGTAACGGTCGGCGGAACCGCGCGCCATCGCGCCCACAGAGCCCATGCCGCGATAGGATTTGTAGGACCGGCCCTGATAGAGGAAGACCTCGCCCGGCGCTTCTTCCGTCCCCGCCATGAGGGAGCCGATCATCACCGTCTCCGCCCCGGCGGCCAGCGCCTTGGCGACATCGCCGGAATATTTCACGCCGCCATCGGCGATAATCGGAATATCGGCCGCGTGCGCCGCCTTGGCCGCGCCTTCGATCGCGGTCAGTTGCGGCACGCCGACGCCCGCCACCATTCGGGTGGTGCAGATGGAGCCCGGCCCGATGCCGACCTTGATGGCGTCCGCCCCGGCGTCGATCAGCGCCTTGGCGCCGCCTTCCGTGGCGACATTGCCGGCAATGACCTGAACCCGGTTGGACAGCTTCTTCACGCGCTCCACGGCCTCCAGGACGGCGTTGGAATGACCGTGCGCGGTGTCGATAACCACGGCGTCCACGCCCGCATCCATCAGGGCCTGCGCGCGCTCATAGCCGGCATCGCCCACCGTGGAGGCGGCGGCGACCAGCAGGCGGCGCTGAGAGTCCTTGGCGGCCAGCGGGAAGGCGCTGGCCTTTTCCATGTCCTTGACGGTCAGCAGACCGATGCAGCGATCCGCCTCATCGACCACCAGTAGGCGCTCTATGCGGTTCTTGTGGAGAAGGCGCTGCGCCTCTTCCTGACTGGTGCCTTCGCGAACCGTGACGACCTCGCGAGTCATCAGATCGGCGACTTTCTCGTTCGGGTCTTCGGCAAAGCGAACGTCGCGATTGGTCACGATGCCGACCAGCTTGCCGGGCTCGCCGGAGCCGGTGGGCTCCACGACGGGGATGCCGGAAATCTTGTATTGCGCCATCAGCATCTGCAGATCGCGCAGCGTGGCGTTCGGCGAGATCGTGACCGGATTGACCACCATCCCGGATTCGAACCGCTTCACCTTGCGGACCTCTTCCGCCTGCTCTTCCAGCGAAAGGTTGCGGTGGATCACGCCAATGCCGCCGGCCTGAGCCATGGCAATCGCCAGCTCGGCCTCGGTCACTGTGTCCATCGCCGCGGACAGCAGCGGAATGTTCAGATTGATCTCGCGCGTCAGACGCGTGGACGTGTCCGCCTGCGCGGGCATGACGTCGCTTTTCTGGGGTTGCAAGAGCACGTCGTCAAACGTGACACCTTCCCGAATCTCCATCGGGCGCCTCCTTGTCTCTTGCGGGGCCGCTTTAACAGGTTTTTGAGATGAGACAAGGCGCGCAGGCGCCGCAAACTGTGACCGGCGCAACGCGCCGGGCGGGCCTCAGCCCTTGAAGCCCTGCGCCACCAGATAGATTTCCGCCGACTCGGAGCGGCTGGCGTCGGGCTTGGCGTGCTTCACCTTCTCGAACCGTCCGCGAAGCTCTTTCAGCAATTCCTGCTCGGTCCCGCCCTGGAAGACCTTGGCGACAAAAGCGCCGCCGGGCGCCAGGACATCGAACGCGAAATGCGCGGCCACCTCGACCAGCGCGATAATCTTCAAGTGGTCAGTCGCCTTGTGCCCCGTGGTCCAGGGCGCGAGGTCGGAAACCACAAGATCCGCCTCTCCGCCCAGCGCGGCCTTCACCGCTTCGTCCGCGCCCTCTTCGGTGAAGTCCAGCTCGAGCAGCTCCGCACCCGGGATCGGGTCGATTGCCAGCAGATCGATTCCGACAACGCGGGAGGCGCCGCGCTCCAACGCCACCTGCGTCCAGCCGCCGGGCGCCGCGCCAAGATCGGCCACGCGCATGCCCTTGCGGATCAGTTTGAACTTGTCGTCCAGCTCGATCAGCTTGAAAGCCGCGCGGCTGCGATAGCCCATGGCCCGCGCCTGCTCGACATAGGGATCGTTCAGCTGACGCTGCAGCCAGCGCGTGGATGAGGATTTCCGCCCCTTTGCGGTTTTCACCCGCTTGGTCAGGCCGCGCCGCGGCTGACCTTTCTTGACCGGGCCGGAGCGGCGGCGGCGGCGTTCTTCGTCATCGCTCATGCCGGACGCCCTCCCCGGCGCGACCGGCGCCGGCGCCGCTTGGTCGCGTAACGCCCCATCAGGCCGTAAAGCACGCCTTCGCGCAGCCCCCGGTCCGCCACGCGCAGGCGTTCGGCGGGCCAGGCGTCCATAACCGCCTCGAAAATCGCGCAACCGGCCAGCACCAGATCGGCGCGTTCCGGCCCGATACAGGGCTCCTGCGCGCGCTCTTCAGGGGTCTGATTCAGCAGATGGCGGACGGCATTGCGCGCATCCGCATCGCCCAGCCAGATCCCGTCGACGCGGGATCGCTGGTAAACCGGCAGCTTCAGATGCACGCCCGCGACACTGGTCACCGTGCCCGACGTGCCGATGATCTGTGCGCGCCCCGCCTCGAACGCCTCACGGAACGGCTCAAGGCCCTCGATCTTGTCGATATGTTCGCGTGCGGCGGCTTTCATTGTATCGAACCACGGTCCGCGCTCATCCGGTTCGGGATGGTTTTCGGCCAGCGTCACCACGCCCAGCGGCATCGTGCTCCATGCGCGGATCGGGGGCGGCGCGTATTTCTGGGTTTCTTCCCGGCGCTTCAGCTCTTTCACGTCAATGAAGCTCAGCTCGGTCGAACCGCCGCCAATATCCACGACCATGCAGATATCAATTTCCCGGTCGATCAGGTTGAGGCAGCCAAGCGCCGCCAGCCGCGCCTCCTCCCGGGCGGTAATCAGGTCAAACCGAAGGCCGGTTTCATTCTTCACACGGCCAAGAAAGTCCTCGCCATTCGTGGCGGATCGGCAGGCCTGTGTGGCGATACAGCGGATTTTACCGACATTCCGGCGGGCCAGCTTCTCCGCGCACACTTTCAGCGCCTCGATAGAGCGGTCCATGGCGACGGGCGACAATTCCCCCGTCCGCCCCAGACCTTCGCCCAACCGCACGATGCGGGAATAGGCGTCGACGATCTTGAACCCGTCGCGGGTGGGCCGGGCCACCAGCAGGCGGCAATTATTCGTTCCCAGATCGATGGCGCCGCACAAGCCGTTCCCCTTTTGGGGCCGGTTGCGGCGGCGCCCGCTGCCCTGCCGTCTGGCAGGAGCGGTCTCGCCGTTGGACATGGCGCACCAGTTCTTGTTTGCGCAGCGGGTCGCCAGTTAAAGGCGCGCAGCCAAAGCGCGTTTTCCACAGTTTGAATTTACTGTAATCCGGTTCGCCGCGCAGAGCCAAGCTCTTGCCCCGCGAAACCAATCGGCTATCTCAGAAAATATGCAGCGCGAAGCCAAATTCTCTCTCGGACAGGTTGTCCGGCACCGGGTATTCCCTTTTCGGGGCGTCATCTATGACGTCGATCCGGAATTCGCCAATTCCGAAGAGTGGTGGGAATCCATTCCGGAAGACATCCGTCCGGCCAAGGAACAGCCCTATTACAAGCTGCTGGCCGAAAACGAAGACACCACCTACGAGGCCTACGTCTCCGAGCAGAACCTGCTGCCGGACGAGAGCGGCAAGCCGGTGCGCCACCCGCAAGTGGGCGATATTTTCGGGCGGTTCCACGGCGACCGGTACGACATGTCGACCGATCGCCGCGCGAACTAGAACCGCAAGGTCAGCCGTTTAAGGCTTCACCACGGTATTTTCGATGGTTCCGAAGATGGATTTTCCATCGTCGTCAAACATGTCGACGCTGACCGTGTCGCCGTATTTCATGAAACCGGTCTTGAAGTCGCCGGTCTGAATTTTCTCGACCATGCGCACTTCGGCGATGCAGCTATAACCCTTCCCGCCTTCGGAAACCGGGCGCCCCGGACTGCCGTCCGGATCCTTGTTGGAAATCGTGCCTGAGCCGACAATCGTACCCGCCGTGACGGGGCGCGTCTTGGCCAGGTGGCTCACCAGGCGCGCGAAATCGAACGTGATGTCCGTGCCCGCATCCGGCTCGCCGAATTTCTCGCCATTATAGGTGGAGACCAGCGGACGCCGCAGCGCCGCGCCATCCCAAGCGTCGCCTAGCTCATCCGGCGTCACGGCGACAGGCGAGAACGCCGTTGGCGGCTTGGACTGGAAGAAACCAAAGCCCTTGGCCAACTCGCCCGGGATCAGGCCGCGCAGCGACACGTCATTGACCAGCATGACCAGACGGATCGTATCCTTGGCCTCTTCCGGGCTGATGCCCATCGGCGCATCGCCGGTAATCACGGCAATCTCCGCCTCGAAATCACAGCCCCAGGCCTCATCGCCCAGCGGAATATCGCCGCGCGGCGTCAGGAAGGCGTCGGAGCCGCCCTGATACATCAGCGGATCGTCGTAGAAGCTTTCCGGCACCTCGGCCCCGCGGGCCTTCCGGACCAGCTCCACGTGGTTGATATAGGCCGATCCGTCCGCCCACTGATAGGCGCGCGGCAGCGGCGACAGCGCCTTTTCCTGGTCGAATGCGAACGCGCCGCCGGCCTTGCCTTCATTCAGTTCGTCATAGCGGGCCTGGAGTTTGGGCGTCAGGGCGTCCCAGTTCTCCAGCGCCGCTTGCAGCGTCGGGACGATGTCGCTGGCGTCGACGGCGTGTTTCAGGTCGCGGGAAACCAGGGTCAGCTTTCCGTCGCGGGTTTCGTTGGGCAGGCTGGCGAATTTCAAGAAGAACTCTCCATCGTATCTCGTGTCATGACGCCTTCGGCCTTCAGATCCCGGGCGAGCGTTTTCGCGGCGGGCGTGCTGATGCGGGCGCGGCCGGCGCCGGTGGGGTGATATACCGTATCGTACATCAATTCGATCGGCAGGAGCGCGGACTCCATATCATTCAGAATCTCTATGTCGCGGTCCCGGAACAGCGTTTCAACCGCCTGAAAGTTTCCTTCATAGGCAGGCCGGTCATGAAAGCGCGGCCGGTCGAGCTGGCCCGGAAACACCACATAGAATCGCCCGCCCCTGGCTTCGACCGCCTGTTTCAGTTTCAGGATTTCCGCCAGGCCGGGCGCTTCCCCCTTGAATGGCGGGGTGATGCCGGTCCTGCGAAGGCGGCTGAGATCCTGCGCTGATCGCTTCCCTTCCAGCATATTGGCTGTCTCGTCCCCGCGCGGGGAAATCGCATCCGCCCGTCGCAGCCAGCCCTTGCCCGGCGGATAGCCAAGCGATTTCAACCCCTCGCCCAGCAAGTCGCCGCCCATGAAAACGGGCCAGTAGCGGACCGGAAACTCGAACACGCTGGCGGGGTCGCGTTCGCGCCAGTAGCGGACCTCCAGATCGCGCGGATCGTCCGCCATCAGGCGCACGTAATTGACCGAAAAGACCACGATGTCGCCAGAGCGCAGAAGCCGCTTCGTATTCAGGTAATGGGTGCGCCAGGAAAGCCCCGCATGGGTGCCCAGATTGAAAGCCTGAAGCCCGGTTTCGCGTTCAAATATCTCCGCCGACAGCCCGTAATGCGCCTCCGAGCCGCCGATGATGAGAATGCGCGGCGATGAAGCGGCTTCCGCCGCGCCCCACTTGTTGTCCTCCAGCGCCAGAACCCAGTCGAGTTCGGGCGGCGGCGGTAGAATCCTGCCCCATGTGAAATGCGCCAGCCCCATGAGGACGGCGAAACTGAGCAGGAAGGCGATAAAAAAGCGCATCGGTCAGAACTGGAAATAGAGGAATTCGGACGGCGCGGCGCTGAAAACTTTCGCGACGGCCAGCATGGCGACAGCGCCCGCGAACACGCCCCAGACAATTGTCGGCCGCCAGAGCGGCGCGCGGGTCTCGCGCGCGTGCTGAGGATAATCGATTGTCGGCTGATTGGCGCGGGTGATCTGGTAAATGTTCGGCGTCAGCGCAGCGATCAGCAGCATCGCCACGGCATAGACGAGCCCCGGAATGAACTCCGCGGCCGGCAATCCGCGGCCGCCAACCCTGACGCCCAGCCCTGAAAGTAAACCTGACGGGTCGAACATGCGCGCCACGGAGGGGTGAAGAACCGCGCCGTTCTGGCCCGTCATGCCCTGCAGCATGGTCACGGCGCCGCCAAAACTTTCCGCGCGGAAGAAGACCCAGGCGACGATTACCGCCAGCATTGTGACCGTCCAGGCGGCGAATTTTCGCGCGAAATGCCCCTCTCCCGCGGCCAGAACCGGCGCTTTTCGCCTCAACCAGTCCCAGAAATGGTTCAGAACCAGGTAGAAACCGTGCAGGAAACCCCAGAAAACGAACGTCCAACCCGCCCCGTGCCAGAGCCCGCCCAGCAGCATTGTGGTCATCAGATTGGCGTATCGGCGCACCTGCCCGCGCCGGTTTCCGCCCAGCGGGATGTACAGATAGTCGCGCAGAAACCGCGACAAAGTGATGTGCCAGCGGCGCCAGAAATCGGCGATTGAGGTCGCCTTGTAGGGTGAAAAGAAGTTCGTGGGCAGGCGGATTCCGAACAGACGCGCCGCCCCGACGGCCATATCCGAATAGCCCGAGAAGTCGAAATAGATCTGTCCCGAATAGCAAAGCGCCCCGATCCAGGCCCGGAAGAACTCGACCTGCGCGCCGCGTTCGGCCTGCGCAAAAGCGGGCGAGGCGTATTCCGCCGCTCCATCGGCCAGGATTACCTTCTTGGCGAGGCCGATAATCAGGATGAAAAGCCCCACCTGGAAATTGGTCAGCGTCTCGCCGCGGCGCGTTTGCGCGCCAAATTGCGGCATCATCTCCTTATGATGGACAATCGGCCCCGCGATAAGCTGCGGGAAAAACGACACGAACAGGGCGTATCGCGGCAGCGAGGCCGGCGTCACCAGCCCCTTATAAGCGTCCACCTGATAGGCGATCTGCTGGAATGTGAAGAAGGATATGGCCAGCGGCAGGACGATTTCGACGGAAGGGAATTCCCCCGGCGCGGCCATATCCACCGAGTCGAGGAAAAATCCGGCGTATTTGAAAACGCCCAGCAGCCCCAGATTGAAGACTATCGCGGCGGTCAGCCACCATCGCCGCGCCGGTTTTTCCGCCTGCGCGACAGGCCGGGCAAGATAGAAATTGACCAGGATCGAGCCGCCAAGAAGCAGCAGATAGACCGGTTTCCAGTAGCCATAGAAGAATAGCGAGGCGGCCAGCAGCACGATAACCGCGGCGCCCAGCCCCGCGAACCGGCGCGCGGCGTAATAGCCGAGAACCGCGGCGGGCAGGAAAAGGAACAGATAGACGGGGCTGTTGAAGAGCAAGGCAGGATGGCCCTTGGCCGCCGGTGGTTCGATGCGGGTGTCTATCCGAGCCGCAGGCCGATGTCTATTCGCTCTCCCTGGCCTTGCTTACCGTAAGGTTTCGGCAAGATGGCGGCGAATTAACTTGCCGGTTCAAGGCCCTCTCCCGCACTCTTGGACAAGTAATTCAGGAGATTTGGGGAGCTTTGTCCGCCATGAAAAAACTCGTTTCCGCAGCCGCGCTTTGCGCCGGAATGGCCGCCGGCGGCTACGCCTTCGCCCAGGCCACGCCCGAAGCCCGCTTTGTTGACCCCGATACCGGCCAGCCGGAATTTGAAAGCCGGCTGGAAGGCGCGCCGGAAGACCCGCGCGTAGAACGCCGGGTGCATGTGGAGCGCCTGAAAAGCACCGCTCCCCGTGACAGGGTCGTCGTGGTCGATGACGAAGCCCATGCCCGCGTGATTGATCTGGACAGCGCCAAAGAGGTCACGGTTCGCCGGATCGATGATGGCGACCGCGTGATCGTGATGCGCAATGAGGACGGCGGCGAATGGGACGTGACCGTGGATGGCGAGGCCGTTCAGTGGGACCGCGCCCGCGTGGATGCGGAAATCGAAGCCGCGATGGCGGCGGCGGAGTCCATTGATCACGCGGAAATCGAACGCGAAATTGCGGCGGCCAGAGCCGAGGTCGATGCCATAGATTTCGACGAAATCGAGCGTGAAGTCGCCAGCGCAATGGCTGAAGTTGAGGACTTCGATGAAGGCGAAATCCGCATCGAGATCCAGCGCGCCATGGAAGAAGCTGAAGAGGATATGGCGCGCGCCCGCGCGGATATCGAACGCGCACGCAAAGATGGCGACCGCCATGTCTACGCCTATCGCTTTTCCAGCGAGGGCCTGCCGGAACACGCCGAAAAGCGCATCGAAATCGCCATGAAGCGCATGGAAGAGATGGAGCCGCACATGGAGCGGGTCCGCCTGCGCATGGAAAAGGCCCATGAGCGCCGCGAGCAGGCGCTGGAACGTCTGGAAGCGACCGGCGGCCCGCATCTGGAAGGCGCCGCCGAGCAGCGTGAACTGGCCCTGGCCCGCATGACCGAGGAAATGGAGCGCCGTCTCGACGCCATGGAGCGGCGCATGGAGGCGCGGGAACAGGCCCTGGAAGAACGTGAGCGCCGGCTGGACGAGCGCGAACGCCGTCTTGACGCCCTCCACGATGACATCGAGGCCATGCAAGACAACTAAGCTGCGGATTCCCCCGCAACAGCCAGCAAGGGCGGCGGACCTGAAGGTCCGCCGCCCTTATTTTTTCTGGACGTCCAGATCGATGTTTTTCAGATGAACCGTATCGCCAAATTGTGAGGCGTCGCCGTTCCCCGCATTGGCCGCCACGCTGAGGGTCACCGGTCCGGGCGCATCCGGGGCGCGCCAGTGGAAGGACCACTCCGCCACACCGTTTTCGAGCGCGGCGCCCTCCAGCGTGGAGCGGGCCGCGGCGTCCCTGGCCTCAACGCGCTGATTATCAGACGATATTACGCCCGCGGCGCCCTCATCCTGATTCCGCATGCTGGCGAGAAATCCTACAATTTCCGCGCCTTGCGGGGCGAAGCTGAGGCTGATGAGATAGGTCTCGCCCGCAACCGCGCCGTCCTCCAGCCCGGACAGGCTCAGCGCTGGAGACTCTTCCACCGGGTCCTCGCCAAAATGGCACTGGGCGCAGGCCTCGCCCGGATTGGCGAGAGCGTCCCACGGCGCGCCGTCCGGAAAGGCAAAGGCCAGCCCGGGCATGAGCAACGCCGTGAGAAAAATTGCCCTAGTCAAAGGTGACGCGGCCAATCGTGTTGGTGTCCGCACCGAACCAGATCGTGTCCGTCGGGGCGTGATAATGCGTGTGGCGCACCGTGCCGCCGCCGGAAGGAACCTCGACCGAAGTGAAGAACTCTTCGGTTTCGGGATTAAAGCCGACCAGACGGTTCGGCTCCACGCCGGTCTCGAACACCCAGATATTGCCGTCGGCGTCCATCGCCGTGCCGTAGGGGCGGGATTCGGCGCCGGAGGGCAGGTCCCATTCGGTGAATTCGCCGCTGTCCGGGTTGAGGACGCCGAGCTTCCCGCCAGCGTAATCGCCATACCAGACACGGCCGTCATCGGTGACTTCCAGACGGCGGGGGCGGGCCTCCTCGCGCGGCAGGTCATGCTCTGTCAGGGCCATGGTCTCCGGGTCGATGGAGGCCAGCTTGTGCGTGCCGAACAGGGCGACCCAGACCGTGCCGTCCGGCGCGGTCTTGATGCCATAGGGACGCGCGCCTTCCGTGGGGACGTCGATCAGCTGGACGCCCCGGTCCGCGACGGTCAGCTTGCCAATCTTGTTGCCGCCCTGGACGGTGAACCAGACATCGCCGGCGTCATCGAAGATCAGGGTATGGGGGTCGCGCGCCGCTTCGTCCGGCATGGCGACTTTCTCGATTTCGCCGCTCTCCGGGTCGTAGCGGCCGACATGGGCGCGGCGGTTGCCGGCGTACCAGACGCCGCCATCCTCTGCGACGACAAGGTTATGCGGCCCGGCGCCCTCGCCCAGGTCCACCTGCTCGAATTCGCCGGTTCCGATGTTCAGGCTGGCCAGATAGCCGGTGCGCTGTCCGACGAACCAGACCTCGTCCGCGCTGGCCGCGAAGGGGTCGCGCGGGCGGGATTCTTCGTAAGGGACGGTCCATTCCTGGATGGTCACGCCGTCGTTCGAAGCCTCGAAATCCTGCGCGGCCGTAGCCACGGGCGTGACGAGCGTCAGGGCGGCGGCGGTAAGCAGGATGCGTTTCATCGGATCAGTCCTTTGCTTTCCAGCTATCTACGTATTCATGGTTTTCCACGGACGCCGCCCCTTCGCCAACCTCCAGCGGGTCGCGGGTGTCGACCATGACGGCGTATTCGTCTGTCGCGTCCTTGGTGGGCTTGAACATGTTTTTCAGCGCCTTGGGATGCGGACCGTGGGTAAAGCCGGACGGATGGAAGGTCATCATTCCGGCGTCGATATTGTCCCGGCTGAAGAAGTCTCCGGCGTGGTAGAACAATACCTCGTCGTAATCGTCGTTATTATGAAAGAACGGCACTTTAAGGGCGCCGGGGTCCGTCTCGAACGGGCGCGGCGCGAAGGTGCAGACCACGAAGCGGTCGGACAGGAATGTGGTGTGGGCGCTGGGCGGCAGGTGGTAGCGGTGACTCATCAGCGGCCGGATATCCTTCACGTTCAGGCGCACGGGCGCGAGTTCGCCGTGCCAGCCGACCGCGTCCAGCGGATTGAACGGGAAGGTGATCGTGCTGACCGCGTTCCGCTTCTTCACCTGAACGGTCCAGCCTTTCGTGTCCGATTGCTGGGCCTTGAACGCCTCGTCCATTTCGGGGGCGTCCAGCATGGCGGGGTCGAAGATGGCGTGCGGGCCGACCAGCCCCTTGTCCGGCAATGTGTAGTGAGTGTTGGTCGCCTGAATCATCAGGATGGCGTTGGGCTCTGACGGGTCCAGCCGCCACATCGTGCCGCGCGGCAGATAGACATAATCGCCGGCGCGCACGGTCAGATGGCCGTAATCGCAATAGAGTTCTGACTCGCCCTTGTGGATGAAGAGGAGCTGGTCGCCATCGGCGTTGCGCGCCAGCATTTCCATCGGCGCGTCCAGTTTCCAGAAACGCATCTCGGTCGCGTTATTGTGCAGGACAACGGGCGCGTCCCACGGGGAATTCGGGGAATCGTTGACGCCGATCAGGTTGAAGGCGCGCGGGCGCAGCGGGCCTTCAAAATCGGTCCAGCCCGTGGGCGGATTCTTGTGGTGGAGGAAGGCGGCGGGGCCAAAGAAGCCCTCTTTCGAGATTTCCCGCTCATACGTGCCTTCGGGGAAATCGGCGTGCGCCTGACGGGAGGCGTCGCCCTCCACGCGGCTGGCCGGGATCCACTTCTTCGCCATGACCTTAAACTCCGTGCCGGTGAATCTGTCGTCGCCCCATAGATAGTTTCAAATGAAACTAATTCAAAGCGGAAGCCTAGCTGTCTTCCGTCACTTCGGTCGGGTTATGCGCGGCCGCGGTGACCAGCGCATTGAAGATACCCCGGAAACGGGAGCGGTGCAGCAGGAACTCCGGGTGAAACTGCACGCCCATATAGAAGTTCCGCTCGCGGTCCTCGATGCACTGAATAACGCCGTTGCGTTCGCGCGCGGTGGCTTCCAGCCCGTTGCCCAGATCCGCGATGGCCTGTTTGTGCATGGAGTTCACGCGGTCCTCATCCCCCAGCACGTCGTGCAACAGGGTCTGGTCCTCGATCAGGATCGTCTTGCGGTAGAATACATGGCCGAGGAACGTGCTGGGGTAATCCACGTCCTTGAACGACTTGGCGACATCGGCGAACAGCGTGCCGCCGCGCATCACGTTCATCATCTGCGCGCCGCGGCAAATCGCCAGCACCGGGATATTGGCGCGCTCCGCCCGCTCCGCCCACTCGATCTCCATCTCGTCACGCTTGCGGTCATAGGCGTAGCCGGCGCGGGGCTTGGCGTCATAGAGGCCGGGAAAGACATCCGTGCCCCCGCCCAGGACCAGCCCCCGCAAAGCGCATTTGCGGCGCGGCTTGCTGGCGGTCAGGCGCACCGGGCGGCCGCCGGCCAGCCAGACCCCGGCCCAGATGCAGGCATAGGCCAGATTATCAGCCCGGCTGGGCTTTGTGACCCCGATCAGCGGGCGGTCGGACAGGGGCGGCGCGGTCACTTCAAAATCACTTATAGGTCAGTTCCGGCGGCAGCTTTCCGTGCCGGACGAGCGAGGCAAGCACGAACAGCACGCCAAGACTGGCGAACGGATCGCGCGATGAAAACAGCTCCACCTGCGCCTCGTCCGCGTCCTCCATCGCCTTTTTCAAGTGTTTGCGGGCGCTTTCGATGTCCGTGACCTTGCCCAGCGATGCGCCGAATTTCTTCAGCGCCTCGACTATCTTGCGATCCTTGGCGGAGGACATTGCCTCCTTCCAGCCATCCTTGACCTGGCTGAAATGCACGTCGGACGAGGCAATGTCCTGAATGGCGGAGAGCAGCCAGACGCCCGGCGCCTTGGTGCGCTTGCCCACCGTCGCCAGCGGCGCCTCCGGCACCTCGCCTTTCACCGTCATCTCGTAAAGCAGCCACGGGAAATCGACGCCCGACTCGATGGAATGGAAAATGCCCATCCAGAAGCGCGGATTGATCTCGATCATGGAGGGTTCGGTATCGGCCTGCCCGTTCCATTTGAAATCGATTTCCGCAACGCCATGCCAGCCGATCGGGCCGAGCACCGCCTTGGCGGTTTCCAGGAAAGGTTCGTCGTCGATCGTCTCGCGCATGATACCGGCGCCGGATTCGGCGGGCATTTTCATGATGTTGCGATAGGCCATATGGGCCTTCAGCTCGCCGTCCTGAAACAGAACGGCGAGGCAGTAATCGTCGCCTTCGACCAGTTCCTGCGCCAGGCCGCCCTTCTCATAGACCCTGGCGCTTTTCTTCCAGTGCTCCTCCAGCGCGGCTTGGGTTTTCAGCGCCTTCACGCCGCGGCCGCCGACGCCGTCGAAGGGCTTGATCAGGAAGGGCAGGCCCAGCTCTTCCGCGGCCTTGTCCAGGC
The DNA here is from genome assembly GCF_000412185.1 of Euryhalocaulis caribicus. GTDB lineage: Bacteria > Pseudomonadota > Alphaproteobacteria > Caulobacterales > Maricaulaceae > Euryhalocaulis > Euryhalocaulis caribicus. The sequence goes on from NZ_ASJA01000025.1 coordinate 28,746, forward strand.
CTTCGCGGTCATTGAACTCGATGCTGCGCGGCGCGTGCGCGCCCAGCTTTTCCGCCGTGCGGGCCAGGTTCTGCTTGGGATGAATTCTGGAGATCATCTCCGCCGTCGGGCCGGCGACCTTGATCAGCGGGTCGAACCGGTCGCGATTTTCGGCGATCAGCTGGATATCGCGGAAGGCCGGGATCAGGACATAGGGAATGTCGTCTTCCGGCGTGTATTTGCGGATATATTTCTCAAGATCGTCGAGGAATTTTTCGGGCTTCGAATCCGACGGCGCGTGCACGAAATTCTTTTTCACATCGCGCGAGAAGGACATGACGGTCAGGTCGACGTCGTCGCAGCCAATCACCTCCACCCCGCGCTCGGCGAGGGAGTGAGCGATTTCGAGCGCAATAAGGCTGCGCCCGTATGTGACAATGCATCGGCCTGTCGGTTTTTCCTTACTCACGCGGTCTCCTTTAAAGGCCCTTGTCCGGGCGTTGAACGCCCGCGGGTAACGCCGCGCGGCGATGAATGACTAGATTATACGGAAATCGAGTTCGCCGACGCCATCGACGCCCGCTTCGACCCGCTGCCCCCGGGCGATCGGCCCGACGCCTTCCGGCGTACCTGTGAAAACGAGGTCGCCGGGTTTTAGTTCAAAGCTGCGCGACAGCGCGGCGATGATTTCCGGCACGGACCAGATCATGGCGCTGAGATCGCCGTCCTGTTTCAACACGCCGTCGACGCTGAGCCAGATACGGCCGGAGGACGGGTGACCCGTTTCCGCCACCGGCGCGATATTGGAAATCGGCGCGGAATTATCGAACGCCTTGGCGACGTCCCAGGGGCGGCCTTTGGCTTTCGCCTCGGCCTGCCGGTCGCGGCGGGTGAGATCGACGCCTACAGCGTAGCCGAAGACCTTTGCGGCGGCCTCGGCGGCCGGAATGTCCGCCCCGCCCTGCCCCAGCGCGATCACCAGTTCCGCCTCGTGATGCAGGTCGTCCGTGTCCGGCGGATAGGGAATATCGGCGCCGCACGGAGCGACCGCGTCGGCGGGCTTGGTGAAGAAGACGGGTGGATCGGATTTGGCGTCGCCGCCCATCTCCGCCACATGCGCCGCGTAGTTCTTTCCCACGCAGAAGATGCGGCGAACGGGGAACCGCGCGCCCGTGCCCTTCACGGCGA
>NZ_ASJA01000026.1 GCF_000412185.1 Euryhalocaulis caribicus
CCCCTCTCCATTCCGTCATCCAAAGCCCTCGCGGCCTTTGGGACGTCATTGCCCTCTACCCCCATTAAGGGGGCGAGGGTTTTCTCTTTCGCCTCTCCCACCTCTCTCAACCGTCATCCTCCGGCTTGACCGGAGGACCCAGGAACCGTGGGGCGCAAAGATTTCAACTGGGTCCTCCGATCTCCGCTGCGCTTCGTCGGAGGATGACGGGTTTGGTTGATATCTTCCGTTGCGCATTTGGCTCCGCGGCGCGTTCGCCGCAGGGGAGTAAGAGCAACAGCTTCCCAACCCGAACCTTAGCCTGAGGAGCCCTTCAGGGCGTCTCGAAGGCGGACTTCAGAGAGCGCGGACTTCCTCGGGAAAATCCGCGCGGGTTCCGCAGAGGAGATGATTCACAATCTGTCCTCAGCGATTCTCTGTTTATCCCCGAAAAAGAATCGCGCGGCGGGGGAATTGCGAGTCGGATTTGATAGAGTGGGCAGATCGTTGGACCGGCGGCTCTGGAGGGCTGAAAACGGGTGAAATTGCCCGTCCGGGAAGGCGAGGCGGCGCTGTTTGGCGGGGTCCGCGCCGGAAGGGCGGAACGGCCAAGAGTTAACCAAATTCAGTAACCGGGAGAGGCGGTTAAGACCTCCTTAACGAAAAAATGACGGAATGAAGCTCAAAGATGTTGACCCTGAGGACGGCCTAAATCACTATATCTTGGGGTTAGGGCGAAAAGCCCGCCAAACAGACAATTTGTCAGAGTTCGGGGCGCGCGGGGCGTAACGCCTTTGCGCGAACAGTACGAGTTTGCCTGATTCCAGGGCTGGAGGAGAGTTTAAATGTCGCCGTACGACGCCGCAGCGAAAGCGATCAAAACCGAAGCGAAGGCTCAGGCCAAACCGCATCGCGGCAAGCCCAAGACGGCACACCTGCGGGTTGTGGAATCGATCCGCACCGACGCCTCCCGCGACGCCAATCTGACCGAGTTCGGCAAGAAGACTCTCGAAGACCGCTACTTGCTGACCGGCGAGACGTTCCAGGACATGTTCGCCCGCGTGTCCCGCGCCTATGCCGATGATCTGGAGCACGCCCAGCGGCTCTACGACTATATGTCGAATCTCTGGTTCATGCCGGCCACGCCCGTGCTGTCCAATGGCGGCGCCAGCCGCGGGCTGCCGATCTCCTGCTTCCTGAACTCGGTCTCCGATTCGCTGGATTCCATCGTCGGCATCTGGAACGAGAATGTCTGGCTGGCCTCCAATGGCGGCGGCATCGGCACCTATTGGGGCGATGTGCGCTCCATCGGCGAGAAGGTCGGCGATAACGGCGCGACGTCGGGCATCATCCCGTTCATCCGGGTCATGGATTCGCTGACGCTGGCGATCAGCCAGGGCTCGCTGCGGCGCGGCTCGGCGGCCTGCTATCTGGACGTGCACCATCCGGAAATCGAGGAATTCCTGGAGATCCGCAAGGCGTCGGGCGACTTCAACCGCAAGTCCCTGAACCTGCATCACGGCATCAATATCACCGACGAGTTCATGGAAGCGGTGCGCGACGACGCCGAGTTCGGCCTGCGCAGCCCGAAAACCAAGGAAGTCATCCGCACCGTTCCGGCGCGCAAGCTGTGGACCAAGATCCTGGAGCTGCGCCTGCAGACCGGCGAGCCGTACCTATTGTTCACGGACACGGTGAACAAGGCGCTGCCCAAGCACCAGCGCGAGCTGGGCATGAGCGTGCGCCAGTCCAATCTGTGCAGCGAAATCACGCTGGCGACGGGCCGCGACCATAATGGCGAGGACCGCACGGCGGTGTGCTGCCTGTCCTCGCTGAACGCCGAGAAATATCTGGAGTGGAAGGACGACGAGCTGTTCCTGGAAGACATCTTCCGCTTCCTGGACAATGTCCTTCAGGACTTCATCGACCGCGCGCCGCCGGAAATGGCCAATGCGGTCTATTCCGCCAAGCGCGAACGCTCGGTCGGTCTGGGCCTGATGGGTTTCCATTCCTTCCTGCAGAGCCAGAACGTGCCGTTCGAATCCGCCATGGCGAAGTCCTGGAACATGCGGATGTTCAAGCATATCCGCCGAGGCGCCGATCAGGCCTCGGTCACGCTGGCCGAGGAGCGCGGCGCCTGCGAGGACGCCGAGGAGCGCGGCATGAAGGCGCGTTTCAGCCACAAGCTGGCCATCGCGCCGACGGCCTCCATCTCCATCATCTGCGGCGGCACCAGCGCGGGGATCGAGCCGATCCCGGCCAATATCTATACGCACAAGACTCTGTCGGGCAGCTTTACGGTGAAGAACCCGATGCTGGAGGCGCTGCTGGAGGAGAAGGGCGAGAACAAGCCGTCCGTCTGGGCCTCCATCCTTGAGCATGAAGGCTCGGTCCAGCACCTGGACTGCCTGACGCAGGAAGAGAAAGACGTCTACAAGACCGCGTTCGAGCTGGACCAGCGCTGGGTCATCGAGCATGCGGCCGACCGCACGCCCTATGTCTGCCAGTCGCAGTCGCTGAACGTTTTCCTGCCGGGCGACATCAATAAGTGGGACCTGCACATGCTGCACTGGTCGGCGTGGGAGCGGGGCGTGAAGTCGCTCTATTACTGCCGCTCCAAGTCCGTGCAGCGGGCCTCCTACGCCAATGGCAAGAAAACCGACATGGAGAAGTCCATGGAGGCGGCGGCGCCCACCGATTACGAGGAATGTCTCGCTTGCCAATAGAGGCGCGCTGAGGATTTCTAACCCATATCAATGAATTTGAAGCCGGTTTCCGTTATAAATACGGGAACCGGCTTTTCTTTTGCGAGTTGATTGAAAAATCGGGGGTCCGGTCAAAAGAATCTTCATGACCGTGACTGAAAATCTGCATCGGGCCTGAAAAGATTCGCATATAATGCGGGCAAACAAGGGCTTCGACGTTTAGGGAGGAACGGGGCTCGCACATGGCAGGACTGGTCGCAGCCTTTGCGTTAGCGCAACTGGCCGCGGCGTCTCCGCAAGGGGAAGCCGCGCAGCAAGGCTATGACGAAAGCCAGGGCGCCCCGCTGAACGCCTCCGCCTATTCCCTGACAGTTGAATCAGATCAGACGCGCCCGCCGCTGCAGACCGTTTCCGCGGACGCGCTGCTGGGCAGTTCCGCGCTGCGGGTCGCCGATGCGTCGCGCCCGGCGCTGGCCGCTTCGCTGCGCGCCCGGGACTGGCGCGGCAGCCGCGTGGCGCTTAGCGAGACCTCCCGCCTGTCGGTTTCCATCTATGATCCCGCGGATCCGCGTCTGCCGCTGAACGGCATCAATGCCGGCGCGCCGCTGACCGCGGCGGAGCTGGCGGCGACGCCGAACGCGCTGACGCCTTCGGTGGCCATCAATTATGAGAAGGACCTGGTGCGGTTCTCGGGCGGGGATTACGATTTCTCGCTGAGCCCGCGCGCGGTCTATTCGCAAGGTCCGGACGGCTCTGTCGCCGGGGCCGGCGCGATTGCGCGGATCGGCCAGAATCTCGAGAAAAAGCGCGAGGACGAGCCGAGCTGGTATTTCTTCGCCGGGGCGGACGCCGAGGCGCTGACCATCGACCCGCGCCAGGGCTTCGATTTCTCGGATTCCATGCGCCTGCAGGGCCAGACCATTGTGGGCGACGCGCAGGCCGGGGTGGCCTGGAACTGGGGCCCGGCGGACGTGGCCTTGGCCTATGTCCAGAAGGACCGGGAATATTCCAGCCCGTCCTATGGCATCAGCCGCAAGGACGACTTCGCGGCGCTGTCCGTTTCCCTGCGCCGCTAGTCCCGCGACACGCGAATGCTTGCTTAAAAGATTCGCGTAAGCGTCGCGGAACCTACACGCGACTCTGAAAACTTGGCATTATCAAAGTTCGACATCACGCTGCTGCACGGGGAGGGCAGGGGAGGATGCCGTTACTCTTGCTTATTGCCGCGCTGATGGCGCTGGCCGTGATTCAGGCGGGCGTCACGGCGGGCGGACCTTGCCCAGAAGAGCGCGCGGGCGGGCAGTGCGGCGTGCCGCTGGCCCGGTTCGTGCCGGCCCCGGCGCGCCAGGCCGCACGCACGGCGCTGGACCGCGCGGCCGATGCGGTGCGCCCGGTGGCGGTCCATGCGGCGAAACGCGCGGGCATGAATGTTCCCGATCATGTCGAGAGGAAAGCGCGCCGCGCTTATGGCGCCGCCCCTCCTGTGCGCGGTTTCGCAGCCGGCCCGGAATACTGGAGCGGCCCTGCGGCCCCGGACGCATGGGAGACCAGCGGGCTGAATTACCGCGTGGCGGACGCCGGGCTGAGTTCGGCCGGGGCGTGGCTGAGCGCGCGGGACTGGACGCATGAGGATGTGGGGCTGGGCCGGGCCGGACGGCTGACCGTCGCCTGGCACGACCCGGCGGATCCGTCATTGCCGCTGAACACGCTGGAGGCGGGGGCGCCGCTGACCGCCGCGGCGCTGGGCGCGGACCCGCGCGCGGCGCGGCGCAGCGTGGCGGTGCGTTACGCCATTCCCGCCATCCGCAGCCGGGCGGGCGATCTGGATTTCGATATCACTCCGCGCGCGGGGTTCAGCGCCGGCCCGGACGGTTCCGCCGCCGGGGCCGGGGCGCTGGTCCGGCTGGGCGAGTTTGTCAGCGGACCGCGCGTGCATGGCGCGCCGCGCTGGTATTTCTTCGCCGGGGCGGAAGCGCAGGCCGTCACGCTGGACCCGCGCGGCAAGGGCATGTCGGACCTGCTGCGCTATGAAGACCGCACGATTGTCGGCGACTTGCAGGCCGGGGTGGCCATGTCGGTTGGCCATTATGATCTGGCGCTGGCCTATGTGCGCAGCGAAAGCGCCTACACCACGCCCTATTACGGCATTGTCGATCACGAGGAATTCGCCACCGTCTCCGTGACGCTGCGGCGCTAGGCGCGGCGGATCGGGGCGCGGGCTTTTCGCGCGAATCGCTTATAAACGCGAATATGAGTTCCGGTTCGATACAGTCCGAAGGCGTGCGCGAGGCCAAGCAGGCGCGCTCCAAACAGACGCGCGACAAGCTGATCGGCGCGCTGGATTCCCTGCTGAAAGAAAAATCCTTCGCCGAAATCGGCGTGGCGGAAATCGCCGGCCGGGCGGGCTGCGCCGTTGGCTCCGTCTATCGCCGGTTCGAGAACAAGGACGCCTTCGTGCCGGTGCTGCTGGAGGTCACGGCGCAACGCATGGCCGACCGGATGCGGGAAATGGGGCCGCTGCGCCTCAGCCGGGAAGGGGATCTGAAAGGCGATCTGGAGCAGGTGGCCCAGCGCGCCTGGACGGTGCTGTCGGGGGAGTCGCATCTGCTGCGGCTGGCGCACCAGCAGGCGCGCATGGAGAACCCGGTCTGCGACACCGCCATGCCGGCCTTGATGGACGGCGTGCGGCAGGCGATCGAGGCGGCGCTGCGCCAGCGTGCGGGCGACCGCGCCGAAGCCGAACGCAAGCGGGCGGCGCGCTGGGCGACCTATTTCCTGATTACGCCGTTGATGGAAAAGGCGCTCTATCCCGACCGCTCGCCGGCCAATTTCCTGCAGACCGGCGGGGAAGAGGTCGGCCGCGAAATGGCGGCCCTGATCGCTTCGCGCCTGGGCTGAGGCGGGCGTCAGGCGCTGAGCTGGGCGTTTTCCTCGCTCCAGGGCAGCAGCCAGGGCGCGCCGTCGAAATACCGCTCGCAGATCCGGCGATTTTCCTCGTCATATTCGGCGATCATGCGCTGGCGCAGGTCTGCGCTCATCTGCGCATCGGTCTCGTAGCGGTTCACAACGGTCTCCGCGCCCGTAAAAGCGCCGTCATAGGCGAGGCCGAGCTGGTCCAGAAGGTCGGACATCAGGAGATTGTCGCGGAAAGCGCGCTTGTCGTACGGTCGCACGGCGATCTGCGCATACATCGATTCCAACGCCTTCAGGCGAGGCTCGAAATGGAGCTGGGCGCGGATTTTATCGAACAGGTTATCCAGCGTGCCGGGATATTCCTTCAGGCGCACATGGCGGGCATAGGCGGAAACCAGCATGTCGGTCTGCGCGCGCAGATAGACGATGATGCGGGTCTCGGCCCCCCGCGTGATCTCGGGCAGGACGGACATGCCCTTGCCCCAGAACACCTCGGCCGAATAGAGCAGGCGCCGGCCTGACTCCAGCGCCTCCAGATGGGCGTTCCAGAATTTCGGGAAATCGCGCTCGCCCGCAATGTGGCGATAGAGCGGATTGGCGTTGCCGGCCGTGGTTTCCCCCTTCATCGCCACCTTGTCGGTGGGCGCTTCCGGGTAATGGACGCCGCGCGCGGCCAGTTCTTCGCGGTTTCGGACGCAAAAGGACTGGATGGCCGAGGAGCCGGTGCGATGGGCCCCGATATGAAAATCGATGGACATAGCCGGACCCTAGTCAGGCGCCGCGCCGCGGGCAATCGCGGTGCGCGCCGTGACTTGCAGCAGATGGTGTTTCCGATGTGGCGGGGCGCCGCTTAGACCGTTTCGGACTCGCTCTCGCGCTTCTTCTTCATCTGGTCGAACATCGCCCAGACGCCGGTTTCGCCGTGCCAGTCGCCTTGGGTCGCGCCCTTGGTGTATTCGGTGGCGCGGGCCTCGAAGAAATTGGCGTGCTCCACGCCGTTGAGGATCTCGGTCAGCCACGGAATCGGGTGTTCCTCGACGCCATAGACTTTCGGCAGCTCCAGTTGGCCCAGGCGCCAGTCGGCGATGTAGCGGATATAATTCTTGATGTCCTGAGCGTTCATGCCCTCGACCTCGCCCATCTCGAAGGCGAGATCGATGAACTTGTCTTCCAGACCCACGACCGTCTTGCAGCAATCGACGATGTCGTCCTTCACGGACTGGGTGAGGACGTCGGTTTCGCGCGTGAAAGCGTGGAACATCTTGATCATGCCCTCGCAGTGCAGCGACTCGTCGCGCACCGACCATGAGACGATCTGGCCCATGCCCTTCATCTTGTTGAAGCGCGGGAAGTTCATCAGCATCGCGAAAGAGGCGAACAGCTGCAGCCCCTCGGTGAAGGCGCCGAACATGGCCAGCGTGCGGGCGATATCGGCCTCGGTCTCGACGCCGAATTCCTGCATGAAGTTATGCTTGTCGGCCATCTCCTCATATTCGAGGAAAGCGGAGAATTCCGACTCCGGCATGCCGATGGTTTCGAGCAACAGCGCATAGGCGGCGATATGGATCGTCTCCATGTTCGAAAACGCCGAGAGCATCATCTTGACCTCGGTCGGTTTGAACACGCGCGCATAGCGCTCCATGTAATTGTCGTTCACTTCCACGTCGGACTGGGTGAAGAAGCGGAAGATCTGGGTCAGGAGATTGCGCTCCTGATCGTTCAGCTTGGTCGCCCAGTCCTTGCAGTCCTCGCCCAGCGGAACCTCTTCCGGCATCCAGTGGATCTGCTGCTGGCGCTTCCAGAAGTCGTACGCCCACGGATAGCGGAACGGCTTGTAGGAATGGCTCGGCGTCATAAGGCCCGGCAGGCCGGAAGCAGCAGTCATGGATTTCATGCCCCGTGTTTTACGTCCCTAAAGGGTGCGCCCGATTCCGGCGCGACCCAACCCCAACATCTTGTGGTAAAAGCCTGCTGAACGTCTAGCCCTCGTGTCAGCGAAAAACGCAAAAACTTGGGGACGAGAACCCGCCGCGCGGCGCCACTCGACATTGCGGCGCGGCGCCGCCAGCATGGGACGAATCCTTCAAACGGGGCGGGCGGCAGCCGTCCGCCCGAGCCATACGGAGCCCGAACATCATGAGCGATCCGCACCGCGTCACCATTCTCGCCAAGTCGTTCTCGGCCGCCGCGCTGGAATTCCATCGCGGGAAAATGGCGGAGAAGGGCTATCGCCTCGAGGGGCGGATCGATTCCGCGCGCTATGAAATGCTGGACGATGACGGCCAGCGGGGCGCGATGTTCGACGGCGAGCCGATCTTCTCCGTGACCTTCGTCAAGGAAGGCCGCGAGGGCTAGACCCGCCGCCGCCTGCTAAAGAAAAAAGCGCCCCCTGGTCAAAGGGGGCGCTTGCAAGGTCCGCTTTCTTCGAGCGGTCTGTTCTTCGTCGCCGGTCGGCGGGGGGGAGGTGACCGTTCGACAAGGTGATGAACGCCGTCTCCCGCGCGGCGTTCCCCCGGTCCGTCCGCCTTGATCATCACTTATGTTAACCGGCGCGGACAGCGTCAGGCCTCCAGCGCCGTCTCGCCGGCAGGCTCACGCATGTTGTAGCGGGACGCCATGACCCGGCCATAGGCCCCGGCATTGGCGATCAGCAGAACATCGCCTTCCCGGGTTTCAGGCATGGGCCGGTCGACGCCCAGCGCATCCGCGGACTCACAGATCGGGCCGACGATGGAGGCCAGTCCGGCGGATTCCTCGCCGAGACGGGTGAGATTGACGATCTCATGCCGCGCTTCGTAGAGCGCCGGACGGATCAGGCTGTTCATGCCGGTCGCCGCCCCGATAAAGCGCACGCCGTGCGCCTGCTTGATCTGTGTCACGCGGGCCAGCAGCACGCCGCATTCCGCGGAGATATAGCGGCCCGGCTCCATCCAAAGCTCGTATTCGGGGAATTCCGCGCTGAAAGCGGTCAGGGCGGCGTCCAGCGCGGTCAGGTCTATGCGCGGTTCGCCCGCTTCGCGCGGCACGCCGACGCCGCCGCCGACATCGAGAATTTTCGCGTCCGGGAAAAGGTGGCCGACCTCCGCCAGCACGGTCGCCAGCTCATGCCAGTGGGTGGCGACATCGACGCCGGATCCGGCATGGGCGTGCAGACCGGCCACTTTCGCCCCGGCCGCCCGCGCCAGCCGCGCGGCCTCTTCCGCGTCGTGCAGGGGCAGGCCGAACTTGGCTTTGGGGCCGGCTGTGTGGACATGGCGGTGATGGCCGCGCGGGCGGTCCGGGTTGAAGCGCAGAAAAATCTCGCGCCCGTTGAAGGTCTCAGGCCAGGCCTGCAGCGGATAGAGGCTGTCCACCGTGACCCGCGCGCCGCGCTCCAGCGCGGCGGTGTATTCGCGGCGCGGCGCGAAGTTGGGCGTGAACAGGATATCGCCCGGCGCGACATGGGGAACGGCCTCGAACAGGGCCTCGGCCTCCGCCCATGACACGCACTCGAACCCCAGACCCGATTCGTGCGCGGCGCGCAGAACCTGCGGATGGGAATTGGCCTTCATGGAGTACAGAACCCGTTTGACCGCTTTCAGCTGTTTCAGCTCCGCCGCGCGCTGGCGCACGGTCGGAAGGTGATAGACATAGAGGCAATCGCGGCTCTCAAGCGCCGCAATCAGGCGCTCCCGCGAGGCGGCCCACCAGGGGGCGGAAGGATCGGTCTGGGTCATGATTTGCGGTTTAAGCCATCTGTTCCCGCTCGGCCATAGATAGCGGAAGGGCTTTGACGCAGGCGCGCCGGTCATTAAGTCTTTCAGGCATGGACCGGATTCTACCCCTTGAAGGCGTGCGCAATTTCCGAGACTTCGGCGGCTGGGAGGCGGCGGACGGCCGGCGTGTGCGGCGCGGGCGGCTGTATCGCTCCGGGCATTTCTCCGCGGCGACGGCCGCGGACTGGAGCCAGATCGAGGCGCTGAACGTGAAAACGGTGACCGATTTGCGCCGCTCCACGGAGCGGGACCGCGATCCGTCGGCCTGGCCGGAACACTGGCGCGTGCAGGTGCTGGCCAGCGATGACGCCAATCTGGGCGAGGCGCCGCACATCACCTTCCTCAAGGAATCCGAAATCACAGAGGATTCGACGCGCGGCTACATGATGGGCAGCTATCGCCGCATCCCGTTCGAGGCCGGGCACCAGGCGCTGTTCCGGCAATTCTTCGAGGCCGCGGAAAAGGGCGAGGGCGCGGCGCTGGTCCATTGCGCGGCGGGCAAGGACCGCACGGGCGTGCTGTGCGCGCTGGTGCTGGAGGCGCTGGGAACGCCGCGCGAGGCGGTGCTGGAAGACTATCTGATGACCAATGAGGCGGTGCGCGTGGATTCCGTTCTGCCCAAGGTGGCCGAGCGGATGAACGCGGCGCTGAATCTCAATGCCTCGCCAGAGGCGCTGCGGCCAATGATCGGCGTGGACAGTGACTATATCCATGCCGCCTTTGACGAGATCGAGACGAAGGCCGGATCGGTCGAGGCCTATCTGGAAAGCGCGCTGGGCCAGGACCGCGAGGCGATTGCCGCCCTGCGCGCGGCTCTTCTGGAAGACTAATGGATGCGCTGACGGCGTTCGCCCCGCATGCGGACGTACCGGGCGCGGCGCTGCTGCTGTCCGGCGCCGCGCGGTCCGACACTTCGCGGATGAGCTATGCGCTGAGCGCGCCGGGACGAATCCGCGCCGGACGGGCGGACGGGCTGGGCGCGCTGGACGAGGCGTTCCGCGCCCGCGCCGGGTTTTTCGCCGGACGGGGCGGGGAGGGCTTCTCCCGCGGGGTGGCCGGGCTTTGGGGCTATGAGCTGGGCGCGCTGACCGAGGGCGCGTCGGCGCCCGCGCCCGCCCTCGCCAACTGGCCCGATTACTGGATCGCCGATTATGACAGCGTGGAATCCTGGCCCGCCGGGCCTTCGGAATCCCTTGCGCCCGCGCCGAAGGGGGCGGAGATCCGCGCCGCCGACAGCCGCGCCGCCTATGAGGCGAAAATCGAAAAGGCGAAGGCCTATATCCGGGCCGGCGATGTATTCCAGGTCAATCTGAGCCAGCGTTTCGACGCCTGGCTGGCCGAAGGCGACGACCCGTTCGCCTTTTTCCGGCGCCTGAGCGCCGCCAGCCCGGCCAGTCACGCCCTTTATGCCCGTCTGGACGACGATCACGCCGTGGTCTCCAATTCTCCCGAGCTGTTCCTGTCGGCCACGCCGGACGGCCGTATCCGCACGCGGCCGATCAAGGGCACGCGCCCGCGCGGCGCCACCCCGGACGAAGATGCGCGGTTGCAGAAGGAATTGTCGGAGAGCGAGAAGGACCGCGCCGAGAACCTGATGATCGTGGACCTGATGCGGAACGATCTGTCCCGCGTCTGCCGCGCCGGGACGATCAGCGCGCCCCGGTTGTTCGAGGCCGAGGCGCTGGCCAATGTTCACCACCTCGTCTCCACGGTTGAAGGGCGGCTGTTGCCCGGCAAGACCGTGTTCGACGCGCTGGCCGCGGCGTTTCCGCCGGGATCGGTCACGGGCGCGCCGAAATCGCGCGCGCTGGAGATCATCGCGGAACTGGAGGGCGAAACGCGCGGCCCCTATTGCGGGGCGTTCGGCTTTATCGACCGGGGCGGGGCGGCGCAGTTTTCCGTGCTGATCCGCACCGTCGCGCTGGCCCGCGAAAACGGGCGCTGGCGGGCGCAATTCCGCTCCGGCGGCGCGATCACCGTCGATTCCGATCCGGCGGCGGAATATGAGGAGACGCTGGCCAAGGCGGGCTCCATCGTGCGTGCGCTGGGCGGCTCGACCGGGGATTTGAGGCGATGATTTTGGTCTGGAACGGCGGAGAGTTTGCCCGCGCGAAAGGGATTTCCGCGGCGGACCGGGGATTGTTGCTGGGCGATGGCCTGTTCGAGACGATCCGGGTGGAAGACGGCACGCCGCGCCGGCTGAGCCGGCACATGCGGCGGCTGGCCTCCTCCGCGCGGGCGCTGGACCTGCCGGTTCCGGTCAGCGCCGAAGCGGTGAAGGCCGGCATCCTGTCGCTGACGGGGGAAGCGGGGCTGTGGGCCGCGCGCCTGACGGTGACGCGCGGGCCGGGCGGACGCGGGCTGGATTTGCCGGAGCCATTGCAGCCGTCGGCGCTGCTTTCGGCCGCGCCATATCAGGTTCAGGACGCCCCGGCGCGTCTGGTGATCAGCGATGTCACGCGATCGGTGCGGGCGGTGTCCTCCCGCCACAAGACGCTCTCCTATATCGACAATGTGGAGGCGCGGCGGCGCGCGCGGGCGCTGGGCGCCGATGACGCGGTGATGCTGAACGGGCAGGGCGATATCGCCTGCGCCAGCGCGGCCAATATTTTCTGGATCGCCGGGGGGCGGCTTTACACGCCCGCGCTGAGTTGCGGCGCGCTGGCCGGGATCACGCGGGCCTGCGTGATGCGGCAGGCAGGCGCGTTGAAAATCCCGGTGGAGGCGGGCCGGTTTCCGGCTGCGGCGCTGCAGTCAGCGGAGGCGGCCTTCCTGACCAATGCGCTGACCGGGGTGCGGCCGGTCGCAGGCGTCGGCGGGCGCAGCCTGAACGCGGGTCATCCCATGCTGGTGAAGCTGAAAACGGCGGAGGCGAAAGCGGGCGGCTAGGCTCTAGCAGTCGCAATCTTCGCAATTCACGCGGACCGAGCGCCGCGGTCTCAGATAGAATTCGTCGCTGAGCTGGTAGCTGGCGTTCAGGATCACCGAGAAAGCGGCCTGATAGTCATAGCTGACCTCCGCCAGGATGACGCTGGAATTCTGCTCCAGCAGGTCATCGGGAACATTGACGTCGTCATCGCCCGATCCGTTGCGGGCGTAGCACCACTCGACCTCGACATCGTCGTCGAAATCCTTGTAGACGCTGGAAACCACGATGGTCAGGCTGTCCGTGTCGAAGGGCGTGGCGATGGCTTCGGAGGCGTCGAAAATACCGTCCAGCTCGTCCTTGTTCACCAGCGAGTCCTGCGCCACCAGGTCGGCGACGGTGCTGGCCACGCGGGTGACCTTGCGGTTGACCGAAAGCAGGTTGGAGACCTCCACCGTCCCGAAAAACAGGATGATGAAAACCGGGGCGATCAGCGCAAATTCCAGCGCCGACACCCCGTCTTCGTCCCTGAGGAAGCGGCGCAGCATCAGGAATCACCGAAGGGTTCGTTGCGGAACGCCGCCGAGGCCGCGATCAGGCGCTTGTTGCCGCTGAGATTGGCCAGCGAGCGGCCCAGCATGGGCGTGAAAATCGTCCATTGATAATAAACCCGCACCAGCACGATCTCGCGCTCCTCGCCCGGATCGAAACCGAACTGGGAATCGTCCAGCTCGTCATCATCGCCGATGGGGTCGGAAAGGTCGCCGGCGGCGGCGAAATCCTCGAACGTGCGGACATCGAAGGAAATGTTCGCGCCGCACTCCATCAGCGGCTGGATGAGGCTGCAGACCGTATCCTCGAACTGCGCCTGGCCGCCGCCATTCTGAACCTCCCCGGTCCGGATGTCGCGCGCGGCCTCGGCCACGGCGTTTTCCAGCGTCACGGAGACGAAGAAGACGATGGCGACCTCGATAATCGCAAACAGCAGCAGGAAGAACGGGCCCGCCACGATGGCGAATTCCACGGCGGTCGCCCCGCGCGTGTCGCGGGCCGCCCGGATTGCTTTGTCGAAGGCTTGTCGAAGAGACGCGCGCCGCGTCATGGCTTCACCACCCACCCTTGGCCGAAGAGGGGCGCAACCTAACCCGATCCCGCTTAATTACGCTTTAAAGGTCAGGGTTAAACAGACCTTGCCGGAAAAGAGAGAACGTCGCGCAAGTCTTTGAATTTTTATTGGAAACTTCCTGACAGACTTGGCGCTGGCCCGCCGCTGCCGGCGCGCCGACTGGTTTGCCGGGGGAGCCGCAAGAATCATGAGCCGCCTGTTTCCGATGACCCGTTTCGTTCGCCGCGCGGGAAAAGACCAGCGCGGCCAGGTGCTGGTGCTGTTCGCGCTGGCCGCCATTCCCATGGCCATACTTATCGGCATCGCGGTGGATCTGGGCCGCGCGCACGCCTTGCGGCAGAAGCTGGTTCACGCGGTCGACGCCGCCGGTCTGGCGGCGGGGGTGAGCGGGTCCGATGACGAGGAGGAGCTGACCGGGATCGCCGATGATTTCCTGAAGGCCAATCTGACGGCGGGCGAATACGCGCAGGTCGAGAATCTGCAGCTGACGCTGACCGACGAGACCATCCATGTGGACCTCGACGCCGCCTCGGTTCCGATGATCCTGGACCTGATCAATGTCTATCGCATCCCGCTGGGCGTGGAGGCGGACATCGTGCGCGAGACGAAACGGCTGGAAGTCGCGCTGGCGCTGGACAATACCGGCTCGATGAGCGGCGGCGGCAAGATCGGCGCGCTGCGCAACGCTTCCTCCGACCTGGTCAATATCCTGATGGGGGACGAGGATGAGCACCCGCTGGTGCGCATTTCGGTGGTGCCCTATGTGACGACGGTCAATGTGAAAAGCGCCGGTTATTCCTCAGGCTGGATCGACTGGGACGCGAGGGCGGAGCATCACGGCGAGAATTTCGATACCTGGTCGGCCGGCCCCGCGCGCGTCAGCTTCGACGGGCATACCTATAATCTGAGCAATGGCGACCGGATGCCTCACGGCGCGCTGTTCGGGGCGCTGGGACAATCCTGGAAAGGGTGCGTGGAAGCGCGGGCGGCGCCGTTCGACGTCACGGACCATTCCCCCAATTCCGCCAATCCGGACACGCTGTTCGTGCCCTATTTCTGGCCGGACGAACCGTCCAGCGGCGGCGATTACCACAACAATTATCTGGGCGATGATTCCGACTATGGCAGCACGCCGGCCGAGCAACAGCGCAATCTTCAGAAATATGTCGACGCCTTCTATGGCTCGCTGGACGTGCCAAGTTTCGATGAATGGCCGTCCAACACCAATGGCCCGAACATGTCGTGCGCGCGTCCGCTGCTGCCGCTGACCAATAACAAGGAAGCCATTCTGGGCGAGATCTCGGCGATGCAGCCCTGGAACGGGTCGGGCACGAATGGCGCGATCGGTCTGTCCTGGAGCTGGCGGGCCTTGTCGCCGTCTGCCCCGTTTACCCAGGGCGGCGATTATGACGACCCGGATGTAAAGAAGGCGCTGGTCCTGATGACGGACGGCGAGAACCAGATTCATGGCGGCTGGGACAGCCACAACAAGTCCAACTATTCCGGATATGGCTATCTGTCCGAGATGCGGCTGGGGACCAATAACCGGAACACCGCGAAGGGGCGGATCAATGACCGCATGTCCACGCTTTGCGAGAATATCAAGGCGGAGGGGATCACCATCTATACGATCACGTTCCGTCTCAGCTCGGGCGACCTGAAAGACGTGTTCCGGTCCTGCGCGACCTATCCGGAATATTATTTCGATTCCACCTCCAACGGGGAGCTGGAAGAGCATTTCCAGACGATCGCCAAGCAACTGACCGAATTGCGCATCGCGCATTAGGCCGGGCGCGATTGAAGACAAAGAAAAAGGGCGGCCTTCCGGGCCGCCCTTTTTTCAAGTGATGGAACCGCCGGCGCGGATCAGTTCTCGCCGCCGCCCTGGGCCTGGGTCGCGCCGCCGCTGACCTTGGCCTGCTGTTGCGAGACGCGGGCCTGATACCAGGTGTCGTCGTCGCCGATGGTCGGCTGGTCTTCGCACCGTCCGGCGCAGCTATAGGTGTAGCGCACCGGGCCGCGATGAACCGAGACCGCGGAGCCTGCGCCCTGGTCGTCGACATGCGTGACCATGATATTGGTGGAATAGATCGTCTCGCCGTATTCGTTGAGGGCGATCAGGTTCGTCTGGCCGTAGGTTTTGCCGAAAACGAACAGCAATCCGTCGTCATGGATCACCGCGTCGGCGATCAGCGGATTGCCGATCACCAGCGTCGCGGCCGAATTGGCCAGACGCACCGGCTTGGCCTGGTCGATTTCGACCCGGACCTCGGCCGCTTGGGCCGCGGTGGCCGCGGCGGCGCACAGCGCCGCGCCGGCGAGGCCGGCCGTGAAGAGGGTTTTCATATGCCCGCGCATGACTTTCAGTCCTTTTACCGCACGTCTGCTTTGGGCGCAGGCATAACGCGCCATGCGTGAAGGAAACCCTAAATCGGACTGAAAATCGTTCACGTTCTTAAGCATCCCTTTAAGCGGGCTGAAAGGGATTGCGTGTCTAATCGCCGCTCACAAACGGGTATCGAGAGGGCGTCACGATGAGCCAACCCCAGGAAAACATAGCGGACCCGATGGCGGACCGCGCCGGATCGCTGCGCGCCTTCGGGCCGTTTGCGGAAGCCGCCGAGGCCCCGCTCCAGCGTCTGGCGCAGGCGGCCGAATGGCGCCAGGTGGCGCCGGGGCAGGCGTTCGAACTGCCGGCCAACGCGGTTCTGGCCTGTGTCAGCGGCATGGTCCGGCTGATCGGCGGGGCCCGTTTTAAGGATGTTCCCGGCGGCGAGATGCGCTTTCTCGAAGAGGCCGTCGCCCGGCGCAGCGTTCCCGCATACGCGGGCGCGGCGCTCTATGAATCCATTTTTGCGGTGATCCCGGCGTCCGCGATCGCGGACGAGGCCGCACGCGGCCGGTCGCTGGCCGCGCCGCTGGCCGCCTGGTTCGCCAGCCGTCTGATCCGCGAGGAGCGCGGCGATGACGAAAGTCCGGCGCGCAAGCTTTATGGCCAGCTGGCCATGCTAGCCCAGCCGAACGGCGCGGACGGTTTCTGGAAGATCGCCAAGATGCCCCGTCACCGCGAACTGGCGTCCGGCGCGGGCATGAGCGAAGAGGACGCGGCCAACGCCGTGGCGCACCTGATCTCCACCGGCGTGGCGCGGCGTGATTTCCCCGGTCTGGAGATCCTCGACTATGAGTCACTAAGACGTTTAGCGGTTACCTGAAAATTTTAAGCATCACTTTAATTGCCCGCTAACTATCGAATTTAACTCAGAAATAATCTGGCTTGCGTAAAGTGACTGACAGTTCAGGGGGGCTATGAATGGAAAAAGCTCCTGGACCTAACAGTGTCGCTAGCTGCACATGGGAGAGACCAAATGACGAAATTTTTCTCGAAGTTCGCCAATGACGAATCCGGCGCCACCGCCATCGAGTACGGCCTCATCGCCGCTCTGATCGCGGTCACCATCATCGGGGCCGTCAGCCTCGTTGGTACGAACGCCGGCACGACGTTCAACAGCGTCGCGAACAACATGGGCTAATCTTTAGCCAGATTGTTTGACGAAAGGGCCGCTCCGCAAGGAGCGGCCCTTTTGCTTGTTAAGCAGATTTTAGACGATGACCGCGTAACGCCTTGCGGTCATGCGCCTGACCTTTCTTTCCGTGATCTTCGTCTGGCTGGCCGCTTCGGCTTCATTGCTGCTGGCCCGCGCGGGCAAGGCGATGCAATTCAACCTGCCGGGGCCGGACGACCAGATGCGGCTGCTGCAGCTGCGGGAATGGCTGGCCGGCCGCGCATGGTGGGACCTGACCCAGCCGCGGCTGGGGGTGGATGGTCTGGTCTTTCACTGGTCGCGCCTGCCGGATCTGCCGCTGGCGATGCTGACCTTCCTGTTCACGCCGTTTCTGGGGCCGCTGGGCGGGCAGGGGATGGCGGTGACGCTATGGCCGCTGATCCTGCTGCTGGTTCTTTTCCTGGCGGTTTCTTTCTCGGCCGCGGAATTCCGGCTGGGCCGCGCCGCCCCGGTGATCGCCGCGATCCTGCTGATCACCGCCTATCGCAGCGTTCACCAGTTCGATCCGGGCCGCATCGATCATCACAATATCCAGATTGTCCTGGCGGCGGTTTCCCTGTTCGGGGTTCTGGGCGCGTATCGGCGCGCGCGCTGGGCCATTCTTCCGGGGCTGTCCGGCGCGCTGGCCATCGCGATCGGGGTGGAGGGGGTTCCCTATGTAGTGGCGGCGGCGCTGACCCTTGCGCTATCCGCGCTGGATGGCGGGCGGCGTTCGCGCGATGCGCTGGCGCTATATGGCCTGACGCTGTCGGGCGCGCTGGGGCTGCTCTATCTGCAAAGCGGTTTGTGGCTGGCCGGTCATGCGCAGTCCTGCGTGGCGTTTTCCAATGTTTATCTAAGCGCGGGGATTCTGCTGGGCGCGGGCTGCGCGGCGTGCGCCTTTGTTTTCCCGCGCCTTGGCGACTGGCGCTGGCGGCTGGCCGCGGGGGCGGCGATTGGCGCGGCGGCGCTGGCGGCTTTTCTGGCGCTTTACCCGCATTGTCCCGCCATGGCCTGGTCGCCGGAAGGGCGCAACCTGACCGCCGACGGTTATGAAAGGGATCTGGCCCGGCTGTGGCTGGGCGGCATCCGCGAGACCCTGAACGCGGCGGAGATGGCGCGGCGCGACTATGGCCTGCTGTTTATCACTTACGGTTTCCCGCTGGCCGGGCTGGTTGCGGCCGGGCTGCTGGCGCGCGCGCGGCCGGATCTGCGCCCGCAGGTCATGGCCTGCGCGATTTTTCTTGGCGTCGCGCTCCTGATTTCCGTGTTCCAGAACCGCGGCGCGATGTTTTCTCAAATGCTGGCGGTTCCGACGGCGGCCGGATACCTGACCCATCTATTGAGCCATGCGCGGCGGGAAAAGGGCGCCGCTTACGCCCCGCTCGTGGCGGCGGTCATCGCCCTGAACGGGATGACCTATATTCTGCTCCCCGGCGTTTTGCCCGCGTCTGACAGTGAAAGAACAAGAGAGGCGGACGAGCAGGCGGCCCATGATGCCTGTGTCGCGCCCGAGGCGATGAGCGATCTGGCTGAATTGCCGCCCGGCCGCATCGCGGCGCCGATCAATCTGGGCCCGTTCCTGCTGACCCATACGCCGCACAGCGTTCTGGCCGCGCCCTATTCCACCAATCTGGACGGGTCCATCGCCGCCTACGCCATTCTGGCTTCGGAGCCGGCGCAGGCGCTGGAGCGCGCGCGGGTGCTGGAGGTCGATTATATCGTGACCTGCCCCGGCGCCAGCGAGTCCGGAAAGATCGGACGGCGCTATCCTGACGGGCTGATGCCGCGGCTGGAAAATGGCGAGACGCCGCCGGGCGTCAGGCCGGCGGGAGGGGCGGACGGCCCCCTGCGCGTTTACCGCCTGCAAGACTGATCCGGACCGCGCGGCGACAACGTCTTATCAAAATCTAACAAACTGCTTCGGATGCGGGGCCATTAGTCATCCGATCTTAACCTGCACTGGTGGACAATCGGGATAAGGATTTATCAAACCTGTTTCGGGCGGGCCGATGCTGTCTTTTCTACCGGTTCTGGTGTTTCCGCTGCTGATGGCGGCGGCTGGGGTTCGCGATGCGATCTCCTACACCATTCCCAACTGGATGCCGCTGGCGCTGGCCGGGGCGTTCCTGGTCGCCGCGCCGCTTGCCGGTCTGGGTTGGGCCGCGATCGGCCTGCATCTGGCGGTCGGTTTCGGGGCGCTTTTCATTGGCATGGCGATGTTTGCGCTGGGCTGGCTGGGCGGCGGCGACGCCAAGCTGTTCGCCGCGGCGGCCCTGTGGTTCGGCTGGCCGGGCGTGGTGGCCTTCGTGCTGGTGACGGCCCTGTATGGCGGCCTGTTCACGGTGCTTCTGCTGATGGCGCGCAAATATGCGCCGCCCCGGCTGATCGGCGCATGGCCGAACGAGCTGTTCCAGCAGGATGCGGCAATTCCCTATGGCGTCGCGCTGGCTCTGGGGGCGCTGACCGTGTTTCCGGGCAGCGAAATTTTTGCGGCGGGGGTGGCGGCATGACACCCGGAATTAACCATGCCTTGAGGGATTTCTGTTGTTTACGGGTAAAGGCCGACATGCGGCCTGAAGAGGGTAAGGGGTAAAAGATGGCGCCGGCTCGTATTGCAGTTCTTGTGCTGGCCGCTTTGTCGGCGATCGCCGCCGTGGTGCTGATCCGCGCCATGTCGGGCGGAGGCGGCGACGATCCTGTGCAACCGGCGGCCGCGCCGCCGCCGCAGGCCGAGACCGCGCGCGTCCTGGTCTCCACCGCCGACATGGAAGTCGGCCACCGGGTGACCGAGGCCGACCTGACGTGGCGCGAATGGCCGGAAGACGCCATTCACAGCTCCTTCCTGACCCAGAGCCAGCTTCCGGACGCCAAGGAAGATTATGTCGGCGCGATCGTGCGCGTCGAAGTCGCCGAGGGCGAGCCGCTGAACGGCAAGAAAATGGTCAATCCGGGCGCGGCGGGCTTCATGGCCGCGGTGCTGGAGCCGGGGATGCGCGCCATCGCCGTGCCGATCTCCGCCGAAACGGGCGCGGGCGGGTTCATCCTGCCCAATGACCGGGTGGACGTGATCCTGACCCAGCAAACCCAGATCGATGACGGCCGCTCCATGCGCGAACAGCATGTCAGCCGCACGGTTCTGCAGAATGTGCGCGTGCTGGCCATCGACCAGACCTTCAAGGAAGTCGGCGACGATCAGGTGGTGGTCGGTTCGACCGCCACGCTGGAACTGGCGCCGGCCGAGGCCGAAACCCTGACGCTGGCCGAGGCGATGGGCGACATCGCCCTGTCGCTGCGCAGCGTCGCCGATATCGCCTACACGGGCCCGATGCGCAACGAGAACAGCCTCAACCGCGTGGCGTCGACGCCGACGGTGCGGGTGATCCGCTACGGCAATACCCGCCAGGTGTCGGTGCAGGAGAACTAGGACATGTTTGTACGCCGAATTCTCGCCGCCCTTGTCGCGGCCTCACTGTTTGCCGGGGTGGCCGCCGCTCAGGAGCCGATGCGCGTGCGCATCACCGGCCCGGGCGACGGCGCTTTCAGCGACTCCATCGACCTGCCTCTAAACAAGGCGGCGGTGGTGGAGCTGCCGCGCGATGCGCGCGACGTGCTGGTCGCCAACCCGAATATCGCCGACGCCGTCATCCGCACGCCGCGGCAGGTTTACCTGCTGGGCATGACGGTGGGCAAAACCAATGTCTTCTTCTTCGACGGCAACGGCAACGAGATCCTGGACCTGGAAGTCAGCGTCGCGACCGATGTCAGCCAGCTCCAGTCCATGCTGGACCGCTATATCCGCAACGGCAATGTCCGCGCGGAAGCGGTGGACGACCAGATTGTCCTGACCGGCGCGGTGGAATCCGCCGCGACCGCCGACCAGGCCCTGAAACTGGCCCAGCGCTGGGTCGAGACGCCGGAGAGCGTGTTCTCCATGGTCTCGATCAGCGGCAATGAGCAGGTGATGCTGAAGGTCCGCGTGGTCGAGATGCAGCGCACGGTGCTCAAGCAGCTGGGCGTGAATATCGACAGCACGACGAATTTCGGGGAATTCGTGCCCCCGGTCCGCGCGCAGGCGATGGACGATACCGGCGCGCCGATACTGGGGCCCAATGGCGATCCCATTCTGGAGGTCATCCAGCCGGGCCGATTCCGCAATCAGCAGACCTACGGCACGGATAATGGCTACGCGATTGCCGGCCGCGCGCTGGGCGGGCTGGCTGCCGGGCTGAACGCCACAAACTTTGTCGACGGCGTCCTGCAAAGCTCCATCAGCGCGCAGCTTGATGCGTTTGAACGCGTCGGCATCGTCCGCACGCTGGCCGAGCCGAACCTGACCGCGATCACCGGCGAAGCCGCCAATTTCCTGGCCGGCGGGGAGTTCCCGGTGCCGGTGGGGCGTGACGACGAAGGCAATATCCTGATCGAATTCAAGCCCTTCGGCGTTGGCCTCGGCTTTACGCCGCTGGTGGTGTCCGAGGACCGCATCTCGCTGAAAATTTCCACGGAAGTGTCGGAGCTGACCAATCAGGGCGCGCTGACCTTCCAGGGGTCGACCGTGACCAATGACGAAGGCCAGACCTTCGTGGTGCCCGGCCTGACCATTCCGGCGCTGAACGTGCGCCGGGCGGAAACCACGGTCGAACTGCCCAGCGGCGGTTCGCTGGTGATGGCGGGGCTGATCCAGGAAGAGACGCGGCAGAACCTCGAAGGCCTG
The DNA here is from genome assembly GCF_000412185.1 of Euryhalocaulis caribicus. Lineage (GTDB taxonomy): Bacteria > Pseudomonadota > Alphaproteobacteria > Caulobacterales > Maricaulaceae > Euryhalocaulis > Euryhalocaulis caribicus. Next base: position 21,604 of record NZ_ASJA01000026.1, read on the forward strand.
CCGGGCGTCAAGGATATCCCGGTGCTGGGGCAGCTTTTCCGCTCCCGCGACTATGAATCCCAGGAAACCGAACTGGTGGTGATCGTGACGCCGTACCTGGTCAATCCGACCAGCGCGGACCGGCTGCAGACCCCGGCTGACGGATATCGCACCGCGCCGGACGCCAACACGATCCTGCTGGGCCAGTTGAACCGCGTCTACAAGGCGCCGGGCGCCGACGTCGAGGGTCAGGCCTGGCGCGGTCCCTACGGCTACGTAATGGAATAGGAGGAGATCAGGATGAAACGCTCTGTCTCCCGCATGAAACTGATTGTTCCCGCTCTTGTCGGACTAAGTCTGGCCGCGTGTGAAACCACAGTGCACGAGCAGAAGTTCGATTTCGCGTCCGACCGTTACGCCCCGCAAGTGGTTCAGGTGGACGAAGCCTATGACTTCGCCCCGGCCTCCTATGCCGGGGGGATGAGCCCGTCTGACCGTTCCATGGTGGCGCGCCAGATGGCGATGTACGCCCAATCCGGCCGCGGCTCCATGGTGGTGTCCTATCCGCGTAATTCCGACAACGCCAAGGCCGCCGCAGAGGCGCTGGCCGAGATGCGGGCCATGGCGCCCGCCTATGGCGTCGATCCGGCCTATATTCAGGCCCAGCCCTATGAGGCTTCGGGCCAGAACCGCGCGCCCATGTCCATCCGGTTCGCTCGGCTGGAGGCGAAAATTCCCGAATGCGGGACCAACTGGACCAGTCTGACCAAGACCGCGATGAACGAACCGCACACGAATTTCGGTTGCGCGGTGAACGCCAATATCGCCGCCATGGTGGCCGATCCGTCCGACCTGATCGGCGCGCCGCCGCCGATGGGGCCGCCGGATCCGGGCCGCCGCGCCGCCGTGCTTGAAGCCTACCGGGCGGGCGAGGCGACCGGCGCCGAACGCGCTGATAACGAAACCGGCACAGTCAGCAGCGCAGTCGAATAGGGACCGGCCATGAGCGAAGCATATTCCTACGACGCGGACGAACTTCTGGAAGCCGCCGATATCGACGCATCGGATGAGCGCGACCCGTACGATCCCGGTATGCCAGAGGACGGCGACGCCCGGACGGGCGGCGCTGCGGATCTGGATGATTTCGGGGATTTCGAGGATGGCCTGCAGGGCGAGGCGGAGCATCCGGTGCTGCCGGACATGTCCAGCTTCGACAATGGCGCCCCCACCGACCAGCCCGTGCCGCGCATCGCCATCCAGGCGTTTTGCGAACGGCCCGAAACCGCCAAGCTGATCCAGCGTTCCGCCGGCGACCGCCGTCTGGCCAAGGCGCAGGTGACGGTGAATATGGGCGGCCTTCCGACCGCCATCGAGACGTTCCACGACAAGTCCACGCCGCACCTGATCATCGTCGAATCCGGCATGCAGGGGCAGGGCCTGTTCAGCCAGCTGGATGAGCTGGCCTCGGTCTGCGACCCGGAAACCAATGTCATCGTGATTGGCGCGGCGAACGATATCAGCCTGTACCGCGAACTGATGCGCAAGGGCGTCAGCGAATATCTGGTGCCGCCGCTCAGCCCGGTTCAGCTGATCTCCTCCATCGCCGGCATCTATGTCGATCCGGAAGCGCCGTTCGCCGGCCGCACCGTGGCCTTTGTGGGCGCGAAGGGCGGGGCGGGCAGCTCCACCATCGCTCACCATGTCGGCTGGTGCATCGCTGAGAACGCGCATGTGAACGCCACCATCGTGGATCTGGACCTGCCGTTCGGCACGGCGGGGCTCGACTTCAATCAGGACCCGACGCAGGGCGTCGCCGATGCGCTGCGCGAGCCGGAACGTCTGGACGACGTGCTGCTGGAGCGGCTTCTGTCGCGCTGCACGGACCGCCTGACGCTTTTCTCCGCGCCCGGCACGCTGGACCGCGAATGGGAAATGGACGCGGCGGCCTATGAGCAGGTGATCGACACCGTTCGCCGGTCTGTCCCCTATGTCATGCTGGACATTCCGCATGGCTGGAACCGCTGGACCCGCAACACGCTGCTGTCGGCGGACGAGATCGTGGTGACGGCGACGCCGGACCTGGCCTCGCTCCGCAACGCCAAGAATCTGTTCGACCTGGTGCGCGCGCAGCGCCCCAATGACGGACCGCCGAAAATCGTGCTGAACCAGGTGGGCGTGCCCAAGCGGCCGGAAATCCCGGTGAAGGATTTCTGCGAAGCGCTGGGCGCGGAGCCCTGCCTGGTGCTGCCCTATGAGCCGGCGATCTTCGGCGCCGCCGCCAATAACGGCCAGATGGTCAACGAGATGCGCGGCGACTCCAAGGCCGCCGAAGGCATGCTGCACCTGGCGCGGGTGATCACCGGGCGGCATGTCGAATCCAATTCGAAATCGCTGTTTTCCAAGCTGCTAGGCCGGGGCTGACATGTTCGGCAAACGGACCGGGACGACGGGCGGAACAGCGGCGGAAGCGCCGCGTCCCGCCGCGCCGGAAGAAAAAAGGAAGAGCTGGCTGACGCGATGGCCGAGGCGAAGGCCGCGGCCCCTGCGCCGGAAGCTCCGCCTGCGCCCAGAAAACCCGCCGCGCCTGCGCCTGCGGCGCAGCTGGGCGGACGCAAGGCCGCCGCGCGCCGGGCCTCCATCGCGCCGGAACCGCCCAAGCCGCGCCCCAAGCGTCAGCCCGTCGAAATCGGCGAACGCTCGGACGAATATTACGCCATCAAGACGACGATCTTTAACGCCCTGATCGACACCATCGATCTGGGCACGCTGGCGCAGCTGGACCGGGACGCCGCGGCGGAGGAAATCCGCGACATCGTCACCGAGATCATCTCGATCAAGAACGTCGTCATGTCGATCGCCGAGCAGGAGCAACTCCTGCAGGACATCGTCAATGACGTGCTCGGCTATGGCCCGCTGGAGCCGCTGCTGGAGCGCGACGATATCGCCGACATCATGGTCAATGGCGCGCACCACGTCTTCATCGAGACGGGCGGCAAGGTGGAGCGGACCAATATCCGCTTCCGCGATAACGGCCAGTTGATGAATATCTGTCAGCGGATCGTGAGCCAGGTCGGCCGCCGGGTCGACGAAAGCTCGCCGATCTGCGACGCGCGTCTGGCCGACGGATCGCGGGTGAACGTCATCGCCCCGCCGCTGTCGCTGGACGGGCCGACGCTGACCATCCGGAAATTCAAGAAAGACAAGCTCCGCATGAAGGACCTTGTCGAGTTCGGCTCCGTCTCGCCCGAGGGCGCGAAAGTGCTGGGCGTGATCGGCGCTTCGCGCTGTAACACGCTGATCTCCGGCGGCACGGGTTCGGGCAAGACGACGCTGCTGAACTGCATGACCGGCTATATCGACCCGGCCGAGCGCATCGTGACCTGCGAAGACGCCGCCGAACTGCAGCTGCAGCAGCCGCACGTGGTGCGCCTTGAAACCCGCCCCGCCAACCTTGAGGGGCAGGGCCAGGTCACCATGACCGATCTTGTGAAGAACTGCCTGCGGATGCGTCCCGAGCGGATCATCGTAGGCGAGGTGCGGGGGCCGGAATCCTTCGACCTGTTGCAGGCCATGAACACCGGCCATGACGGCTCTATGGGCACGGTTCACGCCAACTCCCCGCGTGAGGCGCTGTCGCGTCTGGAATCCATGATCACGATGGGCGGGTTCAACCTGCCGTCCAAGACGATCCGGGAAATGATCGTGGGGTCCATCGATGTGGTCATTCAGGCCGCCCGCCTGCGGGACGGGTCGCGGAAGATCACCAAGGTCACCGAGGTTCTGGGCATGGAGGGCGACGTCATCGTCACCCAGGATCTGTTCGTCTACGAAATCGAAGGCGAAGACGCTCAGGGCAATATCCAGGGCAAGCACCGCTCGACCGGCATTGCCCGTCCGAAATTCTGGGACCGCGCGCGCTATTTCGGGCTGGAGCAACAGCTCGCCGCGGCGCTCGACGCGGCGGAGGGCTAAGGCGCCATGGATGGCATGATGCTCTATCTGGTCGCGGGTCTGGCCTTTCTCTCGGTCGCGGGAGTGGGCTGGGTGTTCGCGGGCAATAGCGGCGGCATGCAGAAGAAGCGCGTCAAGGCGGTGTCCGGCGACGTGACGTCCCGCGTGGTGCGCAAGAAGGGCCAGGTCTCCGCGCTGGACCAGGCCGCGCAGCGGCGCAAGCAGGTCCAGGAAACGCTGAAGGACCTGGAGGAAAAACAGAAGAAACAACGCAAGCGCAGCCTGACCATGAAGGCCAAGCTGGAGCAGGCGGGGCTGGGGATCAGCGTCACGACGTTCTATCTGGCCTCGCTGGGCTTTGGCGCGATGGTGGCCGCGGTGCTGTTCCTGCAGGGGCGGCCGCTGCTGATCGTCGGGGCGGTGACATTTGTCGCGACGCTGGGCCTGCCGCGCTGGGTTATCGGCTTCTTGCGCGGGCGGCGCATGAAGAAGTTCGGCGCCGAGTTCGTGAACGCCATCGATATTATCGTGCGCGGCGTGAAGACCGGCTTGCCGCTGGGCGAATGCCTGAAAATCATCGCCTCCGAAGTGGCCGATCCGGTGGGCTCCGAATTCAAGCGTCTGGTGGATAATTCCGCGGTCGGGGTGCCGATCGATGAAGGCCTGGCGCGTATGTATGAGCGCATGCCGCTGCCGGAGCTGAACTTCTTTTCCATTGTGCTGGTCATCCAGCAGAAGACCGGCGGCAACCTCGCCGAGACGCTGAACAATCTGTCCGTCGTGCTGCGGGCGCGGAAAATGATGCGCGAGAAGATCAAGGCGCTGTCGTCCGAGGCCAAGGCCTCCGCCATGATCATCGGCTCTCTGCCGCCGCTGGTGATGCTGATCGTTCACCTGACATCGCCCGATTATATGGGCCTGATGTTCACCGAGCGGATGGGGCACATGATGCTGCTGGCCGGGGCGACCTGGATGGGGATCGGCATCTTCATCATGAAGCGCATGATCAACTTCAAATTCTAGGGAGACGGCATGGATTTCCTCGCAGACCTCGCCAATGTCGTCGCCGATCCGACCAACCTGATCAGCGGTCTGGCTGCGATCCTGGTGTTCGCGACCGTTTTCACGATTGTCGGCCCGATGCTGCAGGGCGACCGCTTCGCCGGGCGCCTGAAGGCGGTTTCCACCCATCGCGAACAACTGCGCCGTAAGAGCCGCGAAGCGATGCAGGCGGAACGCAAGGGCGGTATCCGGAAGGCCGAGTCCAAAGGCCTGATGCGCGATATCGTGGACCGGTTGCAGCTCCAGAAACTGCTGGAAGACCCGAGCCTGAACGGCAAGCTGGAACAGGCCGGGCTGCGCGGACAAACCCCGGTCGTGACCTTCTATTTCGCGCGCGCCATTCTGCCGATTGTCCTCTGCGCGGGGGCCGCGTTCTACCTGTTCTTCGTCAACAGCCACGAATTGACGACGCTGCTGCGCATCTGCGCCTCCATCCTGGCGCTGGGCATCGGCTTCTATCTGCCGGGGCTGTGGCTGACCAATCTGGGCCAGAAGCGGCGCGAGTCCATCATGGGCGCGTTTCCCGACGCCCTCGACCTGCTGCTGATCTGCGTCGAAGCGGGCATGTCCATCGAGGCGGCGTTCCAGAAGGTCGCCTCAGAGGTGGGCAGCCAGTCCATGGAGCTGGCCGAGGAGCTGCACCTGACCACCGCCGAGCTGGCCTATCTGCAGGAACGCCGCAAGGCGTACGAGAATCTGGCTCGCCGGACCAACCATCCCGGCGTGAAGGCCGTGGCGACGGCGCTGGTGCAGGCGGAGAAATACGGCACGCCGCTGGGTAGCGCCCTGCGCGTGATGGCCAAGGAAAACCGCGATATGCGGGTGGCGGAAGCCGAGAAGAAGGCTGCGGCCCTTCCGGCCAAGCTGACCGTGCCGATGATCGTGTTCTTCCTGCCGGTGCTGTTCATCGTCATCCTCGGCCCGGCCATCATCCGCTTCCAGCAGATGTAAGAGCTGGCGCGCCGCCTCGAAAAAGTTGCATCGAAAACGCCGCCCTTGCGTTAGGGGCGTAGGAGGCGTAGCGCGCTGCTGATTTGAAGTCCCTTCTCCCCTGTGGAGGGGAGAAGGTGGCCCGGAGGGCCGGATGAGGGGAGGCGTTGGAGGCAGGCGCTTTGTTCTGAGAGCCGC
>NZ_ASJA01000027.1 GCF_000412185.1 Euryhalocaulis caribicus
ACGTTGAACCAGTGTGCTCTATCCTGCCCGCCACCCCTCTCCCATTCCGTCAGCCAAAGCCCTTCGGCCTTTGGGACTTCATTGCCCTCTCCCCTTCTCAAGGGGCGAGGGTGCGCAAAGATTACCGCGCCAGCAGCTCGCTCTCTTTCGGCTTGAAGGCGAGCGCGAGTTCGGGGTCGATATATTCGCCGCGGACGCGGAGGCCCCAGTGGAGGTGGGGGCCGGTGGAGCGGCCGGTGGAGCCGACCTTGCCGACGGGCTGGCCGGGCTCGACGATGTCGCCTTCTTTCACGCCGATCTCCGACATGTGCATGAACAGGCCCATCACGCCCTGGCCGTGATCGATCACCACAAGACCGCCTTCGAAATACATGTCCGGCTCGGCCAGGATCACTTCGCCGGCGGCGGGCGCCAGGATCGGCTCGCCCGCCGGGGCGGCGTAGTCGATGCCGTGATGCGGGTTCTTGGGTTCGCCGTTCAGGACGCGCTGGCTGCCATAGACGCCGGACTGGATGAACTCTTCGCCCAGCGGATAGCGGAAGCCCTCCAGCCACCAGACGCCGTCGGCGCGGTGTTTCCAGGTTTCCTGCTTCTTCAGCCAGTCGGCTTCCACCTTGGCCTGTTCCTCGGGCGAACGCGGCTCGACCTTTGAAGGCGGCAGGCCGTCGATGCGCTGGATGTCGAATTCCCGCTCCTCGATCTCCACGCTGGCGGGCTCAAGCGCCGGCTGGCCGCCATTCTTCGCCTTCGCCGCGATGGTCACCGTGCCGGTCACGTCGCGATAGAAGGGCACGAAGGCGTAGCCGTCGACCGTCTCGGTCTTGGCCTCGCCATTGACCAGGATGTCGTATTCCCCGGCCTCAGCCGGCGTGGCGCAGACCACGAAACCGCCCTGCAGGGCCGGTCCGTCGCAGACAAGGCCGCCCGAGGCGGCGAGGGCGAGAGCGGAAAGCGCAGCGATCATCGTGAATTCCTCTGTTTCCAGCGCGCCAGCGCGGCGGGCGCGTCAATATAGGCTTCGTTCAGGTCCGCATCCCAATAGGTCAGGGACGCCAGCGGTATAGCCGCGCCCGTAACCGCGCAGCGCACGAACCGGCCCGGTTTGACAATGGTGAAATCGGGACTGCCGAAATCGATCACCGCTTCTTCGCCAAGGGGGTCGTACCGGTTCATGGCGTGACGTTCGCGGCGCCTATTCGCCGCTATCGGCTTTTTCGGCCTGAAGCTGTTTCCAGCGGACCAGCGCGGCGTCGGCGTCCTTGTACGCCTCGTTCAGCGTGGCGTTCCAGTAGCGCAAGGACTCCAGCGGAATGTGCTGGCCCGTGACCGCGCAAACCACATAGGAGCCCGGTTTCAGCATGACAAAATCGCCATCGCCGAAATCGATTACGGCCTCGCCGTCGAAACTCTCGAACCTGTTCATGAGCCTCTAGATAACGCGTTGCGCGCGATCAGAACAGGTCGCCCTGCTTGCCGGGCGCAGATGGCTTTTTCGCCGCCTTGCGCGGAGACGCCTTGCCGCCGACCGCCGCCGCCTTCTTGCCGTCGGCAAATTCGATCTGGATCGCGTCGCCGGGGTTCAGATCGCCCGCGCGGCGGGCCAGCCCGGATTCGGTGTGGACCAGCGCATAGCCGCGCGCCAGCACGCCCTTCGGATTGACGCTTTCCAGCATCCGGAAGGCGCTGACAAGACGGTCGCGCTTGCGCTCGTTCAGGCGTTGCGCGGCCTGGCTCAGCCGCGCCAGCTGTGTTTCCAGCGCCTCTGCCGGCGCCTTTGTCTGCGGCTTCTGGGCGGCCAGCCGGCGGGCGAGGCGATTCAGCTCCGCCTCTTTCTGGCTGCTGGCGCGGCGCAGGGCGTGGGCGGCCCGGCGTTGCTGGCTGTCCAGATGTTTCAGACGGTCGGTGGTGAGGCTGCGCAGGGCGCGCGGCTGTAACCGTCCGGACAGGCGATGATAACGCTGGCTGGCCGCGGAGATGCGGTTGCGCAGGGCGGGGCCCAGATGGGCGCTGGCCGAATCCAGACGCTGCCAGAAGCCGGACAGCAGCGCCTCCGGCGTTCTGAGGGCGCGGGAGGCGGCGCGCAGCAGGGTCTGGGCGCGATCGAACTGGCGGGCGCGAATGCTGGACATGCGGCCGCTGAGATTGACGATATCGGTCATCAATTCGGCGCGCACCGGCACGGCGCGTTCCGCGGCGCCGGTGGGCGTGGGCGCGCGATAGTCCGAAACAAAGTCGATCAGCGTCCAGTCGGTTTCGTGCCCCACGGCGGAGATCAGCGGAATTTGCGAATTGGCGGCGGCGCGGGCGACGACCTCCTCGTTAAAGCACCAGAGGTCTTCGATGGAGCCGCCCCCGCGCGCCACGATCAGCAGATCCGGGCGCAGCTTCGGGTCCTCTATGGAGTTGAAGCCGCTGATGGCGCTGGCGATCTGGCCGGCCGCCTTTTCACCCTGCACCAGCACCGGCCACAGCAGGACATGGCTGGGGAAACGGTCGGAGAGCCGGTGCAGGATATCGCGGATCACCGCCCCGGTGGGCGAGGTGACCACCCCGATCCGCTCGGGGATATAAGGCAGGGGTTTCTTGCGCGCCTCGTCGAACAGGCCCTCTGCGGCCAGCTTCTTCTTGCGCTCCTCCAGAAGCGCCATCAGCGCGCCGACGCCCGCGGGCTCCAGCCGGTCGATGATGATCTGGTATTTCGACTGGCCGGGGAAGGTGGAGAGCTTGCCCTCGGCGATCACCTCCAGCCCTTCCTCGGGCCGGAAATTGAAGCCCGCAGCCAAGCCTTTCCATGCGACGCCAGAGATCGTGGCGCGCTCATCCTTCAGGTCCAGATACATGTGGCCGGACCGGGCGGTGACCACGCGCCCCAGCTCGGCCCGCACGCGCACCCGCTCGAACGCGCCCTCAATGGTGCGCTTCACCGCGCCGGAAAGCTCGGAGACGGTGAGTTCGGGGAGATTGGACAGCGAGTCGGAAGCCATGACGGCCCTAGCCTTAAGCGTTCTGGGCGTTAAGAAAAGCCGTGCGGCATGTGACTGTCCACATCGGTGAAACTCTGCGTTACACAAAGCGCCATGAATATTCTCATTGTCGGATCCGGCGGGCGCGAGCACGCGCTGGCCTGGAAAATATCACAGAGCGAAACGGTCGAGCGCCTGATCTGCGCGCCCGGCAATCCGGGAATCGCAAGACACGCCCAGTGCGTTCCGGTGAAGGCCGATGACGTGAAGGCGCTGGTGCGGCTGGCCGAGGAACAGGCGATCGACCTGGTGGTCGTGGGGCCGGAAGCGCCGCTGGCCGGCGGGCTGGTGGACCGCCTGACCGAAAAGGGCATTGCCGCGTTCGGGCCGACACAGGCCGCCGCGCAGCTGGAATCGTCCAAGGCGTTCACCAAGGCGTTCTGCGAGCGGCACGATATACCGACCGCCCGCCACAGGACTGTCGACAACATGGACGACGCGCGGGCCTTCCTGGACACGCTGGAAGCGCCGTTCGTGCTGAAGGCCGATGGCCTGGCCGCCGGCAAGGGCGTGATCATCGCCGAGACGCGGAAAGAGGCCGAGGCCGAGGCCGAGGCGATGCTGTCCGGCAAGTTCGGCGATGCCTCCGCGACGCTGGTGATCGAGGAATTCCTGAAAGGCGAGGAAGCCAGCGTCTTCGCGCTCTCCGACGGCAAGACCGCTGTGGTGATGAAGGCGGCGCAGGATCACAAGCGGATCGGCGAGGGCGATACCGGCCTGAACACCGGCGGCATGGGCGCCTATTCGCCGACCCCCGCCGTCGATCAGGCAATGCTGGACCGCGTGATGGCGGACATCATCGACCCGACCGTGAAGGGCATGGCCGAAGAGGGCGCGCCGTATCAGGGCGTGCTCTATGCCGGGCTTATGCTGACGCGCGAAGGGCCGAAGCTGATTGAATACAATGCCCGCTTCGGCGACCCGGAATGCCAGGTGCTGATGATGCGCATGAAGAGTGACCTGGTCCCCGCGCTGAAAGCCTGCGCCGATGGCGCGCTGGCCGATCTGCCGGCGCTGGACTGGGATGCGCGTCCGGCGGTGTGCCTGGTCATGGCCGCGCCGGGCTATCCGGAAAAGGCGGAAAAGGGCTCCATCATTCGCGGCGTCGATTCCGCGGACGACATCGAAGGCGTCGAGATTTTCCACGCCGGAACGGCGGAGAACGAGCGTGGCGAGTTGATGGCCGCGGGCGGCCGGGTATTGAACGTCACCGCCTCCGGCGACACGCTGCGCCACGCGGTGGAGCGCGCCTATGCGGCGGCGAACCGTATCGACTGGCCGGAAGCCTATTACCGGAAGGATATTGCATGGCGCGCGCTTCGTCCCTCAAACTGATTCTGGCCGCGGCGGCGGCTTCGCTTTGCCTGTCTGGTCCCGCCTTAACGCAGGCCGGTTCGCCGACCCCGGAGGAGGCATTGGCCCGGCTGAACGGCCAGATCCAGAACAGTCCGGAAAACCCGGAGCTGCTGGTCAGCCGCGGGCGGCTTCATTTCCTTCTCGGCAATTACGATCAGGCCGCGGCGGATCTGTGGAACGCGACCGAGGCCAATCCCGCCCTGCGCGGGAACGCCACGCTGCAGATCATGCGCGGCCGGGCGGTGATGGAAGCGGGCCGTCCGGGCGATGCGGTAAAGGTGTTCGATCTGGTGCAGGGCCGCACGGCCTTGCGCGCCCGCGCCGCCTACTGGCAGGCCGAGGCGTATCGCCGCGCCGGTAACGATGACAGCGCCATAGCCGCGCTGGAAACCGCGCTGGAGCTGGACCCCGATTACAGCCTCGCCCGGATCCGGCTGGCCGAGCTGACCGCGCCGGAGGAGTCTCTGGAAGTTGAGGCTGAGGCGGAATCCGATCCGTTTGGCTTGCGGGGCGACAGCGATTCCATGCAGGCGGAGACTGACGAACTGGCGTCCGAAACCGCGGCGGACGACGGACCGGTGGCCCTGCAGCCCGACGATGTCGAGGAAGCGGTCGAGGCTGAAACTGAAGAAGCCGGGTCCGAACCGCTGGACGCGCCGGACACGGAAGTGGCCGACGTAACTGAACCCGGCGACGAGGCGGAACAAGCGGAGCCGGAGGCGCGAGAGGGGCCGCGCTTCGTGCTGGAAACCGGCGACGAGGATGAAGAGCCGGTCGAGCCTGAGCCGGAAGACGAAGCTGAGCCTGAGCCAGAGCCGGAAGCGGAGAGCGAGTCTGAAACGGGCGCTGAGGCGCTGGAGGCTGACGCTGAGGCCGAACTGGCGGGCGACGATGCGCCGGAGGAAGAGGCCGGCGCCGATATCGGAATCGCCATCGGCGATGATGCGGACGGGGCTGCGGCAGAGGCGGAAGCGGACGCGGACGATGCGGCCGAGGCCGAAGCGGTGGCGGATGCGCTGGGATCGGCCACGCCGGAAGGGCCGAGCGCGGACGAGCTGCGCGCCCGCGCTGAACAGGCCAATGCCGATGGCGATCTGGTCACGGAGCTGGATTTCATTCGCGGGCTCTACTTGAGTCAAAACGCCACACCCGGCGAGATCGAACGCTACGCCGCGCTGACCGCGCTTCTGTCCACCAAAGACGCCGTGCGGGACTTCCAGATCGCGCGGCTGGCCGAGAGCGCCCGGCATGTCCGCCTGGCCGCCGCGCTTTATGAAAGCGTTGAAAAATCCGGCGCGCTGCAGGGCCGGAATCTGGCTGTGGCGCGCGGAAATCTTGCCACGCAGCAATTGCATATGGGCAATCTGAACGCGGGTCTGGCCGCCGCCGAGCGCGCCATCGAGGCGGACCCGGATTATGCCAATGGCTGGGCCGTGAAGGGCCTGATCCTGGACGAGATGGGCAAGCCGGGCGAAGCCGTCAGCGCAATGAAAACGGCCTATGATAACGGCGCCCGGGCGCCCGAGCTCTTGGCGCGGCTGGAAGAGGCGGGCATGGTGGCCGCCGAGTAGATTTCATAACGATACCTGATGGGGGAGACGACGATGAAAACCTTGATGATGGCCGCTGCGGCGGCCGTGGTCAGCGCGGGGGCGGCGCTGGCGCAATCGGCCGATACGGTCATTCACGCCGGCACGCTTATGACGCGCGCCGATGAAGCGCCGCGCAGCGAAGTCTCGATCCTGGTCCGTGACGGCAAGATCGCCGAAATCCGCGACGGGTTTGTCGAGGCGGACGGCGCGGAAATTGTCGATCTGTCCGACCGTTTCGTGATGCCGGGCCTGATCGACAGCCATGTCCACATCACGTCGGAGCTGGGGCCGACGGGCCGCATCGACGCGGTGACGCTGTCCGACGCGGACTGGGCGTTGCGCGGCGCCATGCATGCGCAGCGCACGCTGGAGGCCGGGTTCACCACCGTGCAGGACGTGGGCGGCCGCGGGGTCGACGCGATTTTCGCGCTGCGCGATTCCATCGCGCGGGACGAGCTGCCGGGGCCGCGCATCCGCGCCGCCGGCCAGTCGCTGAGCGTCGCCGGCGGTCATGGCGACGGCCGCAACGGCTATAACGAGGTTATCGCCGCGGCCCTGCACGATCCGTCGATCTGCAATGGCGCCGATGATTGCCGCCGCGCGACCCGCGAAATGATCATGCGCGGCGCGGACCTCATCAAGATCACCTCCACGGGCGGCGTGCTTTCCAACACCGCCGCCGGCGTGAACCAGCAATTCTTCGATGACGAGCTGGACGCGATTGTCGATACGGCGAATTCCATGGGCCGCTACGTCACCGCGCACGCGCACGGCAAGGACGGCATCGACGCCGCGCTCGAGGCGGGCGTCGCCTCCATCGAGCACGGCACCTATCTGGACGATGAATCCATCCGCCTGTTCCGTGAGAACAACGCCTATCTGGTGCCCACCGTGCTGGCCGGCGCGACGGTCGCCGAATACGCCGAACAGGTCGACTGGATGACGCCTCCGCAGGTCGCCAAGTCCAAACAGGTCGGCCCGCAAATGCTGGACATGCTGCGCCGCGCCCATGAGGGCGGGGTGAAGATCGCGTTCGGCACCGATACCGGCGTTTCCAAGCACGGTGACAATGCGCGCGAGCTGGGCCTGATGGTCCAGGCGGGCATGACGCCTCAGGAAACTCTCGTGGCGGCCACGCTGAACGCGGCCGATCACCTGGAAATGGCTGACGAGATCGGCTCGCTGGAGCCGGGAAAATACGCCGACCTGATCGCCGTGGACGGCGATCCGCTTTCGGACGTCACCATTCTGGAAAACGTCGCCTTCGTCATGAAGGGCGGCGAGGTTTACAAGAGCGAGTAGGCATGTCGGACGCACAGCAGGACTTTTCCGGGGTCAAGGACGTCGCCGAAGCGCACCGCTTCGACGAGGACAGGCTGGCCGAGTGGATGAAGGACAATGTGGGGGGCTATGCCGGCCCCCTGACCGTCCGCCAGTTCAAGGGCGGCCAGTCCAATCCGACCTACCGGCTGGACACCCCGGATCAGTCCTATGTGCTGCGGCGAAAGCCGCCGGGCCAGTTGCTGAAATCGGCCCATGCGGTGGACCGGGAATTCCGCGTCATGTCGGCGCTGGCCGATACCGACGTTCCGGTGCCGGTGATGCGGGCGCTCTGCACCGATGACGAGATCATCGGCAGCTGGTTCTACATCATGGATTTCATCGAGGGGCGGATCTTCTGGGACCCGTACCTGCCCGATCTCGGCGCGGAGGAGCGCGGCGCGATCTATGATTCCATGAACATGACGCTGGCCGCGCTGCATGGCGTGGATTACGAGGCGATCGGTCTTGGCGATTACGGCAAGCCGGGCGATTATTTCCAGCGCCAGATCGGCCGCTGGTCCAAGCAGTACAAGGCGTCCGAGACCAGCGACATCCCCGAGATGGACAAGCTGATCGAATGGCTGCCCGGCGCCGCGCCGGATCAGGAGCGGACCTCCATCGCCCATGGCGATTACCGCCTGGACAACATGATCTTCCACCCGACCGAGCCGCGCGTGATCGCGCTGGTCGACTGGGAGCTTTCAACGCTGGGCGATCCGCTGGCCGACATCACCTATCAGCTGATGCAGTGGAAGATGCCGCCGGAAATGCGCAATGGATTTCTGGGCGCGGACCTGAAGAGTCTCGGCATCCCGACCGGCGGGGAATATCTGAAAGCCTATTGCGAGCGCACGGGCCGCGACCGGATCGAGGATCTGGACTTCTATTTCGCCTATAACACGTTCCGCTTCGCCGCCATCGTGCAGGGCGTCTATCACCGCTCCCTGCAGGGCAATGCGTCCAACGAAAAGGCGAAGGAATACGGCGAGATGGTGAAGCCGCTGGCCGACGCCGCCTGGGGCTTTGCGAAGGGCGCGGGGGCCTGAAGACGGCAAGTTTGGTAGAATTGTGTAAGCAGTCGGCGTTGTAACTAGTAGGCGCGGCTTATGGATACGTCTGACGCACTCGCTTCAATTGCGGTATTGATCTCACTTTTTTCTTTAGGAGTGAGCATTCACGCTGTTCTTCGTGACAAGCCGCTACTGTCCATTACCGCGCGGAGCGGGATGGTCCTCATCACGCCGGGCGAGCCCGTCCCAGAGACGCGAAATATTGGAATAACCATTTATAATCGAGGGCTTAGGCCAACCACAATTCTAAATATTGGTTTTAAGGTTTACTCTTCTCGAATTCATTATTTGATGGGCTTAGCTCAAAAGGAAGAACTTCTAATACCCAATAATTTGCTTGGGGAGCAGCTCCCCGCCGCTCTGAGCACAGGTGATTATCTTCAATATCATGCATCTCAAGAGAGGTTGCTCGAAAAGGTGGGCCAAAAAGTAATTCTGGTGGTTCAAGTTCACCATTCATTCTCACCACATCCAGAATTCAAAAAGCTGGAGGGTTGGCCTCCTGAAAACAAACCGCACTGATTGTTTTCTCTAACCGCCGATATGGCCGATGAACGGGGCCAGAAGCATCAGGCCCAGCGCCCATTCAAACGCGACGGCGAAGACATTATAGCCCGTGCGCACCCCGCGCCCGCCGTCGAAAATCATGGAAATGACGCGCCCGAACCCCATGCCGATCCAGGTCATGGCGGCGGCGAATGATGCGCCGATAATCCCGTTCCCGCCGATAATGGTCATGATGACCGCGGCGTTGAAGAACAGGAACAGGCCCCCGAAGCTGGCGCGGAATTCCGAATAGCCGCCGGGTTTCTCCGCGTCCGGCGCCAGCCGCACGGTCTTTCGCGACCACTCCGGATTGATGAGGCCCAGCAGCCCCATGGCGGCGCCCAGAAGGGCGGCGATCAGGGCGATGATATTGACGATGGGCATTTTGGACGGCCTCCCGTTTCGCGCTGGTTGAAACAGGAAATAGTCTGATTGCGCGAAGCGGCCAGAGGTCTGCGGCTAATTGCCCGTCTGCCCTCTGTGGCGCAGCTTGTGATCGGCCAGGGTGAAGGCGACCATGGCCTCGCCCACCGGCACGGCGCGGATGCCGACACAGGGATCGTGACGGCCCTTGGTGGAAATCGTCGTTTCCTCGAAATTCCGGTCCAGCGTCCGCCGCTCGGCGAGGATGGAGGAGGTCGGCTTTATGGCGAAGCGGACCACGATGTCCTGTCCTGTCGAAACGCCGGCCAGAACCCCGCCATTATTATTGGACAGGAAGACGGGGCCGCCGTCCTCGCCGCGCCGCATTTCATCGGCGTTTTCCTCGCCGGTCAGCTCGGCGGCGTGGAAGCCCGCGCCGATCTCCACCCCCTTGGCGGCGTTGATCGACATGCAGGCCGTGGCCAGCTCCGCATCCAGCTTGCCATAGACCGGCGCGCCCCAGCCGGCGGGAACGCCGCTGGCGACCACTTCCACCACCGCGCCCAGCGAAGAGCCGGCCTTGCGCGCCGCGTCGATATCCGCCTCCCAAAGCTTCGCGGTCTCTGCGTCCGGGCACCAGAAGGGGTTGTTATGCGTCTCCGCCCAGTCCCAGCGGCTGCGGTCGATCTCGCGCTTGCCGATTTTCACCAGCGCGCCGCTTATCGTCACCGCCTCGCCCAGCACCAGCCGGGCAATGGCCCCGGTGGCGACGCGGGAAGCGGTTTCGCGGGCCGAGGAACGCCCGCCGCCGCGATAGTCCCGCACGCCGTATTTCATGTCCCACGCATAGTCGGCATGACCGGGCCGCCACTTGTCGCGGATATCGCTGTAATCCTTCGACCGCGCATCGGTGTTGCGGATCAGCAGGGATATCGGCGCGCCGGTGGTCAGGGGGGCGCCGGTGCGGTCATCCTCGAACACGCCGGACAGGATCTCCACCGCGTCCGCCTCTTTGCGCTGTGTTACGAAGCGGGATCCGCCGGGCTTGCGCCGGTCCAGAAATGTCTGGATATCGGCCGCCCGCAAAGTCAGGCCGGGCGGGCATCCGTCCACCACCACGCCAATGGCGGGGCCGTGGCTTTCGCCCCAGGTCGTGTAGCGCAGGAGATGGCCGAACGTGTTGTGTGACATAGCGCCCTAGCGATTAGCCCAGAACGGCGCGCCGCGTCGAGATCACGCGGGCCGCGATTGCCGTGAAAAATCGCGCACGAAGTCGCGAAGGGCCGAACCCAGCGGCGGGGGCGGCGCAACATCAAGGATCAGGATCAGGTCTTCGAAAGACCCGTCTTCCCGCGCCGGGCCGAGGCCCGCCAGCCTAAGCCGCTGGCCCGAAACAGCGCGCCGCGGCAGGGGAATGCGCACTGGGCCGCGCGGTGTGTCCACCTGCACCGGCGCGCCGGTGCGGGCGGAAAATGCGTCGACGGTCACGCTGCGTTCGGCATGCGGGCGAAGCGCCGGGCGTTCGGTTTTCGCCTCAATTGTGCGCCAGGCTTCCAGAACTCTTTGAAACGCGTCGGCGGGAACGCCACCGCGCGCATCCGGGTGCAGTTGTTTCACCGCTTTGCGGAAGGCGGCGCGGGCCTCTTCCGTCGAGGCGCCGGGCGGCAGGCCGAGGATATGGAGCGCGCGGTCGCGGGTCATGGAGAAAGATGTTTAGTCATTTATGGTGACCGGGCCGTTAAGGACCGATTCTTTTAAGGGGGCCGCCGCTCGTGAGCCGTTCCGATTTGATACCGCCCAGCCCGGATGAGGCTGAATACGCAAGGACGCTGAACGAAAACGGCGCCGATCCCGCGGCGGCGGACGACCCGTTTGCCGTCTTCGCCGACTGGCTGTCGCTGGCCCGGGAGCGCGAACCCAATGACGCCAACGCCATGTCGCTGGCGACTGTGGACGGGGGCGGCCTGCCGGACGTGCGCATGGTCCTGCTGAAGGATTTCAGCGCCGAAGGGTTTGTATTCTACACCAATACGGACAGCGCCAAGGGCCGTCAGTTGAAGGATAATCCCGCCGCGGCCCTTTGTTTTCACTGGAAAAGCCTGCGGCGGCAGGTGCGCGTGCGGGGGCCGGTTTCTCCGGTCGGCGAGGCCGAGGCGGATGAATATTTCGCCTCCCGCGCCCGCGATGCGCGCATCGGGGCCTGGGCGTCCAAACAATCCGCCGCGCTGGAAAACCGCGACGCGCTGGAAGCAGCAGTGGCGCAGACGGCGTCAGAATTTTCAGGTACAGACGTTCCGCGTCCGCCATTCTGGAACGGTTTTCGCTTGGCGCCGCTTGAGATCGAATTCTGGCGGGACCGTCCGTTCCGCCTGCATGACCGGATAGCGTTCCGCCGCCAGGCCCCCGATCAGGGGTGGAGCCGGCAACGTCTCTATCCATGACGCCGGGGGGCACGCCTAATCTATGACCGAGTCCGAAAGAGGCTTGCCGCACTATTTGCGTATGGCGCTGGTTCTGCTGGCGTTGCTGGCGGCCGTCATCGTGCCGCTGATCTTCGTGTTCGGCGCGTTCAGCGTGAAATTCGGCCTGTTGAGCTGGCGGACCGGGCTGGACATGGTTGTCACATGGCTGCCGCGCGCGGCGTTCTCGGCGCTGGCGCTGGGCATTCTCAGCTTCGTGCTGAGCATCTTCATCCGGCCGCGCGGACGGGGCCTGCCGCTGGCGGCGCTGGCGATTGTCATTCCGGGCGCGGTCCTGTTCCAGGCCGCGCAGATAAAGGCGGCGGCGCAAGCGGTGCCGCCCATCCACGATATTTCCACCGACATGCAGAATCCGCCGCATTTCTCGCAGGCGCTGATCGCTCTGCGTGAGGCGTCCGGGGCCGAGAACTCGCTGGATTATGAGGGCAAGTCGGTCAATCGGGACGGCGATCCGCGGCAGGTCTCCGAACTGCAGCGCCAGGCCTATCCCGATATCAAGCCCATCGCGCTGAACGCCGAACCTCAGGCGGCCTTCGACGCCGCCATGCGCGCCGCGCAATCGCTGGACTGGACGGTGCAATACGCTGATCCCAACGCCGGGCGCATCGACGCCACGGACAGCAGTTTCTGGTTCGGTTTCAAGGACGATGTCGCGATCCGCATCAGTCTGGCGCAGGGCGGCGGATCCATTGTGGACGTTCGCTCCGTCAGCCGGGTGGGCGTGTCCGATATCGGCGCCAACGCCGAACGGATCCGCGCTTTCCGCGAGGCTTTGACCGGCCGGATCAGCTAGTTTTTCGCATTTGCGTAAAAATTTACGCGCCGCTTACCCCTGCGCCCTAGGGTTTGCCTGAGGGGGGAGCGATCAGAGGCTCCGTCAGAGGGGCCTATGCGTCTGTCACTTACAACCAAACTGCTCGGCGGCATTGTTGCGACCATTGTCGTGCTGGCCGCCATTGCCACGTTTTTCGCGATCAGGGGTTTTTCCGCCCAGCACGAAGCGCTGTTTGCGGCTGACTTCGAGAAGGCGGTCGAAAACCGTGCGGAGCAGGAGAGCAATCTTTTCCGGGATATCCGCAACGCGCATCTGGCCGCCGATGTGAATCTGGAGCGCAAGGCCGCCGCGCTTGATCCCGAGCAAGCCGCCGCCCTGTTCGACCGCTATTTTCCGCTTCAGGCCGACGGCACGCGGCGCAGCCTGGACATCTTGTTCGAGGGCGGCCGCGTCGAAACCATCGGCGAGGTTTACGGCGTCGGCGCGTTTTTCGCGAACGGCGCGGCGCTCACCACGGAAGACAAGGTGGCGATCTGGGCCGCTTTCGAGGTGGTGGCGGAATCCGGCCAGGCTCTGTTTGGCCAGTTCAGCAATTTCATTTTCGCCACGCCGAACAACGGATTGATGATCTTCGGGCCCACGCGCAGCGACCGCCTTGCCTATTATCGCAAGGAAGCGCCGGCGGATTTCTCTTTCAGCCATCTGGAAATGTCCCAGATGATGCTGCCGGAGAATAACCCGCAAGGGGCCACCCGGTGCACGGAACTGACGACGCTGCTTTCGGATTCCAACGGGGTCGAGCTGATGACCGGGTGTTACACGCCAGTACGCGTGGACGGCCGGCATCTGGGGTCCTGGGGCGTTACGGTCAAAGTCAGCGGGCTTTTCCGGCGCGCGGTCACGGCGGACACGGCCGACGCGACAAACATGATCATCACCGCCGATGGCCGGCTCATCGCCCACCCGGAACTGGCCGACGCCACCCAGACGGACGCCGAAAAGCTGGCGGCGCTGAGCGGGGAAATAGAGGCCGCCGCCATCAGCGCGCGCATCCGGGAAAGCGGGGCGCGCTCCGGAATTATCCGCAATCTCCAGTCGGACCAGATCATCGCCTATAGCGCGATGGAGGGGCCGGACTGGTATTATGTCGTGACCCGCCCGCGCTCCACCCTGACCGCCGCGGCGTTCCGCACGGTTCGCCCTCTGCTGTTTATCTGGGCGGCCAGCGGGCTTGCCGCGATCATGGTGCTTATTGTCCTGTCGCGCAGGCTGGTGCTGAACCCGGTGAAGCGGCTCGCCGCCCGTTACGGCGACACGGTGGACGGCGCCGGCGAGGTGGAACATTCGGCCGCGCGCGCCGTGGAAGAGCGCGAGGACGAGATCGGGCAGCTGGCCCGCGCGCTGCGCCGCCGCGAAGTCCGCGTCAGCGACACCCTTGCGACGCTGGAACAGCGCGTGGCCGAACGCACCTCTGAAATCCAGAAGGCCAATGCCGCCAAGTCGGAATTCCTGGCGCATATGAGTCATGAAATCCGTACTCCGATGAACGGGGTTCTGGGCATGGCGGGCGCGCTGGAACAGACAAGCCTGGACGGCCGCCAGAAACAGATTGTCAGCGTCATCAACCAGTCGGGCCGGGCCTTGATGGCGGTGATCGACGATATTCTGGATCTGTCCAAGGTCGAGGCCGGAAAACTGACCCTGGAAAGGACGGTTTTCCAGCTGGGCGACCTGCTCGACTCGGTCGCCGATCTCAATCGGGAGCGGGCGGAGCAGAAAGGTCTGGCGCTTTCAGTTTCGCTCAGCGACTCGGCGGACGGCGATTATCTGGGCGATCCGACGCGGCTGCGCCAGATTCTCAATAACCTCGTTTCCAATGCTCTGAAATTCACCGAACAGGGCGAGATCGCCATATCCGCGGACCGGACGGGCGAGGGGGCGGACACCACGCTCCACTTCTCCGTGCGCGATACGGGCGTGGGCATCAAACCGGATGCGCGCGACACGCTTTTCACGGCCTTCTCACAGGCTGACGCTTCCACGACCCGGAAATATGGCGGCACCGGGCTGGGGCTGGCGATCTGCAAACAGCTCTGCGAGCGCATGGGCGGGTCGATCAGCGTGGACAGCGCCCCCGGCGAGGGCGCGGAGTTCCGCTTCCACGTGATGATGGAGCCCCGGTGCGAAACAGGGCGCGAACAAAGAAACATGACAAGGGAGGGGGCCATGTCTTCTTCGGATAGACCGCTGCGGGTTCTGGCGGCGGACGATCACCCCGTGAACCGCATGGTGATCGAGGCGCTGATGGAAGCCGCCGGGGTGGAGCTGACCATGGCCGAAAATGGCGTCGCCGCCGTGGAAGCCTGGGAGAATGGCGAATTCGACATCGTCCTGATGGATATCCAGATGCCCGAAATGGACGGCATCGACGCCACCCGCGAAATTCGCCGCAAGGAGGCCGAACGCGGCCACGGCCGGACGCCCATCATCGCCCTGACCGCCAACGCCATGACCCACCAGGTCTCCGAATATCTAGAGGCCGGGATGGACGATCATGTCGCCAAGCCGGTCAGCGCCGCCGCGCTCTCTGACGCCATGCAGCGGGCGCTGGAAAACGGGTCCGGCGGAGAGGACGAAGTCCGCGCCTCGGCCTGAGGCGTCAGATTTCGCCGTTTTCCTTCAGCCGCTCCAGATGCGCCTTTACGCTCATCGCCGCGGCGGGCCACAGGCGTTTGTCCACGCCGGAATAGAGTTTCGGCACGATGTCCTCGGGCGTTGTGCGGCCCTGCGCCACCTGATCGCGGATCTGTTTTTCGCGTTGCAGACGATGGCCGATATAGGCGCGCAGGAACCGGTCGGGCCGGGTAATGGGCGGCCCATGCGTGGGCCACAGCGTTTCAAATTCGCGCGTCCGGATTTTCTGCAAACTCTCCAGATAGGCGTTCATGTTGCCGTCCGGCGGAACAACCACGCTGGTCGACCAGCCCATCACGTGGTCGCCGGTGAAACAGGCCGCCTCTTCTGCAAAACCGAAACAGACATGATTGCTGGTATGGCCGGGCGTTGCGATCGCCTCCAGTGTCCAGCCGGGGCCGGAAATCGTCTGCCCGTCTTGCAGCTCGATATCGGGGGTAAAGGCGGCGTCCGCGCCCTCCTCGGTCACCGGCTGGTCGCCTGACAAGGGTTTGTGCCGTTCCGGGGCGGCGCGGCCATAGACCGGGGCGCCGTGCTTTCGGGCCAGCGGATGGGCCAGCGGGGAGTGATCCAGATGGTGATGGGTGACCAGCACCGCGCTGACCCGTTCGCCCTCCAGCGCCGCATCCAGCGCCGCTTCATGCTCGTCCAGCACCGGACCCGGATCGATGACCGCCACATCGCCCTCGCCGATGATGTAAACGCCCGTCCCGGTATAGGTGAACGGCCCCGGATTGCGGGCGATCAGGCGGCGCACCAGGGCGCTGACCGATTGCGCCTTGCCGTATTCGAAATCGATATCCTTGACGAAGGGGATGGGCATGAAGGCCTCGGCTTTGGGGCAGGGCGCATCGCCCGCTGGGTGTCATCCAGATAATTACGCAGGCGGAAAAATTAACCGGTCCGAAACTTGCGGCGCTTTGCCGGCGGCAACCGTTATGGGACAGAAAAGGGGGCCGGAATGATACGCTTGCTTCAATGGACCTCGCGCATCGGGCTTATGGCCGCGATCGCTTTCGTCACGCTTCTGGGCCTCAAGCTGGGCGCTGTCGCGTTCGGCTGGGACGGCGCGCCGGAAGGAACGCGCGCCGCCTCGCCCGAAGTGGTAGTCGCCATCGGCCCGGAACTGCGTGGCGCCGAGGACTAGGATTTCGCCTGCGCGCTCATCGCCTCAAGCTGCGGCTTGAGCGGCGACAGATCATAGCCCGCGCTCTGCGCGGCGCCGGACAATTGCTCCGCGTCCATCTTTCCGCTCCCCGCCTGGCTGAGCGCCCACAGCATGGTGGAGCGCGTTCCCGAGCGGCAATAGGCCAGAACCGGCCCGCCGGCGTTCTCCACGCAGGCCCCCATCTTCGCGACCATCTCCGGCGTCACCTGACCCGGCTCCATCGGGATCGACTCATAGGCCAGGCCCGCGGCCTCGGTCTCCGCGCGCGCTTCCGCGCTGCTCATCTGGCCGGGCTCTTCATTATCTGGACGATTATTAATGATCATCGCGAAGCCCTGGTCGCGGGCGGCCTGGAAATCGGCCTTCGCCAGTTGCGGCGAGGCGGAGAAGGAATCGCTCAGTCGGCGGAAATCGGACATGGGTTGTCGCTCGCTGTAAAAGGTTGGTTGCGGCAAGATTGACAGGCTCAAAATCACCGTGGAAGGGTCCGCGACGATTTTTTGACATTTCCGGGGCTGCTTTCAACACATGCTGCGATACGCGCTCAGGCGATTGCTTATCGCAATCCCCACCCTGTTCGTGATCATTACGATCGCGTTCTTCATGATGCGCGCCGCCCCCGGAAGCCCGTTCGACACGGACCGGCAGCTTCCCGCCGCCATCGAACAGAATATCCGCGCCGCCTATGGAATGGATAAGCCGCTGATCGCCCAGTACGGCGATTACCTCTCAAAGGTGGTTCGCGGCGATCTTGGCCCCTCCCTGAAATACCGCGACAAGACGGTGACGGAAATCATTGCTGAGGGCTTCCCCGTCTCCATGACAATCGGCGTCGCGTCACTGTGTCTGGCCATGGTTTTCGGGGTCGGGCTGGGTGTCGCGGCGGCGCTGCGTCAGAACCGTCCGGCCGATTTCGGGGCAATGGCGGTGGCCATGATCGGCATATCGATCCCCACTTTCGTCACCGGGCCGTTGCTGGCGCTTGTCTTCGGCGTCTGGCTGCGCGTTCTTCCTTCCGGCGGCCTGCAGGGCGGAATGAGTTTCCAGAACCTGTTGCTGCCGGTCATTACGCTGGCCCTGCCGCAGATCGCCATCATTTCACGCCTCACCCGCGCCTCGATGATCGAGGTGATCCGCTCCAACTATATCCGCACCGCGCGCGCCAAGGGCTTGAGCGAATGGCGGGTGATCACCCGGCACGCCATGCGCGCCGCCCTGTTGCCGCTGGTCAGCTATATGGGTCCTGCGCTGGCGGCGCTGATGACCGGATCGCTGGTGGTGGAGCAGGTGTTCCAGCTGCCCGGCATCGGGCGGCAATTCGTGATCGGCGCGCTACAGCGCGACTACACGGTCGTGATGGGGGTGGTCATTCTCTATGCCGCGCTGATCATCCTGATGAACCTGCTCGCGGACCTGCTCTACGGCGTGCTGGACCCCAAGGTGAAATACCAGTGAGTCTCGAGCTGATCCCCGGCCGCCGCGCGGAGATCGCCGGCAAGGCGGCGACACGCGGACGTTCGCTCTGGGACGATGCGCGCGGGCGGCTGTTCCGCAACAAGGCGGCGGTGGGCGGCATGATCGTGCTGGCGGTGATGACCCTGCTGGCGGTCTTCGGTCCCGCCCTCTGGCCGCACGGTTATGACACGATCTACCGCACCAAGGTCGCCATCGGTCCGACGTTCGAGGACTGGCATATCTTCGGCACCGACGCGACGGGGCGCGACCTGTTCGTGCGCACGCTGATCGGCTTGCGCATTTCGCTGGCCGTCGGCGTGGTGGCGACCGGGGTCAGCCTGGTCATTGGCGTGTTGTGGGGCGCGACCGCGGGCTATCTCGGCGGGCGCATCGACAATGTGATGATGCGCTTTGTCGATATCATGTACTCGCTGCCCTACATCTTCTTCGTCATCCTGCTGATGGTGACGTTCGGCAAGCATCTGATCCTGATTTTCGTCGCCATCGGCGCGGTGGAATGGCTGACCATGGCGCGAATCGTGCGCGGCCAGACCATCTCCCTGCGCCGCAAGGAATTTATCGAGGCGGCGGAAGCCGCCGGGGTGCGCGGCTTCACCATTATCCGCCGCCACATCATGCCCAACGTGCTGGGACCGGTCGTGGTCTACGCCACCCTGACCATCCCGGTGATTATCCTGGCCGAGAGCTTCCTCAGCTTTCTGGGCCTCGGCGTGCAGGAGCCGCTGACCAGCCTTGGCAAGCTGATTTCCCAGGGCAAAGACGATCTGGAAAAGCCGTGGCTGCTGCTCTTCCCCTCGCTGTTCATGATGATCACCCTGCTGGCCTTCAACTTCATCGGGGACGGCCTGCGCGACGCCATCGACCCCAAGGACCGGTGAGCGGCGGGCCCTATCCGGTCGCCGATCTTGCCGCTTACCTCACCGGGCGCTGGCGGCTGGACCGGACCATGCGCGACCACCGCGCGGGGCAGACCGGGACCATGACCGGCGTGCTCGAGATTGCGCCGGACGGAGAGCGCCATGCCTGGCGCGAACGCGCGGAGCTGGCGATGGGGGCCTATCGCGGCCCGGCCTGGCGCGATTACCGACTGGGCTTTGTCACGCCGCGCCGCGCCGCGGTGCATTTCGACGACGGCCGCCCGTTTCACGAACTGGATTTGTCGGACGGGTTCTGCCGCCAGCGGCATGACTGCCCGCCGGACCTGTATTCCGGCGTCTTTATCGCGTTCGGCGCCGACCGCTGGCAGATGCGCTGGCGCGTCCGGGGGCCGAAAAAGCGCCTCCACATCGTGACCGATCTGGCGCGGGCCGATTAAGGCGCTAACTCTCCCGGCATGACGGGATCCACCGCAAAGCGCGACCTGCCAACCAAGACCTGCCCGGTCTGCGGCCGCCCCTTCGCGTGGCGGAAGAAATGGGGGCGGGACTGGGAGAATGTGCGCTATTGCTCCCGCCGCTGCGCGCGCAACAAGACAGGACGGGGAAAGCTCTAGCCCGCTCTACAAATTCAGCAGGTGCAGAACATTGGTGCGGCCCTCGGAGCCGAACGGAAGGCCGCCGACCAGCAATCCGTTTTCGACATCGTCGATCTCCCGCATCAGGGCGCGGGCCTGTTCGATGGCTGCGTCGAACGTATCCGGCGCGGGGCGGGTCATGGGCTGCACGCCCCAGATCAGGGCCATGCGGCGGGCCGCGGCGGCATAGGGGCTGACACCGAAAATCGGCGCGTGCGGACGCTCCCGCGCCACGGCTGCGGCTGAGGCGCCCGACTGGGTGAACGCGAAAATCGCATCGCAACCATGCGCCTCGCACGCATTTCGAACGGCATAGGACAGCGCCTGCGCCTGAGAGGACCGGTCGGGCATGTCCAGCGGCGGCAGGTAATGTTCGTATTCCGGGTCCGCTTCCACCGCGCCGATGATGCGGTCCATGATGGCGACCGCGGTCAGCGGATGGCGCCCCACCGCCGTCTCCGCGCTCAGCATCACCGCGTCCGCGCCCAGATAGACCGCCGTGGCGATGTCGGAGGCTTCGGCGCGGGTGGGCGTCGCCGAATCGATCATGGATTGCAGCATCTGGGTGGCGACGATCACCGGTTTGCCGGACCGGCGGCAGGCGCGAATGATCCGCCGCTGCGCCACCGGCACGTCCTCCAGCGACAGCTCCACGCCCAGATCGCCGCGCGCCACCATCACCGCGTCGGACAGCGCGATGATGTCTTCCAGATCATCCAGCGCGGACGGTTTTTCGATCTTTGAGACCACCGCCGCCCGGCCCCTGATCCGCTCATTGGCTTGCCGGACATCGGCGGCGCGCTGTACGAAGCTGACCGCGATATAGTCGACCTCCTGATCCAGCGCGAAGTCCAGATCCTCCAGATCCTTGTCGGTCAGCGCGCCGATATCCAGCGCCCGGCCGGGCAGGTTGATCCCCTTGTTGGCGGACAGCGTTCCGCCATTGAGAAATTGCAGCTCGGCGGATTCGCCGTCCGCCGAAACCACCTTGGCGGCGACCGCGCCGTCATCGAAAAGAACGGAGTCTCCCGCCTCCAGCGCCGCGAAGAGTTCGGGATGCGGCACGGGCAGCGCCTCGCCTCCGGCGGACTCGCCCAGCGTCAGCGTGCGCTTTTCCATTGCGCGAATTTCGATGTCCCCGTCCAGATCCCCCAGCCGCAGCTTCGGCCCCTGAAGGTCGGCCAGGATGGCCACATGCGCGCCCAGGCTCTCCGCCGCTTGCCGGATGCGGGCAATGGTCTCGGCGTGCGTCTCGTGATCGCCGTGGCTCATATTCACGCGAAAGGCGTCCGCGCCATGCTGGATCAGCTCCGCGATGACCTTTGTGCTGCGGGAGGCGGGGCCCAGCGTCGCCAGTATCTTGCACGCGCGGCCGGGCTCGTTGTCGATCATCAAAGTCTATCCGTATCTCGCCGCCGGTCTCCGATCAGCCGGCGCGAAGACCGTCGCGCCAAACGCGGCGGCGTTCAAGGGAGCGCGCAAAACCGCGCCGCCGCGCGCTCTTTTTTGAGCTTTGCCGGAACCTTCGCGGCGCGGCTTCTGTTCTCCCCGCACGTCACAATGACAGGAGGATCCCATGTCGATTGCACGCGTAACCGAAATTTCCACCACATCCACGAAAAGCTTCGAGGACGCCATCGAGAAGGGAATCGACCGCGCGTCGAAATCCCTGCGCAATGTCCAGAGCGCCTGGATCAAGGAACAGAAGGTCAATGTCAGCGACGGCGCCATCACCGAATACCGCGTCCACCTGCTGGTGACGTTCGTTCTGGACGACTGACCGCGCCTTTCAGTCTGCGGGCCTTGAACGGGCGGAAGTCTGCTCTTCCAGCCCGTGGCCTCGCGCCGCCAATAAGGATCGATAAGAACAAGAAACGGATCGGATTGGTTGATGACAAAGAAAAACAATACGAATTCCGGCAAACAGCGGATTTTCGTGCTGGGGGCGGATGACTATAATCTTGGTCTCATCCGCGCTCTGGACGCTGCCGAAGAGTGGGAGTTGATCTCCGCTCTCACCAAGGATGATGTCCAGCCGCCCAGCGGCCGCATAGATTTTGACGACCTCTACCAGCAGGCGCGGTCGGTCATTGACGACCATGGCGGGGAACCGGACGCCATTATCGGTTATTTGGATTTCCCGGTGACGCCGCTTGAGGCGTTACTGCGACAGGATTTCGGCCTGCCAGGCGCGAAACCCGAAGCCGTCGCTCGACTCGAACACAAATATTGGACGCGGCTGGAACAGAAGAAGCTTTACCCGAAGAAAACGCCTACGGTTCGCGCGCTGAACCCGTTCGATCCCGACAGGGCTAAAAAAGATGCGCCGGCCTATCCGTTCTGGCTGAAGCCGGTGAAAGGTCATTCCTCTGTGCTTGGCTTCATGGTGGAGGACGAGAAGGATCTGGCGGCCGCGCTTCATGCCTGTCGGCAGAAAATTCATCTGATGGGCGAACCTTTCAACCAGTTCCTGGCCAAAATCGATCATGAGGAAGTCGGCGATATCGACGGCAATTACGCCGTGGCCGAATCTCTAATTTCGGCGGCGCGCCAGTTCACGCTGGAAGGCTATGTCTGGAATGGCGAGACGGTGATTTACGGCGCCGTGGATTCCGTCCGCGAAGGCCATCATCAAAGCAGCTTTTCCCGGTACCAGTACCCGGCCGTTTTGCCGGATGATGTCATGGACGAGGCACGGAAAATCAGCGCCGCTTTCATGAAACAGGTCGGCTATGACGGATCGCCGTTCAATATCGAGTTCTTCTGGAACCCGGAAACCGGCGACCTGAATCTGCTTGAGGTGAACGCTCGCATATCCAAGTCCCATTCGCCGCTTTTCCGCATGGTGGACGGCGCCTCTCATCACAAGGTCGCCATCGACCTGGCGCTTGGCCGCAAGCCTGAGATGCCCAAAGGCAAGGGCAAGGATGAAGTGGCGGCCAAGTTCATGCTGCGCTCTTTCGAGGGCGACGGCATCGTCAAACGCGTTCCCAGCGAGAGCGAACTGGCCGACCTCAAGCGCATCCTGCCCGACATCGACGCCAATGTTCACGTTCAGAAGGACGTTCAGCTTTCGACGCTCTTCTATCAGGACAGCTACAGCTACGAGTTGGCTGACATCTTCCTCGGCGGCAATGACGAGGAAATGCTGGAAGACGCCTATGCGCGTTGCGTCGACTCTCTTCCCATCTTCATCAAACCGCTGCCGAAGGCCGCATGAAAACAGTCACCGATTTCCCCCATGAGATCATCGAAGAGGAAAATGTCTGGATACCGGTCGGCGACAATCTGAACCTCGCCGCGCGGATCTGGCGTCCTAAGGATTCCGGAAACAGCCCCGTTCCCGCAATTCTGGAATATATCCCCTACCGCAAGCGTTTCGGCACGACCGAGCGGGACGAGATCACCCATAAATATCTCGCCGGACACGGCTATGCCTGTATCCGGCTGGACATTCGCGGCAGCGGCGAATCCGAAGGCGTGCTGAAGGACGAGTACACGCAATCGGAACTCGATGACGGCGTGAAGGCGATACACTGGATCGCGAAACAGACCTGGTGCGACGGCAATGTCGGAATGATGGGCATTTCGTGGGGCGGGTTTAACGCGCTCCAGATCGCGGCCATGCAGCCAGAGCCGCTGAAAGCCATCGTCTCGGTTTCCTCCAGCGATGACCGATACGCGGACGATATACATCATATGGGCGGCACGTTGCTGGGCGATAATCTGTCCTGGGCGTCCGTCATGTTCTCGTTCAACACCATGCCGCCGGATCCGGCTCTGGTGGGCGATCGCTGGCGCGAGATGTGGCGTGAACGTCTGGAAGGCAGCGGCCTGTGGCTGAAAACCTGGCTGGAGCATCAGCGCCGCGACGAATACTGGCGCCATGGCTCGATCTGCGAGGACTACAGCGACGTTCAGGTGCCGGTCTTCGCCGTTTCGGGCTGGGCGGACGGCTACACCAATACGGTCTTCCGCCTGATGGAAAAGCTGGACGTTCCACGAAAAGGGCTGGTCGGCCCGTGGGGCCATACCTATCCCCATATTGGCCGCCCCGGTCCGGCGATAGATTTTCTGTCGGAGCTGGTGCGCTGGTGGGACCGCTGGTTGAAGGGCAAGGATAACGGCGTCGAACACGATCCGATGATCCGCGCCTGGATGCAGGACAGCGCCCCGCCCAATCCGCAATATGATTTCCGCCCCGGAAAGTGGGTGGGGGAGTCTGACTGGCCCTCCGCCAGCAGCGAGCCTCTGGAATACAAGCTGGGTCAGGGGCGGCATCTGGAACCGGCGGAGGCGGAAACCGCTGTAAACGGGCTGGACGTCCAGTCGCCGGTCACGCTGGGTCTGTTCGCGGGTAAATGGTGTTCTTACGCCAAGGGTCCGGACCTGTCCGGCGATCAACGGTCGGAGGATGGCGGCGGCCTGATCTTCCAGACGGATACGCTGGAAGAGGACGTGGAGATCCTCGGCTCACCCGTCGTGGAGCTGGAACTGGCCTCCGATCAGCCGGTCGCCATGGTCGCCGTTCGGCTGTCTGACATGCGGCCCGATCATCAGGTCACGCGCGTCACGTACGGCCTGCTCAATCTCACCCACCATGAAAGCCGGCGGCATCCCGAAACGCTGGAGCCGGGCAAGCGCTACAAGGTGCAGGTGCCGCTCAACTATATTGCCCAGACCTTCCCGGCAGGCCACCGCATCCGGGTTGCCATTTCCACGGTCTACTGGCCGTTGGCCTGGACGCCGCCGGAATCGACCCGCCTGACGGTCTGGACGGGGAACAGCCGGTTGATCCTGCCCCGCCGCAAACCCCGGCCGCAGGACGACAACGCGCTTCGCGATCTGGGTGAACCGGTGGGCGCGCTCGGTCCGGACATGACCATGATCGAACCCGGTCAGCACACATGGAAAGTCTATCGCGATCTGGCGGAAAACCTGTCCGAGCTGGAAGTCGTGGATGACCGCGGCGTGTTCCGCCTGAACGATATCGGCCTGACTGTCGGCGCTCACGCGAAAGAGACCTATTCGGCGGTCACAGGCGACTTTACCTCCGTCCGAGGTGAGACGGTCTGGGAGAGGACGCTGGAACGGGAGGGCTGGTCCGTCAGCACCCGCACCCGCACCTGTCTCACCTCCGACCGCGACAATTTCTATATCGACGCGGAGCTGGACGCCTATGAAGGCGACTCACGCTTCGTCTGCAAAAGCTGGCGGGAGGTTATTCCCCGGGATCACATCTGACTCCGGTCTGCTCCAGGGCGTAAACGATCAGCCTGGCCTGTACGCGGTCGCCGAAACCGGCCGGTTCTGACAGGTCCATCCGCTCCAGATAGGGGAGGGACCAGTCGGGTATGGCGCCGTTCAGTAGCGCCCCGGCGAACAGCCCGGCGCGGCCGCGCAGGGTTTTGCTGCGGGCGCCCAGCCATTGCAGGGCGTCTTTCAGCGCAATTTCTGTGGCGCTCAGATCGGTTCCAAGCGGATAGGGGGGCAATACGCCGTCCGAAACGGCGTCTTTCAGCGCATTTTCGAGCGTTTCAGGCGTATTCCGGCGCCAGTCTTCCGGCGGTTCGAACGCCTTTTCGACCTTTCCGGCGGCTTTCGCGGCTTCGAGAAACGCTTTCTGGAAGCGCGCATCGCTGACGCTGGCGAGCGCAATCGCCACTTCGCGGTCGGTCTTTCCGCGCAGATCCGCGACGCCATATTCGGTCACCACCATATCGCGGAGGTGGCGCGGCACGGTGATTTCACCGGCCTGCCAGACGATGTTCGGAACCGTCTTGCCGCCGCTTTGCCGCGTCGCGCGCAGCATGATGACCGAACGGCCATCCTCCAGCGCGTGCGCCATCGCCACGAAATTATACTGTCCGCCCACCCCGCTCACCACGCGGCCATCCTCCAGCGTGTCGGAAATCGCGGCCCCGCGGCCGTTTATCTTCATCGCGGTGTTGAAAAAGCGGGCCTCGACGCGTTGCGCGCGGTCCAGCGCCTCGCTGCCCAACAGGTCGTTCACGCGCGTCACGGCGGTCATGTTGATGCGTTTTCGCAGCGTTTCGGGCAGGTCGCGGAGACGCTGATACATGCGCGCGGGTCCCAGATAGAACGCGCCGTGCAGAAAAAATCCGTCATCTCCGGGCGCGTCATGAACCTTGCGGCTCAGCACGCCGCATTCCAGCAGCCGCAACAGCCCGTCCGTGACCATTTCGCTGCAGGCATAAAGCCCCGTTTCGAAGGGGGCGAGGCCGCCAATCGCCGGGCATCCGGCCTCCGGCGCCCCCTGAAGCCGCGCCACAGCCCGGCGAAACGCATCGTTTTTCGTGTGCCGCAGACCGATGGCGTGGCTGACCGCGTCGGCCAGCGCGCCGATCCCGATCTGCAGCGTGCCGCCATCCTTGATCAGCGTCGCCGCATGCAGGCCCAGCGCGTGGTCGCTGAGGCCGACCTGACGCGCGGGAACCGGGAACAGCGTATAGCGTCCGGCGTCAAATAATCCGTCGAACCAGTCCTCCGGCACGGCGGCGTCATTCCCCAGATAAGGAAGGTCGGCGTTGATTTCTCCGAAAATCGCGACCTTCCGGCCCGCCGCCTGTTGCCGCCACAGGGCTTTCGCAAGATCCAGTGACAGGTCCGGGTTGCAGGAAAGGCTGTATCCGCCCCCGTCCGGCGCCGGGGCGACCATCTGCGCGATCACGTTCAGGCCGGAATCCAGGATATCGCGCCCGGCATGGGTGTAGTTGGCGCTGACATAGTTCTGCTGGGCGTACTCATTGTTCAGCAGGCCGCCGGGGGGCAGGAAAAACTCCTTCACCGTAACATTCAGGGGCAGGGTTCCCGCGCGGCGGTCGCGGGCGTAATCCAGATCCGGATAGCCCTGGTAAAGCCGCTCCGCGATAGGCTCCAGAAGCCGCGCGGCCAGCGCGTTCGGGGCCGCCGGCCGCTCCAGCGTCAGCGCCGTGAAGATGGTCAGGTCCAGGTCCGGATCGGTCCTGGCCCGGGCGTAAAACGCGTTCGCCAGATGGTTGGCCTTGCCCAGCGCCAGCGGCAGGCCCAGCACGATGGTCTTGCCGACGCGGGCGATGGCGGCGTCAACGCATTCTTCGGCCCGGGCATATTGGTCAGCCATAAATTTCAATCTTCCGCCGCCGGTTCCGGACCGGACTTTGTCTGTGTGCGCCGCAGCGTAATCCGCGCCCGCCACGCGCTCAGCCTCGCCGCCTGACCGCCTGCGTCAAGATATGCTTTTAGCAGTTCGGCGAAGGAACACCCCGCTTTTTCGGCGGGTTCTCCCGGCTGCAAGCTTTCTTCGGGAGATTTTCAATGCAGTCTGCATATCTTAAGCGCGGCCTCGTTTTTTCCGGCGTTTCCGCGCTCGCCATCGCCGTCGCAGGGCCCGCGATGGCCGATGGTTTCAAGGTCCAGGAATACAGCGTCCGCGACGTTGGTCTGGCCAATTCCGGCAATGCGGCGCTGGCCTCCGACGCCAGCACGGTATTCTCCAACCCCGCCGGCATGACCTATCTGGACGGTCCCCAGATCAATACCGGCATTCACGCCATTATCGGCCGCGGCGAGTTCGAAGACGCCGGATCGGTCGACGCCCTTGGCGCGCCGCTGACCGGCGGCGATGGCGGCGATGCGTTCGACGACGCTTTCGTGCCCAATTTCTACGCCGTCATGCCCCTGATGGACGGCCGCCTGTGGGCGGGTCTTGGCGTTTCCGCGCCGTTCGGCCTGACCACCGCCTATGACGGCGAATGGCAGGGACGCTATCAGGCGCTGGATTCCGAGCTGACCGTCATCGACATCAATCCCAGCATCGGTTTCCGCGTGAATGACTGGCTGTCCGTGGGCGCCGGCGTCAGCGCGCAGTACGCCGATGTCCGCCTGACCAACGCCATTGATTTCGGCGCGGTCTGCCTGTCGCAGGTCGAACCGCAGGCGCCGGGCTTCTGCGCCTCCAACGGCATCCTGCCGCAGCAGGCGGATGGCCGCCTGAACCTGGAAGGCGATGACTGGTCCTATGGCTTCAATTTGGGCGCGATGATCGAGCCCTGGCAGGGCGGCCGCATCGGTCTGGCCTATCGCTCCGAGGTTGATCACGACATTGAGGGCGATGCGG
>NZ_ASJA01000028.1 GCF_000412185.1 Euryhalocaulis caribicus
GCCGGGGCGGCCTCCATGGCGGGGGCGGCGTTCAAGCGCGCTCTGACCGGCGGGGCCGTGGCGGCGCTGGGCGGCGCGTCCGCCGGGCTGCGGCCGCGGCGTTTCGTTTCGGGTTCGGCCTCGGCGGTCTCTGTGGCCTCGGGGAGCGTTTTCAAGCGCGCCCTGATTGCCGGACGGGCGGTTGCGGCGGGGTCGGCCGCGGCCTCCGTCAGCGGGGTGCATTTCGTCTCCGGGGCCGTGCGGGGCGTGGCCTCCGTGGCGGCGGTTCCGTTCAAGCGGGTCTCGCTGGGCGGGGTTGTGACGGGCGTGGTCTCCCTGGCGGGGGCGGCGCGGCGGGTAAGCCTGGTTCCCGGCGGGCGGCAGTTCAACGAGGCGGCGGGGCGGCGGCGGGTGTTCGACGACACGGCGGGACGCCGGCGGTTCGGCGTTTGAAGGGAGCGGCATCTGATGACCACCTATCGCGCGGAGCCGCAGGACCCGAATGAGGACCTCGATTATTTCATCGGCATCACCGAGGAATTGGTTGACGGGGAGAGCGTGGCGGACGTGGAGATTGTCTCCACGGTTCCGGACGGCCTGACCATCCACACCGAGGAACAGGTGAACGACACGATACAGTTCTGGGCGCGGGGCGGGACGCACCGGGTCGATTATGAAGTGACGGCGCGGTTCACCACCGACTCCACGCCGCCGCGCAAATATGACCGCACGCTGGTCATTCCAATCAGGGAGAAATAGGCGATGGGCACCTTCACCGAAGCGGCCAAGAACACGATGCTGGACGCGCTGAGCGGGCTGCACCTGTCCCTGCATACGGGCGATCCGGGGTCCACCGGGGCGAACGAGGTGACGGGCGGGTCCTATGCGCGCCAGCCCGCCGCGTTCGATGCGGCGGACGCGGGGTCGCGGGCGCTCAGCGGGGACGAGACGTTCGCCGTGCCGGGCTCCACCACCGTGACGCATGTGGGGATATTCGACGCGCTGACGGACGGGAACTTCCTGGGCGTGATCGACACGACCGACGAGGCGTTCGCCGCCGACGGGCAGATGGTGGTGCGGGCGGCCTCGACCTCGCTGGACCTGGACGATCCGGCGTAGGGACTGAAGGGGAAGCGGCGTGCCCTCGCGGCCACGGCAGCACCGGCCCGCGCGGCTGGCGATTGCGAAGGCGGACGCGGACCGGGCCATGGAGCAAAGGCGGGGGACGGCGGCCGAGCGCGGCTATGACAGTCAGTGGCGAAAGGGGCGGGACGGGTTTCTCGCCAAGCATCCGCTGTGCGCCTATCACGCGCTGTTCGATCCGGGGCGGATCGCCTTCGCGGCGCTGGTCGATCACCTCTATCCGCATGGCGGGGACCGGCGGCTGTTCTGGCTGCGGCGCTACTGGGTCGGGGCGTGCGTGAACTGTCACTCGAAACACAAGCAGGCGGCGGAGCGGCGGGGGCTGGCGGCGCTGGATGAGCTGGCGGCGCGGCTGGGCCTGCCGCCGCTCAGCGAAACGCATCCCGAGCTGGTCCGATCCGCCCGCGCCGCGCTGACCGAGCGCAGGGGGTAGGGGGTCCAAATCCCTGCCAGCCGCCCCGCCCTAAACCAGCGCCGGAGTAGAATTTTTGGGGGCGCGGAATTGGGGGGGAATTTTTTTTGGGCGGTGAGGTGTAGCGATGGCCAAGGGGCGGAAGCCGCAGCCGGCTGAGGTTGCGGAGGCGAAGGGCAATCCGGGCAAGCGCAAATCGGTGAAGGCGAGTCCGGCGCAGGCGGGCCAGCTGCCGATGGAGCCGCCGGCGCACGTGCGCACGGGCAAGGCCCGGAAGATCTGGAAAGAGTATGCGCCGAAGTTGAAGGGCCTCGGCTTCATCCGCGAGACGGACAGCCCGCTGTTCATCCTGTTCTGCGACACGATGGCGGAATACCTGGAGGCGCGCGACACGGTGGCCGAACAGGGCTTCACCTATGTCACGTCGAGCGCCCACGTGGACAAGATTTACCGGATGCACCCGGCGGCCATGGTGATGCGCCGGGCCAAGCAGGACCTGATCAAGCTGTGCGGCGAGCTGGGGCTGACGCCCTCCATGCGCACGCAAATCCTGACGCGGCTGGCGCGGCCCGAGATGCCGGCGGACGGCCTGTTCGGCCAGGGCGGCGAGCGCGCCGACGACGCGCCGCCGCGGCCGCGCAACCGAGACGACGATGACGACAGCTATAGCGGCGAAAACCCGCTCGACTTCCGGAACGAAGGCGGGACGGGCGCGATCAACTAAACGGTGGCTGGCGGACGGGACGTACTATTTCGACAAGGCGAAGGCCGACCGGGCGGTCGCCTGGATCGAGCGCTTCTGCGTGTTCACGCAGGCCGAATGGCGCGGCCGTCCGTTCCGCCTGATGAACTGGCAAAAGCGTATCGTGCGCAAGCTGTTCGGCTGGATGCGGCCGGACGGGACGCGGCGCTACCGCATGGTGTTCATCGCGGTGCCGCGGAAGAACGGCAAGACGGAGTTCGCCGCGGCGCTGGGCCTGTTCCTGATGCTGGCGGACGGCGAACCGGCGGCGCCGGTCTATTCGATCGCGGGCAACGAGGAACAGGCGCGCATCGTGTTCGATGCGGCGACCAACATGACGGCGATGTCGCCGGCGCTGGCGGGCATCGTGGAGCGGCTGAAACCGTCTCTGTTCTGCGGCGCGACGAACGCCAGCTTCAAACCGCTGACGGGCAAGGCGAAGTCGAAACACGGGTTCAACCCGCACGGGGTGATCGGCGACGAGGTCCATGTCTGGACCGACCGCGAACAGTACGAGGTGATGCACACCGCGGTCGGCGCCCGGCGCCAGCCGGTGGAGATCTACATCACGACGGCGGGCAACCGGCGCGAGTCGGTCTGCTGGGAGCTGTGGCAGACGGCGCTGAAGGTCCGGGACGGGGTCCTGAAACTGGATCACGTGCTGCCGGTGATCTACGCGGCGGACCCGGACGATGACTGGGAAGACCCGGCGACCTGGAAGAAGGCGAATCCGAGCTATGGCGTCTCGGTCAAGCCGGCCAGCCTGGAGGCGGCGTGCGAGGAAGCCAAGGCCTCCCCCGCCAGCGAAAACGAGTTCCGCCAGCTTCGGCTGAACCAGTGGACGGAAAACCACGCCAAATGGATCCCGACATGGCGGTGGGATCTGTGCAAGGCGCCGGCGCTTCCGGGACGGAGCGCCGAGCGGCCGTTCGAACTGGCGGACTTCAAGGGCTGCGAGGCGATTGGCGGGCTGGACCTGGCGAAGGTCAATGACCTGTCGGCGCTGGCCCTGCTGTTTCCGCCGCCGAACCCGGTGAGCGAGACGGCCATCGCGGCGCTGGTGAAATACTGGTGCCCGGAAGACGATATTCGCGACCGGGCGAAGCGGGACAATGTGCCTTACGATATCTGGGCGCAGACCGGGCTGCTGTGCGCCACGCCCGGCAACGCGACCGATTTTGAACAGATACGGCAGGACATCAACGCGCTGGTCCCCGACATCGCGCTGAAGACGATCGGGTTTGACCGGCACTTCGCCATGGAGCTGGTGCAGAACCTGATGGCGGACGGGTTCGACATGGCGGGCGTGGCGCAGACCTGCGTCGGCCTGGCCGGGGCGACCCATGAAATGGAGCGGCGGATCATCGCCACGACGCGCGAGGGCGCGGCGCCGCAGATCCTGCACGCGGGCGACGCGGTGACGCGCTGGTGCCTTTCGAACGTCCTGATCTTCAACGACTCGAGCGGCAATCCGAAACCGGACAAGGCCCGCAGCTCTGAAAAGATTGACGGGGTCTCGGCCCTGGTGAACGCGCTGACCCTGATGATCGAGGGCGAGCGCAAGGACAACAAGCGCAAAGTGGTGACGCTGAGCGAAGCGTTCTACGGGAGAGGGTGAGCATGTTCGAACGCATTGGCCGCGCCTTCTCCGTGCTGGCGGGCGCCGATCCGGGGCCGGTCAACCGCGACCCGATGGCCCCGCGCTGGTGGCGCGACAATCTGGGAACGGGCAGCTGGGCCGGGGAACCGGTGACCGCGCAGTCGGCGCTGAAGATCCCGGCGCTGTGGGCGGGGCTGGATTCCATCGCCACGACGGCGGCGGGCCTGCCGTTCCATTTGTATGAGCGCGGCGCGGACGGTCTGCGCCGCGCCACGAACATGCCGCTCTATGAGCTGCTGCACGACCAGCCGAATCCGAACATGACGGCGTTCGAATTCCGCTACCAGATGAGCTGGTGGCTGGCCTTTCACCGCGCGGCCTATGCCGAGATACGGCCCGGCGCCAGCGGCCCGGTGAGCGAGCTGTGGCCGATCCATCCGGCGCATCAGCGCATGTTCGAGAGCAATGGGCGGATCTGGCACGAAATCAGCCAGCCCGGTAAGCCGAAACGCTACCTGGCCGATGACGAGGTGCTGGCGCTGCGCCTGCCGCCGTTCGCCGATGACGGGCTGACGCCGGTTCCGATCTACCAGCTGGGCGCGGAGGCGATCGGCCGGGCGCTGGCGCTGATGCGCTACGCCGCCGAGTTCTTCAAATATGGCGATGGCATTGGCGGGGCGATCGGCTGGGATGACCGCTGGTTCCAGAATCAGGAAAGCGCCGACCAGTTTCTCAAGCACTGGCACGAAAACACGCGCGGCGAGAACCGGCACAAGGACGTGCTGCTGCCGCCGGGCGGCAAGTGGCAGCGCCGCAGCCAGTCGAACGAGGAAGCGCAATTCGTCGATACCTGGAAACAGGTGGAGCTGGAGGTGCTGAAACTTCTGCGCGTGCCGCCGCACAAGGTCGGCGTGCTGGACCGCGCGACGTTCAGCAATATCGAACAGCAGGCCATTGAATGGGTGACGGACACGATCGTGCCCTATCTGACGGTCTGGGAACAGGCGGTGCGGCGGGACCTGATCCTGAACCCGTCCCGCTTCAAGGCGGAGCATGACGTGAATGGCCTGCTGCGCGGCGACACGGTCAGCCGTTTCGCGGCCTATTCGACGGCGCTGGGCGGCGCCCCCTTCATGAGCGTGGAGGAAGTGCGCCAGCGCGAGAATCTGAACCGCAAGCCGGACGGCGAGATCCCGCGGCCGCTGAACCTGGCCCAGCCGGGCGATGGCGGCAATGCCGGCGCGGTTGCGGAGGGCGGCGGTGAAGCCGGGCCGGCGCCGCTGGATGCGCGGCGCATCGTGGAATTGCGGGAAGTCAAAGAGGGAGCGGGCTAGATGTACTGGGCGATCGATATGGACTGCGCCGGCTGTTACCTGCCCGGCGCCAATGCGACGGCGGTCGAGGCGGCGAGCGCCCAGGCGGCCGCCATCAGCACGGTGCGTCCCAATGACGAAGCCGCGGGCGGCATCGGCATCGTGCCGATCGTCGGTCCGGTGATGAACCGCCGCTCCGCGCTGCTGACGGAGTTCGGCGTTCCGCATGTCTCCACGATGGAGCTGCCGGGCAAGCTGAATCATCTGGCCAATGACGATTCCATCTCCGCCATCCTGATGCCGGTGGATTCGCCGGGCGGCATGGTCTTCAACCTGCCCGAGGCGCACAAGGCGATCATGGCGGCGCGCGCCAAGAAACCGGTGATCGCGGTGGTGATCGGCGCGGCGGCCTCGGCGGCCTACTGGATCATCAGCGCGTGCAGCGAGATCGTGATCAGCGAGGCCGCCATGGCCGGGTCGATCGGGGTGGTCACCTATCACGACGATCTGACCAAGATGCTGGCCGAGCGCGGGATCAATACCACGATCATTGCGACCAGCCCCGAGAAGGTCGAGCGCTGGCCGGAGAAAGAGCTGAGCGATGACGCCCGCGCGCACATGCAGGGTGAAGTGGACGCGCTGGGCGCGATGTTCATCCGCGACGTCGCCAAGGGTCGCGGGGTGGACGCCGCGGCGGTGCGCGAGAATTTCGGCAAGGGCCGTATGATGCTGTCGGCCCCGGCGAAGGCCGCCGGCATGGTCGATTCCATTGGAACGATCGACAGCACGCTAAGCCGCCTGATGAAAACCTCCGCGCGGGTCAAGCGCGGCCCGGCGCGCGCCGGATCCCGGCGCCTGTCGGCGGCGGCGTTCGGCGCCGCGCCGGCGGCCTGACTGCCGCCTGATCAAGGACAGCAGAACAGCAGTATTCCACCGCCGCCGCCACAGCCGGGCCGGCGGGAGGGATGGATTTTGACTCCAGCCCGGCTTTCCAAAGGGAGCGCACGATGACGCTGAAGGAACTCTATGAGAAGCGCGCCACGCTGAAAGCCGAGGGCCGTAAGCTGGCGGAGAAGGCCGACGCGCTGTCGGCCAAGGACAATCCGTCCGATGATGAACAATCCCAGCTGGCGCAGCTGGACAAGGATATCGACGCCAAGGCGGCGGAGATCGAGGCCTGCCAGACCGAGATCGACGCGGCGGTCGCCAAGCGCGAGCGGGACCGCACCTTCGCCAAGGATGACGCCCGCCCGGCGGATGATCCGGCCCCGGCCGGCTCCGCGGCGCGGGTGACCAGCGAGAATGGCGGCACGGCGGAGATGGGCGGCTTTGCCTCTCTCTCCGACTTCGCGCTGGCGGTGCGGCGCGCCAACCCGCAGGCGGGTTCGCGCTTCGAGGTGGATGACCGGCTGGCGGCGGCCGCCCCGGCCAATTTCAACCAGAATGGCGGCGACGGCGGCGAAGGCTTCGTGGTGCCGACCGCTTTCATGAACAATATCTGGGAGGAAGTCTTCCAGGTGGGCGGCCTGCTGGACCTGATCGATCCGACGCCGACCGCACGCAATTCTGTCCAGATGCCGAAGGACATCACCACGCCCTGGGGCGCGGCGGGCATCCAGTCCTACTGGCGCGGCGAAGGCACGCAGATGACGCCGTCGCAGCTGGACCTGACCGGTGTCACGGTGAACCTGCATGAGCTTTACGCGCTTGTGCCGGTCACCGACGAGCTGCGTGAAGACGCGCCGATGCTGGACGATCACCTGACCCGCAAGGCCGGCGCGGCGATCCGTTACAAGGCGGAAGACGCGGTCGGCTATGGCGACGGCGTCGGCAAGCCGCTGGGCTTCATGGCCAGCGATGCGCTGATTTCTATCGCCAAGGAGACCAGCCAGGCGGCGGATACGGTGCAGGTCGAGAATGTCGACAAGGCGTTCGGCCGGATCCTCGGCGACCTTCGCGACTATGTGTGGCTGGCCGGTCAGGACACGATTGCGGTGCTGCCGCAGTTGAACACGCAGGACCGTCCGAACGTCTATCGCGACGGGACGGACGCCCAGCCGGGCGGGTTCCTGCGCGGGCGGCCGGTCATCCCGACCGAGACGGCCAAGCCGCTGGGCACGCCGGGCGACCTGGTGCTGTTCAACAAGCGCGGCTATGCGGCGTTCCGCAAGGCGGCGGGCATTCAGGCCGCGACCTCCATGCACCTGTGGTTCGACTACAACCTGACGGCGTTCCGCTGGATCTTCCGCCTCGGCGGCCAGCCGGTGCTGAACGCGCCGATCGCGCCGTCCAAGAGCAAGCCGACGCGTTCGCACTTCGTGTCGATCGCCGAACGCAGCTAGGGGCCGCTTTCGGCCTGATCTGAACGCGGGGCGCGCTTTCAGGGCGCGTCCCGCGCGCGGGCCGGTTCGCCGGGCCGTGAAACGAGAAAGTCGCGAAAAGGAGCAAAGCGATGTCCCTCAATCTGAAACCTTCCGATCGCGCCGCCGTGGCGGGCGTGATCGATCCCGACGCCTATACGGCCGGCGACAATTCGACGGACTGGATCAGCGCGGCGGACTTCCACAACTTCCTGGCCATGGTGCTGGTCGGCGATATCGCCTCCAGCGGCACGGTCGATGCGAAGATCGAGGAAGCCACCGACGGTTCCGGTTCGGGCGCGCAGGACCTCGACGGCAAGGCGATCACGCAGCTGACCCAGGCGGGCAGCGACAGCAACAAGCAGGCGCTTATCAATCTGCGGCCCGAGGACCTGTCCGAGGGCTTCACGCATTTCCGCCTGACGATCACCGGCGCGACCGCGGCGGCCGATCATGGCGGCGTGGTGCTGGGCTTCGACCCGCTCTACGGCAAGGCCTCCGACGCCGACCTGGCCAGCGTTGACCAGATCGTCTGACGCGGCGGCCGGAACAAGAGCGCCATAGCGAAAAGGGCCGTCCGCCATGCAATTGCTGTTGATCGATCCGGCGAACCTGCAGCCGGTGTCGCTGGAGGAATTCAAGCGCCAGGTGCGCGTGGAAACCAGCGATGAAGACGCCTTCCTGAAGCTGACGCTGCAGGCGGCGATCAACAAGGCGGACGGCCGTTATGGCGCGCTGGGGCGGGCCCTGCTGACCAGTCAGTGGGAGTTCCGCCTGCGCAGTTTCTGGAACGGCTATCTGCAGCTGCCGCTGGCGGCGCCGCTGCAGCAGGTCGACTCCATCAAGTATCTGGATGGCGACGGGACCGAGCGCACGGTGAACGCGGCGGCCTATGTCACCGACACGGCCAGCCAGCCCGGACGGGTGAGCCTGGCGCCGGACTATAGCTGGCCGACCGATCTTTACGGCACCGATGATTCT
This sequence comes from Euryhalocaulis caribicus, assembly GCF_000412185.1. GTDB lineage: Bacteria > Pseudomonadota > Alphaproteobacteria > Caulobacterales > Maricaulaceae > Euryhalocaulis > Euryhalocaulis caribicus. The sequence goes on from NZ_ASJA01000028.1 coordinate 8,531, forward strand.
GTGCGCATCCGCTACACGGCGGGCTGGGCGGAGGTGGAGGACATCCCGGCGGAGATCCGGCAGGGCATCCTGCTGCTGGCCGCCGACATGTACCGGAACCGGGAGGCGACCAGCGAGCGCAACCTGTCGGAGATCCCGATGGGGGTGCGGGCGCTGTGGGGCAGTTTCAAGGTTCACCGGCTGAAGGCGGAGGGCTGACGCCATGCTGGGCGCCGGAGAGTATGACCAGCGCGTGGAGATCCAGAGCGCGACCGAGACACGCGGCGACCGGGGCGGGCCGGAGAAAAGCTGGGCGCTTCACGCCAAGGCGTGGGCGCGCGTGATGACCGGCACGGCGCGCGATTTCGTGGAAGGCGGCCGCGACCTGGAGGAACGGCGGATATCGCTGATCCTGCGCTATCGCAGCGACCTTGATAACGACATGCGCGTGGTGTGGGAGGGCGTCGCCTACCGCATCACCGGGCTGACGCCCTATCGGTCCAAGAACGAGTTGCAGATCGACGCGGTCTATACGGAGGCGCGGGCCTGATGGATACGAAGATCGCGATCAGCGGGGCGTCGGAGATTGCGGACGCGCTGGAGAAATTTCCGGAGTTCGTGGAGCGCCGGCTGCTGTCCAACGCGCTCGCCGCGGGCGGCCGGGTGATCGCCAAGGACGCCCGGATGCGCGTGAAGATTGATGACGGCGACCTGAAACGGTCGATCAAGGTCAAGGCCGACCGCCGCGACCGGACGCTGGTGGCGGTCGGCGCGGCGCGGCCGCTGGGCAATCACGCTCACCTGGTCGAGTTCGGCACCGGCGAGCGTTTCAAGAAGGATGGCCGCTCCACCGGAGCCATGCCCGCCGCGCCCTTCCTGCGGCCCGCGGCGGACGCCAAGGCGGGCGAGGCGGTGCGTAAAATCGCGGACAATCTGGGCAAGGGCATCGCGCGCGAGGCGGCGAAGTCCCGCGCCAAGGGGTTCTGACCGGTGAGCATCGAGAGCGACCTGATCGGCGCGCTGGCGGCGGACGCGGCGGTGAACGCCTCTGTGGGCGCGCAGGTCTATGCGTTGAAAAGCGCGGACGGGGCGGGCCTGCCGCGCATCGTGTTCACGCGGATTTCCGCGGAACGGCCCAGCCGGTTCGAGGGCGGGTCTGCGCTGCAGAAAATCCGCTTCCAGCTTGACTGTTACGCGGCCGATTTCGACGCGGCGCGGACGCTGGCCGAGGCGGTGCGCGGAGCGCTGGACGGCTATACGGGCGGGGCGCTGCACGGCGTGACGCTGATCAATGAACAGGACGGGCTGGGGGGTGAGACGCATATCCCGCGGGTCATCCTGGACTTCGATATCTGGGCGAACGGCGACAGCTGAGGCCGCTCTGACGGGACTATGAATGCAACCGGGGCCGCCGTGAAGGGCGGCCCTTTTTCTTTGAGAGGAAGGGAAACCCATGTCTTACGATTCGGAAGTTACCAAGGGGCTGACGATCGGGATCGGCGCGGGCGACGCCGTCGACACCGCGCCGGGCGACGACACGTTCACCACGATTGGCGACCTCACCAATTTCAGCGGACCGGGCGGGTCGCGCTCCGCGATCGACGTGACCGATTTCGACAGCGAGGCGATCGAGAAGCTGGCCGGGCTGATCGACGAGGGCCAGCTGACCGTGGACGTGAATTATGTCCCCGGCGACACCGGCCAGGCGGCGGCGCAGACAGCGCGGGATTCGGGCCAGCTGCGCAATATCCAGATCACCTATCCGGGCGGCGCCGTGCACGATATCAAGGGCTTTGTGGCCTCGATCGCGCCGGGCGGGGCGGTCAATGACAAGGTCACCGCCTCGATCACGCTGGAGCTGTCCGGCAAGCGCGCCGTGACGGCGGCGTAACATGGCGACGACGAAAAAGGCCGCCGGCGCGCCGGCCGATCTGCGCGCCCATATCCTGAACTGCGAAGACCGCAAGGCCGAGAAGGTCCATATCCCGCAATGGGGCGTGGATGTCTGGGTCGGCGTGATGAGCGTGGGCGACCGCGACCGGTTCGACCTGAACGTGTTCCTGAGCGAGGACGCCTCCATGCGGGCCTGGCTGGTGGCCATGACGGCGCTGGACGCCGAGGGCAACCGGATCTTCAGCGATGAGGACGTGCCCGCCCTGGTGAAGAAATCCGGCGCGGCGACCGACCCGATCTATGTGAAGGCGGTCCGGCTGAACGGGCTGGAAGCCGGGGCGCAGGAGGAAGCGGCAAAAAACTGAAGCGCCATCCGACGCGGCAATTCTGTTTCCGGCTGGCCGCCCATCTGGGCATGACGGCCGGGGAATTGCGGCGGCGGATGGATTCCGCCGAGCTGACCGAGTGGATGGCCTATGAACGCGCGGAGCCGTTCTGGCCGGAGCGCATCGAGGCGATGATGGCGCAGCAGACCGCGCTGATCGCCAATATCCACCGGGGCAAGGGTCAGGCGCCGTTCGACTGGCGCGACTTCAGTTTCAGCTTCCGGCTGACGCCGGAACAGAAGCGGCAAGAAATGGCGGCGCGCTTGCGCATGACCGTCACCGCGATGACGGGAATCGAGGCGAGGTAAGATGGCCAGCATCGGCACGCTGCAGATCGATCTGCGCGCCAATTCCGCGAACCTGCAGCACAATCTGCGCAAGGCCGCCACGGACATGGGCAGCTTCGAGCGCAAGGCGCGCCAGACGGCGCGGGCGGTGCAGACCAGTTTCCGCGGCGTCGGCCGGTCCATGGCCGGGTTCGCGCGGTCCGTCTTCAACGTCCAGACCGCGATCGGCACGCTGGCCGGGACGGCGGGGCTGGGCCTGCTGATCAAGCAGAGCGTTGCGGCCGGGTCCGAGCTGGACAAGCTGTCCAGGACGTTCGGCGTGTCGGTCGAGGAATTGCAGAATTTCCGCTACGCGGCGACTCAGGTGGCGGGGGTGGCGCAGAACACGGCCGACATGGCGCTGCAGCGTTTCGTGCGGCGCGTCGGCGAGGCCAGCCGGGGCACGGGCGAGCTGAAAGGCACGCTGGATGCGCTGGGCGTGGCGGTGTTCGACGCCGACGGCCGGGTGCGGGCGACATCCGACATCATGGCCGATTTCGCCGACAAGGTGGCGGCGGTGGAATCGGAGTCCGTTCAGCTGTCGCTGGCCTTCAAGGGGTTCGACTCCGAGGGCGCGCGCCTGTTGCCGCTGCTGCAGCAGGGCGGTGAGGGCATGCGGCGCCTTTTCGAGGAATCGGAACGGCTGGGCGTGGTGACGTCGGAGAATGCCCGCAAGGCGGCGGAGCTTCAGGCCAAGCTGGATGATCTGGCCTGGTCGATGAAGAACAATGTCCGCAACGCCGTGCTGGACAATGCCGAGGCGATCGAACAGCTGCTGCGCTACATGTCGGACGCCATTCCGCACCTTGCGCGGTTCGGGAACGAACTGGCCAAGGCGCTGGGGTTCCGTCCGACACCATCCGGCGAAGACGCGATCCGCGGTCGGCTGGCGGAGTTGAAGCGCGAAATCGATTTTGTCCAAAGGTTTACGGAGCCTGCGAATGCCCTGACGGCGCCGATGGCGCGCGGTTACCGCGGGATGTTCGAGATGGCGGGCGTGTGGGAACGCCACCTCGAAAACCTCAAGGAATATGATGCCCTCACAAAGCGCCTGCAGGGCGGTCGCTTTGTGCTGGCCAATCCGTTCGAGATGACCCCGCCGCGCCCGCGCTTCAGCCGTCCGTCGGCCAGCAAGGCGGGCCTGCCGCCGGGCGGGGCGGCAGACCCGCGCGACCTGACGCCCGATTTCCTGGGCGGGGAAGGGTCCGACGGCGCCCATGGCATGGACGAATTCATCGGCGGGCTGGACGCGGTGGTGCTGTCGGCGGGGCGGGCGCGCGAACAGATGCGCGGGCTGACGGTCTCCGTCGAGCAATACGGGCTGACCGTGCAGCAGGCGGGCGCGGGGGCGCTGATGCGGCTGGAGGATCATCTTGTCAGCGTGATCAGCGGCACCGAGAGCGTGAAGGACGCGTTCCGGTCCATGGTCACCTATATCATTCAGGAGATGGCGCGGCTGGCCTTGCAGCGGGCGATTATCGGACCGCTGGCGAGCCTGCTGGGCATTCCGCTGCCCACGCAATCGGTCGCCATGCGGGCCGGGGGCGGGCGGCTGAACGCCGGGCAGATGGCGATCGTGGGCGAGAGCGGGCCGGAGTTGTGGCGCCCCGATGCGGCCGGGTCGATCGTGTCGGGCTCGGAGCTGCGGCGGGCCTCCGCCGGCGGCGGTCCGGGCGGGGCGTCTGTGACGATAGACGCGCGCACCATCATACAGGGCGACGCCAGCGAAAAGACGGTCGGGCTGATCGAGGCCAGCAACCGGCGGCTGATTAAACAGCTGCCGCAGCTGATCGATTCCCGGGTCAAGGACGGCCAGCGGCGGGGACGGTTCGAGACATGAGCAATGGCGAACTGATACTCGACATCCAGATCAAGGACATGGCTTGGGACCTGCCGGAGATGCAGTCGAGCGCGGAGTCCCGGTCGGCGTTCCGTCAGGTCAATACGCTGGGCGAGCCGTTCTGGACGCTGAATGTGCGGACGACGTATCTGACGCAGGAACAGTTCCGGAAATGGACGGCGTGGCTGACCCGGCGCCGGGGCGAGCGTTTCAGCTTTACCGCGTGGCGCAAATCGCGCCCCGCGCCGTTCGCCGGCGGTGTTGCCAGCGATGCGTCCCTGACCGTGGAGAGTATCGACGCGGAGGCCGGAACCGTCACGTTTGGAAACGCCGGCGCGTACAAGGCCAGTCCCGGCGACATGGTGGGATATTACACCGCCGCAAACGGTTACTGGATCGGCGAGGTTCTGGCGGACGCCGCCGCGTCCGCCGGCGAAGTGACGCTGAGCGTTCATCCCGCGCCGCTGACGCCCCATGCCTCCACGCCGTCTCCGCGGCGGCTGCAGGCGCTGGGCGAGTTCAAGATGATCGGCCGGCCCGAGATCATGGAAGTTTACGATGACCGCTGGGTGGCCTTCCAGGCCCGCCAGGTGGTTCGGCCTGTGACGAGCTGAGACGATGCCGAGAAGTTTTACCAATGAAGCCCAGACGGCGATCGAGGCCGGCGACGTGGAGTCGGCGCTGTTCATCGCGCTGATGACCGAACCGGCGGCGCTTTATTGCTGGAACGGGATCCGCCCGGTGAATATTGGCGGCCAGGATTACGAGCCGCTGGGGGACCGGGTGAGCGTCAAGGGCGACGTGGTGGCGCAGCTGGGCCTTGTGGCCGAGCCGATCACAATTGTGTTCGACGCCGGGTCGATTCTGGACAATTCCGATTTCGTGGGGCGGCTGGCCGACAGCACGTGGCACCAGAGGCGGGTGACGGTGCGCGAGGCGCTGTTCACGCCGGGTTCGACCTATAGCGATTTCATCGGGTGGGGCTTTACCTGGCAGGGGCGCATGGATGTCTCGCCCACGGTGAACCAGCCGGGCGCGGAAAGCGTGCGCGAACTGAACTGCGAGGGCGGGACGTTCCGCTATCGCGGGCGCAACCTGCACACGCGCACCAACCAGAACCAGCAGCGGCTTTCCAGCGGCGACCTGTTCTTCGAGCGCACGCCCATCGCGGCCAAGGAGGTTCTGCCCTGGTGGAAGCGGCGCACCGCGATACCGGGCATTGGCGGCGGCGGCGCGACGGGGCGCGGGGGCGGCTATTCCGGCGGCCGGAGCGTACTGAAATGAAGCGGCGGGAGGACTGGGAACAGCGGCTGTACGCCTGGCACAAGGCGACGCTGGAAATCCCGCATGACTGGGGCCGCAATAATTGCGCGTTCCGCGCGGCCGGGGCGATCCGGGCGATGACGGGCGTGGATCTGGCGAAAGGGTTTCGCGTTCGGGTGCGCAGCGAGGCCGGGTTCAGGCGGGTCATGGCCGAACAGGGCTGGCGGTCCTTAAGCGATATCGCGGACGCCTTCCTGCCGCGCGCGCGGCGGCCGATGCGCGGGGACCTGGTGCTGCTGGACGGACCGAACGGCGAATTCTTCGGCATCAAGACCGGCACACATGCGGCCGGCCCGACGCAACGCGGGCTGGAGCATGTGCCGATGGCGCAGATGATCGCGGCGTGGAGGATCGGGGATGCCTGACGGGGGCGCAAGCATTGCCGCGGCGATCGCCAGCGCCGCCACGGCGGCGGGGGCGTCCAGCGCCACGGCGCTGTCGATCTATGGCGCCGCCTATTCGGTGACCAGTTTCGCGCTGAGCTTCAAGGGCGCGTTGTTGCTGACCACGATCGCGTCCTCGACGCTGACCGGGCTGAACGCGGCCAAGGGCCTGCCGGATCCGGGAACGGAGATCGACCTGCAGACCGCGGCGGACGTGCCGCGCAAGCTGGTGATCGGCAAGCGCATGGTGGCGGGGTCGATCGCCGACCGTATTGCGTTCGACAGCGTGGACGGCGACAAGTTCGACACCCACGCGCTGGTCATCGCGCTGGCCGATCACCGCGTCTCGCGCCTGCTGAACGTCTATGCGGACGGGCGGCAGGTTCACGGCGCGCTGGCGCACGGCACGCGGACGGCGATCACCGAATTCGACCAGGATGACGTGGGCGGGTCTGTCGGGCGCAACCGCGTCTGGATGACCTTCTATGACGGCCGCAAGGGGCTGGCGGCCTTCCCCTATCTGATCACCAAGTCCGGCGGGTCGAACGTGCTGGGCGGGGAATGGACCAGCGCGCACCGGGGCGAGAATATCTCCTACATCGTCGTGGAGATGAAATACGACGATGACGGCGGCATTACCCAGTATCCGAACTTCATGTTCGAGCTGGAGGGGGCGATGCTCTATGACCGCCGCAAGGATTCCACGGCGGGCGGCAGCGGGTCGCACCGGCTGAACGATTCCAACACATGGGAATATAGCGACAACCCGGCGGTGGCGGCGGACCATTACATGCTGGGGGTGCGGCATTCCTCCGGCAAGATCCTGTTCGGCCCGCCCAACCTGACCGCGGCGGACGCGCCCTATGACGCGTTCGAGGCGCGGGCGGATCTCTGCGACGAGACCGTGTCGACAAATTCGGGGACGCAGAAGCGTTACCGCTTCAACGGGGTGATCAGCGCCGACGAGCCCTATGACCAGGTGATCGGGCGGTTCGCCACGCAAATGGCGATGGAGCCGGTCGATATTGACGGGCGGGTCGGGTTTGTCGGGGGCGAGGTAAAAACGCCGGTGCTGACGCTCTATGACGGCGATCTGGACGCCGATGCGGAGAGCGCCTACGACGAGAAGAAATCCTATGCCGACCTGGTGACGGCGGTGGAGGGGCGGTACGTGGACCCGTCCAATCTCTACCAGCCGGTGGATTTCCCGCGCATCGAAAACCCCGATTTCACGGACGCGGACGGCGAGCAGAAGACGCAGTCGCTGGACCTTGTCGACGAAACGGACGTGGAGCGGGCGCAGCGCCTGGCCACCCTGCGGCTGAACCGCGAACGGCGGCAGGCGGTGCTGACCGAGACCTATCTGGCGAGCGCGCCGGTGGGCGGGCAGACGCCGCTGAAGCTGTTGCCGGGAGACTGGTTCACGCGGCAGTCGGGCGTTTACGGATTCGACGGCGACGGCAAGGACTTCGAGGTCATCCGCACCGTGTACGACGCGGTGCGCCGCACGGTGACGGTGATCAGCCGCGAGGTCGACCCTTCTGACCTGGCCTGGACGGCGACCGACGCCAATGACCCGGATCCGCCGCCGCCCAGCGACACGCCGGTGGGCGTGACGGGCGCCGACGCGCCCACGACCACGCTGACGGCCTTCGCCTTCTCCGATGGCGGGGTGACGCAGCCGGCGCTGAAGATCACGGTGACGGGCATTGACGAGCGCGCCGACCGCATCGAGGCGCAGGTGAGCCTGGCCGATGGCAGCGACGATCCGCGCACCTTCCATATTGACCCCGAGGACGGGGTGCGGAACGTGCGCGAGGCGATCGGGCCGGGCGTGGAGTATCGCGCGCGCAGCCGCGTCTGGGTTGGCGAACAGGCCAGCGCGTGGTCGGGCTATGACACGGCTACGACGACGACTGATTTCATCGTGCCGACCGCCGATGACGTGACGCTGGACGGGCCGGCGGACGTGCGCATTCGCCAGGCGGTGACGCGCGTGCTGCGCAAGCTGGTGGTCTTCGATCCGCTGAACGGGGTGGAGGACCTGGCGAATTTCAACGGCGCGGGCGCGCCGGAGACTCTGGCGGACGCGACAATCGTCACGGCGGGGGAGGATGCCAGCGGCGCCTTTGCGGTCACGACCGGGGCGACCAACCGGGTGGTGACCAAGGGCGTGCTGAGCGTGGCGCCGGAAAACCAGTATGTGCTGTCGGGCACGTTTGCGGTGCAGAGCGCGGGGTCGCACACCCAGCGCGTGGCGCTGACGCTTTACGACGACGATTTCGCGTATCTCGGCCTTTATTTTCCGGGCGCGGATTTCTCCGGAGACTTCAGCGCCGCTGACGGAATCAAGACGCTGGCCGGAAGGTTCACCGGCGCCGATATTCTGGCCATCAACAGCGCGGCGGCCTATGTGCGGGCCTGCGCCGAGATCAACCGTCTGTCCTCGGGCTCGCCCACGACGCGGCTTTATGAGCTGGGCGCGCAGAGCGATCCGGGCGTGAAGGCGCTGGGGCGGATCCTGACCACGGTCGAGGCGACGGCGGACGGGGCCAGCGCGGCGGCCTCCGAGGCGCTGGGCGCGGTGGTCGACCTGGAGGATTACGCCGAGGCCTTCTGGACGGTGAGCCTGAACGCGAACGGGGTGGTCAGCGGTATCCGCGCCTATGTCAAGGACGGGCCGGTATTGAGCGAATCGGTGATCAAGTTCCGGTTCGACCAGTTCATCATCACCAACGCGGCCGACACGGCCGGCGAATATCCGTTCGAGCTTTCGGGCGGCGTGACCTATCTGAAAACCGCGATGATCCGCGACGCCACGATCGAGACGGCCAAGATCGGGAACCTGGCGGTAACGACGCTGAAGCTTGACGGGCAGGCGGTCGAAACGCCGAAAATCACCGACAACGCGGTGACCGAGCCGGCCAGCCGGACGCTGAGCGGAACCCCGACCATCAGCGATTCCAGCTGGACGAATCTGATTGACGACACGGTCAGCGGCGTGGGCGCCGGCGAGACGGTGGAGGTGGAATTCTCCATGGCCATCCGGTCGAATGACGGCGTTGACGGCGAGATCGCCTTCTATGCAACGCGGCAGCCCTCCGGCGGCGGCGCGGAGACCGTGGTGTGGGGGTCCAGCGTCTATTCGTCCAGCGACAAGTACTGGATGCGGGACGGATCGACCAGCCGGTACAACCCGCACCTGTTCATCATCACGGACGCGCCGGGCGCGGGCAACTGGACCTATACGCTTTACGCGCAGGCCAATCGAACGGCGAGGGCCACGAACCGGCGGATGCGAACGAGGCTGTTGAAGAAATGAATGTCCAGTACCGCGAGATCGACGAAAACGGCGACCCGAGCGGGGCCGAGGGGACGGCGCCGCTGGCGCGCATCGTGTGGCGCGTCAGCCAGGGCGAGCGTCTGGAGTTCCGCTATGACGATGCGGGGGCGTGGCAGATGATCACGCTGACGCCGGCGGAATGACGGGATCAAACCTCAGTCACGCCGATTTGCTGGAGGCCATGGACCGGGGATTTTCCCGCATCCATGAGCGCATGGATGCGCTGGTCGAGACGCAGACCGACACGCGTCTTGCGGTCGGGCAATTGCAGGGTCATTCCGGGCAGTTGAGTTCTGCGATGGAAAAGCATGACCGGCGGCTGGACGCGATCGAACGGGATTCCGAGAAACGACGCCGGGCGCAACTGAAGATTCTGCGCCGTTTGCGCTATCACGACACGCGGTCCCTGAGCTGGCGGAAGGTCGCGCTGGACGCGCGCGTGCTGTTTTTCCGGGGCGTCCTGCCGGGCGTGGTGACGCTGGCCGCGGCGCTGGCTGCGGTGAAGGCCTGGTGGTCGGAATTCACGGGCTTTCTGTCGGCGATCGGAAAGCTGTTTCACTAAGGAAAGGGCCTTGTGGCCATGAAGTTTTTCACCGAGGCGTCCGCGCTGCAGCGGGCCCTGAACGATCACGGTTACGCATTGACGGTGGACGGTTATGCCGGTCCCCAGACTCTAAATGCGGCGCTGCACTATATGCGGTCGAGCGCGCCCGCCGCGTTCAGCCCCCGCGACGCGCAAGGCGATGCGCTGGCCTGGTCGGCCCGCGTCAGCGCCGGGTTCCGGCGGGCGGTGCTGGATATCACCGAGGACTTCGGCTGGACGTTTGAACACGCCAACTGGCTGATGGCCTGTATGGCCTTCGAGACCGGCCGCAGTTTCGACCCGGCTCAAAAGAATCTGGCCGGATCCGGGGCGACCGGGCTGATCCAGTTCATGCCGCCGACGGCGAAAGGCCTTGGAACAAGCACGGCGGGGCTGGCGGTGATGCATCCTGTGGAGCAACTGGAATACGTGAAGGCGTATTTTGCCCCCTATGCGAGCCGCATTCATACGCTGCCCGATATGTATATGGCCATTCTGATGCCCGCCTTCGTCGGCTCGCGCGAGGATGCTGTTCTGTTCAGCGGAGGCGTTGCCTACCGTCAGAACAGCGGTCTGGACAGTGACCGCGACGGCAAGGTCACCAAGGCCGAGGCGGCGGCGAAGGTCACCGCCATGCTGGCCGAGGGGATGCGGCCGGAGAATGTGGCGGCGGCGGGGTAGGCCGCCGCCAAACGGGATCTGCAACGGGCCGCCGGTGAGCGGCCTTTTTCATGTCTGGAGACATCATGATGAAACGACTGACACGCCTTGCGGCGTGCGCGTTCGCGTGCGCGCTGCTGGCCGCCTGCGGGGGCAATCTGGCGCAGCGGCTGGACGTGATCGAGGATCCGAACGTGGAGGCGTGCGCGCTGCTGATCGGCGTGGCGGAAACGGCCAAGACGCGTCAGCTGACCGCCTCCGAACGCGAAGGGGTCAGGACGGTGCTGACCGACGCGTCCGCCGCGCTGGCCGCGTTGCCGCCTGATGCGCCGTTTGCGGAGCTGCGGGCCTATGGGGCGCGCAGCGGCGCCGAACAGATCATCGCGGAGAGCGCGGTGGAGCGCGTGGGGTCGGTTCTGGTTCGGGGCGTCAGCCTGAACGGGGCGGGGGAGCTGGCGGAGACGGCGCGAATCGCGCGCTACGCGGTTCAGGGCGCGCGGGCGCTGGAGGCGCGGGGCCTGCCGCCGGCGGAGACGCGCGCGGCGTGTCTGGCGGCGCTGGACGCCGCGCTGGCGGGGCTGTGAGCGTGGCGGGCGCGGGCGAGGCCTATGACCCGGCCGCCAACGCGGCGGGGTCCTATGCGGACGCGCTGGGCGCGCTGCGGGCGGCGCGGGACGATGACCCCGACACGCCGCGGTTCAGCGCGCCGCTGCGGGTGGAGCTGACGGGGCGGCGGCGGTCCGGCCGGCCGATCTGGCGGGTGCTGGAGGAATTCCGGCTGACCTGCAGGGTGGACGGCTTCCTGTACGACATCGCCGCGCCGGTCGGGTTCGAAACGGATTTCGCCTCGGTGCCGCGTTTCTTCTGGCGGTTCGCGCCGCCGGGCGGGCCCTATGCCGGGGCGGCGGTCATCCATGACCATCTCTACGCAAACCGGATCGGGGCGCGCGAGACCGCCGACCGCATCTTCCTGGAAGGCATGATCGCGGCGGGGGTGGAGCCCTGGCGGCGGTCCATCATCTTCCGCGCCGTCCGCACGTTCGGCGGGCGCGGCTGGGGGAGCTGACGGCGCCGGAATCATCCTGACCCCCAGCGAGCGGCGGGTTTCCTCCCCCGACTCTGACCGCCGTTCGCGATTTGCGCCCCGCCGGATTTCCCCCGGCGGGGCGCCCTTTTGCGTCTGGAGGCGGGCGCTCGATCAGCGCGGCGGGGCGGGCGCGCGGTCCCATTCCATCCGGATCGGACAGCGGCGCTTGTGATAGCGGCCCAGATAGCAGCGGAAGCGGCGGGCGACTTCGTCTGGATATTCGTTGGCGTGGGGATTGGCCGCGGCCATCAGTTCCGACCAGCTATAGCGTTTCAGGCGCGGACAGCGGCCGCAGCTGACCGTGAAGCGCTTGTCGGTCATTTCCCGTATGGGCAGGGCGCGCATGGGCGGCGGTCCGGGCGGTGTCTTCATGCCGTGAACGGAAACAGAACATCGGACCGCGCGTCAAGCGCGCGGCCCCGCGCGGCGCAAATCGCGGACCCCGAACACAGCCGGAACGAGTCGGCGCCGCCGTGCCCAGCTCATGCCCAACGGGCGCCCCGCCGCGCGGCGATGTTCCGCGCCTGTTCACGTCCCGCCCCGTCACAAGACACATTCCGTTCGGCCTCTGTCCGCGCCGCGAAAGGGCCTAGTGCGTTGAATTTGAAGGGGTCTGGCGGAGAGGAAGGGATTCGAACCCTCGATACGCTTTTGACGTATACTCCCTTAG
>NZ_ASJA01000029.1 GCF_000412185.1 Euryhalocaulis caribicus
TCACGCCGATCGCCATGGACCAGGGCCTGCGCTTCGCCATCCGCGAAGGCGGACGCACCGTCGGCGCCGGCGTCGTGTCAAAAATCATCGAGTAGGAAGCAAGAACCTGACGAGGGGCGCATTTTCCGGGCGGCGCTTCAAAACGCCGCCCGGCTTAATCAGAAGACCGCTCGTCGGATAACGGAAGACCGTCATGGAACGTCAAAATATTCGCATCCGCTTGAAGGCGTTTGATCATCGCGTGCTGGACAGCTCCGCGCGTGAGATCGTCTCGACCGCCAAGCGTACAGGCGCGACTGTGCTCGGCCCGATTCCGTTGCCGACGCGCAAGGAGCGTTTCACCGTGAACCGCTCGCCGCACGTCGACAAGAAGTCGCGCGAGCAGTTTGAGGTGCGCACGCACAAGCGCCTTTTGGACATTGTCGATCCGACCCCGCAGACCGTCGATGCTTTGATGAAGCTCGACCTGGCCGCGGGCGTGGACGTTCAGATCAGCCTGGAGCGTTAAGTCATGCGATCCGGAGTTATAGCCAAGAAGATGGGCATGACCCGCGTCTTTAACGACGAGGGGGCCCATATCCCGGTGACCGTCCTGCAACTGCAGGAATGCCAGGTCGTCGCCCAGCGTACGGGCGAGCGCGACGGTTATTCCGCGCTGCAACTCGGCGCGGGCGCGGCCAAGGTCAAGCGCGTGTCGAAAGCCGAGCGCGAGCGTTTCGCGAAGGCCAGTGTCACGCCGAAGAAAAAGCTGATCGAGTTCCGCGTCGCCGAGGACAACCTCATCGATGTCGGGTCCGAGATCACGGCCGATCATTTCGTGAATGGTCAGAAGGTCGACGTGTCGGGCATCTCTATCGGTAAAGGTTTTGCCGGCGCCATGAAGCGTCACAATTTTGGCGGCCTGCGCGCCACGCACGGCGTTTCCATCTCTCACCGCAGCCATGGTTCGACCGGTCAGTGTCAGGACCCGGGCAAGGTGTTCAAGGGCAAGAAGATGGCCGGCCACATGGGCGCCAAGCGTGTCACCACGCAGAACCTTGAAGTGGTTCGCGTGGACGTGGATCGCGGTCTGGTTCTGGTGCTTGGCGCGGTGCCGGGCCCCGAGGGCGGGTGGATCGAGATCCGCGACGCCGTGAAGGGCATCGGCGTGGACGAGGTTCCGATGCCGGGCGCGTTCCGCGCGCCGGGCGCCGAAGACAAGAAATCTGCGGCCAAAGCCGAGGCGGAAGCCCCGGCCGAGAACGAAGCTGAAGCTGCGGACGCCGCGGCCGATGCTGACGGCTCCGAAGACAAGGGCGGCGAAGAATAATGAAGATCGACGTTCAAACCCTGCAGGCCAAAGCGGCCGGTTCGATCGAGCTGGACGAGTCCGTGTTCGGACTTGAGCCGCGCTCGGACGTGCTGCACCGCGTGGTCCGCTGGCAGCTGGCGAACCGCCAGGCCGGCACCCACAAGGTCAAGGAGCGCGGTGAAATTTCGCGCACCAAGAAGAAAGCCTATCGCCAGAAGGGCACGGGCGGCGCGCGTCATGGCGCGCGTTCGGCCGGCATCTTTGTCGGCGGCGGCGTGGCGCACGGCCCGCGGGTCCGCGATCACGGTCACGACCTGCCGAAGAAGGTTCGCAAGCTGGGCCTCAAGCATGCGCTGAGCTCCAAGCTGGGCGGCAAGACGCTGATCGTTCTCGACAGCGCCGAGCTGAAAGAGCCCAAGACGGCCGCGCTGCGGAAGGCTTTTGCCGATCTTGGCGTGAAAAGCGCCCTGATTGTTGGCGGCGAGACGCTGGACGAGAATTTCTCCCGCGCCGCGCGCAACTTCCCGGAAGTCGACGTGCTGCCGGTTCAGGGCATCAATGTCTATGACGTGCTGCGCCGCGATACGCTGGTGCTGACCAAGGACGCTGTCGAAGCGCTGGAGGCGCGCCTGAAATGAGCAACGCCAAGCACTATGACACGATTGTCGCGCCGGTAGTGACCGAGAAAGCGACCCTGCTCTCAGAGGAGAACAAGGTTGTTTTTGAAGTGCCGCTGACCGCGAACAAGACCGAGATCAAGGAAGCGGTCGAGGGGCTTTTCAAAGTGAGAGTCGCGGCTGTGAACACGCTTCGCCAGAAGGGCAAGACGAAAATGTTTCGTCGTGTCGAGGGCCGGCGTTCCGACATGAAAAAAGCGATCGTGACCCTCGAAGAAGGTCACTCGATCGATGTCACGACTGGATTGTAGGCGGATAGGATAATGGCTCTCAAGAAGTTCAATCCCACCTCGCCGGGACGCCGGGCTCTGGTCCTGGTCGACCGCAGCGAGCTGCACCACGGGCGCCCCGAGAAGACGCTGACCGAAGGTCTGAAGTCTTCCGGCGGGCGTAACAATGTCGGCCGGGTGACCTCCCGCCGGCGTGGCGGCGGCGCCAAGAAGCTGTACCGCGTCATCGATTTCAAGCGCACCAAGCTTGATGTCGCCGCGACGGTCGAGCGTCTGGAATATGATCCGAACCGCACCGCGTTCATCGCGCTGATCAAGTACGAGGACGGCGAAAAGGCCTATATCCTCGCGCCGCAGCGCCTGAGCGTCGGCGACTCGGTGATCGCCGCCGACAAGGCGGACGTGAAGCCGGGCAACGCCATGCCTCTGAAGGCGATGCCGGTCGGCACGATCATCCACAATATCGAGATGAAGCCGAAAAAGGGTGGTCAGATCGCCCGTTCGGCCGGCGCGTTCGCGCAGCTGGTCGGCCGTGACCAGGGCTATGCCCAGATCCGGTTGTCCTCCGGCGAGCTTCGCATGGTGGAAGATATCTGCATGGCGACCGTTGGCGCGGTCTCCAACCCGGACCATTTGAACATCAATCTTGGCAAGGCGGGCCGCAAGCGCCACATGGGCAAACGCCCGGCGGTGCGCGGCGTTGCGATGAACCCGGTTGATCACCCGCACGGCGGCGGCGAAGGCCGCACCTCGGGCGGCCGTCACCCGGTGACCCCCTGGGGCAAGTCGACCAAAGGCGCGAAGACGCGCAAGAACAAGGCGACTGACAAGTTCATCATTCGCTCCCGTCACCAAAAGAAAAAGCGCCGTTAGGAGAGCTGAGAGAAAATGTCACGCTCTGTTTGGAAAGGTCCGTTCGTTGACGGCTATCTGCTCAAGAAGGCGGAAGCTGCTCATGAAGGCGGGCGTAAGCAAGCGATCAAGACCTGGTCGCGCCGTTCGACAATTATGCCGCAATTCGTGGGCCTGACATTCCAGGTTCATAACGGCCACAAATTCATCCCCGTGCTGGTGACCGAAGACATGGTCGGCCACAAGCTCGGCGAGTTCGCCCCCAGCCGCACCTATTACGGCCACCAGGCGGACCGGAAGGCGAAGAGGAAGTAGTCATGGGTAAGGCCAAGGCTGAACGCCGCCTCGCGGATAACGAGGCCCGCTCGAAGCTCCGTCTGCTTCGCACCAGCCCTCAGAAGCTGAACCTTGTCGCGCAATCCATTCGCGGCAAGACGGCGGAGAAGGCGCTGGCGGAGCTGGAGTTTTCGCACAAGCGTATCTCCAAGGATGTCCGCAAGGCGCTGGAATCGGCGATTGCGAACGCGGAAAACAATCACGGCCTGGATATCGACTCGCTGGTCGTGTCCGAAGCCTTTGTCGGCAAGAACCTGGTGATGAAGCGTTTCCGCGCCCGTGCGCGGGGCCGCGGCGCCCGGATCCTCAAGCCGTTCTCTGAGCTGACCATCGTCGTGCGCGAAGTCGAGGAGGCCGTCTAATGGGCCATAAAGTAAACCCGATCGGGCTGCGGCTCGGCATCAACAAGACCTGGGATTCGCGTTGGTACGCGAACACCGGCGAATACGGCGATCTGCTGATGGAAGACATCAAGATCCGCCGGATGCTGAAGAAGCGCCTGAAGTCCGCCGGCGTGTCGAAGATCGTCATTGAGCGTCCGCACAAGAAGTGCCGCGTGACCATCTACACGGCCCGTCCGGGCGTCGTGATCGGCAAGAAGGGCGCGGACATCGAGTCCATGCGCCGCGAGCTGGACAAGATCGTCGATGGCGAGGTCTTCCTCAACATCGTCGAGGTTCGCAAGCCGGAAGTCGACGCCACGCTGGTCGCCGAGAACGTCGCGCAGCAGCTGGAACGCCGTGTTGCGTTCCGCCGCGCCATGAAGCGTTCGTTGCAGTCCGCCATGCGCCTCGGCGCGAAGGGCTGCAAGATTCAGACGGGCGGCCGTCTGGGCGGCGCCGAGATCGCGCGTATCGAGCGTTACCAGGAAGGCTCCGTGCCGCTTCACACGCTTCGCGCCGACATCGATTACGGAACGGCTGAAGCCGATACCGCGATGGGCAAGATCGGCGTGAAGGTCTGGATCTACAAAGGCGAGATCATGGAGCACGATCCGCTCGCCTCTGAGAAACGCCAACAGGATTCCGGCGAACAGCGCGCCCGTTCGGGCCGCCAGGCCGCGTAAAGGTTAGAGACGATGCTGCAACCGAAGCGAACAAAATATCGCAAGGCGCATAAAGGGCGCATCAAGGGCAATGCCAAAGGCGGCGCGGCTCTGAATTTCGGGTCTTACGGCCTGAAAGCCATGCAGCCCGAGCGCATCACCTCGCGCCAGATCGAGGCGACGCGCCGCGCCATTACCCGCCACATGAAACGTGCGGGCCGTGTGTGGATCCGGATTTTCCCGGACGTGCCGGTTTCCAAGAAGCCGACCGAAGTCCGCATGGGTAAAGGCAAGGGCTCCCCGGAATACTGGGCGGCCAAGGTCAAGCCGGGCCGCATCATGTTCGAGATTGACGGCGTGCCTGATTCCGTCGCCCGCGAGGCTCTGCGCCTGGGCGCGGCCAAGCTGCCGATCAAAACCAAAATCGTCGTCCGTGACGGCGTAGAGAGTGCTTAGGAGAGAAGTCGATGGATAGCGCTGACATCCACGCGATGAGCCAGGACCAGCTCCGCGACCAGATCGTCAAGCTGAAGAAAGAGCAGTTCAATCTGCGCTTTCAGCAGGCGACCGGACAGCTTGAGAATACGGCGCGCGTGCGCACCGTCCGCCGCGATATTGCGCGGCTGAAGACTGAGCTGGGCGTCAAACGCTCGGCCGAGAATAAAGGGAGCTAACGATGCCGAAGCGAATTCTGCAGGGCGTCGTGGTGAGCGACAAGGGTGAGAAGACGGTTGTTGTCCGCGTTGAGCGGACCTTCCTGCACCCGCTGTACAAGAAAACCGTGCGCCGGTCGAAGAAGTACCACGCGCATGATGAAGGCAATGCCTTCAATGTCGGCGACTTGGTGGAGATCAGTGAATGTCCGCCGAAGTCTAAACTGAAGCGCTGGGAGGTTGTCGGCGCGGTTGGAGCCTAAAGGCTTTCGATCGCACGGCCCCACTAGAAGGGTTGGAGACTCTGCATGATTCAGATGCAGTCAAATCTAGAGGTTGCCGATAATTCCGGCGCCCGCCGCGTCCAGTGCATCAAGGTTCTGGGCGGCGCCGGCCGGCGCTATGCGCATGTCGGCGACATCATCGTTGTTTCCGTGAAGGAAGCTCAGCCGCGCGGCCGCGTTAAGAAGGGCGAGGTTCGCCGCGCCGTTGTCGTGCGCACCGCCAAGGACATCAAGCGCGCTGACGGCTCCGTCATCCGTTTTGACACGAACGCCGCGGTGATCGTGAACAATGCGGGCGAGCCGGTCGGCACGCGTATCTTCGGGCCGGTGCCGCGTGAGCTGCGCGCCAAGCAACACATGAAGATCATTTCGCTCGCGCCGGAGGTTCTCTAATGGCTGCGAAAATTAAAAAGGGCGATCGCGTCGTCATTCTGACGGGCAAGGACAAGGGCAAAACCGGCCAGGTCGTTCGCGTCATGCCGTCTGAATCCCGTGTCGTCGTCGAGGGCGTGAACGTGGCCAAGCGTCACCAGCGTCCGAGCCAGATGGATCCCGGCGGGATCAAGGAAAAAGAATTGTCGATCCACGTTTCCAACGTGGCGCACGCCGATCCGAAATCGGGCGGCGCCACGCGGGTCGGGATCAAGACGCTGGACAGTGGCGAGAAGGTCCGCGTCGCCAAGAAATCGGGCGAGGTCATCGATGTCTGAGGCCAAGGAATACACGCCGCGCTTCAAGACGCGCTATCGCGAAGAGATTCGCGCGCGCCTGAAAGAGAAGTTCGGCTATACCAACGAAATGCAGATCCCGAAGCTCGACAAAGTCGTGCTGAATATCGGGGTCGGCGAAGCCGTGAACGACACCAAGAAGGTCAAGTCCGCTGTTGAGGACCTGACCATCATTGCGGGCCAGAAAGCCCTGACGACGACGGCCAAGAAGTCGATCGCCGGCTTCAAGCTGCGCGAAGGCATGCCGATTGGCGCCAAGGTGACCCTGCGCGGCGAACGCATGTATGAGTTTCTGGACCGTCTTGTGAGCGTTGCTCTGCCGCGCGTTCGGGATTTCCGGGGCCTCAGAGCCAAGAGCTTTGACGGGCGCGGGAATTACTCGATGGGCCTGAAGGAGCACATTGTGTTCCCCGAGATCAATTACGACGACGTCGAGACGGTCTGGGGAATGGATATCGTGGTCTGCACGAACGCCAAGACCGATGAAGAAGCAAAAGCCCTGTTGGCCGAGTTCGATTTCCCGTTCACGAGCTGACGCATCAGGGAGTGCGGAGTCGTGAGGCTCCGCGATCAGGAGGATTAAATGGCTAAAAAAAGCGCCATAGAACGGAATGACAAGCGCAAGCGCATGGCGGACCAGTACGCTGAGAAGCGGGCTGAGCTGAAAGCGATCGCGCGTGATCAGGAGCGTCCGATCGAGGAACGCTTCGCGGCCCAGCTCAAGCTGGCCGAACTGCCGCGGAATTCCGCCCCGTCGCGCATTCGCAACCGTTGCGAACTGACGGGCCGTCCGCGCGGTTACTACCGCAAGTTCAAGATGAACCGGATCGAGCTTCGCAATCTTGCGAACTCTGGCGAGATCCCGGGCATCACGAAGTCGAGCTGGTGAGGACGCACTGATGGCTGTGAATGATCCTATCGGCGATATGCTGACCCGTATCCGGAATGCGCTGATGCGCAACCGGAACAAAGTGGTGACGCCGGCGTCCAAACTGCGCGCCCGTGTTCTCGATGTCCTCCAGGAAGAGGGCTATATCCGCGGCTATGCCGAGGTCGAGGCGGATGGCGTGCACACGCTGGAAATCGAACTCAAATATTATGAGGGCGATCCGGTGATCAGCGATATCGTTCGTATTTCGAAGCCGGGCCGCCGCGTTTATTCGTCGGTCCGCGAACTGCCCCGCGTTCAGAACGGGCTCGGCATTGCGATCCTCTCCACGCCCAAGGGCGTGATGAGTGACCATGCCGCGCGCGAACAGAATGTCGGCGGCGAAATCCTCTGTCACGTAAGCTAAGGGGGCCGGATAATGTCACGTATCGGAAAATACCCGGTCGAAATCCCGAGCGGCGTCGAAGTCACGCTGGACGGCCAGACGGTTCGCGCGAAAGGCCCGAAAGGCCAGCTCGAGCTGACGCTGGTGGACTCGGTGAAAGCCGAGAAGGGCGAGGATGGAATCACCATCACGCCGCTGACCCCGGAAAAGGGCACCGCGATGTGGGGTCTGTCCCGTTCGCTGGTTGATAACCTTGTTCAGGGCGTGGCCACGGGTTTCACGAAAGACCTGGAGCTGGTCGGCGTTGGTTACCGCGCGCAGATGCGCGGTCAGTCGCTGGTCCTGAACCTCGGCCTCAGCCACGAAGTCGTGTATGAGCCGCCGCAGGGTATCCAGATCACCACGCCCAAGCCGACCGAAGTGAAGGTCGAGGGCGCGGACAAACAGGCAGTTGGTCAGGTTGCCGCGGAGATCCGCCGCTTCCGTCCGCCGGAACCCTACAAGGGCAAGGGCGTGCGTTATGCGGGCGAGTACATCCTGCGCAAAGAAGGCAAGAAGAAGTAGCGATGAAAGATCCCAGGCAGAAAAGCCAACGGCGCGCTTTCCGTGTCCGTTCGAATATCCGCAAAGGTCCCGGCGCCGAACGCCCGCGCCTTTCGGTCTTTCGTTCGTCCAAGCACATCTATGCGCAGATCATCGACGATCGCGAAGGCCGCACTCTGGCCGCCGCGTCCTCGCTGGATGACGGCGTGACGGCCAAGGGCAAGAGCGGCGCGGATTCCGACGCCGCCGCCAAGGTCGGCAAGCTGGTCGCCGAGCGCGCGAAGAAGGCTGGCGTCGAAAGCGTTGTCTTCGATCGCGGCGGATATCTGTATCACGGCCGGGTGAAAGCCCTGGCGGACGCCGCCCGTGAAGGCGGACTGAATTTCTAAGAGGACGTAATTATGGCCCGTCGTAATGACGACCGCGAACGCGATAACGAGTTCGTCGACAAGCTGGTCCACATCAACCGCGTCGCTTCCGTGGTCAAGGGCGGCCGCCGTTTCGGCTTTGCCGCTCTGGTCATCGTGGGTGACGAGAAAGGCCGCGTCGGCTTTGGGCATGGCAAGGCGCGCGAAGTGCCGGAGGCCATCCGCAAGGCGACCGAGGAAGCCAAGAAGACCATGATCCGTGTTCCGCTCCGCGAAGGGCGCACGCTGCATCATGACGGCCGCGGCCGTCATGGCGCCGGCAAGGTGCTTCTGCGGGCGGCGCCTCCGGGCACCGGCGTCATCGCCGGCGGTCCGATGCGCGCGGTTCTGGAATCGCTTGGCGTTCAGGACGTGGTCGCCAAGTCCACCGGTTCGTCGAACCCGTACAACATGATCCGCGCGACGTTTGACGCGCTGAAGAACCAGACCAGCCCGCGCGGCATCGCCGCCAAGCGTGGTCTGAAAGTTTCGGATCTGGTCGGTCGCCGTCAGGACGGCGTCAGCGACCCGTCCGCTATGGAGGCGTAGATGGCCGACAAGACCGTTACCATCAAGCAGACCGGTTCGCCGATCCGCCGCCCGAAAGACCAGCGCGCAACGCTGGTCGGTCTGGGCCTTAATCGCATCGGACGCACCCGTACGCTGAAAGATACGCCGGAAGTGCGTGGCATGATCCGGAAAGTCTCCCATATGGTGGAGATCGTAGAAGGCTAGGTATCAATCCAGAGACGCGTAAGGCACAGCCGAGTCTCTTCTGGAGGAAAGCATGAAACTCAACGAATTGCGTGATAACCCCGGCGCCTATGCGGACCGCAAGCGCCGTGGCCGTGGTGTTGGCTCGGGTCTGGGCAAGACGTCCGGTTCCGGTCAAAAAGGTCAGAAGTCTCGTTCGGGCGTCGCCCTGAAGGGCTTCGAGGGCGGCCAGATGCCGATCGACCGGCGCCTGCCCAAGCGCGGCTTCAACAAGCCGAACCGCCTGTCCTTTGCGGAGGTCAATATCGGCCGCCTGCAACAGGCCGTCGACGCCAAGAAGCTGGACGCCAAGAAGGCGCTGGACGAAGCCGCGCTGATCGAAGCCGGCGTTGTCCGCCGCCGTCTGGACGGCGTGCGTCTTCTGGGAACGGGCGAGCTGAAAGCCAAGCTGGAGATCACCGTAACCGGCGCGTCCAAGGGCGCGATCGAAGCGGTCGAGAAAGCGGGCGGCAAGGTCACCGTGACCGGCGCGAAAAACGCCAAGTCAGCCGAGTAATCGAACTCTAGGGCGGCGCGCCCGCAGCGGGCGCGCCGCCGCTTATAGGCTTTTGGAGATTTCATGGCGTCAGCCGCTGAACAACTCGCCCAGAACATGAACTTCTCGGCGTTCGCCAAGGCGTCCGAGCTGCAAAAGCGTATCCTGTTCACTCTGGGCGCGCTCGTCGTGTACCGGCTGGGGACCTATATCCCTGTCCCGGGCATCGATCCGGCGGCTTTCAACCAGGCTTTCCAGAATGCCTCCAATGGCATTCTTGGCGTCTTCAACGCCTTTTCGGGCGGCGCTGTCGAGCGCATGGCGATTTTCGCCCTCAACGTGATGCCCTACATCACCGCCTCGATCATCATGCAGATCATGGCGGTTTCCATTCCTTCGCTCGAGAAGCTGAAGAAGGAAGGGGAAACGGGCCGCAAACAGATCAACCAGTATACCCGCTACCTGACCGTCTTCCTGGCGACTTTCCAGGCCTATTCGATTGCGGTCGGGCTGGAAGTCGGCGGCCTTGTGGTCGATCCGGGCTGGTATTTCCGTGTTTCCGCCGTGCTTACGCTGGTCAGCGGCACGATGTTCCTGATGTGGCTGGGCGAGCAGATTACGGCGCGGGGCGTCGGCAACGGCATCTCCCTGATCATTTTTGCAGGCATTGTCGCTGAATTTCCGCGCATCCTGGCGCAATTGTTCAGCGCTGCGCGCACCGGCAATCTTGCGCCGCTTCTCTTCCTTCTGATTCTCGTCGGCGCGGTCGCGCTGATCCTGTTCATCGTGTTCATGGAGCGGTCGCAGCGGCGCTTGCTGATCCAGTACCCGAAGCGTCAGGTTGGCAACCGCATGTTCGGCGGCGAAAGCTCCTTCTTGCCGCTGAAGCTGAACACGGCCGGCGTCATTCCGCCGATCTTCGCGTCGTCCATCCTGCTGATGCCCGCGACGCTGGGCGGTTTTGCGGGGCAGGATTCGCCGGAATGGCTGCAAACCCTGTCCGCATTCCTCGGCCCGGGACAGCCGGCCTATCTGGCTTTCTACGCGGCGGCGATCATCTTCTTCGCGTTTTTCTACACGTCCATTGTCTTCAACCCGGAAGATACGGCGGACAATCTGCGTAAATATGGCGGGTTCCTGCCAGGTATCCGGCCGGGCAAGCGGACCGCGGAATATATTGATTACGTGCTGACCCGCCTGACGACAATTGGCGCGATCTATCTGGCCTTTGTCTGCGTCATTCCGGAGTATTTGCGCGCTCAAGGCACCAATATTCCATTCGCGATTGGCGGCACCTCCATCCTCATCGTGGTCTCGGTGACCATGGATACGGTTTCGCAGATCCAGTCGCATTTGCTGGCGCACCAGTACGAAGGCCTGATCAAGCGATCGAAACTGCGGGGGCGGAAGCGATGAACCTGGTCATTTTCGGACCGCCGGGCGCCGGGAAGGGCACCCAGGCCAAGAAACTGGTGGAAGAGCGCGGCTACGTGCAGCTCTCCACGGGCGACATGCTCCGCGCCGCCCGCAGTTCCGGCACCGCGCTGGGCAAGAAGGTGGCCGGGATCATGGATCGCGGCGACCTGGTTTCGGACGAGATCGTGATCGAGCTGATCGAGAGCGAACTCGAAACACACAAGAATGCGAAGGGCTTCATCTTTGACGGCTTTCCGCGCACCCCGGCTCAGGCCGAGGCGCTGGACGGAATGCTGCGCGCCCACGGCATGCAGGTGAATCTGGTGATTCGCCTGGCTGTGGAGGACGGCGACGAATTGATTCGCCGCGTCCACCAGCGCGCCAAGGATGAAGGCCGTGCGGACGATAACGAGGAAACCCTCCGGAATCGTCTTGCGAACTACCGGGCCCAGACCGAAGCGCTGCTTCCCTATTACGAATCACAGGGGAAGGTGCGTGAGGTGAATGGTTTGGAGAGTATCGAGGCGGTGGCGTCTGATATCGCCGCCATCCTTGATGCAGAAAAGGAAAGCGAAGCTCAGTCCGCCGGTTGATTCTGTCACCGACGGGCGTATAACAGCCGACTTCCGCGAAAAAGGGCGAGAGCCTCTCGCGTCCGGGCTAACAACTGGACGTTAGAGGCCCCTTATCGCGGTTTCGTTTATGGAGATTTACTGTGGCACGTATCGCCGGCGTCAACATTCCGACGAATAAGCGCGTAGAGATCGCGCTGACCTACATTCACGGGATTGGTCCGACGACCGCCCGCAACATCACCGAGCAGGCCGGAGTGCCGCTCGAGCGCCGCGTCAATGAACTGACCGACGCCGAGGTGACCCAGATCCGCGAGATCATCGACCGTGACTTCACGGTTGAAGGCGATCTTCGCCGGGAGGTCGCGGTGAATATCAAGCGGCTCATGGACCTGGGCAATTATCGTGGCCTGCGGCACCGCCGCGGCCTGCCGGTGCGCGGCCAGCGCACGCACACCAATGCGCGCACGCGCAAGGGCCCGGCGAAACCCATCGCCGGCAAGAAAAAGTAAGCAGGTAGGCAAGACCCATGGCCAAGGAAACAGGACGCGTCCGCCGCCGCGAGCGGAAGAACATCACTTCCGGCGTCGCGCACGTGAACGCCTCGTTCAACAACTGCATGATCACCATCACCGACGTGCAGGGCAATACCATCTCCTGGTCTACGTCCGGGACGATGGGCTTCAAGGGCTCGCGCAAGTCCACCCCGTATGCGGCGCAGGTCGCGGCGGAAGACGCGGGCCGCAAGGCCCAGGAGCACGGCGTGAAGACGCTGGAAGTCAATGTGTCCGGTCCGGGTTCAGGCCGTGAGTCGGCGCTGCGCGCGCTGCAGGCTGTTGGTTTCACGATCACGACAATTCGCGACGTGACGCCGATCCCGCACAATGGCTGCCGCCCGCCGAAGCGCCGCCGCGTCTAGTTTTTGAATCTGTCCGGGCGGGCGGTTCGCGCTCTTGTTCCGGACAAAACCCACTTAAAGGTGAGGGTCCAACGTGATTGAAAAGAATTGGCAAGACCTGATCCGTCCGATGAAGCCGGTGATCGAACCCGGCCACGACGAATCCCGCCAGGCCAAGCTGATCGCCGAGCCGCTGGAGCGCGGCTTTGGCATGACGCTGGGCAACGCTCTTCGCCGCGTGCTTCTGTCCTCGCTTCAGGGCGCGGCGGTCAACGCCGTGCAAATCGACGGCGTTGTGCACGAGTTCTCGTCCATTCCGGGCGTGCGTGAGGACGTCACCGACATCATCCTGAACTTCAAGCAGCTTGCGCTGCGCGTTCACTCCGAAGGTCCCAAGCACCTGACGCTGAAAGCGTCCGGTCCGGGCGAAGTGACGGCGAAGGACATCGAGGAAACGGCGGACGTCGAAATCCTCGACAAGGATCACTTCATCTGCACGCTCGACGAAGACGCCGAGCTTCGCATGGTGCTGACGGTCGACACCGGCAAGGGTTATGTCCCGGCCGAGCAGAACCGTCCGGAAGACGCTCCGATCGGTCTGATCGGCGTCGACGCGCTGTATTCACCGGTCAAGCGGGTCTCCTACACGGTTGAAAATACCCGTGAAGGCCAGGTTCTGGACTATGACAAGCTGGTTCTGGAGATGGAAACCAATGGCGTGGTCACGCCGGAAGACGCCGTGGCGTACGCCGCGCGTATCCTGCAGGACCAGCTTCAGGTCTTCATCAATTTCGAAGAGCCGCGTCAGGCCGTTCCGGAAGACTCCAAGCCGGAGCTGGACTTCAACCCGTCCCTTCTCAAGAAGGTCGACGAGCTGGAGCTGTCCGTGCGTTCGGCGAACTGCCTGAAGAACGACAATATCGTTTATATCGGCGACCTGATCCAGAAGTCGGAGGCGGAAATGCTCCGCACGCCGAACTTCGGGCGCAAGTCGCTGAACGAAATCAAAGAAGTGCTGGCCCAGATGGGGCTCCACCTCGGCATGGAAGTGCCGGATTGGCCGCCCGACAACATCGAAGAGCTGGCGAAGAAATACGAAGACCAGATCTAGAGCTGGCTCCGCAAGGGACTTGTTGAATCATGCGTCACGGTAACGGATACCGGAAGCTGAACCGCACCCACGAACACCGCAAGGCGATGTTCGCGAACATGGCGGCTTCCCTGATCAAGCACGAGCAGATCGTCACGACTCTGCCCAAGGCGAAAGAGCTGCGCCCGTTTGTGGAGAAGCTCATTACCCTCGCCAAGAAGGGCGATATCGGATCGCGCCGTATCGCGGTTGGCCGCGTTCGCGACGAGGATATGGTCAAGAAGCTCTTTGACACGCTCGGCCCGCGCTATGAAGAGCGTCAGGGCGGCTATATCCGCGTGCTGAAAGCCGGCTTCCGCTATGGCGACAATGCCCCGATGGCCGTCATCGAACTTGTCGATCGCGACCCCGAGGCGCGCGGCAAGGAAGACCGTGAGCGGGTTGAAATGGAAGAAGCCGCGGAAGCGTAAGGTTTCTTTTTTGAAGTGCTGATTTGAAAGGGCGGTCCTGAACAGGGCCGCCCTTTTGTTTTGGGCGGCCCGAGCAGCCCGTCACGTGATTCCAATAAAACTGTCATTCAACGCCTTGCTTTCATGTCTATAGGATCGCCTTCGGCCAGCCGGGGAGGGCGCAATGGATTATGTCGGCGTAGAGATTTTCGCGGTCGTCGGGTTCCTGCTGGCGTCCTATTCCATCGTTGCCAATGACGCGATCCAGACGCTCGGCACCTTCCTGGCGTCAAACGCCAAACGGCCGTGGTGGGTGCTGTGGCTGTTCGCCAGCAGCATTATCATTGCCGTCATGGTCATGGGCTGGATCCAGAATGGCGGTGATATCGCCTTTGGCCGCCTGAACCGCATACCCTATCCGGAATTTCAGGAAGGCGTCGCCCGACCGGACTGGTGGGCGCGCTGGGATCCGCCCGGCGGGATAGAGTGGTACCACGCCGTGCCGCCGCTGGTTCTGCTTTTCCTGACCCGCTTTGGCATTCCCGTTTCCACGACCTTTCTTGTCCTGACGATCTTCGCGCTGACCGGCGGGTCGCAGACGGAAGGCATCATGGAAAGCATGCTGATCAAGTCATTGCTGGGATATCTGGTGGCTTTCGGGGCGGGCGCGGTTGTTTATCTGATCGTATCCCGCGTGTTTGAACGCTGGGTCGCCAATACCCGCGGCGAGAACCACGCCACGGGGTGGTTTGTCCTGCAATGGCTGTCGACCGGTTATTTGTGGTGGCAGTGGCTGGCCCAGGATCTGGCCAATATCTTCGTATTCCTGCCGCGCTCGACGACGGAGACCACCTTGCCGGACGGCAGCGTCCAGACCGTGGTGGCGTTCGACCCGGTATTCATCCTGTTCGCGACGGGCGTGATGCTGATGCTGCATGCCCTGATTTTCGCCACCCGGGGCGGAGAAATTCAGAAAATCGTTCTTACCAAGACAAACACGACCGATATCCGCGCCGCGACGCTTGTGGATTTCATCTACGGAACCATTCTTCTGGTGTTCAAGGAAGCCAATGACATTCCGATGTCGACCACCTGGGTGTTTCTTGGCCTGTTGGCGGGGCGGGAATTGATGATCACCGCCCTGGTCCGCATCCGGACAAACAAGGCCGCGATCTTCGACGTGGTGAGCGACGTGATGCGCGCCCTGATCGGCCTTTTCATCAGCGTATTTCTGGCCATTGTCATACCCCGGCTCGCGGGCGCGCCGGCGGCGCTGGACATAGGCCTTCCGGCCATAGCCGGGCTGGCTGCCGCGACTTTTGCCGCATGGGGCATTATGTGGACGATGCGCGGGGCGGCGAGAGCCGCGAACATTGCCTCCAGTTAAGCCCGCGTTCAGGCTCGCTTCATCGCCTGTATGTTGAGATAATCGGGTGCTTCACACCCGGTGACGCCACGCCTATCTGTGCGGCGTATCAGCTCGAATGGAGATCACTTCGCCCATGTCTTTATTGCGTATCCTGATCCTCGCCCCGGCGCTCTTGCTGGCCGCTCCGGCTTGCGGGCAGAACGACACCCAGCAACTGGCCGGCAGCGAAGCACAAAAGCGGGCGCCTCAATCCGTAACCGAGGTGAAACTGTCCTTCGCGCCCGTGGCCAAACGCGTTGGGCCGGCCGTGGTGAATGTGAACTCCACGCGGGTCGTCAATCAACGCGCCTCCATGCTGGATTTCTTTTTCGGGGAAGGCGCGCAACCGCGGGGGCGGCAGAGGCTTGCCCAATCGCTGGGCTCCGGCGTGATTGTGCAGGAGGACGGCGTGATTGTGACCAATTACCACGTCGTGAAAGGCGCGCAGGAACTGACGGTCAGCCTCCCGGACCGGCGCGAATTCGACGCCGAAGTCCTGCTGGCCGATGAGCGGACGGATCTGGCCGTGCTGAAGATCGATACAGGCGAGGAAACCCTGCCCAAGCTGGATTTCTCCATGTCGTCCAATCTGGAGGTCGGCGATCTGGTTATGGCGGTCGGCAACCCGTTCGGGGTGGGGCAGACCGTGACGCAAGGCATCGTTTCCGCGCTGGCGCGGACCGATGTCGGCCTGACCGATTATTCCTTTTTCATTCAGACCGACGCGGCCATCAATCCGGGTAATTCCGGCGGCGCCCTGGTGGATCTGAATGGCGACCTGGTGGGGGTGAATACCGCGATCTTTTCCCGTTCGGGCGGGTCCAACGGCATCGGTTTCGCCATACCGTCCGAACTGGTCCAGCGGGTGGTGGAATCGGCGTTGGAGGACGGCAAGATCGTCCGGCCCTGGCTTGGCGCGCGTCTCCAGACCGTGACGCCGGATCTCGCCGCGGCCCTCGACCTCTCCCGGCCGCAGGGCGTGCTGGTAAGCGAGATTTATCAAGGCGGACCGGCGGACGAGGCCGGGCTTGAACAAGGCGACGTCATCACCTCCGTTGACGGCTCCGAGGTCTATGACGAACAGGGCGTTCGTTTTCTGCTGGCCACGCGCCGGATTGGCGAAGACGCCGCGTTCAATGTCATCCGTGACGGCGGATCCAGAGAAATCGGGTTCCGCGCCGAGGCCGCGCCTGAAAAACCGGCGAAAGATGAGCGCGTGGTTGAAAGCGCCAGCCCGTTGCAGGGCCTGAAGGTTGCCAATCTTTCCCCGGCTTACGCTGATGAACTGGGTCTGGACCCGCTGGATGAGGGCGTGATCGTCATTGACGTCGCGCGTGGTTCGGCCGCGGACTATTTTGGCTTCCGGCCTGGTGATCGCCTGATTTCTCTGGGCGATACCCGCGTCGAGAGCACCCGGAATCTGGACCGTATGCTGCAGCGTCTGGAGGGCGCAAAGTCCTGGCCGATCACGATTGAACGCGGCGACCGGCAAATTTCCCGCACCTTCCGCCTATAGACGGACCGGGCCTGCATCAAAGCTTTTCCCGCGTGCGGGGAGGTGGGCTAGTCTGGACGGCATGTCCAATCTTTTCGAAGCCGCCGGCCTTGAGAAAGGCGCGCCACGCCCGCTCGCCGATATCCTGCGCCCCGCCAGTCTGGACGAGGTCGCGGGACAGGGGCATTTGCTGGCTGATAATGGGCCCATTGCACGGATGGTGGCGGCCGGCCGTCTGTCATCGGTAATTCTGTGGGGGCCGCCCGGCACGGGCAAGACCACGATTGCCCGGCTGCTCGCCCAGCACGCCAATCTACACTTCGAATCCCTGTCGGCGGTGTTTTCCGGCGTTGCCGATTTGCGCAAGGCGTTCGAGGCGGCCAAGGGCCGCCGCGCGGCGGGTGAGGGCACCTTGTTGTTTGTGGACGAGATCCACCGGTTCAACCGCTCCCAACAGGACGGTTTTTTGCCCTATGTGGAAGAGGGCGTGGTTACGCTGATCGGCGCCACCACCGAAAATCCGTCCTTTGAAATCAACGCCGCCCTGTTGTCCCGGTGTCAGGTTTTCGTCCTGAAGCGTCTGGATGGTGCGGCTCTGGAAACACTCGCCCAGAGGGCGGAAGCCTATCTGGATGCGCCTTTGCCGCTGACCCAGGGCGCGCGCGAAACCCTGAAGGCGCTGGCGGACGGCGATGGCCGTTATTTCCTGAACCTGGTGGAGGAAGTCTACGCGCTGGACCGCAAGGAGCCGATCGAGACGGCGGAGCTGTCCGAACTGCTGCAGCGCCGCGCCCCGGTCTATGACAAGGACCGGGAGGAACACTACAACCTCATCTCCGCGCTCCATAAATCGGTTCGGGGATCAGACCCCGACGCGGCGCTTTACTGGCTGGCGCGGATGCTGTCGGGGGGCGAGGATCCGCTCTATGTGGCGCGCCGCGTCGTGCGCATGGCGGTCGAGGATATCGGGCTGGCCGACCCATCGGTTCTGACGTCCGCGCTCCGCGCCAAGGACGCCTATCAGTTTCTCGGCAGTCCGGAGGGGGAGCTGGCGATAGCGCAGGCCGTGGTTCACATGGCGGTCGCGCCCAAGTCCAACGCCGTTTATGTGGGCTTCAAGGCCGCCATGCGCGCAGCCAAGGAGACCGGCTCTCTCATGCCGCCCACGCATATCCGCAACGCGCCGACAAAGCTGATGAAGGATATGGGCTACGGGAAGGGGTATGAATACGACCATGATGCGCCGGAGGGCGCGTCCGGCCAGGATTATTTCCCCGATGAGATGAAAGACCGTCCGGTCTTCTACAATCCGAAGGGCGAGGGCGCGGAGGGCCGAATCCTCGAGCGGCTGAAACGCTGGCGGGAGCTTCGTGAAAACCGCCGCGCCGGCGATTCCTGAACATCAGGGGGCTTGTCAGTAGTCCTTCCGCCAGCGCACCGACACGCTGGTATTTTTCGCCGAGCCGAATTGGGAGATAACGGCGAAGTTCTTCAAGGCCTGCCACTCGATCTGGGCTGCCGGGCCTTCAATCCCTCCGCTGGAAAGCTCCAGATAGACATCGTCGGTCAGATACTGGCCGCCCGTTACCACGGTTCCTGAAGACCCGCTGGCGATGCTCAGCCGGTCCAGCCCCAGGCCGGAGCGGATCTGGCCCAGCGCATCGAACCCGCCGCCGCCGGCCAGGCTGGAAAGCGCCGCGGCCATCTGCGCCGCTTCCAGGCCCGACAGCTGGCTGACGGAACGCCCGAACAGAACCCGCGCCAGAATTTCGTCTTCCGGCAAGGGCGGCTGGCTGGTCAGCGATATGCGCGGCTCCTGCGGGGTGCCGGTGACATTGATGAAGGCGGTCAGTTCGGCCGCGTCATGGGTGGCGGTCAGATCCAGCTCCGACTGGAGGGGGTCGCCCTCAAAACGGATCTCGCCTTCATTGAACGTGAAGCGCTCCCCGGCGAAATCGGCGTCGCCGCGTATCACGCTGGCTGTTCCGAAGATTTTCGGGCTGGCGCTGGTGCTGCCGATCCGGGCGTCCAGCCCCATTTCCACGTTCACGGTATTGGTGCGGACAAACAGCCGGCGCGGCGCATCCAGCGATATATCCAGAGCGAACGGCGTACGCCCGCGCCCCGAAACCGTTTCTTCCTCGGGGTTTTCCTGGCCGGGCTTGTTGATTTCCACGACTTCGATCGTCGTTACGCCGGGCGGGCCGGTATTGGGCGGCCGGAATTCGCCCCGGTTGATATTGATATCGCCTTCGATGGTCGGCGACTCGGGATCGATATTGATTGAAATCTCGCCGCTGGCGTCGACCTGTGCATCCCGGCGGTTGGCGACTTGGAAATTCTGGAAGTTGGCGCTGATCTCTCCGCTCCAGCCGTCTTCTACAGATCGCGCCTGGCCGCTGCCGGAGAGAGTTCCGTCCTCTTCATCACGCCCCTCCAGCTGTGTAACCGCCACGCGGCCATTGGCGAACTCGGCGCGCGTTTCCAGATCCCGCAACGCAATGCCGGACACGCCGTCATCGAAGCGGCCGTTGCTCAGTTGAACCGTGCCGTTGAAGTCCTGCCGGCTCATCGTGCCGCCCAGCGTCAGCCGCGCATCAATGTCGCCGCCCAGCCGCTGTTCCGGGCCGGTCACAAGCGAGGCGATGGAATCGATCGCGCCCTGAAGCGCCGCCTGACCGCTTAGCGGGCCGTCGGAATCAAGCGCCACGGGGATCAAGCCGGCATTGGGGGTGATGGCGATGCTGGCATTGCCGTTTGCGCGCATGTCGGCCTCGTCGCGCGCTTCCAGGGTGAGGTCCAGGCTGGACTGGGTTACATCGCCGGTCAGCGTCACGTTCACCGGCGGCAGGTCGTCGTCAGCGACATGGGCGTCGTTCACCGCCGCGCGAAGATCGCCGGACAGTTCGCCGTTGCGATTGATGATTTCTGCGTCCGCGTTCAGCGTGCCGCGCAGGCGCGCGCCGGCGCGCATGGCTTCCAGCACCGCCAAAGGCGCGTCTCTCACCTCCAGCGCCAGCCGCCGGATTTCCGGACTGCTATCCAGCTCCAGATTCAGCACGCCCTCGTCGAAACCCAGAGACGCGCGCAGCTGGCTCTCGCCGCCGCCAAAGCGATAGGTAAGCGGATCCCGCGTGGAAAACGCCAGACGCCCGTACTCCCCGTTAAAGTCCACCGCCACGCGCCGCCCAGTCTCGGCGTCTTGCAGCTGGCCTTGCGCTTCCAGCGTTGAGGGCAGACCGCGGACGGAGCCATCGGCGGC
>NZ_ASJA01000030.1 GCF_000412185.1 Euryhalocaulis caribicus
TTACGCCGATCGCCATGGACCAGGGCCTGCGCTTCGCTATCCGCGAAGGCGGACGCACCGTCGGCGCCGGCGTCGTGTCGAAAATCATCGAGTAACCGCAAAGCTTTGCGGACCTGAAAAGGGCGGCTCTCGGGCCGCCCTTTTTGATTCCGGCGGCGCCGGTTTGATGATTCGACCGGCTCCGCTGACCTGGCTCCCGCGGCCGGCCTCCCTCTGGCGGGCCGGAACGTGTGTTTCGCCGCCGGGCCAAAAGTGAGCCTTTCGCGCAACAGCCTTGCGAAAACGCAGCTCACCTTGCCGAAATTTCATGCGTCATCAGACTGTTGCATTGACGCTATGAGCGGCGGGGGCGTAGCTTGACGTTCGGCGGAGACACACGTCTCCACTTCTGCGGGAGGGGAAATCTCGCCGCAAACATCGACGAGGGGAAATCTCGTCAAAAGCTTGTTTGATGAGGGGAAATCTCATCAGGCAGATAGCGCCAAGGGGGCCTGCAGCTTTGCAGGCGTCCGGTATTTTTTATCGTGGAGGGATTGAAGTGAAATCCAGAAACTACAAAGCCTGTATCCTGGCGAGCACGCTGCTCGCGGGCGCCGGCGCTCTGAGCCCGGCGATGGCTCAGGACGAAGGCGAGAGCGCGGCTGACGACGTCGTTGTCGTTACCGGCTCGCGTATCCAGTCGGCCAACCTGGTCAGCACCAGCCCCGTGACCCAGGTCAGCTCGGAAGAGCTGGATCTGCGCGGCGTTGTGCGCGTTGAAGACATGCTGAACACCCTGCCGCAAGCGTTTGCGGCCCAGGGCAGCGCGGTTTCCAACGGCGCGACCGGCACGGCGACCGTCAACCTGCGCGGTCTTGGCGCGGTTCGCACGCTCGTCCTGGTCAACGGCCGTCGTCTGCCGTTTGGTTCGCCGGGCGCCGGCGGTGTTCCGCCCGACCTGAACCAGGTCCCGTCCGCGCTCGTCGAGCGTGTTGAAGTTCTGACCGGCGGCGCCTCGGCCGTGTACGGCTCCGACGCCCTTTCCGGCGTTGTGAACTTCATCATGATGGATGACTTCGAGGGCGTCCGTATCGACACCCAGTACAGCTTCTATCAGCACAACAACGACAGCAGCACGCAGGACGTGATTGCGCCGTTCATTCAGCAGAATCCGGACCAGTTCAAACTGCCGGACGACAATGTTGTTGACGGCGAGACGTTTGAAGTTACGGCCATCATGGGCGTGAATACGCCGGACGGCCGCGGTAACGCGACTGTGTTCGCCGGCTATCGCAACGTTGACCCGATCACGCAGTCCGAACGCGACTACTCGGCTTGCGCCTTCGGCGCGGCGGGTGATCAGTTCACCTGCTCGGGTTCCTCGACGAACGCCCGCGCCAACCTGCTGAACCTGAACGGCGCCTATAACCTGCCGCAGTTCACTTCGACGGTTCCGGGCAACGGCACGTTCCGTGCGTTTGATAGCGCGACGGACACGTTCAACTTCAACCCGTTCAACTATTATCAGCGTCCGGATGAGACCTACCGTCTCGGCGCGTTTGCTCATTACGAAATCAATGAGCACTTCGAGCCGTATGCCGAGCTGAGCTTCATGGACAACCGCTCGGTTGCCCAGATCGCCCCGTCCGGCGTGTTCGGCGGCGGCGTGCAAGGCACCAACGGCGGCATCAACTGTAACAACCCGTTCCTCTCTGATCAGCAGGTTGACTATCTCTGCCGTCAGGGCGCGGGCTTCACCGATGCCGAAATCGCCGCGGGCGCGATCGCCGAAGGCGTTCTGATCCTGCGTCGTAACGTCGAAGGCGGTAACCGCCGCGACGACCTGCAGCACAACGCCTATCGCGGCGTGGTTGGCGTACGTGGCGAAGCCTTCGCCGGCTTCGATTACGACGTCTATGCTTCCTGGTCGAAAGTGACGCTGACGGAAGATTACGAGAACGAGCTTTCGGTCCGTAAATCCGCCAACGCGCTGTATGCGGTTCCGGACGGCCAAGGCGGCGCGGTTTGCGCCATCAACGCCGACGCCGACCCGGCCAATGACGACCCGGCCTGCGTGCCGCTGGACTATTTCAGCCCGGCCGGCCCGTCTGACGCTGCTCTGGCTTACGCCACCTCGCCGCTGCTGCAGCGTGGTGAAACGAACCAGCAGGTTGTCAGCGCCTCCATCTTCGGCGATCTGGGCCAGTATGGCGTCCAGTCCCCGATGGCGGACAATGGCGTTGCTATCGCTCTGGGTACGGAATACCGCCGTGACTATCTCGACCGTCTGCCTGACGCCGGCTTCCAGTCCGGTGACGGCTTCGGTCAGGGTGGCCCGACGCTTCCGGTCTCCGGCTCCACGGACGTTTACGAGTTCTTCGGCGAACTTCAGGTTCCGCTGATCGAGAACCGTCCGGGCTTCGAGGCGCTGACGTTCGAAGCGGCTTACCGCTATTCGGACTACTCCAGCGGCTTCAAGACCGACACGTACAAGCTGGCCGCCGACTGGTCCCCGGTTTCGGACTTCCGTTTCCGCGGCTCCTATCAGCGCGCCGTGCGTGCGCCGAACGTCATCGAGCTGTTCTCGTCCCAGGGGCTGAACCTGTTCGACCTTACCCAGAATGCGAACGGTCTGTACGATCCGTGCGCGGGTGACTTCGATCCGGCCACGTCCACGCCTGAACCGGCCCGTTCGCTGGCCGAATGTCAGCGCACCGGTGTTACGGCCGACCAGTACGGCGCCATCGCCGACAACCCGGCCGGCCAGTTCAACCAGCTGACGGGCGGTAACCCGGATCTTGATCCGGAATCGGCCGACACCTACTCGCTGGGCCTCGTTGGCACGCCGAGCTTCATCCCGGGTCTGAGCTTCTCGATCGACTACTTCAACATCGAGATCGAAGACACCATCTCCACCATTCCGCCGACGGCGTCCCTGGCGAACTGCCTGGACTCCGGCGACCCGGTCTTCTGTGACCTGGTCAACCGCGGCAACGGCGGAACGCTCTGGGCTGGCACGTCCGGTTTCGTGACGGCGCTGAACATCAACACCGGCTCTCTGAAGACCTCCGGTGTCGACCTGACGGCGGCGTATTCCTACGACATCGGCACGTATGGCGGCCTGGGCTTCGACTTCGTCGGAACCTGGCTGGATGAAATCACGACTGTCGATTTCCCGGGTGACACGGCCTATGACTGCGTGGGCTACTATGGCGGCACCTGCGGCACGCCGAACCCGGAATGGCGCCACAAGCTGCGCGCGAGCTGGAACACCCCGTGGGATGTTACGGTCTCCGCCTCCTGGCGTTACTTCGACTCTGTCGACATTTCGTCGAAGAGCTCCAATCCGAAGCTCAACGGCACGTTCGCTCCGGTCAACGAAACTCTGGATTCCCAGAACTACTTTGACCTGGCGGGCTCCTGGCAAGTGCGTGAAAACGCGATGCTGCGCCTTGGCGTGAACAACATCTTCGACCGCGATCCGCCTCTCTCGGCGGCGGTCGGCGCCGGCTTCGGCAACGGCAACACCTTCCCGCAAGTCTATGACTCGCTGGGCCGGTACGTCTTCGCCGGCGCGACGGTCGACTTCTAGGACCACCGCGTAAGCGTAAAGAATTGGGCCGGCGGGTTATCCCGCCGGCCCTTTTCTTTTGTCTTCAATTTGAAACGCTGCAGGGGCGGGCCTGACGCCGCCCGGCCGTCACCGGAGGCGGCGGACCTTGACCAGGCGGTTCAGTTCCGGAAAGCGCATGCGATAACCGGACAGGAAGCCTTTCACGACCTCGATCTGGTAGGTCTCGCCATCATCGAGCGACAGCATGGTCCGGTCGAAGTCCTGTTGCGCCCAGACCTGGTCATTATCCAGAATGAAAATGTAGTTGCCGGAATTGGTGCGGGAATAATCGATAACCCGCGCTTCCAGCTTGTTGTCCGGATTATCCGGGTCGTCTTTCGGCATCCGGCGGTTCTGGGACGCCATGACCTGTTCCGCGCCCAGTCCGCTCACCGCCGGTTCCTGCGGGTCGAGAATTTCGGCCCGGCGTTCACGGGGCAGGCGGCTTGCCAGATCTGCGACCGCTTCCTCCAGACAATCGATTCGCGCCTGCGCCTCGGTTTGTGCGCGGCATTCGGCGAGAATCGGGTCGGCGACGGGGTCGCCCTGAACGGCGTGTGCGGCGCCCGCGAGGGTGGCCGCGCCCGCAGCGCCCATTGTCAGGGCGAGATATCGGATGCGCATGGAGGCTCCATTCATTGTAAAAACCTTGGAACGAGCGATTGTATAGACCTCTACAATCGCGGCAATCATCCGCGCGCCAGTCTGACCCGCGAGGCTTCAAAGCTCTCGGCTGAAAGGAAGGGCGGCGTCAGTGCGATGAAGGTCTGGTCCAAGCGGCGGAGCCGTGATACTCCGCCTTTCTGGAATCGTAGGGGTATAGCTCAGTTGGTAGAGCGACGGTCTCCAAAACCGTAGGTCGCGGGTTCAAATCCTGCTGCCCCTGCCATCTTTTTTGCGTCTGGCTGAAGACAGGCGCCCGGAGGGTCTTGCGCAGAGGCGCCGGTTGGCGCTATCTATCCGCCCTTCGGACGATACGTATCTTAACGGCGTCGGTTCGGCCGCCTTATGGCGAGGCGACGGACGTCGTTTTTTGCTGTGGAGCCGGAAATGGGCGGGGCAAATTCTGACCGCTCCGGCGCGGCGCTTGAAGGTAGAATATGGCGGAAACGAAGAAACGCGTGGGGCCGGTGAAATTTCTCGGCCAGGTCCGTCAGGAAGGCCGCAAGGTCACCTGGACGCCGTGGCGGGAGACCGCGATCACCACGATTATGGTTTTCGTGATGGTTGCGATCATGTCCACCTTCTTTTTCGTGACCGACATGGTGGTTTCAACCGCGCTGCAGTTTGGCTTGAGCGTGCTCGAAGGTATCTAAAGCATGGCTGATTATAAGTGGTACATCGTTCACGCCTATTCGAACTTCGAAAAGAAGGTCGCCGAGGCGATTCAGCGCGAGGCCGCTGAAAAGGGGCTTGAGGACCTGTTTGAAGAGGTTCTCGTTCCGACCGAGGACGTGACCGAAGTGCGCCGTGGCCGCAAGGTCAATGCCGAGCGCAAATTCTTTCCCGGCTATGTCCTGGTCAAGATGAACATGACGGATGAGGGCTATCACCTCGTCAAGAATACGCCGAAAGTCACGGGTTTCCTCGGCTCCGGCAAAACGCCGATGCCGGTCAGCGAAAATGAAGTGAAGCGCATCCTCGGCCAGATGGAAGAGGGCGTGGAACGGGAAATTCCGGAGATCCGCTTCGATATCGGCGAGAAGGTGAAGGTCACCGAGGGGCACTTCCAGTCCTTCGAGGGGCAGATCGAGGACATCGATCAGGATACCGGCCGCCTGAAGGTGGCGATTTCGATTTTCGGGCGCTCAACCCCGGTCGAACTGGAATATGCACAGGTCGAGAAGCTGAGCTGATTTGATATTTCGATGCGGGAGGCGTTCGGGAAAGACCCTCTGGTTCGCCGCACCGCGCAACTCTTGAGTTCAAAGGAAAGAGTAACAGGGCATGGCAAAGAAAATTGACGGCTACATCAAGCTGCAGGTGCCGGCGGGGTCCGCAAACCCGTCGCCGCCGATCGGCCCGGCGCTTGGCCAGCGCGGCGTGAACATCATGGAGTTCTGCAAGGCGTTCAACGCCAAGACGGAAGGCATGGAAAAGGGGATGCCGATCCCCACGACCATCACCGTCTTCCAGGACAAGTCCTTCACGTTTGAAACCAAGACTCCGCCCGCCAGCTTCCTGCTGATGAAGGCGGCGAAGGTGAAAAAGGGCTCGGAGACGCCGGGCGAAGCGACGGCCGGCAAGGTGACGATGGCGCAGGTGCGCGAAATCGCCGAGCAGAAAATGGTCGACCTGAACGCGAACGATCTGGATCAGGCGTCCAAGATCATCGCCGGTTCGGCGCGCTCCATGGGTCTCGAGGTTGTGGGTTAGTCCAATGGCGAACATGAACGCAAAACGTTACGCGGCCGCTGTTGAGAAACTCGAGCCGAACAAGAATTACAGCCTCACTGAAGCGGTGTCGCTGGTGAAGAAAAATGCGACCGCCAAGTTTGATGAGACCATCGAGATCTCGATCAATCTGGGCGTCGACCCGCGTCACGCGGACCAGATGGTCCGCGGTGTTGTGAACCTGCCGCATGGCACGGGCCGCACGATGCGCGTCGCTGTCTTCGCCAAGGGCGCGAAGGCCGAGGAAGCCAAGAAGGCGGGCGCCGACGTGGTTGGCGCCGACGATCTGGCGGAGAAGGTTCAGGCCGGCGAGATGGATTTCGATCGCGTCATCGCCACTCCGGACATGATGCCGCTGGTTGGCCGTCTGGGTAAGGTTCTGGGTCCCAAGGGCCTGATGCCGAACCCGAAGGTCGGCACGGTGACCCCGGATGTCGCCAAGGCCATCGGCGAAGCCAAGGGCGGCGCGGTGCAGTTCCGCGTTGAGAAGTCCGGCATCGTTCACGCCGGCGTTGGCAAGGCGAGCTTCGCCGAGAACGCGCTGGAGGAAAATCTCCGCGCGTTTGTCGATGCGATCGTCAAGGCCAAGCCGACGGGCGCCAAAGGCACGTATGTGAAAAAGATCGCTCTGACCTCCACCATGGGGCCGGGCGTTCGGGTCGAAACCGCGGACGCGCTGAACGCGTCGTAACAGCCGGTTCGGCCAAACAGGAATCCGGGTCTTCGGGCCCGGCGCAGGCGGCGCGGCGGGGCCTTTTCAAGGCTCCGGTTCGCCGCCGACCTGTCCGAGATCGCAGGGGGCTTTCGGGCCTTAATCCCCGTTTCCGGGCCCTGTGTGAGACAGAGCGAAAGATCGATGCGCGCTCCTTCCCGTGGAAGGCGCGGTCGGTTCGAGCCCTGGGACAGGAATGCGCGTTTTGCGCGTCTGGTCCTTTACGGGGCGGGGCGTGTCTGACGCGCCCTCTAGGACGCTCCGTGGTGGAGTGTCCGAAAACAGGGAGACCGCAATGGATAGGAATGAGAAACATGACGCGGTTGAAGCGCTGAAGGGCGTTTTCGACTCGTCCGGTTCCGTGATCCTGACCCACTATAGCGGGTTGAACGTTGCGGAAATGACGAAGCTGCGCAATGGCCTCCGCGAGGCCGGCGGCAGCATCAAGGTGGTCAAGAACCGCCTGGCCAAGATCGCGCTCAAGGGCAAGCCCGGCGAGGGCGCTTCCGACCTGTTCCAGGGTCCGGTCGCCATCGCCTACGCCGAGGACTTCGTGTCCGCCCCGAAGAGCGTGGTGGAGTTCGTGAAGTCCAACGACAAGCTCAAGATCGTTGGCGGTTTCATGGGCGACGAGATTCTGGACGCCAGCGGCGTTGAGGCTCTGTCCAAGATGCCGTCGCGTGAAGAGATGATCGCGACGATCGCGGCCCGCCTCACCGGTCAGGCTTCGCAGATCGGCCAGCGTCTGTCGGCGCCGGGCTCCATGCTCGCGTCCCAGATCCAGGCCATCGGCGAACAGGCCGCCGCCTAGAACCCGTCATTCTCTGCAATCGAACTGACAATCTGCGTATCCAAAAGGAAGTAATGAAATGGCTGATGTAGCTAAACTTGCTGACGAGCTTCTTTCCCTGACCATCATGGAAGCGAAAGAGCTCAACGACATTCTGGAAGAAAAAGGCATCAAGGTCGCGGCTCCGGTCGCGGTTGCCGGTGCGGCTGGCGGCGACGCCGGCGCGGGCGCTGCCGAGGAAAAGGATGAGTT
The DNA here is from genome assembly GCF_000412185.1 of Euryhalocaulis caribicus. Lineage (GTDB taxonomy): Bacteria > Pseudomonadota > Alphaproteobacteria > Caulobacterales > Maricaulaceae > Euryhalocaulis > Euryhalocaulis caribicus. The sequence continues at coordinate 7,741 of NZ_ASJA01000030.1, forward strand.
CGACGTCATCCTGACCGAGGTCGGCGACAAGAAGATCAACGTGATCAAGGAAGTCCGCGGCATCACGGGCCTGGGCCTGAAAGAAGCCAAGGAGCTTGTCGAAGGCGCTCCGAAGGCCGTCAAGGAAGGCGCGCCGAAGGCTGAAGCCGAAGAGATCAAGGCCAAGCTGGAAGAAGCCGGCGCCAAGGTCGAGCTTAAGTAACTGGCGTTTCAAGGGCGTCCAGCCTGGCCGGTAACGGTCTGGCCGGACGCCCGCGTCTGTTTACTCGAATTTCGCGCGCGCGGCGATTTCGCCCTCGCGTTGCGCGCGTAAAAGGGGCGGGGACGGTTTATCCGGCCCGGCCATCGGGGGCGAGGCGATTGTTAGGTCCGCGCGGATGTTCGCGCGGCCAAAGCGGATTGATCCGCAAAGGGAGCAGCGATGTCTCTGACGTTCACCGGCAAGAAGCGTATTCGGAAATCCTTTGGCCGCATCCCGGAAGTGGTGCAAATGCCAAACCTGATCGAGGTTCAGAAGAGCTCCTACGATCATTTTCTCCAGGCTGACGTGAAGCATGAGAACCGCGAAGACGATGGTCTTCTGGCGGTTTTCAAGTCGGTCTTCCCGATCAAGGATTTCAGCGAACGCGCGACTCTGGAGTTCGTTTCCTACGAGTTTGAACAGCCCAAGTTCGATGTCGAGGAATGCCAGCAGCGCGACATCACCTTCGCGGCGCCGCTGCGCGTGAAGCTGCGCCTGATCGTGTTCGATACGGACGAGGAAACGGGCGCGAAGTCGGTCAAGGACATCAAGGAACAGGATGTCTATATGGGCGACATCCCGCTGATGACCGACAAAGGCACGTTTGTCATCAACGGCACCGAGCGCGTGATCGTCTCCCAGATGCACCGCTCGCCGGGCGTCTTCTTCGACCACGACAAGGGCAAGACGCACGCCAGCGGCAAGTATCTCTTCGCCGCGCGCGTCATACCTTACCGCGGCTCGTGGCTGGATTTTGAATTCGACGCCAAGGACATCGTGCATGTCCGTATCGACCGCCGCCGCAAGCTGCCGGCGACGACGATGCTCTATGGCCTGGGCATGGACAAGGAAGACATCCTGTCCACCTTCTACGACTCGGTTGTCTATACGCGCGCCAAAAAGGGCGGATGGTCCACGCCGCTGAACGCCGAGCGCCTGAAGGGCCAGAAACCGACCCGTGACCTGATCGACGCCAAGACGGGCGACGTGATTGCGCCTGCCGGCCGCAAGATCACGGCGCGTTCGGTCAAGAAAATGGAAGAGGCCAAGGTCAAGAACCTGCTTCTGTCCGATGAAGAGCTGATCGGCCGCTTCTCCGCCTTTGACATCGTCAACGCCGAAACCGGCGAAATCTTTGTCGAGGCCGGCGACGAGCTGGGCGAAGAGACGCTGGAAACGCTTGCCGAGGCCGGCATTGACGAGCTCGAGCTGCTGGACATCGACCACATCAATATCGGCGGTTACATCCGCAATACGCTGGCCGCCGACAAGAACGAGAACCGCGAACAGGCGCTGGTGGACATCTACCGCGTCATGCGTCCGGGCGAGCCGCCGACCGCGGACACCGCCGACGCCCTGTTCAAGGGCCTGTTCTTCGATTCCGAGCGCTACGACCTGTCCTCGGTCGGCCGTGTGAAAATGAACATGCGTCTGGATCTGGATGCGGAAGACAATGTCCGCGTCCTGCGCAAGGAAGACATCCTGGCGATCCTTCAGACCATGGTCGGCCTGCGCGACGGCAAGGGCGAAGTCGATGACATCGACAATCTTGGCAACCGCCGGGTGCGTTCTGTCGGCGAGCTGATGGAAAACCAGTACCGCATTGGCCTGCTGCGCATGGAGCGCGCGATCAAGGAACGCATGACCAGCGTCGATATCGACACGGTGATGCCGCATGACCTGATCAACGCCAAACCGGCGGCCGCGGCGGTGCGTGAATTCTTCGGCTCCTCGCAGCTGTCGCAGTTCATGGACCAGACCAACCCGCTGTCCGAAATCACCCACAAACGCCGCCTGTCGGCGCTGGGCCCGGGCGGCCTGACGCGCGAACGCGCCGGCTTTGAAGTGCGCGACGTGCATCCGACCCACTATGGCCGGATCTGCCCGATCGAGACGCCGGAAGGGCCGAATATCGGCCTGATCAACTCTCTGGCGACCCATGCGCGCGTCAACAAGTACGGCTTCATCGAGAGCCCGTACCGCAAGGTGAACAAGGGCAAGATGACCGACGAGGTTGTCTATCTCTCCGCCATGGAAGAGGCCCGTTACACCGTGGCCCAGGCCAATGCGGCCGTGGACGACAAGGGGCAGCTGAAAAACGATCTGGTGACCTGCCGGGTCAGCGGCGAAGTGACGCTGATTCCGCGCGAGGAAGTGGACCTGATCGACGTGTCGCCGAAACAGCTGGTTTCGGTCGCCGCGGCGCTCATCCCGTTCCTGGAAAACGACGACGCCAACCGCGCCCTGATGGGCTCGAACATGCAACGTCAGGCCGTGCCGCTTCTGAAGTCGGAAGCGCCGCTGGTCGGAACGGGCATGGAAGCGGTTGTGGCGCGCGATTCCGGTGCCGCCATTACCGCCAAGCGCGACGGCATCGTGGAGCAGGTGGACGCGCAGCGTATCGTTATCCGCGCGACCAAGGAGAACGACCCCACCAAGCCGGGCGTCGACATCTACAACCTGCTGAAGTTCCAGCGCTCCAACCAGTCGACCTGCATCAACCAGCGTCCGCTGGTTCGCGTGGGCGATGAGGTCAATGCCGGCGATATCGTCGCTGACGGACCGTCGACGGACCTGGGCGAGCTGGCTCTGGGCCGTAACGCGCTGGTCGCGTTCATGCCCTGGAACGGTTACAACTTCGAGGACTCCATCCTGATCTCCGAACGCATCGTCCGTGACGACGTGTTCACCTCCATCCATCTGGAGGAGTTCGAGATCATGGCCCGCGACACCAAGCTGGGTCCGGAAGAGATCACCCGCGATATCCCGAATGTCGGCGAGGAAGCCCTGCGCAATCTCGACGAGGCGGGCATCGTGTCGATCGGCGCCGAGGTTCACTCTGGCGATATTCTCGTCGGCAAGGTGACGCCGAAGGGCGAGTCGCCGATGACTCCGGAAGAGAAGCTCCTCCGCGCCATCTTCGGTGAAAAGGCCTCCGACGTTCGCGACACCTCCCTGAAGCTGCCCCCGGGCACGACGGGCACGGTCGTCGAAGTGCGCGTGTTCAACCGTCATGGCGTCGAAAAAGACCAGCGCGCGATGCAGATCGAGCGCGAGGAAATCGAGCGCCTGGCCAAGGACCGCGACGACGAACTGGCGATCCTGGAGCGCAACATCTATGGCCGTCTGAAGGACCTGATCCTCGGCAAGACCGCGGTGTCCGGCCCGAAAGGCTTCACCAAGGGCGAGATCACCGAGGACAAGCTGGAAGATCTCAGCCGCGGCCAGTGGTGGCAGATCGGTCTCGGCGACGAGGCCGCGATGTCCGAGGTCGAGGCGCTGCAGAAGCAGTATGACGACTCCAAGTCCCGCCTGGACGCGCGGTTCGAGGATAAGGTCGACAAGCTGCAGCGGGGCGACGAACTGCCGCCGGGCGTGATGAAGATGGTCAAGGTCTTCGTCGCGGTGAAGCGCAAGCTGGCGCCGGGCGACAAGATGGCCGGCCGTCACGGCAACAAGGGCGTGATCTCGCGCATCGTTCCGATCGAGGACATGCCCTTCCTGGAAGACGGCAAGCCGGTCGACATCGTCCTGAACCCGCTGGGCGTGCCTTCGCGGATGAATGTCGGGCAGATCCTGGAAACCCATCTGGGCTGGGCCTGTTCGGGCCTAGGCCGCCAGATCGGCGTGGCCTACGACACCTACAAGCGCGAGAACGACATCAAGCCGCTGAAGGATACGTTCAAGAATATCCTTGGCGACGATGCCGAGCTGCCGCGCAAGAACGAAGAGCTGGCCGAGCTTGGCCGGAACATGGCCAACGGTCTTCCCATCGCCACGCCGGTCTTTGACGGCGCGCGCGAGGACGAGATCGTCGAGCATCTGGAGAAGGCGGGCTTCCGCTCCTCCGGTCAGTCGACCCTGCATGACGGCCGCACCGGCGAGAAATTCGCCCGCGACGTCACGGTCGGCTACATGTACCTGCTCAAGCTGCACCACCTGGTGGACGACAAGATCCACGCCCGTTCCATCGGCCCCTACAGCCTGGTTACCCAGCAGCCGCTGGGCGGCAAGGCGCAGTTTGGCGGCCAGCGCTTCGGCGAGATGGAAGTGTGGGCGCTGGAAGCCTATGGCGCGGCCTACACGCTGCAGGAGATGCTGACGGTCAAGTCGGACGACGTGGCTGGCCGGACCAAGGTCTATGAGGCCATTGTCCGCGGCGACGACTCGTTCGAAGCCGGCATCCCGGAAAGCTTCAACGTGCTTGTGAAGGAAATGCGTTCGCTGGGTCTGGACGTCGAGCTTCAGAACAGCTGACGCGCGAAAGCGGTAATTGAAACACGCCGGCGGGCGGATCGCGTATCCCCCGCCGGCCCTGGAATTAGCGGCTCATAAGGAGGCCGATGTCATGAACCAAGAGGTCATGAACATCTTTAATCCGGCGGCGGAAGAACCCGTCTTCGATCAAATCCGGATCGGGCTGGCCAGCCCGGAAAAGATTCATTCCTGGTCATACGGCGAAATCAAGAAGCCGGAGACGATCAATTACCGGACCTTCAAGCCGGAGCGGGACGGCCTGTTCTGCGCCCGGATTTTTGGTCCGATCAAGGATTACGAATGCTTGTGCGGCAAGTACAAGCGTATGAAATACAAAGGCATTATCTGCGAGAAGTGCGGCGTTGAAGTGACGCTCGCGCGGGTTCGCCGTGAGCGCATGGGCCATATCGAACTGGCCGCGCCAGTCGCCCATATCTGGTTCCTGAAGTCGCTCCCGTCCCGCATCTCGCTGATGATGGACATGATGCTCAAGGACGTCGAACGCGTCCTTTACTTCGAGCAATACGTGGTGATGGAGCCCGGCCTGACGCCGCTTGAGCCCAAGCAGCTTCTGACCGAGGAAGAATATCACCAGGCTCAGGAAGAGTATGGCGAGGACAGCTTCACCGCCGGCATCGGCGCCGAGGCGATCCGCGAAATGCTCATCGGCATCGACCTCGAGAAGGAAGCGGCCAAGGTCCGCGACGATATCGAGGAAACCGGCTCCGAGCTGAAGAAGAAGAAATTCCTCAAGCGGCTGAAGCTGCTGGAATCCTTCCTGTCTTCCGGCAACCGTCCGGAATGGATGATCATGACGGTCGTGCCGGTGATCCCGCCGGAACTGCGTCCGCTGGTCCCGCTGGACGGCGGCCGTTTCGCGACGTCCGACCTCAACGACCTGTATCGCCGGGTGATCAACCGGAACAACCGCCTGAAGCGCCTGATGGAGCTGCGCGCGCCGGACATCATCATCCGCAACGAAAAGCGGATGCTGCAGGAATCCGTCGACGCGCTGTTCGACAATGGCCGCCGCGGCCGGACCATCACGGGCGCCAACAAGCGCCCGCTGAAATCCATGTCGGACATGCTGAAGGGCAAGCAGGGCCGGTTCCGTCAGAACCTGCTCGGCAAGCGCGTGGACTATTCCGGCCGTTCCGTGATCGTGGTCGGTCCGGAGCTGAAGCTGCATGAGTGCGGCCTGCCGAAGAAAATGGCGCTGGAGCTGTTCAAGCCGTTCATCTATGCGCGGCTGGACGCCAAGGGCCTGTCTGGCACCGTCAAGCAGTCCAAGAAGATGGTGGAAAAAGAGCGGCCCGAAGTCTGGGATATCCTGGACGAGGTGATCCGCGAGCATCCGGTTCTTCTGAACCGCGCGCCGACGCTTCACCGTCTGGGCATCCAGGCGTTCGAGCCCAAGCTGATCGAGGGCAAGGCCATCCAGCTTCACCCGCTGGTCTGCGCCGCGTTCAACGCCGACTTCGACGGCGACCAGATGGCCGTGCACGTTCCGCTGAGCCTCGAGGCGCAGCTGGAAGCGCGCGTCCTGATGATGTCGACGAACAATATCCTGTCGCCTGCCAACGGGCGGCCGATCATTGTGCCGTCGCAGGACATCGTCCTCGGTCTCTACTATCTCTCTTTGGAGAAGGAAGGCGAGCCGGGCGAGGGGATGATCTTCTCGAACATCGCCGAAATCGAGGCCGCGCTGGATGCGGGCGCCGTGTCGCTTCATTCGAAGATCAAGGCGCGCTGGGTCACCCAGAATGAGGATGGCGAGCGCGTTACCCAGATCGTCGAGTCGACGCCGGGCCGCATGAAGATCGCCGAGCACCTGCCGCGCGATTACAAAGTCCCGTTCGACGTGATCAACCGCACGCTGACGAAGAAGGAAATCGGCTCCGTGATCGACGTGGTCTACCGCCACACCGGTCAGAAGGCGACGGTCATCTTCTGCGACCAGATCATGAAGCTGGGCTTCAAGGAAGCCGCCAAGGCCGGCATTTCCTTCGGCAAGGACGACATGGTCATTCCGGAGTCCAAGAAGACGCTGGTCGAAGAGACCCGTCAGCTGGTCACCGAATATGAGCAGCAATATGCCGACGGCCTGATCACCAAGGGTGAGAAGTACAACAAGGTCGTCGACGCCTGGGCCAAGTGCACCGACAAGGTCGCCGACATCATGATGGACGAGGTCTCCCGTATGGAGACCGGCGAGGACGGCCGCATGGGCGAGCCGAACTCCATCTTCATGATGGCCCATTCCGGCGCCCGCGGCTCCAAGAACCAGATGAAGCAGCTGGCCGGCATGCGCGGCCTGATGGCCAAGCCGTCGGGCGAGATCATCGAGACGCCGATCATCTCGAACTTCAAGGAAGGCCTGACCGTGCTGGAGTACTTCAACTCCACCCACGGCGCCCGTAAGGGTCTGGCCGACACCGCCCTGAAGACCGCCAACTCCGGTTACCTGACCCGCCGTCTGGTTGACGTGGCGCAGGACTGCATCGTTCTGGAAAATGATTGCGGATCGACCGAAGGCATCGAGATGCAGACGATTGTCGAGGGCGGCGACGTGGTCGTCTCGCTCGGCCAGCGCATCCTGGGCCGGGTTCTGGCCGAGGACATCGTGCACCCCGAGACCGGCGAGACGATGGCCGAGGCCGGCGACTACATGGACGAGCGCCTGATCGCGGAAATCGACGAGGCGGAAGTCCAGTCGGCCCGCGTCCGCTCCGTGCTGACCTGCGAGACCCGCACCGGCGTCTGCTCGGAATGCTACGGCCGTGACCTGGCGCGCGGCACGCGCGTCAATATGGGCGAGGCTGTCGGCGTCATCGCGGCGCAGTCGATCGGCGAGCCGGGCACCCAGCTGACGATGCGGACCTTCCACATCGGCGGCGCGGCCCAGGTTTCCGAGAAGTCGTTCATCGAGGCCTCGCGCGACGGCAAGGTGGCGTTCAAGAACCGCTCGACGGTGAAGGACTCCTCCGGCGCCTTCGTGGTGATGAGCCGCTCGACCGAGATTGTCGTTCAGGACAAGGACGGCAAGGACCTCGAGACCTACACGCTGCCCTATGGCGCGCGTGTTCCGGTGGACGAGGGCGACGCGGTCAAGCGCGGCCAGCGTCTGGCCGAGTGGGACCCGTACACCACCCCGATCATCACCGAGGTCGGCGGCCAGGTGAAGTTCCTCGACCTCGCCGACGGCGTTTCCGTGAAGGAAGAGATGGACGAAGCCACCGGCATCTCGTCCAAGGTCGTGATCGACTGGCGCGCCTCCCAGCGCGGCGGCGATCTGCAGCCGGCCGTCGTGGTACAGGACAAGAAGGGCGAGCCGGTCGAGCTCGGCTCTGGCAAGATCGCCAACTACATGCTGGCGGTCGGCGCCATCCTGTCCGTCACCGACGGGGACGAGGTGAAGCCGGGCGACGTTCTGGCCCGTATCCCGACCGAGGGCGCCAAGACGCGCGACATCACGGGCGGTCTGCCGCGCGTGGCGGAGCTGTTCGAAGCGCGCCGGCCGAAGGATCACGCCATCATCGCCGACATTGACGGCAAGGTGGAATACGGCCGCGACTACAAGAACAAGCGCCGCATCGCCATCGTGCCGGAGGGCGAGGACGCCGAGAAGGTCGAGTATCTCGTGCCGAAAGGCCGCCACCTAATGGTTCAGGAAGGCGACCACATCAAGCGCGGCGAATACCTGATGGACGGCAACCCGGCCCCGCACGACATTCTGTCCGTGATGGGCGTCGAGGCGCTGGCGCAGTACCTGATCGCCGAGATCCAGGACGTCTATCGCCTGCAGGGCGTGCCGATCAACGACAAGCATATCGAAGTGATCGTGCGCCAGATGCTGCAGAAGGTGGAGATTACCGATCCGGGCGACACCACCTTCCTGGTCGGCGAACAGGTCGACCGCGTGGAGATGGAAGAAGCCAACGAAGCGCTGAAGGGCAAGAAGAAGCACGCCGCCGGCGACCCGGTCCTGCTGGGCATCACCAAGGCCTCGCTGCAGACCCGCTCCTTCATCTCCGCGGCCTCGTTCCAGGAAACCACCCGCGTGCTGACCGAGGCCTCGGTCCAGGGCAAGGTGGATACGCTGGAAGGCCTGAAGGAGAACGTGATCGTGGGCCGTCTCATCCCGGCCGGCACCGGCGGTCACATGCGCAAGATGGCCAAGGTTGCCCACAAACGCGACCAGAAGCAGCTTGCAGCGAACGAAGCGGCCCGCGCCGAGGCGCTCCCCGCCGAAATCGCCGAAGCCGCCGAGGCCGAAGCCAGCACCCCGGAACAGGAAACCCCGAAATCCGAGGACTAGGCTCTGCGCCTTGCACGCAAACAGGAAAGGCCGCCGGCAACCCCGGCGGCCTTTTTCTTTGCCGCTGTCCAAGTATGCGAATCGCGGGACGTCTGGCTCGAATCGATCTGGAGAATCAGTCAGTTGGAGATTCGCGGGCGATATTTCCGGCTTGTGGCCCGATAGCGCTGCTCCGTACCCAGGCGCCAGGGCGCGGGCGCAGCTTTCAGGAGGGGCCGGAACGCCAATAATGCTGGGGCGGGACGGGGGTAATTCCCAAATCGCTGCGCGCGGCCGGTCATTCGCTGCACATGCCGTGGCGATTGGCTTGACGGGTCAGCGGGGCGGCGTTACATAGCGGCTCGTTTTTGGGACTGGCCGTAGCCGTTTTCTGGGCTAAACGCGGTTCGCGAACCAATGACGTTAAAGATTTAGGAGCTGAACAGAGCTCCGACGCCGCCTCCGGCTAACGGGAAGGGCGGTTTTCGTCTTGGCGATGGGGATGATCCCTTTGCCAATGGGTTATTTGTTAGGTTGCGAGAGCGAGAACGCATGCCGACGATCAATCAACTCGTGCGCAAGCCGCGCAGTCCGAAGCGCAAGCGGAACAAGGTTCCGGCGCTGGAGGGCTGCCCGCAGCGCCGCGGCGTTTGCACCCGTGTTTACACGACGACCCCGAAGAAGCCGAACTCGGCCCTCCGGAAGGTTGCGAAGGTGCGTCTGACCTCCGGTCATGAAGTGGTGAGCTACATTCCGGGCGAAGGTCACAACCTTCAGGAGCACTCCGTGGTGCTGATCCGCGGCGGCCGCGTGAAAGACCTTCCGGGCGTGCGCTACCACGTGCTGCGCGGCGTTCTGGATACCCAGGGCGTTAAAGACCGCAAGCAGCGCCGTTCGCTCTACGGCGCCAAGCGTCCGAAATAGGGAAGCGAGAACACCATGTCCCGTCGTCACCGCGCAGAAAAACGCGACATCATTCCGGACCCGAAATTCGGGGACGAGGTCCTGACCAAGTTCATGAACTACGTCATGCGTGACGGTCAGAAATCGAAGGCCGAGCGTATCGTCTACGGCGCTTTCGAGATTGTTGAAGAGAAGACGCGCCAGGAGCCGATCCAGATTTTCCACGATGCGCTGGAAAACGTGAAGCCGGCCGTCGAGGTTCGCTCCCGCCGGGTTGGCGGCGCGACGTACCAGGTTCCGGTTGAGGTTCGCCCCGAGCGCCGTCAGGCGCTGGCGATCCGCTGGCTGGTCAATGCGGCGCGCGGCCGTGGCGAGAACACGATGCGCGAGCGCCTGGCCGGCGAACTGATGGACGCCGCGAACAATCGCGGCTCCTCGGTGAAGAAGCGCGAAGACACGCACCGCATGGCGGACGCCAACAAGGCGTTCTCGCACTACCGCTGGTAGCGCGAAGAATACGGATTAGAGAGACTTTACGATGTCCCGCACCCACAAGATCGAAGATTACCGCAACTTCGGCATCATGGCGCATATTGACGCCGGCAAGACGACGACGACCGAGCGGATTCTGTTCTATACCGGCAAGTCCCACAAGATCGGCGAAGTCCATGACGGCGCCGCCACGATGGACTGGATGGAGCAGGAGCAGGAGCGCGGCATCACGATTACGTCCGCCGCGACGACCTGTTTCTGGAACGAGAAGCGCCTGAATATCATCGACACGCCCGGCCACGTCGACTTCACCATTGAGGTCGAGCGTTCCCTGCGCGTGCTGGACGGCGCAATTGCCCTGCTGGACGCCAATGCCGGCGTCGAGCCCCAGACCGAGACGGTGTGGCGTCAGGCCGACAAGTACGAAGTTCCGCGGATGATCTTCGTCAACAAGATGGACAAGCTGGGCGCCGATTTCTATCGCTGCGTCGAGATGATCGAAAACCGCCTGGGCGCGAATGCTCTGGTTACCCAGCTGCCGATTGGCGCGGAAACCGATTACAAGGGTCTGGTCGATCTTCTGAAAATGAAGGCGATCATCTGGGAAGACGAGGGCCTGGGCGCGGCGTTCCACGAGGAAGACATTCCGGCCGACATGGCCGACGATGCCGCCAAGTACCGTGAAAAGCTGGTCGAGGCCGCTGTCGAGGTCGATGAGGCCGCGATGGAGGCCTATCTGGAGGGCGACGAGCCCGACACCGATCAACTGAAGGCGCTGATCCGCAAGGGCACCATCAAGAACATGTTCGTGCCGATCCTGAATGGCACGGCGTTCAAGAACAAAGGCGTGCAGCCGCTGCTGGACGCGGTTGTCGATTATCTTCCGTCCCCGGTCGAGGTTGCGGCGATCCGCGGCGTTACGGCTGATGGCGACGAGGAAGACGTCAAGCGCCGCGCGTCTGACGAAGCGCCGTTCTCCGCGCTGGCCTTCAAGATCATGAACGACTCCTTTGTCGGCTCGCTGACCTTCTGCCGCATCTATTCCGGCGTCCTGAAGCAGGGCGACTCCGTGGTGAACACGGTGAAGGAAAAGAAAGAGCGGGTGGGGCGCATGATGATGATGCACTCCAATCACCGTGAAGATATCAAGGAAGCGCACGCGGGCGACATCGTCGCCATTGCGGGCCTGAAGGACACCACGACGGGCGACACGCTTTCCGATCCGGGCAGCCCGGTCATTCTGGAGCGCATGGAGTTCCCCGATCCGGTCATCGAGATCGCGATCGAGCCGAAGACCAAGTCTGACCAGGAGAAGCTGGGCGCTGGCCTGGGTCGTCTGGCGGCGGAGGATCCGTCCTTCCGCGTGACGACGGACGAGGAGTCCGGTCAGACCATCATCGCCGGCATGGGCGAGCTGCACCTGGATATCCTGGTTGACCGTCTGCGCCGCGAGTTTGGCGTCGAGGCCAATGTCGGCGCGCCGCAGGTTGCCTATCGCGAGACGCTGACCCGCGAAACGGAAATCGACTACACGCACAAGAAGCAGACGGGCGGCTCCGGCCAGTTCGCGCGCGTCAAGATCGTGTTCGAGCCGCTTGAGCCGGGCGCGGGCGCCGAGTTCGTGTCCGAGGTTGTCGGCGGCAACGTGCCGAAGGAATACATTCCGGGCGTCGAAAAGGGCATCAAGTCCGTCGCCGAATCCGGACTGCTGGCCGGCTTCCCGGTTATCGACTACCGGGCCCGCCTGATCGACGGCGCCAGCCACGATGTCGACTCGTCTGTCATGGCATTCGAGATCGCGGGCCGCGCAGCGTTCCGTGAGGCGGCCGACAAGGCCGGCGCGACGCTGCTGGAGCCGATCATGAAGGTCGAAGTGACGACGCCGGAAGAGCACATGGGCGACGTGATTGGCGACCTGAACTCCCGCCGCGGCATGGTGCAGGGCACCGAGGCGCGCGGCGTGACGCAAGTGGTCAACGCCTTCGTGCCGCTCGCCAACATGTTCGGCTACGTCAACAATCTGCGTTCGATGTCCCAGGGACGCGCGCAGTACACGATGCAGTTCGATCACTACGAACCCGTTCCGCAAGCGGTCAGCCAGGAAGTCCTGGCGAAGCTCGCGGGCTAGAGAATTAAACCGGACGTCTGCCGTCTAAAGCAGTTGTAAAAAGAGAGTTT
>NZ_ASJA01000031.1 GCF_000412185.1 Euryhalocaulis caribicus
ACTCCCTTAGCAGGGGAATTCCGGGCGCGGCGGGGCGTCTCTGGAAGGGTATTTTAATCAGGGGGTTAGGTCAGGATTTGGCGGCGGCGGATGGCGGCGTGCCCACGCTGTGCCCAACGGAATCGCCCGCCGCGTCCTCCGCCGGCTCCAGCGTCCAGCCGAACTTGGCGAGGTCGGCGGCCAGGCCCGGCGGGGGGATCTTGGCGTAGCGTTCGACCATGCGCAGGGATTTCCAGCCGCCGCGCTGTTGCAGGCGCAGCATGTCGCGGTTCTGGGCGTGGTGCCATGTCGCCCAGCTGTGCCGGAACGTGTGTTCGGTGACGCGGTGCGGGTCGAACCCGGCGGCGGTCACGGCCGACTTGATCCCGGCCAGCGTGGCGCCGCTATTGCGGCGCACGGTGAAGGGCCTGCCCAGCCTTGTGCGGAACACCGCGCCGCCCTTTTCGCGGCTGGGCAGGCGGGCCAGCGAGGCGACCAGACGCCGCGGCAGGTGGACGCTGCGTTCCTCGCCGTTCTTGGTGTCGCGCAGGATCGCCGTTTCATAGTCCAGATACAGATCGTCCCATTGCAGCAGCAAGGCCTCGGCCTCGCGCGCGCCGGTTCCGTAAAAGAATTCGATCAGGGCGGGCATGTAGGGCGAGCGGTTGCGCGGCGGCGCGGCCAGCGCGGCGCGGATGACGGCCTCGGCCTGGGGCGGGCTTTGCCAGACCGTGCGCCATGCGCCCTCGGGCGGTTTTTTCAGCGTATGGGAAATGCGCGCGCCGTTGAGAATGGAAATGATCGGGCCGTGCCATTGCCGCCGCAGCGTCGAGGGCGCGGCGTCCGGATAGGCGCGGCGGCCCTCGCGGTCCACAAGGTCCTGCGTAATCTCCCCGGCCGGGTGATGGGCGAGGGCGGCCTCGATGGGGGTCAGGAAGCGGGCCTCGCCGCCGCCGTCCAGATAGGCCTCGATCAGCTGGCCGAACGTCTTTTCCCGGCCGCGCTCGGCGGCGGGAAGGAGATAACGGCGCCGGATCTGGGCCGCGATCTTGTCCCGCTCTGCTTCTGCTTCGCGCTGGCAATGCGTTCCGAGAGCGGTTTCGCTGACGCGGACGCGCTCGGCCGCGCCGTCAATATGGACCGTGACAGTGCCCCGGACGTACCAGAGCCCGGCTTTTCCGCGCCGGCGGATCGAGAGCGACATGTGCGGGCCTCCTGCAGCGCCCGGAACTGGGATTCGGTGAGCATGACCCGCCTTCCGATCCGGATAAAGGGCAAACCGTGCGCGCGCAGGGCGTCGCGGATCACGCGTTCGGGATGCGCCGGCCCGCCGGGCGCGGTGAGGCCGAGCCGCTCCGCGGCGGCCTCCAGCGTTATGGCGGGGGGCGGGGTCATCCGTAGAAGATTTCCGGTCTGACGGTCACGCGGACGATGCGCCAGCCTTTCCTGTAGGCATCCTTCCAGCCCCGCGCCGCATCCATACGGTTATAGGTATGGCCTATTTCACGCCGCGCGGAACTGGCTGTGTGATAAACGCAGGAAATTCTTTTGCTGAACGGATTCCATGCGCCGAACATTTCCTGCGGCGGCGCATAGCTGTTGAGCGTGTAGCGAGGGCGGTAGTCGGCCATGGTCAACTATCGTCCGCCATAAGGAGCGACAGAGCGCCGCTGATGGCAAACAAAGGCGTGATGACCGCGACAAGCTTCCAGACGGTAACGGGGTCAACGGCGCAGACCGGTGATGCCCAGCAGGCGCCCGCGATCATGTAGGTGCAGAGCAGCAAGACAGTGGGGATAGCGGCCGCCATAGCGACCATGATTTTCTTGTTCACCGACCATTTTGACGGATTCAGCATCACATCACCCTCCAATCCACAGCCCGAAGATCAGGAGGCCGAGGAAGGTTCCCGCGGCCGCGGCGGCGCCCATGTTCAGGATGTCTTCCCATGTCGGCGCGTCTCCCGGACGGGAAGCCGCTTCGCCTTTGCCGGGCGCGGACCATCCGCGCCCTTCATTGCATGGCTTTCGGTTGCTGATCGATTCGCCAAAATCTCCGACAGTTGAAGAACCAAGCGCCCTTTCGTTGCGGTTGGGGGACGGCGAAGCGGTTTCCGGTCCGGGGGTCATGTCAGTGCGCCTCGCCGCCGATGCGGGCGAAGGCGGCGATCATGCGTTCGGCGTCCGCGCCGGTGACCATGCCCGCGCCCTCCGACAGGTCGCCGTCGGGATGGCAGCGCCAGACGGAACAGGCATCATCCAGCAGCGGCTTGACCGCGAGCCGGTCATGGGGGCGCAGCTGGCGGATCAGGGCGGCGGCGTCCTCCGGGCTGCGGCAGGCGTATCGCCGTTCACGGCCCGGTTGCTGTATGCACGGCAGGGCGAGGATGACCGGGTGAGTGACGGTCGCCGCCGCGCCGGGCAGGGGTCCGCCCTCAGCCTGAGCGCATGATGATGGCGCGGCGGCGCCGCCGGTCCGCGCGGGGATCGGGGAGGGCCCGCGCGGAGTTTCGGGAGAGGTGAGCGTGTCGGTCATGGATGGCCTCGCGTCGTAAACTTTGGCGTTTTGTTTCACGTGAAACGTCAACACCGGAAATTACGAATCAAGGAATATTACGTAAAACGTAAGTCCGTCAACCGTGTTTTAAACGGGCGGCGTTCGCGGCCTATTCTGAGAGATCGGGTAATTTTAAGGGGGAGAGGGATGGTTATCATGGTTATTGCGGCGTCCGCGGCGCTGCTGCAGGCCGCCGCCGCGCCGCCGCCGGCGCCGGACTTGTCCGAGGTTGCGGGGTCCATGGAGGCAGCCAACATGATCGCCTCGGGGTGCCGCGTCGAGATCCGGATGAATGACGGGCGCGGCGCGGAGTGCGAGACATGGCGAAAGCTGGCGATGCAATCGCTTGAAGGCCTTGTGACGGCCGGGAGAATACGCCCAGTCCGTGAAGGCCTGGCAGGCCGATCATGGAATGACGGACGCCCAGACAGAGGCGGCGATCATGGAGGCGCACCCGGACTTCGCGCGGAATCTGGGGCGCATCAATCGCGCCTATGAAGATTTCGAGCGCGACCGCTCCGCCTTCATGTCGGTCTGGAAGGCGCGCGGCATGATCGACTAGCCCCGTCCAACCACCTTGTGAATGGCGCGGACCTTGTCCAGCGTGAAAGCCTTGACCTTGTCGCCGCGCTTCAACCGGACCGCGTTATCGCTGCGGCCGTCGAACACGCCCAGCCAGGCTTCACCGTCCGTCAGCTCGACCACGGCGTCTTCGCCGGCGCGCGGTGCGCGGCCGCCGACGACATAGGCCAGTTCGCCCGTCATGTAGCGCGGCGCGTTATCATCGTCCTGAACTGAAACAGCGAACGCCCGTGATGCTTCGCGCTGCGCGGGGGCGCGCTCGGTTGTCCCGATGCGGCCTTGCGGCGTTAGGCTGATGGGGCCGGTCAGGGCGGCTCCAAACAAGGGAATTTGCGCGCTGTCACGCCGCGCGCCGCCTAACGCATCGCGCAGTCCATCGCCGCTGTCATCCGGGCGTCCCTCCGCTACGGCTTTGAAGAAACGGCGAAAGGCCACCGCTTCATCATGCCGGATCTGTCTTTGTTCCGTCGGCGAAAAGATGCCGACGATGGCGCGGTATGAAATTCCCGTGCCACGGCTGAGGTCCCGCCGCGTGAGGCTGTGCGCGGACAACTGGGCGTCAATCCAGTCCGGCGTAACGCGGTTTTCGTAATCCGAATCGAGTTCGTCATAGGTCATGGCGGCAAGGATGCCGTCCCAGCCGGAACTAACGGGTTTACAAAATTCGCGAATCACCCTCTCCGTATATTACGTAAAACGTAAACATCAAGGGGCGGGCTGGGTGAACACGCCGGCGCATAAAGTCATCAAGGCATTTGGGACGGGCAAGCGGGCGGCCAAGGCGGTCGGGCGCGCCGATAACTATTTCTCGCGGCTGATTACTGAAGGCGACGGCGTTGTGCCGATCCGCATGGCCTCCGCCGTGGTGGAAGTCGCCGAGCGGGAGTCGCTGGACCTCACCTGGAACGACATGCGGCCGCCGGCCTCGGCGCTGGACCTGCCGCCCGCGGCGGGCGCCGCGGCGGACGAGGGGGCGGCGGCGTGAGGGCCCGGACACAGATTTCGAAGCGGGGTGGCGCAGCAGTAGCGCGGCTGGCTCATAACCAGCAGGTCGCGGGTGCAAATCCCGCCCCCGCAACCATTCACCGATCGCGCCGCCCTTTGAGCCTGACCGGCGCGGCCAATGGGGGCGGCGTTCCGGGCGTTCGCCGCCTCCGTCCAGTCGAGGGAGGGGCTCCCGATGAATAAATCCAGTAAGAGCAGTCGTATTTATCACCTGGCCGGGGGCGGGGTCGCTTCCATCGCGGCGGCCTCTTTGATGATGTCCGGCGCGGCGGCGGAGACGCCCCGGCGCGGTGTAATGGCGGCGGGCGCGCCGTCCGTGTCTGGGCCGGGCGTTTCCGGCGAGTCCATCAAAGGCATTCGCCGGTCCAAACAGGACCGCCGCCGCCGCAAGCCGACGCGCGCAGAACGCCGTTTCAAGCAGCGGATGAAAAAGAAGGCCCGGCGGGGCGCTGGCAATGCGTGGGACCATGAGGTGTTCTGTGAGCGGGTTCGCAATGATCCGTTCCGGCCCTTCACCAATTATGAACTGACGATTTTCCAGCGCACAGCGACGGCGGAGCAACGCAAGGACCCCGCGGCGTGGCTTCGCCGCCGCCGCGAATTCCTCGCCCGCGCCATCGGCGGGACCTATCACGGATGACCGCCCCGCGCGCAGCCTCCGCCGGGAAGGCGCGGTGGTATCTGTGGCTGCTGGCCGCGGAGCGGGCGCTCAATGGCGAGGACTGGCGCGGCTCCATCGCCGTGGCGCGGGCGCAGATGCGCGACGAGCTGGACGCGATGCCCGAGCCGGGAGACTTCCCCGACGCGGACCTGGCGAGCGCGCTGCGCTGTCTGCTGGCCGTGTGGGCCGAGCGCACCGAGCCGGGCGACCGCGCGCCGGTGCACGCGGTCTGCCGCACCGCCGTCAACGAGCTGATGCGCCTTGCGCTGCGCGGCGAAGGGCGGGCGGCGTGATGGGGCGGGCGCTGATCATAGACAGGGTCACTCCGGCGGTCGGGGTCCGCGACGATATCGTCATGGCGCTGGAGGCGGCGGGCTGGCGGATCGTTCCGGCGACGTTTGTTCGGGACGCCGAGAGCTGCGGCGTTCCGCCTTTGGGGCCGGTCAATATCCTGAGAACAGACGGCGCCGCGATCCTGCCGGGCGTCTGGCGGCAATATACGCTGCGGGCGCAGTCCCGAAACGAGATCGCGGATTACACGCGGATCACGCGTCTGAAATCTGCTGGAAATTGGTGTTTTGCGGCCCATGCGCCCGCCCTTGTTTGCGGGGCGGGCGTTGGGTTTGTGGCGGCGGCGTTCATCGCGCGGCTTGCGGGCTGGATATGACCCGCGCCCGCACCCTCGACGCCGCGCTGGAGGCGCGCAAGGCCGACGTGAAGGCGGGGGTGAGCATCCCCGATGTTCTGGAGCTGCTGACCATTGACGCCGATCCGCTGACCGGCGGGCGCGGCTGGGTCTGTGATTGTCCGTGCTGCGCCGAGGGGCGCGCGCGGGTGAGCGCGGACGGGCGGCGGTTTTCCTGCGCGTCCTGCGGGGCGTCCAGCGACGTCATCGGCTTCTACCAGGCGGCGCGGCCCGCCGGGTTTCTCCAGACCATAGACGATCTTCACGCCGCCCTGACCACGCGGGGCGGGCGCGGGGATACGGAAACAGGGAGTCTTTTCTGACATGACCAAAGACGTCACGCAGCCGCAATCGCTGGAGCCCTCCGGGCAGGACCGCCTGCGCAGTTTTATCCAGCGCGTCGAGCGGCTGGAGGCCGACAAGGCCGAGGTGATGGCGGACATGAAGGAAGTCTATGCCGAGGCGAAAGCCATGGGCTTCGACACGAAGATCATGCGCCAGGTGGTGCGCCTGCGGAAGATGGACAGCCAAGACCGCGCCGAACAGGAGGCGGTGCTGAACCTCTATCTGCACGCCGTGGGCGATGCGCCGCTGTTCAAGGCGGCGGGCGAGGGCGTGGACCCCGAGGGCGACAGCGCCATGGAGCGCTTCACCGGCCTGCTGAAGCGGGGCGAGGTATCGATCCATGCGGCC
The DNA here is from genome assembly GCF_000412185.1 of Euryhalocaulis caribicus. Taxonomy (GTDB): domain Bacteria; phylum Pseudomonadota; class Alphaproteobacteria; order Caulobacterales; family Maricaulaceae; genus Euryhalocaulis; species Euryhalocaulis caribicus. The sequence continues at coordinate 6,162 of NZ_ASJA01000031.1, forward strand.
GGCAAGCGGATCGCGCCAAACACAGCCGCCACGGAAGACAAGCCCGACGCCAAGACCAGGACGAAACCCAAGGCCGCCGCGGCGAAGCCGGGCAGGGCGCTGCCGCGCTCACAGCCCGGCGCCAAGGCGAAAGAGACGGAGGATTACCAGCTGTGAAAGACCATTGCGACCGGGACGGGGCGGCGGCGCTGATGGAGCGCATCCGCGATTACTGGGCGGCGCGCGGGCGCACGGCCCGGCTCTACATGAGCGAACAGGCGTTCGACCCCGCGATGCGGTCGCGGCGCGTCGATATCCGCAGCGACATGGTCAACGGGATGCCGCAGCGCCAAGGCGCGGCGGCGGGGCGGGGGGTGCGCGGAGGCGCGTAACAGCGCCGCCCCCGCGCCCCTATGGCCCGCGCGCGGTGCGCATCGGCGGGCAGGTGGTGGACCGGCCCGCGCCGATGCCGATGGCGGAGGATATGCCGCGGGAGCGGGCGCGGTGAGCTTCCCAACGCCTCATATCGCCGCGGCGGACCTGGCCGCGCATCTCTATATCGCGGCGTGCGACCTGACCGGGGCGGAGCCTCTGGATTTCGGGGCGCACAATCCGCAAGGCGCGGACCGCAAGGCGGCCATCGCCGCCGGGCTGGCCTGGCGGTCGATTCGCGGCGGCGCGGGACGGCCGAGCGTGAAGCTGTTCGCGCGGGGTATTCCCGCACAGGTCCTGTCCGTCTCCATCACGCCCACGCAGCTGAAGCGTTACCGCCTGACCGGCGATATCGAGCTGCTGACCGATTACGGCAAGCGCCTGGCCGCCGGCGACGGGCCGCGCGAGGCGATGGCTTATGCGCGGGGCGGGCGCGGCGGCGATCTTTCCGCGAAATCTCCCCCGGCGGGGCCTCCGAAAGCCCCTGACAAGCCGCACGAAAAGCCGAAGGCGCGCCCGCCAAAGGCGGACGGGTTGCGTCTGGCGCAGGCGGCGCCGAAGCCCAGGCCCTCCATGAGCGACTGGGCCGGGGCGGCGGCCGCCGCGCCGCGTCCGGACCCGGAGAAAGAGGCCGTGGACCGCTATCTGCGGGAGGGCGGCAAGATCACGGTGGTGGGGCGCACGGAAACCGTGGATCCCGCCGAGGGGCGCTGGCGCGTCATGACGGCGCTGGCCGCGGGCCATGTCACGCGCGGGTCCCCCATCGGCGATATCATCAGCCAGTGCCGCATGTGGGAATCGGCGGTGACCGCGGCGCTTCAGGGCCTGAAAGGCGATGGCCTTGTCGAGACCATGAACGGGACATGGCGGCTGACCCGCAAGGGCCGCCGCAAACATGACATCAAGGCCGGGACGGCCGGGCGGAAGCGCGCATGAGCGCCGCCGCCGAGGCCCGGCGCCGGGCGGCGCTGAACGCCACGCGGCTGACGCGGCTGGCGCGCGCGGCCGGGGCCTATGCGTTCACGCAAGGGACGATGCCGCCGCCGCAGGGTGTCGCCGGCCGTCCCGCCGGCGCGGCCGGCGGCGGGCGGGATGATCTCTATGCGCGCGATGTCGGGGTGCATCTGGCGGTCTGCGCGTTCGGGCTGACCCCCGCGCGCGCCGGGGCCGACAGCGGCATGACGCCCGCCGCGTCCGAGGCCGCGCACCTGATGTTCGCCGCGGCGCGCGAGGAATCGCCCGCGCTGGACCGCTATTTCACCGCGCTCTGCGACTGGCTGGCCGCCGCGCCGCCGGCCTGGGGCGCGCGCGGCGGGGACGCCGCATCGAAGGATTCGCCGGGAGTACAGCCGCAGCGGTGCCGGGAACCGGCGGCAAAACAAGGGCGCGCGAGCCGCGCGGGTTCCGGCGATCGGCAACAGGAAGCCCGCAAGCGCGTCAACCCGGCATCTGTTTCAAGCGAGGGAGGGGCGTGATGGCGGAATCAAGTTGGAAGTATCCTGCGCGTGAGTTCGATGATTGGGGAGTCGTGCGCGCTTCGGACGGCTACGTGGTCTGCCAAGTATCTCTGGGCGGGCTGCATCTATCTCAATCGCTAATCGATACCCACCGCCGCGCCGGAACGGATCCTTGCGCGCCGCGTGCGCGCCTGATTTCGCGCGCGCCGTCAATGCGAACGCTGGGCCAGCAGCTCGTATCCGCCGAACTGGCATTGGCGGAAGGCCAGATCGATCAAGAGGAATTTGCCGGATTCTGTCGCTCTATCGCGAAAGACTGGAGATGTCTTCTCGGTGAAATCAATCAATCTCAAACGGCGGAGAGCGGGGAAGCGCAGGGGCTTGCCCGGCCGGACCCCTGCGATTCCCCGCCCGGAAACGGTGCAGAAAAGGGGGCGACATGACCGGCCCGCGCCGCATCCAGCTGTCTCGCAAGAAGGGGTGGCGGCTGCCGGAGGGGGCGGTCTCCGTCGCGCGGCCGCACGCCTTTTCCAATCCCTATAGGATTGGCAATCCGCACCCCAAGACAGGCGCGGCCATGACACGCGAAGACGTGATCGCGCTGTTCCGCGAGCGGGCGCTGGCGCCGACGGCGGGCTTTCTTTATCGCGAAAACGTAAGGCGCGAGCTGGCCGGAAAGGACCTGGCCTGCTGGTGCCCGCTGGACCAGCCCTGTCATGCCGACGTGCTGCTGGAGATCGCCAATGGCGCGAAGGACGGCGAAACATGACCGTCTTGGCCGTCCTCCCCCTGATTGTCCTGATGCTGGGCTGCGCGGGCGCCGGGTGGGGCGCGGCGCTGTGGGCCGGGTCCATGCGCTCGCGCTGTCTGCGGCGGGCCAGCGCGGCGCTGATCGTGTTCGCCATCGTCTGGGCGATGGCGCTGGGCTCGCAGATCGAGGGCGCGGCGTTTGTCGCAAAACTGGAGCGGGGCGGGTTTCAGCTGCTGGAGGTTCCGGCGGATGGGTGAGGGCGCGCCAACCGAGGCATGGCTGGCCTCGCCGGATCATGGCCGCTACGCGGCCGCGATGCTGCTTTGCCAAAGCCCGTCTGGCGAGTGTTCTTTCACGGGACAGTGTTTCTACGAGGGCGACTGTTTCCGAGGTGCGCCGTATATCGCGGCGCGGGACAAGCTGGGGCGCTATGCCGAGCTGGTCGCTATGGCGGCCGACCGTGATGAGCTGACCGGCGATGAACAGGCTTGGCTGCTATCGGTCATGGAGCCGATTATCGTCCGGCTGCGCAAGAGCTTGCAGGAGCGCCGCGCATGACGGCCCGCGGCAATACCTCCACCGCCGTGATGAACCGGCGCGTCGAGCCGGCGGACAGTCTGGACTATTTCCCGACGCCGCCCTGGGCGGCGCGGGCGTTCTGCGCGCTGGCGCTGGGCGGGCTGGCCGCCGGGCGGCTGCAGGACCGCACATGCTGGGAGCCGTGCTGCGGCGAGGGGCATATGGCCAGCGCCCTGCAGGAGAGTTTCGCCCGCGTCTTTTCCAGCGACATTCACCCCTATGGCGCGGGCCGCGTGCACGATTTCGCGCACGGCCTGCCGCAGCATCAGCCGCGCCCGGACTGGATCGTCACCAATCCGCCGTTCAACCGGTTTCTGGAATTTGCCTTGCACGCCATGACTCTGGCGGAGGAAGGCGTGGCGCTGCTGGGCCGCACGACGGTGACCGAGGGCGGGACGCGCTTCAAGAAACTCTACAGCCCGCACGCGCCGAACGCGGTGTTTCAGTACGCCGAGCGCGTGCCGATGACGCGCGGCAAGTATGACCCGACCGTCGGCAGCGCCACGGCCTATGCGTGGCTGGTCTGGATGAAGGACCCGGAGACCGGGGCGTGGGGCGTTCCGCTGGGCATGAGCCGCTGGACCTTGATTCCGCCGTGCCGCAAGCGCTTCGAACGCCTGCCCGCCGACGCCGGCATCGGCAAGCCGTTCGCCCCGCGCGAACGCCAAGGCGGGTTTGAATTTGATGACAATGAGGGAGGGACGTAATGGCCGAGTCATCGTCCATCGAATGGACCGACGCGACCTGGAACATCGTTACGGGGTGCGACGTGGTCAGCCCCGGCTGCACGAACTGTTACGCCATGAAGCTGGCGGGGACGCGGCTGCGGAGCCATCCCAGCCGCAAGGGCCTGACCCGTCCGTCCAAGGCCGGGCCGGTCTGGACGGGCGAGGTGCGGTTCAATGAAGACTGGCTGGATCAGCCGCTACTCTGGAAGCGCCCGCGCATGATCTTCGTGGCCGCCCATGGCGACCTGTTCCATGAGGGCGTGACAGACGCCCAGCTGGACCGCGTGTTCGCGGTGATGGCGGTCTGTCCGGAGCATACGTTCCAGGTGCTGACGAAACGTCCCGAGCGGATGCGGGACTATTTCGCGGCGGGTCCGTGGTTGCGCTGGTTGCCGCATATGCAGTCGATGGGGTCACGGCGAAAGTGGGCGGAACTGGGCGAGCGCGAAGGCGGCTTGCCGAATGTCTGGCTGGGCGTAAGCGCGGAAGATCAGAAGCGGGCGGATGAACGGATACCGGCGCTGCTGGCAACCCCCGCGGCGGTGCGCTTTGTCTCCGCGGAGCCGTTGCTGGGGCCGGTGGATCTGGGGCTCGGGCGCGGCTGGTGCAGGGCTTGTGGCACGCTGACCCAAGGGACGCTTGACGGGCACTGTATGGACCCTTCCTCGCCGTGCTTTGAGGGCGAGACATTTCTCGATGCAATGCTTCATTGGGTGATCTGCGGCGGGGAGTCCGGGCCGGATGCCCGACCGATGCACCCGGACTGGGCGCGGGGGCTGCGCGACCAGTGCGCGGCGAACGGCGTGGCGTTCCATTTCAAGCAATGGGGGGCGTGGGCGCCGGTCGAGGTCAATGGCGGCATGTTCATGGATGCGTCGGGCAACCGCTTTGCCGAACTGTCGCAGGCCGCCGAGAAATATCAGGACATTCACGGGCGATTGCCCGATGGCAGCGAATACTGGCGCGTCTGGGGCTTTGATCGCGTCGGCAAGAAGGCCGCCGGGCGGCTGCTGGACGGCCGAACGCATGACGGGATTCCGTCCATGGAGGCCCGCCCGTGATCGCCGCCCTCCGACGCCATATCAAACGCCATCGCGAGCTGCACGCCCTGCGCGCCGAGATCGCGGCGCTGAAGCGCTGGCGGATCCATGAGGGCGGGTTGCCGGCCGAAACCGTGGCCGCCGTGCAGCGCGCCTATCTGGCGCGCTACGGGCGCGGGGGGACGCAAAGGCCGCAGCCCGACTATGGCCTGATCGCCGCGCGCCACGCCGACCTTGCGGGCCTTGACGGCGCGGCGCGCGCCGCGGCGCTGGCCGCGATCGAGGAAAGCCTGGCGGCCTGCCTGAACGTCGCCGCCGGCAGCCATGTCGCGCGCGTGCTGAGCGCCGCGCGGGACGCGGGGGTTTGCGGGGCGGTGCGGGATGAACGGGCGTGAATAGAAACCTGCGGCATTACCGGTTGCCTGAAGGCAATGTCCAGATCGCGTTTAGCGGCGGCCGGACAAGCGGATTCATGCTGCACGAGATACTGGAAGCGAACGGCGGCTTGCCGGATCGCGTCGAAGTGACTTTCCAGAATACCGGGCGAGAAATGCCCGAGACGTTAGACTTTGTTCAGGAGGTCGGGGGGCGTTGGGGCGTGCCGATTGTCTGGTTGGAGTATCGCAGCTATGCCCCCTTCTTCGAGATCGTCAGCCACAATAGCGCGGCGCGTAACGGAGAGCCGTTCGAGGCTCTCATCCGTAAGAAACGCGGCTACTTACCTAACCAGCAACAACGTTATTGTACTGAGCAATTGAAGGTGCTCACGGCCAAGCGATATCTGCGCTCGCTTGGCTGGAATCGGTGGACAAACTTCACTGGGTTGAGAGCTGATGAGCCTTCAAGGCTCAATAAACCTCAGCCTCCAAGCTGTTGGACGGTGCGTCACCCGCTCGCCGATGCGGGGGTGTCGAAATATGACGTTGAGAGGTTCTGGCGTGCGGCAGATTTCGATCTGCGTCTGCCCTTGGTTAACGGAAAGACCATCGGCGGTAATTGCCGAGATTGCTTCCTCAAGTCTGAAGCGGAAATTGCCGCTTATAAGCGTGAACATCCAGAGGATCGGTGGTCTGAACGCATGGAGGCCCTTGGGTCCGAACTCACCGGCTCCGCATCGCAGGCTTTCTTCAATAAGCGCTGGTCCCATCGCGAACTGAGAGAATTTGTCGAGCGTCAGGGCGACTGGATTTTTGATGCCGAGGGCTGGCTTTGCCAAGCCGAAGGCGGGGAGTGTTTTGGATGAGCCCCCGTCTCCCCCTTCACGACGGCCGCCCGGCGGTCTGCAACAATGCGGCGTGTCCGGTGCGGGGGCGCTGCGCGGTATGGATGGATAACGCGCTGAGCGGCGGCCTGTCCGGCGGTTATGTGTTCAATCCGGTCGCGAACGGGCGGCCGATGTTCACCCCCGGCCGGTCGGGCTGTTCGCATTTCCGGGGCCTTGGCGCGTCAGGGTCGCGGCTGGGCTGTGCGGGGTCCGGGCGATGAGCGGGGGCTGGGACCTGATCGCCTTGCGGGACCGCGCGGCGCGGGCGGAGGGGCGTTTGAGTGCCATTCTGCTGGCGCGGGACTATTTGCTGTCGCCGCAGGAAGCGCGCGTGTTCGAGACGCTGGCGGGCGGGCGATGGGTCCGGACGGATCGTTTGTGCGAGGCCGGGCGGTGTTCGCCGCATACGTTGAAAGTCGTTATATCGCGCCTGCGCGGCAAGCTGGGCGAGGATGGCGCGGAAATTCTGAATAACCGGCTGGGGCAATACGGGCTGGGGGAGTCCCTGCGCGAGATGCTGGCCGACAAGCGGGCGGCCGTGGCGGAGGGGCGGGCCTGATGGCCGCGCCCCTCACGCCTTGCCGGTCACGCCGCCTGCAGCGGCTGTATGGCGTCGGCGTCGCCGCCAGCGGCGCGGGCCGCGCCGATATCGTGCGCGGCCTGCAAATTCATCCAGAATTCGGGCGTGGTGCCAAAGGCGCGGGCGAGGCGCAGCGCCATGTCGGCGGTCATCGCCGCGCCTTCCAGAAGCCGCTGCAGGCGGGCGCGGGGCACGCCCAGCGCCCTGGCGAGGGTGGGGGCCTTCACGCCATAGTCGGGCATGAATTCGTCGGTCAGGATCGCGCCCGGCGGGGCCGGGACGCGGATATTGTCGGCCATTGTCACTGTCTCCTTGTTCTCAGCCTGTCAGTGGTAATCGACCAGTTCGAGGGCGTCGGGACCCGCTGCGGTCCAGACAAAGCAGATGCGGAACTGATCGTTCACGCGGACGGAGTGCTGGCCCTTGCGGTCGCCCTTGAGGGCTTCCAGCCGCATGGAGGGCGGGGTGCGCAAATCATCCAGCACGTGCGCGGCGTTCATCATGTCCAGCCGGTTCGTGAGGCGCTTGACCAGATCCGCCGGGACGCCCTTGGGCGCTTTTCCCGTGCGGTGCAGTTTTTCCAGCGCCTTGTCGGCAAAACCCTGAATCGCCATTGCGTTTCCCTTCCGTCTGACAAAGAGAATGTATCGCACATCGATACGGATTGCAAGCGTTTTGTATCTTTTTACGATACATTTTTTGCAGCGGGGGCCGCGGCATGAGCGGCTGGGTTCAGGGCATGTTCTGGATGGCGCGCGGGCTGGGCGAGCCGGGCGTGGTGAGCGAGGCGTCCGTGAAGCTGGTCGGGGCGCGGATCGGGGACGCCTGCAACGAACAGGGCGAGGGGATGCGGGCGCTTTCCAAGGGCGCGCTGGCCGAGGATACGGGCCTTTCGGAGGCGCAGGTGCAGCGGGCGGTCTCCCGCCTGCGCGCGATCGGCGTGGTGCGGGCGGTTTCCGGCGGCGGCGGCGGGCGCGGCGTGGCGCCGACCTATGCCATCAGCCTGGACGCGCTGAGCGATTTCATCGATGTGGATAAGTTGCCCCAGCGGCTGGTTCAGAGGCTGCGAAAAGGGGCGCAATCTGCACCCCTTTCGGAGCCGAAAAGGGGTGCAGCAGAGACACAAAAGGGGTGCAGCAGAGACCCAAAAGGGGTGCAGCAGCGACCCCCCCTACAGAATACGGGTACTACAGGCGCGCGCGCGGACGCGGGCGCGCTCCCGCGCGAGGCCGAGGCCCTGCGCCGGGCGGCTGTGGACATCCACAACGAGGACTGGGCCGTGAGCTGGATCGACGGGCTGGTGTTCGAGGGAACGGGCGCTGACGGCGCATGGCATTTCACGGCGCCGAGACGGTTTCAGGCCTCCGAGCTTGGCGTCAAGGAAGCGTGGAGGCTCAGCGAGAGGGTGGGGACGCAGGTCCGGTTCCATTTTCTGGATGACTGGCCCGGCCTGCGCGGCCGGGTGCTGGGCGAGACGGAAACGAAACAGCAATCAGCGGGAGGGCGGTAAGCCATGGGGAAGCGGGCGACGATGACGGCGAATGCGCAGGCGCGGGCGGCGCTGGACCGGCTGGCCGTTGAAGCGGGCTATGAGAACGCGGCGGCGTTCCGCGAGGCGATGGAGGCATTCGAGGCTTGGCGCAAGGGCTTGATTGTCGAGAGCGACTCCGTCCGGCGCGGCGAGATTGAGACGGCGGCCGAGCGTCAGCGCAGGGAGCGCGAGGCGGGCGGGCATGTGAAGCCGGCGCAGCGCGGGACGGACGATGCGCCGCAGGCGGCGACGCTGGCGGCGGCGGGGCGGTCCCTGGCGGTGGTCAATCCGGAGCGGGGGTTTTCCGAGTCCGCCGGCGCGGCGGCGCTGCGCGACCTGTCGGCCTGCGCGGTGGTGAAGCTGCACGCCGAGGGGCGGATCGGCGATGACGGGGTGAAGGCGGCGTTCCGGTTTGGCGAGCTGGCCGTGCGGGCGCTGGGCCAGCCCGGCCCGGCGGGCTGCGCCTTCGTGCGGACCGGGGCCTCGGCGGCGGGCGAGGAAGTGAGCGCGCGCTATGCCGATGATTTCCGCACCTATCGGCGGATCGCGGCGGCGCTGACCGGCGACCAGTTCGGGATGCTGGACCGGGTGATGCGGTTCGGCGACAGCCTGACCCGCGCGGCGGGCGATGTGTTCGGGGAGCGGTGGTCTTCCCGCAATGCGCGCGCGGCGGCCGGGGCGGTGGCGCTGGAGAGCGGGTGCGCCTGGCTGTCGGATTTCTGGGGCTACCGGTAAGGCTTGACTGTATAGACGAATCAGTCCCCTAAATAGGCAATCTCGAAAAACTGTGAGTGACACGGCCCGGCGCGAAACGCGTTCCGGGCCGTTTTCGTTGGCGCGTAACGGGAAGGGGGCGTTGATGGCGGATTCGCTGGCCGGCTTCCTGCCCAAGGACCGTTTCAAGCAGCTGCTGCGCGTGCCCGCCGATGATGGCGCGGACGCGACGCTGCGCGCCGTCGCCGATGGCGAGGGGACGGAGACGCCGCTGCATCTTTCCGCCAGCGAGGCGACGTTCGGGGAAAGCGGCGCGCCGATCGACAAGGTCCTGGACGAAGACGATTTCGCCAGCGACGACGCCAAGGCGCTGGTCACCCAGCAATCGGTCAAGGCCTATATCGACAAATGGGACGGGCCGACGATCAATGCGGCGCGTTATGGCTATGGCGAGGCGGGCAACAGCGATTCCGACAACGCCGCGGCGCTGGAGCTGGCCACGGACGCGGTGCGGGCGGCGCTGCCCGCCGGCAACATGATCTATCCGGCGGTGAAGTTCGTCATGCCGCCGGGGCTGCAGCCGCTGGGCGCGAATGCGGGCTGGAACACGGGCCTGGACCTTGGCGGGATCCGGGCCGGGGTGATCCTGGACGCGCGGGGCGCGGTGCTGCAGCCGAGTTCCGCGCTGGCCGGCAAGTCGGTGGTCGACATGCTGGGCAGCCGCTGGATCATGGGGTCGCCGCCGAGCGTGTGGTCGCCCGACCCGCTGACCATGCCCGCGTGCGGTTATCTGTTCGGGCGCGACGATGACCTGCAGGCGGCGGGCGAGCACGAATTCCTGCATGCCAGCATCAAGGGGTTCTTCTCCCTTGCCGGCATCTTCAACAATGCCTCCGAGCTGCTGGGCTGGCCGAACGCGGTTGCGTGGAACGCCTATCCGGACGCCGATATCGGGGCGGAGGACACTTTCGCCAACCGCGACACGCATGACGGAGAGGCGGCGGGCTACGTGTTCCTGTGCAGCGATGGCGCGGGCGGGCTTGGCGGCGATCCGGTTCTCTATCGCAAGGCCTCGGCCACGAGCGGCGACTGGGAGGGGCCGATTGCGTTCCACGGCGAGAGCGGCGACGCGAAGGTGCGCAGCTGGGCCTATGTGGCCGACGCCTATAATCATTTCGACGTGTCCGGCCTGACCAACCAGACCACGAGCCTGACGCGCCATAGCAGCCAGCCGTCCAATGCGGCCGAGATGCCGGGCGTGAATGTCCGCAAGATCGATTATGACGATGGGTGGCAGGGCAGCGGCAAGGGCGCCGCGATGCTGCTGATCAACACCAAGGGGCACAAATACCGGGGCTATGCGACCAGCTTCGATACGTGCGGGGTGGAGATCTGGCCCGTCGACACGGAATATTGCCTGGACCTGTCCTATCTGCATTGCGAGACGGACGGGCAGGTTTCCAGCATCAGGATCAGCAACAAGTTTACCGACAACCCGACGCTGTTCGATTTCCGGCATACCGACGCCAGCACCAGCACGTCGGGCAGCATCATCGATATCGATGATCTGACCACGCTGACGCTGCAGGCGAGCGAGGCGCGGATCGGCAATCCGGACAATCCGCTGTTCAGCGACTTCTCCAAGCTGCGCGGGTCCGGCAACCGGTTCTTCCTGCCGGACGGCACGCACTGGAGCGATCCGCACGCCGATTTCGAGTGCTGGTTCTATCCGGGGGACGGCGACCCGAAACATTACGGGGCGCTGGACATTCCAGAGTTCAACGATGCTCCGACCAGTTTCACGCCTACGGTGGAGTTCAACAATAACGGCGACTTCGTCCCCACCTACAACACCCAGATCGGCTATTATAAGCAGGTCGGGAATATCGTCTATTTCAACATCAATCTGGACTTTGATGTGAACGCCTACACGACCGCGAGCGGGGGGTTAAAGATTGGCGGTCTCCCAGCGTGGTCAGCGAGCTATGGACATCAAACGGCGGCAGTTGGTTGGGTATCGAATATAGATGCGCCGGGGACGGCTTATTCTCTTTTCGCCGTTATGTTTGATAACGCTCTTGACGCTATGTTTATAGGCAACGCGAAGGACGCATTGAGTTACGGGCTTGTGGGGACTTCCAATGTCCCGGCGTCAACAACAGGGGTGGTTGTTCAGGTGAGCGGCCACTATTTTGTTGACTAGGGGCGTTGCGGCCTTGATGTGAGTAGTTTATCTCATGGCGCATGCCATTACTTTTTCACGCTGGAACCCATTACACCGGAACGACCAAAATTCAGGCGTTCTGCGCGCACAACCGCGCCGCTTTGGCCGAGCGGGGGCTTATCTATCCCGAGGGCAAAAGCGACCGGGCCTATAAACGGGGGCGCGAAACGCCGGGCAATGGGTTAAGCCTTGCGCTGCATGTCAGCGGCCAACAGGCGAACGCGAACATCTGGGATGCTCATGAAGCGGCCTTGGGGCGAGGCGACACGCTCCTATATTCGGCGGCTGCATTTTGGGGAAAACAGCGTGAGGTCATGCCCGCGATAGCGGACGGGCGCGATGCGCGCGTTATCGTCTATCTCCGGCCCCAGACCGAGCTTATGGGGCGCGCCTATTCGGCGGTAAGGGCGCGGCGGGATTACAGTGGGTCTATCGAAGAGTATTTCGAGGAGGCCCGCCCCGAGATGCACTATCTCCGCAAGATCGAAGAAATCGAAAGCTGGGCCGGGCCAATGATAGTGCGGCCCTATAACGCGGTGAAAGGTGAGGGCCTGATACCGGACTTTCTGGCGCAGATCGGCGTGGACAATGACACGGCGCTATCCGTGCCGGAGTTGAATATAGACAGACCAGAACCGGTGGCGCTGCCCGGCAATCTCCGCCAGCGCATCATTGATGAATACGCCAAAGAGAACGCTGAAATCGAACGGCGCTACTTTGCTGGCGAAAACTGGCTCGCCCTGACTTAAGGGCCTTACGACAAGCGAATCTCTGAACCCCGCTGCGATAACCGGCGGGTAAACCCCTGCGCGGATACCCCACATGGAAACATCAGCCAAGGGCGGCTGATCGGCTTAACGCAAACATGGACGGCCCGGATGACCACCACTGAACAGACGTGGGATCAGCTGGACCGGCAGGCCTTCGATGATTGGGATTGTCCGTTTGACGGGCGCTGCGTGCTGGTCAGCGAAATCGGCGCGGCGGCTTCGGGGTCGGTGTCCGGGGCGTCCGTCAAGCGGGGGCTGGTCTCCGGCGCCGTCTCGGCTTCGGGGTCCATGGCGGGCGCGGCGTTCAAGCGGGCGCTTTCGGGCGGGTCCGCGGCGGCGCTGGGCGCGGCTTCGGCGGGGCTTTCGACGGTTCGCCATGCCGGCGGGGCGGTCTCGGCGGCGGCGTCTGTGTCGCTGGGCCTGGTCAAGCGCGGGCTTGTGGCGGGCGGCGTGTCGGCGGCGGCCTCGGTCAGCGGGGATGCGGTGAAGCGGGCGCTGGCCTCCGGCGCGGCGGC
>NZ_ASJA01000032.1 GCF_000412185.1 Euryhalocaulis caribicus
GTCTCACACAGCCACCGACGCGGCAGGTTGAACGCCCCCCACTCCTCAATCCTCTCCCCACGCGGGTGAGAAGAAGCTCTACTTCAGCGCCTCGACAACATCCGCGCTGAACGCCGCCGGGTCGAAATACTCCCCGGGCCGGCCATCATATCCCCGCCGCACGATCACCAGATTCTCGGACGGAATGACCGTCACGTACTGGCCGCGATTGCCGCGCGCCATATAGGCGTCCGCCGGCAGGCCGGAGACCCCGCCCGCCAGCCACCATTGCGCGCCATAGCCGTAATCCCGGTCCGGCTGCGCCGGGGCGGGCGTGGCGACATACTCCGTCCAGCCCTCCGCCAGAATCCGCTCGCCGTCCCACACTCCGTCATTCAGGTACAGCAGGCCCAGCCGCGCCAGGTCCCGCGCCGTGGTCCAGACCTGAGAGGACATCACGAAGTCCCCGTTCCAGTCGGTCTCCGGCGTGGTGTGGGTCATGCCGATCTTCCACAGCAGCGCCTCGAACGGATAGGCCAGATACGCCTGATCATCCCCCATCGCGGCGCGCAGCGACCGCATGGCCAGCATCGTGTCGTTATTGGCGTATTTCCAGCGCTCGCCCGGCGGCGCTTCCAGCATCTGCTGCGCCGCTTCCTGCGCCACGGCCGAACCGCCGAAATAGACATTGTCCGTCCGGTTGCCCGCTTCTGTCGAATACAGCCCGGAGGACATATGCAGCAGGTTTTCCAGCGTAATCGCCGTGCGCGGGTCCAGCGGCCCGCCCCATTCGGGCGCCGGCGCGGGTTCGTCCACCGCGATCAGCCCGTCCTTCACCGCCGCCCCGATCACCGAGGCCGCGACCGATTTCGCCACCGACCATGTCCGCTGCGCCGTATAGCGGTCATGCCCGTCCATATAGCGTTCGGCGATGATCGCCCCGTCCTTCACCACGACCACCGCGCTGGTCAGCGAATCCTCGCCATAGGTCGCCCGGTCGAACGCCGCCGCGATCACCGGCGCCAGCGCCTCCGGCGTTGCGGTCTCTGGATGCACATCGCCCATCGGCCAGTCGCGATCCGAATAATCGGGCGTCTCGCCCAGCGGCGCTGTGGGCACGGCCTCCGCGGCGCTGATCTCCGCCCCCGGCGGCAGTTGCACACAGCCCAGATGCGGCCGCCAGACCGCCATGCGCGGCGGCATGTCCTCGGCCCAGAAGGACGCCACGATCTTCGCCTCCCGGTCGATCACCGCCTCGCCCGCGGCCTCCATGCCCGCCGCGTAGTCGGGATAGATGCGGTCGAGTTCGGCCTGTGCGATCTGTTCCGGGGTCTTTCCGCCATTGAACACCGCCGAACAGGTGAACGCCGCCTTGTATCCGGCGGCCAGCATTGTTTCGTGCCGCGACGGTGCGTCGTCTTCCTGCGCCAGCGCGGGCGTGGCGATCAGGGCGGTGGTCAGGGCAAGCGCGCGTAGCATGGGCGGGAGTCCTCCGGTGATGAAATTCGCCGGGGAGCCTGCACCGGATCGCCCCGCCGCGCAAAATTTGCAGCCAACGGGAATTTGCGAACCGCTTTCCCCGTTAAATTCGCCGCGAATTTCTGTAGGTTGGCCGCATGACAACCGCCAATGAAATCCGCAAGGACTCCGCCGCCCGCACAGACCGTTTCGCGGCGCTGGAAACCGCTTTCCACGATGCCGGGATCAAGAAGCGCGCCGCCATTTTCGCGGCCATGACGCTGGCCGCTGTTGGGCCGGATTCAGCCTCCGGAACCCTGCCGCGCCAGGTCGCGGAAATGGCCGCAGCCCTGAAATCCAATCCCGAAACCCGGAAACTGACCGCCGACCAGACCCGCCCGGCCATCGCCGCCGCCCTTCTGGCCACCGGCAAGGACGAAAAGGCGCTGGAGGCCGCGCGCCACGCCCTGCCGCGCCAGCATTTCGGCGCGCTCTCAGGCCTGCGCCCGCAGGCGGCGATCATGCTGGCCGTTTCCGATACGGAAGCCGGGGACGCCCTCTGGACACGCCATCAGGCGATTATCGACGCCGCGCCCCGCCGCTGGTACGGCGCGCGCGCGATCGGCCCCGTTCCCGCTCTCAGCCTGGCGCTGCAGGGCGTCACCCCGGAAACCGCGCTGGCCCGGTTCGAGGCCGCGCGGAGCGGGCTGGAGGCCGCGGGACTTTGGGGGCCGACCGCCACCGGCTACGCGCCGAAACTGGCGGCGCTGGATCCGAACGCCCCCGTCCTCGCCAATAATTTCAAATCCCTGAAAGAGGGCCGGAAGACAGACAAACGCCTCAAGCTTTTGAATGACGAGCGCCGCGCCCTCCTCGCCGCCGCCGCGCCCGACCCGGACACGCTCCACGCCGCGCTGGAGCCGCCGCTCGACGCCGCCTTCGAGCGCAAGCGGAAGCTCTCCACCTCCGCCGGGGCGCTGGCGGCCTGCCTGGCGCTGGCCGCGCTCGGCAAGGCCAGCCCGGACCAGTCCGTGCGCGAACTCCTCGCCATCATCGCCGCCGAACAGGCCGCGGTCATCGCCGCCACCACGGCGGCGACCACCGCGGCGGTCAGCACCAGCGGCTAGTTTCCCGCGCCGTCCCGCTCGAACGTGATCTCGTAGCTGGCGTCCGACAGGTCGTATTCCTCCATGAACGCCGCTATGGAGGCGAAGGTGGTGGTGCGGATATCGCCGTCGTGATCGTCCGTGCGCAGGCGGGCGTCGGCCATCGGCGCGAACAGGCGCTGGATCAGGCTGGTCTCCACCAGCGAAGGCTTGAAATACGCCGCCAGGTTGGTCTTGATCTGCGCCCTGTCGGCGGTGTCCCAGGCTGACGCCGCGATAACGTCCAGCATGAACTCGTTGCAGTTCTGATAGCTGGCGTCATGCGGGTTGGAGATCAGGGAATAGGCGGGCTGGTGCATCGCCTTGTACTGATCCGACGCCATGATCTCCAGGATCCGCTTCTGCATGCCCGGCGTCGGCACGATGACGCCGACGCGCTCCTCCACCGCCGGCTTCACGAAATCATACGGAAAGTCCTGCTTCAGATAGGAGCTGAGCACGTCCTCCCGGCCCTGATAGAGATTGTGCACGGCATAGCCGTTCAGCGTCTTGCCGTCCTCGGTCTCGATCGGGCCATACGTCCAGAACGCGCCGTGCGTATAGGAAATCCCGTCCGGCAGGGCCTCTCTCGGCCGTCCGGACCGGAACACGATCGCCACGCGGGCGCCGCCGGCGGCCAGCCGCCGCTCGATCTGCTTGGAGAACGCGGCCGCCTCCGCCTCGGTCAGCTTGACCGGTTCTGCGGTGGGGGCGCTGGAATCGACCTGCGCGCTGGCGGGCGTGGCGCACAACAGCGCCACGGCGGAAATGGCGAGCGCGGCCCTCATTCCTCTGCCTCCTTGTCCGTCTCTTCATTGTCCGCGGCGTCAGCCTCAGCCGCATAGGGGTCGCGCGGCACGTTCGGCGGCGGGTCGGCCTGCAGCACGACCTCGTCATCCACCTCCAGCGGCGCGTTGGCGGACTCCCACATTCCTTCGGCGGCCGCCCCGGCGGACGCGCCGGCAAGGGTGGTCGTGGCGGCGGCGGAGCCCAGCGGCACGGCGGCGGAGCCGACCGCGGTCTTCACCCCGGCGGCGGAGAGTTTCGCGGCGGCCTCGCCGCTGCCCGCGACGGCTTCGGACGAATCGTCGACGGACTGGGCGTAGGCGGCGGGCGCGGCGCACAGGGCGGCAACCGCGGCGGCGATAGAAAACTGTTTCATGGGAAAACCTCGTGTCCCTTCTGCAATACGCGCCTCACCCCAGACGAGGCCGGATGAACGCGAGATGACTGGACGCATACAACCATGCCACGCAATGCGGCCAAACCCTCGCAGTCACGCCGTCACACCCTATTTTCAAAATCATGCAACCCGCCGAGCTCCTCCGCCCCGTGACCGAAGGTCTCTGCTGCCCGCCAGGCGGTTTCTTCATCGATCCCGTGCGCCCGGTGGAACGCGCGGTGATCACCCATGGCCACGCCGATCACGCCCGCGCCGGCCATAAGCACGTTCTCGCCACGCCGGAGACGCTGGCCATCATGGCCGTCCGCTATGGCGAGAATTTCGCCGAAAGCGTCCAGCCCCTCCCCTATGGCGAAACCGTCACCGTTGACGGCGTGAGGGTGAAGCTGGTCCCGGCGGGCCATGTGCTCGGCAGCGCGCAGGCCGTGGTGGAGAAAGGCGGTCTCCGCATGGTCGTCTCCGGCGACTACAAGCGCCGCCGCGACCCCACCTGCCCGGAATTCGAACCCGTCCCCTGCGATGTCTTCATCACCGAGGCGACCTTCGCCCTCCCCGTGTTCCGCCACCCGGACACGGCGGGCGAGGTGGACAAGCTGCTGGCATCCGTCCGCCGCTTCCCGGAGCGCGCCCATGTCGTGGGCGTCTATGCGCTCGGCAAGGCGCAGCGCGTCATCCGCCATATCCGCGAGGCCGGCTATGACAAGCCGCTTTATATCCACGGCGCGCTCAGGAAGCTCTGTGATCTCTATGAAGAACACGGCATAGACCTCGGCCAGCTGGAGCCGGCCACGGTCGAGCGCGGCAAGAAGGGCGATTTCGCCGGCGCCATCATTCTCGGCCCGCCCTCGGCCTTTACGGACAAATGGGCGCGACGCTTCCCCGATCCCGTCGCCGCCTTCTGCTCGGGCTGGATGCGCATCCGCGCCCGCGCCCGTCAGCGCGGCGTCGAGCTGCCGCTGATCATCTCCGACCACGCCGACTGGGACGAGCTGACCGACACCGTCCGCGAGGTCGCCCCCGGCGAGCTCTGGATCACCCATGGCCGCGAAGACGCCCTCGCCCTCTGGGCGCAGGCACAAGGCATCCCCGCCAAGGCCCTCTCGCTCGTCGGCTACGAGGACGAGAACGATTAGGCTGAACCAACAGGCTGCGTGCGCTTTAATGACAGCGACGCTTCCAAAAGGATCTGGCCCGATGAAATACGCCGCTCTTGCCGCCGCCGCGCCCGCCGCCCTCCTGCTCGCCGGTTGCGTCACCGCGGGGGGCGAGACCTCGCAGGCCCTGTCCGACGACCTCGCCGCGTCCGGCTATGTGGAAGAGCTGCACGTCAGCGCCGCGCCGGACGCCGGCATCTCGGCCGACTTCGCCGCCAAGATGCAGGAAACCCTGCGCGAGGCGCTGGACGAATGCGCAACCGGGGATCGCCCGTTGCGCCTCGATGTCGACCTCCAGACCGTCAAATACCCCAACCCCATCCAGAGCGCGGTGATGACCGACACCGCCGCCGTGACCGGCGCGGTCACCCTCTATGACCTCGAAACCAGCGAGACCGCCGGCCAATACGTGATCGAGCGCGAGGTCCGCGGCGGCCTGGGCGCGGGCGGCGCGGTGATGATGAGCGTAATGGCCGACCGTCAGATCCGCGGCGGCTTTGCCGAGGAAATCTGCGTCCGCGCCTTCGGCGCCGAACCGCAAAGTCTCATGCGCAATGTCGAGGATGATCCAGACAGCGAATAAACGCCTTTTGAAGTATTCGTATTAACATAGGTTTACAAATTACTAACCGCCGCTACTGTTTTCCCTCATTTTTTGCCGAGGAAATAGACATGGCGCTCATCAACGGCACGACCGGCAATGACAATCTGTCCGGCGGAAGCGGAGACGACACGATTTTCGGCGGGAGCGGCTCTGATGTCCTCGCCGGGCGCGGCGGATACGACCGGCTTTACGGACTAGCCGGGGACGACATCCTGAACGGCGGCGACGGTACGGATGTGCTTTACGGCGGCGATGGCGCCGACCGTCTCAAGGGCGGAACCGGGAGCGATTATCTTGACGGCGGCACTGGCAATGACCGCCTGTTCGGCGGGGCGGGGGACGACAGCGTCGATGGCTTCTCCGGATCGGACCTGATCCTCGGCGGCGGCGGTAATGACCGTCTGTCCGGCGATTTTGACGATGATGTCATTTTTGGCGGAACGGGCAGCGACGGCCTGTTCGGCGGCGGCGGCGCGGACACGCTTCGCGGCGGCGCCGGGGACGACTCCCTGCATGGCGGCGGGCACGCTGATCAGCTGTTCGGTGGAACAGGTCGCGACGAGTTATACGGCAATGGCGGCAATGACACGCTTGTCGCCGGCGACGAGTCCAACGAGCAACTCTTTGGCGGCTCCGGCAGCGACAGTCTCTTCGGGGGCGCCGGGCTGGATGACCTTTACGGCGGAGCTGACGATGACCGCCTGTTTGGCGGGGCGGACAACGACTATCTGTCGGGCGAAGACGGCGCCGACACGGTCTTTGGCGGCGCAGGCAGCGACCTTGTTTACGGCAACAATGGCGATGACCTCATGTTCGGCGGCTCGGGCGACGATGAAGTTCGCGGCGGCACCGGAACAGACCGTCTGAAAGGCGGCTCCGGCGCGGATAAGTTGAATGGAGACGAGGACGACGATTTTCTGTTCGGCGAAGCCGGGGACGACCAGCTTTATGACAGCTCCGGAAAGGATGTCATGTATGGCGGGGCGGACGCCGATATCTTCTACTTCACCTCATCGGCAGACGCCGGTTTCGGCGGCGACAGGGACGTCATCGCCGACTTCGAAGGCGGCGTGGACACAATCCATTTCGGCTTCATGGACGCCGACACCGGCGCCGGCGGCAATCAGGACTTCACCTTTATCACTGGCAGTTTCAGCGGCGCGGCGGGCGAGTTGCGCGTGATTGACCAGGGCGGACGCGCAATCATCCAGGCCGACACGGACGGTGACGGAAACAGCGACGTGGAAATCATCGTCCTGGGAGACACGCCGACCGCGGGAGATTTCATCCTCTAGTCAAAGCGAAAGATTATGCGCATGAAACCTTCGGCCCGAACCCGCAGGTTTCATGCGTACGGTCGAAGAGAACTGGCCTGACTCGCGCGATGGCGGCCTTCACGTCCCCCCCGATAAACTAACAAAGTTCCGGTTTCGATTGCCGCGGCGATAACGCTGGTTATAGTGCTCCGAAATTTTGCGGGAGACTGACAGACCATGGCGCTTATCAACGGCACAACGGACAACGACGTTCTCACGGGCGGAACCGGAGACGACACTATCTACGGCCTGGCCGGAGATGACATCGTCTTCGGCGGCGGCGGCAATGACTTTCTCTATGGCAATACCGGCGCCGACGTCCTGAAGGGGGGCGACGGGTCTGATAACCTGTCTGGCGGGGCGGGCGCAGACCGGATCAAGGGCGGCGCCTATAACGACACGATCGATGGCCAAGAGGGAAATGACAGGCTGCTGGGCGAGGCCGGGCGGGATATCATGTTCGGCGGAACCGGAAATGACGTCGTCAGCGGCGGTGCGGACAATGACATTCTCAGCGGCTGGCTGGGCGATGACAATGTCTTTGGCGGAACCGGCAACGACAACCTGTACGGCGACGCGGGCGCGGATCTGCTCAATGGCGGCGACGGCGACGACTCCCTCTTTGGGGCCGCCGGCAACGATATCCTGAAGGGCGGCGACCGCGACGACAATCTGTTCGGCGGCACGGGCGCGGACCGCCTGTTCGGCGGGCTGGGGAATTTTGACACGCTGCGCGGCGGCGATGGTGACGACATTCTGGTCGGCGGCGGCGGTTTTATCGACAGCCTGTTCGGCGAAACCGGCAATGATTCCCTGTTCGGCGGCGCCGGCAGCAACAATCTCTTCGGCGGGGACGGCGATGACCGCCTGATTGGCGGCGATGACGCCGGCGGCGCTGATTACATGGAAGGCGGCGCGGGCGCCGACTATCTGGAAGGCAACGCCGGAAACGATACGCTCATCGGCGGCGCTGGCCGGGATATTCTGACCGGGGGAGCGGGCGGGGACACGTTCAGCTATAACGATATCTCGGAAAGCGGCGTCGGCGGCGCCAATCGCGACGTCATCACCGATTTCGATAACGAGGACCAGATCATCCTGGGTTTCGACGCCGATACCACGACAGGCGGCTTTCAGGCCTTCTTCTTCATCACCGGCAGCTTCTCCGCCGCCGGGCAGTTGCGCGTGCAGGATATTGGCGGCGGCCGTTATGTCATCCAGGGGGATGTGGACGGCGACGCCAACGCCGATTTCGAAATCCTTGTTCTCGGTGACGAGCCGCTGGCCGGCGATATTTTCTGACGGCGTTCTCCCCCCTGCCGGAAGGCATTGCAATCAAGCGTGTGAAACGGCCCGCCGGCCCGCTGGCGAGGCCGTTTTTTCTTGCCGCTACGAAAACGCACGTTAGGGTGCCGAACCCCATTGAATACGGAGATGTTCGAAAATGGCGCTCATCAACGGCACGGCCGGTAACGACAACCTGTTCGGCGGCACGGAAATCGACTCGATCTATGGCGATGCCGGTTCGGACATCATCTTCGGCCGCGGCGGCGGGGATTTGCTGGACGGCGAGGCCGGAAACGACGTCATCAAGGGCGGCGCCGGCGACGATACGATATATGGCGGGACCGGCAATGACCGTCTCAAGGGCGCAACCGGCGTGGACGGCATTTTTGGCGAGGGTGGAGATGACCGCCTGCTCGGCGGGGATGGCGCGGATTCCCTCTTTGGCGGGGCCGGGATCGATGTCGTGGCGGGCGGCGGCGCCGCCGATCGCCTCTATGGCGACACAGGCAATGACCGTCTTTTTGGCGGCGCCGGAAATGACTTCGTCTTCGGCGGCGACGACGCCGACCTGGTCAATGGCGGGCTTGGCGAGGACCAGCTGTTCGGCGGCGACGGCGATGACCTGCTCAAGGGCGGCGATAACGATGATGTGCTGGCGGGGCTGGCCGACGATGACAGCCTGTTCGGCGGCGACGGCTCGGACGACCTTTATGGCGGTTTAGGCGACGATGTGCTCTTTGGCGAAACGGGCATAGATCGTCTTATCGGCGGAAGCGGCGCTGACACCCTGTTCGGCGGCGCGGGATCCGATTTCCTCTCCGGCGTTGGCGGCGCGGACCAGCTCTTTGGCGGGCTGGACGCCGACGCGATCGAGGGCGGCCTGGGCTCCGACCTGCTCAAGGGCGGCGACGGGGATGACACGCTCCGGGGAGACGCCGATTCCGACCTCCTGTTCGGCGGAAACGACGATGACCAGATCTTTGGCGGCGCAGGCGACGATACGCTGTTCGGCGGAGCCTCCCAGCTTGGAGCCTTCGGCGACGATCTCTTTGGCGGAACCGGCAATGACCGTCTGTTCAATGAATCCGGCGGCGCCTTTATGAACGGCGATGCAGGCGATGACCTTCTGGTCGGGGGCGATGACAGGGAGACGCTCCTGGGCGGCGCGGACAACGACCTCATCAAAGGCCGCGGCGGCGACGATAGTATCACCGGCGGGGCAGGCCGGGATGTCATGTTCGGCGGATCCGGCAACGACAACTTCGGCTTCGGACCGGGTGATTCCGGCGCGGGCGGCGCCAATCGCGACGTCATCGCAGACTTCGAGAGCGGTGCCGATACGATCCAACTTTTCGCCATTGACGCAGACACGACCACGGGCGGCGATCAGGCCTTCACCTTCATCACCGGCTCCTTCAGCGCCGCGGGACAGCTCCGCGTGGTGGATGACGGCGGGCGCTTCATCGTCCAGGCCGATGTCGACGGAGACGCCACCGCCGATCTTGAAATCCTGGTCTTCGGCGATGAACCTGTCGAGGCGGATTTCGTGCTGTAAACGGCGCCCGGCATACAGCCAGGCGCAGGCATGACCCGCTTCATCGCCGCGCCTGGCAAGATCAGGCTCTCTGGCGGCGATGGCGGCGGCCATTGCCGCCATCGAAATCCTTGTTCCGGGCCACAGCCGGAAACGGTGATAATGTCCGTCCGGATTTTCACCCTGTCCGCGGCCGCTTTTTTTCTTTCCCCCTGTCCTCTGACCGGGCCCGATCCCGTTTGAACTTCTGCAGGCGCGCCCGCGGGCTACCCCCGGCGGCGCCTGCCGAACAAATCGGACCGGAACACGGAGGTCAGGGTTATGGCGGTCAATTATATCTACGGTACGGCGGGCGATGATTTTCTCGGGGGCGGCTCCGGCATCGATATCATCTACGGGTACTCGGGGGCGGATGTTCTCAGCGGCGGCGGAAGCAATGATGATATCTTCGGCGGAAGCGGCAACGACATCCTCAATGGCGGGGACGGTTTCGACACGCTCCGTGGCGGCGATGGCGACGATCGCCTGAAAGGCGGCGCGGATGATGACTTGCTATCGGGCGGCGACGGCGCCGACAGGCTGTTCGGCGAAACCGGGGAAGACAATCTCCACGGCAATACCGGCTCGGACCTGCTGGTCGGCGGCGCGAACCGCGACATCCTCTTCGGCGGCCTTGACGACGACAGCCTGTTCGGTGGAACCGGCTCCGACTATCTCAGCGGCGGAGGCGGCAGTGACGTGCTGCACGGCGGCGCCGGAAACGACAATATCTATGCCGACGGCGGGGACGATCTGATCAAGGGCGGCGGCGGCGACGATTTCATCCTGGGCCGCTCCGGCGCGGACCTGATGTTCGGCGGCGCTGGCGCCGATACGTTCTTCTTCGAATCCGCTTCGGAATCCGGCTTTGGCGGCGGCCGCGACATCATCCGGGATTTCGAAAGCGGAACGGACACGATCAGCCTGATCTCCATCGACGCCGACGCGCTCACGGCCGGCCTTCAGAACTTCACCTTCATCACCGGCGCCTTCACCGCCGCGGGGCAGGTGCGCGTCGTGGACGATGGCGGCCGCTATATCGTCCAGGCGGAAGTGGACGGCGACTCCAGCGCCGACCTGGAATTCCTCGTCTTCGGCGACCAGCCGCTGGAGACGGATTTCGTACTGTAACAGCTGTATGGTCCTTCAGATTGCCGGACGGACCGCTTCGTCAGGCACATTTGTATTCAAATATAATCCGGACAGCGGTTGCCCCTCGACTAACATAGGTTAGTTTCCCGCCATCATTGGTCAGGGGAGCGATTCGGCATGGCGGTCATCAGCGGCACGAACGGCGACGACAATCTGTTTGGCGGCAGCGAAGCGGACTCGATTCAGGGCGGCGGCGGAAACGACATAATCTTCGGGCTGACCGGCCCCGACTATCTCAGCGGCGAGGGCGGCGACGATGTCATCCACGGCGGAACGGGCAATGACATAATTTATGGCGGCGCGGGCGCGGATCGCCTGAAGGGCGAAGCCGGCAGCGACACGCTGCGCGCCGGCGCCGGCGCTGACCGTCTGCTCGGCGAAGCCGGCGACGATTCCCTGGATGGCGGCGATGATGCAGACGTTCTGGACGGGGGCGCCGGCGCGGACGAAATCTATGGCGGCGACGCGGATGACGTCCTGTTCGGCGGCGATGGCAATGATGAACTCATAGGCGACGACTATTACGGCGGCGCCGGGATGGACGTGCTGTTCGGCGGCGGCGGAAACGACACGCTGCGCGGCAACGCCATGACGGACCAGCTGGAGGGCGGAACCGGCGTGGACTCGTTGTTCGGGAATTCCGGCGACGACCTCCTCTACGGACAACAGGGCAGCGATACGCTCTATGGCGGAACGGGCGGGGACAGGCTCTTCGGCGGCGCCGATAGCGACACTCTGGACGGCCAGACCGGCTCCGACGCCCTCTATGGCGGAATGGGGGACGATGTCCTGAACGGCCGTCTGGGCGAAGACCGCCTTGATGGCGGGGACGGCGGCGACACCCTTTACGGCAATGCAGGCGCGGACCGGCTCTTTGGCGGCGCGGGCAACGACCGGGTCGTGGGGGACGACTTTTTCGCCACCACCGGCTCCGACACCCTGTTCGGCGGCGATGGCGACGACCTGATGTACGGAAACGCCCTGAATGACCGGCTGTTTGGCGACGCCGGCCTGGACACCCTGTTCGGCGGAACCGGCGACGACACTCTGCTGGGCGGCGCCGACAACGACACGCTCTACGGCTATTCCGGCAATGACTTCCTGTTCGGCGGAACCGGGACCGACATGCTCTATGGCGGAACCGGGAATGACCGTCTGGACGGCGGCGAAGGCGCCGACAGCCTGCAGGGCGAGTCCGGGGCGGATACGATCTTCGGCGGCGGCGGAAATGACGTCGCCTATGGCGCTTCGGGCGATGACCGGATCGACGGCGGCGCGGGCGACGACACGCTTTATGGCGACAACTATTTCCTGGCGGAAGGGTCGGACGTTCTGCTGGGCGGCGACGGAAATGATGATCTTCGCGGGCTGGCCCTGAATGACCGGCTGGTTGGCGGGAACGGCGACGACACGCTCAGCGGGGGAACCGGCGATGACGAACTGTTCGCCGGAACCGGCCTCGACAAGCTCTATGGCGATGCGGGAAGCGATGTCCTGATCGGCGGCGCGGGCGGCCGGGCGGAGCTGTTCGGCGGCGATGGCAATGACCGGCTCTTCAGCGGCGACGGCGTGGCCAGCCTTAACGGGGATGCGGGCGATGACCGGCTGATCGGGGGCGTCGGAGCGGACTTCATGATCGGGGGAACCGGCGACGACATGCTCAAGGGCGGCGGCAGCAGCGACCAGCTCCTCGGCGGCGAAGGACGCGACATCCTCTATGGCGGCGGCGGTAACGGCGACATCTTCATCTTCACCGCGCTCAGCCATTCCGGCACGGGCGGCGACCGCGACGTCATCGCCGACTTCCAGAGCAATGAATCCATCTTCCTGGACCTCATGGACGCCGACACGACCACGCCCGGAAACCAGGCCTTCACCTTCATCACCGGCTCCTTCAGCGCCGCGGGACAGCTCCGCGTGGTCGATCAGGGCGGCGGGCGCTATCTGGTTCAGGCCGATGTCGACGGAGACGCCAGCGCGGATTTCGAAATCCTGGTCTTCGGCGACGAACCGCTGGAGGCGGATTTCCTGCTCTAGCGCCGGACTCAGCGCAAACCATTCAAAAACAAGAAAGCCCGCCCCCGCATCTGCGGGCGGCGGGCTTTCTTGTTTCTGCGCCTCAGCCCTTCTTCTCGGGCTTTCCCTTGCGCTTGGCCGAGGCCATGTCCTCCAGCTCGCTTTCGGACATGGAGTCGTACATCTCCTTCGAGGCGCCTTTCAGCTCGGAGACCTTGGTCTCGCCGCGCTTGGCGGACAGCGCCGCGCCGGCGGCCTTTTGCTGGTCTTTCGATTTGGCGGGCATGGCGGGGCTCCTTTCGGGTCTTCTTCTCGCCACGGGCGGCGAGAGGAAAAACCGCCGGCCGCCCCGCCGGTTCCCGTCCCTACTGCCCGGTCACCGAGGCCGGCAGCGTGTAGCCGACCTCCGCGCCCGGCCCCAGCGGCAGGCCCAGATAGACCCAGGCGAACGTCATGATCAGTCCGGTGATCAGCATCCAGATCGAATAGGGCACCATCGTCGCGGTCAGGCTGCCAAGGCCGAAGCCCGGCACCCAGCGCTGCGCGAACACCAGGATCAGCGGGAAATAGACCATCAGCGGCGTGATGATATTGGTCGCCGAGTCGCCCACGCGATAGGCCGCCGTGGTGGCCTCCGGCGACACGCCGATCAGCATGAACATCGGCACCAGCACCGGCGCCAGCAGCGCCCATTTTGCGCTGGCCGAGCCGACGAACAGATTGATGAACCCGGTCAGCAGCACCAGCAGCGTCAGCAGCACCGGCAGCGGCAGGCCGGAGGCTTCCAGCCCCCCGGCCCCGGCCACCGCGATGATCAGGCCCAGATTCGACCAGCCGAACATCGCCACGAAATGCGCCGCGGCATAGGCCAGCACCAGGTAATAGGCCATGTCGCCCATCGCCTTGGTCATCATCCCCACCAGGTCGCGGTGATTATTGATTGTCCCCGCCGCCGCGCCATAGGCCCAGCCCGCGGCCAGGAACAGCACGAAGAACCCCGCCACCAGCGAGCGGAACAGCGGCGAGAAGCGCGCCGCCGCCTGATCGGCCGTCTGATCGATCAGCGCCTGTCCCGGCCCGATCGTCAGCAATACCCAGATCACCACCACCGCCAACGACGCCAGCCCGGCCCAGACCAGACCCTTTCGCTGCCCCGGGGTCAGCGGCGCGTCCGGGTCGGCGGCCTCGCCGTCCTGCTCTGTCGCGCCCACCGTCGCTCCGCCGGTCCATTTGCCCAGCCGCGGCTCGATAATCCGGTCGGTGACGAACCAGATGACCGGCAGATAGAGGAACATCAGCCCGGCGATGAAATACCAGTTACCGGCGATATTGGCCTGATAATCGGGGATCAGTATCTCCCCGCCCTCCTGCGTGATCCCGAACAGCAGCGCGTCCAGCTGCCCCGGGAACAGGTTAGCGGAAAACCCGCCCGACACCCCGGCGAACGCCGCGGCGATGCCAAGGATCGGGTGGCGGCCGGCGGCGGCGAACAGTACGGCCGCCAGCGGAATCAGCACCACATAGCCTGCGTCCGCGGCGTGGTTGCCCATCATGGCGACCAGCGCGACCGCCGGGGTCAGCAGGAATTTCGGCGCGTTCCGCACCCCGGCGCGCATCGCCGTGCCGAACAGCCCGGCCCGCTCCGCCACGCCCGCGCCCAGCATCACCACCAGCACATAGCCCAACGGGTGAAAGTGGGTGAAGGTCTGGGGCATTTCGGTCAGCAAGCGGCGCAAATTCTCCGCCGACAGCAGGCTCGCCGCCTCGATACGCACCGCCTCGCCATTCGGCCCGGTCTCGATCGGATGCGCCACGCCCATATCCGCCAGCGCGGCGACAACGCTCACCGCCACCAGCGCCAGTATCAGATACAGGAAAATGAAAACCGGATCGGGAAGCCGATTCCCCGTCCGTTCAATAACGCCCAGAATGCCCTTCTGGCGCTCGACCTGCGCTTCAGCCATTGGAAGACCCCTTTTTTAGTCGCGGATCTCCCTCGCCGAAGCCGCGCGCATCCCTCATTGCGAACACCCTAGACGCTGCACAATGGTTTTGAGAAGCCTTGTCGTAATTGCAGCCCTCCGCGCATTGGCGCCCTATATGATGGCTCCATGGAAGCGTTCTCCGCCCTCCTCGACCGGCTCTCTTTGACGCCGCAGCGCAACGCCAAGATCGCGTTGCTGACCGAGTATTTCGGTAACGCCCCGGACCCGGACCGCGGCTATGCGCTGGCCGCCATCACCGGCGATCTGGACATCCCCTCCGTCAAACCCGCCATGCTCCGCGCCCTGATCGCGGACCGCTATGACGAGGCGCTGTTCGCCATGTCCTATGACTATGTCGGGGATCTGGCCGAGACCATTGCGCTGGTCTGGCCCGCCCGACCCGGCGCCAACCGCGCGCCCGATCTCTCCGAAATCGTGGAGACGCTGCAGGCCTCCACCCGCGCCGACGGCCCGGCCCATGTCGAGCGCTGGCTGGACGCGCTGGGCGCCACCCAGCGCTGGGCGCTCCTGAAGCTTGTCACCGGCGGCCTGCGCATCGGGGTCTCCGCGCGTCTGGCCAAGACCGCGCTGGCCGCCTTCGGCGACGTTGACGTGCAGCATGTGGAGGAGATCTGGCACGGCATCGACCCGCCCTATGAGTCCCTCTTCGCCTGGCTGGAAGGCCATCAGGAAAAGCCCGAGCCCGGCGACCTCGCCCTGTTCC
The DNA here is from genome assembly GCF_000412185.1 of Euryhalocaulis caribicus. Classification (GTDB taxonomy): domain Bacteria; phylum Pseudomonadota; class Alphaproteobacteria; order Caulobacterales; family Maricaulaceae; genus Euryhalocaulis; species Euryhalocaulis caribicus. The sequence continues at coordinate 15,577 of NZ_ASJA01000032.1, forward strand.
GCCCGGTCATGCTGGCCACCGCGCTGGAGGAGAAGGCGCTGAAAGACCGCCTCGATCCGTCAGACTACGCGGCAGAGTGGAAATGGGACGGCGTGCGCGTTCAGGCGGTCTGCGAGAACGGCTATAAACGCCTCTATTCCCGCACCGGCGACGAGATCAGCGGAACCTTCCCGGACGTCCTCGCCGGGCTCGATTTCCACGGCGCGGTGGATGGCGAGCTTCTGGTTCGCCGCAAGGACGGCTCGGTCGCGCCGTTCGGAGAGCTGCAACAGCGCCTCAACCGCAAGACCGTCTCAAAGAAACAGATGACGGACCGCCCCGCCTTTATCCGCGCCTATGACTTGCTGACGCTGGAAGGCGAGGACTGGCGCAAAAAGCCCTTCGCCGAGCGCCGGGCGCGCCTCGAAAAAATGGTCGAGACGCACGAAGGCGGCGACCGGCTGGACCTCTCTCCCCTCGTCCCCTTCGAGACGTGGGAGGAACTGGCAAAACACCGCGCCGACCCGCCCGCGCCGGAGATCGAGGGCGTCATGCTCAAGCGCTGGGATTCGGCCTACCAGCCCGGCCGCCCCAAAGGCCCCTGGTTCAAGTGGAAACAGGACCCCTATCTGATCGACGCCGTCCTCCTCTACGCCCAGCGCGGCCACGGCAAGCGATCCAGCTTCTATTCGGACTACACGTTCGGCGTCTGGCGCGAGGGCGAAAACGGCGGCGACGAGCTGGTCCCCGTCGGCAAGGCCTATTTCGGCTTCACGGACGAAGAACTGAAACAGATCGACCGCTTTGTCCGCGACAACACGATCGACCGCTTCGGCCCCGTCCGCGCGGTAAAAGCCGACAAGGAAAACGGCCTGGTGCTGGAGATCGCCTTCGAGGGCCTCAACCGCTCCGCCCGCCACAAATCCGGCGTCGCCATGCGCTTCCCCCGCATCCACCGCCTGCGTTGGGACAAGCCGGCCGCCGAGGCCGACCGGCTGGAAACGCTGGAAGCCATGCTGCCTGAGTAATGTTCTTGCTTCGTTCTATTTCCTAGGATTATTGTCCTCGGCATGTCCGAGCGTAATCCCGACCGCCGCAAAGCCCTGCCCGACACCATCCAGCCGCGCGGCCGCGGCGCGCGCTCCAATGTCTCCGGCCGGTTCGAGCCGAACGGCTATGAGCCCTTCGACGATGGCTGGCGGGAGGAGGACGGCGACCCGCCCAAACTTCACACCCGCATCCACGCCGAACACCCCAAGCGGATCATCAGCCGCAACAACTCGCCCGACATCTCGTTCAGCCAGTCCATCAACCCCTATCAGGGGTGCGAGCATGGCTGCATCTATTGCTACGCCCGGCCCAGCCACGCCTATTGGGGCCTGTCGCCGGGGCTGGATTTCGAAAGCCGCATCTTCTTCAAGCCGGACGCCGCGGACCTTCTGAAGAAGGAATTCGCCGCGCCGAATTACCGCCCCTCCACCATCGTCATCGGCGCCAATACCGACCCCTACCAGCCGGCCGAGCGGGAATTCGGGCTGATGCGCAAAATGCTGCCCGTCTTCATCAAGACCCGCCACCCGGTCAGCGTCATCACCAAGAGCGCGCTCGTCACCCGCGACATCGACATGTGGGCCGAGCTGGCGCGGCAGGACCTGGCCCGCGTCGCCGTCTCGGTCACCACGCTGGACCGCAAGCTGGCGCGGGATATGGAGCCGCGCGCCGCCACGCCGGACAAGCGCCTGAAAGCCATCGAGGCGCTGTCGAAAGCCGGCGTCCCGGTCACCGTCATGGTCGCCCCCATCGTCCCGGCCCTCACCGATTCAGAAATCGAACCGATCTTGAAGGCCGCGCGCGAGGCCGGGGCGACCAGCGCCGCCTATGTCATGCTGCGCCTGCCGCGCGAAATCGCCGACCTGTTCAAGGAATGGCTGGCCACCACCCGGCCCGACGCCGCCGATCACGTCATGTCCCTGATGCGCCAGATGCGCGGCGGCCGCGACTATGATTCCCGCTGGAGCGTCCGCCAGCGCGGAACCGGCCCCTATGCCGACCTGATCGCCAAACGCTTCCGCGCCGCTCTCCGCCGCTACGACTACAACCAGGACCGCCGCCCCCTGCGCACCGACCTGTTCGAGCCCCCCGAACGCGACGGCGCGCAACCCCGATTGCTTTGAACCGCGGCGCGCGGCACCTTGAACGAACCACCCTGCCACCGCACCGGAGCGCCCGTCATGAAACGCCTCGCCCTCTCCGCCCTGATCCTTCTCAGCCTCGCCGCCTGCGAGACCCTCGACTTCTCCGACACCGCCGAAAACGCCGAACGCAGCCAGTGCCGCGCCGAAGCTGACGCCTATCCCGGCGCCCTGGAAGACTGCGAGGGCATCGGGGAAGAATAGCGGAGTTTCCCGGGGAAGTTTGCGCCTTCCCGACCCCGCCTTCGAGACGCCCTTGCGGGCTCCTCAGGCTAAGGCTTGGGGTGTGATGCCGTCGTTTTCCCACCCCCTCCTATCACCCCACCCCTGAGGAGCCGCGCCAAAGGCGCGGCGTCTCGAAGGGCCGTCACAGAACAAAACGCGCCCTCCCCATCACCCACCATTGTCATCCCGGACTTGATCCGGGAAACGAGC
>NZ_ASJA01000033.1 GCF_000412185.1 Euryhalocaulis caribicus
CCTCAGAATAAGGCGCTCAACATCAACGCCTCCCCTCATCCGCCCTTCGGGCGCCTTCTCCCCTCCATAGAGGAGAAGGGATTGGTGGTTGAGCAATCACCCGCCCCATTGGAAATCCCGCCCTACCCGCGCTAAGCCTCCGCCCATGACGACGAACACGCACTTCACCCATCTCGAATGCTCCATGACCGGCGAGACTTACGAGGACGCCGGTCTGAAAAACCTCTCGGACGTCGGCAAGCCGCTGCTCGCCCGCTATGACCTCGACAAGGCGAAAGGCGCGCTGGACCGCGACGCCATCGCCGCCCGCGATGGCGGCTTCTGGAAATGGCGGGAGCTGCTGCCGGTCCGCGATGAAGCCAATATCGTCCGGCTGGGTGAGATCGACACGCCGAACATCGCGCTCCGCGACACCGCCGCGTGGGCGGGCGCGAAAGCCCCGGTCTGGGCGAAGGATGAAGGGCGCCTGCCCACCGGATCGTTCAAGGCGCGCGGCCTGGCGCTGGCCGTGGCGCGGGCGAAAGAGCTGGGCGCGAAATCGCTGGCCATGCCGACCAACGGAAACGCCGGCGCGGCGCTGGCCGCCTATGCCTCCCGCGCGGGGCTGACCTCGGCCTGTTTCTGCCCGGCCGACACGCCGGAAGTGAATGTGCGGGAGATCGCGCTGCAGGGCGCGAAGGTCTGGCGCGTGAACGGCTATATCACCGATTGCGGCAAGCTGGTGGGCGAAATGAAGGACCGCTTCGGCTGGTTCGATGTCTCCACCCTGAAGGAGCCCTACCGGATAGAGGGCAAGAAGACGATGGGGTACGAACTGGCCGCCCAGATGGGCTGGAAGCTGCCCGACGCCATCTTCTACCCCACGGGCGGGGGCACCGGCCTGATCGGCATGTGGAAGGCGTTCGACGAGATGGAAAAGCTCGGCTGGATCGGCCCGGAGCGCCCCAGGATGATCGCCGTGCAGGCCGAGGGCTGCGCCCCCATCGTCCGCGCCTATGAGAACGGCGAGGAACACGCCGAGTTCTGGAACGGCGCCCGGACAAAGGCCATGGGCATCCGCGTGCCCGCCGCCATCGGCGACTTCCTGATCCTGCGCGCGGTGCGCGAATCCGGCGGCTTCGCGATTTCCGTGAATGAGGACGAGATCGAGACCGCGCGCCGCGAATGCGGCCACCGCGACGGTCTCCTCCTTTGCCCGGAGGGCGCGGCCACTCTCGCCGCCCAGAAGAAGGCGATTGCGGAGGGCCGGATCGACGCCGACGCATCCGCCGTCCTCTTTAATTGCGGCTCGGGACTGAAATACGAGATGCCCGATCAGAGCGGCTCGCTCGACAAGGACGCCCCGATTGACTACGCCGCGCTGGCCGAAGAACTGGAGCGCGCCTGATGATCGAACGCTATGCCCGTCCCGAACTTGTAGAAATCTGGTCCCCGGAATCGAAATACCGCATCTGGTTCGAGATCGAGGCCCATGCCTGCGACAAGCTGGCCGAGCTGGGCGTGATCCCGGAAAGCGCCGCCAGACAGGTCTGGACCGCGAAGGACGCGACGTTCGACATCGCCCGCATCGACGAGATCGAGCGCGAGGTGAAGCATGACGTCATCGCCTTCCTGACGCATCTGGCCGAGATCGTGGGCGAGGACGCCCGCTTCGTGCATCAGGGCCTGACCTCCTCCGACGTTCTGGACACCACGCTGTCGGTGCAGCTGGTCCGCGCCACGGACATTCTCCTCACCGGCGTCGACCGCATCCTGGCAGCGCTGAAGAAACGCGCTTTCGAGCACAAGATGACGCCGACCATCGGCCGCAGCCACGGCATCCACGCCGAACCGGTGACGTTCGGCCTCAAGCTCGCCGGCTATTACGCCGAGTTCAGCCGCGCCAGGACCCGCCTTGAGACCGCGCGCGAGGAAATCGCCGTCTGCGCCATCTCCGGCGCTGTCGGCACCTTCGCCAATATCGACCCGGCGGTGGAAGAGCACGTGGCGAAAGAGCTCGGCTTGAAGCCCGAGCCGGTCTCCACTCAGGTCATCCCGCGCGACCGCCACGCCGCCTATTTCGCCGCGCTGGGCGTCGTCGCCTCCTCCATCGAGCGGCTGGCGACCGAAGTTCGCCATCTGCAGCGCACCGAGGTTCTGGAGGCCGAGGAGTTCTTCTCCAAGGGCCAGAAGGGCTCGTCGGCCATGCCGCACAAGCGCAACCCGGTCCTGACCGAGAACCTCACGGGCCTTGCCCGCCTTGTCCGCTCCGCCGTGACCCCTGCCATGGAAAACGTCGCCCTCTGGCATGAGCGCGACATCTCCCATTCCTCGGTCGAGCGCGGCATCGGCCCGGACGCCACCACGCATCTGGATTTTGCCCTGCAGCGGCTGGCCGGGGTGATCGAGAATCTGGTCGTCTATCCTGATCGGATGCAGGCCAACATGGACAGGATGGGCGGGCTGCATAACTCCCAGCGCGTCCTGCTGGCGCTGACGCAGGCCGGGGCGAGCCGCGAGGATTCCTATCGCCTGGTCCAGCGCAACGCGATGAAGACCTGGGCCGGCGAGGGCGACCTTCTGGACCATCTGCTGGCCGACGACGATGTCCGCAAGCATCTGGACGAGGACCAGCTCCGCGCCCTCACCAATCTCGACTTCCACTTCAAGAACGTGGCCGTCATCTTCCAAAGGGTGTTCGGAGAGGCATGACCGACGAGGAGCAGATCCGCGCGGCGGTGACGGAGATGTACGCCATGGTCTCCGGCGCCGCGGGTCCGCGCGACTGGTCGAAACAGAACGAAGTCTTCCACCCGGACTCCCGCCAGATCCGCACCGGCATCGGCGAAGACGGCCGCATGTGGGCGCAGGCCTTCGACCGCGACGAATACCGCGAAAACGTCGAGCCCTTCTTCGAGAAGACCGCTTTCTACGAGATCGAGCTGGGCTCCGAGGTCCGCATCTTCGGCAATATCGCCCATGTCTGGAGCGCCTATGAAGCGCGCACCGCGCTGGACGACGAAACGCCCGAGCGCCGCGGTATAAATTCCATCCAGCTCCTGAAAGACCCGGACGGCAAATGGCGCATCATTTCCATGATCTGGGACAATGAGCGGGAGGGGCTGAGCCTTCCCGCGATTGGGGACTAGTCAGCTTTTCAGGAACATCCATCCCCGCCTTCCGGTTCTGACATATAATCGAGACAGAACTGTCATGGAGATTTGCGGACCAGGATGTTCGAGACTTTCGCCCAATACCCCCTGGCTGAACCCACGCTGCGCCTACTGATCGCGGCGGGGCTGGGCATGGTGATCGGGATCGACCGGGAATTCCGCGATCACGAGGCCGGGCTGCGCACCCATATGCTGGTGTCGCTGGCCGCCGCGGCCTTCGCGGTGATCACGCTGCAACTGGCGGCGGATTCAAATGCGCTGGGCGAGGCCAGCCGGGCCGACACGCTGCGCATTATCGAGGCGGTGACCGCCGGCGTCGCCTTCCTCGGCGCCGGGGCGATCATTCATTCCAGCGGTGACGTGCGCGGCCTGACGACCGGCGCCTCGATGTGGCTGTGCGGGGGAATCGGCGTGGCCGCCGGGGCCGGCTATTTCGGAATCGCGGCGGTCACGACGGCCATCGGATTCGTCATCCTCAGCGTCGTGCGCATTGTCGAAAAACGCGCCCGCAAGACCCTGAAGAAAGAGCCGAAGGTCGACTGATCAGCTGGCGGCGACCTGCGCCCGCGCCTCGGCCAGAAGTTCTTCCATTTTCCGCTCGATCTGGTGATCGGACTGTTCGACGTTCGCGGCGTCGAAATCGCGGCGGATCTTGCGGAAAACATCGTGGTCGCCCGCTTCCTCGAAGTCGGAAACGATGACTTCCTTGGCATAGGCTTCGGCCTCCGCCTCAGACTTGCCCATCAGCTTCGCGGCCCACAGACCCAGCAGCTTGTTGCGGCGGGCCTGCGCCTTGAATTCCATTTCCTGATCGTGGGCGTACTGGGCGTCGCGGCCCTTCTTGCGTTCGTCGAAGATAGACATGTTTCTTAATTCGTCTCGCTGGCGCTGACCCGCAAGGGGCATGGAAATTTCTCTCTGGTTAGCCCCGCTGGAAACCGGAATCAATCGTGCGCTGCGCAGCGTTGCGGCGCAGCACCGCCTCCGCTAGGTTCCGCCCTGAATCGACCATGGTCTGGAAGCGCCCTTTAAACGCGCGCCGGACCGCCTTACCGCAAAGGGCGCCTGGGGCCATCGAACGGCGCGGCTGATGTCCGCGAACCCTTGATGCTTCCAAGCGTTTCTTGTTTAGGAGCGCCCGTCATGTCACGCCGCAAGAAGATCTACGAGGGCAAGGCCAAGATCCTCTATGAGGGTCCCGAACCCGGCACGCTGGTCCAGCACTTCAAGGACGACGCGACCGCCTTCAACAACCAGAAGCGCGGGACGCTGGAGGGCAAGGGCGTCCTCAATAACCGGATTTCCGAGTTCGTGTTCACGCATCTGGAGCGCGCCGGAATCCCGACCCATTTCATCCGCCGCCTGAACATGCGCGAGCAGCTGATCCGCGAAGTGGAGATCATCCCGATCGAGGTGGTCTGCCGCAACGTGGCCGCCGGCTCGCTGTCCAAGCGGCTGGGCCTTGAAGAGGGCGAGCCCCTGCCCCGCTCCATCGTCGAGTTCTATTACAAGAATGACGAGCTGGGCGATCCGATGGTCGCCGAGGAGCACATCACCGCGTTCAACTGGGCCACCACCCAGGAGATCGACGACCTGATGGCGCTGACCCTGCGCGTGAACGACTTCCTGTCGGGCATGTTCGCCGCGGTCGGCATCCGCCTGGTCGATTTCAAGCTGGAATATGGCCGCCAGTATGACGGCGACATGATGCGCATCATCCTGGCCGACGAAATCAGCCCCGATTCCTGCCGCCTCTGGGACATGGACACCGGCGAAAAGATGGACAAGGACCGTTTCCGCCGGGATCTGGGCGGCGTGACCGAGGCCTATGCCGATGTCGCGCGCCGTCTGGGCGTCATGAAGGACCAGCCCAATCTCCGCCTTGTCGAGGAAGAAGAAGAAGACGCATGAAAGCCACCGTACACGTCAAGCTGAAAGCCGGCGTTCTGGACCCCCAGGGCAAGGCCATCGCGCACGCCCTCAATTCTCTGGGCTATGACGAAGTGTCCGGCGCCCGCGTCGGCAAGGAAATCACGCTGGAGCTGGCCGAAACCGACAAGGCAAAGGCCGAGGCCCGGGTCACCGAAATGTGCGAGAAACTGCTCGCCAATACGGTGATCGAACGCTTCGACATAGACATTCAGGACTAGCTTCCTAACTGTCTCGCATCCGCCCCGCGCGCGCCGATGCGCGGCGGCGAAAAACAGGTCCGCAGGAATTTGCGGACACAGCGGTTCTTGTTTTGGAACCGTGCGCGGCTTTATCCCTTTATCCAAGGGACGCGCCTGGTCGCGTTTTCGCCCATTGATTGTCGCCGCCCGACTATAGGTGAATGACTGATACTGAAACGCTAGCCGGCGAGATTTCGCCGATGACCGCCGTGGCCGAAGAATATCTGCGCGGCAGGCGCTGCGTGGTGAAGGTCGGCTCCGCCCTTATCTACCCGGACGGCGAAGGTCCGGATATGGATACGCTGCGCGGCATCGCCGAGGATATCGCCGCTCTGCGCAAGGCCGGCACCGCAGTCGTGCTGGTCTCTTCCGGCGCCGTCGCCGCGGGCCGCAGCCTGATGGGCTCCAAGAAGCGCCCCAAGCGGCTGGAGGAGAAACAGGCCCTCGCCGCGCTGGGCCAGCCGCATTTGATGCGCGCCTGGTCGGAAACCTTCGCGAAGATCAATCTTCGCGTCGCGCAGGGCCTGCTGACGCTGGACGACACGGAAAACCGCCGCCGCTGGGTGAACGCGCGAAATACGTTCAACCGCTTGATCCGCTACGGCGCCATCCCCATCGTCAATGAACACGACACCGTGGCGACCGACGAAATCCGCTATGGCGACAATGACCGCCTGGCGGCCCGCGTGGCGCAGCTGGTCAGCGCGGATTCGCTGCTTCTGCTGTCGGATATCGACGGCATGTACACCGCGAACCCGGCCGACGATCCCGACGCCCGCCGCATGCAGGTGATCGAGGAGATCACGCCGGAGATTTACGCCATGGCCGGCGGTCCCGGCTCCAGCGTCGGCACGGGCGGCATGAAGTCCAAGGTGGACGCCGCGCGCATCGCCACCGCGGCCGGGTGCGCCGTGGCCATCGCGCCGGGCAAGCCGGAACATCCGGTGACCGCCCTGCGCAATGGCGGCAACTGCACCTGGTTCCTGCCGCACGTGAAGCCGGAGACGGCGCGGCGGCAATGGATCGCCCACGCCATCCGCGACGACGGCGCCATCATCATCGATGAAGGCGCGGAGACGGCGCTGAAGGAAGGCAAGAGCCTGCTGCCTGTCGGCATCACCGACGTGAAGGGTGATTTCGACAAGGGCGACACGGTGCGTATCGAAAATGAAGAGGGCGCGGTCCTCGCCCGCGGCCTTGTGGCCTATCGCGCTTCCGACGCCTACCGGCTGATCGGGGCGCAGAGCGAGGAAATCGAGGAGCGGCTCGGCTTTATCGGCCCGGTCGCGCTGATCCATCGCAACGATCTGGTGTTAGTCACAGATGACCAAAGCTGAAACGAATTTGACCCCCGACATGAACAAGATGGGCCTGGACGCCAAGCGCGCTTTTGCAAAGCTGCGCGGCGCCGGCCCGGAAACCCGCACGAAAGCGCTGAAGGAAATCGCCAGGGCGATTGAAGCGGCCCGCGCGGACATCCTGAAAGCCAATGAAGAGGACGTGGCCGCAGCCAAGGAGGCCGGCCTGTCCAAGGCGAAGGTCGACCGCCTGATCCTCAATGACGAGCGGATCGACGGTCTTGTCTCCTCCGTGGAGGCCATCGCCGGGCAGGACGACCCAGCCGGCGAGGAGCTGGCCCGCTGGAAGCGCCCGAACAGGTTGGACATCGCCCGGGTCCGCGGCCCCATCGGCGTCATCGGCATGATCTACGAAAGCCGGCCCAACGTCACCGCCGACGCCGCCTCGCTCTGCGTGCGGTCCGGCAATGCGGTGATGCTGCGCGGCGGACGCGATGCGCAACATTCCAGCGCGGCGATTCACGGCGCCGTCCAGAAGGGTCTGGAAGCCGCCGGCCTGCCCAAGGAAGTGGTGCAGCTGGTGCCGCCGCAGGACCGCGCCCTGGTGGGCGAGATGCTGGGCGGCCTGAACGGCGCCATCGACCTGATTATCCCGCGCGGCGGGGCCAGCCTTGTCGAGCGCGTTCAGAACGAGGCCCGCGTGCCGGTTCTGGGCCACCTTGAAGGCCTCTGCCACATGTATCTCCACCCTTCCGCCGATTCGCAGAAGGCCACGGAAATCGTGGTCAATTCCAAGCTGCGCCGGACCGGCGTCTGCGGCGCGCTGGAAACGCTTCTGGTTGACCGCAAGGTGGCCGAAGACCTGCTGCCCAAAGTGGCGGCTGCGCTGGAGGAAAAGGGCTGCGAGCTGCGCGGCGATGCTGAAGCCCGCAAGATCGTCCCCTCCATGAAGGAAGCGAGCGAGGAAGACTGGCGCACCGAATATCTGGACGCGATCCTGGCGGTGAAAATCGTCGACGATCTCGACGCCGCGGTTGAACACATCGCCGAATACGGCTCCCAGCATACCGAGGCGATCATCGCCGAGGACAAGGACGCCGCCGAGGACTTCATGGCGCAGATCGACAGCGCGATCGTCTTCTGGAACGCGGCCACGCAATTCGCCGATGGCGGCGAGTTCGGCATGGGCGCCGAAATCGGCATTGCCACGGGCCGCCTGCACGCCCGCGGCCCGGTCGGCGCGGAACAGCTGACCACCTTCCGCTACGTCGTGCGCGGCGACGGCCAGACGCGGCCCTAGGCCGCCCGTCCCCGCCTTGATCCTGTTTAAAACGCCGCTCCCGCGTGGAGCGGCGTTTACTTGTTTCAGAGCGCCAGAAAGCGCACATAGCAGGCTCGCGACTCGCAACCCAAGCTGCTAAACCCCGCGCCATGAAATCTGCCGTCATCGTATTCCCGGGCTCCAATTGCGACCGGGACGCCTTCGAAGCCATCAAGCTGATCACCGGCGAAGCGCCGGCCATGGTCTGGCACCGGGAAACCGAACTGCCGGACGGGGTCGACTTCATCCTGGTGCCCGGCGGGTTTTCCTATGGCGACTATCTCCGCTCCGGCGCCATCGCCGGCCGCTCCCCCATCATGCGCGAAGTGGTCAGCGCCGCCGACAAGGGCGTGGCGGTCATGGGCGTCTGCAACGGCTTCCAGACCCTGACCGAGACGGGCCTGCTGCCGGGCGCGCTGCTGCGCAACGCCAACCTGCATTTCGTGTGCAAGGAACAACCCCTGGAGATCGCAAACTCCAACACGCGCTTCACCTCCGCCTATTCGGGGACGCGCGACACGGTCATCCCGGTCGCCCATCACGACGGCAACTATTTCGCCGACGAGGCGACGCTGGACCGGCTGGAAGGCGAGGGCTGCGTGGTGTTCCGTTACCAGGGCAATCCCAACGGCTCGGCCCGCGACATCGCCGGCGTCACGAACGAGGCCGGCAACGTCATGGGCCTGATGCCCCACCCCGAGCGCGCCGTGGACCAGACCCATGGCGGAACCGGCGGCCGGGCCGTCTTCGAAAGCCTTCTGGGGTCGGTTTGATGACGGAGACGCTTTCGGGCGCGACCCAGAGCGGCGCCGAGCTGACCGAAGCCCTGCGCCGCGAACGCCTTTCCGCCTACGGACGCCTGCGCGGCGGTTTTCCCATTCCGCTGGCCGGAACCGTCTACTGGCTGTGCCTTGGCCTGGCCGGGTATGTCCTGCCGCTGGAGCAATGGTCGATGGCCGCCTTCGTGGGCACGGGCGCGATCTTTCCGCTGGCGCTCCTGTTCGCGAAGATCTTCAAAAACTCCTTTCTGAAGGACCGCACGGCCGTCACCAGCGTGCTGGTCCCCGCGTTCGCATCCATGCTGCTGTTCTGGCCCATGGTCATCGCGGCGATCCAGGGCGGGCCGGAGCTGATCCCGCTGATCCTTGCGATCGGTCTTTCCATTCACTGGCCCGTGATCGGCTGGAGCTATGGCCGCGCGCCGGTATTCATCGGCCATGCCGTGATCCGGGCGCTGCTGGTGTTCGGCATCTGGATGCTGCTGCCCGAGGCGCGGCTTACCCTGCTGCCCTTCTCGGTCTCCGCCGTCTATCTGGCGACCGTGATCTTCATCTATTTCGATTCCCGACGTTTCAGAGCCACGACATGACCGAATACGCCCCCGACATTACCCCCGAAATCGTCGCCGAGCATGGCCTGACGGACGAGGAATACGGCATCATCCTGGACCGCATGGGCCGGGCGCCGAACCTGGTGGAGCTGGGCATTTTTTCGGTGATGTGGTCGGAGCATTGCTCCTACAAATCCTCCCGCATCCACCTGTCGAAATTCCCGACCAAGAATGACCGGGTGATCTGCGGGCCGGGCGAGAATGCCGGCGTGATCGATATCGGCGACGGACAGGCCGCCATCTTCAAGATGGAGAGCCACAACCACCCGTCCTATATTGAGCCCTATCAGGGCGCGGCGACGGGCGTGGGCGGCATTCTGCGCGACGTCTTCACCATGGGCGCGCGGCCCGTGGCGCTGATGAACGCGCTGCGCTTCGGCTCGTCCGACCATCACAAGACGCGGTCCCTCGTCTCCGGCGTGGTGGCGGGCATCGGCGGTTACGGCAATTGCGTCGGCGTGCCGACGGTTGGCGGCGAGACCAATTTCGACACCGGCTATGACGGCAATATTCTGGTCAACGCGATGTGCGTGGGCCTCGCCGATCAGGACAAGATTTTCTACTCCGCGGCGCGCGGCGCGGGCGATCCGATCCTCTATGTCGGCTCCAAGACCGGGCGCGACGGCATCCACGGCGCGACCATGGCCTCCGCCGAGTTCGACGATGATTCCGACGAGAAGCGCCCGACCGTTCAGGTGGGCGATCCGTTTACCGAGAAACTGCTGATCGAGGCGTGCCTGGAGCTGATGGCGACCGACGTAATCGTCGCCATTCAGGACATGGGCGCGGCGGGCCTGACATCCTCCTCCGTCGAGATGGCGGGCAAGGGCGGCGTCGGGATCGAGCTGAACATGGATGACGTGCCCCAGCGCGAAGACGCCATGACGGCCTATGAGATGATGCTCTCCGAAAGCCAGGAGCGGATGCTGGTCATCCTGAAGCCCGGCAAGGAAGCCGAGGCCAAGGCCATCTTCGAGAAATGGGAGCTGGACGCCGAGGTGATCGGCCACACCACCGACACCGGCCGCATGGTCCTGAAGCATCACGGCGAGACGGTCTGCGACATCCCGCTGGACCCGCTTTCCGAGGACGCGCCGAAATATGACCGCCCGCACACCCCGACCCCGCGCGGCAAGGTGATGGACGCAGGCGATGCGCCTGAGCCTGCGGATTACGGCGAGGCGCTGCTGAAGCTGGTCGGCTCTCCCGATCTCGCCTCCAAGCGCTGGATCTGGGAACAGTATGACCGCCACGTCATGGCGGACACGGTCGACAGCTCACAGTCGGGCGGCGACGCGGCCATCGTGCGCGTGCACGGCACGGACAAGGCGCTGGCCATCACGACCGACTGCACGCCGCGCTACTGCAAGGCCGACCCGTATGAGGGCGGCAAGCAGGCGGTGGCGGAAGCCTATCGCAATCTCTCCGCCGTCGGCGCGACCCCCATCGCCATCACCGACTGCCTGAATTTCGGCAATCCGGAACGGCCCGAAATCATGGGCCAGTTCGTGGGTTGCGTGGAAGGCATGGCCGAGGCCTGCAAGGACCTCGACTTCCCGGTCGTGAGCGGCAATGTCAGCCTTTATAACGAGACGCGCGGCGCCGGCATCCCGCCCACCCCGGCCGTTGGCGGCGTCGGCCTGATCGGCGATGTGACGAAGCACGCCGGCATCGGCAATGCGAAGGACGGCGACACGCTGCTGCTGGTTGGCGAGACGGTCGGCCATCTGGGCCAGTCGCAATATATGCGAATCCTGCACGGCAATACGGACGGCGCGCCGCCGCCGGTGGACCTCAGCGTCGAGCGCTGGCTGGGCACGTGGGTCCGCAAGGCCATCGAGCGGGGGGTGGCGACCGCGGTGCATGACCTGTCCGACGGCGGCCTCGCCATCGGCGCGGCGGAAATGGCGCTGGGCGCGAAGCTGGGCCTCAAGCTTGGCGCGTCGCCCAAGGGCGCCGCCACCCATGGCTGGCTGTTCGGCGAGGACCAGGGCCGCTACCTGATCGCAGCCCAAGGCGAGGCGCTGAAGCTGCTGCTGGAAAAGGCCGAGGAGCACAGCGTGCCCGTTCTGCAAATCGGGACGTTCGGCGGGCAGCGATTCCAGATGGGCGAGCTGATCGACGTATCGCTGGAAGATCTGCGCAAGGCGCACGAAGACTGGCTGCCGGGCTACATGGCGGCTCCCACGCTCCAGACTGAAGCGGCTTAGCCCATTAAGTCCCCTCGCCCCGTCGAGGGGGAGAGGGTTTTGAGGCTCCAAATCTAAAAGATTTGGAAAGCCGAAAGGGTGAGGGGGCGGCTCTCAGGATATAGCGCGCCCTTTCCA
>NZ_ASJA01000034.1 GCF_000412185.1 Euryhalocaulis caribicus
CGGGCAGGATAGAGCACACTGGTTCAACGTGCCCCCTCTCCCTTTCGCGCAAAGCCAATCAAGATTGGGCGCTCAAAGCCCTCTCCCCCTCGCGGGGGGCGAGGGTGAAGCCTTCTCACCCCTCCCGATAAACCGACTTCTCGAAGCGGCGGTGGACCCAGAACCAGTCGGCGGGGGATTCCTTGATGCGGTCCTCGACGAAGCGGTTGATGCGCGTCACCACGGCTTCGACCTTTTCTGTCGTCGGCTTGCCTTCGGGCAGGTCGAAGGGTTCGTGGACGGTGACCTCGAATTTCGGGGCGTCGCCGATGCGCTTCACGCTCATCGGGATCAGGGGGACGCCGGCGCGCATGGCCAGGCGCGTCGGGCCCGGGGCGGTCATCGCCTCGCGCCCGAAGAAGGGGACCGGGATGCCTTCGTTGAATTTCTGGTCGTTCATCAGGGCGATGGCGCGGCCCTCTTCCAGAATCGCCATCAGCTCTCGCGCGCCTTTCATCCCGGCTTTGGGCGTCAGCGTGCCGACGCCATAGCCGCGGCGCACGCGCTTCACCTGTTCGTCGAACCAGGGATTGTTCGCCGCGCGATAGGTGATGGCGCAATCAAGACCGCTCTGCACGATCGCCATCGCCATGACTTCCCAGTTGGCGAAATGGCCCGAGATCAGCACCGCGCCGCGGCCCGAGCGTGTAACCGCGTCCAGATGCTCCACGCCTTTCACGGTGATGTTGTCGCCCTGATAGGCGGTGATCTTGTGAAGGTGGGGATATTCCGCAAACGTCCGGCCGATATTCGACCAGTGCTGGCGGGCCGTGGTTTCCCGCCATTCCGGCGTCTGGTCGGGGAAGGCGATTTCCAGATTCTTCAGGGCGACCTTGTGGGTCTTGGTCAGGGGGCCGAGCGTGCGGAGGATGGCCGCGCCCAGATTGCTGGCCGTGTTCAGCGGCAGCAGGCCGAAACCGCGCAGGAAGGCCTCATAGGCGCCTGCCTCCAGCGCCCAGATCGCGCGTTGTCCGAATCCGGCCATGGGGAATCCCTTAAGCCGCCTTGCCGCCGCCGTCCATCACCGGGGCGATCATGTCGTTCAGGGCCTCGGCGTTGTCGAAGGCGGCCTCCACCGGCCAGACCAGCACGTTCTGCCGCCAGCAGCGCGGCAAGCGGGCATAGTCCTTCTCGGTCGTGATCAGGCGGGCGTCGAAATCCTTCGCGCGGCGGCGGAGGGCGGACAGCTCGTGCTCGGAGAAACGGTGGTGGTCGTTGAAGGACTTGCTCTTCACGATCCGGCCACCGCAATCCTTCAGCGAGTCATAGAATTTCTCCGGCCGCCCGATTCCGGCGAAGGCGTAGAGATTGCCCTCCGGCGGGGGATCGGAGGGGACAAGCCCGGCGCAAAGGATCGGCACGCCGCAGCGCTCCACCGCGCGCGGCGTCTCGCCCGGCCCCATCATGATGACCGCGTCGGCGCGGCCCAGCCCGAAATCGGGACGTTCGCGCAGCGGGCCGGCGGGGAAGACGTGGCCGTTGCCAAAGCCGGTGCGGCCATCGATCACCACGAAGGAGAAATCCTTGACCAGCGAGGGGTTCTGGAAGCCGTCATCCATGATGATCAGGTCCGCCCCCGCATCGGCGGCGGCGCGCGCCCCGGCCACGCGGTCGCGGGCGATCCAGGTCGGCCCGTCCTGCGCGTGCAGCAGCGCCTCGTCCCCCACGTCGTCGGCGGCGTGGAAATTCCAGTCGACGCGGGTCAGGCCGTGCAGCCGCCCGCCATGACCGCGCAGGAGGACGTGCGCGTCCAGCCCCCGCGCGGCGGCAAGGTCGCGCAGCGCGCGCACCACCGGCGTCTTGCCGGTGCCGCCGACCGTCAGGTTGCCGACGCATACGACCGGGGCGTCGACGCGCTGGGGATTGGCGCGGCGCCATTTGCCCTCGTGAATATCGGCATAGATGGCGGCCAGCGGCGAGAGCAGCGCGCTGAGCCAGTTATGCTGGTGCCAGAAATCGGGTCCGCTCATGCCGCTCTCCCCCGCGCGGGCAGCAGCGGCCGCAGCGCGTCCAGCGTGCGGTCCATCGCCCCCCGCGCGGCCTCGACCACGCTGCTGGCGGCCTCCACCCGGGACCGCCGCGCCCCGTCATCGGACAGAAGCGTGGAAACGGCAAGCGCCAGTTCGCCGGCGTCCCGCACCCGCGCCACGCCGCCGGCCGCGTCGAGCTGGGCGTAGAGGTCCGCGAAGCTGGCGGCGTGCGGCCCGGCGATGAGAGCGGAGCCGCACTGCGCCGCCTCCACCGGATTGTGGCCGCCAATGCCCTCCGCCAGCGAACCGGCGATCAGGGAGACCGGGGCGGCGCGGAAGAACAGGCCCAGCTCCCCCAGCGTGTCGGCGAGATAGACGGCCGTCGCCGCCGAGGGCTCCTCCCCCCGCGAGCGCACGGCGTGGGAGAGGCCGGATTCGCGTATAGCGCGGATCACCGCGTCCCGCCGTTCGGGGTGGCGCGGGGCGAGGATGAGGAGGGCGTCCTTGTGCTCGTCCAGCAGGCGGGCATGGGCGGCCAGGGCGATTTCCTCCTCCCCCTCATGCGTCGAGGCGGCGAGCCAGGCGGGGCGGCCGGCGGTCATGGCCTGCACGGCGGTGAGGGCGTCCAGATCCACGGGCGGGGCCTCGGCGTCCAGTTTCAGGTTGCCGGCGCAGTCGATATGGCGGCCGGTGAGGCCGGAGAGACCGGCGGCGGTGACTTCATCCGCCGCGCCGATCCAGCGGAAACAGTTGAACAGGCGCTCGGCCGTGCGGGGGGCGCGGCGGGCCCAGCGGTCCAGCGTGGCGGCGTTCATGCGGGCATTGGCCAGCGCCAGCGGGATTCCGCGCCCGGCGGCCTCCTGAATGAGGTTCGGCCAGATCTCCGACTCCGCGAAGACGGCGAGGTCCGGTCGCCAGTGGTCGAGGAAACGTTCGGCATGAGCCGGAGCGTCCAGCGGGATGTACTGGTGCTGTGTGCGCGCACCCTTTCGCTTTTCGACCAGCGCGGCGGAGGTGGCGGTGCCGGTGGTGATGAGGAAGCTCAAATCCTCCCGCTCCTCGCCCAGCCGCCGCACGATCTGCAACAGCATCAGCGACTCCCCGACGCTGGCGCCGTGCAGCCAGACCAGCCCGCCCGCCGGGCGCTCCCGCGTGGAGTGGCCGAAGCGTTCGGGCAGGCGCGCCGGTTCTTCCTTTCCCTTCGCCGCGCGCCGCTGCAGCCAGACCGGCGCCAAGGGGGCGAGGACGCGCATGACGAGCGCGTAGAGGCGGAGGCCAAGCGGCTGGCTCACGCGGGCGCCTCCGGCTCGACCCCGGCGATGCGGTCCGCCTCCGCCGCGATCTCGTTCAGCGCGGTTTCCAGCCTTGCGCGCACCGCATCCATCTCCGCCGGTTCGGCGTCCTCGGCGGGCGGGTCGATGGGTTCGGCCCAGACGATGGCCCCTTTGGAGAACGGGAACGGGAAGACGAAGCGGTCCCAGGTGTTCAGGACCTTCCGCCGCCGCACCGACCAGGCATAGGGGCAGAGCGGGGCCTGCGCGGCCTTGGCCAGCCGCACCGCGCCCATGGAGGCGTGCATCCGGGGGCCGCGCGGGCCGTCCGGCGTCATGCCGACCACGCCGCCGGATTCGACATGGGCGATCATGGCGCGATAGGCGCCCTCCCCGCCCTTCTTCTTGTCGCGCTTGGCCGCCTTGCGGGTGGAGCCGCGGATGACGCCGACGCCCAGCCGCTCTGTCGCGTCGGCGACGAACTGGCCGTCCGGCGAGGCGGAGATGACCATGCGGCGCGGCTGCGCCCCGTCCGGCCAGCCCACGACCGCCTGCATCACGCCGCGATGCCACATGCACGCCACCGCGCCCCGGTTCGAGGCCCAGAGCGCGGCCATCCGGTCATCGCCCGCCAGCGTCCAGCGCGTGGTGCGCTGGACCAGCCGCATATAGGCGAAAACCAGATAGCTCAGCAGCCATTGCACCGGCCTTGAGCGCAAAAATCCCTTCATGGCCGCGCTTCTAACCGAGACGGGCCGCGCGGGAAACGCTGTACGGCGGTTTGCGAAGCGTCCGAAAGCCGCTAACACGCGGCCAGCCATGACCCTTTTCGACCTCAACGCCCCCGGCGCCCGCAAGCGCGCCATGCGCAGCCTGATGCTGGGCGATCACGGCTTCCTGCGCGTGTGGTTCGCGAACCGCCACCAGATCACGCCGAAAATGGCCCGCTCCAACCAGCCCTCGCCCAAGCGGATCGCGGAGGAAGCGGCGCGCGGCGTGAAGACCATTCTGAACGTGCGGGGGGACAGCCCGGAAGGCTTCTACGCGCTGGAGAAGGAAGCGTGCGAGGAACACGGGATCGCGCTGGTCGATTTCCGCTTCCGCAGCCGCGACGTGCCCTCGCCCGAGGATGTCCTCGCCTGGAAGGCCCTCCTGAGCGAGATCGAGTACCCGGCCCTGATTCACTGCAAGTCCGGCGCGGACCGCGCGGGCATCGCCGCCGCCCTCTACATGATCCTGCACGAGGGCGTGAGCGTCGAGGAGGGCATGGGCCAGCTCGACAAGAAATACCTCCACGCGAAGGCCGGAAAGACCGGAGTCCTCGATTTCTATTTCGAGGAGTATTTGAAAGCGCGCGAGGCGAGCGGCGTCGGCTTCGAGGACTGGGTGCGCGCCGGCTACGACCCGAAGGAAATCCGCGCGAAGTTCAAGGATACCCCGGTCGGGAATTTCTTCGTCGACAAGGTGCTGCGGCGGGAGTGAGGCTCCTTCCTTCTCTCAAATTCCATAGAGCGTCATCCTCCGACGAAGCGAAGCGGAGATCGGAGGACCCAGTTTAAATCTTTGCGACCACGTTCTCCTGGGTCCTCCGGTCAAGCCGGAGGATGACGGGATGGATGGCTGCTCTCTATTAGCTCCCGGAATTCGCGCCAGCGAATATCCGGGACCCAGCCCTCTCGCATATCGCCGTCCCTGGACCCCGGATAATCGCTTCGCGATTTACGGGGACTCGCGGGCGTCACCGGATGCGCCGAAAACTCCGCGCGGCCAGGGCCGCCGGAGCGATGGAAGGGGGGTGCGGCGCGTCTTTTGCGGGACGCCGGCCGTCAACTTATGTTGATGTTTGCGAACCACGAAAGACGCGCCGCGTGACGGATATTGCGAACCCCGTCCGGTCGCCCGGCGGGGCCTCCCGCCCCCGAGATCAGATTGCCGTTCGTTCGGCGGCAAAGTCTCGGCGACAGGCCGGGGCGCATCGGGGGGTCTAGTCCCGTTTCAAGCCCGCGGCCGCCACATTCCGCCCCGCCAAAAGCGACCGAGCCCTAGCCCTCTTCATGGGACGGAACAGGGAGGAGTATAGGCGCACGGGAAATCCGGGCGGATTGTTGGGGGAGTTTGCATCATACTGGGGACGCTAATCCCATGATTTCAAAAATAATTTTCCAGTTAGAAAATTCAATTGCACATGGGATGAATCCTGTTCTATCCATACCCGCAATGGCGTGGTTTAACCAAACGGTCTATGCGATATGGAATATAGACCCTCCCCCCTATTCCTCTCCACAACTTTTAAGCACTGCCTATAAGCTGCTTTATGCAGGTCAGGTAAATCTTCTAAAAGTTCTGAATATTCTTCTACATCTTGCATCTCTCCAATTTTATAATGATAAAATTGAGGTATTTCTAATAATTCCTCGTCATCAAGTGAGGCACGAGCATATATTATTATAGAAAACAATCCATTTAAATAACCATGAAAATAAGCCGCGTTACAATAATCCTTTTTTCTAAAGTACTCCTTTTCTCTTTCATCATATAGACTGATAAGGCTTTGAACATAATGGAGGTCTGAATAAATACCCTCCTTTCTTAAGTCCCATATTCTCTGCAAAGCATGCAAGACACCATCCTGATATACCGATGAAATTAATGATTGAGGTTTGTCAAATACATTGGCATTATCATGTAGCCATTTAGAGGCTCTTTCTACATCAATTTCGCAATCTAAAATGTAATCATACAGTTCATCATCCACATAACACTCATCGTTACATAAATGCTCTTTTACAGATTGTAAAAAGAATGTTCCGTCCGTTTTTATTGCTTCAATATTATATTGCTTTAAATTCTCAATATCATCTTCTTCAAAAAATGGAGAAACAAAGTAATGTCTTCTGGAAAAAGGACCCAGCTCACCTTTAACAAAATCAAAAATGTGCTTAAAATCAAAATCTTTAAAGGAATAACCAATGAAAACAAATGTTTTAGTAGATAACAATGACTTCAATCTGGCACCAACAAGGTTTTTTTCAAGATCGATGGCGCACTGATCATAGTCTGATTTTGTCACTATTAGAGATGAGTAGTTATCTATTGTTCCGTGTATCTTTAATACACGCCTACGTGGCTCGCCCCAAAAAGCCATGTCATTAGAATAAACAAATGGCTTTGCCGCACACTCATCCTCAAAATACCTATCCCAATTCGTAGTCACTATGTCCTTTATATAAGGCATTGTGGCCATTTCTCTATGAAATTTGTTGGCGTTATTCCTTAACGATCTAAATGCATTTATGTAATCAAACCTCGTTACAATTGTATCAATAAGTTTTTTTCTGCCGTTAGGCTGATTACAAAATTTCTCCATGATGTCCGGAAACTCTTCGCTTCCATCACAAGATAATTTATGTATTATTTCATCATATAGAGTATGAGCATGAGCTTGTTGATTTTCTGTGCTTATACCTGCCCCGGCAAACACCACACAATTTGACGAAGAAATTTCGCCCTTTAAGTGCGGGTCTAAATCGAAGTCGTAATGGTATCGACAGATCGAGCACTCGCAGTTGTTGCTCATACCTAATTTTCCAGCGATTCTCGACAGTGCATAAACCTAAAAGAGAATAATTTTTATAAAGCAATTATGCTACCCCTCCCGAAACTGCAACTTCGCCAGTTCCGAATACAACCCGCCCTTGGCCATGAGCGCCTCGTGGGCGCCCGTCTCCACGACCTTCCCGGCGTCGAAGACATAGATGCGGTCGGCGTGGCGGACGGTGGCGAGGCGGTGGGCAATGACGAGCGTCGTGCGGCCCTGTGACAGGCGCTGGATGGCGGTCTGGACCTGGCGTTCGGATTCGGCGTCGAGCGCGCTGGTCGCCTCGTCCAGCAGCAGGATGGGGGCGTCCTTCAGGAAGGCGCGGGCCAGCGCGATGCGCTGGCGCTCGCCGCCGGAAAGGCGCTCGCCCCGCGCGCCGACGGCGGCGTCATAGCCGCCCTCCATGCGCATGATGAAATCATGGGCGGCGGCGGCTTTGGCGGCGGCCTCCACCTCCTCGTCCGTGGCGTCCAGCCGGCCGAAGGCGATATTGGCGCGGACCGTGTCGTCGAACAGGATGACGTGCTGGCTGACCGTGGCGATGTGGGCGCGCAGGGAATCGATGGCGACATCGCGCACGTCCCGCCCGTCCACGGTGACCGCGCCGCCGGTCGCCTCGTACAGCCGGGGGATGAGGTTGAGGACGGTGGACTTGCCCGCGCCCGAGGGGCCGACCAGGGCCACCATCTCCCCCGGCGCGGCCTGAAGGCTGGCGCCGCTGAGGGCCGTGGCGCCGGTGGCGTAGCGGAATTCCACGTTTTCGAGGGCGACATGGCCCTTCACGTTTTCCAGCGGCGTTGCGTCGGCTGAGTCGGTGATCGCCGGGGCCTCGTCCATCACCGAGAAGATGCGGTCGAGCGCGGCGAAGCCTTCCTGCGCGACGGCGGACAGCGTGCCGATGGCGCGCACGGCCGGGGCCATGACGCCGATGGCGGCGACGAAACCGACCAGATCCCCCACCGTGGCCGCGCCCTCTATCGTGCGCCAGCCGGCGAAGGCGATGACGCCTGCGAGCGCGGCGCCGCCCGCGATCTCCAGGATCGGGTCCACGCGCGCCTTGCCGGAAAAGAGCTTCAGGGAGAGGCGGAAACGCTCCAGGAAAGAGGCGTTGGCGCGCTCCGTCTCGCGCTCCTCCAGCCGGTAGGTCTTCACCATGCGGGCGCCGGAGAGCGACTCCTCCAGGAAGGAGGTGACCGCGCCCATCTGGATTTGCGCCTCGCCCGAGACGCGGCGCAGGCGCTGGCCGATCTTCACCACCGGATAAAAGGCGATCGGATAGACCAGCACGATCAAGAGGGTCAGCATCCAGTCCAGCCAGACCATGACGCCGAGCGTGGCGATGACCGTCATCACGTCGCGGATCAGGTTATTGGCGCCGCGCACCAGCGATTCCCGCAACAGGTTCACGTCGTTGGTAAAGCGCGAGACCAGCGAGCCGACGGACTCCCCCGCGATGCGGGCGTAATCGGCCTGCATCAGGCGGGCGAACATCGCCTCCTGCACTTCCTGCATGATCTTGAGCGCAAGGCCGTTTGTGATGACGAGCTGGTAGTAGAGCGAGACGCTGCGCACCACGGCCGCGGCGATGATTAGCAGCGGGACAAGGGTGAGGACGCGGGGGTCGCGCTCGGCCACCAGGTCCAGCGAGTACTTGGTGACCGCGGCGTAGGAGGCCGCCGCCGCAGAGGTGATCGCCATCAGCACCACCGCCACCGAGAGCCGCCGCCATTTCGGCGCGACATAGTCCCGCCACAGCCGCGCGGCGAGCGCGCCGCTGGTGGCCTCGGTCGGTGGGGCGGGTGATGTCACGGCGCCGGGCCGGGCTTGGGTGTCGGGTTTTCCATTACGCATCCCCCGACATCTAACCCATCGGGATTCAACAGGGAACGCCGCAAATCCCCTCGCCCCCGCGAGGGGGAGAGGGCTTGAGCGCCCAATCTTCAGATTGGTTGCGCGAAAGGGCGAGGGGGCGGGTTGAACC
>NZ_ASJA01000035.1 GCF_000412185.1 Euryhalocaulis caribicus
CGTTGAACCAGCGTGCTCTATCCTGACAGCCACCCCTCTCCCATTCAGTCAGCCAAATCCCTTGGCGGAATTTGGGACTTCATTGCCCTCTCCCCCTTCTCAAGGGGCGAGGGACATCGGGAAAGTGTCAGCCCGGCGGACCTGCGGCGGCCAGGCGGCGGTCCCGCCGCCGCCGGCGGTCGCTCAGATACATGTCCCACGTATAGACGGCCAGCCCGCTCCAGATGAACAGGAAGGCGGCGGCGCGGTCCGCGCCGAACGCCTCGCCCTGCGCCAGGCCGATGATGAATTGCAGGGTGGGGGCGATGTACTGCATCAGGCCCAGCGTGGAGAGCGGCAGGCGCCGCGCGCCCAGGCTGAACAGCAGCAGCACCCCGGCGGTAAATACCGTGCCGGAGAAGATCAGCAGGAAGGGCTGCCAGCTCGCCTCCAGGAAGGTGCCGCGGCCTGTCGCCTCGAACCAGATGGCGGCCGCCAGACCGAACGGGGCGACCATGGCGGCTTCCAGAAACAGCCCGGTCTTGCCGTCAACGTCCAGCTTCTTGCGGACCAGCGCGTAGAAGGAAAACGAGGTTGCCAGGAACAGGCCGATCACCGGCAGGCTTTCAGAGGCGACCAGCGGGATCAGAACCCCGACCAAGGCCAGGCCCACGGCCACCCATTGCGCGCGGCGCAGCCGCTCGCCCAGAAAGATCATGCCCAGCGCCACATTGATCAGCGGGCCCATGAAATAGCCAAGGCTCGCCTCCAGCACGTATCCGTTGGTCACCGCCCAGATGAACGCGCCCCAGTTGGCGGTAATCAGAACGGCCCCGATGGCCGCCCATTTCACGCGGCGCAGGGAAAACAGCGCTGCGATGCTGGGCGCCTTGATCAGCACGAAAGGGGCAAGCGCGACCGCCGCCCAAAGGGCGCGATGGGCGACAATTTCTATCGGAGGCCCGGAATAAAGCGCCCAGTAAAGCGGCGAAATTCCCCAGATCGTGTAGGTCAGGAACGCATAGATCAGACCTGCGCGGAATTCGGCCGGATCGGTGGGGGCGGGCGCGGCTTTCATAGCGCCCTCATCTAGGCATGGGCCGGCCGGTCCGCCACCCTGCATTTCGGCATGGCTGCTGACCGTTTCGGAAAACCGGCTCAGGCCGCGTCCAGTTTTTCCCGGAACCGGCGGCTGCCGGGAATCTCGCTGCCATCCTTCATGCGGATGGAAAGATCGCCGGAGCCGGTGGGCGCGGCCTCCAGAATCTTGTCCAGATTGACGAGGTAGGAGCGATGCACCCGCGCCGCGCGAATGCCCGCCTCGTCCAGTTGCCGCTCCAGCGCGCCCAGCGTGGTCCGGGCCAGATGCTCGCCCGTTTCCGTCTTGATTTCCACATAGTTGCCCGCCGCCTTGGCCGCGATCAGGTCCTCCGCCGCCATCCAGATCGTGCGTCCGCCGCATTTCAGGGTCAGGCGCTTGTCCCGCCGCGCATCCTCGCGCGCCGCGGCGGCCTCCAGACGCTGTTGCTGGTATTCCCGGCTGGACTGGATAATCAGGATGAAGCCCGCATAGGCGAACACATCCTTGCGATACTCATAGAAAAGGTCGCCCGGAATGAAGTTGAAGAAGTCGTAGGGCTGACCGAACAGTAGCGGCCAGACGAGTTTCCGGATCGCCACCATGGCCAATACGTGCGCCAGCGATATGACAATGCTGGCCGCAAGATGGGCCGGCAGGCTCCATCGCCATGTGCTGGCGGTGACGGGCGCGCGGTTGGCGGTCCAGAGCATCACCGGGATAAGCGCGGTCATCACCGCGATGCTGGTGAAGTTCAGCAGCCACGGCAGGGCGGGATGAACATATTCTCCCTCGCGCGCGAACTCGGTCAGCGTGGATAGCGAATCCACGAGCGTGAAGCTCAGCAGAATTGCGACGATCAGAACGGCGGACTGGCGGTCCGCCCGGCGCTCGGCGCGCTGTTCCCGGTTCCATTCCTGTTCAAACATCATCGCATTTTGCTGTTTCCGGCCCGTTTGCGAAGCGCGGTTCAGCCCGCACAGCCGCCTTTCGTCCCTTGACCGCCCCCGGTCACGGCGCCGGACCGCCAGATATCACCCGGAAGGCGCATTATCCGGGCGAGGCGCGCCATAGTGTCGTCCTTGATGACCTGGATTGAGGAATACGCCGTGTCTGTTTCTGATTTTTCGTCCGCTTCACGCCAGCTGGCCGCGCCCGCGCGGCGGCACGACCTGGACTGGTTGCGCGTGATCGCGTTCGGTCTGCTGATCTTCTACCATATCGGCATGTTCTACGTGACGTGGGACTGGCATGTGAAAAGCGTCCACGCCTCGGCGTTTCTGGAGCCGGCCATGCGGCTGCTGAATCCCTGGCGGCTGTCGCTTCTGTTCCTGATATCCGGCGTCGCCATGCGATTCATGACCGACAAGGGTGCGCTGGCGCGCCTGGCCGGGTCGCGGTCGCTGCGGCTTTTCATCGTCATCGTGTTCGGCATGCACGTGATTGTCGCGCCGCAATCCTATTTCCAGCTGATCGAAGGCGGTGAAATCCAGCCCGGCTGGTGGGCGTTTTACAGGCAATACCTGATCGGAAGCGGGGATTATTCGGTCACGATCCCGACCTGGAATCACCTCTGGTACGTCGTCTATCTGTTCGTTTACACGCTGATTCTGATCCCGCTGGTCCCGGTTTTGCGCCCGTTGGCGCGTAAATTTGAACAATTAACGACCCCGGCCTGGGCGGTTCTCCTGCTGCCGCTGGTCCTTTTCTTGGTCTATCGCTTCACCCTGACGCCCTATTTCCCGACCACGCACAACCTGGTCTGGGACTGGGCGAACCATGCCTACAGCTTCACCTTCCTCATGATCGGATATTTCATCGCCAAGCATGAGGCTGTCTGGCGCGCCATTGACCGCGCGCTGCCCGCGGCGCTGGCGCTCGGCATCGGTGCGGCGGTCATCCTGACGCCGTTGTGGATGGTCTGGGACAGGATTGGCGACAATATCTGGCTGCTGACGCCCGCGCGCCTGCTGCGCGTGGCATACGCTTGGTGGGCCATCGTGGCGCTGATGGGGCTGGCCCGGCGGTATTTGAACCGTCCCGGCCCGGTTCTCGCCTATCTCTCCGAAGGCGTCTTCCCCTACTACATCCTGCACCAGACGATCATTGTCGCGGCCGGGTTCTGGCTGACGCGGCAAGGTCTGAACGCGCCGGTCGAGTTTACGCTGGTCACGCTGGCGACCTTGGGCGGGTGCGCGCTGGGCTTTGAGGCCGTACGGCGCATCCCGCTTGTGCGGCCGCTCTTCGGGCTGAAGCTGCGACACCCGCGCCGAACCGCGCCCGTTGCAGCCTGAAAGGAGACGCCTAGGAGGACGCCCCGCGCTCGATCGTTTCCATGGCGAGGTCCGCGAGATCCCGCAACATGGCGCGTTCGGCGCGGGATAAATCGTCGCGCGCATGATTGTCGATGATGCAGAACGTGCCCAGCCGGTAGCCCGCATCGGTAATCAGCGGCGCGCCGGCATAGAAGCGGATGAACGGGGTGCCCGTCACCAGCGGATTATTGGCAAAGCGGCTATCCTTCTTGGCGTCCGGAACAACCAGCCCTTCGTCCGACAGGATGGCGTGGGCGCAGAACGCGACATCGCGCGGGGTCGATGTTTCGTGCAGGCCGATACATGACTTGAACCACTGCCGGTCCTTGTCGAGCAGGGAGACGAGCGCGATAGGCGCGTCGAAGGCGGCCGTCGCCAGCCGGGTCAGCCGGTCGAATTCCGGCGTGGCGGGCGTATCCAGGATTCCGAAGGACTCGAGTGCGGCTTGCCGGCCGGCCTCATCGGGCGGTGTGGGATAGGTCATGCGTTTCTCGTGCTGGTCTGGGCGGCGCTGCTGATATTGCAAAGCACAATACCAGCTTGCCCGGCGGTGAACAGATAGCTTTGTCCGGGGCGGGGCGCCGGCCCGGTCAGTCGAAGAAGCCGCGGTTCAGCGCCAGTTCGGCGATCTGCACCGCGTTGAGGGCCGCGCCCTTGCGCAGATTGTCCGCCACCACCCAGAGGTTCAGCGCCGCCGGGTTGGTCGGGTCGCGCCGGATGCGGGAAACGAAGACGGCGAATTCGCCCACGGACTCGACCGGGGTGACGTAGCCATCGTCTTCCCGCTTGTCGACGATCATCAGGCCGGGGGATTCGCGCAGCAGCTTGCGGGCGGAACCGGGCGTCATGCCGTCGCCTTCGAATTCGATATTCGCCGCGATGGCGTGACCAACAAAGACCGGCACGCGAACACAAGTGGCGGTCAGCTCGATCGCGGGGTCGAGGATTTTCTTGGTCTCGACCCGCATCTTCCATTCTTCCTTCGTGTCCCCGTCATCCATGAAGACGTCGATCTGCGGGATCACGTTGAAAGCGATCTGCTTGGAGAATTGTTCAGGCGTGGGCGGATCGTTGACATAGATGCCCTTGGTCTGGAGCCAAAGCTCATCCATCGCCCCGCGCCCGGCGCCGGACACCGACTGGTAGGTGGAGGCGACGACCCGCTTGATCTTGGCTTCCTCATGCAGGGGCTTCAGCGCCACCATGAGCTGGATGGTCGAGCAATTGGGATTGGCGATCAGCAGGGAGTCGCGGGCATCCTCGATGGCGTCCGGGTTCACTTCCGGCACGATCAGCGGGACATCGTCCTCCATCCGGAAATAGGAGGAATTGTCGATGACCAGCGCGCCGGCCTCGGCGGCCTTGCGGCCATATTTCTCCGACGCGGCCGAGCCGGCGGACATCAGCACCACGTCGACATCGGAAAAATCGAACGTATCGGCGTCGCGGACCTTCAGGTCCTTTTCGCCATAAGAGACTTCGCGGCCGATGGATTCACGGCTGGCCAGCGCGAACACTTCGTCCGCGTCGAACAGGCGCTCTTCGAGAATGGTGAGGATTTCGCGGCCGACATTTCCTGTCGCGCCGAGAACGGCGACCTTGACGCCCATGAGGTTGGCTCCGTGCAAACGCGGGTAAACTGAGAGGTCCGCTATATGGCCTTGCGTTCGCAGATGCAAAAGGCCGGTCCACGCGGCAGCACGGACCGGCCTTCAGTGGCGTTTCTAAAAGGGCGCTCGCGGTCAGGCGGCGGCGTCCTTGTTCACGTCGGTGATCGCCAGCTTGGTGAAGTAGGAGTCGCAGCCATAAATGCTGTCGAGATCCTTATCGAGCGTCTTTGCGTCATCATTGAATTTCAGGCGCTTGGCAAAGGCTTTCGCCGTGCCGAAGCCAGCGATGCCGTAATGGCTCATGCGCTGGAACTGGGTGATGATTGAGGCGTCCTGAACGTCGCGGTCGGCGTCCAGTTCAATGGCGTGCTTGCGCACTTCGCTGACCAGGCCTTCCATGCCCTTGCAATGTTCGCCGCCGGGCTTGGCGCCGTGGCGTTCGCACAACTCCGCCAGATCGCGCGTATGCGCGTCGATGCCTTTCTGCGAGCGTTTGAGGGAGGCTTTCAGCTCCTCGTCATGCGCGCTCTCGATCAGTTCCGGGATCACGTCCGCCATCTGGCGGTTGGCGCTCCACATATCCTTGATCTGGTCGATATAGAGATCTTCGAGGGTCCGCATGGTCATCTGTCCGTTTCCTTCTTTTTGGCGCGTCATCGCGCATGAGAAGAAACGGACATGGAAAGACGCTTGTTCCGCTTGGGCGGCGCCCCGGACTCAGTCGCGCGTGCGCCGCCAGTCGCGATAAAGGAAAAGGGCGGCCACCGCGATGACCCCCAGTATGGCGGCGATATCAACCCAGGACAGGCCAAACAGGACCGGCTGCCCCAGAAACGCCCAGGCGGCGAGACGTTCTGTGAGCGCCATGTTGCCGCCAAACCCGACCGTCAGGGCCAGCACCATAAGGATCGCCACGCCGATGGCGGCCCAGCGAAAGGCCGCGCCGGCCGCGCGGTCCGCATCGCGTTGCTGGGCGCGGCGGCGTTGTTCGTTCTGGACCGAACGGCGAAGAAATCCGGGTCGGCGTGACATGGCGGGAATTATATCAAGGGAAGCGGGATCTGTTCACCGCTCTACGCGGTTCACCTTGAAGAACGTGTCGATCACGGTCTTGGCCATTACGCTTTCCTCGCGAGTCAGTTTTTCGTCCAGCGCGTTACGGGTGAGCTTGAAGACCGAATCCGCGCCCTCGGCGTCCGGGCCCAGCGCGTCATATCCCATGGACCAATCGCCAAAGCTGCGCTTCTGGATCGGGATTTCAGGATAGGGCGTCACTCTGGCGTGGCGGTTATCGCGCCTGATCCGCGTGAATATGGCGTGGACGGCTTCCGCCTCGCCCTCCAGGACCTGCAGGAAGGACTGGTCCAGATTAAGCAGAACCCCGGTGAGGCCCGCAGCCCTGTTATTGCGGCGCGAGGCTTCGAGAATCTGGCCGATATCGTCCTGCCCCAGCCCCTCAGCGGCGGCGCTGGCATAGATCAACTGTATCATGTCTGACGATTTAGTCGCCGCCAGCGGCAGGGCAATAGCTATCGTGTTTCAGAGTCGTCCTGCAGCCGCTTGAGCAGCCGGGCCGCGGCTTCCCGCCCGCCGACGCCGAAGGCGATGCCGAAGGCCAGGCTAATCCCCGCCAGCACGATCAGGAAGCCCCAGCGAACGATATTGTCGCCCAGCCCCATCTGGGTCAGGCCGATCACCACCGCCAGAAGCGAGACGCCATAGCGGGTGACGGTGGCCGTCAGCTCCGCCCGCGGTCCGCCGCTTTCGGCCACCAGTGCGGCGACAAAGCGGGCGATGAACAGGCCGACCAGGATGATGCTGGCCCCGAACAGGATGTTTCCGCCAATCTCCAGCACCCGCGCCAGCCAGGCGGAGATGATGGCGAAGTTCAGGATTTCCGCCGCCTGCACCGCGCCGAAGATGACGATGGCGACCAGCACGATGTTCGCCACGATATGGCTGGGGGAGGGCGGACCGGCCTCGGCGCCGGAATATTCGGCAATGGCCGATTCCGGATCGTCGGAATAGTCCTTCTGCTCGACCAGCGCTTCCGGGGCCGCTTCCTCCGCCGCCTTGCGGGTGTCGGTTTCCAGCGCGCTCCAGATCCGGTCGAAACCAATGGACATCAGCAGCGCCAGCAGGATGGAGCGCACGCCCTGGCCGATCAGATAGGCCACGAACAGGATCAGCGCGGCCGCGATCAGGCGCGGAATGGCGTCCAGCATGTCCTGCAGTATCTGGGCGGAGGGTTCGGAGACCGAGCGGATGTCCAGCTGGTCCAGACCGGCAATGGCGGCCGGGATCAGGATCAGGGCGAAGATGATGATGCCCGCGGCCCGCGCCACGGCCAGGCCGTTGATAACATCGCCCAGGCCAACCCGGTCTGCGGCGCGGTCGATGGGCGCGGCGGCCAGAATGCCGGTCACGGCGCGGCGGGCCACCGCGGCGATCAGCCAGCCCACCAGCACGATCAGGATGGCCCCGATCACGTTGGGCAGGAAGGCCCAGATGCTGGCCAGCATGTTTTCCAGCGGCTCCAGTGACTCCTCGAAACCCAGCGCGTTCAGGAAGGCCGGGATGAACAGCAGGAACACGACCCAGAAAACGGCCGAGCCAAGCGAGTGGCCCAGCGTCAGGACCGGCCGGCGGGACCGCGCCGCGTCATCCTTGGCCTTGCGCCCGACCGGGGTCGCCTCGATGGCCTTGCGCGACAGAAACCCCGCCGCCTTGGCCACGGCAAAAGCCACCACGGCGATCAATGCCGCGGTCAGGAGGTTCGGCATATAGTCGATGACAACCCGTGTCGCCGCCTCGATTTCCTCGCCGATCGATGAGAAATCCATGGTCCGAATCACCCCCTGCCGTTTCAAGCCTTGCGGGAATCATGCGGCCAAGCAGCGCAAGCCGTCAAACGGACTGACGCGGTGAACGAAAAGTCCCCTCGCCCCCTTAGAGGGGGAGAGGGTAATGAAGTCCGAAATCCTGAAAGGATTTAGATGACTGAATGGGTGAGGGGGCGGCTCGCAGGACAAGGCAATCTGGTTCAACCCATCCCCTCACCCTTTTGCGCAGCCAATCAAAGATTGGGCGCTCAAGCCCTCT
>NZ_ASJA01000036.1 GCF_000412185.1 Euryhalocaulis caribicus
GAAGGGCCCTAGCAGGAGCCCTTGCCGTTACAGCCGGCCGGGAAGTCGCCCTGACCGCTGCCGCCCGTGCCAATGGCGCCGGCCTGCAGACGGCCGCTGCTTTCGTTCTCTTCCTTGATCTGCGCGCGCGTCTTGCAGATTTCGCGGCGCACCAGCTCGCCGGTCACGCGCTCGGACCGGCAGACCATTTCCTCGCCATCCTCGTTCACGGCCACTTTCGTGTTGCCGGAGTCGGAGGCCATGTTGTCACTCGTCTCGCACGCGGCGCACAAAAGGCCCGCGGCCAGAATCGCCATCCAGATTTTCATACTCGTCCCCTTTTCCCTAAACAGGTCTGTTATTGAAAGTCAGACTATGACTCCGGGTGCGCGCGCACAAGCGTCAACATGTGAACGCCTTGTAATGGTTCCGGCCCGTGGAGACTTGTCCGCGCCCCTTGCCTGCGCGGTGAAAATATCGTCGTTTGCGGTTCTAAAAAGCGGATTTCAAACATGTTTCTGAAACTCGAAAACCTTCTGAACGAACAGGAAATCGCCCGGCTGCGCGAACTGGCCGGCCAGATCAGTTTTGTGGACGGGCGGTCCTCCAACCCGCATTCGAAGGTCAAGACCAACCGCCAGGCCGACACGCAGCAGCCCGCAACCCGCGAGGCCTCGCAGATTCTGATCGGCGCCTATGGCCGGTCGGGCCGCTTTGCCGACTTCGCCCTGCCCCAGACCGTGGCCCCGCCGCTGCTGACCCGATACGAGCCGGGCATGCAGTATGGCGAGCATATCGACGCCGCCGAAATCCAGATCGGGAACGCCCATCTGCGCACCGATCTTTCCAGCACCGTCTTCATCAATGACCCCGAATCCTATGAGGGCGGGGAGCTGTCCATCCGGCTGGGCGACTCCACGGTGGAGATCAAGGGAAAGCCGGGCGAGGCGATCGTCTATCCCTCCACCACCTATCATCAGGTCAAGCCCGTCACGAAGGGCGAGCGGCTGGTGGCGATCACCTTCATCCAGAGCGCGCTGGCCGACAATATGAAGCGCGAGATGCTGTTCGAGCTGGGCGAGCTTTACGGCGAGGAAGCCGAAAATGTCAGCTGGGAGAACCGCGTGCGGCTGGAGTTCGTGCAGCAGAACCTCAAGCGCATGTGGCTGTAGCGCTGCTGCGCGCCGGACCTTTCGCACCTTTCTTTCGTTAGCCCCTCGACGCCGCAGAAGCCGACAGGATTCCCGATTTAATGACCAAGACGCCGCCCCGCATCGACTGGCAGTCCCATATCGAACGCGCCGCGGAGACCGCCCGCCCGAAGCTGGGCAAGGGCAAGGTCGCCGATTATATCCCCGCCCTGGCCGAGGCCGATCCCAACGCCTTCGCGATGGCGATGATCACGGTCAATGGCAACACCGCAGAGGTCGGCGCGGCGGACACGCCGTTTTCCATCCAGTCGCTGTCCAAGGTGTTCACCCTGGTGCAGGCGCTGGGCATGGAGGGCGATGCGATCTGGGACCGGGTGGGGCGCGAGCCTTCGGGCAGCCCGTTCAATTCCGTGGTCCAGCTGGAGCATGAGCAGGGCGTGCCGCGAAACCCGTTCATCAATGCCGGCGCGATGATCGTGACCGACGCCATCGTCAGCCATTGCGGGACCGAGCCGGCCTATGAGCGCATCCTGAAAATGCTGCAGGAGGCCGCCGACAGCGACCAGGTGCGGATCGACGGCCGGGTGGCGGACTCGGAGCGCAAATGGGGCGACCGCAACCGCTCTCTGGCCTATTTCATGTCCTCCTTCGGCAATCTGAAGAATTCGCCGTCGGCCGTGCTCGACGCCTATTTCCATCAATGCGCCATCGAGATGACGGTGACCGAGCTGGCGCGCGCCGGCCTGTTCCTGGCCAATGGCGGGACCGACCCGATCACCGGTCAGGAATTCGCCCGGCCCGCCCGCGCCGACCGCATCAACGCCATGATGATGACGTGCGGCCATTACGACATGAGCGGCGATTTCGCCTTCCGCGTCGGCCTGCCCGGAAAGTCGGGCGTGGGCGGGGGCATCCTCGCCATCGCGCCGGGGGTGGGCTCCATCGCGGTGTGGTCGCCCGCGCTCAACAAGTCCGGCAACTCGCTGGCCGGCACGGTGGCGCTGGAGGCGTTCGCCGCCGAGACCGGCCTCAATGTCTTTTCCAACAAGCGCCCGATCCGCGTGGCGGGCGAGCGCGGCGGCCCGACGATCGAGCGCTAGTCGGCGCTGATTGCCGTCACCGCGTCCAGCGTCTTCGTGACATGGTCGTTCGGCGCGGAGTCCGTATAGCTCATGGCGACCGCGCCGTCCGGCGCGATGACGTAGGAGGTGCGGTTGCTCCACCCCTCGCGCTGTGCCAGCGCCACGTCATAAGCGGCGATCACCTCGTCGCTGACCGCGGCCACCGGGAACTTGCTGGCGCAATGTTTTTCCGAAAACTCCGAAAGCCGGTCCGTATTGCCCGCCGTCGCGCCGATCAGCGTCGCCCCGGCCTCGGCGAAATCGTCCGCCGCCTCGGCGAACAGCGAGGCTTCCAGATTGCAGCCCGGCGTGAAGGCGGCCGGGAAGAAATAAAGGACGACCGGCCCTTCGGAGAGCGCGTCCGCCATGTCGAAGCTGAACGGCTGCCCGGCCAGATACCCGTCCGCGCTGAAGACCGGCGCCTCGGCCCCTTCCTCAAGCTGGGCATGCGCCGGCGCGGCAATGGCGGCGGAGAGCAGGGCGGCGGCGGCGAGAAGGCGTTTCATGGCGATGTCCTTTGTCTGGCGGCTTGTCGGTGGAGGATATTGGCCGCGATGGCGCTTCGGCAATGCAGAGATGCGGTGTCTTCCTTCGCCCTCCGCCCTCCACCTCTCTCAACCGTCATCCTCCGGCTTGACCGGAGGACCCAGGGAACGTGGGGCGCAAAGACTTCAACTGGGTCCTCCGATCTCCGCTTCGCTTCGTCGGAGGATGACGGGGTTGGTTTGCCTTTCTCCCTTTCAGCTCCCGGAAATGGCGCAGCCATTGTCCGGGATCCAGCCTGCAACGTGGCCACCGTTTCTGGACCCCGGATAATCGCTTCGCGATTTCCGGGGACTCGTTGGGGTAAGCGTCTCCGCCCCCACGGCGCATTCGCCGCAGAGGTTGGAGAAGCAAGAAACACGAGGGTGGCGCGGCGCGTCTTTCGGGACGCCGGTGACCGTAGTGTTTATGTTTCGCGTCTTCGAAAGACGCGCCGCGCGGTTCTTTTGCGGAGGGCGGGAGTCGCCTCGACCGGCCTCTCCATCCGCTGCCGCCAGAGTCTTAATAGCCAGGGCATTTCAGCCTCAGACTGGCGCCTGGCGGTGCGCCGGGACGCGCACGGTCTGGTCAGACCCTGCCGTATCCCGGGAACCGCGTTCAACTCCGTCCCTCGGGCGACCGGATCCGAAGCCCCTCGCATGACGGCAAACACCGACGAGCTTACGCCGTCCCGGGACCCGGTCTGATATTTTCGGGATTGTCCCTGTTTTCTGGCCCTTCGAGACGCCGCGCCCCTGGCGCGGCTCCTCAGGGGAAGGGTG
>NZ_ASJA01000037.1 GCF_000412185.1 Euryhalocaulis caribicus
TCAGCTCGACCGTCATTTCGATATTGTCGCCCGGCATCACCATCTCGGTGCCGTCCGGCAGGTGCACGATGCCCGTCACGTCCGTCGTCCGGAAATAGAATTGCGGACGGTAGTTCGTGAAGAACGGCGTGTGGCGCCCGCCCTCTTCCTTGGTCAGGATATAGGCCTCGGCCGTGAACTTGGCGTGCGGGGTGATCGAACCCGGCTTGGCCAGAACCTGGCCGCGCTCAACGCCCTCGCGGTCAATGCCGCGCAGAAGCGCGCCGATATTGTCGCCCGCCTGGCCGCTGTCCAGCAGCTTGCGGAACATCTCAACGCCCGTGCAGGTCGTCTTCTTGGTGTCGCGGATGCCGACAATCTCGATCTCGTCGCCAACATTGATCACGCCGCGCTCGACCCGGCCCGTCACAACCGTGCCCCGGCCCGAAATCGAGAACACGTCCTCGATCGGCATCAGGAACGGCTGGTCAACAGGACGCTCCGGCGTCGGGATATACTCATCAACCGCCGCCATCAGCTCGCGGATCGAGTTCGCGCCGATCTCCTCGTCGCGGTCCTCAAGGGCGGCCAGAGCCGAACCCTTCACAACCGGAATGTCGTCGCCCGGGAAGTCGTACTGGCTCAGAAGCTCGCGGACTTCCATCTCCACCAGCTCCAGAAGCTCCTCGTCGTCCACCTGATCAACCTTGTTCAGGTAAACAACCAGGGCCGGAACACCGACCTGGCGCGCCAGAAGAATGTGCTCGCGCGTCTGCGGCATCGGGCCGTCAGCGGCGTTCACAACCAGGATCGCGCCGTCCATCTGCGCCGCGCCCGTGATCATGTTCTTCACATAGTCGGCATGGCCCGGGCAGTCGACGTGCGCATAGTGACGCCCTTCCGTCTCATACTCGACATGAGCCGTCGAAATCGTGATCCCGCGCGCCTTCTCCTCCGGCGCCGCGTCAATCATGTCATACGCCCGGAACTCGCCGAACTGCTTCGTAATCGCCGCCGTCAGCGTCGTCTTGCCATGGTCAACATGACCAATCGTGCCAATGTTCGCGTGCGGCTTGCTGCGCTCAAACTTCTCTTTGCCCATTGTC
>NZ_ASJA01000038.1 GCF_000412185.1 Euryhalocaulis caribicus
GCGCCCTCCCCGGCTGGCCGAAGGCGATCCTATAGACATGAAAGTCAAGGCGTTGAATGACAGTTTTATTGGAATCACGTGACGGGCTGCTCGGCGCCCAAACACCGTCGTTTTCCCACCCCCTCCTATCACCCCACCCCTGAGGAGCCGCGCCAAAGGCGCGGCGTCTCGAAGGGCCGTCACAGAACAAAACGCGCCCTCCCCATCACCCACCATTGTCATCCCGGACTTGATCCGGGATCCAGGCGAACAAGCACGCAAGCTTCGCCGGGATCCCGCATCTCCGCTTCGCTCCGTGCGGGATGACAAAATAGGGGGATGAATCGAAAACAATCCGCCCGGGTCTCCACCTGCCCCATACTCCTCCCTGTTCGCCGCCGCGAGGGACCATGAGCTCGGGTCGCATGGGGCGGGGAACGGCGCCGGAGGTGTCGCGGGAGGAGACCTTGCCCGATGACCGCTCCGGCCTGTCGGAAGGGACTGCGAAGGAAAAACGGTCGCAAGGCCAACTTCAGGCAGGTTCAAACGTCAGCGGCGCGCAGCTTCGGTTCGCAAAGCAATCCAATAATAAATACGGCCAGCGTCCGAAACGCGCGCCGCTTCCCTCACCTTACCAAACACCTCCGAGGTCACAGGACCTGCGGAGCTTTCGACGCATCCTCCCCCCGAGAGTCCCCGGAAATCGCGAAGCGATTATCCGGGGTCCAGAGATGGCGGCCCCGCCGCAAACTGGATCCCGGACATCCGCCGACGCGGATTCCGGGAGCTAGAAAAGAGAAAAAGAAAAGAAGTCCCCTCGCCCCCGAGAGGGGGAGAGGGCTTGAGCGCCCAATCTGTGATTGGCCGCGCGAAAGGGTGAGGGGGCGGATCTCAGAATAAAGCGCAACACCTCAAACGCCTCCCT
>NZ_ASJA01000039.1 GCF_000412185.1 Euryhalocaulis caribicus
GGCAACGACCTTCTGGTCGGCGCGACCGGTTCCGACACGATCAACGGCAATGGCGGCAATGACGTGCTGTACGGCCTGTCCGGCTCCGACCTGATCTATGGCGGCGGCGGCAACGACACCGTCTTTGGCGGCACCGGCGGCGACACCGTTTACGGCAATGGCGGCAACGACGTGCTGTATGGCGGCTCCGGTTCTGACAACCTG
The DNA here is from genome assembly GCF_000412185.1 of Euryhalocaulis caribicus. GTDB lineage: Bacteria > Pseudomonadota > Alphaproteobacteria > Caulobacterales > Maricaulaceae > Euryhalocaulis > Euryhalocaulis caribicus. Next base: position 205 of record NZ_ASJA01000039.1, read on the forward strand.
GCCGGCAACACCGGCAACGACGTCATCTATGGCGGCTCCGGCGCTGACAGCATCTTCGGCGACGGCGCTCCGGGTCAATCCGGCGCTGACACGCTGTTCGGCGGCGCCGGCGGCGACGCCATCAATGGCGGCGCCGGCAACGACGTCATCTATGGCGGTCTGGGCGCTGACCTGCTGACCGGCGGCGATGACGCCGACACCTTCGTCTACACCTCCGCGGCCGAATCCAATGGCCCGGTCCTGGTGTCCGCTGACCTGATCAGCGCGTTCGACGAAGATGAAGACACGGTCGACCTGTCCGCGATCGACGCCGACGACAACACGTCGGGCGATCAGGCCTTCACCGTCGTGACCGCCTTCACCGGCACGTCCGGCGAGCTGGTCATCTCTGTCACCGGCGCGTCCACCTGGACGATCTTCGGCGACACGAATGGCGACGGCATTGCCGACCTGACGATCGGCGGCTCCGGTGAGATCATCACCGCCGGCAACATCGTTCTGTAAGCCCCCGCATCTTACGGAACTTTTGGAAGGGCCCT